>NZ_PXXO01000001.1 GCF_003011885.1 Cyanobium usitatum str. Tous
GCTGCTTGATATTTCATTCGTCAGGTGCTCGAACATTTTGGTGTAGTTTAGCATTGGCAATGGTGCTCAGGAGTTTAGTGTTTTTGGTGTGGCGTTGCTGCTCTAGGGTCTTGATTGTGCCTGTTACCTCCACCCGCCGCTGAATCAGTTGGTCGGCATTGAGGTCAGCAAGGTGGGGGAATGGGTCTGGTGCCTCTGGCGGCAGGGTCTTGAGAACCCGCTGAAGGTCAGACCGTGAGATCGGTGGTGTCATCAGTCATTTTTGATTGCACCCTCATTCACCAAGCGGTTGTAGTGACACTGAATGGCGTCCTCCACGATGGAAGCGAGGGTGATGGATTGATTGGTGCGTTGGCGGTGATGCTGGATTTCAGAGACCAGTTTCATCGTCTCCTCACTGAGGCGGATTCCAAATTGTTTTGGAGCATCGGGATGGTCGTATGCCATTTCTGCTGGGGCGTATGGGTGAAGTGTGGCAGGGGATTCCGCCAGCACCAGCAGGGATAAGGAAGAGCATCGGATGGAACCTCTGTGGGTTTCAGGAATGGGTTGAGAGGGGCGAACTGCTATGAGTTTCTTGCCCCTCAACGCTGAAATTATAGCACTATACCAGCAAGATGTGGTGCTTAGTGCTTGAAAGTCGTTAAATCGCAACCAGTTCAGGCACCTCCTGCGATGCCGCCACCTCCAGAGCAACCGCATCAAGCATCTGATCGGTAACTGAGCGGTGGGTAGTGGGGGTCAGGTCACCAAAGCGGGCAGTGAGTGCCTGGGAGAACAGATTCGTGAACTCGGTGCTGATCGTGGTGGAAAGCAGGTCAGCAGCAAATGCCCAGTGCTGAATCATTGAGGCAGCACTGAGGTTTCCGCCCGCAGCAGCATCAGCAGAATCCTGTTCCCACTGGCAGCAGCGGTCACGAAGAGCAGCAACCATCACGCCCTGGGCAGCATTGAGGGTCGCAAGGTCAATGTTGGAGAAATCGGTCGGCATGGGTCTGATCCTCTTTGGGATTCTGGAGTGGGTTGAGATGGCGGGTTTCTAATGAACCTCTTGCCTTCACCGCAGTAATCATAGCATATGGAACTGAGTATGATGCGTAGTGCGCTTTTGGATTGCGGAATGTTCCGTTGAGTTCTGCTGTGTGTATCGCTACGGCATCGTTTCCAATTTGCTTTAGAAATGGGGTCGTAAGCGGAGTCGGTATGGTCGCAACTGGTTTCCCATCACTTCTTGCCTTAGTCGCCCTGGTGGGGTTTGTCGTGGTTCAAGCAGTGCTTAGGTTTGGTGCCTAATACTCTGCTCTCTGTGTCAGGCACGGGAGCATAGGCAGAAAGTACTGCTTTGCCCTGTTAAGGCACTTGAGGTATTGTGCCTCTTATGGCAAAGCAAGTTCGTCTGACCCTCGCCAAGGCACTTGCCAAGGCAAATCTGCGTAGGGCAGAGGCGGGTGAGAAGGCAATCACGATGAATGGTCTGGCAGTGGCGGCAGGAGTAGCGGCAACGACCATCACCCGACTGGCACGGAACGATCAGAAGGCGGCATCAGCACTGTCATTGGATTTGGCATCCAAGATTGTGACGGTGCTGGATTGTGGGATTGAGGATCTGTTGGAGGTTGTTGAGGCGTAATCCCCTTCCTTACCCAAGTCTCTTTCTGAGAGATGCACGAATTCTGTCACTGCATGAATACAGGTCTGATGCCGAACCAAGTTCTACAAATTTGGGTTCTGTATCGTCAAATATCTCAACCTTTTTATTTGCGCCATTGAAGTAAAGGCGAACTACTGATTTCCAGGTGTTGCCGTCAACCAGAATATTAAAGTAAGTCTTAGTATCCTTCTCTAGAAGTCTTGAGGGGTCTATGTCTGAGGCGCAAATTGCTCTAACAATGTAGAGACCTTCGGTTTCTTCTGCCGTTGTTTCAACGCCGTTGCTGTTAACGCTTTGTTCGCTTGGAGATTCTATGGGGGCAGCATCCTCAGTTTGTTGCCCGACCTCAATCGCTGACTTTAGTCTGTCATTTACCCGATCATTAATGTAAGCAAGTAATGCCTCCTGCACGATTGGTTTAAATTGCTCCTGAATGCTTGATGTCACTCGCTTACCGCTGTGAACCCTGCCCGCCATTTCCTTGATAAACCATTCACTTGGATCCTGCAGTTCCTTTTTGATTTCCTCCTTTACCCCGCCTAGATATTTGAGTCTTTCTGCTGAATCAAGCAAACCTGCAAGGTCATACATTGACTTTGTAAGTTTCTTGATCTCCTTGACTGGCGCATTTGAGAGATCAAGAAGATCAATCTCTGCAAATGGAGTTGGATCCATCACATTTGTATTGTCCAAATCAGAGTAAAACTGATATATCCTGCCATTGGTGAGGATGCCTACCCTTGCCTCTGTTACATGGAAGTATCTGGCAAGTTGCCCTTTTTCAGTGTCTTTAAGGTTGGTTTTATATGGTTTTGCTTCAATGAGAATCTTGGGTTTTCCGTTTTCAAGTATGGCGTAATCTACCCGCTCTCCTTGCTTGATTTCTGGGAAGTCGGCGGAGTATTCGGGCATCACTTCTGACGGATTAAATATGTCATATCCCAGTGCCTGAATAAACGGCGTTATAAGCGCCATTTTGGTCGCCTCTTCGTTCTGGAGATTATCTGCACTTTCCTTTGCTCGCTTGGCAAGTGTTTGGAGATGGTCAATCAAATCCATGTCTTTTAGAAGCGGTGGTTACAGGATAGCGGTTAATGCCTGATTGTCTTACTCTTGCATCTATTGATATGTACTGCCGTCACCAGGAAGCACCTCCAAGAGCAGGTCACTCAGATCCAACTCTTCGTCTTCGTCTGCTTCGGGTGTGGTGAAGGTCGCTGAGGTCACGGGGACTGGTCGCTTGTGCCCATTCTCGCTGCAAGAGCAGCGTTTTGCCTGCTTTGCCATAAGTATATTTACTACTCGTCCCGATCATCCATATTTGTTGCCTCTTCAAATACACCCTCTCGATTCCAGTAGTTGTCAACATCTCCACCGATTTCTCCCGTTATCGACGATGAATTTTCATTTAGGGCATCCAGCGAAATAATAGGTTGTGGTTCGTAATTATTCATTACTGACCCTATGTCTCCTTGCTCGTGCGCCCAGATTTGATAACCTTCCCAGTCTTCGGTCTTTATCGCATTTTCCAAATATCGCAAATGCTCGGAATTGTCATATTCAGTTATTCTCTCTTGAAACGGCGCTACTAATGAACCATTTTTCCACTTGCAAAATTCTTTGTATCTTTGGTGAAAATGTGATGTTAATATTCCACTAGTCACTTCCTTTTCGTTTCTGGGGAAAAATCCACTTTGGCGAATACGCCTCCATTCGACTCTTGCTTGCTGTTTTGATAACACTTTCTGAGCAATGACATCATTCTTGTCGATGCAGATGTAGTGGCAAATTAATTGCTCGTCATCAACGGCGAACATGTGCCAACATAGGGATTTGGAGGTAAGAAGGAATAAATTTTTCATCTTGAGATGTACCGAATTGCGTAGAATACCGTTAACCTAAAATTTTGCATTCCTGTTGTTTGCTCCTTCTGTATGCTCTTACAGATATCGATTGTGATTGGAATTGCCTGCCTTGCCTCTCTTTAATCATGAAATCAACTTGATAAATTCCAGAACACACCATTCTCGTCGCAATGACTGTAAAGATTTTGATATTTGTCTACCAACCTCGCTTTAGAACTATATTCTTTCGCTATTTTCCTGGTTTGACTAATCGCTTCAGGATGACTAAAGAAGTCCTGCATGCCAGCGGATTCGACGCATTGCCACTCGCCGTTATCCGCCTCCACTTCAATAAACAGTTCCATGACATCCTGAATGCCTGTTGTATCACGGAATGAGTAATGCGAATTTAAATTTCCCGACTCCTCTCTGATCCGTTTAATTTGATCTTCTCTATACTGCCTTGCGTCATCTTCTCTTATCTGTTTCTCTCTTTTCATTCCATGCGCTCTTTTGGCGCCTGCCCAAACACCACCGACTACCGCTATTGCGGTAAGTACAATCTTGGCAACTGACTTTGCTTGAGACATTTGAATGTATAGATTTTTTTGATTTTACTTGAAATAGTCGAATCACCTTGGAACGATGATCACGCCCGTATTTTGTTGTAATTTTATATTGCCCAATCCTTGCTGAATGCTATTCCCTGCAGACTCCAATCCCTCTCTCTGAAGTTCACCCTGTACTGCTAGTCCTGTGCCAATCGCCCTTCCATGCTCAATAACTGCATTGCTTGCATTTGCTGATTCCTTCTCTCGGGTTCTGACTTCTGCCGCCGTGTTAGGAGATAGGCAAATTCCTTCGTGGAATATCTGACCTTGTTCGCATCTTGGATCGCCCCTGTCATGCATGATTCCAGTCGATAACTTGAGGTTTGTCATGAAGCGCAAGGCGACATCTTCTTTTGCGAATATTATTTTCCCAACACTTTCACTACCGTCGTTCTTTATGTAAACTATATCAAATGAGTACTTCCTCCCGATGCACCAAAACCCGTATGCGTTGCAAACGCCATTGTTCGCATTGTAGAAAAAAGTTTTGATTCTCCTGTAGAGCACCTCGTCTTTCTCGTTTATTAGTATCGACTGTGTGTCAAACTTGACTTTGCAGTCATTTCCTCTCTCTCCACACCACGCTTCAAATATCTTTGTTTCATTGTTTTTGTTGCCGACATCAGCAGTCCCAAAGTCCGCTTTTGCCTGTGTGGTCAGCGCCGTAAGAGTTATTGCTATTCCGATGCCAAGACCCCGCAGTAGTTTCATGCCTGCTTTCCTATACATGCCATGAGAGCAACATTACTGCCTGCTATGCCAGACGGCAATGCTTAGTCTATAGGTTTCGAGTTTTTGCTTGTTAGGTGCTCCATGCGCTAGGTGCTTTCTCTCCTGCCGCAAGGTGCAGCGTTCTACCAGTTATGCAGTGGGTGCATAGAACCACCAAGATTTACGATGGACGCTTGCCCGACCGTCATATATGGCGTCACCTGCTCCTCGCTGCATCAACTGCCAGAACTTCAGCGTTTGCAATGGAACTGCTGGTGTCTGCAGGGTCTGGCAAGTCCTGTTGCTTGCTCAGTTGGCGTCCATTAACCGTTGTGAGCATTGGACGGCACCTGCGGTCAGATAGGAGCGCAACCATTGCGCCTCTGCTTATTGGGATGCCAATGCTTAGGAGGATGCTTGTGGGATCTGCAGTTCTTGCCCTCGCAGGTTTTTCAGTGTGTTCGGGTTGACGTGTGTCGTCTGTTGCTTTCTGCCACCTCTTATTGATTATAGGGAAATTCTAAGGATCCGTATTGAGAACACTTTTCAGAATTGATTCCAATACTTTACCTCTCGTGTCCATTCCCCACTCCAAACGTAATTCTTCTAGCATTGCCAGTTCTTTCATGCTAAGTCGAATTGTGCAAGTAACTTGCCTGTGTTCTGCATCCTGTGTCATGTTAAATCCCGCTGAATGAGTTCTTGCGGGTATCGCATGTCGGGCAATGCGTGCGCTTCTCCGGATTCATTTGTTCCGGATGAATTAACCATTTTATTCGAGTGTGCGGCAATTGTAATTTAATTCCATTGCCTGTTGGATGATAGTCGAACGATTTGCTTTTACCATCCTCCTAGCAAGCAACCGGGAGGAGGCGTCTGTGCGTACTGGCACATCCCATCTGCGTTGCAGCATATGTATACGTATCCCTGCATTCGAGCGTTCATGTCCTGTGTCATCTGGCACCGGCAACCATATGCCTGGGATTGCGCGGGAAAGATGATTGCAAGGGAAGAAACAATAACAACCCCAAGTGTCGAAGCGATACGGTCTCCCATGGTTCAACTCTGCGGATATGCATGTCTAGTGTAAATCCTGCCCTGACCAACCAGTGCTTCTATCAACCGCTCTCATTTATTAGTATAGGTGTATTCGTCTGTCCGATGCCTGCTTCTTCCCAGGCGCTCCATCGCGCCGCCTGCTGATCCTTCTCCCAGATACCCTCCAGCATCTGCCGCAGGCGTTCGGTTCTGCAGGGCATGCCGCCGATTCATGCGGAAGATCCCCTTCAGACGCCAGCACTTGATGCTTGCAGCAAGGGCAAAGACCAACCAGGGCACCAGCATCCAGAGGGGGTTGCTCATCACGCTGCTGCCTGTGCCCTCTGGCAACGCTTGGTCTGCTTGTGCTGTCTGAATGTCCATTGGTTGCCCCTTACGACCATTCCGCAGTGCTCACAGGGCGTCGTAGGCACTTCTTTGATCCAGGTGGAAGGTCGCTCGCCCACCAGTTCTCTGCGTGACGGGTCAATGCCCCTTCCGCTCTGGTAGCGGGTGAGTGCTGGAGGGGTGGTTACGAATCCCGTTTCCAAGCAACGGAACAGCAGATACTGCCCCCGAAGGTTTTGGAGTTTGATGGGTTTGATGGTCGTGGGGATGCCTGGCACCGTTCAGGTATTTCACTAAAACTTACCCAGGTTAGGTTCTTTCGTCTGATCCTTTTTCAATTATTGTCCCCATATGGGGACTGGATAACCTCGCCTTAACTAGCGAATTCCGCTTACCTTGGATTTGGTCGCAATTGCAACGGTATGCGGATCACGCACTCGGATGGTGAGCATCTACTCGTTCTGAGTGACGCAGAAGCGGCGGCGCTTGTTGAGGCGTCTGCTCTGATTGTGCTTGCTTCTCAGTCCATTGCTGGCGCAGCACTACCTCCAAGGATGGCAACGGTGCTTGGGCAACTCTTTGATGGTCTCAATGTTCCTACTGCCGTCTCTGCACCTCAGCAGGACAACTGAGTTCACTGAACGCCAGGACTATGCGGGTTACATCAGTTGGAACCGATCACCTTTTGTGTCTCAGCGAGGATGAGGTTGGTCTGCTGGTGGATCTGTGCCACGCAGGTGCCTTCTCGGAGCACATCGCCTCTTCTGCTGAACGACGGGAGCGTGTGGATGCCTTTATGTGGCAGGTGCAGCAGTCGCTGTTGCCAGCAGTCCAGAAGCGTTACGGCAGAAAGGCGTTGAAGAGGTCTAGGACGGCGTAGGGGCAAGAGACCTACTTCTTGACGCCTTCCTGAGGTGTTGCACCTGGTTGCCCATTCATCTGTCCGCAGCAGCAGCACTGGGCATAAGCAGCAGTCCCCATCAGCAGGGTTCCAGTGGTCAGAGCAAGAAGCAGCAGGCGCTTCATTTGGGTCTTGTGCGAAGTCGTAAACGCACTCTATGGACGCTTTCTGCTGTTGGTGACTGCCTTGGCGATCAGGGACTCAATGGACTCCTTGACCTCACCACCCAAGCGTGAGTAGTATAGGTGTATCTGCCCGCCCTGTGCCTGCTGTTGAAGACCCTTGTTGGCATCCCTGACTTCGGAGTCGTATTCCCAACTGGTTCGTGACCGCTGCTTGAGAACCCAACCGCCAGGGGCACGAACACCAAAGCGGAGTTCGGCATCGCCAAAGGTGCTCAGTAGTACAGCGTCTATGGAGTGGCGCTCCTGCTCCAGGGTCTTGATGATGCATAATGCTGCATAGTGCATCACCAACGCAACCAGCGTCGCACCAAGTGAGGCATTCCTTTTGACCCCAATTTCAACAAGAAGATGCACGAATTGCGGAGAAGTCAAACTCCTAACCGCCGAGCATTTCCAGGCAATTCGTTTTTTTGTAAGGAAATTTTCATTTTATTGCAATTCCTGTGATCCAGAATCAAAAACAATAAAGAGACGCCCTAAGGGCACTTGAAGGTTGATTTGATTCAAGGCGCCAAGGCGGGTCTTTCAAGTGCTCTTTGGGGGAGGAGGCACCTCTGATCTACCCGACTCTCCAAGGTCTTATTCTTCAAGGGGAGCACCGCCTCAGAGGTTTTCGCAGTCGGTGCTAAGACGTGAGGTTCTATTGCGGATTATTCAGAAGTGGCGTAATTTAGGATATAATGAGTGTGTTAAAGGTTCTTGCTTAGAGTGTACAGAGTAGGCAATCGTCCCGCAAATCTCCATGCCATTCTTTCTTCCATTAGTCAACTGCCAAGAATCCACGACTTCGGTGACAGCAAATGGTTGCCCACAACAACAATAGTGACCGCTACCAATTAAACCCAGATAGTTTTCCACGTCGCATAGACCTTGAGGTCTCAGAAGAGGTGCTTGCCTACCTGCAACGGATTAGCGACAGGACTGGTAGGTCCATCGACCAAATCGCTGCCGCCATCATTGCCCAGAATGCCGAACAACATGATTCTTAACTGTTTGACCTTTAGTTATAAATGTCCACGGTTACTGGTATCTCGTGCTAAAGTAATAATGGCGTTTTGCTGAGGTTAGGGGAGCGGCATATGAATGTCTCTTCAGAGGTTGATGAAGATCCGAGCAAGGAGACTATTTCCCTCTCTCACAAGCGGATTACAGTTACAATTTCCGTTGCAACAGCGAGGAAACTAATGATGAGAAGTCGTGCGGAAGGGAGATCTTTGAGTAATCTTGCTTCGTATATTCTGGAGCAAGCATTGGCAAGTGATTCTCAAGACTGAAAACAGTGCTCTGCACTCTTAGTCAACGAAGAAGAGATCAGTGCGCCTGTAGCAGTGCCCGATTGAGGTTGTCGTCGCACCCCACCACTAACTGCGGGTAGATGCTGCCTTCTTTGTAGGCGGCATAGGCGTGAGCACAGACCGCTCGGGTTGTCTCCTGCCACTGCTTAAAAAGTGCCTTGGGCACCTTTTGCTTCAACTGGTCTGTGGATTGCTCCCAGGACTGACCAGCGCAATAGCGCATCTCCACGGTGTTCTCTCCAGGGCACTGGATCTTGGGTTCCTGGGCGTGAATAGCAGCGGGGAGCAGGAACACGCCTGTGACGACCAGCAGGTGCTTCATCGGAATCTTCTGGCGCTGCTTGAAGGGTATGGACGCTTTCCGCTGTTGGCGACTGCCTTGGCGGTAAGGGACTCAATGGACTCCTTGACCCCACCACCTCAGGGCGAGTAGTACAGGTGTATCTGCTTTTGTGCGATGCCTGCTGCCCGCCCTGTGCCACCTGCCGTCTCCTCTGAGGAATGGGAGTTCCTTGAGTGGAATGTCCTCAAACCATCCCGCTCCTCAAGCGTCTGTATCACCTGTCAGCACTTTCGCTACGAGGTCGGCAGGCACTGCGTCACCCTGCTGACCTGTCCGATTCATCAGGGTCTGATCCCCCAAGGTGAGCACCTGACCAGGCGGTGTTCCCAGTGGGTGCCAAGGCAGGAGGTGGCGGTTGGGTGGTGTTCTGAAGGTGGGTAGTGCTTTGAGTGTGTCCGCCTGAAGACCTGCGGCAATCACCCCATGGCGTGAGTGTAAATGCCTAATAGCGTTAGGGAGTCGTGATGAGCGACGGGAAGCATGTCCCTGGCGGAGTCGAACACGCCAGGGATTTTTTTGTGAACAAACCTTGCCCATGCTCGCGCTCAATACCAGTGCCTGACTGAAATATCCCTCTATGGCGGTGTTCGACCCGTCCATAGGTCGAGGAAGTGGGCGGAGATTTCGTCCCCGTTGCTCACGCCCCACTCCTCTCTCTCTTCGCCCGAACACCGATGAAGAGCGTCATTGCTACTGGTCTGACGGGCGTTCTGGCATCCCTTGCTCTGATGACCAGTTCTGCCCTTGCTCAGCAGATGTTCCCTGCTGGCGGAAGTGGTGGGACCTCCTGCCCAGGCGGTTCCAGTTACAAGGGCAGCGGGTATTGCCTTGCCACCAAACCAGGGCAGCAGTTCTTCCCTGCTGGTGGCAGTGGCGGCACCTCCTGCCCAGTAGGTTCCAGTTATGCGGGGTCTGGTTACTGCAAGACGCGCTGACCCTTCCGATTCATCAGGGTCTGATTCTCCAAGGCGAGCACCTGACTAAGCGGTGCTCTCAGTGGGTGGTATCGCAGGAGGTCAAGCGTGGGTGGTGTCCTGAGGGTGGGTGAGTGATGTTGGGGTAGGTTAGATGCCCAGATTTGTTCTGGCGCAAGCGATTTGCGTCTTCCGTCGAGTTCACGGAAGGAAATAGATGGTGGGGTAAATGTTGGGGTAATTCGTACCCCAACACCTGAAAAAGGTCTGAGAGAGTCCGTATAAGACCGAACTCGACGGACACCCTCTCCGCTTCTCAAGAGTTTTCAAAGGGTCTGGTTCGTCCAGACCCTTTGTTGTATCTGGATTTTTGGGGAGTAGGTGGTCCAGGTGAATCCACCTAAAACCAAAAATATCTGCACATTTTGCGGTTCAATCCTTTTGATCTGCTGTCAGCGCCTCTCTGTGATGGGTTCCCACTCCGCCTTCATTCCGATGTCTGGTGCGCCCGATTCCTTGTTGGTCTTCTCCACCCACTGCGCCCTGACGATCCTGTGACCTTTGAGGGCTTGGCGCATTCCTGGTGGCGCCTGGGCAGCGGCGCAGGAGTTGCCTCCATTGCTGCAGGCACTGGATCCCGACTGGTTTGCCTTAATCCCGCAACCACCCATCACCAGCAACCCAAGGCACAGTGCAAAAATTTTTGCTCGGCGTAATTCGGAACCCACTCGTATGTCTTCAGTCAAGGAAGAAATAAGTCAAATGAATACCTTTCCCGACATATTCGTGCTTGACTCCACCCTCGTAGAAAGTCCCTCTGTAGAAGGCGGGTATAGTTTTAGCGTTTCCAGGCGGCGTGATGATTTTTACATTACAGGTTTGCACCTTTTCTGAGATCTTTTTGCAGGACTCAAGATTTCTTGTTATTTCGTAGACCGAGTGATCTGCGAAAGTAATCATATCAAAGGATTGCTTTTCAGTTGTGGCACCTGCAATAGGAGTGATCGCGCAGTAGTCACGCTTGCCATTTCTTTCGCAATTGGGGGAAAGCTGTGCATTGGCGTTTGGGAGTACCGTTGCTGCATAACCGCCCAGAACTGCGATGGCGGCAACAGTTCCAAAGTGACTCTTCAAGTTCATGACCTGTGTTTGCTGAGTGATAGCGGAGTCTTCGCTGGAGGAATACCGCATTTTGCAAAACTAAACCTGTCTCCTTTTGTCCTTGGTTGTTCGCCAGCGTCCTCTCTCAATCATCACGCCGCCTGCTGATTCTTCTGCCAGACCCGCTCCGGCGCCAATTGCAAAGACCGACAGTGGTCACGAATCCCGTTTCCAAGCAAGGGAACAGCAGGGTCTGCCCACGGAGGTTTTGGAGTTTTGTCGGGTTGACGGTCACACCACTCCCTTAGTGCTGGTGACGGTGGTGCCCATCGCTGACATGCGGATGGGCATGGGCAATAGGTTCGTGCCGATGCGGATGAGAGTGCCAGTAGGCACCATCTGTTCGCACCCCGTTCGCTTCGTCATTGGGATGCTGGTGGGCATGGTGCTGGTCCTGGTCGCCAGGGTTATGGAGGTGTTTGTGTTCATGCCACACCTCGTCATGGCGATGCCAATGTGCATGGTCTTCATTGAGCAGCAGTACAACTCCAACCACCATCAAGACGCCAGAGGCAATCATGTTGGCGCTGAGTGCTTCTTTGAGGGCAAGGACAGCAAACCCTGCTCCAACAAATGGTGCCGTCGCAAAAATCACTGATTCCCTGGCAGCGCCCAACTCCCGCAGCGCCAGCAGATCCAACCAGATCGAAAGTCCATATCCGATTCCGCCAATCGCCAGGAGCACCACGACCTCCATGGGGGTTGGGAACCTTGCCCCTGTTAGTCCTGCCAGCAGCAGCATCGGCACTGATGCTCCAACCGATTTCAGTAAAGCGATCTGCATCGGGTCTCTGATGCTCAGGCGCTGACTGATGTTGTTGTCTATGCCCCATCCAAGACACGCCAGGGCGATAAATACCGCTCCATGAAGGGTCGTTCCTGAAGCGGTGCCGCTCCCGATGACCAATGCCCCAGCAATGATTAGTGCCGCTGCCGCAGTGCCTTTGCCGCTCAGGTGTTCCCTGCCAATCAGGACAGCAATCCCCATCGTGAACACCGCTTCCAGGTTCAGCAGCAAGGACGCAGAACCCGCTGACAGGAGTGCCAACCCGCTGACCAGGCAGATGGGAGCAGCAATGCCGCCAAGCAGGGTCAGCAACGCCAGCATCCCCAGGTCCTGGCGCTTGACCGAACTCTCTTGAGTGCTTTGCCCCCGCACTGCCCTTGCCGTCAGCAGTGCCAGTGCAGATCCCCCATAGAGCAGTCCCGCCAGGGCAAGCGGCGATCCTGCTGAGGTCAAGGTGCTGACCAGCGGGGCGCTCAGACCAAAGATCACTGCAGCAAGCAGACCTTTGAGCAGTCCTTGGCGCCGGTGGTCCATCTATCAATCCTAAATCCAGTCTCCGTATTGGATCAAGGCGATTGCCGCCTGCGTATCTGCTCTTGTGCGATGCCTGCTGCCGTTCCTGTGCCACCTGCCCCATTCATCAGGGTCTGATTCCTCAGGGGGGAATCTCAGGTTACAACAGCACCGAAGTCGGAATCGGAACCTTCTGTTGAGTTACACGAATCTTTGCCCCATGGCATCCCACTCAGGTTCAGTGAATCTCGTCTGGTTTTGTGAGATGTTTTGTTAGATCTCAAGATGAGATTGCTGTCTTTTTTCTCCTAATCCATTCCAGGGCAACCCATGTTGTTTTCAAATCGAATCCCACCCTCTCCGCTTATGCAGAGACCAGTTTCATTGTTTCCTCACTGACACGGATGCCGAACTGCTTTGGAGCACCGGGATGGTCGTTTTAACAATCGTTGCTTGCCTGATAGAGCCAAGCAGGCTATGGCTCTATCAGGCAAATCGTGACACCTGCCATTCGGCATTGCCTTTGCTTTGCGTAAGATGAATGATGTTTTCAAAATCTTTCTCGTCCCGCCATTTGAGTTCAGCATTAATGCTAATATTGTCAGGCGTAATATTATTATTTAGGCTTAAGTGTTCTGCTGCAAATTCCAATATTTTTAATGCCTGGGGTAGCTGGGAGAGCCATCGGTGATGCTTGTTTTCGTATTTTATCTCAATTGCAATATGCTCAATCGCAGCATTTAGCGCAGTTGGGTCGTCAATTAATTCCTCTTTGCTTTGAGTGCCATCGCCGCAAATATTGATATAGAAGTATATGCTTCCTTTGATTGCAGGTGCTTTTAGGATGCTATCGCTACCAATTTTGGTAAGTAGTTCCCTATGCTCTTCAACCGTCTCCTCGCCAAGGCGACTGCCTAACTGCTTTGGAGAGCCTGGCTGTTCGTTCATAACCGCTGGATCGTGTGGTTGTAGTGTGGCAGGGCATGGAGGGTTGCCAGGTCAAGGGAGGAGAAGCCTGCGGAATGTTCAACTGGTTTCCGCTGTATATATCGCTACGGCGCTCTTATGAATTTGCTTTAGAAAGGATGAATTCAGCGGAGTCGGTATGGATTTCTCTGGTTCGCCCTCGCTTCTTGTCTTTGTCGCCCTAGTGGGGCTTTTAGTTGTCGAAGTGGTTCTCAAGTTTGGCGCCTGACGTATTATTTTTTGGTTTAAATCAACCACAGTGGTGTTCAGTCCAGGAGGCGCCGATATTCCATGCAGCGAGTGTAAACGCCTAAAAGCGTAAGTGAGTCGTGATGAGCGACGGGAAGCATGTCCCTGGCGGAGTCGAAAGCGCTAGGGATTTTGTGAGCGAACCCTGCTTCTTTGGCATTTTTGGCAGGTTTTCGAGTGCCAGTTGTGGAATTGAGTTGGTGATCGCAGCAGTAGCCGGTCTGTGGGTTTACAGGGGATTTCCTTTTCCTGCTTCCTGCGGCATCCTTGGGTTGAATTCCATCACTACTTAAGATGAGGGACGACGATTTCTCTTTGGTCGACGACGATGCCAATGATGTGGAGCTGCCTGTCTTTGATATGGGCGCCGAGCACTGGCAGGAGGAAATTGATTTTCTAGAACAACGTCTTCGTGGCGAGCAGGGCGATATTGATAAGGACGATAAGGAGACCTGTAAGGAGGCACTGGCAATCGCCAAGGAGAACCTTGCGAATTGCTTAAGGCGTCAAAAGTAATATCCTTGTAATTTTAGACGTTGCATGTTGCCCAACCACTTGTTCAGGGGCCAATAGCTAATCGGAATTGATTTTGCGAGTCAAGCACGGACGTTCACTTTGCTGTAAAGCGAACAAAACTCTTCTTTGCCTGAATCCATGGCATGGGCCATTGAGTTGAGCACATACTCAAGATCTTCGGTTGCTAGCTCGCCGAGCGAATTCCAGTTTAAGGCAAACAGAATTGAAGAGTCCATGGCAGGGTGTTGAGGCCACCCTGATGCAAGGACGACTGATTTAATGTCTGCAAACCATAACCCCATAAGCCGTCAAAATGGGATTTCAGCACATCCCATGGTCTTAAGAAATTAAGTAGCAGACGAAATATCGCTGCGCTGCAGTGGATTTGGAGAGTTTGAATACTATGCGACTTGGAGCAAATATATTTTTCTACTTTTTCTTAGCATTAGCGGTGTGAGTATTAGAGGTTGATATTTGCGTATAGCAAAATTTATGCTGATCCTAAGATGCTTTTCTCGATGAAGTTATCGACTTGCCGATTCTGGTTCTGGTCCGAAACCTGACTTTAGTAGTTGTCGCCGTACTTGACTTCGGCTGATGCATTCATAAGTTCTACAGTCGTTTGGAAGCCCTGCGCCACGGTTACCTCGTGTTGGATGCCGATGTCCCTTAATGCAGTTACGTCGTATTCAGGAGCGGTGATCCAGCTGAATCCTTTGCCAAATGTGTTGTCAGGGTTGACCACATACCAATGGCAAGCGGTGTCTGGAACTGCCACCGAGCATTTGGTCCAGTCGTTGTCCCATTGGGGGACTTGAACAAATGAAAGGGCCGCAAATAAGAAACCAAAAATGCTTAACAACATGGCCGTCTTATGAAATCTTCACAATCCTACTACGGTTAGGTCGCTTTTTGTCGTTTCCCTGATCTGGATTTGGGTTCGGTTGCCTAAATTTCCATCCCTGATCTGCGTCGAGCCCCTGGAGATGCCCCACCACGAGAACCGTCCCACCAAAATCTGCCCCGTTTGTGAGCGGCCCTTTCAGTGGCGGCGCAAGTGGAGGGATGTTTGGGATGAGGTGCGCTACTGCTCAGAAAGGTGCCGCCGGCAACGCACCGCCAAAGAGGTTTAAAAGATGCGCCTCACCTTTGTGAAGTTGGAGCTGGGTCTGGTTTCTAAGCCCCAATTCGACGCCGTGATTCCAGCCCATCTGGCCTGGCTGGCAGAACTAGAACGCAAGGGCCATGAGCCCCGCAGTGGTTATTGGGCCGATCGGGTCGGCCGCAGTGGCGATGGGGCTGGCGGCATGTTGCTGTTTACGGCAGCCAGTTGGGAAGAAGCGGAGGCCCTTGTTCGAACAGATCCGCTGATCGTTCAGGGATGCGTCAGTTGGACGCTGCATCAATGGGCGCTGGTGTTTCCGCCAGCAGGCCTAGCTGTGAAACAGCAACACCAGACCTGAATTGAGCTGGTGAAACTCCCGCTCTT
Source organism: Cyanobium usitatum str. Tous (assembly GCF_003011885.1). Lineage (GTDB taxonomy): Bacteria > Cyanobacteriota > Cyanobacteriia > PCC-6307 > Cyanobiaceae > Cyanobium_A > Cyanobium_A usitatum. The sequence goes on from NZ_PXXO01000001.1 coordinate 15,523, forward strand.
CGCGACTTAGATCGAGCCCTACCTGCAGACCTTCCTTGAGGGCATCTTCATAGGGAGGAGCTGTTGGCGCTGCCCCGGCTTGCCACAGGGCTGCAATCCCTACAGGTGTGGCGTGCCAGCTAAAGCAAGGGGTTAGCCCGATGTTCGGCTCCTTGAGGGCATCTTCGAGCAGCTCGCGAATTGCCATGTTCTCCATGATCTGCTTGCAGCTTCGTCAGGGGCAGGGGCAGGGGCAATCAGCTGAGAGTTTTCGTGATGAACGCCACTGCAGCGGCAGCAGTGAGCCATATCAGCTCAAGCCGCCGATTTAGTTGCAGCATTTGCAGTACCGCCGCCTGATCCGGCGCTGGCAGCCCAGCGGCAAGCAGGGGCTTGCGATGCATTTGGCCGCCATAGCTATTGCTGCCCCCCAGCTGCACCCCGGCGACGTGGGCGTAGGCGGCTTGGGATAGCCCCGCATTTGGTGAGGGGTCGGCGGCGCCATCGCGCCGGGCCGCTGCCAGTACCCCAAGGCTGCGGCCTGGCTGGCCAGCCGCCAGCGGCAGGCTCACCGCCACCAACCGGCAGGGCAGCCAAACCAGTAGGTCATCGAGGCGGGCTCCCGCCGTGCCCAGCCAGCGCAGGCGCCCGCGGCGGTAGCCCAGCATTGAATCCAGGGTGCTCGCTGCTTTGAAGCCCCAGGCCAGGGCCAGGGGGCCGGGCCATGAGGGGTTGAGGCTCCAGAGCCCAGCCCCCAGCAGCATCCAAAACAGTGGCGCAAACAGACCGTCCACGCCGTTCTCGCTGGCCGTTTCGGCCAGGGCCCGCAGGATTTCCGGGGCGTCGAGATCGGCCGTGTCGCGGCCCACTATCCAGGCAAGGGCCCGGCGGGCTGGCTGAAGGGCTGCCTGGGTTGGGTTGTCGCCAGAGTGGTCTGTCTGGTTTTGTTCTATCTGGTTTTGTTCTGTCTGTTTCTGTACAGCTTGTACGGAATTAGGCAGAGCTTTCAGTACCCCACCCACCGCTTGCTCGAGGCTGCGGCCGGCAAGAGCGCTGGCCAGGGCCACCACCAGCAGCGGCGTAGGAGCCAGCCGCTCCATTCCCCAGCCCGCCAAGACGCTGCAGCCCACTAGCACCAGCGTGATCAAGCCGCCCGCCAGCCGCAGCTTCCAGGCTCTGTTGCCCGCCCAGGCTTCAGCGCCGCGGCGCAGCACGGTGATCCACCAGCCCATGACCACCACCGGATGGGGACACCAGCGCGGGTCCCCCATTAGGCGATCGAGGGCGCAGGCGAGGACAACCAGCAGCAGGGGGTTGCTGAACAGTTGATTGCTGAGCAGGGGCTGGATCAGGCCGTTTTCAGCCAGCTGAACATTGAGCGCAGGCCCTTGCCCACCTGCTCAATCGGATGGGCCGCATCGCGCTCGCGGATTTTGGTCATCTCCGGCTTGCCGGCGTCACACTCGGCCACGAAGTTGCGGGCGAAGGTGCCGTCTTGGATGTCGGTGAGGATGCGCTTCATCTCCGCTTTGGTGTCGGCGGTGACCAGGCGCGGGCCGCTCACGTAGTCGCCGTACTCGGCGGTATTGGAGATCGAATCGCGCATGGCCGTGAGGCCGCCTTTAACCATCAGATCGACGATCAGCTTCACCTCGTGCAGGCACTCGAAGTAGGCCAGCTCGGGCTGATAGCCAGCCTCCACCAGGGTTTCGAAGCCGGCCTTGACCAGCTCGGAGAGGCCGCCGCACAGCACGGCCTGCTCGCCGAAGAGGTCGGTTTCGGTCTCTTCTTTGAAGTTGGTTTCGAGGATGCCAGCTCTGGTGCCGCCGATGCCCTTGGCGTAGGCCATGGCCAGCTCACGGGCGTGGCCGCTGGCGTCCTGCTCGATGGCGAATAGGGCCGGCACTCCCATGCCGTTCTGGTATTCCCAGCGCACGGTGTGGCCGGGGCCTTTGGGGGCGATCATCACCACGTCCACATCCGCGGGCGGCTTGATCAGCTCGAAGCGGATGTTGAAGCCGTGGGCGAAGCTCAGCACCTTGCCGGCGCTGAGGTGAGGTGCAATTTCCTTGTCGTAAACAGCCTTCTGGAATTCATCGGGCAGCAGCACCATGATCCAGTCGGCCTTGGCGCAGGCGTCGGCGACGCTCAGTACTTCCAGGCCATCGGCCTTGGCTTTTTCTGCCGAGCGGCTGCCTTCGTAGAGCCCAACGACCACGTTGACGCCGCTGTCCTTGAGGTTCAGCGCGTGGGCATGGCCCTGGCTGCCGTAGCCAATGATGGCCACCGTCTTGCCATCAAGCAGGGAAAGGTCGGCGTCGGTGTCGTAATAGAGCTTGGCCATCGAGGCGTCGGTTCTGGACAGGGCAGAGGCTGAGCTTACGCAGGCGCCCTTCAGGCCTCGCTTGGGTGGGCGATCACCCGATCGATCAGGCCGTACTCCTTGGCCTCGGCGGCGCTGAGGAAGTAATCGCGGTCGGTGTCCTTCTCGATCTTCTCGAAGGGTTGGCCAGTCATGTCGGCCATGGAATGGTTGAGCATGTCCTTGATGCGCAGGATCTCCTTCGCCTCAATTTCGATGTCACTGGCTTGGCGCTGGCTGGTGCCGCCCAGAGGCTGGTGAATCATGATCCGGCTGTGGGGCAGGGCCAGCCGCTTGCCCTTGGTGCCAGCGCCCAGCAGGAAGGCGCCCATCGAGGCGGCCAGACCCACGCAGATCGTCACCACGTCGCTCTTGACGTACTGCATGGTGTCGTAGATCGCTAGGCCCGCGGTCACCGAGCCTCCGGGCGAGTTGATGTACAGGTAGATCGGCTTGGAATTGTCTTCCGAATCCAGATAGAGCATCTGGGCCACCAGCGCGTTGGCCACTGCGTCGGTGACCTCCGAGCCCAAGAAGAGAATTCGCTCCACGCCCAGCCGCGTGTAGATGTCAACCCAGCGCTCGTACTGGCTGCCGGGGAGGCGGTAGGGAACGCTGGGGGTGCCGATGGGCATGGGTTTGGTTGGGGTGGTCGGTGGAACGCGGGGTGCCTGGGGGGGGGGGGCTGGCTGCCTGACGGTGGCTGCCAGAAGGTGGCTCAGCCCAGGCCGGCTGCCGTGGCCGGCGGAGCGGTTGGAAGGTCTTTCAGGCTCGTGAGTACCCGATCGATCAGTCCGTACTCCTTGGCTTCCTCAGCGGTGAAGTAAGTCATGCGGTCGGAATCGCGCGACAGCTGCTCCACCGACTTGCCGGTGTTGAGAGAAAGCATCTCCAGCAGGGTGCGCTTGTTGTGCAGCACTTCCTGGGCCCGGATCTGGATGTCGGTTGCCTGGCCGCGGGCGCCGCTGCGGGGCTGGTGCAGCACGATTGAGGCGTGGGGTAGGGCGGCCCGATGGCCCTTGGTGCCAGCGCTGAGGATCATGGCTGCGGTGCCCATTGCTTGGCCGATGCAGATGGTGTGCACCGGCGGCTTCACGTAGCGGAGCGTGTCGGCGATGGCGAAGGCTTCGGTTTCAAAGCCAACGGCGTCGCCGGTGTACCAGCTGGTGCCGGTGGAGTTGATGTAGAAGAAAATTGGTTTCTCCGGATTGTCAAACTCCAGGTAGAGCAGCTGGGCAATGATCAACTCGGTGACGTCAATGCCCATCTGGCGCTTGGCGTCGTCGTCGCTGAACAGGGGCAAGCCCAGATAAACGATTCGCTCCTTCAGCAGCAGGCTGGGCAGATCGGGCGGCGGCGTGCGCATGGCCGCGGAATCGCCGTAGTAGGGGGCTGAAACCGACATCCGCGGTTGATGGAAGCAGGTTTGCGGAGCCTAGCGGGGGCCGTCCGCCTGCGGATTGGCCTTGCTGCGCTCTTGCCGTGGTTTGCGCTTGGCGGTGGCCTCCCCATTGGCCTCGGCTGGGGCTCCTTCGCCCCGGGCGAAAACGATCCGGCCAGTGGGGTTTTGCAGGGCTCCGGTGACCACCACCGGCAGCCGCTCGCCAATGCGGCCCCGGGCGCCTTCCACCACCACCATGGTGCCGTCGTCGAGGTAGCCCACGCCCTGATCGGCCTCCTTGCCATCGCGGGCGATCTTGAGCTGTAGCTCGTCGCCAGGCTGCACCTCGGGCCGCAGGGCGATCACCAGCTCGCTGAGGTTGAGCACCTTGAGATCCTTCACCTCAGCCACCTTGGCCAGGTTGTAGTCGGCGGTGAGCAAGGTGCCGCCGGTGTCGGCGGTGAGCAGCAGCAGCTTGTCGTCGACGCCGTTGCCTTCGTAGCGGGTGCTGTTGACCACCAGCCGCCGGCCGTACTGCTCGCGCAGCTCGCTCAGCAGCTTGAGGCCGCGGCGGCCCCGGCCGCGCTTCTCGGCGTTGCCCGAGTCGGCCAGGGCCTGCAGCTCATCGATCACGCTCTGGGCCACGATCACCTGGCCCTCCAGCAGCCCTGAGGCGAGCAGGCCGCGGATGCGGCCATCAATGATCACGCTGGTGTCGAGGATTTTGGCGCTGGCCGGTTGCAATACCCCATCGGCCACCAACATCGCCTCCGTGCTGCTGGGGTTGAACAGGCGCAGCAGGGTGCGGCCATGCACCTCGGCCAGGTTGTAGCCCGATACGCCGAAAAAGACGTTGCTGAGCACCGCCGCCAGCGGTTTGACGAAGATCACCTCCCAGGGCAGGGGCAGCAGCAGGATCGGCGCCAGCAGCAAGTTGGCCACCAGCAGGCCGAGGATCAGGCCCACGGCGCGGCTTACCAGCAGGTCGGTGGGCATGGTGCGCACCTGCTGCATCAGTTTGCGCCGCAGCTGCTGGAAGAAAACTCCAGCGATCACTCCAAAGAAGGCACCGAAGCCGCCCAGCACGGTGCGCAGCCCTTCTGGTTTGTCCACCTGCAGCAGCAGCTGCTCGGGCAGCAGGTCTACCCCCAGCCACCCGGCGGCGGCGCCAGAGATCACAAACAGGATCAGGATGAGGGAGTCCACCATTCCCGTCGTGCGTGGCTACCCAACTGATCTGGGATGCAGCATGCCTGATTTCGGTGCCTTTGGCCTGAAGGGGTTTCCGCACCTGTCGTTGTGACTGCTCAATTTCCCCATCCAGTTTCAGTCCCAGCCCCAGCTCCAGGCCTGGCAGCCGCCCTGCTCTGGCCGCCGCGCAGTGCCTATTTGCACATCCCCTTTTGTCACCGGCGTTGCTTTTATTGCGACTTTCCGGTGGTGCCCCTGGGCGACCTTGCCGGCGGGGAAGCGCCGGCGCCGGGGTCGGCCTCGATTGCGGCCTACCTCAGCCTGCTGCTGCAGGAGATTGCCGCCTCGCCCCCCGGCCCCCCGCTTGCCACGGTGTATTTCGGTGGCGGTACGCCCTCCCTGCTGACGCCCCCCCAGCTGGAGTCCCTGCTGGCGGCACTGAGCTGCCGGTTTGGCCTGGCTCCTGGAGCTGAGATCAGCCTGGAGCTTGATCCAGCCAGTTTTGACCAGGATCGCCTGGCTGGCTATCTGCAGGCCGGGGTAAACCGGGTGAGCTTGGGCGGCCAGAGCTTTGACGATGCCGTGCTCGCCGGGCTGGGTCGCCGCCACCGCGGCGCGGACCTGCTGGAGGCCGCCGGCTGGCTGGCCCAAGCCCTGGGCGGCGGGGCCCTCAGCAGCTGGAGCCTGGATCTGATCCAGGGCCTGCCGGGTCAGGACCTGGGCCACTGGCGCCGCCAACTGCGGCAAGCCATTGCCCTGGCACCGCCCCACCTTTCCGTCTACGACCTCACCCTGGAGCCCGGCACCGTGTTTGCCCAGCGCCACGATCGCGGCCAGCTGCAGCTCCCCGATGCCGACCTAGGCGCCGACTTGATGGAGCTCACCTGGGCCGAGCTCAGCGCCGCTGGCTACGGCCACTACGAGATCTCCAACTTCGCCCTCCCAGGCCATGCCTCCCGCCACAACCGCGTCTATTGGAGCGGCGCCGGCTGGTGGGGCTTTGGGATGGGAGCCACCGCGGCGCCCTGGGGCGAGCGCCTGGCCCGGCCGCGCACCCGCGAGGCCTACGCCGACTGGTTGGCCCAGCCGGGCTCGTCGCCCGCTAGCGCTGGTCAGGCTTGCCCAGGAATGCCGCTAGATGAGCGCTTGCTGGTGGGGTTGCGCCGCCGCGAGGGGGTTTCCATGCCCGCGCTGCTGGCCCAGGCGGGTCTGGGGCCAGCGGCGCTTGTGGCCTTGCGCAGCCACTTGGATCCCTGGATAGGTGAGGGGCTGCTGCGGATTGAGGGGCCCCGCTGGCGACTCAGCGATCCAGCTGGCCTGGCCCTCAGCAATGGGGTGCTGAGGGAGCTACTGGCTTGGTGGCAGGAGCAGGAGCAGTTGCTTGGGCAGGGTGACGCTGGCTGGCGATCCAGCCTTGCAGCGCTGCCACCCCCAGGGCACGACCCTGCAACAGCGGCGGGCTGAACGGGGGCTGGCGGCTGGTGAGCCCCAGCAGGTCTGCCGTGACCCGAACCTGGCCATCACAGCCCTCGCCGGCGCCGATGCCTATCACCGGTAGATCCAATTCCTGTTGCAGCAAGGCGCCCAAATCGGCGGGCACGTGTTCAAGCACTAGGGCGAAGCAACCCGCTGCCTGCAGGGCCAGGCCTTGGCGCCGCAGTCGCTCGCGGCTGACCTCATCGTTGCCCTGGCGGCGGTAGCCCAGCCGATGAACCGACTGGGGGATCAGGCCGATGTGGCCCATCACCGGTATTCCGCTGCGCACCAACCGGTCGATCAAGGTCAGGGTCTCAGGCTCGGCGCCTTCAAGTTTCACAGCGGCGGCGGGGGTCTCCTTGAGCACCCGGCCGGCGGCAGCTACTGCGTCATCTGGGTTGCACTGATAGCTGAGGAAGGGCAGATCGCAAATAAGCAGGGGCATCTGCCCAGGGCCGCAGCTGCTGGCCAGGCCGCGGGCCGTGGCCCGGGTGTGGTGCAGCATCTCCTCGAGGGTCACCGGCAGCGTGGTGGCGTGGCCCAGCACGGTCATCGCCAGGGAATCCCCCACCAGCACCGCATCAGCGCCCGCCTCGGCCACCAGAGCGCCAGAGAGGGCATCCCAGGCCGTAAGCATCGTGATCGGCAGGCCAGCCTGCTTGCGGCTCGCCAGATCAGCGGGGCGCAGGGGCACGGGCTTCGGTGCGGGTGATGCCATTGCTAACATCTAGTCGACTCGGACCCATGCGGCTCTGACGCCCAAATCTGGTCAGGACCGGAAGGGAGCAGCCACACGGGATGCTCAGGGCAGGCGTGGAATCCGGGTCACCCCAATCACAAACCGCTGACTAGCTTTCCTGGCTCTGGCGGTTGAGCAGGAATGGCGGGATTTTGGCGCCCCGTTCCTCCTGGGTGCTGTTGAACAGGGGAGTTCCGGCAAAGCTGACCACGGTGCGCTCGGTGCGGTAGGGGGCGCCGCTCTCGAAGCCGGTGGCGATCACGGTCACGTGGATTTCGCCCTCGAGGCGTTCATCCACCACGGCACCCACAATGATGTTGGCGTCAGGATCGACAACCTCGTAGATCACTTCAGAGGCGGTGGTCATGTCCTCGAGGGTCATGTCTTTGCCGCCGCTGATATTGATCACACAACCCTTGGCACCGTCGATGCGGGCCGATTCCAGCAGGGGGCTGCTCATCGCCGCCTGAGCCGCCTCAAGAGCGCGGGAGCGGCCGGAGCCCACCCCGATGCCAAGCAGTGCGGTGCCGGCGCCAGCCATCACCGAGCGCACGTCGGCGAAGTCGACGTTCACCAAGCCAGGCCGGGTGATGATGTCGCTGATGCCCTTAACACCCATCCGCAACACGTCATCGGCGGCGCGGAAGGCCTCTTGCAGGGGGGCGCCGGCAATGGCATCGCGCAGGCGATCGTTGGGGATCACGATCAAGGTGTCCACGCTCTCGGCCAGCCGGGCAATGCCCTCTTCTGCCTGACGCAGCCGCTTGCGACCTTCAAAACCGAAGGGCTTGGTGACGATGCCTACGGTGAGGGCGCCAACTTCCTTGGCGACCTCGGCAAGGATTGGTGCTGCGCCGGTGCCGGTGCCACCACCCATGCCAGCGGCGATGAAAACAAGGTCGGCACCCTGCAGTGATTCCTGCAGTTCGGCCCGGGACTCTTCCGCAGCCTTTTGGCCGATTACCGGATTACCGCCGGCACCTAGGCCGCGAGTCAGTTTTTGTCCGAGCTGGATGCGCTTCTGCGATGCCGACTGCAGCAGCGCCTGGGCGTCGGTGTTCAGCACCCGGTAGCCCACACCCTGGAGGTCGGAGGCAATCATGCGGTTCACCGCATTGCTGCCGCCACCGCCGACCCCGATCACTTCGATGCGTGCCGACTGGCTCGGCACAATCTCGCCTGAAACGCCGCCAAAGGACGGATCGTTTGAGGCCTGGACACCGTTTGACTGGGAAGAGCTTTGGGTCATAGCGGCATCGGGGGTGACGGTGCGAACAATCGGCGACTGCATTATGTCGGCGTTTCCTTGCCTGGATCAGGAGAGTGTCTCACCTTTGCGGGTTTCCTGGCATGTCTCTGCTGGATTCCTTACGGCTCCCTGCTGGCGGCAGCCTGGCCAGGGGTGGAGGGTAGGCCCAGCTCGGGTTGTTCTGGATCGCTGAGATCGATGGATTGCAGCTGGCGGCCCTTCACCTTCGCCGGCAGTTCCTGTTGCAGGTGACGGAGCACTTCAAGGCGCCGCCCCAATTGGGCATCAGCCGGCCCGAGGCGCACCTTGCCGAGCCGCTTGCTCTGCAGCCACAGGCTGCTGTCTGGTTCAAAGCGGATCTGGGTGATATCTCCACCAATCCGCCCCCGTTGTTCGAGTACCAGGGCGAGGGCCGGGCGGTAGCGGGCCTGCCAACCCAGCACCAGTAAGCCGGAACTGGCTTTGGCTGCGGCCCCCTGGCCCTGGCCAATGCTCATCCAGTGGCCGAATCGATCGACATAGCCCTGCTCGCTTCCCTTGGCGGTGCGTCGCTGGGCCCTGGCTACCGCCTGGCGGTCGACCAGTTCAACCCGCAGCCGCGGCGGTGCCATCAGCCGACTCACCCGCACCTGTTCCACCGGCAGGGCACCGGCCAGCACATCGGCGATGCGTTTGGGGTGCAAGCCCAGCAGGGGTTGGGGAAAAGTCAGGCGGACGGCTTGTACCACCTGGTCGGTTCCCACCTGCTGGCTGCCCACCACCTCCACCTGGTCGGGGCCGGTTAGTACCCAGCCCTGACGCAGCAGGCCGTAGCCCAGGCCGCCGGCGAGGGCTAGCAGCACAAGGAAACGCCAAAGATTGCGCAGGCGCTCTCGGCGCCGCTGCTGGCGCAGTTGGCGCCGCCGCTCCGATCCAGGTTGGAGAGGGGTGGCACTCACCGCAACAGGCTCCACTCCTGGCTCACAACTCGCAGCGCGAGCGCGACATCAGCTCATCGATCCAGCGCCGGGCCCGCTCTGAATCGGCGAAGGGCAGGTCTTTTTGTTCGCCACCACCCACTAAGCGCAGTCGGCAAGCCCCCTGGCTCTCTTCGGTGAGGGGCGCCTCGCCCGAACCCAGCGAAAGCAGCTCAACCAATTCGAGCTGCTTAATCACAAAAAAGTCATCTTGTTTGAGTTGACCGGCTTCGAAGGAGCACCAACTCAGCAGGCCATCCACCAGCCGGGCGCCGCCGCAGCTGTCGAGTTTGGCCAGCTCGGAGCCCTCGGCCCATTCGCGAAACAAGCGCTGCCGCCGCCGCTCGAGCCAGCCCAGGGCGGTGAGCAGTACGAACACTAAAAGCAGTGGCAACCAAAGCAGGCCGTGACTCATGTCGAAGGGCCTCCACTAGATACCTGCAAATGCCATTCTCGGGCCCCTTCGATCAATTCGCGCACCAAGGTGGGCAGGGCCACACCCGTGGCGGCCCAGAGCATCGGGTACATGCTCTGGCTGGTAAAGCCCGGCAGGGTGTTGATCTCGTTGAGCCACAGTTCGCCACTGGCTTCGCAGAAGAAGAAGTCAACCCGCGAAAGCCCCATGGCACCAACGGCCTCACAGGCCTCTATCGCCATGCCCCGGCAGCGTTCAGCCACCGCCTCTGGCACCAGCGCCGGGATCACGGTGTGGCTTTTGCCCTCGCTGTATTTGGTTTCGTAGTCGTACCAATCGGCTTCAAAGCAGATTTCGCCCAGCACCGAGGCCTGCAGGGGCTGGTGGCCGCCGCCCCGCACCGCGCATTCCAGCTCGCGGGCCGTCACCCCCTGCTCCACCACCAGCCGCGGATCAAGGGCGGCGGCAAGCTTCAGACCGGCCTGCAGGCTGGCCCGATCAGTGGCCTTGCTGATGCCCACCGAAGAGCCGAGGTTGGCTGGTTTCACGAAGCAGGGGTAGCCGAGCTGGCTCTCCAGCTGGTCGAGCAGGGGGTCGTCGTTTTGGGCCGCTGCGCTCGCTGACACGCAGGCATAGGGCACCTGGGGCAGGCCGGCGGCGGCGAAGGCGGCCTTCATCGCCTGCTTATCCATGCCCACCGCCGAGCCCAGCACACCCGAACCCACATAGGGAACCTGCATCAGGGTGAACAGGCCCTGGATCGTGCCGTCTTCGCCGTTGGGGCCGTGCAGCACCGGCAGCCACACATCGATCTCTAGGGCGCCGGCAGGTAAGCCCCGGAATCCAGGCGGCGGCAGCGGTTGGGGCAGTTGCTCGAGCCGGGCCGGGCTGCCCTGGCGCAACACAGCATCGGCCAACTCAGCTCCCCACCAGCGCCCTTCGGGATCGATGTAGAAGCAATGCAGCGCGTAGCTCGACGCGTTTTCGGCATCCCGCATGGCCGCCGCCACCGTGGCGGCGGAACGGATTGAGACGGCATGTTCGCCGGAGGCCCCCCCAAAGATCAGACCAACGGCGATGGGGGTGGGAGTCATGCCGGCCGGTATGGGACCCAGGGGGCCCAAAACTCAGGCCAGTTTGCCGCTCAAGGAGAAGGCGCGCACCTCTTCGATTTGCACCGTTACTAGGTCGCCCGGTTTGATCGGGCTGCCATGGGCGTTTTGAGCGGGGAAAAAGGTGAGCCGGTTGGTGCGGGTGCGGCCCATCACCTGATTGGAGTTTTTGGGATTGCTGCTTTCCACCAGGATCTGCTCACAGCGGCCGGCGTAGCGGTTGCTGCGCTGCTGGGCGGTGCGCTCCACCAGGGCGTTGAGCTCCTGCAGGCGTTCCACCTTCACCGCCTCACTGAGCTGGTTTGGCCAGTCGGCTGCTGGGGTGTTGGGCCGCGGCGAGTAGGCGGCGGTATTCACCAGGTCGAAGCCGATCTCCTCAATCAGGGCCAGGGTGCGGCGGTATTGGGCGTCGCTTTCGCCGGGGAAAGCCACGATCGCATCGGCACTGATCGAGGCATCGGGCATGCGCTCACGGATGCGCTCAACGATGCGGCGGTAGCGATCCACCGTGTAGCCGCGGGCCATGGCTTTGAGCACGTCATCGTCCCCGCTCTGGAAGGGCACATGGAAGTGCTCGCACACCTTGGGTAGGTCGGCGCAGGCATCGATCAGCCGCTCGGTGAAGTAGCGCGGGTGGCTGGTGGCAAAGCGGATCCGCTCAATTCCGGCCACGTCGTGGACGTGATGGAGCAGGTCGGTGAGGGTGTGGGCGCGGCGGCCTTCGGGGGTGATGCCGGGCAGGTCGCGGCCGTAAGCGTCGATGTTTTGGCCCAGCAGGGTGATCTCCTTGAAGCCGCGTGCCGCCAGGCCCTGCATTTCCAGCTTGATCGCTTCGGGCAGCCGCGACTGCTCCTGGCCGCGCACCGAGGGCACCACGCAGTAGGTGCAGCGCTCATTGCAGCCGTAGATCACATTCACCCAGCCGCATACCTGGCTGTCGCGGCGAGCGGTGGTTATGTCTTCAAGGATGTGCTGCTCACCGGTGGCTAGCACCTGCTGACCCTGCTCCACCTGGGCCAGCAAGGTGTCCAGCCGGTTGGCGTGCTGGGGGCCCATCACCAGATCCAGCTCGGGCACTCGCCGCAGCAAAGATTCGCCCTCCTGCTGGGCTACGCAGCCCGCTACCACCAGGGTGAGGTTGGGGTTGATTCGCTTGCGTTGGGCCTGGCGGCCTAAGTAGCTGTAAACCTTCTGCTCGGCGCTATCGCGGATTGTGCAGGTGTTGTAAAGCACCAAATCGGCGCTGTGCTCGTCCGTGCCGGCCCGGTAGCCCATGGCTTCCAGGATCCCGGCCATGCGCTCGGAATCCGCCTTGTTCATCTGGCAGCCAAAGGTGGTGATCCAGTAGCTGCCGCGGGGGACGTTGGTGCTGAGGTTGGTGGCCGTCATGCAACTAGTTTCGGCCATCGGGTTCGGCTATCAGAGTTGGCGGCTGGCGGGAAAAGGGATCTGGTCTGGTGTCCTGGAATCTGTACACGCTGTACGGATTCCAGGACGTGTGCCAGACCCGTGTCAGCTTGAGAGCAGCGCCTCAGCCCTAATGCAGCTTCGCCTGCAACGCTTTCAGCTCACCAAGGCCGTGCCCCTGGCCATCAGCCGCGGCACGACGGCTACGGCGGAGCACCTGCTGGTGAGCCTTGAGCACGACGGGCTCACGGGCATAGGCGAGACCGGCGGCTTTGAAACCGGCCACCGCCATTACGACATCGATGCTGTTGCGGCGGAGCTGGAGGCGGTTGCCCCCCAGCTGGCCGCCCTGGCGCCTGAGCCCCTGCAGGCCCTGGAGCCCCTGCTCGCCGCCCTGAGCCCCCCGGCCCGTTGCGGCTTGGATCTGGCCCTGCACGACTGGTGGGGCAAAAGGTTGAACCAGCCCCTGCACCGGCTCTGGGGCCTGGATCCAGGCGCCTGTGTCGCCACCAGCGTCACCCTTGGCTTAGGTACGCCCGAGGCTGTCCTGGCGCGGCTCGAGCGCTGGTGGCTGCAGTTGCCTGCCACCCGCATCAAGCTCAAGCTGGGCAGCCCCGCTGGCATCGCCCACGACCTGCCCCTGCTGGAGGGGGTGGCTACCGCCCTTGAGCAGCGGCGCCAGCAGACAGGTAGCGCCTGCGAGCTGCAGGTGGATGCCAACGGCGGCTGGGATCTGGCCACAGCCCGGGCCATGCTCGAGCCCCTGGAGCGGGCCGGCGTGGTGCTGCTGGAGCAGCCCCTGGCGCCCCTGCTGGATCCGGAGGCTGACAGCGCTGGTTTTGCGGCCTTGCATGGCGAATCTCCTCTGCCCCTGGTGGCCGATGAGAGCTGCTGGCGGCTGGCCGATCTGCTGCGGCTGGCCCCCCACGTAGATGGCATCAACATCAAGTTGCTCAAGAGCGGTGGCCTCAGCGAGGCCCTGCTGCTGGCCCAGACGGCTCGCCGCTTGGGTTTAGGGGTGATGGTGGGGTGCTACTCGGATGGCGCCCTGCTCAATGGCGCGGCAGCCCAGCTGCTGCCCCTAGTGACCTGGCCCGATCTCGATAGCCATCTCAACCTGGTGGACGACCCCTTCACCGGATTAACCCTGGAGGGAGACGTGCTGATTCCGCCAGCGGGCCCCGGCCTTGGCATCAATCTGGGTATCTCCATGGGGCAGGCGTCATGTTGAGCCCAAGCGCTCCGGTCGTGCTGCTGCTCCACGGCGGCCTCGACGACCTCAGCGGCAAGACCGGTTTGGCAATGTTGCGCTATCGCAGTGGGCCAATCGTGGCGGTGATCGATCCGGCTTTCGCTGGCTCCGACCTGCAGCAGGTGAGCGGCATTGAGCGGGCTGTGCCGGTGGTGGCTGATATGGCGGCGGCCCTGGCCTACGGGCCCGAGGTGGCGGTGGTGGGGCTGGCCCCCTCCGGTGGCCGCCTGCCACAAGCGATGCGGGCCGATCTGCTGGCGGCGCTGGAGGCGGGGCTGAACCTGGCCAGTGGCCTGCACAGCCGCCTTGGCGATGATCCCGAGCTGGCTGCCGCCTGCAGCCGAGCCGGCCAGTGGATCTGGGATCTCCGCCAGGAGCCGGCTGGCTTGGAGGTGGCAGCAGCGAGAGCCGCTGCCCTGCCCTGCCGCCGGGTGCTGGCCGTGGGTTCGGATATGGCCGTGGGCAAGATGAGCGCCTGCTTGGAGTTGCAGGCTGAGGCCAGGCGCTGCGGCCTTGACGCCCGCTTTGTGGGCACGGGTCAGGCGGGCATCCTGATCAGCGGCCAGGGCGTGGCCCTCGATGCCGTGCGGATTGATTACGCCGCCGGTGCCGTGGAGGCGGCCGTGCTGGCCGCCGCCGTTGGGGCCGGGCCGCAGGCGTTGCTGCTGGTGGAGGGCCAGGGGTCGCTTTGCCATCCGGGCTCCAGCGCCACCTTGCCCCTGCTGCGCGGCAGCCAGCCCACCGAACTGCTGCTGGTGCACCGCGCTGGCCAGAGCCACGTGCGCACCCGGCCAGGGGAGGTGCCGGTGGCGATCCCGCCCCTGGCCGAGTTGATCGCGGCGCTGGAGGCCCTGGCGGCCTTGGGGCGTCCCGATGGCCTGCGGCCGCGGGTACGGGCCGTGGCGCTCAACACCGCCCGATTGGACGCCGCCGCAGCTCAGCTTGCTGTTGACGCCACCGCGGCCGAGCTCGGCTTGCCTTGCGCCGATCCGGTGCGGCATGGGGCTGGGGTTTTGCTGCAGGCGCTGCAGTAGTCACAAAAAAGCCGCCCCAAAAGTGGTGGGGACGGCTAGGAAATCAAGGGCGAGCGAGGGGATTCGAACCCCCGGATGGCGGCACCACAAGCCGCTGCCTTAACCGCTTGGCGACGCCCGCCTCGCCCTTGGAATGTAGCAAGTCGTGGCCTGTCAAGGCTTCTCACCCCTTGCGGCGGCCTGCTTCAGCCCAGCTACCGCGGCCTCAGCCACAGGATTGGAATTGCCACCAGGCAGAGAATCCCCGCGCCTGTTTGCAGTTCGGGCAGCACGCCGGCCACTGGCACCAGCAGCGGCGAGCGCAGCCAGGGCCCGACTATGTCGCGCAGAAATGCTGCTGAGTTGGCGTCGAGCAGGGCTGCTGCCAGGGCAGCCAGAAAGGCCGTGCCAATGAGCTTCTGGTCCATGCCCTTGCCCCTGGGCTCGCATTAGACAGGACGTTGAGGGTTGGGGCAAGGCGCCTGCCGTGGTGAGCAAAGGGTGCCAACCTTGATTGCCTGCAACTTTGCACCGTTTGGTCTGCCGTTCGGACACCCCGGCCCGCTTTGCATGGGCGCCTGGCTTGATCGTGCTCGGCCTAGCCGCTGGCGGGCTTGCCCTCACCAATCCATCCCCTGCCGATTTCCGCGCCTACGCCAGTGATCGCCTAGTGGAAGAGATCAGCAAGGAGCTCTGCGGCGATGGCGGCTTGCCGGTGCTGTTGCGGATGGCGATCAACAACTGCCTGGGGCTTGTTCAGGCCCAGCGAGCGGCCTTGGCGGCCGTGGTGCTCAGCCACACCCGCCGCCGCAACTACGGCCTGTTGAGTGTTTTCGAAAGTGAGCTGGGCGGCCAATCGCTGCTGCGCTGGCAGGTGCCGCGCTTTCGCTCCACCGTCGTGGGCGTAGCCGGTCAATTTGTGTTGATCAGCGCTGCCAGCGACCGTTCCGAGAGCCCCTAGTGGAGCTGCGCCTGCCCCGGGGGCTGCTGGATCCGCGCCTGGGCGGAGCAGGGTTTCGCGCCGATGCGGATGGGCTGGTGTCCCTGAGCATCGCTTTCGAGGCGGGACGGATCACGGCCATTTCGCCCCTGCCCGCCCAGGCGGCGGCGGCCAGCCTGCCCCTGGCCTTCACTCCCCTAATTGAGCCCCATGCCCACTTAGATAAGGCTTTCAGCGCCGCTGCCTTTCCCAACCGGGAGGGCACGATGGCGGCGGCCTTTGCTGCTAACCAACGCGAATACGCTCAGCGCAGCGTTGAGCAGGTGGCTGAGCGGGCTGAGCGGGCCTTGGAGCGGGCCTGGCGCAACGGCGTGCGGGCGATCCGCAGCCATATCGATAGCGTGGGGGCTGGGGCCGAGCCCAGCTGGGAAGCCCTGTTGGCGGCCCGTGAGCGCTGGCGCGAGCGGCTGGAGCTGCAGCTGGTGGCCCTGGCACCAATGGCCCATTGGCTCACGGCGGAGGGGCAGTCCCTGGCCCGGCGGGTGGCCGCTGGCCAGGGGCTGCTGGGTGGGGTGATCGGGCCGCCCTATGGCCAGGGTGCCGCTAGCCGCAGCGCCGACCGCGAGGCCCTGCTGGCCCTGCTTGACCTGGCCGAGCGCCATGGTTGCGGGGTGGATCTGCACGTTGATGAGGCCGATTCCTGCCCTGGCGAGGGGGTGGCGATGGTGGCCCAGTTGGTGTTGGAGCAGCGCCGCGCCGTGGCGATCACCTGCAGCCACGCCAGCAGCATGGCCCTGTTGCCGCAACGCAACTGCGACCGGCTGGCGGATCGGCTGGCCGCCGCCAACATCGCCGTGGTAGCCCTGCCTAACACCAATTTTTGGCTGCTGGGGCGCCGGCCCGGGCGCACTCCCTGGCGGCGGCCCCTGGCGCCGATCCGCAGCCTGCAGCAGGCGGGCGTGAGGCTGGCTATCGGCGGCGACAACGTGCAAGACCCCTGGTATCCAGGTGGTGATTTCGATCCCATTGAGCTGCTGCGCTGGTCGGCGCCGCTCTGCCAATTGATGCCCTGGCAGCGGCTGGGCCTGGCCCCCTTCAGCACCGCCGCCGCAGCGGTGCTGGAGCTGGCCTGGGATGGGGTGGTGCGGCTTGGGGCCCCAGCCGATTTAGTGCTGCTTGGTGCTGGTAGCTGGGGGGAGCTGCTGGCCCGGCCGCCCCAGCGGCGGGTATTGCGTCAAGGCGTCTGGCTGCCGCCGCCCGAAGCTGAGAAGCCTTCACCCCTTTTGCCACCCCATGGCTGAGCGTTGCCCTGAGGACCAGATCACTGCCCTGGCAGCTGAGCTGCGCCGGTTGGATTCGGCCCTGCCGCTGCTCGGGGCCGAGTCGCCGCTGGAGCTGGAGCGGCTCTCCCGCGACTACTACGACTACTCGCCGGTGCTGGTGCCCCTGCTGCAGGGCTGCCGCGCCCAGCTGGTGGCCGGAGCCACCACGGTGGAGCAGGTGCTGCTGGTGGCAGGAGCCTGTGCTCGACAGGGCGTGCCCTTGACGGTGCGGGGTGCCGGCACGGGCAACTATGGCCAGTGCGTGCCGCTGCAAGGCGGCCTGGTGCTGGATCTCAGCGGCCTCAATCAGCTGCGCCAGCTGGATGAAGCCACCGGGGTGCTCGAGGTGGAGGCAGGCGCCTTGATGGGGGCGATCGAGAAGCAGTTGGCCCCCCGGGGCCGGGCCCTGCGGCTGGTGCCCAGCACGGTGCGCAGCGCCAGCATCGGTGGGTTTATCGCCGGTGGCTCCGGCGGCATCGGCTCCCTGCGCTGGGGTTTTCTGCGCGATCCTGGCAACCTGCTGGGCCTGGAGGTGGTAACCCTCGAGCCCGAGCCGCGGCTGCTGCAGCTCGATGCTGCGGCCAGCGCCCCGCTCAACCACGCCTACGGCACCAATGGCATCATCACTGCCCTGCGGCTGCCCACCAGCGAGGCTGTGGTTTGGCAGCAGCTGGTCGTGGGTTTCGAGCAGTGGGGGCAGGCCCTGGCGGCGGCCCAGGCCCTTACAAGCACGGCCTTTGAGCTCAATGCCATCACCGTGCTGGAGGCTCCGCTGGTTAGCCAGCTCCCCTGGCCGGCGGGCTGTCCGGCGCCCGAGCCTGGTGAGCAGCGCCTGATGTTGCTAGCCGCCCCCGCAGCCCTGGAGGTGTTGCCGAGCTGGCTGGCGGCCCGGGGCGGAGCGCTGCGCTGGCAGGCCCCCCAGGGCCAGAGCCGTGGGCTGCCGCTGCGGGAGCTCAGCTGGAACCACACCACCCTGCATTGGCGCGCCCAGCATCCTGATTGGACCTACCTGCAGATGCTGCTGCCCCAGCCGGAGGCCCCCTGTCTGGAGCGCCTGCGGGAGCAATGGGGCGACGACCTGCTTTGGCACCTGGAGGCCGTGAGGCAGCAGGGTGCGGCCCGGCTGGCGGCCCTGCCGCTGCTGCGCTGGCGCGGCGAGGAGGCCCTGCAGCAGCTGCTAGACGATTGCCGCCGCTGCGGTGCCGTGTTGTTTAACCCCCACGTGATCAGCGTCGAAGATGGCGGCTTGGGTGTGATCGATGCCGACCAGGTGGCAGCAAAGGCCGCCTACGACCCGGCCGGCCTGCTCAACCCCGGCAAATTGCGCGGCTGGCTTAACAGCCCAGGCTGAGGCGGGTGTCGGCGCCTGTGATCGGGTTGGTGCCTTCGGCATCGCGGCAGAGGGAGCGCTGGTCTACCCGGTCGATCAGGGCGTCGCTGAAGTCGGCATCGGTGACGTTGGCGCCGCGGAAGCTGCTGCCTGAAGCGATCGCCCCGGTGAGAATGGCTCCGCTGAGATCGGCTCCGGAGAGGTCCACCTTGTCCATCAGGGTGCCGCTGAGATCGGCGCCGGCGAAATTGGCATTGGGGAAGGCCGCCTGGGTGAGGATCGCCCCGTGCAGATCGGCGCCGCTGAAGTTGGCGTGCCGTCCGGTGGCCCCAGCGAAGGAGGTATTGGCTAGATCCTGACCGCTGAAATCCTGCTCGTTCTGGTTGGTGAGCGTGTAGTCCACGCCGGAGAAGTCGGCCGCTGCAGGCAATGGAGAAAGCAGTGGAGACAGCACCAGCAGCAGCCCCAGAGCTAGGGAAAGGACTACTGATTTCCCTATTGATCTCGCGCTTGATTTTGCTCCTGATTTCGCTACTGATTTGGCTACTGACTGGGCCACTGAGAGGAGCTCGAAGAAGGGAGCCATGGGGATGGGCCGCGGGACCTCACTTTGGCCTGGATGGTGTGGAGTGGCAGAAGGGGAGGAGGAGGCGCGTGTTTTATGACTTGACTTAGCCTTAGCTAAGCTAACAAGCAAAAACCTGATTAAGCAAAGTCAGAAGTCCCTTCAGAAGTCCCTGGGCTTGCAACTGGGGTCTGCTCTGATGTGGCTGCCTGGCCGAGTAGGTAGAGAGAGCCAGCAGCTACCACGCGCTGCAAACCACTTCCCGCTTGGGCCAGGCCGGCCTCGAGGCTGGGGGCGCTGTGCAGCTGGCTAGCGAGTCTGGGACAGGCGGCTGTAAGGGCTTCAAGGCTCCAGCAGGCGTGCCCCGGCACCGGCACGATCCAGGCCCGGTCGCCTGGGGCCAGCAGGGCCGCGGCTATCTCCGGCCCCTGCTTGTTGGCCAGCATGCCAAGCAGCCAGTAGCGCGGGCCGGAGGCCAGGCCGTGGCGCTCGGGATGGGCGTCGAGTTCGGCGCGTAGGGCGAGGGCGGCCGGCAGGTTGTGGGCGCCATCGAGCAGTAGGGGTAAGCCGTGCCAGCTCAGTTGTTGCAGTCGGCCTGGCCAGCGGGCTGCTGCGAAACCGCGGCGTATGGCTGGGTCGTTGACCGGCCAGCCCCGTTCCTTTAATGCCCGCAGCAGGCCCAGGGCGACGGCGCCATTGGCGGCCTGCACGGCTCCTGAAAGCCCCAGGGTCCACTGGTTGAGATCCAGCGGCTCCACCCAGCGCAGTTCGGCTCCCACTGCGGCGGCGCTATCGCTCAGCACCGCCGCCACCTCCGGGCTCTGGGGAGCGCTAATTGCCACGGCCCCCGGCTGGAGCACGCCGGCTTTTTCGGCGGCAATCGTGGCTGGATCCGGCCCGAGGAACTCAGCGTGGTCGAGCCCCACCGAGGCAAAGCCGATCACGGGCCGGTGGGGATGGCAGGTGGTGGCGTCGAGCCGGCCCCCCAGTCCCACCTCCAGCACCACCAGCTCCAGATCAGCTGCCGCGAAGGCCAGGAAGGCGGCGGCGGTGACCAGCTCAAACGGTGTTAGCTGGTGGCGTTGGGCGATCGGCGTGGCGGTTTCCAGGTGGCGGCGCAGGCATGGCGCGGCGATCGGGTCATGGCAAAGCCGGATGCGCTCGGTCCAGCTCACCAGGTGCGGCGAGGTGTAGAGGCCGGCGCGGATGCCGGCGGCCAGCAGGGCCTGGTGCACCAGGGTGCAGATCGAGCCCTTGCCGTTGGTGCCCGCCACCTGCACGGCGGCAAAGCGGCGCTCGGGGTTGCCAAGCTCGGCGAGGGCGGCCTGGAGGCGATCGAGTCCCAGGTCGACGCCGCGGCGGCTGAAGGGCTCGATCAGGTCGGCGAAATTGTCGAGCTCAGTGCCCACGGCTGTTTCATCGGCCACGGCTGAGTAGGGCGCGCTCGAGGCGGTCGACGGCCAGGCGCAGGTGGCGGGGCTGGATCACCAGCGGGGGCACGAAGCGCACCACCCGTGGGCCGGCGGGCACCAGCAGCAGCCCCTGCCCCATGGCCGCCTTGACGATGTCCGGAGCGCTTGGGGCCTCTTCGCGCAGCACCAGGCCTTGCAGCAGACCCCAGCCCCGCACCCCCTCCAGCAGGGTGGGATGACGGCTCACCAGCTGGGCCAGTAGCTCTTGCAGCAGTGCGCCCATCCGCTGCACGTGGCTGAGCAGGTCGCGCCGCTCTAGTTCGGCTAGCACGGTGAGGCCGGCGCGGCAGGCGAAGGGGTTGCCGCCGAAGGTGCTGGCGTGTTCGCCGGGGCGGAAGTGATCCACTGAGGCTTTCACCGCCAGGGCACCGATGGGGATGCCGCCGCCGAGGCCCTTGGCCAGGGTGATCGCATCGGGCTCGACGCCCAGCTGCTCGTAGCCCCAGAGCTGGCCGCTGCGGCCAACGCCGATCTGCACTTCATCGAAGATCAGCAGAATGTTGTGGGCGTCGCAGAGCTCCCGCACCCGCCTAAAAAAGGCCCTGTTGCCGGGATGCACGCCGCCTTCGCCCTGAATTGGTTCGAGCAGCACGGCGGCCACCCGCGGACCCTCCACTTCGCAGGTGGCGAGCAGAGCTTCAAAGGCGGCAGTGTCGTTGTAAGGGAAGTAGCGGAAGCCCTGCACCATCGGCTCAAAGCCCTGGTGGTACTTGGGCTGACCCGTGGCCGTAACCGCAGCCAGGGTGCGGCCGTGGAAGCTGGCTTGGGCGGTGAGGATTAGGGGCGCCTTGCCGTCGCCAGTGGCGATTCCCCTCACCGTGTGGCCGTGCTTACGGGCCAGTTTGATGGCGGCCTCATTCGCCTCAGCGCCGGAGTTGCAGAAGAAAACCCGATCCAGGCAGCTGCTGGCGGTGATCGCAGCGGCGAGTTCCTCCTGCTCGGGGATTCGATACAGATTGGATACGTGCTGCAGCTTGCCCAGCTGGCGGCTTAGGGCCCGCTTCAGCCGCCCGTCACTATGACCGAGGGTGCAGACGGCAATGCCGGCTACACAGTCGAGATAGCGCTTGCCATTGCTATCCCAAACCCAGACTCCCCGGCCTCGGGTGAGGCTGATCGGGAAGCGGGCGTAGGTGTCCATCACGGCTGAGGCAGACATGCCTGAGTGGGTGATGGGCGAGATGGGAGCGGTGGGACTCGAACCCACAAACCCGAAGGCGCTCGATTTTGAGTCGAGTCCGTCTACCAATTCCGGCACGCTCCCGCAGTTGAGAGCTTAAGCCGCCGAGCTGACACGCTCAATGCTGGCACCGGCGGCATTGAGCTTGCCCTCAAGATTGGCGTAGCCACGGTCTAGGTATTCGAGGCCGCGCACGCTGGTGATGCCGTCGGCGGCTAGGCCAGCCAGCACCATGGCCGCGGAGGCGCGCAGGTCGCTGCCTTGCACTGGAGCACCGCTGAGGCGTGCCACCCCTTCCACAAAGGCGGTGTTGGCCTGCATGCGGATGTCGGCACCCATGCGTTGCAGTTCGCCCACGTGCTGCAAGCGATTTTCAAAGATGTTTTCGGTGATCACGCTGGTGCCCCGGGCCGTGGCCAGCAGGCTCATGAAGGGGGCTTGCAGGTCGGTGGGGAAGCCGGGGAATGGCTGGGTGCGCAGGTCAACTGCATTGATCTGATCGGCCTTGATGGTGAGCCCGACGCCGTCGTGCTCCAAGGTGCAACCCGCCTCCTCGAGCTTGGTTAGTACGGCGCCAAGGTGATCTGGGATCACTGGGGTTACCCGCAAATGGGAGCGGGTGATGGCGGCTGCCAGTAGAAACGTGCCCGCTTCGATGCGATCTGGGATCACGGCGTAGTCGGCGCCATGCAGGCGATCCACACCCACGATCGTGATCGTGGAGGTGCCGGCGCCGCGCACCTTGGCGCCCATGGCGATCAGCAGGCCTGCCAGATCAACCACCTCTGGCTCAAGGGCGGCGTTGTCGATCACCGTATCGCCATCGGCGAGCGCGGCCGCCATCATTAGTGTCTCGGTGGCGCCAACGCTGGGGCAGTCCATGTGGATGCGGCCGCCCGTGAGGCGATGGCCGCTGCCTGGCACCACGGCGGTGACGACCCCATGCTCAATGGTGACCTGGGCACCCAGGGCCTTGAGACCTTTGACATGCTCGACAACTGGCCGGGTACCGATCTGGCAGCCGCCTGGAAGGGGCACCTTGGCCATGCCAGTGCGGGCAAGCAGGGGGCCAATGCAGAAGAAGCTGGCCCTCAGGCTATTCACCAGCTCGTAGGGCGCTGTAGAGCTATTGATTGAATCTCCTTTTAATTCCAGCGCGTCACCATCACGGTGGACCTGGCCGCCAAGGCTGCTGAGCATTTCGCCCATGGCGGCGATGTCGGTGAGAGGAGGGACGTTTCTCAGTCGGATGGTGTCCCTGGTCAACAGACAGGCAGCCATCAGCACCAAGGCTGAGTTCTTGGCACCACTCACGTGCAGCTCACCGGAGAGGCACCGGCCGCCTCGGATTTCAAGCCGAGGATTTTGAAGAGAACGGGTCTTGCTAGGTGATTGGACAGCGATCAGACCCATGGAACGACTGCCCAGCTCATGTCGCAGCATATTGACAATAAAAGGTGAGACCGTCTAGACCACCGCCGCCGGAACTGGCTCCGACTCCTGGTGCGGGTTGCCGATGGCTTATGTTTTGCTCGTTGCACCGAGCTCAGCTCTAGCGACAGCCACGCGGATGTGGCGGAATTGGTAGACGCGCTAGTTTCAGGTACTAGTGGCAGCAATGTCGTGGGAGTTCAAGTCTCCCCATCCGCACTTTTCCCATGATCGTTCTCAAGATCTCAAACGCTTCCGAGGTGATGGCTTCGAAGCTAGGCAAATTCCTTGAGAGCCTTACCCCCGACAGCCTTGATCAATCCACGATCGAGGACATTGTCATCAAGAAATTGGTCGAAAACCTCCATGCTGAAGGCTTGAAAGGTGAGGTCGCCTCGGTGCGTGGTCTCGATTTAGACGGCAAGGAGCTCGTAGTGCACGACGGTTTGAGTGTGCGCCGTCACCAGGCTTTCTGAAGTGATCCCAAGCGATGGCTTGGGTGCTGCCGAGCCGCTCACTAGCCGCCGCAACCCGCTTGTAAAGCAGCTGCGTCTTCTGCAGGAGTCTCGCGGTCGCCGCGAGCAGGGGTTGCTGCTTCTGGAAGGCACCCACCTACTGCAGGAGGCGGTGCGCCTAGGGCTTCAGCCCAGGGACCTTTTGGCTACCGCCGCTTGGCTGGCTGACCATGGCGATCTGGTGGCAGCCCTGCCTCCAGGCTGCAGTTGGCGACTGGTGAGTGGTGAGGTGCTGGAGGCCATAGCCACTACCCAGCATCCCGACGGAGTGGTGGCCAGCCTGCTGCCTCCGACGGCAGCGGCTCCAGGCACAGCCAGCTTTGTGCTGGCTCTTGATGGGATCCAGGATCCTGGCAACCTCGGCACCTTGATGCGCACTGCCTTGGCGGCGGGGGTTGGGGCCCTGTGGCTGGCCGATGGGGCTGACCCATTTCAACCAAAGGTGTTGCGCGCCTCGGCGGGGGCGGCTTTGGCCCTGCCCCTGGTGCGAGAGAGCAGGCAGGAGTTGGCGGAGCGGTTGCAGGCGGCAACGGCCGCCGGCCTGCAGCTGGTGGTTGCGGTGCGCCCCGAGACCGGATCTGTGCCTGTTATTTCGGCACCTCTTCCCTATTGGCAGCTCGATTGGACCCGGCCCACGGTGTTGCTGCTTGGCAATGAGGGAGCTGGGGTGTCAGCGGAGCTCCAGGCCCTTGCCAGCCAGCGCGTCACCATTCCCCACAGCCCAGCGGTGGAATCCCTCAATGTGGCCGTGGCGGCAGCTCCGCTACTGCTCGAGCGTCTGCGCCAGCAGGCTGGAGCTTGACGGGGGAGAATGCCCGTCAACAACCGCAGTGCTGCCCGGTGAGCGACGCCCCCCTCCACGGATTGCGTTTTGACGGATCGCTTTTTGACGGATCGAGCTTCGATTACGACGTGATCGTGGTCGGTGCCGGCTATGGCGGCTTCGATGCGGCGAAGCACGCTGCCGACCATGGCCTGCGGGTCGCCATTGTTGAGTCTCGCGATATGGGCGGCACCTGTGTGAACAGGGGCTGTGTGCCCTCCAAGGCCCTGCTGGCGGCCAGCGGCCGGGTGCGGGAGCTGGCCGACGCCGAGCATCTGGCTGGCTTTGGCATCCACGCCGCCCCAGTGCGCTTTGAGCGCCAAAAGATCGCCGACCATGCCAACCAGCTGGTGGCAACTATCCGCAGCAATCTCACCAAAACCCTGGAGCGCGCCGGTGCCACGATCCTGCGGGGTCAGGGCCGCCTGGCCGGCCATCAGCATGTAACTGTGCGCGAGAGCGGCAGTGGCATCGAGCGCACTATCAGCGCCCGAGATGTGATTCTGGCTACTGGTTCTGAGCCTTTCGTGCCCCGCGGTATCGAGACAGATGGGCGCACCGTGTTCACCAGCGATGAGGCGGTGAACCTCGAGTGGCTGCCCCGCTGGCTGGCGATCATCGGCAGCGGTTATATCGGCTTGGAATTCGCTGATGTCTACACGGCCTTGGGCTGTGAGGTCACGATGATTGAGGCCCTCGATCGGGTGATGCCCACCTTCGATCCCGACATCGCCAAGCTTGCTGCCCGCACCTTGATCAATGGCCGCGATATCGACGCTCGTGCCGGTGTGCTGGCCCGCAAGGTTACCCCCGGCTGCCCGGTGAAGATCGAGCTGGCAGACATGGCCACTAAGGAGCTTGTGGAAACCCTGGAGGTGGATGCGGTGCTGGTGGCCACTGGGCGGGTGCCCACTAGCGCCGTGCTCAACCTGGCTGCCGTTGGTGTGGAAACCGAGCGGGGCTTCGTGCCAGTCGACGAGCGGATGCGGGTGCTGGTGGGAGGTGAGCCGGTGCCGCACCTTTGGGCCGTAGGCGATGTGACCGGCAAGATGATGCTGGCCCACACCGCCGCCGCCCAAGGCACCGTGGCCGTAGACAACATTCTTGGCCACAGCCGCCAGATCGACTACCGCTCAATTCCAGCGGCCACCTTCACCCACCCGGAGATCAGCTCGGTGGGCCTGAGCGAGGCCGATGCCAAAGCCCTGGCTGAGCAAGAGGGCTTTGAGCTGGGCCTGGTGCGCAGCTACTTCAAGGCCAATTCCAAGGCCCTGGCTGAACTCGAGGGCGAAGGTCTGATGAAATTGCTGTTCAACAAAGCCAGCGGTGAGGTGCTGGGCGCCCACATCTTTGGTTTGCATGCGGCCGACCTAATCCAGGAGATCGCTAACGCCGTGGCCCGCCGCCAGAGCGTGTTGCAACTGGCCACCGAGGTGCACACCCATCCAACCTTGAGCGAGGTGGTGGAAGTGGCCTACAAGCAAGCAGCCATGGCGGTGGCAGGCTGAGCACCATGGAGATCCGTCGCCGGCCGCCCAACCCCAAGGTGAAGGTGGCCTTTCTCGAATACGCCATCCGCCACGAGGACAGCGAGCCACGCCACATTCTTGAGCAGATCCTCTGGGAGAAGGATCGGGAGATAACGGCCGCCCGGGAGAGGGTGCCCTTGGAGAAGCTCAAACAGCAGGTTGCTGAGCTGCCGGCGACCAGGGATTTTTTGGCGGCCCTACGGGCCTCCTGCCGCAAGCCGGCGGTGATCGCCGAGGTGAAAAAGGCCAGCCCCAGCAAGGGCGTGATCCGCGAGGATTTCGATCCTGAAGCGATTGCCAAGGGCTACGCAGCCGGTGGTGCTAGCTGCCTCTCGGTGCTCACCGATAAGCAGTTTTTCCAGGGTGGCTTTGAGGTGCTGGTGCAGGTGCGCCAGGCGGTGGATCTGCCCCTGCTCTGCAAGGACTTCATCCTGAGCCCATATCAGCTATTCCAGGCCCGCGCCGCCGGGGCTGATGCGGCCCTGCTGATCGCCGCGATTCTCAGCGATCAGGATTTGGCTTACCTGCTCAAGGTGGCCAGGGCTCTGGGCCTGGCCGTGCTGGTGGAGGTGCACGACGGCGAGGAACTAGAGCGGGTGCTGGGCCTTGATGGCGTGCAACTCATCGGTATCAACAACCGCGATTTGGCCAGCTTCCATACCGATCTGGCCACCACCGAGCAGCTCACTGCCGTTTATGGCGAACGCATCCGCGCCAAGGGCTGCCTGCTGGTGAGCGAGTCGGGCCTGTTCACCCGCGACGACCTCGACCGGGTACAGGGTGCTGGCGCCGATGCGGTGCTGGTGGGCGAAGCGCTGATGCGTCAGGCCGATGTGACCGCCGCCCTGGAGACCTTGATCGGCAGCGTCTGATGATCGGCAGGGGCTGATCTTTGTGTTTGCAGTGCTTAGCTAAACCAAGGCTTAGCTAAGCACTGGTTTAGCTAAGAAGCGCGCAGGTTGGGTGCTGCCGCTACGCCAGCCGCCACCCCAGCCGCTACGCCGGTCGCTACAAAAATGAATGCAACAAAAAGCCCCCGCCACTGGGCGAGGGCTTGGGGAGTTCGGGGCCGCAGCAGCACCCAGTCGCTCACACCTTGCGGGAGTAAAACTCAACCACCAGCAGTTCGTTGATCTCAAGGGCGACCCATTCGCGCTCGCACTTGCTGATCACCTTGGCGACGAGCTTGTTCTTATCGAGCTCCAGGTGGGGCGGGATGTTGGCCAGACCCGGGAAGGCCAAGTTGCCTTCAGCCAATTGCTTGCTCTGCTTGCGCTCGCGCACGGCGACCACATCGCCGGCCTTGCACTGGTAACTGGGGATGTCCACGACGCGGCCGTTCACGGTCAGGTGGCCATGGTTCACCAGCTGACGGGCGCCGGGGACGGTGGGGCCAAAACCCAGACGGAAGCAAACATTGTCGAGACGGTTCTCGAGCAGTTTCAGCAGGTTGGTACCCGTGGAACCCTCTTGGGCCCGGGCTTTCTTGACGTAGCGAACCAGCTGACGTTCGGAGATGCCGTAGTTGAAGCGAAGCTTTTGCTTTTCTTCGAGGCGGATGGCGTATTCGGAGCGCTTGCGACGGGCTTGGCCGTGCTGACCGGGGGGATAAGACCGCTTGGCGGACTTACGGGTGAGACCGGGAAGGTCTCCCAAGCGCCGCGTGATCCTCAGGCGAGGGCCGCGGTAGCGAGACATGAAAACAAATTCAAAGGACGAAGTACCTCCCTTGGGAGGCAAGGCGCTGCGGTATCGAGCATGCTGGGATGATCCCGCTAACTCGAGCTGTGCCGCGCCAACGATCGATCCTATCGGTTGGGCCGCGCAGCCTCGATCTCCAGCCAGAGCCGGGCCTCGCCTCCCTGCAAGAGGCCGAGCTTGGGGCTTCACCCCAACTGCCAAACAAACAGTCAACCCAGCTGCTGACCCAATTGCTTACTACTGGCCTGGCGGCCCTATTGCTCGCCTTGATCAGCTTTTATCGCCAGTGGATTTCGCCCTTGCTGGGGCCCCGCTGCCGTTTCATTCCCAGTTGCAGCGCCTACGGCCTCGAGGCGATCAGCCGCCATGGGCCCTGGCGGGGCAGCTGGCTCACCCTGCGCCGGCTGCTGCGTTGTCATCCCTTCAGCGCCTGCGGTTGCGATCCGGTGCCCGATTGATGCTCTCCTCCGCTCCCTCTTGGCCCTCTTCCTCCCCCGGGCTCCCGGTTTTGCTGCTGCTAACCCGCAAGGGGTGCTGTCTCTGCGAGGGACTGGAGCAGAAGTTGCGCGCCCTCGATCCTCCACTGGCGCTGGAGTTGATCGATGTGGATGGTGATTCCGCCCTGCAGGCCCGCTTTGGGTTGGAGGTGCCGGTGCTGCAGGTGCGCTCCGGCCAGGGAGATCGGCAGCTGCCGAGGGTGCCGCCCCGGCTGGCTGGCGCCAGCTTGCAGGTTTGGTTGCAGAAGCACGGTTTTTCCGGCCAGGACGCTTAGAAAGGCGCCAGCTTTCCTGACGGTGCCATGACCCAGCTGCTCCATCAGGTCCTGCAGCAGGTGGGTTTGGAGGTGCCGTTGGGCGTGCCCAACGGGGAGTTGAGCGGCATCAGCTGTGACTCGCGCCGCATCGGGCGGGGCACTTTGTTTCTGGGGCTGCCTGGCACCCAGGTTGATGGGGGCTGCTTCTGGCCCCAGGCCTTGCAGGCCGGTGCGGTAGCTGCGGTGATCAGCGAGGCCGCGGCGGCCCTTCAGCCGCCTGGGCCAGGCGATGCTGTGCTGGTAGCGCCTGAACCGCTGACCCGCTGGGCCGGAGAGCTGGCGGCTGCCTTCTGGTCCCAGCCCAGTCGCCGGCTGGCCCTGATTGGGGTCACCGGCACTAATGGCAAAACCACCACCACCTATTTGATTGAGCATCTGGCGGTTTCGTCAGGCAGGCCTTCGGCCCTGTTTGGCACCCTGGTGAATCGCTGGCCTGGCCATAGCGTGACGGCTCAGCACACCACGGCCTTCGCCGATCTGCTCCAGGCCCAGCTGGCCCAGGCCGTTGAGGCCGGTGCCCAGATCGGTGCCATGGAAGTGAGCTCCCATGCCCTTGATCAGCAGCGGGTAGCTGGCTGCCACTTCTCCGGCGCCGTGTTTACCAACCTCACCCAGGATCACCTCGACTATCACCCTTCGATGCAGGCCTATTTCGAGGCCAAAGCGCGGTTGTTTGCGGAGCCGCTGCTGGCTGGGGGGGCGGTGGTGAATGGCGACGACCCCTGGGGCGCCCAGCTGGTGAGCCGTCTGGGTAAAGCCTGCTGGCGCAGCTCGCTGGAAGATCCCAGCGCCGAGCTGTTCATCCGCGATTTGCAGCTGGGGGCAGGCGGCGTGCGCGGGGTGCTTCAGACACCGGCGGGGGAGGGGGCATTTCACTCGCCCCTGCTGGGTCGCTTCAACCTGATGAACCTGCTGCAGGCGGTTGGTGCCCTGGTACAGCAGGGCGTCCCCCTGCCCCAGTTGCTCGAGGGGCTGGCCGATTTCCGCGGCGTGCCTGGTCGCATGGAGCGGGTGGTGGTGGGTGACGGCGGCGGCGACCCGGCCGTGCTGGTGGATTACGCCCACACTCCCGATGGCCTGGCCAATGCCCTGGCTGCCTGCCGCCCCTTTACGGCGGGGCGTCTGATCTGCGTGTTTGGCTGCGGCGGCGACCGCGACCGCAGTAAGCGCCCCCAGATGGGAGCTATTGCAGCCCAGCTGGCTGACCAGCTCTATGTGACTTCCGACAATCCCCGCACGGAAGATGCCCAGCAAATCCTGGCCGATGTGACTGCTGACATTCCTCCTGGAGGATCCATGCAGGTGCAGGCCGACCGGGCGGTAGCTATCGCCGCCGCCATCGCCGAGGCCGAACCTGGGGATTTGGTGCTGATCGCCGGTAAGGGACATGAGGACTACCAGATCCTCGGCACCACCAAGGTTCATTTCGACGACCGGGAAGAGGCTGACAAAGCCCTGCGCCGCCGCCGGGGCACTTAGAGGCTGAATGCTTCTCAATGCTCCCAGTATCTTGTTTCCGTAAGGTGCTCCCGATAAATTTAGATAGTCCTATCAATCATTTTTGTGACAGCCTCTATTCCAATGGGCAAGAAGCTTCTTGCCGAAGGCTTCGGAACTTTTTGGCTGGTATTGGGAGGTTGCGGTAGTGCCGCAATCGCCGCTAATTTCCCGTATCTCACTGGAGCCGACATTGCCCCGGGCAATCCCTTTGGGCTTGGTTTTCTAGGCGTGTCGCTGGCCTTCGGTCTCACGGTGGTAACAATGGCCTATGCAATTGGGCACATCTCTGGTTGTCATCTCAACCCGGCGGTGAGCTTCGGCCTTTGGGCCAGCGGACGCATGAAAGGTTCGGAGCTGCTGCCCTACATCGTGGCTCAGGTGATTGGCGGCGTGCTGGCCGGAGGCTTTATCAAGCTGGTCGTGGCAGGTGGCCCGGCTTTTGATTTAGTGATGGCTGGTAGTAATCCGCTGGCTACCAATGGTTGGGGCACCCATTCGCCGGGTGGCTATGGCTTCTGGGCAGCCTTGATCGTGGAGCTAGTGCTCACCTTCTTCTTCCTGTTGGTGATTATTGGTGCCACTGATCGCCTGGCTCCATCTGGCTTTGCTGGCCTTGCTATTGGACTCACCCTGGCGCTGATTCACATGATCAGCATCCCGGTGACTAATACATCAGTTAACCCTGCGCGTAGCACCGCAGTGGCTGTTTGGGCCGGAGTGGAAGCGATGGGGCAGCTCTGGTTGTTCTGGGTAGCGCCGATCGTGGGAGCCTTGCTCGCTGGTTGGGTTTATCGCAATGTGTTCAGCGACCAGGCTTCCTGATACCAATTAGATTTAGGAAAGCTTGATCTAGAGAAGGGGCGTAAGCCCCTTCTCTTTTTGGCGTTGGGATCAACTCAGAAGGCTTGCAAAGCTCCAAGTAGTTGATCAATTTCGGCTTCGGTGGTGGTGATGTGGGTGCAGGCTCGCAGGCAGTGGGGGTCGTCGAGGCTGCGCAGCCAGATGCCTTGCTCACCCAGGCGCTTCACCACCATTTCCGGATCTTCCCCGCTGATCTCAAAGCTGACCAGCCCCGCTGGTGGCGGCACCTCCAACAGCGTGCGGGCGCGCGGGTTTGCCTGCAGCCCTTGCCAGAGATAGCCGCTGCGCTGCTGAATCAGGGCCAGGCGCTCTTCGGCTGTGCCTTCCGCCTCCAACAGGTGCAGGGATTGCTCAAGCCCAGCGCAAAGGGGTATGCAGGAGGTGGCCACTTCAAAGCGCCGGCTGTCGGTGTGAAATTCGCTCTGGCCGCTGGCTTCGTGGCTGAGACTGCGCCAGCCGATCAGGGTTGGCCTGGCCTCGCGCACCACCCGTTCCGATAGGGCTACTGCTCCCAGTCCCTCCGGGCCACAACACCATTTGTGGCCGGTGCAGCCGTAGATGTCAGCGGCGGCTGCGGCGGCTTCGATGGGAATGGCCCCAAGGGATTGGGCCCCGTCCACCAGCAGCCAGGGCTGCTTGGGGTGTGAGCTGAGCTGGCCGGCTACCGCTGCAATCGGCATCACCTGGCCCGTATTCCAGAGCAGGTGTGAAAGCACAACCAAGCGGGTGGCGGGGCTGAGTTGGCGATCCAATCGCTGCAGCACCTGCTTGTTTGTGTCATCGGCAGTGCCGAGTAGATCCGCCACCGGCAAAGTTGTGAGCACAAGCCCTTGTCGGTGGGCTAGTTCGCGGCAGGCGGCTACCACCCCCGGGTGCTCGCAGTCGCTGATCAGGAGTTCGTCGCCTGCCTGCCAGGGCAGGCCCCAGAGCGGCAGTACGCAGCCACTGGTTACGTTTTCGCTGAAGGCCAACCGGTGCGCTGGCACGCCAAACCAGCCAGCCAGGTGCTGGCGCAGCTGGCTGCTGGTCTGTTCCACAAAAGGCCATACCTCGCCGGTAAACGGGCCCAGCTCCTGGATGGTGCACCAGGCGGCAGTGATGGCCTCGAGGGACGAGCTCGGCAGGGGCCCCTGGCCGCCGTAATTGAAGTAGGTCTTGTTGGCCAGGGCGGGTAGCTGGGCGCGGAAATCAGCTGGCATCAGGAGCATTTATTTGCTCGGATCCTGGCATTGCATTGACGACCGGTCGATTGATCCGTGAAAGTATGAATAGTTCAACCTATGAATTGTTGGCAATGCCAATTCCAGATCTGTCAGCGCTCGTGGTCTCCACGATTGTTCCCTTTGTTTTGAAGTTGGTAGGGGCAGTAGCCCTCTGGATCGCGGGTGGCTGGCTGATTCAGCTGGCTATGCGCATTATGCGCAAAAGTTTGCGTCATAGCAGCCTGGATGTGACAGTTGTTGGCTATCTGATCAATATCCTCGCTGCGGTTTTGCGAGTGATCTTGGTGGTAGCGATACTCGGCTTCTTTGGTATTCAGACAGCCAGCTTTGCTGCCCTACTTGCTGGTGCCGGCGTTGCAATCGGGGCGGCCTGGAGTGGCATGCTCGGCAACTTCGCGGCTGGTGTTTTTCTGCAGATTTTCCGCCCTTTCAGTGTCGGTGACTTCATTACAGCTGCTGGCATCACCGGCACAGTGGAGGAAATTGGCATGTTTGTTACTTCGCTTCTAGCGCCAGACAACGTGCGCAATATCGTGCCGAATGGCAAGTTGTTTGGCGACACCATCCAAAATTATTCGGTCCATGGTTACCGTCGCGTTGAGCTAGTGGCCCAGCTCGACAATTCCGCTGATGTAGGCCGTGCCATTGCCCTGCTTAAAGAAGCCATCAAGCAGGTTCCTAATCAGTTTGCTGGGATGGAGGCAGACGTCGAGGTGCTCGAGTTCAGTGAGCGTGGTCCCCGTTTGGCGGTGCGTCCCTACACCCACACCAGCAACTATTGGCAGGTGTATTTCGACACCAATCGCATGATCATCGACGTGCTCGGTGCCAATGGTTTCCCCGTGCCCAGGATTCCCCTGGCGATGGGCGCTAACTAGAGCACCTGGCCAACCATTACGGCGGCGATTGCAGAAAAAAGCGTGATGCCCAAGGCGGTGAGTGGGTTCTGTCCCTGAGCCACCGCCACGGAGGTTACGATCCCTGCCCCAAGACAGGCCACCGCCAGTTGGTTAAAAACTTCAGGGCGGCTGTTTGGAGTGGGGCTCACGGATGCTCGGGCGGCTTGGGCCAGAACGTAGAGGTAATTTCCTTTTGATTCCCGGCCTAAAGCCAAGCTTGTTACCTGACGTCGGAGTTCGTTACGCCTCGACATCAACGCCAGCTGCCCTAACCGCGGGAAGCGGGCCTGGCCCGGCCCCCGCTGGCCCAGGCCTGCAGCGCCTCCAGCTGCTCCCGGGCGGTGCGCGAAAGGGGCACCACCTGGCTAGCGGCAGCAATCAGGTCGGCTTCGCCGAATTCCCGCTGCTCGGCGAAGGCCAGGTGCATGGCCTCGATCACGGTCTGCTCCAGTTCGGCGCCGGAGAACCCCGCGGTGCGATCCACCAGCACTTCCAGGGTGATGCTGTGCTTTGGCCGGCGGCGACGCAGCTGCAGATCAAGAATGGAGCGGCGCTCGTCAGCGCTGGGCAGATCCAGCAGGAAAATCTCGTCGAAGCGCCCCTTGCGCAGTAGTTCACCTGGCAGCTTGTCGACGCCATTGGCGGTGGCCACCACAAACACGGCGCTGGTTTTCTCTGCCATCCAGGTGAGCACCGTGCCCAGCACGCGCTGGCTGGTGCCCCCATCACTGCGGGAATCGCCCCCAAAGCCTTTGTCGATCTCATCTATCCAGAGCACGCAGGGCGCCATCGCCTCCGCTCGCTGGATCATGTCGCGGGTGCGGGCCTCTGAAGCCCCCACCAAGCCGGCGAACAGCCGGCCCACATCCAGGCGCAGCAAGGGCATGCTCCAGCTGTGGGCTATTGCCTTGGCGGTGAGCGATTTGCCGGTGCCCTGGGGGCCCACCAGCAGCACGCCCCGGGGCAGGGGCAGGCCATAGCGCATGGCTTCTTCGCTGAAGGCCATGTGGCGCTGTTCTAGCCAGTGCTTGAGGGCTTCGAGTCCACCGATATCGGCGGGGCTGGCCTCGCTCGGGCAGTACTCCAGCAGCTCGCTCTTGGCGATCGCCTGACGTTTCTCCTCCAGCACCTCGGCTAAATCCGCCTCCCCGAGTTGGCCGCGCCGCGCCAGGGCCCGGGCTGCTAGCTGGCGCACCCGCTGCTCGCTAAGGCCGTGGCAGGCGGCGGTGAGCTGTTCGCACACGGCCGGTGCCATCGGGTAGCCACTGGCGCCAGCAATCGTGCTGAGCAGTTGACGGATCTCTTCGGCACCAGGCAGGGGTAGATCCAGCAGGGTGATGCTGTCTTCCAGTTCCCGGGGAATGGCCCAGTCGGGGGCGGTGATCACCAGGGTGCGGGGGGCCTGGCGCAGGCTCGAGGCCAGGTTGCGCAGCCGGCGGCAGACACCGGCGTCTTCGCAATAGCGGTGAAAATCGCGCAGCACCAGCAGGGCCCCCTGCTCGGGCGGCAGGGTATCGAGGCAGGCCAGGGCCGCCATCGGGTTGCGGGTGGCCTCGCCACTGCGGTTTGGGGCACCGCTCAACCCATCAATGAAGTCCCAGCGCAGCAGGGTGCGGCCGCCCAGTCGTTGGGCGGCTTGTTCAAGCAGGCCATCAACCCGTTCCTCCTCAAGGCTGCGGATCCACAGAATCGGCGTGCGGGCCCGGATCAGTAGATCGAGTTGGTCGGCCCAGCTGTCTGTCACGGAGGGAGGCTCAGGGTTTCAGGCCCTGCAGGGCGCTCCAGCGGGAATCGATGCCATCGCCGTCGCTGCTCCAGGTGGCCGGACCGGGGCAGTCCTTGCCGCAGTGGTTAACGATGGGTAGCAGCAGGTTTAGTTGCTCAAATACCCAGTGTTCTGGATCGAAATTGCCCCTGGGATCGAGCTGCTCCATCAGACCGCTGTCGTCAGCCTCGCCCTCCATTGCCATCGAGTCGGATGGGATTGGGGCGGGTTCGCCGATCCAAAGCAATTCTTGGTTGCTGGCGCGCAGGGGATGGTTGAAGTGCTGGAGGCAGCGGTCGCAGCAGAGGGTGACGATCGTTTCTGCTTTGCCTACCACCTCCAGCACGTTGCCTCGATGGTTGGCGTGCAGTTGGCCTCGCACCGGTGTGAGGCTTGCTATACCCTCGATGGTTTGGTCTATTTGCCAATGGCGCCCAGCTTCCAGGTGCCGCAGATCCGAAAGGGGAACCGGCCGAAGCCGCTCCCCGACAATCTGATCAGAGTGCTCTGGCTGGGGTGAATTGGACACGGGTCACTTCTTGCCCTTTGGTTCGAAGGGCAGGCGACCGCCACTGGCTGACACAGTCACGGGTTGCTGCGCCATTTGCTGGTCAAGGATCGCCTGCAGGTTGTCGGGCAAGGCTTCGCGGCTGAGCAGGAAGGTCTGCAGGGCCTGGAAGATGTTGGCCACCACCATGTAGAGCAGCACCCCAGCCGGCAGGGGGAAGAACAGGAACATGCCGGTGATCATCACCGGGGTGATCTTGTTCGCGGTGGATTGCTGAGGATTGGCGGGCATGCCCATGCCAGAAAGGATCTGGGAGGCAAACAGGCTTGCGCCGAAACCTGCCACCAGGATGGCGATGTCCCAGTTCACGGCGCCATCGGTCATAAAGCCCACCTGGCCGAGAGCCTTGATGAACAGGAAGCCGCTGCGGGCCGCCAGGCCGGGGATCTTGGCCTCGACTGTGGCGTCGCCGGTGCCTAGGGCAGTGATCGTGCCATCAGCTGCCACGCTTACGACGCCTTCTCCTTTGGTCACGCTCCAGGCGGGCGTGTAGGCGTCGCCATGGTCGATGCCCTGCAGCACCGAGGCAAAGCTCGAGCCGTCTTTGGTGTGGAGCTTCACCTGGGCTGAATCACCCACTCCCAGCTTGGTGCCGCCTTCGAGGCTGGCGATCACCGGCACGTGGGTGGTTTCGGTAACGAAGATCGAGTGGCTTGGGCTGTTGAAGGGTTTGGGTTCGACTGCGGCGATTTGCTCAGCAGGCAGCACCTTGAGGTTGAAGGTGTAAGGCACATCCGCGAAAGGTGAGCCCCGCAGGGTGGCGAACAGGGCAAACAGGATTGGCATCTGCACCAGCAGGGGCAGGCAGCCGGCTAGGGGGCTGCCGAACTCCTTCATCAGCCCGCCCAGCTCCTCCTGCTGCTTCTGGGGGTTGTTGGCGTATTTGGCCTTGATCTCGGCCTGCCGCTTCTGCATGGCGGGCTGGGCGATCCGCATGCGGCGGGCGTTGCGGATCGAGCCGGCGCTGAGCGGGAACAGGGCCAGCCGGATCACCACGGTGAGGGCGATGATTGCCAGGCCATAGCTGGGCACCAATCCGTAGAAGAAATCGAGGATTGGGAGCAGCAGGTTGTCGGAGATGTAGCCGATCACGGCAGAGGGGCTCTCGGGGTAGGGGGGCGCGTGGGCTCAGTGTGACTGATGGTCTAGGCGGCCATGCCCTTGGGTGTGGACCTTTTGGCTTGGCGGCGCTCCTCGATGTAGGCCTCGAGGTCCCGGAACCCAGGCACTGCGCGCATCTCGAGCTTGGAGCCGTCGTTGAGCACCAGCACCATGTCGCCCCAGAGGCCGAAGCCGCGGGGCACACTGCGCACCTCCCTGATTTGGCTGTACACAACCTGGGTGCGGTCGCGCCCCAGCCAGCCACCGTTTACCTCGATCCGGCGACTGGTGATCCGGAAACGCAGCCAAAAAGCCCGCACGATCGCTCCAATGGCGAAAGGAATGCCGATGAGGGTGAGCCCGAGCACCAAATTGAAGATCAGGTCTCCCTTGGCGGGTCCACCTTCGTAGAAAACGCTTTCCTCAATGGAGGTGGCGGGGGCAGTGCTCATCGCGTCAGGCCTGCTTGGTGAAGAAGTTGACTGCATTCTCCCAGTAAGGCCTGGGGGCATTGCTCAGCGCTACCGGGTTTGAGGCTGAGTAGGAGCCAGAGGCAGCGCTGGCCATCGCCGATTTGCTGGGCAAGTAGGTGCTCGTGCAGGAGCCGGCGCAGGCGATTGCGGCGCACGGATCGTTTGTGCACCTTGCTGCTGATCACAATCCCGCAGCGCCAGGTGCTGGCCGGACTTTTCTGCTGCTTGGCAGGTAGGAGTTGGGGCAGGGCGTCCAAAACGCGGAGCAACAAAAAAGGGCCGTGCGTTTTGCGGCCCTTCTGATACACACGGTCAAACACCCGTTGCCCCTTAAGCCGGTGGCACTGGGGCAGGGCCAAGGCTCTTAAACGGCGAGGCGGGCCCGGCCGCGGCGGCGGCGGGTGCGGATCACGCGGCGGCCTGTGTGGCTGCGCATGCGTACACGAAAACCAGATACGCGCTTGCGCTTACGACTCGTTCCTTCCAGGGTGCGCTTGGTCATGGCTGGCTCTTCGCTGCGCTTATTGCGTCGGTAATGGGCGTAAGGGCCAACCTATCAGGCGGGGTTGGCGCCGCTGGGGCTCAGTGCCTATGCCGCTCAGTTGTTAGGCGGATCGATCTGAATCAGCCAGCTGCCCAGGTAGCCGGCCATCGGCACGTCGCCGGGGGCTTGGGCCAGCGCATTGAACTGATACATGCCGATGTTGAAGGGATTGAAGATGTTCATGTACACCCCGATGGTGCCGGTGTCTGGCACGGGGGTGTCTGGGAAAATCTCTATGGCACCGCCATCGGCAGATACTTCGATCGTGGCTGGGATGGTCTCCTGGCACTTGGTGCGAGACATCATGCCGCCTTCACTCATCTTGCAGAGCTTGACACGCTTGGGATCAATCTTGGTGTCAAAATAACTTGGGACGCTAATACTTAGTTTTAGGATTGCCGTCTTGCGATCTTTTGGTCTGAGTATCAAGTAGTACTCCGAGCGCTTGAGGCGCTGGGTGTCGGTCATGAAGAAGTAGAGCTTGCGATAGTCCTTGGTGTTGTCCCAGCGGAACTCCATCAGGCTGGGCGTGCCCTGGGCCAGGCTCGGCTGGAGACTGGTGCTAAGCGCAACTGCTCCAGTGACGAGTGCGGCGCTGGCGGCCAGGGCCGGGAGGGCGAGTTGGTGGCGAAGGCGAGGGAAACCCATCAGGGCTGCACCATTAAGTGATTTGATTCTCAGCAGGGAGCTGCTGCCCCGGTGCCCGGGGTGGCCGGCCCCAAAGGTGGCGGCGGGCCTACGGCTGAGCCCGATCTGGGCGCAGGCTTGCTGCCTCGCGCAGGTAGGGGTGCAGCGGGGTCTGCTGCGGTTGTAGCCAGGCATGGGCCAGCAGTCGGATGCAGCGAGGCAGATCGCCCGCTACTTCCATTTGCTGGCAATCGAGCAAAGCCACCTGGTCCCAGCCTGGCTGGCGCCTGGCGATGGCCGCCGGAAAACAGGCATCCAGATCCCGGGTTACGGAAAAGGTCACCGACAACAGCTGCTCTCCCTGGAGTCCATTGCGCTCCATAAGGGCATCCACAAGCTCCTTGACACAGGCCTGAATCGCCTCGGTGCTGTTCGCCTCGGCGGTGGTTGCCCCGCGTAGGGCCCGCAGCACAAAACCAGCATTCATGGCCTGTAGAGCCACAGGGGTTGACCGCTCCAGGCCAGTTCCAGGCTGAAGCTCTCGATCAGCTGGCGCAGTTGGCTGCGGCCTGGCAGTACACCGCCAAAGCGTTTAGGCGGGCTGCCAAAGGTGGTTGGGCGGGTTTTCTCAGGGTCGAGGCCAGCCAGCTCAGCGGCCAGTCGCCTGGCCGTCTCCTCATCACCGAGCACATCTACTAAACCCAGCTCCAGGGCTTGGGCGCCGCTGAACACCCGGCCATCGGCGAAGCCGCGCACCGTCTCTTGGTTAAGCCCCCTTCCCGTTGCTACGGCCTCCACAAACTGGTGGTAGCTCGAATCAATCAAGCTCTGCAGCAGCTTGCGTTCCCCTTCGCTGAGAGCGCGATCCGGCGAAAGAATGTCTTTGTAGAGGCCGCTCTTGACGGTTTCAAAGCTCACGCCCACCCTCTCCAGCAGTTTGGAGAGGTTGTTGCCCCGCAGAATCACGCCGATCGAGCCGGTGATAGTGCCTGGGTTGGACACAATTTTCTCGGCGGCAACTCCGATGTAGACCCCGCCTGAGGCGGAAATGTTGCCGAAGCTGGCCACCACCTTGCAGCCCTTTTCTCGCAGGCGCATTAGGGCGCTGTAGATCTCCTGGCTGTCGCCCACGGTGCCGCCGGGGCTATCAATGCGCAGCAGAAGAGCAGGGCACTCCCGTTGCTCCACCTGGCGCAGGGCCTTGAGCACCCGGCTGCGGGTCGGGCCGGCGATTGGTCCTTCGATGGCAATGCGCGCCAGGGTGCGACGGGTCTTGCGGCGCCAGGGCCAGGGCATTTGGGATAGGTGAAGTGGTTGGATCTTAAAAACAAAGCCTTCGCCGGCCAGGAAGCCCATGCCCCAGGCCCTGCGATGGCCCTTGATGTTGCTCCCTTTTGCGCTGTGGGGCACGGCGATGGCGGCGATGCGGCCCCTGCTGGAATCCGGCAGTCCCCTGCAGGTGGCAAGCCTGCGGCTGCTGCCAGCGGGGGTTCTGGTGCTGCTGGCCGCCCTGTTGCTGGGCCGCTCCCTGCGGGTGGCTGCCGTTGATTGGCCCTGGTTGCTGGCCTTTGCCCTGGTGGACGGCAGCATCTTCCAGGGGCTACTGGCCCGGGGCCTGGGCCAGACCGGAGCGGGCCTGGGTTCGGTACTCATTGATTCCCAGCCCCTGCTGGTGGCCCTGCTGGCCCGCAGTCTGTTTGGGGAGGCGATCAATCCGGTGGGCTGGGTGGGCCTGCTGCTGGGGTTGCTCGGCATCCTTTGCCTGGGTTTGCCGGCACCGGTGCTGCGCCACTGGTGGCTCGATGGTCCCGTCGCCCTTGGCGAACAGGCCTGGAGCCATGGGGAGCTGTGGATGCTGGCGGCGGCGGCGGCGATGGCCATCGGCACGGTGCTGAGTCGCTACGCCAGCCGCCAGAGCGATCCGGTGGCAATTACCGGCTGGCACCTTCTGCTTGGTGGCCTGCCGCTGCTGGGCGGGGTCGCCTGGGAGGGGGCCCTACTGCCCAGCTGGAGCCTGGGAGAATGGGGATTGATGGCTTACGCCACCGTGCTCGGCAGCGCCCTGGCCTACGGCCTCTTCTTCTGGTTTGCCAACAGTGGTGACCTCACGGGTTTCACCGCTCTCACCTTCTTAACTCCCGTCTTCGCCCTGCTCTGCGGGGTTTTGCTGCTTGATGAGCAGTTGCAGCCGCTGCAGTGGCTCGGGGCCCTGCTGGCCTTGGTGTCGGTGCTGTTGATCAACCGGCGCCAGCAGCTCTGGCGCGGCACCTCCCTGCTGGAGCAGCCGTGATGCGGATCCTGGTGGTGAGTACTCCGGTGGGAGCCCTGGGCAGTGGCCGCGGCGGCGGTGTGGAGCTGACGGCCTGTGCCCTGGTAGCGGGGTTGTTGGCGCGGGGCCACCGGGTGACGGTGCTGGCGGCCGAGGAGTCGGTGTTGCCCACCTCCTGCCTCGCCGCCGAACTTTGGACCTGTTGCGGCAGCTCCCAGACCAGCGCCCAGCACCAGCAGCGCAGTGCCGCGATCACGATGCCAGCCGACGGCCTGCTGCAGGCCTTCTGGCGGCGGGCGCTGTTGGAGGGGCCTGGGGCCGGCTTTGAGGCGGTGATCAACCTGGCCTACGACTGGCTGCCTCTCTGGTTGACCCCTCTAGCTCCCCTGCCCCTGTTTCACCTGGTGAGCATGGGTTCGGTGAGTGAGGCGATGGATTTGGCGATTGCCGAGCTGGCGGCTTGGGATCATCGGCGCCTCGCTTTTCATACCCGCGTGCAGGCGGAGGATTTTTGTTTGCCCCAGGCGCCGGTGGTGCTGGGCAATGGCTTTGACCTAGACGCCTACGGCTTCTGCGCCGAGCCTGAGCCGCTGCTCGGCTGGGCCGGCAGGGTGGCGCCGGAGAAGGGGCTGGAGGACGCGGCGGCGGCGGCGGCCCAGCTGGGGTTACCCCTAGCGGTGTGGGGTTTGGTGGAAGACCAGGCCTATGCAGCAGCTGTGGAGGCGTCGGTGCCGGCTGGCACCCTTCAGTGGCGTGGTTTCTTGCCCACCAATCAGCTGCAGCAGCAGCTCGGCCATTGCCAGGCCCTGCTGAATACCCCCAAGTGGAATGAGGCCTACGGCAACGTGGTGGTGGAGGCGCTGGCCTGCGGTGTGCCGGTGGTGGCCTATCGCCGCGGCGGCCCCGGCGAGTTGGTGCAGCACGGTCTCACTGGACTGCTGGTGGAGCCGGACGACGTGACGGCCCTGGCGGCGGCGGTGGCCCAGGTGGGCGCTATCGAGCGACGCGCCTGCCGGGCCTGGGTGGAGGCCAACGCCACGCGGGCGGTGCTGGCGGAGCGGGTGGAGGCGTGGTTGCTGGCGGGGCTGACCTGACCGAGATGGGGCATTCACGGCCATGCGGCAGGGGAACCGTTTGTGATCAGCTAGCCGCCGCCGAGATCGCCGAGCCCTGCTTGATGGCGGTTGGCAGGAACTGCCAGGTCCGGCTTGCCACCAGCGGTCGCACGTCGCTTCAGTACGTTGAATGCTTCGGCAAAACGCCCTCTGCCACAGCGCTTAACGCCAGATCTGCTAAGCGCTGAGCCGCCACCGGCCCCGCTGACCCGCCATCGCCTCGTCTTGCTCTGCACCCTGGCGATCGGCTTGCTGCTGTTCGTGTGGCAGCTCGGCAGCACGGGGTTAGTGGATGAAACACCGCCGCTGTTCGCCGCCTCGGCGCGGGCCATGGCTGAAACGGGCGACTGGCTGATTCCCCGCGTCAACGGCCTGCCCCGCTACGACAAGCCGCCGCTTGTGTATTGGTTGATGGGGGCCCTCTATGCCCTGCCGGGGCAGCAGGCCTGGAACCCCCTGGGCACCTGGGCGGCGCGGCTGCCCTCGGCCCTGGCCAGCGTGGCGCTGATGCTGGGCCTGGCCCACACCCTGCTGCGCTGGCCCCAGCGCTCCCGGGCCCCAGGGTCCACGGCGCTGGCGGCCGCCCTGGCCTACGGCCTTTCGCCCCTGGCGTTGGTGTGGGGCCGCATCGCCGTGAGTGATGCTCTACTGGCTGGGTGTCTGGGGTTCAGCCTGCTGCTGAGCTGGCGCTGCTATGCCGCAGGCGGGCGCCGCTGGTGGCAGGCCTGGCTGGTGCTGGGGCTGGCGGTGCTGGCCAAGGGGCCGGTGGCGGTGCTTTTGCTGGGGCTCACCCTTCTTTTATTTGGCTGGCTGCAGGCGGATCTGGGCGGGCTGTGGGCGCGGCTGCGGCCCCTGCCTGGGCTGGCACTCACCGCCCTGGTGGCGCTGCCCTGGTATGGCCTGGCGCTGCTGGTAGAGGGAGAGCCCTTCTGGCAGAGCTTTTTTGGTTATCACAATCTGCAGCGCTTCACCGCGGTGGTGAACAATCACCAGGCTCCCTGGTGGTTCTTCGTGCCCGTGCTGGTGATCGCCAGCTTGCCGGTCACGCCCTTGTTGCTGCTGGGGCTGGCCCAGGGCCTGGGGCGCCTGCGCTGGCGCTGGCTGCCGGCCGACCCGCTGGCGCCCGAGCTCTCCCTGCAGCGTTTCGCCGCCTGCTGGCTGCTGGCGGTGTTTCTGTTTTTCACTGCGGCCGCCACCAAGCTGCCCAGCTACTGGCTGCCGGCCACACCGGCGGCGGGCCTGCTGGTGGCCCTGGCTGCTCAGCGGTGCCGGCGCTGGGCCTGGGGGCTGAGCCTGCTGCTCACGGCGGTCCTGGCCGGGGGCTTCGCGGCAGGACCCCTTTG
This sequence comes from Cyanobium usitatum str. Tous, assembly GCF_003011885.1. Lineage (GTDB taxonomy): Bacteria > Cyanobacteriota > Cyanobacteriia > PCC-6307 > Cyanobiaceae > Cyanobium_A > Cyanobium_A usitatum. The sequence continues at coordinate 57,965 of NZ_PXXO01000001.1, forward strand.
GCTGCCGCTGATTGAGGCCCCCGAGATGCCCAGCCTGGTGGCTGAGCTGTTGGCGGCGCCCTGGGTGCCCCTGGCCGCGGCCTTCTGGGCCCTAGCCCTGCTGCTGGGGGCCTGGGCGGGCTGGCGCAAGGACGCTCTTTCGGGCCTGCTGGCCCTGCAGCTGCCGCTGGCAGCGTTTGTGCCGGCGGTGTTGCTGCCGCTGGTGGAGTTGGGTGATCGGCTGCGGGCCGCCCCAGTGCGGGAGCTCGCGGCTGAGGCCCGCTCCGCCCGCCGGCCCAGCGAGCCGCTGGCGATGCTCGGCATGCTCAAACCCTCGCTGCACTACTACAGCCGCCGGGTGGTGATCTTCGAGGGTGATGAGCCCCAGCACCTGTTGAACCTGGCCGATCGCCTGCGGCATGAGAGCCGCCCAGGCCAACCCGCCAGCACGTCGGCGCAGCAGCCGAGTGTGTTGGTGGTGATTGATTCCGGCACCGCCGCCCAGCCCCACTGGCAGGGACTTAAACCCCAGCTATTGAGTCGCCGCGGTATCTATGCCCTCTGGCGCCTGGAGCGCAGTCGCCTGGAGCAGCGGGCGGCCCAGCTGCAGCGGCAGGGGGTGGCCGCCGACTGGCAGCTGCAGCGCCCCGAGCGCTACTGAGGCTGCGCGCCTTCTAAAGACTGGGTCAGCTGCTTTTGCCGGCAGAAACTGCAATGGCCCCAGCGGGCCATTTCACCGGCGGGGGCCGGGCTGGTGCAGCGGGGACAGCTAGCCATGCCGTGGACGTCCACCCGGCTGGGATGGACGCTCCACACCTCTTCCTCCTGCTGGCGGCCGGGGGCTACGGCGGCGCTGGGGTGGTGCTGCTCCAGGCGTATGTCTCGCACGGTGAAGCCGTTGGCGCGTAGGGCCCCCAGCAGTTGGTGGCGGTTGTATTGGAGCGCCTGCAGCCAGGGGCCAGGGGCGGCGCCCACGGTGAGCAGGCCGCTGTGCAGCCGCAGGGGCCGGCAGTGGGGTGCCAGCTGGGCGCCGGCGATGCGGGGCCAGGCCTGCCATAGGGCTGCCAGGTGTCCGCCCTGCTGCCAGCTTTGCTCCAATTCCCGCAGGCAGCTGGCCAGGGCGCTGGCGGGCTGCCGGGGTGGCGGCATCAGCAGGCTCAGATTGCCGAGTTGGCGGGTTTGCTGTCGGGGGGCCTTGGCCATGGCTTGACCCTATCGGCGGTGCGGCAATCCCGCTGGTGAATCAAGCCAAACCCTGGCTAACCTCAAGCCTTGCCCCTGCAGCCTCCGATGGGCTTCTTCGACCGCCTCAGCCGCCTGATCCGCGCCAACGCCAATGCGGCGGTAGGCGCGATGGAGGACCCTTCCAAGATTTTGGATCAATCGGTGGCCGACATGCAGTCGGACCTGATCAAGCTTCGCCAGGCGGTGGCTACTGCTATCGCTAGCCAAAAGCGCATCCAGAACCAGGCCGAGCAGGCCGATTCCCAGGCTAAAACGTGGTACGAGCGCGCTGAACTGGCCCTCAAGAAGGGTGAGGAAGACCTGGCCCGGGAAGCCCTAGGGCGCCGCAAAACCTGCCAAGACACCGCCACTGCCCTCAACACCCAGCTGCAGAGCCAGGCGGGTCAGGTGGACCAGCTCAAAAAGAGCTTGGTGTCACTTGAGAGCAGGATCGCCGAGGCCAAAACCAAAAAGGACATGCTCAAGGCCCGGGCCCAGGCGGCCCAGGCCCAGGAGCAGCTGCAGAGCGCCGTGGGCAGCCTCGGCACCAACAGCTCCATGGCCGCCTTTGAGCGCATGGAGGAAAAGGTGCAGACCCTGGAGGCTCGCAGCCAAGCCGCCGCTGAGCTGGCTGGAGCAGATCTGGAGAGTCAGTTTGCGGCCCTTGAAGGTGCCCCCGAGGTTGACGATGAATTGGCGGCTTTGAAAAATCGCCTCGCCGGTGGGACACCGGTATCCCTGCCCCTGGGAAGCTCAGCTGCTCCCCAGCTCGAGCCCGTAAAGGTGAGCGAGGTAGACCCGGAGCTCGAGGAGCTCAAGCGTTCGATCGACAAACTCTGAGCGGCTTGGCAGTTCGTCTCCGGCCGGCTGCCCCGCTTCATACAATCGCCGTACGCATACGTTTTTAAGGGCTGCTGTCGTGTCTGTCGCTCATCTCACCGATGCCAATTTCCAAGCTGAGGTGACCGATTGTTCTACCCCCGTGCTGGTGGATGTGTGGGCCGAATGGTGCGGTCCCTGCCGGCTGATGGCTCCAATGATGGAGTGGATGGCTGCTGAATATGCGGATCGCCTGGTGGTGGGCAAGCTCGAGGCAGACGCCAACCCAGTGATTCGCGATGGCTTGCAGATCCAGGGACTGCCCGCCCTGATCTTGTTCCGAGATGGCAAGGAACTGGCACGCCACGAGGGTGCCATGGCCAAACCGCAGCTTCAGGCTTTTGTGGATGCCCATATCTGAGCGCCTGTCGCGTCTTGGCAGCGGCGTTTTCGCTCGCAATGACCAGCGCAAATCGGCCTACGCATCTCGTGCCGCCAGCCGGGGTCTATCCCCACTCCTCGATCTCTCACTCGGCTCCACCGATCTGCAACCCCCCGAGGCGGCCATCGAGGCGATCGCTGCCCAGCTTGGTCAGCCCGCCAGCGCCTCCTACTGCCTTCACGCAGCGACCCTGCCCTTTCGCTTGGCAGTGGCCGATTGGGCCCAGCGTCGCTTTGGGGTGAAGGTGGATCCGGAGACGGAGGTGCTGTTGCTGGTGGGTTCCCAGGAGGGCACGGCCCACCTGCCCCTGGCGGTGCTCAACCCGGGTGATCGGGCCCTGCTGCTCGACCCCTGCTACCCCTCCCACCTGGGTGGCTTACACCTGGCTTCCGCTGAGCCGGTGTTGTTGCCGCTCGATCCCGAGGCGGGCTGGCGACCGGATTTTGATGCCCTCAGCGCAGAGCAGTGGGACGACTTGAAGTTGATGGTGCTCGGCTACCCCCACAACCCCACTGCCACTACGGGCCAGCAGCTCTGGCTGGATGAAGCGGCGGAAAGGGCCTTTCGCCATGGGCTTGTGCTGGCCCACGACAACCCTTACGTGGATCTGGCCCTCGATGGCGAGGCGCCGGCCCTGTTGCGAGCACCCCATTGGCGCGACTGCGGCATTGAGTTTTTCTCCTTTTCAAAGGGCTGGTGTTTGGGGGGCTACCGGCTGGCTTTCGCCATCGGTGCCGAGTGGTTGATCAGCGCCTTGCGCCAGCTCAAGGGGGTGGTGGATTTCAATCAGTCCCTGGCCCTGCAGGCCGGGGCGATTGCGGCGCTTGAGCAGGCTCCGAATTGGCCTGGTCAGTTGCGGCAGGAATACCGGCAGCGACGCGATCGCATGGCTGACGCCCTTGAAGCGGTGGGCTGGCCGGTGCGGCGGCCCTCAATGGCGCTTTATTTGTGGTTGGAGTTGCCGCCCCAGGCGCGCCAGCGCAGCTGGGGCAGCGAGGATTTTTGTGCAGCCCTGCTCGAGGCCACCGGTGTGGCCCTGACGCCTGGCAATGGCTTTGGCCCCGGAGGCGAGGGCTGGCTGCGCCTTGCCCTGGTGCATCCGGTAGCCGAGCTCGAGGCTGGTGCGGCCCGCATCGGTGCCTGGCTGGCCACCCTTTGAGCTGGCAGTTGCGCCGCCTGCCGGTGTGTGCGAGCACTGAAATCGAACTTGATCGCTGGCTGGAGCGGCGCCAGGCCGCAGGCTTGTCGCTGCAGAGGCTGGCGGTAACAGCTCGGCGCCAGCGTTTTGGCCACGGTCAGCAGGGGCGCCCCTGGTTGTCGCCGGCGGGCGGGATCTGGCTAAGTGCGGCCATTCCTTGGGCTGGGGCTTTGCCTGGAACGGCCTCCCTGGGCCTTGCGGTGGCGGTGGGGCTGGCCCAGCAGCTCGAGGCTCTGGGGCTTGTGGTGCAACTCAAGTGGCCCAACGATCTGCTCGTGGGGGATCGCAAAATTGCGGGGTTGCTGCCCCGGATGCGCTTGCGGGGCCAGCGGATCCGCGCTGCCCAGGTTGGGGTTGGACTCAATGGTTGCAACCGGGTGCCCCCTGGAGCCCTGTCGGTGGCAGAGGCCCTCGGCTGCCGGCAGGGCCACCCCCTGGCGCGGCCCGAGCGCTTGTTGCCCAGGGTGCTTGCCGGCCTGGAATGGGCTGCGGCCCATGCCCAGCAGCCTTGCCAGGTGCGCGCTGCCGCCGAGGCCCGGCTGTGGCGCCCTGGGGCGGGCTGGTTGCACGACGGTGAGCTTTGGCAGGTGCTGGGTCTGCATGCCGATGGCCGCCTGCGCCTCGGCCGGCAGGGGCGGGAGCTGGCCCTCCAGCGCCACTTCTGAGGCCGTTCCCTCGGCAAGGGCGCGGTTAGGCAGGATTTTTACAATGGCGCCTATGCGCCATCGCCAGCCACCGGGGCAACCCCCCCTCAATCCTGTTGCCCCAAGCCCCCTGCGCCGGGGCCGGGCCCTGGTGGCGATGCTGCCCCTTATGGCTGCCCCCCTGCTGGGAGTGGGCCTGGCCTGGGGGCAAAACCAGCTCAGTCCTGGCCTTGCCCCTTCGCCTGCTGCCGCTGGAGCCAACCCCCAGCCGGCAATCGAGATGCCGCCAGCGCCACCGCCCGTGCCCCTGGCCCAGCCGCTGCGTCCCGATCCGGCTGCCCTGCCGAGCCGGCCGCCGGCCCGTTTTGATGCCTCCCTCGATGAGCTGGTGCGTGATGGGGTGGTTAGTCCGGTGGAGCGGGCCCGGATTCGTTCGGGCTCCGGCACGACCCCCTTCAACGTGCCTGCCCACCAGCAGGCCTGCAGCAGCGGCGCTCTTTCCCAGCAGGAGTGCAGTAGTGGCTTGGTGGTGCGCTGGCGCGGCCGTACCAACAACGGCGCAAATGGCGGCGTAGCAGGCGCTGAATCTTTTGCCCGCTATGACGGCGAAGGTCGCGTACTGCCTCCGCTCACGGTGCCGGTTTCGGCCCTGCTGGCCGGCGCTGGCGGTAGCTTCCGCCTTGCTGATGTCTTTGGGGTCACGCCCCGCCCGGCTCCGATCGGTGGAAACGGCAACCGCAAGTTGCTGTTTCCTCTTATTGGTTCGGCGGTCACCAGCAGCAACTTCGGCTACCGGCTGCACCCGATCCTGGGCAGCTGGCTGATGCACGCGGGCCGCGATCTGGCGGCTCCAGAAGGCACGCCAGTGGTTTCAGCCCTGGGCGGCTTGGTGGTGAGCAGTGGCCTGGCGGGTGGCTATGGCCTGGCGGTTGAGGTCGAACACGACCGGCCGCGGCGCCGCACCCTCTACGGCCATCTAAGCGAGCTCTACGTCAAGGAGGGTGATCGGGTGCGCCAGGGCGAGGTAATCGGCCGGGTCGGCAGCACGGGCTTGAGCAGCGGACCCCATCTGCACTTCGAGCTGCGGCTGCCCGGCGACGGCGGCTGGGTGGCGGTTGATCCTGGTGATCTTGACCCGGGCAAGGGGGCCGCCGGCAGCGATGCCATCGCCCTGTTGATGGGGCAGCTATTGGAAAGATTGGAGCGGCCCCGCTCCCTTAGCTGAGGATCCGTCAGCCCAGAATCCGGCCGTCGCGGAAGTGCACGATTTTCTCGGCCCGGGCAGCCACGTCGTCTTCGTGGGTCACCATCACCACGGTCATGCCACCGCGATGCAGGGCATCGAAGATGTCGAGTACTTCGGCGGTGGTTTGGGAATCCAGGGCCCCGGTCGGCTCGTCGGCCAGCAGCAGGGCGGGCTGGTTGATGATCGCCCTGGCTATGGCTACCCGCTGCTGCTGGCCGCCCGAGAGCTGATTGGGCTTGTTATTTAGCCGCTGACCCAGCCCCACCCGCTCGAGGGCGGCCTGGGCCCGTTGGCGCCGCTCAGCCGCAGGCACCCCCGCGTAAACCATCGGCAGGATCACATTGTCGAGGGCGCTCAACTGGGGCAGCAGATGGAACTGCTGAAACACAAAGCCCAGGTCGCGGTTGCGCAAATCAGCGAGCTGGTCATCGCTGAGGTCTTCCACCGGGGTGTTGTTGAGCCGGTAGCTGCCACTGGACGGGCGGTCGAGGCAGCCGAGAATATTCATGGCCGTGCTTTTGCCGGAGCCGGACGCTCCCATCACGGCTAAGTAATCCCCTCTATTGACGGTGAGATTCACACCATCGAGAGCCTTAACGGCCATCTCGCCGCTGCCATAAACCTTGGCTACGCCCTGAAGTTGGGCAACTGGATCCCCCATCAAATCGCTGCCCTGTTCTTAATTAATGAACCGTGTTCAACCAATGGCCTGAACAAGCATCGGCGTGCCGGTAACTGCCTGGCTGGCCCAGGTGAACAGAGGGTTGGAGAGAATGCCACCCACGGCGGTGACAATCACGCAGCCCACCAGGGCGGTGCGCAGGGCGGGCAGGCCAGCCACAGACCAATTGATGGCAGGGTATGCCTTCACCACATCTGAGGCTTCCTGGGGCTCTTTTACCACCATCATCTTGATAACCGAGATGTAGTAGTAGATAGATACCACCGAGGTGACCAGACCCACCACTACCAGCAGGTATTGGTGATCGGCCCAGCCGGCAAAAAATAAATAAATCTTGCCGAAGAAGCCCAGCATCGGCGGTATCCCACCTAGGGAAAGCAGGCAGAGGCTTAAGCCCAGGGTGATCAGCGGATCCTTTTGATAAAGGCCGGCGTAATCAGCGATGCGGTCGGAGCCGGTGCGCAGCGAGAACAGGATGATGCAGGCGAAGGCGCCCAGATTCATGAACAGGTAGGCCGCCATGTAGAGCACCATCGCGGCGAAGCCGTCTTCGGTGCCGCACACCAGGCCGATCATCACGAAGCCAGCCTGGCCGATGGAGCTGTAGGCCAGCATCCGTTTCATCGAGGTTTGGGCCAGGGCCACCACGTTGCCCAGCACCATGCTGAGCACCGCAAGCACGGTGAAGAGCAGCTTCCACTGGGCATCAAAGCTCTCGAAGCAGCCCACCAGGATGCGCAGGGCCAGGGCAAAGCCGGCGGCCTTGGAGCCCACCGAAAGGAAAGCCACCACCGGCGTTGGCGAACCCTCGTAAACGTCGGGGGTCCACTGGTGGAAGGGCACCGCGGCGATCTTGAAGGCCACCGTGGCCAGCACGAAAACCAGGGCTAGAGCCGTAACGGGCGAGGCGCTGGTGCGCAGGGCCAGGGCTACGGCGTCGAGGCCGGTGGCGCCGCCGGTGAGGCCGTAAAGCAGGGAGGCGCCGTAGAGAAATACAGCCGCGGCGGCCGAACCCACCAGCAAATATTTCAGTGCTGCCTCGGAGCTGCGAGCATCGCGCTTCATGTATCCCGCCAGCAAGTAGCTAGATACAGACAGGGTTTCCAGCGACACGAAAATTGTCACCAGATCGGTGGCGCCACACAGGAACATGGCGCCGAGGGTGGCGGCCAGCAGGATGCCGGCGAATTCACCCACCGGCGTGCCGCTCTGCTCCACGTAGCGCCAGCTGAGCAGCAAGGAAATCAAGGTGGAGGCAGCCACCACGGCTCGGAAGGCAATCGCCAGGTTGTCCGCCAGGAAGGAGCCCACGAAGGCGGGCTGCAGGTCGGGGGTGTTCCACTGCAGGGCAAGCAGCACCAAGGCGCTGCCCAGGCCGGCATAACAAATCGGGGGCACCCAGCGGCTGGCCGCCTTCTCGCCAGCGAGATCCACCAGCAGGCAGGTGAGCAGCGCGATCAGCACCGCCGCCTCCGGGGCGATGGCGCCAGCGTTGAGCTGGAGATTTAATCCTCCCGTTCCGGCACCACTGCCGATCGCATCGGCCACGGAGGAGAGGGCGCCCAGCAGGAACATCAGCGAGGGGACCGCGAGGTGGGAGCTGTGATGTGGATGACTGTAGCTGCGCTTGGCTGTCAAATTGGGCGCTTGATGCGATAAAGAGGGAAGCGGTAAGGCGCTGGTCTGTGGGTCACACCCTGGTCATTGTTGAAAGTCCGACGAAGGCCCGCACCATCCGCGGCTTCCTTCCCAAGGACTTCAAGGTGGAAGCCTCGATGGGGCATGTCCGCGACTTGCCCAATAACGCCAGTGAGATTCCGGCGGCTCACAAAGGGGAGAAGTGGGCAAATCTTGGCGTCAACACCGCCGCCAACTTCGAGCCCCTCTACGTGGTGCCGAAGGACAAGAAAAAGGTGGTCAAGGAGCTAAAGGATGCCCTCAAGGGCGCCGACCAGCTGCTGCTGGCCACTGACGAAGATCGGGAGGGGGAATCGATCAGCTGGCACCTGCTGCAGCTGCTCAGCCCCAAGGTGCCGGTGAAGCGCATGGTGTTTCACGAGATCACCAAAGAGGCCATCAGTCGGGCTCTCGAGGACACCCGCGACCTCGATATGGAGCTGGTGCATGCCCAGGAAACCCGGCGCATTCTCGATCGGCTGGTGGGTTACACCCTTTCGCCGCTGCTGTGGAAAAAGGTGGCGTGGGGGCTGAGCGCCGGCCGGGTTCAGTCGGTGGCAGTGCGCCTGCTCGTGCAGCGCGAGCGGGCCCGCCGGGCTTTCCGCAGCGGCAGCTACTGGGACCTCAAGGCCCGGCTGGAGCAGGGCGAAGCTGGCTTTGAGGCCAAGCTCAGCCATCTCAAAGGGGAGCGGATCGCCGGAGGCTCCGACTTCGACGAGAGCACCGGCGCCCTTAAGGCCGGCAGCAAGGTGAGGCTGCTGAGCGAGGCGGAGGCCCGCCAGCTCCAGGTCCAGGTGCAGGCCAACCCATGGCAGGTGACCTCCGTAGAGGAGAAGCCCACGGTGCGAAAGCCCGTGCCGCCTTTCACCACCAGCACCCTCCAGCAGGAGTCCAACCGAAAGCTGCGGCTCTCGGCCCGGGAAACCATGCGCACGGCCCAGGGCCTCTACGAGCGCGGTTTCATCACCTACATGCGCACCGACTCGGTGCACCTCAGCGATCAGGCGATCAACGCCGCCCGCAGCTGCGTCAGCGAGAAGTACGGCAAGGACTACCTCAGCCCCAGCCCCCGCCAGTTTTCCACCAAGGCCCGCAACGCCCAGGAGGCCCACGAGGCGATTCGCCCAGCCGGTGAGGCGTTCCGCACCCCAAACGCCACAGGTCTAGATGGCAAGGATCTGGCCCTCTATGAGCTGATCTGGAAGCGCACCGTGGCCAGCCAGATGGCTGATGCCCGCCTCACCATGCTCGCCGTGGAACTGCAGGCCGATGGCGGCGCCCTGGGCCAAGCCCAGTTCCGGGCCTCGGGTAAGCGCATCGACTTCGCCGGTTTCTTTCGCGCCTACGTCGAGGGCAGCGACGATCCCGACGCGGCCCTTGAAGGTCAGGAGCTGTTGCTACCGGCCCTGAAGGTGGGCGACAGCCCCGCCTGCAAGGCGGTGGAGGCCCTCGGCCACCAAACCCAGCCCCCCGCTCGCTACAGCGAGGCGGCCCTGGTGAAGATGCTCGAGAAGGAGGGCATCGGTCGCCCCTCCACCTATGCCTCGATCATCGGCACGATCGTCGATCGCGGCTACGCCACCCTCGCCAACAACTCCCTCACCCCCAGCTTCACGGCTTTTGCCGTGACGGCCCTGCTGGAGGAGCACTTCCCGGATCTGGTGGACACCAGTTTCACGGCCCGGATGGAGAACACCCTCGATGAGATCTCCCACGGTCAGGTGCAGTGGCTGCCTTACCTGGAGAGCTTCTTTAAGGGCGAAAAGGGCCTGGAAACCCAGGTGCAGCAGCGGGAGGGCGATATCGACCCCGGTGTGTCCCGCACCGTTGAGCTGGAGGGCCTGCCCTGCGTGGTGCGCATCGGCCGCTTCGGCGCCTACCTGGAAACCAAGCGCGTAGCTGAAGACGGCACCGAGGAGCTGCTCAAGGCCACCCTGCCCCAGGAGATCACCCCTGCCGATCTCGATGCCGAAAAGGCGGAGCTGATCCTGAGGCAAAAGGCCGATGGGCCTGAGTCCCTTGGTGATGACCCGGAAAGCGGTGAGCAGGTGTACTTGCTGTTTGGCCAGTACGGGCCGTACGTGCAGCGGGGCCAGGTGAGTGACGAGAACCCCAAACCGAAGCGAGCTTCGCTGCCCAAAGGCGCCAAGCCCGAGGAACTGACCCTGGAGGATGCCATCGCCCTGTTGCGGCTACCCCGCCAACTCGGCGACCACCCGGAGGGCGGTCGGGTGGAGGCGGGTCTCGGTCGCTTTGGCCCCTACGTGGTGCACCACAAGGGCAAAGGCGAGAAGGACTACCGCTCCCTTAAGGCGGAGGACGACGTACTGGTGGTTGGCCTTGACCGAGCCTTGGAGCTGTTCGCCATGCCCAAGAAGGGCCGTGGCGGCCGCACGGCCCTCAAGGACATCGGTGTCCCCGAGGGCGCCGACGAGGCGATCCAACTGTTTGACGGTCCCTACGGCCTCTATGTCAAGCAGGGCAAGGTGAATGCTTCGCTGCCGGAGGGCACCACCGCCGATACCATCACCCTGGAGCAGGCGGTTGAGCTGCTGGCCGCTAAGGCCGCTACTGGCAAAGCTGCGGCCAGGAAGCCGGGAGCCAAAAAGCCAGCAGCCAAAAAACCGGCAGCTAAGGCTCCTGCGGCAAAGAAAGCTCCCGCCACCACCAAGACCGGCCGGCTGCGCGCCAGCGCGGTGCGGGTGATCAGGGCGGCGGACAGCTGATGGCAGGCGCCGGCCGCACCTATGGGTCGCTGCTATGCGCCCTAGCGCTGTCTGGCTGCAGTGGCACCCGCTTCGGCGACCAGCTGGCCCGCAGCTTTTCAGCGCCCCCGGCCCAGCCCGCTCAGCCGGTCTCTCCTGCCCCTAATCCAGCGACCGCCACTCCCGCCTCAAAAGCTGCTGCCCCCCCTACGGCTGCCCCCACTGCTGCCTCCCCCAAAAAGGTTGAGCCCAAGCCCGTGGAAGCCAAGGCGGCAGCCGTCAATCCCAGTAAGCCAGCCCCCTATCGCATCACGATCCAGCTGCCCTCCGCCGATCCCGCTGCCCCGGCGGAAGCGGTCACAGAAGCCTTGCGGGCGGCGGGGGTCAGTTTTGAGGTGGAGATGATTGAGCGGGTCGGAGCTGCTGCCACGCCGGCGGCTGCCCCCACGGTCACACCGGCGCCGGCACCGCGCTGATGTCGTCCCGGCGCCAACTCAACCGCGGCCAGGCCCGCCAGTTGATGGATACGGCCTATCTCGCCGCCGCCACCGCCCTGCTGTGGGTGGCGCTCTACTACCTGCCGGTGGGCAGCCCCCTTTTTCGGCTGGCCCTGCCCCTGCCCCTGGCCCTCTTGCAGTTGCGTCATGGCTGGCGCTGTGCCGTGGAGGGACTGGTTGTGACCGCCCTATTGCTGGTAGCCCTGATGGGTCCGATCCGGGGGCCGTTGGTGGTTTTCCCCTATGGCTTGCTGGCGCTGTGGCTGGGCTGGTGCTGGCGGGCCAGGGCCGGTTGGCGCTCCAGTTGGTGGCTGAGCTGGGGTGTTGGCAGCCTGATCAGTGCAGCTGGCTTCCTGGTGAGGGTGGCGGTGCTCTCCGTTTTGGTGGGCGAGAACCTTTGGGTGCTGATCACCACTGCGGCTGCTGGTTTATTGGAGAAGTTGGCTGGCTGGCTGGGAATGGCAGCATCGATCGAGCTGGCCCAGGTGCAGCTGGCTGCGCTGGCGTTGGTGTGGGTGCAGAACGTGATCGTGGTGCTGGCCCTGCATGCGGTTGCCTACTGGATCTTTCCGCGCCTGCATTCCCCCATCCCAGAGCCCCCAGATTCCCTTCGGGCCCTAGTGGCCCTTGACCCCCTCTGAGCGGCCTGATGGCCCCTGATCCCTGGACCCAGGCTCTGGAGCAGGGCTGGCGCCGCAGCCGCACTCTGCTGCTGCTCGCCGCCACCGATACGGCGGCGGTGCCTGGGATTTCCGCTGCCGGGGCCTCGCCCCAGGCCCGGCTGGGTACGGCGGCCGCCGATGCCGAATTGCTGCTGCTGGGCCCCGGTGGTCGCCGCTGCCATGCCCTGCCGCCCCTGCCGGCGGGGGTCAGCCCGGCCCTGATCAGCCATGTGGTGTTGAGTCAGCTGGGGCTGCTGGAGCGCACCCGGGTGCTCGATCTGGGCTGTGCGATCGCGGCGGCGGTGCCGCACCTGCGCCTGCCGGGGCTGGAGAGTGCCGGCCCGGCCCGCTGCCTCAGCACGGGCCAGGCCCTTGCCCCAGCCAGGGTGGCGGCCCTGGTGCAGCGCGGCAGTGCCTGGGGCAGGCGCTTGGATCCGGCCGAGCCGTTGCTGCTGGCCGAATGTGTGCCAGGAGGCACCACCACGGCCCTGGCGGTGCTCGAGGGCCTGGGGGTGGCAGCGGCGGGTCTAGTAAGCGGCAGCTTGCGCCAACCGGCCCATGGCCTGAAGGCGGCCCTCGTGGCTCAGGGTTTGGCTGCAGCGAGTTTTGAGGCGGCAGATCTGACGGGAGTTGCCCATCCCCTGAGCGTGTTGGCGGCGTTGGGGGATCCAATGCAGGCCTTCGCTGCTGGGCTGGTGGGGGCGGCGGCGGCCCGCGGTACGCCGGTGCTGCTGGCCGGTGGCAGCCAGATGGCGGCGGTGCTGGCCCTGGCCCTAGCCCTGGCTGAGCCAGGCCAGCGGCCAGCCCTGGCGGATCGCTTGGTGGTGGCCACCACCGCCTGGGTGGCCGAGGAAGCTGGCAGCAACCTGGCCCTGCTGCTGGAGCGCATAGGTGCTCGCTGGCAGGTGCGGCCGAGGCTGGAGGTGGCGGCCCTGCGCTTCCATGGCTGCAGCAGCGCCGCCCTACGCGACTACGAGCGCGGTTACGTCAAAGAGGGGGTGGGGGCCGGCGGCCTGGCCCTGCTCTGGCAGCTGGCGGGTCGGCAGCCAGGGGCCCTGGCTGAGGCCTGCGACGCAGCCTGCCGGCTGGAGCTCGGTGCCTAGGGTCGCTGCCATGGCATTCACTCCCGCTGTGCTCTCCCGTCGCCGGCTGCTGCAGCTAGGGGTGGGTGCTGGTGCTGGCCTGCTGGCCGCCTGCCGCTCCGCCGCTGGCCCCGAGCTGCTGCTGGCAGAAGCAGACCTGCCAGCCGCCTGGCTGAAGCAACTGCCCGCCCCCTGGCGGACACGCCAAGTAGCTGATGCCGCTGCTGTGCAAAAAGCCGTGCGTGAGCTAGGCCAAAGGCCGGCCCCTGGTTTGGTTGCGCTCAGTGACGGCTGGGCCAGTGGCCTGAGCCGGCAGCAACTTCAGTCCTTTGAGGCGCCGCGGCTCTGGGCTCGCCTGGCCGCCTTCAGTGCCCCGGTGGCCCGTCTTTATGCCCCGCGAGCTGCTGGGCAGCTGGCTTTCCCCTGGGCCTACAGCCCCTGGGTCATCGCCCTGCGCAGCCGCCCCGACCTGGCCGCCCGTCGCCAGGAGGGCTGGCAGTTGCTGCTTGATCCCAGCCTGCGCGGCCGGTTGGTGTTGCCCTCCAGCCCTCGCATCAGCCTGGAGATCATGGGCGGCGATTTTGAGCGGCTGGAGCGGTTGCGGGCCCAGGCCCTCGCCTACGACGACCGTGACGGCCTCAACCTGCTGCTCAGCGGTGATGCTGAGGCGGCGGTGCTGCCCCTGCAGCGCCTGATTCCCCTGCTACGCCGCGACCAGCGCCTGGCGGTGATCTGGCCCGACAGCGGCGCGCCCCTCAGCTGGCAACTGCTGCTGCGACCTGCCGTTGCTGCACAGTCAGCGCCACCACCCCTGGAGTGGCTCGGTGCAGTGCTAGAGCAGCCCCTACTGGAGCAACTGCTGGCCCGGGGCTTGGTGCCGCCCCTGCCCCAGGCCGATCTGGCGCCGGTGGCGCGGCGCTTTCCCGAGTCGATGGCGGCGTTGCTGCTGCCGGGAGATGCCCTCCTGGGCCGCTGCTGGAGCCTGCCGCCGCTCAGCCTGCCCGAGCAACTGGCCCAGCAAAACCTCTGGGATGCCGCCGCCCCCAGACCCTGATCCCAGGCACTTGGCTGTGGGGCTCTGTCGTCGCGGGGAACTGTCAGCTTTCTGTACAGCCTGTACAGATTGATGGACACCGCCCGCGTAACCCGTGATTCCACGGATTTCACCACTTACTCCCATGTCGACCTCCTTGCATCGCTGCTGTCGTGGCGGCGGCCATAGAGCAGCAGGCTCAGTGCAACCTTGTCCAGCTTCGAGACGTGATCTTGCTGCTGGAGGAGTACGGGGGAATGGTGTGAACGCAGCCATCCTGATTACGGCCCGGGCGCACCTGAATCAACACAGTTGAGGAATCTGTACAGCTTGTACAGGATTAGGAACCCATTGCAGCGATCGATCCCCAGCCAGGTCTATCTGTCAAGACAATGCCCCACCTAGCCCCACCCTCCTAGCCCTAGCCCCAAAGGCGGCGGCGGGGGGCGGCGCTCAGGCGCCGGTGGGTGTCGGCTAGCAGCTCGGGGATGGGTAGCTCGTGGGGGCAGCGGGGCAGGCAGGCCCCGCAGGCGCGGCAGGCCTCGGCGTTGAGCTCCTCCCACCAGTGGCCGGCACGGCCGATCAGGTTGTAGCGCTCCTGGGCAAAGGCCTCCATGCCGTGGCCCACGGCCAGGTTGCGCAGGCGCAGGAGTTCGGGGATCGGCACGCCGTTGGGGCAGGGCAAGCAGGCGCGGCACTGGCCGCAGCGCTCCGCCCCCAGGCGCTCGCGGCCGGCGACGTCCAGGCGCTGCAGGGCTGAGCGTTGCGCGGCACTCAGCCAGGGCGAGGGCCCGCCGATGGCAGCGGCCCAGGCCAGGTCTTCCGGCTGCTCAGCCCCCAGGCTCAAGGTGGAGATCCCCTGATCGAGCAGGAAGCGATAGGCCAGCTCCAGGGGGTGAAACGGGGCGCAGTCGGCAACCAGCTCGGCTGGTGGGTCGTAGAGGCGACCGCCCTTGTCGGCCGGGGAGATGGCAAGCACGCCGATTCCCTGGGCCAGGGCGGCGCGGGCGATGGGCAGCAGGGTCTGGTCAAAAAGGTGCACATGCAGGCTGCAGAACGTGAAGCTCCCCGAGCTCAGGGCGGCTTCGATCAGCTCGGGCGTGCCGTGGCTGCTGAAGCCCACCTGACCCACCAGTCCTTCATCTTTGGCCCAGGTCAGCAGGTCGGCGCCGGGCCCCTTAATCGCCCACTCCAGGTGCTCGGGGCGGTTGAGGCCATGCACGGCCAGGTTGGTGAGCTGGGCCACCCCAAGGCGCGCCAGGATTGAGCGCAGTTGCCCCTGGCCGGTGGACAGGTCGGGGCCGGGTAGCAGTTTGCTGGTGATGAGCCAGCCGTCTGAGGGTCCCAGGTTGTCCCATTGCAGGGCCGCCAGAGCCTGGCCCAGGAAGGTTTCGGCGGGCCCGTAGGCAGGGGCTGTTTCCAGGTGGTTGATGCCGGCGGCCAGGGCTGCCCTAAGCACCGCTTCCATCTGGGCGGGGCTGCCCAGGGCCCGCATCGTGCCCAAGCTGAAGGCCGACACCGCCGGACCAGCGCCGTAGGGGCGCCGCAGCCGGTTTTCAGGCTGTTGGTTCATCCCCAGGTTGGTCGGCTTTGGGGTGGGCCTGTTTGAGGTGGCGCACCAGGTCGGCAGGGCTGGTGCTGTCCAGGAAGCGGCGGAAATTGTCCTGCTCCTGGGCGTCGGCCTCCGCATCCACCGGGATGGAGGCATCAGCCACGACCTCTTCAAGCATCCAGATGCTGCTGCCGGTGCGCAGGGCTAGGGCGATGGCATCGCTAGGCCTGGCGTCTATCTCGATGCTTGAGGCAGCTGTTTGGTCGCCAGGAGCCCCAGCTTCCCCATCGCTAGCGGGGCTGAGTTTCAGCACGGCGCGGAAGGTGCTGTCTTCGATCGTGTGAATTACAACCCGGTCGAGCTGCAAACCCCCAGCGTCGATCAGGTCGGCCATCAGGTCGTGGCTGAGGGGGCGGGTCGGTGGTTCTTCGCTGAGTCCGGCCAAGATGTTTTGGGCTTGGGCCTGGTCGATCCAGATCGGCACCTGGCGCCGGCCCGATGGATCGCGTAGCAAAACGATCGGGCTGCGACTGGCCGCATCGAGTGCAATTCCGGCAACGCGCATTTCAACCATGGCTCAGCGCTGCCCTTTATCCGATTATGGCGAGGATTGTCGCACCGGGCTGGAAAGCAGATGTTTACCGGGCTGGTGCAGGCCACAGGCGTGATCCGCCGCTCTCCCCACGGGGTTCAACTGCAGTGGGCTGCTGCCCCTGGGGCTACTTGGACCCCTGCCAGCCTGGCCCTGGGCGACAGCGTGGCGGTGGATGGGGTTTGTCTCACCGTGGCTGGGCGACTGGCCGATGGCTTTCGCGCCGATGTCAGCGAGGAAACCTTGGGCCGCACCACCTTGGCCGCCAAGGCAGACCGGGGCGCCAGGGTGAATCTTGAGCCGGCCCTGCGCCTGGCCGACCGGCTTGGTGGCCACCTGGTGAGTGGCCATGTGGATGGGCTCGGGGTGGTGCGAGCCATCGCCCGCCAGGCCGCCTCCTGGCGCTTGGAGCTGGCCTGGCACAACCCCGCCTACGGCCGCTATGTCTGCGAAAAGGCCAGCGTGGCGGTGGATGGCATCAGCCTGACAGTGGCCGGCTGCGACCCCGATGGTGCCGGCTTCTGGATTGCCGTGATTCCCCACACCTGGGCCAGCACCACCCTGGCGCAGCTGGCGGTGGGGGATGGGGTCAACCTGGAGGCCGACCTACTGGCCAAATACACCGAGCGTTTGCTGGCTGCCACCGGTCCCAGCGGCGCGGCCGAGCCGATCAATGCCCCCTGGCTGGCTGATCACGGCTGGATCTGACGTCTGCGCTTTGCGTGACTACCGTCCAGGTGATGTTGCTGCCATAGCGATGGGCTCAGGTCTGTTTTCTGCCAAAGGCGAGGGATTGAAGGCCTTCACCCTGTTTGAGGGGGTGTTGATGCTGGTACTTGGGGTGCTGGCCCTGATCTTCCCGGTGCTGGCTTCCGCCTGGATCACCGTGATCGTGGCGGTGGGCTTTCTGGTGGGCGGCATCGTGGGTTGGGTAAGCAACCTGGCCCGCTCCAGCCAGTTGGGACGCTGGTATTGCTTTTCGCGGCTGGTGATTTCCACCCTCTTCATCGTGGTGGGCGCCTGGATGATTCAGCAGTTCCGCGGCGGTCCGCTCGAGGGCAGCCTGATGGTGGCCAGTCTGGCCTTTGCCATCGGCATCGTTTTCATCCTCGAAGGCGTGGTTTCGATGCTTGTGGCCCTCGGTCACACAAGGGTGAGTGGCTGGGGTTGGGGCTTGCTTAACGGCATCGTCACCCTGATCCTCGGCGTGCTGATCGTGACCATGCAGGCCTGGGGGCTGCTCTGGGTGATTGGGGTGCTGGTTGGAATCAGCTTCCTGTTCAGCGGTATTGACCTGCTCGCCTTCAGCGCCAGCTTCCACGGCGAAGACTGAGTAGGAGCGCCAGGGGAGAGGGGCCTAGGGATCTTGTGGTTCGAGGGGTAGCAGGCTGATCGAGCCGTTGTCTGGGTTGATCTCGATCCGAAATTCCTGGCCCGGCTCCAAACCCAGCTTGCGGGTGTAGGCGTGGCCGATCAGCAGGTTGCCGTTGCCATGCACCCGGGTGCGGAAATCAGCTTGTCGACCCTTGCCTTGGCCGCTGCTGGCGGTTCGGCTAACGCTGTTTGGTACCGGGTAGCCCTTGGCAGCCACCAAAGCTCGATAAAAACTTTTTTTCAGCACCCGTCCGCTCGGACCCACGTAGCCGCAGCCCCGGGCGATTTCGTCCTCTGGGCGGTTGCTCAGGGCGCGGGCCCGATCAAGAAGGGCTTTGCCTTCCAGCATGTCCGCGGGGCTGTCGCCGTTCCTGGCCGCCATGTGAAAGGCCTGCGCTGGGCAGATATATCAACTAATTGTGCCCGGTACGCAAGGAAATCGCCATCCGTGCCAGCGGTTGACGACTTGGAGCCTCAGAGCAGATACAGGATTCCGTAGAGCACAACCCAGATGCCATCAACGAAATGCCAATAGAGCTCAGCCGCTTCTAGGCCGAAGTGGTCACTGGCGCTGATGCGTCCCCCCTGGCGAGTTTGCAGAGCAACGATGGCGATACAGATCACGCCAAGAGTCACGTGTAGGCCGTGGAAGCCTGTTAAGGCGTAGAAGGTGCTGGCAAAAAGGTTGTCGGTGAGGCTGAAGGGCAGGTTGAAATACTCGACCATCTGACCCGCCAGGAAAATCGCGCCCAGGCCACCAGTGATTGCCAGCCAGAGGCGGCTGGCCCCCAGCTGTCCGGCCCGGCATTCCTTGCCGGCGCGGTGAAAGGTGAAGCTGCTGATGATCAAAACCACCGTGTTGATGGTGGGTAGCAGCAATTCGAGCTCATAGATCCCCCCTTCCGGCAGCGGATTCACGGCCCGGAAAGTGAGATAGGCGGCAAAAAAACCGGCGAAGGTCATGCCATCTGCCACTAAGAAGGTGGCCAGGCCAAATAGGCGGAAATCTCCGTGGCCCTCACCAGCTGGGCTGTGGCCAGCCTCAATGGTGACGGAATCCTGTAGGGGTGTGGTGCTGGTCACGCTTTTGTCTCCTGGTGCTGGCCGTAGCCGTAGGGCTCGGTAACTAGTGGTGCCTCGCCGTGCCAGTTTTCAACCGGTGGCGGCGAACTGGTGAGCCACTCAGATGTAAGGGCATTCCAAGGGTTGTCACCAGCCTCTTTGCCGTTTATGGCCGTAACCACGACGTTGATAAGCAGTGGCAGGGTGCTGATGGCCATCAACAGGGCGCCCACGCTGCTCACCTGGTTAAGGGTGGTGAAGGCGGGGTCGTATTCGGCAACCCGACGAGGCATGCCATTTAAGCCGAGCCAGTGCTGGGGGGCGAAGCAGAGATTGAAACCAACAAAAGTGAGCAGAAAGTGGAGCCTCCCCAGGTCCTCGTTGAGCAGGCGACCGGTGAACTTCGGATACCAGTGATACAAAGATCCGAAAATAACAAACACCGTGCCCCCGTAAACAATGTAGTGGAAGTGACCCACCACGAAATAGGTGTCGTGAACGTGAATATCAAAAGGCACTTGGGCCAGAGCTACGCCAGTGATGCCGCCGAATACAAAATTAACGATGAAGGCGCATGAGAACAACATCGCCGAATTAAGGGCAATCTTGCCGCCCCACAAAGTCGCCAACCAGTTGAAGAATTTGATGCCGGTTGGGACTGCGATAAAGGAGGTGGCAATCGTGAAAAACAGGCGCATCCAGGGGGGTGTGCCGCTGGTGAACATGTGGTGAGCCCAAACAATTAGGCCAAGGAAAACGATCGCCATGATCGAATACACCATCGTGGTGTAACCAAAAAGAGGTTTGCGGGCGTGGATAGGCAGTATTTCGCTGACGAGACCAAAGGCTGGCAGCACCATGATATATACAGCCGGGTGGGAATAAAACCAAAAAAGGTGTTGATAAACCACTACGTTTCCACCCATGGTTGGATTGAAAAATCCGGTGTGGGCAATGATGTCGAAACTGAGCAGAATTAAAGTCCCTGCCAGTACTGGCGTCGACAGCACAACTAAAACACTGGTGCCCAGCATCGCCCAGCAATACATGGGCAGCATCATCAGCTTCAGACCAGGACGCCGCAGCTTCAGAATGGTGGCAATGAAGTTGATGCCGCCAAAAATCGAACTGCCACCAAGCAGAAGTACGCTCAATATCCACACCACTTGGCCTGCCGCTGGGGTGGTGAGGCTTAGGGGTGGATAGGCGGTCCAGCCGGATTGGGCAGCCGCTCCAGCAATAAAATAACTACTTATAAGAAGAATGCCCGCAGGGGGTATCAGCCAGAAGGCCACGGCGTTGAGACGGGGGAAAGCCATGTCTCTGGCGCCCACATAAAAGGGAATCAGATAATTGCCGAAGGCGCCATTTACGACTGGCACGATCCAAAGAAAGATCATGACCGTGCCATGCAGGGTGAGCACCTCGTTGTAGGTCTCACGGCTGACGAAATCGGAGATTGGACTGATCAGTTCCGTGCGAATAACCCCAGCTAGGGCACCGCCGATCAAATAGAAGATGAAGCCACAAACCAAATATTGCAGCCCAATCACCTTGTGATCGAGGCTGAAACTGAAGTAGCGCAGCCAGCCCTGGGGTTGCAGGTTGCCGTCGAAATCGCTTGGGTTGGCGAGAGTCATGGCGGGTCCTCAGGTGGTGGTGCGGTTGGGGGTGTTCTGCTGCAACCAGTTGTCGTAGGCATCGGGCTCGTGCACTACCACGTTGGAGCGCATGCCGCCGTGGTATGGCCCGCAGAGCTCGGCGCAGATGATCGGATAGGTGCCAGCCCTAGTGGCGGTAAAGGAGAGCACGGTTGGCTGGCCTGGAATTACGTCCTGCTTGAGACGGAACTGGGGCACCCAGAAGGCATGGATTACGTCACGGGCTTCCATGCGCAACTCAACTTGTTGACCGGTGGGCACATGCAGTTCGCCGCTGGTTATATCTGAGCCTGGATAGTGAAAAATGAAGGCAAATTGCATAGCGGTTACCTCAACAGGTAAAACCGGACCAGCTGGTGCTGCGTCCATGCCGGCTACGCCAATACCACCCCAAACCCGGCCAGCCGTATCCCCTTCCTTAACACTTACTTGCTGCATGGCCCCGTGATCCATAGCCATGTGATCGTTGAGCGTGGCCATACCGCCCATCCGCTCATAAATGTCGTAGCTGTATAGACCGACAAACAAAACAACCACCGCGGGGATTGCTGTCCAAACAATCTCCAGGGGCAGATTTCCCTCTATTGCCAGCCCATCACTGAGATCGCCGCTGCGGCGCCTAAATCGAAACAGGCTGTAAACCAGCAGGATCACGATGCCGAGAAACAGCACTGTGCCAATGCTGAACAAAACCTTAAATAGATCGTCGTAGGTGGATGCATTGCTGCTGGCGCCGAGCGGCAGCATGTTGACGTTGTAGCCAACCCAAAGCCCTGTCAGCACAAGGGCTGTGGTGGCCGTGAGCACAGCTAGGACGGTGCGAATTGGCACGGTGCTGTTTGAGCTTCCAATCAGCCTATGGGCACTGGCTGCGATGTGTGGGGCGATCTTTGCCTTAGTTGGCAAATCAACGCTTCAGCCTCTGGCAAGCAGGGCTGATGTTTTCACTTCGTGATCTGGGCAATTAGGAGTCGCTCGTTTTGAACAATTTGGTTAGCTTTTCTGGACTTCGGGATGGTCGTTTCCGTGACGACAAATCTCCAATCACCTCTAACCCCAAGCGTTCGCAGCAGACCAGACCCTGCTCTGATCCAGAAGCTCGCCCTACTTGCTTCCCATCTAGTGGTGGCCTTGGTTGCCTTGGTTGGCATCGGCGGTGCCACCAGGGTGATGGAGGCTGGTCTGGCCTGTCCTGACTGGCCCCTTTGCTATGGCCGTCTCCTGCCAGGTCGTCAGATGAATCTGCAGGTGTTTCTGGAGTGGTTTCACCGCCTTGACGCTTTCGTGGTGGGAGTGGCCCTGCTGGTTCTTACGGCAGCGAGTTTTTTCTGGCGGCGACGGTTGCCCGCTTGGTTGCCCTGGCTGGCTGCTGGAACACTTTTTTTAGTGCTGGTTCAAGGCGGCCTGGGTGCTCTCACCGTCACCCAGCTTCTGGCGGCGCCATTGGTTACTGCCCATCTCGCAACGGCTTTATTGCTGGTTGCGCTCACAAGTGGCCTCTACCAGCGCCTGGCAATGGCGAATAGGGCTTCGATCAGCCCTCCCCTTTGGTGGCAACTGTTGGCGAGCTTGGCCCTGGTGCTGGTGTTCGCCCAGTGCCTGCTGGGTGGAACCATGGCCAGCCAATGGGCGCCAGATCAGTGTTTTAGTGCCGGCAATGGCTGCCGCTGGCTGCTTGCTCACCGCCAGCTCGCCATGCCAGCAAGCCTTGCCGTGCTGGCTTTAGCAGCAGCAACCCTGCTGTTGCCCCCAGGTCAGGGTCAACTGCCCGGCCTCGCCCAGGGAGCGGCCGTTTTGGTGCTGGCCCAGGTGAGCCTGGGCATTTGGACCTTGAAGCTCCAGCTGCAGGCGCCCCTGGTGACGATCGGCCACCAACTGCTGGCAGCCCTGCTGGTCGCTCTGCTGGCAGCGGTGCTTGCCCGCTCCCTTGGCAACTCAGGCCAGACCTTGCCCATGTCTCAAACGTCTTCCGAGGTGGCTCATGGTTAGTGCAACGATCACAGCTCCAATCGCCGTTGCCCCGGCGATTCGCCCCTCGGTGAAATTGCCGGCCTGGCTTGAAGTGGCCAAGCCCCGGCTCATACCGCTGCTCCTCGCCACCACCCTCGGTGGCATGGCACTCAGCAGTGGCGATGCACCCGCCGCCAGCACAATCATCTGCACCCTGGTGGGGGGCAGCCTGGCCTCGGCTGCAGCCGGAGTGCTCAATTGCCTTTGGGAACAGGATCTCGATGGGCGCATGCAGCGCACTAGCCGCCGGGCCCTGCCCTCTGGCCGTCTGGCCCAGCGCCAGGCCTTTGCCCTAGCCATTGGCCTCACCATCCTGTCGGTGGCAGTGCTGGTTGTGGGCGTTAATCCGCTCGCTGCCAGCCTTTCCCTGTTGGGGCTCTGCAGCTATGTGCTGCTCTACACAGCCCTGCTCAAGCCGCGCACCAGTCAGAACATCGTGGTCGGCGGGGTGGCCGGGGCTATTCCACCCTTGGTGGGAGCTGCCGCTGCCACCGGCTCCCTTGGCTGGGCTTCCTGGTGGTTGTTTTCCCTGGTGATGTTGTGGACGCCAGCCCACTTCTGGGCCCTTGCCCTGCTGCTCAAGGACGATTACCGCTCCGTGGGCATCCCGATGCTTCCGGTGGTCAAGGGAGTGGCGGTCACGACTCGGGCCATCAGCCATTACGCCTGGGCCACTGTTGGCTTGAGCCTGCTTGGGATCGTGGCGCTGCCAACGGGTGGCTTGCTTTACGGCTTGATGGTGCTGCCCTTCAACGCCCGCCTGCTGCAGCTGAGCTCCCAGCTACGCAGCCAGCCTGACGAACCCCAACGGGCCAAGGCCATGTTCCGCTGGTCGATTTTCTATTTATTCGGCATTTGTGCGTTGCTTTTGTTGGCCCGCCTACCGCAGGCAGCCCTGCTGGGCCCCCAACTGTTCAACGTCCCCTTTGCTGCCTTGCCTACATTGGTCGGCTGATTGGAGCGGCTTGAGTCGGTGATCGAACTGCAGCAGCTCTGCAAGCGCTACGGGGGCAAAAAGGCGGCAACTGCCGTCGTTGCCCTCGATAACCTTTCCCTGCAAGTGCCGGCCGGCAGCCTCTATGGCCTGCTTGGTCCTAACGGTGCCGGTAAGACGACCGCCTTGCGAATCCTTTGCACCCTGCTGGCCCCTGACAGCGGCAGCGTGCGGGTAGGCGGCGTTGATGCCCTGGCCGAGCCCCGGGCGGTGCGTCGCTTGTTGGGCTACGTGGCCCAGGAGGTGGCAATCGACAAGATCCTCACCGGCCGCGAACTGCTGCAGCTGCAGGGTGATCTTTATCACCTGGCCCCAGCTGCCCGGAACCGGCGCATGGATGAGCTGATCGAGCTGCTCGGCATGACCGACTGGATTGATCGGCGTTGCGGGAGCTACTCAGGCGGGATGCGTCGCCGGCTCGATCTGGCCGCTGGCCTGCTGCACAGTCCCCAAGTGCTGGTGCTCGATGAGCCCACCGTCGGCCTTGATATCGAGAGTCGTGCTGCGATCTGGTCCGTCTTGCGTCAGCTGCGCGAAGGCGGCACAACCGTGCTGCTTAGCAGCCACTACTTAGAGGAGGTTGATGCCCTGGCTGACCATCTGGCGATCATCGAGGCTGGCAAGGTCATCGCCGAGGGCGCTCCTGCTGTGCTCAAGGCCGCCTTGGGTGGCGATCGGGTGACCTTGAGGGTGCGTGAATTCAGTGATGCCGACGAAGCTGAGCGGGTGCGCAGCCTGTTGCACGATTGCGCCGGGGTACGCCAGGTGGTGGTGAATCGGGCCCAGGGCTACTCCCTGAATCTGGTGATTGAGCACGACGGCGTTGTCGAGCAGCTGCGCCGCCAATTGGCGGCAGCCGACCTGCCGGTTTTTGCCCTCGCCCAGAGCCGCCCCAGCCTCGATGATGTCTATCTCCAGGCCACCGGCCGCACCCTGATGGACGCGGAGCTTGCGGTAGCCGGCAGCCGTGATCCCAAGGCTGAACGCAAAGCGAGCATGTGATGACCACAACCCTTCCAGTCCCCCAACCCGAGGCATCCGCCTTGGCTGAGATCAGTCAAGAAACCCTGGCCCTCACCCGCCGTTTGTTCGTACAGCTGCAGCGCCGGCCTTCCACCTTGGTGGCGGGGGTGCTGCAGCCCCTGATCTGGCTGGTGTTGTTTGGCGCCCTGTTTGCCAAGGCTCCGGCGGGCCTGCTGCCTGGCGGCATCAGCTACGGCCGCTTCCTTGGAGCAGGTGTGATCGTGTTCACGGCCTTCAGTGCGGCCCTGAACGCTGGCCTGCCATTGATGTTTGACCGCGAATTTGGCTTCCTCAACCGGTTGCTGGTGGCGCCGCTGCGCTCGCGCAGCTCGATCGTGTTCGCCTCGGTGCTCTACATCACCACCCTGAGCTTGGTGCAGAGCCTGGCGATCATGGGCACTGCCGCATTGCTGGGTTACGGCTGGCCTGGTGGAGCTGGGCTGCTGCTGGTATTGGTCACCTTGCTGTTGTTGGTTTTTGCAGTCACGGCCTTGAGCTTGGGGCTTGCTTTTGCGCTGCCAGGTCACATCGAGCTGATTGCGGTGATCTTTGTGGCCAACCTGCCACTGCTGTTTGCCAGCACCGCTTTGGCTCCGTTGTCGTTCATGCCGGCCTGGCTGGGCTGGCTAGCGGCCCTTAATCCCCTTACCTTCGCGATAGAACCGATTCGTGCCGCCTATGCGGGACAGGTCTCTCTCACCGCAGTGGTGCTGGAGGCCCCCTACGGCCAGCTCAGCAGCGCCACCTGCCTAGGGGTGCTCGCCTTACTGGCCGCTGGGTTGTTCCTGCTGATTCGGCCGCTTTTGGATCGCAAGCTCACCTAGTAGGTCCTTTCGTGACGCAGCCCTCCAGATTCCCCCCGTCCGACCGTCCCGACTTAGGGGACCGTTTGCTGGCGGCGGTTGCAGAACGGGATCAGGCCATGGCCCAGCGTCTGGTGCAGCAGTGGGCGCACCGCAGGGGGCTAGCGGCCCTCGAATCCCTGATCTCCGGCCCACTTTGCGTGGGCCAAGGAGTAGGGGCGGCTGAGTGGCTGCGCTCCCAGGCTGGCCTGGTGTCCAACCCTGAGCTCGAGCTTGGGACTGGCATATCGATGGTGCAACCAGATCTTCAGCCCACCGTGCAACGGCCTGTGCTGGCCCTTGTGCAGGATGCCCTGGCTCCGGCAGCGCGCAATGCCGCTCCTGCGCCCTTTGCCCACGCTTCCCTGCGGGCCTGGCTGCCGGATGCTGAAGAGCTCGATGACTTTCACCTTCCCCTGGCCAGCTGAGTGAAGCCCTCCGGTTTGATTGTGTCGGTGCAGGCCCCCGAGGGATCTCCGATGCGCGATCCCGATGTGATCGCCGCCATGGCAGATGCCAGTTTGCGCAATGGCGCCTCTGGGGTGCGTCTGGAAAGCCCAGAGCACATCGGCGCTGTTCGTCAGCGCTGCCCAAAGGCCCTGATCGTGGGCCTATGGAAGCGCAGCTACCCAGACAGCTCGGTATACATCACCCCCGGGTGGGAGGAGATTCGTGCTGTTTGGGCTGCTGGTGCCGATGTGGTGGCGATTGATGCCACCGAGCGCTATCGCCCCGGGGGTGAAAATTTGGAGGGTCTGATCGCCCGCGCCCAGCGGGAGCTTGGTGCTGTGCTGATGGCGGACGTGGACAGCGTTGCCAATGGTCTGCGTGCCGCCGAGCTGGGTTGCAGCTGGGTCGGCACGACCCTTTATGGCTACACAGAATCAACCTCAGGCCAGAAGCCACCAGCCTGGGATCTATTGCCCCTGCTGCGGCAGCAATTACCCAACGAGGTGAGCCTGATCTGCGAGGGCGGCATATCAAGCCCCCAGCAGGCCCGCCAAGCCCTCGACCTCGGCGCAGATGCCGTGGTTGTGGGCACGGCAATCACCGGGGTCGATTTGCAGGTTGCTGCCTATGTACGGGATGTGCTGGCCGGCTGAGCAGCCTGGGATCACATCATCCCGGGCATGCCCATTCCACCCATACCGCCCATGCCACCCATACCGCCCATGTCGCCGCCGGGGGCTGCTTCGGGTTCGGGCTTATCGGCGATCACAACCTCGGTGGTGATCAGCATTGAGGCGATCGAGACCGCGTCTTGAAGGGCTAGGCGCACCACCTTGGCCGCATCGAGAATGCCAGCGGCCAGGAGGTCTTCGTAGACGCCGGTTAGGGCGTTGTAGCCCTTGCCCAGCCGCAGGATCTCAGCTGCCACCACGGCGCCATCGGCGCCCGAGTTGTGGGCGATCTGGCGCACGGGCTCGGCTAAGGCCCGCTTGACGATCTCGACGCCGGTGCGCTCATCGCCCTGGCAGCTAGCCGCCAGGCTGTTGAGCCCTTCGGCCAGCTCCAACAGGGTGCAGCCGCCACCAGCAATGATTCCCTCCTCCACCGCAGCGCGGGTGGCGTTGAGGGCGTCTTCGATGCGCAGCTTGCGGTTCTTGAGCTCGGTTTCGGTGGGAGCACCCACCTTGATCACGGCAACCCCTCCGGCCAGTTTGGCGATCCGCTCCTGGAGCTTTTCGCGGTCGTAATCGGAGTCGGTGTTGTCGAGCTCGCGCTTGATTGAGGCCACCCGATCAGCAACGACTGCCTGGTGCTCACCGCTGGCCACGATCGTGGTGCTGTCCTTGGTGATGGTGATGCGGCGGGCCTGACCGAGCTCGGCTAGGCCGGTCTTGTCCAGGGTCATGGCCTGGTCTTCGCTCACGACCGTGGCGCCGGTGAGTACGGCGATGTCGCCAAGCATGGCCTTGCGGCGATCCCCGAAGCCAGGGGCCCGCACTGCTGCAACCTGCAATACGCCGCGGTTTTTGTTAACCACCAGGGTGGCGAGAGCTTCGCCCTCCACCTCTTCCGCCAGGATCAGCAGGGGCCTGCCGCCCTTGGAAACCGCCTCCAGCACGGGCACCAGGTCAGTGATGGTGCTGATTTTGCGGTCGGTGATCAGGATCAGGGCATTTTCAAAGACGCATTCGCGCCTCTCCTGGTCGGTGACGAAGTAGGGGGAGCTGTAGCCACGGTCGAAGGCCATGCCCTCGGTGATCTCCAGTTCGGTGGCCAAGGAGGTGGACTCCTCAACGGTGATGACGCCGTCAGCGCTCACCTTGTCCATGGCCTCGGCGATCATCCGGCCGATCTCTTCGTCGTTGCCGGAGCTCACCTCGGCTACCTGGCGAATCGCTTCACCGGCGACGGGTTGGGCCCTCTCGGCGATGCCCGCCACGATCTGGGCTGTGGCCTGTTCCATGCCGCGGCGTAACACGACCGGGCTGGCGCCGGCCGCCACGTTTCTGAGGCCTTCGCGGACCAGTGCCTGGGCCAGCAGGGTGGCAGTGGTGGTGCCGTCGCCGGCGGTGTCCTTGGTCTTGCTGGCCACCTGCTGCATCAGCTTGGCGCCAACGTTTTCGAAGGGATCTTCGAGTTCGATCTCCCGGGCGATGGTGACGCCGTCATTAACGATCTCGGGCGCGCCGAATTTCTTTTCGAGCACCACGTTGCGGCCGCGGGGTCCGAGGGTGACCTTCACGGCGTTGGCCAGGGCGTTTACACCACGCTCAAGGGCGCCACGGGAGGCATCTGAAAAGCTGATCAGCTTGGCCATGAAAACGCTGGACACTCAGTGGAGCCAGGGTCCCACGGCGGACCGCAGCCAGGCCATCGGAGCGGGGTGGGGAAAGCCGAATCAAGCTGCTGCTTTGGGCTACTGATTCGCTCCAGGCTCGATAGGGTTCAGCAATGGAGGATTTGCTGCAAACAGCACTGGAGAGCGCGGACGAAGCCATTTCGCTGGATCCGGGCTCCACTGCTAACGCCATGGTGTTTGTGCTCGTGGCGGCGGCCGGAGTGTTGATGGCCTTGGTTTATGTGCCGGTGAGGCTGTTTTTGACAATCACCGCTCGCAGTCGCCGCCTGCGCCTGCTGCAGCGGATTCGCCGGCTGCGCGAGGAGTTGGCTCAGCCGCTCACAAGCTCTTGAACTGCCAAGTCTTGGACTATCAAGTCTTGACCTGCCAGGTCTTGAAATAGAAGTCTCAAGCTCTCATCGCATAACCATGCCGCCATCCACCTGCAGCACCTGGCCGGTGATGTAGGCGGCAGCCGGGTCGGCGGCCAGAAAGCGCACTGCACCTGCCACCTCGGCGGCGCTGCCCATCCTCCCCAGGGGAATCGCCGCCAGGATGGGTTCTTTGTCGAGTTCGGCGGTCATGTCGCTCTCGATGAAGCCTGGGGCAACGGCATTGACGGTGACCCCACGGGCGGCAAATTCAGCCGCATTGCTGCGGGTTAGGCCGATCACCCCTGCCTTGGCGGCGCTGTAGTTGGCCTGGCCTGGATTGCCCATCAGGGCCACCACTGAGGTGATGTTGATGATGCGGCCGCTGCGGGCCTTGAGCATGGCCCGGCTCACAGCGCGGGTGCAGAGAAACACGCCGGTGAGATTGAGGTTGATCACGTTCTGCCAGTCGGCGGTTTTCATCCGCATCAGCAGGCCGTCGCGGGTGATGCCGGCGTTGTTAACCAACACGTCGAGCCGGCCGCCCCTGGCGAGCACCGCTTTAACCATGGCCTCGACCTGCTCTTCATCGGCTACATCGGCCCGATGGCTCCAGGCTTCGCCCCCGGCAGCAGTGATCTCAGCCACGACCGCTTCGGCTGCATCCGGGGAGCTGGCGTAATTCACTACTACTTGGGCGCCGGCCCCTGCCAGCTCAAGGGCGATGGCGCGACCGATACCCCGGCTGGCACCGGTAACCAGCGCCACTTGGCCGGTCAGGGGGGCTGGGCTGGACATCACGGCACTCGACATCGCGGCACTGGGGTTTGTGGCGCTGATCGTATGGCCTGACTATCCCCCGAACCCCAATTATCCCAGTCCCAGGGCGGCGAGCACCTCGGCGTCGCCAAGTTGGCTGAGGTTGGCCGCGCTGCCGAGGCCCTGCACCCCAGCGCGGCTGGGCAGGCTGGCGGGATCCCGGCCCAGGGCCACCAGCGGCAGGCCGAGCAGCAGGGCCAATTCGATGGCTACGGGGTCGCTGGCTAGCACCACATCGGCACTGGCGATCTGGGCGGCGCGCTTACGCATATCTCCGGCCCCAGTGCCAGCTAGTGCAGGCACGGTCCGCAGGTTGGGCAGCTTGCTGAGGATCTGGGAGGGTAGGTCTTGCCATTGCTGGGCTGGCCAGTCGCCGCCAGCACCGGAGGGGGCTAGCAGCAGGGCCGGTCCATCGCCACTGGGTAGGGCCGCGCTGGCGGCCTCCAGGTCGCCCGGGGCGATCGGCAACCGGAAAGAATCAGCCTCGAGCCGCACCCCGATGGGCCGCAGGAAGGCTTCAAAGGCCTGGTTGGCCCAGCCGCCCTCGATGGGGGTGATCC
This sequence comes from Cyanobium usitatum str. Tous, assembly GCF_003011885.1. Taxonomy (GTDB): domain Bacteria; phylum Cyanobacteriota; class Cyanobacteriia; order PCC-6307; family Cyanobiaceae; genus Cyanobium_A; species Cyanobium_A usitatum. The sequence continues at coordinate 87,503 of NZ_PXXO01000001.1, forward strand.
GCTCGGTGGCGGAAAAGCCACTGCTGGCGACCCGGGTGGGGATGTGGCTCATCGACAGCATCAGATCCATCTGGCGGCTGGGCGCCAGGTTGAGGCTCACCTGAAAATCAGGCTCCCGCACCGAGCCCATCAAGTTGGCCCAATCGGCAAGGGTTGCCTGCTCGTAGGTGAAGGGCATGGCCCGTTCCACGGCTGGATGCATGGACCAAAGGGGAACCGCCGCTAATGGACAGACCACCTGGACGTCGGCATGGAGTTGGTCGGCGACGGCAGCAACGGCGGCAAAACTCTGCAGCTGCTGGCTGCTGCCGCCCGGAATCAGAAACAGGGCGCGCATCGCAAACGACACAGGTTCGGCGGCCTGATTGTATGGATCAGATTCGGATTGACCCGTCTCGCGGGAGTCGCTTGTGCATTTGCTGATCGCCGCAGCCGGCAGCGGACGCCGCATGGGGGCCACTGGCAACAAGCTGCTGTTGCCAGTGGCGGGGCGGTCGGTGCTGGCCTGGACCCTGGATGCGTCCCTCGCCTGCCCCGCCATTAGCTGGATCGGCATCGTGGGCCAGCCCGTTGATGCAGCCGCGATAGCGGCGATCGTGGCTGAAGCAAAGCCAGACCTGCCGGTGCAGTGGATTGAGGGTGGTGACACCCGTCAGGAGTCGGTGAGCCGGGGGCTGGCGGCCCTGCCGGCAGCTGCTGGTGGTGTGCTGATCCACGACGGGGCTCGCTGTCTTGTCGAGCCAGAACTGCTGGCCCGCTGTGCCGCTGCGGTGCAGCAAGGCGCAGCGGTGATCGCCGCCACCCCCGTAACCGACACGATCAAGCAGGTGGATGGAGCTGGCACCATCACGGCCACCCCAGATCGCAGCTGGTTGTGGGCAGCCCAAACTCCCCAGGGTTTTCCGGTGCAGCAGCTGCGGGCTGCCCATGCAACCGCCACGGAGCAGGGCTGGAGCGTCACCGACGATGCGGCCCTGTTTGAGCGGCTGGGTTTGGCGGTGCAGGTGTTGGAGGCGCCTGCCTCCAACATCAAGCTCACCACCCCTTTCGATCTCACCGTGGCAGCGGCGGTGCTTGCTTCGCGCTGCTGATCCGCAGCTGGCCGCTGCTGCCATCGAGCTCGGCCCAGGCACCTAGGGGTAGGGCCGCATTGCCGGCCACATGACCCATGGGCAAGTTGCTCACCACGGGGATGCCGAGATCGCTTGTGCGCTCGCGGAGCACCTGCTCGAGGCTGAAACGATCAGCTTCGGCTGGGTTTTCATCGCAGTCTGTGAACTGCCCCAGGCCGATGCCGGCCAGCTGCTGCAGCCCACCGCCCAGCCGCCAGTGGGTGAGCATGCGCTCGATTCGGTATGGCGCTTCGCCCACGTCTTCGAGCACCAAAATGGCGCCGCGCAGATCCGGCAGATACGGCGTACCCAGCAGGTGGGTGGCCACGGTGAGGTTGGCGGCTAGCAGGGGGCCTGCGGCGCTGCCGCCACACCAGCCCTCGCCCTGAAGGTCGCCCAGGGGTTCGCCAAACAACAGGCACCGCAGCCGCTCCTGGCTCCAGGCTGGTTCGGCGGCCAAGGTGGTGAGCAGCGGCCCATGGATGGCACCTCCCTGCCCCTGGGCTAGTTGGGCCCAGAGCAGGGAGGTGACGTCGGAGAAACCAAGCAGCCAGCGAGCTGGCAGGGCCAGGGGTGCTTCCAACAACCGGGCCGCTCCCCAGCCGCCCCGCACACAGGCCAGCAGTTCGGCGCCCCGCCTGGCGGCCGCTTCCAGGTCGCCGCGTCGCTCTTGGTCTTGGCCGGCCAGATAGCCCCACTGGCGCCCGTGCAGCGGCGTGCGCTCCACCTCCAGCCCCCAGCCCTCGAGCACGGCGATGCCCGCCTCCAGGCGCGCCAAGGCGTCTTCGCCCAGCAGGGCTGAGCTTGCGGCCACCAGCTGCACCCGATCCCCTGGCCGCAGCGGTGAGGGCTGACGTATGACCTGGCTCATGGCAGCTGCCCCAGCACCAGGGCGAGCAGCAGCAGCCCTCCCAGCTGCACCTGGCGGCTGAAGTGGCGGCCGTAGGCGGACCTTGGCAGGTTGGGGCGGCGCAGCAGGGCGGCTTCGCGCTGCATGCCGGCTGCTGCCAGCAGACCCAACGGCCAGCTGATCCAGCCGCATCCCTGCAGGCCGGCGGCTAGCCCCAGGGCCAGGGCGGCGAGGCCGTAGCTGATCGCCACCGCCAGGGGTGCCAGGCTGCCGAGGCTGAGGGCACTGCTGCGCACGCCGATGGCCCAGTCGTCATCCCGGTCGGCCATGGCGTAAACCGTGTCGAAGCCGAAGGTCCAAAGCAAGGTGGCCAGCCACACCAGGGCCAGGGGCCAGCCGCCGGCCAGGGAGCCGGTGGCAGCGGCCCAGGGGATCAGCACCGCAAAGCCCCAGCAGATGGCCAGCACCAGTTGGGGGTAACCAAACCAGCGTTTAGCCGAGGGGTAGAGCAGCACTGGCGGCAGGGCCGCGATTGCCAGCAGCAGGCAGAGGTTGCGGCTGGCGGCGGGCAACCCCCACATCAGCACCAGCAGCACTGCCAAGGCGACGACCAGGCTGAGCAGCAGCAGGCCTATCGCCTCGCCAACGCCAACGCGGCCATCGGCCAGGGGACGGCTTCGGGTGCGCTCCACCAAGGGGTCGATGCGGCGGTCCCAGAGGTCGTTGGCGATGCAGCCGGCCGCGCTCACCGCGAGTCCTCCCAGCACTATTAATCCCACCAACAGCGGCGCGGGTGGGGCGTTTGGGGTGAGCCAGAGGCTCCAGCCAGCTGGAATCAGCAGGATCAGGCGGCCACTGGGCTTGTGCCAGCGCACCAGCTCCAGCCAGGCCCCCAGACGGGTGCCGCGCGTCAAGTTGGCCATGCCCCCTTTTCGTCGTGCCGCACCCTAGGTGTGCCGGTGGGATGGGCCGTGGGTGGCAAAGTAGCGCCCCCAGTGGCAGTTGCTGAGCTAGATGGTTCAGGCCCCCAACCTTCAGCAGTCCGGTCGCCGCCGGGTGGCCGCTATTGACATCGGCACCAACTCGATTCACCTGCTGGTGGCAGAGGTGGATCCGGAGCTGAGCAGTTTCAGTGTGGTGGTGGCTGAGAAGGCCACCACCCGTCTTGGCGAAAGGGATCCCCATAGCGGCGACCTCAGTGCCGAGGCGATCGAGCGGGCTTTTCGCACCCTGCGCCACGATCGCGATCTGGCCCTTAGCCATGGGGTGGAGCAGATCGTCACGGCGGCCACCAGTGCCGTGCGGGAGGCCCCCAATGGCAGGGATTTCCTGGTGGCGCTGCAGGAGCAACTGGGCCTGGAGGTGGATCTGGTAAGCGGGCCCGAGGAGGCGCGACTGATCTACTTGGGTGTGCTTTCGGGCATGGCTTTCGGCGACCAGCCCCACTTGATTATTGATATCGGTGGAGGCTCCACCGAATTGGTGCTGGCCGATGGCCGGGACGGCCGCTCCTTCAGCAGCACCCGCATCGGCGCGGTGCGCCTGCAGCGGGAGTTTTGTCAGCAGGACCCCCTTCCGGTTGAACGTCGCTCCTTCCTGCAGGCCTATATCCAGGGCGCCCTCGACCCTGCCGTAGCTGAGGTGAAGGCAGCGCTGCGCCGGGGCGAACAGCCGCTGATGGTGGGTACCAGCGGCACAGCCATGGCCCTAGCGGCGTTGGCGGCTGCTGAAGATCCCAAGCCGCCGCTGAAGCTGCAGGGCTACAGGCTCAGCCGCGAGCGCATCGACCAGCTCACCGCCCGGCTCCTGGCTATGACGCCGGAGCAGCGCCGCGCCTTGCCCGCCATCAACGACCGTCGGGCCGAGATCATCGTGCCAGGAGCCCTGATTTTGCAGACGGCGATGGCGATGCTCGGCGTGCAGGAGCTGGTGGTTTGTGATCGGGCCCTGCGGGAGGGCCTAATCGTGGACTGGATGCTGCGCAACGGCCTGCTGGGAGATCGCTTTGCCTTCCAGAGCACTATTCGCCAGCGCACCGTGCTGCACCTGGCCCAGCGCTTTGGTGTCGATCGGGCCCGGGCCGATCGGGTGGCCGCCCATGCCCTCAGCCTCTACGACCAGTCGCGGGGGCTGCTGCACCACGACGAGGGGCCGGGCCGGGAGCTGCTCTGGGCCGCCGCCCAATTGCATACTTGTGGAAAGAGCATCAATATCTCCGCTTATCACAAGCACAGTTGGTATTTGATCCGCCACGGCGAGCTGCTGGGCTATTCCGAATCCGAGCACCTGATGGTGGCGGCGATTGGCCGCTATCACCGCCGCAGCCTGCCGAAGAAGCGCCATGAGTCGTGGCAGCTGATCGAAGACCGCGACCAGCGCCGCACCGTTACGTCGATGGCCTTGCTGTTGCGGTTGGCGGCGGCCCTAGATCGCCGGCCCGCTGCGGTGATTGCGACCCTGCAGGTGAGATCAAGGCAAAATGCTGTTTGTGTTGACCTGGAGCCCCTGGCGGCCGCCCCTGGTGAGCCAGCTCCGGATCTCAGCTTGGAGCGCTGGAGCCTGCGATCCTGCGCTGAAGTGGTGCAGGAATCCTGCGGCCTTGGTCTCAGGGTGCCGGAGCCCTGAAGCTGCGCCAACGCACCTGATCAATGGGTCCCAGGGGTTGAGGAGCACCGCCTCCCATCTGGGTGCGCACCAGGTCAGGACGCCCTGCCAGCACCTCAAGCCCTGATCCAAGGGGGAAGCTCCGCTCACCTGTGAAGGTGCCACGGAACAGGGTGGTGCCGGTTTTTGTTTTTATTTCGAGCCAGCTGGGCTGGCTGCTCGTCAGTTGCAGCTGATCGGGCTTGAGGCTTCCGCTTTCTCTCTTTCTGCTCCTGTCTGCGGGGGAAATCTCGCCCAGCAGCTGGGGCTGCGCTTGCGGCTGGGTTGGGCGGGCCTGGTGACGCTGCCACTGCTGCCAGCCCGCGGCGCCGGCGCCGCTGAGGGCGACCAGGATTGCTGCTGTGATGGCCAGTCGGCCGCTGGTTTGTGCCGGTCTGGTTGGGGCGCGCTGGGTGAGTTTGGCCACCTTGATCGGCTTGGCTTGAAACTGGCCGCTATCGCGCAGGGTTTGCAGGGGGCCATCGATGTTGATGGCCAGGCTGCTGGCGATTCTGCGGGCCTGGGCGATCACAAACACCGGTTCCGGCAATCGGCTGGCGTCGGCTTCTTCCAGGGCCTGAAGTTGTTCGACTCCCATGTTTAGACGGGCTGCCAGCACGGCTAGTTCGAGACCTTGGACCTCCCGGCCCTGCCGCAGCGTCTGCCCCAGGCAGCGCAGGGCCGATAAGGCCTCGGGGTTAGGAGAATCCGACACCAAAACAGCGAGCTCAGCAGATTTAGACATTCTGCTGGCAAACTTGATGCGGTCTAGCCGTTGACATGGGCGATACTGGATTCGAACCAGTGACCCCTTCCGTGTGAAGGAAGTGCGCTACCGCTGTGCTAATCGCCCGCACCTTCAGAGCTTAAAACACCACAGGCAGTCGATCGGTCACCATGGGCTAAGAGCCAGTCGCATTGCGTGAGCGCCAACCCCGAACGAGCCGATCCCAAGCCCGCAACGGCCCCTGTGGACTCGAGCCAGCCAGTGGATGGTGATCAGAAAGTGGACGTATTGATCGTGGGAGGCGGGGTGTGCGGTACGGCCCTGCTGTTCGAGCTGGCTCGCTACACCGATTTGGGCCGCATCCTGCTGGTGGAGCGCTACGACGCCCTAGCCAGGGTGAATTCCAAGGCCACCAACAACAGCCAGACGATTCACTGCGGCGACATCGAGACCAACTACACGCTCGAGAAGGCGGTGCGGGTGAAGCGCACCGCCGAGATGATCGTGAACTACGCCGAGCTGCTTGATCCAGCCAGCCGCGAGCTCTGTGTGTTTCGCACTCCAAAAATGGTGCTGGGGGTGGGCGAGCACGAGTGCACCTTCCTGCGGGAGCGCTTTGATCGCTTCTCACCCCACTTCCCGGCAATGGAGCTGCTCGAGAAGCCCCAGATCGCCGAGTGGGAGCCCCAGGTGGGACTGGTGCAGGGGGAGTTGCGCCCGGAGGAGCTGGTAGCGATCGGCATCCGCCGTACGTACACCGCCGTGGACTACGAGGAGCTATCAGCCTCGTTCGTGGCCCAGGCGGCGGCGGCGGTGGCTGGGACGCCGCGCCAGCTCACGGTGCAGCTAGGCACCAGCGTGGTCGCGATTACGCCTGAGGGCGATGGCTACCGGGTGGAACTGGAACCCACCCCCGGCTGCAGCTCCGGTTTGGCTGTTGATGGCGCCCCGGTTGCGCCCCACAGCGTGTGGGCCCGGCACGTGGTGGTGAATGCCGGAGCCCACAGCCTGCTGATGGCCCAGCGCATGGGCTACGGACTGGAGTATTCCTGCCTGCCGGTGGCTGGCAGCTTTTACTTCACGCCGGATTTGCTCCGGGGCAAGGTTTACACGGTGCAGAACGACAAGCTGCCCTTTGCCGCCATCCACGGCGACCCCGACGTGCGAGCCCCTGGCAAAACCCGTTTTGGCCCCACCGCCCTTTTGCTGCCCCTGCTGGAGCGCTACAAGCCAGCCTCGTTTTGGGAGTTTCTGAAGGTGCTGCGGCTCGATTGGGCAGTGCTGGCCGTGTTCTGGCAGCTCTTTCGCATCGCCGATATCCGCAATTACATCTTTAAAAATCTGCTGTTTGAGGTGCCCTGGCTGAGGCGGCGATTGTTTTTGGCAGATGCTCGCAAGATCGTGCCCGACATGCGCCTCGAGGATCTCAGCTTCGCTGAGGGCTATGGCGGCGTGCGCCCCCAGCTGATCGATAAGACCAACCGCAAGCTGATGCTCGGCGAGGCCAGCATCGCGGCCCGGCCCGGGCTTGTATTCAACGTCACCCCTTCCCCTGGGGGCACCTGCTGCCTGGGTAATGCCGCCCGGGACCTGGAGGCGATCGTCGAGCGACTGGGCTGTGGCTTCGATCGGCAGCGCTTGGCCCGGGAGCTTTATGGCGAGGCGGGCTGATGCCTTTTCAGCTAACGCCGCCGCGGAAGAGGTGATTGTGGCTAGCTGAGTAGAGGCGAGAACGGGCCTCAGCCGGCGCCGCCAGTGCAGGGCTAACCACGTAGAGGGTGGTGCGGATCAACTGCCGTTCCTGACTTACCCGGGCCATATCGGCCAGGGGAACCACCTTTATCCATTCATCAGGCCAGCTCACCCGGTAGCCAATGGCTACAGGAGTGTCGGCGGGGTAGTGGCGCAGCAGCTCGGTTTGCACCTCTTCGACGTGGCGAGCACTGAGGTAGAGGCAAAGGGAAGCGCGCAGGGCGGCCAGTCGCTCCAGTGCCTCCCGCGCTGGCACGCCGGTGCGTCCGCCAGCGCGGCTCAGCACGATCGTCTGCACCAGGCCAGGGATGGTGAGCTCGCTCTGCAGGGCCGATGCGGTGGCCTGGTAAGCACTCAAGCCGGGCACCACTTCCACGCCGATACCGGCATCGGCTAGGCGGCAAATTTGCTCGGCGATGGCGCCATATAGGCAAGGATCCCCATCGTGGAGCCGCACCACGGTTTTGCCGGCACGGGCCCGATCCAGCACCACCTCCATCACCTGCTCCAGCGTGAGGGTGCTGGTGCGCACCTGCTCACAGCCCTCTGGAGCCAGGGCTGCGATCTGGGGATTGATTAGGGAGTCGGTCCACACCAACACCTCCGCCTGCTCCACAAGGCGCGCGGCGCGCAGGGTGAGCAGGTCGGGTGCGCCGGGCCCGGCACCAACTATCCAGACAGGCTTTTGATTCAAGTGATTACTCCACTGGGGTCGGGCAGGGGGCGGTGGCGGCGGTAGAGCCACCAGAGGCCAACGCCGCCAAGGGCAATCAAAAGCAGGCTGACCAGCTGGGCCATACGCAGGCCACCATCACAGAAGGGCGGCTCGGAGAGCAGGCATAGGGGGTCGAGGCGCAGCCCTTCAATCCACACCCGGCCGCTGCTGTAGGCCATCAGATACACGCAGCTGAGTGCTCCAGGCAGCAGCTGAATGCGGCCGCGACTGGCGGCCCGAAATAGCGCCAGCAGTAGGGCGCACACCCCCAGATTCCAAAGGGATTCGTAGAGGAAGGTGGGGTGAAAGTAGAGCTGCTCAAAAAATTCAGCTGGGCGGCTGGCCGCGGGGATCTGCAGTTTCCAGGGAAGATCCGTAGGCAAGCCGAAGGCCTCGGAATTAAAGAAATTTCCCCAGCGGCCAATCGCCTGGCCTAGGGCCACGGCGGGCATCAGCACATCGAGTAGCTGCCAGAAGGGCTGCCGGCGCCAGCGGCAGAAAAGCATCGTGGCCAGGGAGCCGCCCAGCAGGGCGCCGTGGATGGCGATGCCTCCGCGCCAGATGCGGATCGCATCAAGCCAGTTGCCGGAATACTGGCGCCACTCGAGGGCGACGTAGTAAACGCGTGCCCCGATCACGGCTCCCAGCACCATCAGGGGCAGGAGATCGGCAATCAGGGATGGCTCAATGCCTCGAGCCCGGCCGAGCCTGGTGGCCAGGCTGAGGCCCAGCAACACGGCCACGGCGATGAGTAGGCCGTACCAGCGCAAGGCAAAGGGGCCCAGCTGGAAAACCAGGGGCCCCGGGGAGGTGAAGGTGGCAAGCACGCTGCTCAGATCAAGCCTTCAGCAGCCTGAACCTTTTCAACCTGGCGCTTTTTGAGTACCAGCAAGATCTGGGCCAGGGCGATTGCGGCAAAGAATGCCAGCAAACCGTAGATGCGCACAGGGTTTTGCAGCACAACCTCGGCATCAATCTGTCCGAACCCACCCACGTTGGGGTCGTTGGTGATAGGTGAACCGGCAACTACTGCATCACCAACCGCAGCCAGGATGGTGGGGCCAGCCGGCACGGTTTCAGTGGCTGTAGTGCCATCTGCGGCGGTGATCTCCACCAAGGAAGCGCCGTTATCACCGGCAGTGATTGCTGACACCGTGCCAGTTACGGGGGCGTTGAACACGCCGTTGTTGCTCTTTTCGCCGGTGGGATATACCTGGCCGCGGCCACGGTTACCGCCCACATGCAGCTGGTATTTGCCGAAGTGGATGCTGCTGTCGGTGGCAGGATCAGGAGAGAGAATCGGGAAAACGATCTCTTGGTGCTCATCACCGGAGATCGGGCCCACCAACAGGATGTTGGGTTGGTCGTCGGAATACTGGGTGTAATAAATGCCGGCAGTTTCCTCCTTCAGCTCCTCGCTGAGGCGGTCTTGCGGGGCAAGGGTGAAGCCATCTGGAAGCATCACCACAGCGCCGACATTCAGACCGGTGCGGCTGCCATCGCCGGCTACCTGCTGAACGCTGGCGTCGTAGGGGATTTCCACCACGGCCTTGAACACCGTGTCAGGGAAAATCGCCTGGGGCACTTCCACCCGGGTGGCCTTCTTGGCCAGGTGGCAGTTGGCGCAGACGATCTTGCCGGTGGCCTCCCGGGGGCTGGCGTAGTTCTGCTGGGCCCAGAAGGGATAGGCCCAGCTGGGACTGGCGCTGCCAAGCAGCACTACCAGGGAAAGGGCGGTGCCGATCAGGGAGCCGAGCAGCAGGGAAAGGGAACGACGCATCACGAGATCAGGCGACAGACAGGGAGAAGAAAAGCTGGATCGGGGTAATCAGGCCCACCAGGGCTTGTCGCCGGTGCGGAAGTCGGTTTCGCTCCACTGGCTAAGGAAAACGTTGTCGTTGTCTACAGACACGTGAGCCAGGGCCAAGGAGAGGGGCGCTGGACCGCGCACCACTTTGCCGGTGGCGTCGTACTGGGAGCCGTGGCAGGGGCACATGAACTTATTGGCACCGCTGTTCCAGGGCACTACGCAGCCAAGGTGAGTGCAGATGGCGTTGATGCCGTAGCTGCCGATGGCGTCATTGCCCTCAACGAGCAAGTAGGTGGGATCTCCCTTGAGGCCCTGCACCAGGCTGCGATCGCCCTCCTTGTGGCTGCTGAGCCAGCCGCTGGCAGTGACGCTGTTGCCGAGCTCGTCTTTAGCGGTGGTGCCGCCGCCGCCGCCTGCCGCCTTGGGGGGGATGAAATAACGAGCCACGGGATAGAGGGCACCCAGGGCCACACCGGTCACAGACCCGAAGGTCAGCAGGTTCATGAACTGCCGGCGGCCCATTCCGGGCACATCACCGTTGGAGGCGCTATTTGAAGCGCTCGCTGGCATCTGGGTCATGAAGACGCGCCGGGACAATGTGGCGCCCATTATGAACCTTGCCTGTGCGGCTCCGGGGCGGTGCAGCCGGCTCGCCCCTGGGCCTGCAACATGCTGTTGTGCAATCCGTCGCGTGAGCTTGGGCGTGCCCCTGCCCTCCAGTGCCCTCCCCCCACCCCCTGAGCCAGGTTCGCCCCTGTCTGCGCAAGAGGTTTGGGATCTGCTGCAAACCCGTTGGCAGGCTTCCTACGACCTGCAGCTGGTGCAGCGTCGCGGCCGGCTCTACCTACAGGTGATGTGGGCTTACTTAGAGCAGCAATCCTTTCCGCTCACGGAGGAGGGCTACCGCAGCAAGCTCGAGGAACTGGTGGGTCTGCTGAACGGCTTGGGGGTGGCTGATCAGGTGCGCAGCTGGCTGACCACCACCTCCGATAAGCCGAGGCAGGGAAAGGCCATGGGTCTGGCGTTGGAGATCCCGGCCGGCCGGGCCAGCGAATTTTTGCTCTAGGCGGGCCGCAGCCGTTCGGTGCAGGCCACCAGGCCAACGCCGACTAGGTAGAGGGCCGTGATCGCCCCGGAGAGCAGCAGCATCGTTACGGGGTCGGTGGAGGGGGTCAACACGGCCCCCGCCAGGGCACTTGCCAACACCACCCAGCGCCAGCCCGCCAGCATGGGCTGGGCCTTCACCAGGCCAAGGGCGCCGAGCAACAACTGCAGCACTGGCAGTTGAAATGCCAGCGCGGTGGCCACCATCAGCAGCAGCACGAAATCCAGGTAGCGCTCGATAGACCAACTCGGTTCGACCACGTCGGCGCCGTAGCTCACCAGGAAGCGCAGGGCTGCGGGCACCAGGGCCCACCAGGCGAAGGCCAGCCCCGCCGCAAACAACACCGCCGAGCCAGCTACCGCCGGGGCCACCAGCCGCCGCTCCCGCCGGGTAAGTCCGGGCAGTACGAACCCCAGACCCTCGTAGAGCACGTAGGGCAGGGCCAAGGTGAGCCCGGCGTAGCCCGCCACTTTGAACGACACAAACAAAAATTCGCCCGGGGCCAGCTGCAGAAAGCGGATGCCCTCCGCTGGCACTTCCAGCAGCCGCACCAATGGTTTAACGGCGACAAGGCACGCTGCTGCCGCCACCACTACCGCCAGCAGGCTGCGCAGCACGCGGCGTCGTAGCTCCTCGAGATGCTCCACCAGGCTCATCTCCACCTCGGCTGGAAATTCTCCAGGCCCCGATTCGGGGGCGGCGAGGCGCTTGGCTGAAATTTCGGGTTCGGCGCTCATCGTTTCTGCTCCATCAGCAGGCTAAGAGCCCGCTGAGGTTCTCCCCACAGCACGGAGCCGCCACGATGGCGCACGGTACCGGGCGCTGCACCAGGAATGCGTTGTAACTCCTCGGTGGGCACCATCACCACCGGCACCCGCCGGTTGCCCCGGCCCCTGCTGTAGTGAGAGGCCAGATCGGCTGCTGCCTGCAGATCCGCATCGCTGGCCAGTCGCTCCGAGCTTTTCAGCACCACATGGCTGCCCGGCAGCTCCTGGGCGTGGAACCAGAGATCGCCGCGGCGCGCCTGGCGAAAGGCGATCCATTCGTTTTGGCGGTGGTTGCGGCCAATTTGTACAGGCAAACCGGAAGGTGTGTGCAGCTCCAGGGGCTGGGGCACCCCCTCGATCACCCCAGCCCGCCGCCTCTGGCGACCTCCCGCTGGTTTGCGCTGGCCGCGCTCAGCCAGTAGGGCTTCGAGCTCGGCCACCAGGCTGCCCACCTGCTCGAGGCTGTCGGCCTGCTCTAGGTAAGTGAGGCTTGCTTCGAGGCTTGCTAACCGCTGCCTGTGCTGCTCCAGCCTGGGGGTGATCGCGGCCACCGAGCGCCGCCGCTTGCGGGCGGTTTTGTAGAGCTTCTGGGCCTCTTCAATGCACTGCCGGCTCGGCTGTAGCTGGCTGAGCAGGGCATCGGCGCGGCGCTGCAGAGCTTCCCCTTCAGGCACCGCATCCAGCAGGGCTTGCTGCTCGCTGGCCTGGCGGCTTTCGCGCTCGACTGTGGCCTGCAAGCGGTGCTGCAGCTGCTGGCGCTGCTGCACAAGCAGCTGGGCGCCGAGGTGCTCGCTGAAATAGGCGGCCATGCCTTGATTGATTGCCAGGGCTGGATTTGCGGCCGGGGTATCGCCGCTGGATCCAGCCCAGCAGCGGTAGCCGGCCGGTTCGAGCTGCCAGCTGAATCGCCCCATCTGCACGGCTTCAAGCCACTGGCGCCAGCCTTGCCACAACTGCTGCCATTGCTCCGGACTGATGCTGTCCACGGACAGTTCGCCCCAGCCGTAGGGCAGTAGCTGGCGCAGCAAGGCCGGACTAATGCCCTGGTATGCATCGCGCAGGGCCTGCTGCAGGGGCAGGGGCACTAGGCGCAGACGACGCTGCCAGCTTTCAAAGCTCTCCTCTAGCCGCGGTGGCTCGCCCGCCAGGGGCGGGGGCGGTTGGTAAGGGTCGCCGGTGCCGATTGGCCGTAGGCGTGATTGCTGGGGTTTCACCTGGCGGGCCAGGGCCACTACCTGGCGGTCGGCGTCGAGCAGCAGCAGGTTGCTGTGGCGGCCCATCAGCTCCACCACCAGCCAGCGCAGCACGGGCTCACCGGGACGCCTGGCGAAGCCGAGCTCCACCACCCGCTCCCAGCCCTGCTGCTGGATTTCTACGAGGGCCAGACCCCTGAGGCCGTGCTGCAGCTGCTGGGCCAGGGTGCTGCCATCCCCTTGGCGGGGTGGCGGCGGGATTGTGTGCAGCCGAGCCGCTTCCGCCTGCCAGCTGATCTCTAGCCAGTGGCTACCGCTGAGGCTGCGCAGGCCGATCTGCAGGGCCTGGGGGCTGGCCTGCTGGGCCTTCTCGAAGCGACTTGGCAGCAGTAGCGGCCGCCACTCGGCCAGCACCGCCCGCAGGGTCGTGACGTCTACTGCCTGCAGGCGGGAGGGGGACACGGCTTGGCAGGGGGACATGGAGGCTGGCTTCTACTGTGCAGGCCAGAGCTGTCGCCCGCCATGAGCGCCTTGCCCGGCCGTCTCACCTTGATCACCGGCCCTAGTGGAGTCGGCAAGGGCACCTTGGTGCAGCGACTGCTGCTACTTCATCCGGAGATCTGGCTATCGATCTCAGCCACCACCCGCGCCCCCCGCGCCGGTGAGCTGGATGGCCAGCACTACTTTTTCTTGACTCGCGACGCCTTTGAAGGCCAGGTGGCTGAGGGTGGTTTTCTGGAGTGGGCCGAATTTGCCGGCAACCTTTACGGCACCCCCCGCCAACCGGTGCAGGCCCAGCTAGCTGCAGGCAGGCCCGTGCTGCTTGAGATCGAGCTGGAGGGGGCACGCCAGGTGCGCCAGAGCTTTGCCGAGGCTTTCCAGATTTTTGTTGAGCCCCCCAGTTTTGAGGAGCTCGAGCGGCGTATCCGCGGTCGCGGCACCGACAGCGAGGAGGCGATTGGTCGGCGGCTGGAGCGGGCCAAGGTGGAGCTGGCTGCGGCGCCGGAATTTGACGCGGTGCTTGTCAACGGCGAACTGGAGCTGGCCCTAGCTGAGCTTGAGCAGCTGCTGGGCAAGGGCAGCTAGGCACGGGCAAAAAAAAGCGGCCCGGGTGGGCCGCGTCTGATCAGAATTGGCTAATTCAGAGGGGGATGATCAGAGGGGAAGGAACAGCAAGTCGGGGAAAAAATGGTTGAATTCGATAATTATTACAGCGGTAAGGCCAAACCAGATGGCAGCAAATACCGGAGCGGTGGTAAGGAACTTTTTCATGGTGAAAAATTAGAGAGGCATCTAGGACTGGCAGGGCTAAGAAACCCTTAGCGGGGCGAAACCGCTCAGCGAGGGGAAACCGTGACCTTGTCGTCGGGTTCGAGCAGCTTGCCGCTGGTGAGCTCGCCGAAGGCGGCCAGGGGCCAGGTGGCTGCTGCCAGGGTGCTCTTAAAAGCCAAGGGCAGATCGATCTGGATCTCCTTCATGGTGGCGTCTTTATCGCCGCGGATGGCGCGCAGGTAGTTGCGACCAGCCCAGCCAATGCAGCCAGCGATGTAGAGGAAGGCGATACCGGGGAGCATGAAATCACCGGCATGGTTCCAGCGACCATCCACGATCAGGTGGGGCAGGCCATCGGCACCGCATACGGACTGGCTGTACATCGCGAAGCGCGCCTTGGCCTGATCGGTTTTGGCGGTAGCAGCGCGCTGCTGGAAGCGGGCGCTCTCGGAGCAGGGGGTCAGCCCTGCCACGTCAGCCTTGGCCGCAGGGGCGAAGCCGAGCAACAGGAAGGCGGAGAGCAGAACCGCGAAGAGTCGGCGGGAGAAAAGACGGCGCATCGGACGCAAGGCCGCGGGGCAGGATGACACTTCTGGACAGTACGGGAGCTGTTGAAGTCCAATGCCATTGGTTCTGGCCCTCGAAACAAGTTGTGACGAGTCGGCGGCAGCGATTGTGCGTGATCAGACGGTGCTCGCCAGTGCCGTCGCCTCCCAGGTCGAAGAGCACGCCCGCTGGGGTGGCGTGGTGCCGGAAATCGCCTCGCGGCGCCACGTCGAGGCCCTGCCCCAGCTGATTGAGCAGGTGTGCCGCGACAGCGGCGTGACCATGGCCGAGCTCGATGGCATCGCCGCCACCGCCGCGCCGGGCCTGGTGGGGGCCCTGCTGGTGGCCTCGGTCACGGGCCGCACCCTGGCGAGGCTGCATGGCAAGCCCTTTGTGGCTGTTCATCACCTGGAAGGTCATCTCTGCTCGGTGCAGCTGGGCGAGCCCCTGCCCCCCGGTCCCTACCTGGTGCTGCTGGTCAGCGGCGGTCACACCGAGTTGCTGCGGGTTGACGGTCCAGGTCGCTATCTCCGCTTGGGCCGCAGCCACGACGATGCCGCCGGCGAAGCCTTCGACAAGGTCTCCCGCCTGCTCGGACTCGGATACCCGGGTGGTCCGGCGATTGAGGCGGCTGGGCAAAACGGCGACCCCCTTCGCTTTGCCTTGCCCAAGGGCCGGGTGTCGCGGCCGGAGGGCGGCTTTTATCCCTACGACTTCAGTTTCAGCGGCCTCAAGACAGCGATGCTGCGCCAGGTGCGCGCTTTGGAGGCTGAGCACCAGGCTGAGCACCAGGCGGGCGGCGAGCCGTTGCCGCTGGCTGATCTAGCGGCCAGCTTTGAGCAGGTGGTGGCTCAGGTGTTGGTGGAGCGCAGTTGCCGCTGCGCCCGTGAGCAGGGCCTGGGCACGTTGGTGCTGGTGGGTGGCGTGGCCGCTAATCGGCGGTTGCGGCAGCTTTTGGAGCAGCGCTGCGGGCTCGATGGCCTGGCTTGGCGGGTGGCTCCGCTGGCCTACTGCACCGATAACGCCGCCATGATCGGCGTGGCTGGGGCCCAGCGCCTGGCCGGCGGCCAGAGCAGCTGCTTTGACCTGGGCGTGGCTGCCCGGCTGCCCCTGGAGCAAGCCGGCTTGCTTTACGAATCACAACCGTGCTTTTAATCGTCGTATGGTGAAATCCTTACGGTATTGGTGCGGCCCGATGACCACCCTCAACCGCGAGCGCGAGCTGCAAGACGCCGTCGATATTGAGCAGGTGCCCGACGGTTTTGAGCCGGTGAGTGCCACTGAGCTCAATGCCTGGCGCCGCGGTTTCACGCCCCAAGCCGAGATTTGGAACGGCCGGCTGGCCATGGTGGGTCTTTCGGTGGGCTTATCGGTGCTGCTGGTGGCCCGCCTAGCGAGCCACTAAAAAACATTTGCAGCACTTACTCAAGTGCGACCGCGAAGCGCTTGAGCCAGCTCGTTGGGCTTGAGGCTTTGGGCTATCGCATCCTCTGGGGTAACCCGGTGGGCTTCTACCAACTGCTGCAACGACTGATTTGCGGTTTGCATGCCATCGAAAGTGCTGCGCTTCATGATCTCCTCGATCTCATCGAGTTCACCTCGCTGGATGTAGTCCTTGCAGGCGTCGGTATTGATCAAAATATCGTGATAAGCGGCCCGTTTACCGTCGGTTGTTTTAAGGAGTCCTTGGGCTATCACGCCAAGCAGTGATTCTGAAACCGCACGGCGAACACTGTCCTGTTCACTAGGGGGATACATGCCCAGCACCCGTTCTACGGTTTTGACGGCGGAGTTTGTGTGCAAGGTGCCAAATACCAAGTGGCCTGTCTGGGAGGCCTCGATGGCTGTGGCCAGGGTCTCTTGATCACGTATTTCCCCAATCAGGATTACATCGGGGTCCTCTCGAAGGGCTGCCCGCATGGCGTTGTGGAACACCTTGGTGTGCTGACCAACCTCCCGGTGTCGAATCAAAGATTGGCGACTTTCATGTACGAATTCGACCGGATCTTCGATGGTGAGAATATGGCGGCACATGTTGCGATTGATCCAGTCGATCATCGCGGCAAGGGTGGTGCTCTTGCCGGAGCCGGTGGGGCCCGTAACCAGGATCATTCCCTTGGGCCGGGCCGCCAGCTCCTTGAGCACTGGCGGCAGGTTGAGATCTTCCATGGTGGCGATCTTCTGGGGGATCAGCCGCAGCACCATCGCCGGACCCCGCAACGAATCCAACAGGTTGATGCGCACTCGCACAAAGGAAAAGGCGTGGGAGCCGTCGAATTCCTTGTCGCGTTGGAAGGCGTCGATTTCGACGGGGCTCAGCATCTCTCTCATCCAGCCGCTGAAGGTGCCCGCATCAGTCACGGGCCATCCGGTGCCAGCCATCTCCCCCCGGGCCCGGAAGCGGGGTTCCTCTCCAACTCCCAAGTGCACGTCTGAGTAGCCCCTCTCGTTGGCTATGCGCACGATGCCCTCGAGGCTGTCGGGCTGGCTGCCGTTATCTACCCGGGTGGGGGCAGTTCCAATGTCTGGGGTGGTGGCAGGGGGCGCCGCTGCTGGAGCTGGGGGTGCTGGGGCGGGGGGTGCTGCGGCTGGGGGGAAAGGTAACGGGGGAAAGGGAGAGGGAGGAAAGGGTGAAGTCGTCATCTGCGGTCACCGGTAGTTGCCCAGCTTCGCTGCTGCTGCGGCTTCTGTCAGCACCGGACCCTTTGCTGACGACCTTCGTAGGATCAATTGGTCTGCAGCGCTTCGGTGTCCAAGCCCCTTGTCACGATCGTGCTGGGCACCCGTCCGGAGGCCATCAAGCTGGCTCCGGTGATCCGGGCCTTTCAGCAGGCCGACGATTTCCGCACTCGGGTTGTGCTCACCGGCCAACACCGCGAAATGGTGAGCCAGGTGATGGGTCTGTTTGGCCTGACGGCCGACCACGACCTGGCCCTGATGGCCCCCAAGCAGACCCTCACCCACATCACCTGCGGCGCGCTGCAGGGGCTGAAGCAGGAATTTGGCGAGCATCGTCCCGATCTAGTGCTGGTGCAGGGCGACACCACCACCGCCTTTGCCTCGGCCCTGGCGGCCTTCTACGAGCAGATCCCGGTGGGCCATGTGGAGGCCGGGCTGCGCACCGACAACCTGCTCGATCCCTTCCCGGAGGAGGCCAACCGGCGCCTGATCTCCCAGCTGGCCCAGCTGCACTTCGCCCCCACGGCCCTCTCGGCTGCAAACTGCCGGGCCTCAGGGGTGGTGGGCACGGTGCTGACCACCGGAAACACGGTGATCGACGCCCTGCTGTTGATGGCCGAGCAGGCGCCTCCGTACACCTTGCCCGGCCTCGATTTTGAGAAGCAGAGGGTGATTCTGGCCACGGTGCACCGTCGTGAAAACTGGGGAGAGCGCCTACAGGAGATAGGCCGCGGCTTCCGTGAGTTGCTCGAGCGCTATCCCGATACCGCCCTGCTGCTGCCCTTGCATCGCAATCCCACCGTGCGAGAGCCCCTGCAAGCCCTGCTCGGCGACCACCCCCGCGCCTTCCTGGTGGAGCCCCTCGATTACGACCAGCTGGTTGCGGCGATGCGCGGAGCCACCCTGGTGCTGAGCGATTCTGGCGGTCTGCAGGAGGAGGCGCCATCGCTGGGTAAGCCGGTGTTGGTGCTGCGCCGCACCACGGAGCGCCCCGAGGCGGTGGAGGCGGGCACGGCCAAGCTGATCGGCACCGACAGCGCCGACATCGTGGCAGAGGCCAGCCGCCTGCTGGAAGATCCGGCGGCTTATGAGGCCATGGCCCGGGCCCACAATCCCTTTGGCGACGGCCAGGCTTCGGGGCGGATCGTGGATGCTGCCCGCACTTTCCTGGCTGGCTAGGGGCGTTTCTTGGCCCAGGGCGGCAAGTCGATGAACACCCGGGTGCCGCTTTTGAGCCCGGAGAGGATTTGGGTGTCCTTGCCGCTGCTGATGCCGAGCTCCACCGGCTGGAAGGTGGGCTGGTTTTTCTTGCCCACCAGCAGAACGCCCGGCCGCCCCGCCTCGGTGACGATCGCCACGGTGGGCACCAGGGTCTCGGCCTGCACCTGACCTGTCTGGAAGCCGACGTCGGCGGTCATGCCGATGCGCAGCTGGGGGGGGTCGCCAATCAAGCGGAGCACCACATCGAAGGAGGTGACGTTGTTGAGCTTCACGGCCCGGGGGGTGACGCGCTTGACCCGTGCTTCAAAGCTTTTATCGGGAAAGGCATCCACCCGTACCGTGGCGCTCTGACCCAGCTGCACACGGCCAATGTCGCTTTCCGGCACCTTGGCCACCACCTCCAGGCCCTGGGCTAGCTCCACAATCGAGGAGCTGGTGGCACCGGCGGTGGCCGAGGCGGTGGTGGTGGGTGTCACAAAGGCGCCAGGATCGGCGAAGCGCTGGGTCACCACCCCATCGAACGGTGCCCGCACCACCAAGTCGGCCTGCTCCACCTGGCGGGCGGTCAACCGCTGGCGGGCGGCCTGCTCGGCCGCCTGGTCCACCAGGAAGGTGCTGCGCACGCTGTTGAAGTCAGTGAGGCTGATGGCGTTCTGGCGGTAGAGGCTCTCGTTGCGCTCCAGCTCGCTGCGGCTGCGGGCCAGCTGGGCCTGGGCTGAGCGCAACTGGGCCCGCAGCTCGGCGAGCCGCTCGTCGAGGTCGCCTTGATCCATGCGAGCTAGGGCCTGGCCGCGGCCCACTGGATCCCCCTCCTCCACGTAGAGCTCCTCTATCACCCCCTGCCTTTTGGGGCTGACGTTCACGCGCTTTTCGGCCTCGAGTTCGCCGCTGGCACTCACCACCCCTGGCAGGTCGCCCGCAGCTGCAACAACTGTGTACGGCTCGAGATTGGCCCGGCTGGTGCCGCGCTGGCGCTGCACGAGGCCTATGCCAGCTACGAGCACAAGCCCTGCGGCGGCTGTGGCCCAAAGGCGCCGCCGCTGCCAGGGCCGGCGCGGCGAGCTGGAAATCACCGGCACTGAAGTGGGGGTGGAAATTGGGCTGTGGGCAGATACTTCTATTTTCGCTGCTGGCGCCTCGACCTGCGGCCCGTAGATTTCAGCCATGCTTAAAGCCGGAATCGTCGGTCTGCCAAACGTCGGCAAATCGACCCTGTTCAATGCCCTGGTCGCCAACGCCCAGGCCGAAGCCGCCAACTATCCCTTCTGCACGATTGAGCCGAATTCTGGTGTGGTCTCTGTGCCAGACCCCAGGCTCGATCAGCTGGCTGCACTCAGCTCCAGCAAGGAGATCATTGCCACCCGGGTGGAGTTTGTCGATATCGCCGGGCTGGTGAAGGGGGCCAGCCAGGGAGAGGGTCTTGGCAACAAGTTTCTGGCCAACATCCGCGAGGTGGACGCAATCGTCCACGTGGTGCGCTGCTTCGAAAACGACGACGTGATCCATGTGAGTGGCTCAGTGGGGCCGGCCCGCGATGCCGAGGTGATCAACCTCGAGCTGGGCCTGGCCGATCTCTCCCAGGTGGAGAAGCGTCGCGAGCGGCTCAAGAAGCAGGTGCGCACCAGCAAGGAGGCCCAGCTTGAAGATGCCGCCCTTGAGCGCATCCAGGTGGAGCTGGAGGCCGGTGGTGCCGCCCGCAATGTGGCCCTCAGCGATGAGGAGGCCCAGCTTCTCAAGCCCCTGGGGCTGCTCACGGCCAAGCCGATCATCTATGCCACCAACGTCAGCGAAGACGATCTGGCCAGCGGCAACGCCTACTGCGAGGAGGTGGCAGCGCTGGCCCTGAAGGAAGGGGCGGGTACGGTGCGCATCTCGGCCCAGGTGGAGGCTGAATTAATCGAACTGCCAGTTGAGGATCGCACCGAATTCCTGGCGGGTCTAGGGGTAGGGGAGGGCGGCCTGCAGAGCCTGATCCGCGCCACCTACGACCTGCTGGGGCTGCGCACTTATTTCACAACCGGCGAGAAGGAAACCCGCGCCTGGACCATCCAGGCCGGCATGACCGCCCCCCAGGCCGCTGGAGTGATTCACACCGACTTCGAGCGCGGCTTCATCCGCGCCCAGACCATCGGCTACAAGCAGCTGCTCGAGGCGGGCTCGCTGGTGGAAGCTCGCACCAAGGGCTGGCTGCGGGCTGAGGGCAAGGAATATGTGGTGGCTGAGGGCGACGTGATGGAGTTTTTGTTCAACGTGTGAGCTCGGGGGCATTTCACCGAGACTGAACCTGCTTAAGAATGGATCTGCTGAGAGATAAGCCATGACTACCCCCCAACCAACTAACCCTCAGCCGGAAGAAGCCGTGGACGTTGGCCATCCCCACGATTTTGACGTGCAGAAGGAGCTGCACCAGAAGATCCGCAACGATCCTGACTACGACGACTGGGAATATGGCACCGAGCCCCTGCCCCACGAGGCCTGGGTGGCTAAGCAGGCAACCGCTCGCGAAGAACCGCCGGCCTCGGCTTGAAGCACGGCCCCTCCTCTTAATTAGTACAGCTCGTACAACTTGCACAGCCTGTACAGATTTCGGACTGGGTTTCAGATTTCGGATTGGGCTTCAGATTTCGGACAGGTGTTTCAGCTCACCCCGTCCGATCCAAAATCCGCAGATGGCCTAGGCCTGAGCCGTTTCACCAGGTTGAGGCCAGCCAGGCATAGCAGGGTCATGCCGATCCAGAAGCCACCGGCGTGTCTTTGGGCATCGAGGGCTAAGCCGGCCAGCAGTGGCGCCCCTAGAGCGCTCAGGGCAAAACATTGGGAAAAAAGAGCCATGGCCAAGCCTTGGTGCTCCCTGGGGCTGAGCTCGATCACCGCTGCGGTGGCAATCGGCAGGAAAGCAGCTGCCCCTAGGGCCAGGGGCAGCTGGGCTAGCAGCACCAGCCAAAGCCCCTGGCTGCTCAGGGCTGAAAAGGCCAGCAGCACCGTGCCCATGGCAAAGCAGGCCAGGCTCAGCCCCAGCCCCTGCGCTATCGGCCGCTTGGCCAGGGCCTGACCCACCGGCCACTGGATCAGCACCAGCACGCCTAGCTGCAGACCAACCAGTAGAGCCCCCAGGCTTTCGGGCATGGCTGCCCGCTCCAGGCCTCCGCGCACCAGATCCAGGGGCAGGGCGCTCTGCATCAGTGCCGGTAGGGAGGTAGCCAGCAGGCTGATCGCTAGAAGAGGCAGTAGTGGCGGCAACCATTGGCGCCAGGGGGTGTGGTCGGCTGGATCGAAGCTGGCAGGGCTAGCCCGCTGCAGGGGCTGCTTTAGCAGCAGCAATACCACCAGCAGTAGGCAGATGATGTCGATCAGGTAGATGCCCCGCAGATGGCCGGCCGCCGCCAGCAGCGCCCCGAGCAGGGCTCCAGCCGCAATCCCAGCCGCATCGGCGCTGCGCACCAATGCATAGCCCCGGGCGGTGGGAATCGGGGCAGGCCCCATGCGGCAGCCCAGGGGCACCGCCAGCTCAACCGCCGGCCAGTAGAGCCCGGCAGCAATGCCGATCAGCAATTGCCCCTGCACGTAGCCCGGGAAGCTGGCCGTGCCAAACAGCCGCAGATCCCCCAGCAGGGCTGCTAGGGCGGCCAGTAGCACCGGTATCGAGCAGGCCAGCCCCCGATCCAGCAGCATGCCGCTCATGAAACGACCCGCCGTGCCCGCCAGCGCCGCCAGCGCCAAGCCCTGGGTCACCGACTGGGCACTGAAGGCCGCCTGGTGGAACACGATCGGCGTTAGGTACAGCACCCCACCGGCCCCAAACGAAGCCACCAGTCGCACTAGGGCCACCTGGCGCAGTGCCGCCGGAAACTGGCCCAGCCAACCGGACCGTGCCGGACTGGCGGACTGCGGCGGACTGGCGGTACCTGGCGGACTGGCGGAACGGAAGGGGCGCAAACGGGCCGTTAGCTAGGTGAGGGGAGTCTGGCGCCGCTTAGCGGCCCTGGCGCGAGAGAATAATCGTCCCCGCCTTTGGCCTTGGCTCGCCGCTCGTTGCGCCTTTGGTGTTGCTTTACCGGAGCTCTGGCCCTGGGCTGCATGCCGGCTTGGGCTGCCGAGGAGTTGGTGCTGCAACTCGATGGCCTGGCGCTGCCCATCGACCTGGCGGCCCTGGAGTCCTGGACTCGCCAGCCCGAGCAGGCAGGGAATGGCCTGCAAGCGTGGCTCAGGCTGCTGGATTCCCAGAGTCGCCGCGACCTGGTCCGCTTGCTGCAGGCGCCGCTGCTGCGGGATCGCAGCTTTGGGCTGCAGCTGCTCAACAGCTGGACCGGTGAGCAGATGCTTAAAGAAGCCGGCAGCCTGCTGACCACTGGCCCTGCTGACCGCAGCACGGCACCGCTGCTGCTCAGCAGCCTGCGTCAGTTGTTGGAGCGCCAGAGCAGCGTCTCCGCCCTGGAGCTGCTGCGGGCCCTGCCTGTGGCCAGCGTCACCCTGCGCCTCGATGGGGCGCTTCAGCTGGCTGGACAGTGGCGCAGCCAGCTGAAGCGGCAAAACACTGCTCTCCAGCGGTTGCGCCAGCTGCCTCTGCCCCGGCGTAGCTCCAGTCCTTTGGGGTTTACGAGCGCCGTGCGGGGCCAGCCCCAGCGCCTGCAGTTGCAGGTGCCCCATCGGGTGGCGCCCCTGCCTCTGGAGCTATGGCCTGCCCAGCAGGCTCGCCGTGGCCCTTGGCTACTGCTGATGCCGGGCCTGGGCGGCAGCGCCGACCAGCTCAGCTGGTTGGCGGCGGCTCTGGCCGACCGGGGTTGGCCCGTGTTGGTGGTGGTCCATCCCGGCAGCGACCAGCAGGCACTGCAGGCGTCGCTGCTTGGTGATGCCCCACCGCCCGGGGCCGAAACCCTGCCCCAGCGCCTGGCAGATCTGCAGGCCGTGCTTGAGGCCCAGCGGGAGGGTCAGCTGCCTGCTTTGGGTCCGGCGCCTGCGGGGGAGCAGGGAGTGGTGCTGGGGGGGCACTCGCTTGGTGGCCTGGCTGCGCTGATGGGGGCTGGCCTGGTGCCGGAGCGGGGACTGGGTCGCCGTTGTGAGCTGGCCCTGGTGTCCTTGCCGCTCACCAACCTGTCGCGGCTGCTCCAGTGCCAGCTGCCTCGGATCACCGGTGATGGCGACGCCAGCGCAGGCCCCTTGCGGTCCCAGGCCACGCCCTTGCTGGGAGTGGTTGCCTTTAATGGTTTCGGCAGCCTGCTTTGGCCCCACCGCGGCCTGCAAGACCTCAACGTGCCGGTGCTGCTGGTGGGCGGCAGTCTCGATCTGGTGACGCCTCCGGTGCAGGAGCAGCTGGCCGTGTTTGCTGGAGCCACCCATCCCCACAGCCGGCTGGTGCTGGTGGAAGGGGCCAGCCATTTCTCACCGGTGCGTATCGACAACCGGGGCGAAGCGTTGTTTCGACTCGGTGAGGAGCTGGTGGGCATCGAGCCCCTGAAGGTGCAGGCGCTGCTGCTCAACGTCACCAGCGAATTTCTGCAGGGCTTTGAGAATCCATTGCTGCTTTCCCCCCAGCGGCGCGAACAGGACGGCGTCCGGGCCTATGTGCTCGATCGCAACCAGGCTCGCCGCTGGCAGGGGTTGCTGCCGCCGGAGTGAGCTGAAGCTCAGAACTTGATGCGCGGATCGAGCACGGCCACCAGTAGATCCACCAGCACCGTCACCAGCACCACCAGGCCGGCCACCACCACCACGATGCCCTGCACCAGCGGGTAGTCGCGCTGGCCGATCGCTTCCTGCAGCCGGAAGGCGATGCCGGGCCAGGAGTAGGTGACCTCGATTAGCAGCGCTCCGCCGATCAGCGACGCCACGGTGATGCCCGTGATCGTGAGCACCGGCAGCAGGGCATTGGGCAGGGCATGGCGCAGCACCACCCGGGCTTCGCCCAGGCCGCGGCTGCGGGCTGCTTCCACGTAATCGGCGCCGAGGGTGCGGCGCAGATTGAGTCGCAGCGAGTTGGCGAAGATGCCGCTGAGCAATAGGCCCAGGGTGGCGGCTGGCAGCACCAGATGGCGCACACTCCCTAGCAGCAGCTGCCATTCGCCCGTGGCCAGGCCACTGCGCAGGCTGTCGAGCAGGTAGAAGCCGCTGCCCTCGGGCGGCAGCAAGGTGGGCGGGAAGCGCCCCCCCACCGGCAGCCAGCCCAGCCACACCGCAAACACCAACTGCACCACCATTGCGGCCCAGAAGGGCGGTAGGGCATAGGTGCCGATGCCGTAGAGCCGGCCGGCTAGATCGAGCTTCCCTTCCGGGCGGGCAATGCCGGAAAAGCCCACCGCTAGACCCACAACGGCAGCCAGCAGCAGGGCCACCACCCCCAGCTCCAGGGAGGCAGGCAGGCTTTGGCGAATTACTTCCGTCACCGGTTCCTGGTTGGTGAGCGAGGCGCCCAGGTCGCCATGCAGCAATTTGCCCAGGAAGCTGCCGTATTGGTGCAGCAATGGTTGATCCAAGCCCAGCTGGGCCCGCAGCGCAGCGCGGGCGCTTTCGGGAGCGCGGGTGCCGAGCAGGGCGTCGATCGGATCCCCAGGCGCAAGCCGCAGCAGCAGAAAAACCAGGCTGGCGATCAGCCACAACATCAATGGAGCCAGCGCCAGCCGGGCGGCCAGGTAGCGCAAAAGGGCCCGGCGGCGGCTCATGGTTTGGTGCTCCCTTGGGGGGTCTGCTTACGGGTCAATTCCTGTAGCAATAGGCGGCCGGAGCCATCGAAACGGGGCTGGCTGATGCTGGGCTGGGCCCAGGCCCGCGGGGCCACCAGCCACACCGGTAGGTAGGGGTTGGCGGCTGCCGTTTGGCGCTGGATGCTGCGCAACAGGGCGGCGCGGGCGGGGCCGGCTACGGAAGCACTGCGCTCCAGGTCTTGTTGCAGGCCGGGTTTGGCCCAGAAACTGCCACTGGCGGCGCTGGCCCCCTTGAGACAGCGCTCCCCTTGGGCTTCCTCACAGCCCAGCAAGGGCACCAGGTAGTTGTCGGCATCGGGAAAGTCGCCCATCCACTCCAGCAGGATTAGGGGGAAGGACCCTTCCCCCAGCTGGCGGTAGGCGGTGGTGGCCTCCATGCCGGTCACCTCGAGCTCAACGCAATCGCCCAGATCTTGCTGCAGCTGGGCCTGCCAGGTGAGGGCAAACATCCGATCGGCGGGGATGTTGGAGCGGAAGGTGAGCGGCAGGGCCAGGCGCTTGCCCTGGCAGTAACCGGCCTGGCGATAGAGCTGGCGGGCCTTGGCTGGGTTGTAGCTGGGCCAGGCCTGGGGGTCGGAGCCCTTGAGGCTGGGGGGTACCAGCTCGCGCAGGGGCGGCCGCAGGCCCAGGGTTACCCGGCGGCTGATGGTGTTGCGATCGAGGCTGTAGGCCACTGCTTGGCGTAGCCGGGGATCGTTGAGGGGCGGCTGGTCGGTGAGCATGGTGAGGTAGCCGATCTCCAATGCCGGACCGCTGCCCACCTGCAGGCTGCCAGCTGCAGCCTGGCGTTGCAAGGCGGCCTGCTGGTCGATTTCGAGGCTGGTCGAGAGCAGCACATCCACCTCGCCGCTCTGCAGGGCGCCGTAGAGGGCGGTGGAATTACTGAGCGACACCAGGTCGATACCGCCATTGGCGGGTTTGGCCCCCCAATACCCCGCAAACGGCTCTAAGCGTTGCTGCTGGCCTGTGAAGAAGCTGAGCCGGTAGGGCCCGGTGCCCACGAAGCGGTCGTTGAGGAAGCGATCGCGATGGTTTTTGTAGGCGCTGGGGGAGAGGGGCGTCAGGTTGACGGCGCTGAGCAGCTCGGCCAGGGGGCTGAAGGGGCGCTTGAGCGTCAGCTCGATTGTGTAGGGACCCACGGCCCGCGCGGCGCTTACCCGATCGCCCAGCAGGTAGCTGAGCTTGCCGATGGCTAGGAAGCGCTCCAGGCTGAACACCATGGCCGCGGCATTGAACGGCGTGCCGTCGTGAAAGCGCACGCCCTGGCGCAGCTGCACCTGGGCCTTGAGCCCGTCGGCACTCAGCTGGGGCAGCGCCACTGCCAGACGCGGCTCCAGCTGGCCAGCGGCATTGATCGCATAGAGCGGATCGCCGATCGCGCTCAGCAGCTGCATGGCGCCGAAGGTGTAGGCGCCGCCTGGATCAACCGTGTCGATGCGGTTTTTGCTGGCAACTACCAGCCGGTTGGCCGACGCCTCGTGCTTGGGCCGGCAGCCGGAGAGAGTCAGGCCAGCTGCCAGGCCGCTGGTCAGCAGGGCTGCTGCCAGGGTTTGGGTCAGCCGCGGAGCGCGGGGCAAGGGGCGGCCATCAAATCACCGCCATTCAAGACCGATGAGGCCAGGCAGGGCGCACCTGTTGCAGGGAAATTTCAAACACTTCCGATCCCTGGCGCGCCAGGGGCCAGCGGCGCAGCCAGCAGCGGTCGTGGTGGTCGTCGACGCCAATCACTTGGTAGAGCTGCTCATCGCTTTCAAGGTGCACGCAGGCGCCTTGGTGAAGGTTGACTGTGCTCGAGGCCTGGGCACTGGAGCAGGTGGGGCCGGTCATGGGGTTAAGGGCTAACTGATTGGTACTTGCTGGGCAGATGTTGCGGGGGACAGGGTCTAAACACTGTTCGTCTCGCTACAAACATCGGCCTGGGTGTGGGGATCTCGACAGGGCTTGCCTCAGTAGCTGGCCCCTCCAGATCAGACCCCGCTGGGGTCTTAATAATTAATTTCGATTTGTGATCCACTGTGGCCTGCTGCTGGCCCCATTGGCCAGTTGATGGCGATTTGGAGACCTGATGGAGTCAATCAGGCCCGCTGCTAAAGGGTGCGCAGGCAGGCGGCCACGGCCTGAACATCTGTCAGGGCCTCGATTGCGGCTAGGGCCTGGCGGAAGTTGGCTTCGCAAACCTCGTGGGTGATCACCACGATTTCGGCGCCGCCGGCGCTCTGGGTTTCGAACTGCACTATCGATTGAATCGACACCCCCGCTTCGCCAAAGCAGGTGCCGATAGCACCGATCACGCCGGCCCGATCGCTGGTGCGCAGCCGCAAGTAGTTGCGGTGGCTGGTTACGGCACTCTCGACCAGCTGGCAGTCGCGCCAGCTGCCGGCGGCCAGCAGGGGATCGAGGGGCGCCTGAGTGCCCCTACCGCCAGTGGCCTGGCGGATGCCGGCGATGTTGAGAATGTCGGCCACCACCGCCGATGCAGTGGGTCCGGCTCCAGCCCCGGGCCCGTAGAACATCACCTGGCCCACGGGGTCTCCCTCCACCAGGATCGCGTTGTTGACACCGTTCACCCCGGCCAGCGGATGGGCCTTGGGCAGCAGGGTGGGATGGACGCGCACATCGAGGAGCTGTTCGGCTTGCTCGCCAGGCATGGCTTGCTCACTTGGCATCGCCTGGGCCACGGCCAAAAGCTTCACCACATAGCCAAGCTGTTCGGCGTAGGCGATGTCGCGGGCATCGAGCTGGTCGATCCCCTCTGTTGGGATGGCCTCGCGGGGCACCGGACCGCCGTAGGCCAGGCCCGCCAAGATTGCGATCTTGTCGGCCGCATCTCCCCCCTGCACATCAGCGGCGGGGTCGGCTTCGGCGTAGCCAAGGCGCTGGGCGTCAGCTAGCACGTCTGGGTAGGCGGCTCCCTCTGCCGCCATGCGGCTGAGGATGTAGTTGGTGGTGCCGTTGATGATGCCGCTCACCCGCTGGATCCGGTTGGCTCCCAGGGACTGCTTCAGGGGCTCGATGATCGGGATGCCGCCACCTACGGCGGCTTCGATCAGCACGTACACCCCACTGCGGGCGGCGGCGGCGGCGATCTCCTCGCCATAGCGCGCAATTACGGCCTTGTTGGCGGTTACTACCGGTTTGCCGGCCGCAATCGCCCGCAGGATCAGGGAGCGGGCCGGCTCCAGGCCACCCATCACCTCCACCACGATCTCGACCGCCAGGTCGTCGACCACGGCTTCTGGGTCGGTGCTGAGCAGTTCGGCTGCCAATTCCACCGGCCGCGGCCGGTTTAGGTCGCGCACGGCCACCCGCCGCAATTCGAGTTCGCCCACCAGCGGGTGGCGGCCGGCTGGGGTCGCCAGGATGGCTGCCACACCAGCCCCCACCGTGCCGAGCCCGAGCAAGCCGATGCCGATGGTCATTCTTTGGGGGGTATCAATTTGTTGATCCTAGAAATCAACTGGCTTGGCCTAAGGACTGGGCTTGGGCCTGCATCAGCCGCAGGATGTTGAGAAAGCCGTTGGCCCTTGAGGGAGTCAGGCTGGCCTGCAGGCCGGTGGCGGCGATGAAGGCCGGATCGATGGCGGTGGCCTGCTGCGGCGTCAGCCCTTCGAGCCCTTCGATCAGCAGGGCCAGCAGTCCCTTGGTGATGGCTGCGTCGGAGTCACCGTGCCAGTGCAGGGCGCCATCGACTAACTCCGCCACCACAAATACCTGTGAAACGCAGCCCTTCACCTTGAAGGCGTCATTGCGAAATTCCTCGGGCAGGGGCTCGAGCTTTTTGGCCAGCCAAAGTACGTATTCGTAGCGGCGGCGGGGATCGCTGGTGCTGGCGAGGCGCTCCACCATGCGGTCGAGGGCCGGACTGCCACTGGGGGCAATGCTCATCAGCGCCGGCCGCCGCGGCGCCAGCTCAGGGCTCCTCCCAGGGCGCCTGCTGCGGCACTGAGGCCGAGCAGTGCCAGCCCTGTTCGGATTCCTTGCCCTGTTCGGATTCCATGCCCTGGTCGGGAGCTGTTGAAGCCAGTTGAAAGCGCCGGTGCTGCCCCTGGTAGCTCGAGATAGTCGCGGTGGCCTGGGCCGCGGTCTACTTGCAGCTCCCAGGCGGAGGTTGCATTGCTAGGTAGCTGGAAGCGGAGTTGGCCGCTGGCATCGGTGCGACCTACTTCGATCGGTTCACCGTTGGGAGGCACCAGCCGCACCACCGCATCATCGGCGGGTTCCCCGTTGCCGAAACGGCTGTCGAGCACCAGTTGATCGGTGAGGCTGCTCAGGCGCTCCAGGCTGCTTTCAATCGCGTGGCTATGGGCCGGGGCGGCGCTGGCAAGCAGCAGCAGGGCCGGAATTACACGCAGATTCATGGCTGAATCAGGAAGCTTGCCAACGACTATCGCTGCTTTTGCCGGCCTGCACCATCCGCACCATCGAGCTCACCATCATCGAGAGGGCGTCGTGGCTTTGGCCGCGCTCCTGAAGTTCGGCAGCCAAGACCCTTTCTGGGACCGAGGCGTAGCTGCAGGGAGCAGTAAAAGCTTTGAGATCCAAGGCGTGGCCTGTTCTATGAGCTGATCCTGGCAAATAGCTGCTCGGAGTGCGTCCCGTGTAAAGGCATTGTCAAGAAGGGTGCCCTCAAGAAGGGTGCCCGCAAGAAGAGTGCCCGAGGCCGTCTTCATCGATCCAGCCCTGCAGGGGCACATCCCAGGGGTCGCGGGGCAGCTGCTCAACGCGGCAGCCCCGAGGTAGCACCGCCAGGGCCGGCACCTGGGCCCAGGTGGGGTCGGCCCGCAGCCGGTCGTACCAGCCGCCGCCGTAGCCCAGGCGGATTCCTGTGGCATCGCAGGCCAGGGCCGGAATCAACAGCAGGCCCAGCTGCGCCGCGGCCAGCGCGCCCTCGTCAGGCGCTGCGGCTCGTGCCGCTGGGGCGGGGATGCTGCAGCCATCGGGCTCTAGGACGTCGCTGCTCCGCCAGGGGCGGTACACCAGTCGGGCCGCCGGATCGCCGGGGGCGGCGGTGATGGCCGGCAGGGCCAGCTGGTTGGGCAGTAGGGCCTGCAGCGAGCGCAGGTCGACTTCGCCGGCCAGGGGCCAGTAGAGCCCCAGGTGGCGGCCGGGGGGCAGCAGAGCAGGACAGTGCCGCCTGGCCTGGGCCTCGATGGCGGGCTGGGCCTCCGGCAGCAGGGCCAGGCGCCTGGCCCGGAACTGCTGACGCAGGCTCGCTTTGGCGCTCATCGCTGAAACCAGCCGGTGAGGGCCGCGGCGAGGGCGTCGGCGGCGTCATCGGGACGGGGTGGGGTGTCGAGGTTGAGCTCCCGCATCACCGCCTCGAGCACGTCGTCCTTCTGGGCGTGGCCATGGCCGGTGAGGGCCAGCTTGATCTGCATCGGCGGAAACTCAACCACCGGCACCTTGAACCGCGCCAGGGTCATCATCAGCACGCCGCGGGCCTGAACCACCGAGATCGTGGTGCTGGAGCGGTAGAAGAAAAACTTTTCCACCACCGCCAGCTGGGGCTGCCAGGTGCGGATCAGCACCCTCAGGTCGCGGGCGATCTCCACCATCCGCTCCCCTTCGCTGCGTCCAGGATCGGTGCGGATGATGCCGCAGTCGAGCAGGTGCTGGGCGCCGCCGCGGTGCTCCTCCACCTCAATCATCCCGTAGCCGACGCGGGCCAGGCCGGGATCGATGCCGAGGATCCGCATGGTTCAGCGCAGCATCGGCGGCAGGGCCTTGGCTGGAACTGCCCGCAACAATTCGAGCTCCGCCCGTAGCGCCGGATCCTGCCGGAAGGCTCGCCACTGGGGACTGGCGATGATCTGCAGGGCGGCGTCGGCCCCAAGGCGCTGGCCTGCCTCCACATCGGAGGGGTAATGCACGCCGCACAGCACCCGGTTGGCTCCACCCTGGCGGCCTACGTGATGCAGGCGCTCGCGACGCTCGGGAAGTAGGTCAGCGAGCAGCTCGGCTGTGCTGCGGAACCACACGGCGTGCCCAGAGGGAAAGGAGCCGGTGTTCTCCCGTGGCAGACAGGGCTCCAGCCCAGGGTGGGCGATGTAGGGACGGATGCGGCCCTGTTGTTGCTTGATTCCCCGATAGGCGCTGTTCACCGGCGCCATGAACGCGTGAAGGCCGGCGCTGAGCATTGGCGTGGCCTTGCCGAGCTCAGTGCCCACAGCGCTGCTGAAGACATTGAGGTCGCGGTCTAGTAGCAGCCAGGTGGTGGCCACGATCTCCGGGCTTCGGAAGCGCTGCAGCCACTCCAGGATCGCCAGATCAGCGGCTTCCGCGGCGCTGCCGGGCGCTGGAGGGAGGCCAGCGATTGCGGCCAGTCGGCGCTGGTCGAGTTTGAGCTCAGCTGCTGCCGGTTCGGCCTGGGCGGCCAGGCATGTTTGCTGCAGGGCTAGGGCGGCCAGCAGACCAGCTACCCACTGAGATCGCCGCAGGGTGGTGGAACGGTGTGGGGCACAGGTGGACATGGCGGTGATCGTTGTAAAAAATTGGGGGGAGGCAATATCTGAATCTGAGGATCTGAGGATCTGAGGATCTGATGATCTGATGATCTGATGATCTGATGATCTGAGGACTTCAGGGCCGGCGATGGTCAGCTCCGCGGTTGCCGACCAGGCTCCAGGAGTGGTTCACAGCGCTGCTGGCCATCGAGCAGCTGGGCCTGGCTGTAGGTCCGCACCTCGGGTTGCATTAGGGACGGCCGGTAGCGGAGCACAACCAGCTGGTCGAAGTCGTCGTCGGCGATCGGCGCCATCGCTGGCCAGCCCAGGCCTGCGGCGAGCTGGGGCAGGCGACGGTGTTCCCAGAACAGCATCACCCTGCCGCCGGCAACACTTGGATCGGTGAGAATTTGGCGACCTGAGCGGAAAGAATCCTCGCGGGAGGCGAGGTCGATGGCGATGTCTACGCCGGTAGCAACCGCTAGAGGCACGGCCGTCTGGTAACTGCGGGCGTTCTTGCCGGAAATGGGATCGAGATAGAAGCTACGGATCTGGCTGGGGCGCCCAAAACATTGCGGCAGTAGCGAGGCCAGCGCATTAGCGCGCTCGAATCCCTGCGCCGACAGGTTGTAATTGGACCCCCCAGGACCTTTGTGGCCATGCCGCATCAGCACCACCAGCTCGGGCGTGGCCCGAGCGGAGGGGGCCAGTGGCATCAGTCCGAGACAGGCGCTGCAAAGCATCCCCCAGCCGATGCAGTCAGCCGATGAGGCCATGGGGTGCTTCACCCCACCAACGCCAGCTCGAAGGCGCTGCGATCGCTGCTGTCGGAGCGCTCGAACACCTTGCAGAACACCTTCACCACCCGGTCGCCGGAGTCGATCGTTTCCAGCGGGTCTTTGCGCAGGCGATGGCGCAGGCAGCAGGCCATGACGCGAGCCACGTCTTCTTCGCCCACTTCGGTGCGACCCTCGAAGGCGGCCAGGGCCCGGGCGGCTCGGTTGGTGACGATGTCGCCGCGCAGGCCATCCACATCCAGCTCGCCGCACACCGCCGAGATGCGAATGCGTAGGTCGGCGTCGATTGCAACTTGATTCAGCAGCTTCTGCGCCGCAATCACACGGTCCTGCAGGGCGTCCTGGGTGGTTTGTACGGCGTTGTTGAAGCCGTCTGGATCGCTGTCGAAGGCGGTGCGCTGATCCACCACCTGCACCCGCAGCCCTGGATCGCGCACGGTGCGCACCTCCACGCTCATGCCGAAGCGATCGAGCAGCTGGGGCCGCAGCTCCCCCTCCTCGGGGTTGCCGGAGCCGATCAGCACGAAGCGGGCCGGGTGGCGCACGCTCACGCCTTCGCGCTCCACCGTGTTCCAGCCGGAGGCGGCTGAATCCAGCAGCACGTCCACCAGGTGGTCGTCGAGCAGGTTCACCTCATCCACGTAGAGCAGGCCGCGGTTGGCCTTGGCCAGTAGGCCGGGCTCAAAGGCCCGCACGCCTTCACTCAGAGCCTTTTCGATGTCGATCGTGCCGCAGAGGCGATCTTCCGTGGCGCCTAGGGGTAGGTCTACCATCGGCACCTGGCGGGGCTCCACCGGTAGCTCCTCACCCTGCTCGGCGCGGGCACGCACCTCCGTGCTCTGCAGATCTGGGTCGAAGGGGGAGCTGTTGTACGGGTCGCCCGCCACCACATCGATTTCGGGCAGCAGGTCGGCCAGGGCCCGGATGGTGGTCGATTTGCCGGTGCCCCGGTCGCCCATGATCATCACGCCGCCAATGCGCGGATCGATCACGTTGAGCAGCAGGGCCAGCTTCATCTCCTCCTGCCCGACGATCGCGGTGAAGGGGAAGACCCTGCGCTTGCGAGCTGGCGTCACGGACGGCTGGTTGGAGTTGATTCGGATTGTTTCACAGCTGGGTTCATAGCTGGATCTGGAAGCGGCAACAGGCTGAGCACCTGGGGCGGGGTGGCATCGGCCGGATAGATCAGCCGCACCTGCAGCTGGCGGCTGGCCCCTGGAGCCAGGCTGATGGTGCCAAAGGCGGGGCTGGGTTCACCAGCACGCTGCACCAGATGGAAGCTGCGCCGGCCAACGGGCCTGCTGCCCGCGCTGGCGCCATCAAGGCCCGTCACCTCCACCGTGCCGCGGAACATCACCGGCCGGCTGCCACTAGCGATGCCGCCAATGCTTTTGAAGCGCAGGCCACCCATGGCGGCATCGCCTTTGAGCGGCGATTCCAGGGCCAGCTGCAGGGTCACCGGCTTGGGCGTGTCGTTGCGCAAGGGGATGCTGAGGTCGTATTCGACGCCGTAGTTGCCGTGGGCGGCCCAGGCCGTGCCGGGGTAAAAGGCCTGCAGCTCGGCGGTTTGCACCTGGCCGGTGCCCAGGGTGCCGCGCTCCAGGCTGCTGATCGGCCAGGAGATCGGCGCCCGGCTCACGCTCAACCAGTTTTTGCCCGGATCGCTGAGGCGGCTGCGCCAAACGCTGCCCACCTGCACCCCACTCACCCGCGAATACACCATGCCCCCCTTGCTGCCGCGGGGGGTGGGGCTGTGCTCCCGGGGGCTGAGATCCCCCTCCAGCAGGGCGGCCCAGCTGGAGGGGGCCGGCGGCTGATTGCCGCTGCCGAAGGCCGCCAGGGTGGCCAGGCTCACGGGGCCCGAGCTCTCCAGCCGCAGCTGCAGGTTGCGGCCGTTGAGCAGGGGATCGAGGCCCCGCACCGGCAGGGGCAGCACGATCAGGGTGGTGGGAGCGCCTGGGGTCAGGGTCCAGCTGGCGGGCAGCTCGGGGCTGCGCTGGCGGGCCAGCAATTCGGTGGCCACCCGGCTGCCGGGGCCAGCCCACACCGGCGTAGTGCCCTGAACCATCAGGGCTGGCAGGGGCAGGAAGGGGGCGCCGGCCTGGCCGGGATCTACCGCCTGAGAAAGGGCCGTTGAGCCAGCCAGCAGCTTCAGGGTTACGGGGCCGGGGCCGCGGGGAGCGGCCAGCACCGCCAGCCACAGGGTGGAGTCGGGGCTCTCCGGCTTGCCCGCATACACGTGATGGCTGAACAGATCAAAGCGGCCGTTTAGCGCCACATCCAGGTGGGCTGCAGGCACGCCTCGGCCGGCGCCGGGGAAAGTGGAGAGCAGGATCCCGGGCGCGCGAATCAGCTCGGGGTTGTTGTCGTTTACCAGCAGCAGCCGATCCAGACCGCCGCTCAAGGGCGCCACGGTCTGGGGGCGCAGCACGGGGGCGGGCTGGGCCAAGCCGGCGGGGGCAGCCAGGCTGGTTAGCAGCAGCAGGGGCAGCCAGCTGGCATGGAGCAGGCGAGGACGGTTCATTTGCGGCCTACCAGGGTTTTTGATACTTCAGCTGCCATGGCGCGGATCAGATCGGTGGAGCGGGGGTCATTGAACGGACCTTTAACCATGAAGGCCGCCACGGCGCGCTGGCCGTTGGGGAGCTGGATCAGGGCCGCATCGGCGTAGGCAATGCCGATATCACCGGTTTTGTTGTAGACGGTGATGCCGAAACTGAGCAGCTCGCTGTCGGGGTCGGCGGCATCTTTACCAAGTCCCTGGAGTAAGCCCAGGGGAATCAGGGTGTTGGTGCGGGAGCTGCCCATGATTTCCCTAAACAGGTCCCGAGCCCGGGGACTCAGGCTTTCGCCGATATCCACCATGGCGATCGACTTGGCCAGGTCGCGGCTGCTGGTGGTGTTGGTGCCTTCGAGATCGGGCAGCCAGTTGTTGACTGCCGTTGAAGGCAGGCCCATGGCGGTGAAACGCTCATTGAGCGTCGTTTTGCCGCCTAGACGCTTGATCAGCAGGTTGGTGGCGCTGTTGTCGCTCACCCGGATCATTTCGGTGGCCGCTTCAAAAAACGGGAAGCGGGTGCCCACCGGTTTGTTGGCCATCCAGCCGGCTCCGCCGCCCATCACCTCTTTGGTGAGGGGCAGGGGCTCGTTCCAGCGCAACTTGCCGTTGTCGAGGTCTTCCAGGCCTGCCAGCAGGATCGGCGTTTTGATTGAGCTGGCGGCCGGCAGGGGTAGGTCGGGCTGCAGCTGGGCAAAGCGGCCGTCGTCGAGCACCAGCAGGAAGGCGCTGGCGGTGAGGCCTTTCTGGGCTGCTGCCAGCTCGCTCCAGCGCTTGCTCACCGCTGCCAGCTCCGTGCGGGCTTCGAACTGCCCCGGATCGAGGCCCTTGCTATTGCGGGCTGCGCCGAGGTCGAGGCTGGGGGCCTTGCTGGCGCCTTGGGCCAGGCGGGGGGCCAGCAGCTTGAGGCTGGTGCCGGTGACCACGCCCAGACCAATTCCCATCACCACCAGGCGCAACACCAACCGAAAGGGGCCTCCCCAGCGGTTCTTGGGGCTACGGGGCTGACGGCCAGTGGTCACGGGCCACTCCAACGAAGTGACCTGAAGTTAAGGGGTCTGGCCAGGGTTGCTCCCGCGCTCACTGGCCCAGCGCAGCTGGCGCACCATGCCGCGCACCAGGGCCACCTCTTCAGTGGAGATTTGGGCCCGCTGTAGCAGCCCCCGCAGCTTGGCCATGCGGGCGTGGGCAGTGTGGGGATGGAGGAAACCCACGTCGAGCAGCAGGGCCTCGGCATCGCCGAGCATCGCTTCGAGGGCCTGGCGGTCGCTTGGCTCCGGCAGGGCGCCAACCTCAGGGCTGCTGCCCAGGCTGCTTTCTAAGCAATGCCAGCTATGCAGCACTAGGGCTGCAGCGTGGGAGAGGTTGAGGGAGGCATAGGCGTCGCCGCTGCCCAGGGTGAGCAGCTGGCCAGCCTGGAGCAGCTCGTCGTTGCTGAGGCCCCGATCCTCCCGGCCGAACACCAGGGCGCAGGGCCCCCTGGCCTGGGCCAGCCAGAGCAGGGCCGGCTCCGGTGCTTGCAGGGGTAGGGGCTCGCCGGAGCGCCGGCCGCTGGTGGCCACCACCCGGCAGCAGTCGGCCAGGGCGGCGCTGAGACTGGGGAACAGGCGGGCCTGCTCCAGCAGCCGGCCGCCATGTACGGCCATGCGCCGGGCCTCCTCGCCGAGGTGGTCGCAGCGAGGGGCCACTAGGCGCAGCTCACCTACGTCGAAGTTGGCGCAGAGGCGAGCAACGCTGCCGACGTTGAGCGGCCCGGAGGGTTCCACCAGCACTACGGCCAGCTGGGCGGCGCCGCTCACACAAGACCGTTCAGATAGGCCAGCAGGTCCGCCATGGCCTGGGGTTCCGGTTGGAAGCGGGGCATCGGCGGCGTGCGGCCACTCACCACCTGCTGGATCAACTGGCGGGAGCTCTTGCGGGCGGCGACCCCGTGGAGATTGGGGCCCACCAGCCCTTGGGCGGCGATGCCGTGGCAGCCGGCGCAATTGAGCCGAAACAGCCGGCCGCCCTTCTCGCTGGAGCCGCTGAGCTCAAGGGTCTGACGGCTATAGGGATCGGCCTGGGCTGCAGGCAGCACCAGCAACACCGCCACGATGCAGGCCGCGGCCGCCATGCCCACCAGGGCAGCGATCAGGCCGCGGCGCCCTTTTGCGGCATCTGGGTTTAGGGGTTGGCCGGTCACAGTTGGTGCGGGGCGCTCGCGATAAGGGGGATGGGCGTGGAACAATTGTGCCTTGAACGCCTTGTCAGTGCTCCCATGATCGAACCCCTGCTCTGCGGCATCGTGCTCGGTCTGATCCCCGTGACCCTGGCTGGTTTGTTTGTAGCCGCCTGGAACCAGTATCGCCGTGGCACCCTGCTCGACTGAGCTTCAGTCGACACTTCGATCGGTGCTGCAGTGGACTTGGTCCAGTAGCAGCAAGCTGGTGCTGCCGTAGCGCCGTTCATCGAGCTTGCTCCACCCGGCTGGAATCGCTGGCAGCTTGGAGCTGGCGCATTCCCAGATCAAGGTGCCGCCTGGCTTGAGCCAGCCTCCTGCCAGTACAGCACTGGCTATCTGGGCATAAAGGTCTGCGGCGTAGGGGGGGTCGGCATAGATCAAATCAAAGGCTGCATGTTGATTTGGCTCCGCAAGCCAACGCCCCACCTCGCGGCAGTGCACCGCCCAGGCGGTCGCTTGGCGGCCGGCGTCACCCAGCCCCTGATGCACCGCTTCGAGATTGGTGCGGGTCACGGCGGCGATGCGGCGGTCTTGCTCGATTGCCACAACTCGGTTAGCACCCCGATGCAGGGCTTCGCAGGCCATAGCGCCGCTGCCGCTGCATAGATCCAGCCAGGCGCAGCCGGGCAGCTCGGCTGCCAGCAGGTTCATTACCGCCAGCCGCACCCGGGAGCTGGTGGGGCGGGCGATGCTGCCCGGCGGACTCTGTAGCCGCCGGCCCCCGCTAATCCGCAGGCTCATAAGGCAGCGAGCCAGGCCAGCCAGCGGCGCAGGATTGCTTCGCCGTGGGGGCCTGATTTTTCCGGGTGAAACTGGCAGGCGCCAATGGCGCCCTGCCAGACAGCGGCGGTGACAGCGGTGTCGGCGAAGCGCACCAGGGCGGTGCTGCAGGCCGGATCACTGGGCTCGGCGGCGTAGGAGTGCACGAAATACACCCAGCTCTCCGGGCTGCCGGCCGGTAGCAGGGGACTGGGGTTTGCTGGCACCAGGGGCTCCCAGCCCATGTGCGGAATCGGGTGGCCAGGCCGGCGGGGCAGGGCCCGCACCCGCCCCTTAAGCAGGCCCAGGCCTTCGGCTTCGCCCTCGTCACTGGCCTCAAACAGCAGCTGCAGCCCCAGGCAAATGCCCAGCAGGGGCCGGCCGGCATCGCACCAGGTCGTGATCGCCTCTGCCAGACCACCCTGGCGCAGGCGCTCCATCGCCGGATCAAAGGCTCCGACCCCTGGCAGCACCAGGGCCTTGCAGCCCTCCATTTCGGCGCCGCATTGAACGGTCTGGACCGTTGCGCCAAGCCGTTCGAAAGCCCGCTGCACAGAGTGCAGATTGCCCATGCCGTAATCGATCAAGCCGAGGCGACTCATGGGGCCGAAGAACTTGGTTGGCGGCGGCCGGGCTCCGTAAGCAGCTGCTCTGGAGGCACCTCTAGCCCGTTGAGTGTGTCGAGCAGCTGGTAGAGCCGGCCGATGCGGCGGCGATTGAAGTGGAAATTCAGGCAGGGGCGCAGCAGGCCGGCATCGTCGACGGTCTCGCTCGCCTGGATAACACCCTCATCCACCAGATCATCGAACTGCAGGTTGAGGGCAGATAGCTGAACTGGCTGCAGGGCGCAGTTGAGCAGCAGCTCGATGCGGTTGTCGCCCAGCCTGGCGGAGTGAAAAAGGCGATAGAAGCGGCTGATGTGGGCCACTGCCTCCTCGGCACTGTGGGCCTCCCTCAATATGTCGCCGTCTTCGGGGGAGATCAGGCCGCTGGCGGCCAACCCCTGGCTGACATCGCGCTGCCAGCCGCTCCAGAAGGGGTTGCCGGGGGGAGCAAGCAGCACCAGGGGAATCGGTGGGGTGCGGCCGGTTTGGATCAAGGTGAGCGATTCGAATAGCTCGTCGAGGGTGCCGAAGCCGCCTGGCATCACCACCAGGGCATCGCTCTCACGCAAAAAGAAAAGTTTGCGGGTGAAGAAATAGCGGAAGTGGAGCAGCCGGCCATCGCAGCTGCTCACAAAGCGGTTGGCGTGCTGCTCAAACGGCAGGTCCACGTTGAGGCCGATGCTGGCCTCACAGCCGGCACCGCTGTTGGCGGCCTCCATAATGCCGCCGCCGGCGCCGGTCATTACGTCAAATCCAGCGGCCACCGCATAGCGGGCCAGCTCTTCGGCCAACGCGTAGCTGGGGTCGCTTTGCACCGTACGAGCTGAACCGAAGACGGTGATCTTGCGGGTGTTGCGGCGGGGACGAAAGACCTCAAGGGCCTCACTGATGTCGGCTAGGGCGCCACTGATAAGCCGCCATTCATCCAGGCCACGCTCGTGGCGACCCACCTGCAGCAGGGAAACCAGGGAGCGCTCGATCAGATGCCGCTGGGGGTGGTTTTCGAGCTCATGGGCCAGAACCTGCAAAGGGCTCTGGCCGAAATGGGATGGGTCGCTCAGGACTAGATGCTCAACTGCGCTCAGAGGTACTTGGAAATTGTGGACGACAGGGTTGTTTTAGGCACGGCACCAACCACCGTGTCGACCTTCTGGCCCCCCTTGAAGATCATCAGGGTGGGGATGCTGCGGATGCCGTACTGGCTGGCGACGTTGGGATTTTCGTCGGTGTTTAGCTTGAACACTTTGATCTTGCCTTCGAATTCGGTGGCGATTTCGTCGACGATTGGCGCCACCATGCGGCAAGGGCCGCACCAGGGGGCCCAGAAGTCGATCAGCACGGGCAAATCACTTTTGAGCACGTCTTGCTCAAAGGAGGCATCAGTGACAGCAGCGGCGCTGGACATCCTTGCAGGATCAGGGTTTGGCGAATCTAGCAAGGTTGTTTAAGGCCTACCCACGACCGTTGCAGGTCGTGATCCGGTGAGCCTGGGAGGGAGAAGACAAAAGGCCCGGACGCGCCGGGCTGGAGGGTGTGAGGAGTGTGAGAGCCGAAGCTCGCACCTACTGAGGCTAACGCTGCAGTCTGTCCCGCCTGTAGAAACAACCGCCCTTGCTTATTTGCCCATGCCTAGCTGCTGGGCTTTTTGGTAGACCTTGCCTTCAGTGAGCAGGGAGGGGGCGACCACCACCTCCACTTTCTGCATGTCTTTGATGGTGCGGGCGCCGAGGGTGCCCATCGAGGTGCGAATGCAGCCCAGCAGGTTCTGGGTGCCGTCATCGAGACCGGCCGGACCCCGCAGAATTTTTTCCAGGCTGCCGGTGGTGCCAACTTTGATGCGGGTGCCGCGGGGCAGCACCGGGCTAGGGGTGGCCATACCCCAGTGGAAGCCCCGGCCGGGGGCCTCGCTGGCGCGGGCAATGGGGGAGCCGATCATCACGGCGTCGGCGCCGCAGGCCAGGCACTTGCAGATGTCACCGCCGTTGACGATGCCGCCATCGGCCACGATCGGCACGTAGCGGCCGCTCTCGGTGAAATATTCGTCGCGGGCGGCGGCACAGTCGGAAACTGAGGTGGCTTGGGGAATGCCTATACCCAGCACACCGCGGCTGGTGCAGGCAGCACCTGGGCCGATGCCCACCATCACGCCGGCGGCGCCGGCCCGCATCAACTTCAGTGCCACCTCATAGGTGACGCAATTGCCAATGATCACGGGCACCCCGAAGGTGCGGCAAAGGTGCTCAAGATCGAGGCTCTCCTGGCCCTCAGGGCCGATGTGCTCGGTGCTGACCACCGTTGCCTGCACGAAGAAAAGGTCGGCGCCGGCTTCGGCGATGGCCTTGCCGAATCGCAGGGCGGCCACTGGAGTGGCGCTCACCGCCGCGATGCCGCCCTGCTGCTTGATCTCGGCAATCCGCTGACGGATCAGGTCTTCCCGCACCGGCTGGCTGTAGAGCTCCTGCATCAGGGGCACGAAGTCCTCCTTGCCCACCGCTGCGATGCGGTCGAGGATGGGATTGGGGTCGTCGTAGCGGCACTGGACGCCCTCCAGGTTCAAAACGCCTAGGGCTCCCTGTTTGCTCAGTTCCACCGCCATGGCCACATCGACCACCCCGTCCATGGCACTGGCGATGATCGGAATCTCGCGACTGATGCCGCCGAGGCTCCAACTGCTGTCCGTGATAGCTGGATCAACCGTGCGGCCACCCGGCACCAGGGCGATCTCGTCGATGCCGTAGGCACGACGCACAGTGCGGAAGCGACCGAGCTGAATGTCCACCTGGAGCCAACTAATTCGGGACAAGCTATCAACCAGCCGCCCGCAGGCCGCGGAGCAAGGTGGGATCAGGCCTTGCCGCGGAAGGCTTTCCAGCTTTGGCTCAGACCGCCCAGCAGCCGTTCGCGCTCGCTGCTGCGCAGCAGTTTGGGAATGCCGTAGCGCACCGCCCACACCACCCCAGCTAGCTCGAGCAGGCCGGGCACCAGGGGCAAGCTGTCGAGGGCACCCAGCACGGCGCTGTAGACCCGCAGCACCAGCAGCAGGCCCACAAGGCCAGCAAGGATGGTGACCGGTTTGCGGGCCTGGGCCCACAGGTTGTTGAGCTCGTTTTGATCGAGCCACTGGCGCAGCTTGCCCAGCAGCAGTTCCCACTCACCACCTTCGCCGCTTTGGGGCTCGGCTTCGTCACTGAACGACTTGGAGCCTGCGCTGGGACTGGCTTCAATTACCAGGGTGGCGGCAATGCTGGGTTCGGGGGGCGCCGCCTCTGGAGCGGGCTGTTCAACAACCTGTTCAACGACCTGCTCAACAATCTGTTCCACTGGCTGTTCGACTGGCTGTTGAACAGCCCCGTCGGGGCTGGTGTCGGGGTTGGTGTCGGGGTTGGTGATGGTGTCGTCGGCCATGGCGGGCGGCGCGGCGGGGATAGGAATGTGGCGGGAGCTTAGGTGCGGTTGGCCAAGACTCCAAGCCCTGGGACTCCAAGCCCTAGGCCTCAATCGGCAGCAGGCTGGGGCGGCTGCTCAGTGGCACAACCGGTAAGCGCAGGGGGAAGCTGCCGTCGATCAGGGCTGCTATCAGGGCCTCGCAGGCGGCGGCGGCCAGCCGCGGGCTGTGGGAGGGCGCACAGGCCACCGAGCGTCCTGCCACCTGGATCGTGCCGCTGAGCAGCTCGGCGTAGGTCACCGAGCCCAGGCTGGGTTTGATCCGCCGCGGCACCGACAGGTCGAGCACGGGCGCCTCGAGCTCCTGGGGGCCAGCGGCGGCCTGGCGGGCTACCTCGGCATTGATCAGGGGCACCGGCGCCGCAATCGCAATCAGTAGGGCGCTGCCATGGCCCTCAAAAAAACAAGGGCGCACCCACTCGGGTCGCAGTCCGTGCAAATCCACGCTCACGGCGGCGGCCGCGCCGGGGGTGCGGGCGTGGCCGCTGGCCTGGCGCCGGCAACCGGGCTGGTGGCCGCTGCCAGCCCCTATCACCCAGCCGATGGCGCCGCCCACCAGCACCGGTGAGCCAGGCCCCAGCAGCGACAACCCCGGCATGGTGAGGCCGATGCTGCCGGCGCCGCCGCAGGAATAGAGGGCGTTGGCGGCTGGACCCAGCAGGGTGCCGTAGGGGCTGGGGCAGGGCCCTTCCGCCTGGCTGAGGGCAACTACGCCGTTTTCACTGATGGCCCGATGCAGCAGCAGCCGGCCAGCGCCGATCTGCTCCAGCCCCAGCTCCGTGTGCAGCTCCCGGCGCGGGTGCAGGGCGGTGGCCTCGCCGCTGGCGTTGAAGGGCAGGGCCCGGCCCTGCAGCAGGGCTCCGAGCAGTTGGGCGCCGCCCATCGCATCGCCTAGGCCGCCTCCGATCGGCAGCACCAGCTCGCCGCTGCCGCAGCCCGCTAGCCCCGCCACTCCGGCCAGCTGGCCGTCGCGCAGGCGGATCGGTGGATCCGT
Organism: Cyanobium usitatum str. Tous; assembly: GCF_003011885.1. Lineage (GTDB taxonomy): Bacteria > Cyanobacteriota > Cyanobacteriia > PCC-6307 > Cyanobiaceae > Cyanobium_A > Cyanobium_A usitatum. The sequence goes on from NZ_PXXO01000001.1 coordinate 130,413, forward strand.
GGGGCCGAGGCTTAGGAGCAGGCTGGCCTGGTCGCTGAAGCCCGCATCGGCTGCCACCACCACATCAGTGCTGGCGTAGGCCTCGGCCAGCCCGGCTTGCAGCACCAGGCTGCGAAATTCGGCGGCGGCGCGCACCTGCAGCTGGCCCCGTTGCTGCTTGAGCCTTAGCTCCGCCTCCTGGCGTGGCGGGAATGGATCGGATTTGGGCATTCCCCCTGGGCTTCAGATAAACTGACCATTGCTAAAGACGGTCATCCATGGCGGACCCCAGCGGACCCGGTGCTGACATACCGGGGGAGTCCGGCGGCAACGGTGATTCGCGAATCATCCTGACCGATCTGCGCAACGAGATGTCGCGCTCCTATTTGGAGTATGCGATGAGCGTGATCGTGGGTCGGGCCCTGCCCGATGCCCGCGATGGCCTCAAGCCGGTGCACCGGCGCATCCTTTACGCCATGTATGAGCTGGGTCTCACCAGCGATCGGCCCTACAGGAAATGCGCCCGTGTGGTCGGTGAGGTCCTTGGTAAGTACCACCCCCACGGCGATACGGCCGTCTACGACGCCCTGGTGCGGATGGCCCAGGACTTCAACATGCGCATGCCCCTGGTCAATGGGCATGGCAACTTCGGCTCGGTGGACGGCGACCCCCCGGCCGCCATGCGTTACACCGAATCACGGCTGCAGGCGCTGACCACCGACAGCCTGCTCGACGACATCGAAGCCGAAACGGTCGATTTCGCCGACAACTTTGACGGCTCCCAGCAGGAGCCCACCGTGATGCCGGCGCGGATTCCGCAGCTGCTGCTCAACGGCTCCACCGGCATCGCCGTGGGCATGGCGACCAACATCCCACCCCACAACCTCACTGAGCTGATCGACGGCACGCTGGCGCTGATCGCCAACCCCGACATCGACGATCTGCAGTTGATGGCGATCATCCCGGGGCCCGACTTCCCCACGGGAGGCCAGATCTTGGGTCGCCGCGGTATTCGTGACACCTACACCAGCGGCCGCGGTTCAGTGACGATGCGGGGCGTCGCCTCGATTGAAACGCTGGAGGTGAAGGGCCGCCCCGATCGCGATGCGGTGATCATCACCGAATTGCCCTTCCAAACCAACAAGGCCTCGCTGATTGAGCGGATCGCCGAGCTAGTCAACGACAAGAAGCTGGAGGGGATCTCTGATATCCGTGATGAATCCGACCGCGATGGCATGCGGATCGTTATCGAATTGCGCCGTGATGCCTACCCCCAGGTGGTGCTGAACAACCTGTTCAAGCTCACGCCGCTGCAAAACAACTTCAGCGCCTACATGCTGGCGTTGGTGAAGTCGGAGCCGGTGCTGCTCACCCTGCGCAAGATGCTGCAGGTGTTTCTCGACTTCCGCATCGAGACTATCGAGCGCCGCACCCGCTACTTCCTGCGCAAAGCCGAGGAGCGCGACCACATTTTGCTGGGCCTGCTGCTGGCCCTAGACCAACTCGATCCGATCATTGCCCTGATCCGGGCTGCTTCCGATGCGGCCACGGCCCGCTTGCAGCTGCAGGAGCGCCATGGCCTCAGTGAGATCCAGGCAGATGCCATCCTGCAGATGCAGCTGCGGCGTTTGACGGCCCTCGAGGCCGACAAGATCCGCCTTGAGCATGAGGATTTAGTCGCCAAGATTGCCGACTACAAAGACATCCTGGCCAATCGCGAGCGCGTACTCACGATTATCACCGAAGAGCTCGGTGCGATCCGCACTCGTTACCACTCCCCCCGCCGCACTGAGATTCTCGATCTCGAGGGCGGCCTCGAAGACATCGACCTGATCGCTAATGAGCGTTCGGTGGTGTTGCTTACCGAGAACGGCTACCTGAAGCGGATGCCGGTGAGCGAATTCGAGGCCACCAGCCGCGGCACCCGCGGCAAGGCCGGCACCAAGACCCAGGGCGAGGAGGCGGTGCGGCTGTTCATCAGCTGCAACGACCACGACAACCTGCTGCTGTTCTCCGATCGCGGCGTTGTTTACACCGTGCCGGCCTATCGGGTGCCGATCTGCAGCCGCGCTGCCAAGGGCACGCCGATTGTGCAGATGTTGCCGATTCCCCGCGAGGAGCAGATCACCTCGCTGCTGGCGGTGAGCGAATTCACCGATGACGGTGTGCTGGTGATGCTTACCAGTGGCGGCACGATTAAGCGCACCCGTCTATCGGCCTTTGCCAACATCCGCTCCAATGGCTTGATCGCCATCGATCTGGTGGAGGGGGATGCCCTCACCTGGGTGCGCTTGGCCCTGCCCGGCGACAGCATCCTGATCGGCTCGCGCAACGGCATGACCATCCACTTCCGTCTCAACGACGAGGAGTTGCGGCCCCTGGGCCGCACCGCCCGCGGCGTGCGGGCCATGAACCTGCGCCCCGGCGACCAGCTGGTGAGCATGGATGTGCTGCCCGCTGAGCTCGCCGATCGGGTGGCGAGCTCGGCCAGCGCCGAAGACGATGAAAGTGAGGAGGTGGCGCCGAGCGAGGGTCCTTGGGTGCTGGTGGCCAGTGCCAGCGGCCTGGGTAAGCGGGTGCCGGTGGATCAGTTCCGCCTGCAGAAGCGCGCCGGCATGGGCCTGCGGGCGATCAAGTTCCGCAATAAGAGTGATGTGCTGGTGGGCCTCAAGGTGCTCGGGGCTGGCGAGGAGCTGCTGCTGGTGAGCGAGAAGGGGGTGATTGTTCGCACCCAGGCCGATGCGGTGCCGCAGCAGTCGCGGGCGGCTACGGGCGTACGCTTGCAGAAGCTTGATGCCCGCGATCGACTCAGCGAAGTGGTGCTGGTGCCACCGGCTGCTGAGGAGGAGGAGTCTGCAATTGTTGAAGAGGCTTTATTAACAGAAGAGGCTGCATTAATAGAAGAGGATTTAGTAGAAGAGGATTTACTGACAGAAGATTCAGTAGAAGAGGAGAACCCAAGCACTGAGGCCTGATTCGGTGGCTGCCGCTTCGGACCCAGGGTCTGTTGCAGTGGGCTTGATTGATGTGCTGGTGGTGGGCGCAGGCCCGGCGGCCCTGGCCATCGCCGCTGAGCTGGCGGAGCAGGGGCTGGCGGTGGCAGTGCTGGCGGCGACTGATCCTCGCGAACTCTGGCCCAACACCTACGGGATCTGGGGAGACGAGGTGGATGCCCTCGGCCTGGGCCACCTGCTGGAGCACCGCTGGAGCGACACCTGCAGTTACTTCGGCTCCGGCAGCAGCGACCCTGCCGATCCAGCCGACAGCCCCACGCGCCACGGCCGCGACTACGGCCTGTTCGACAAAACGCGCTTGCAGAAGTTCTGGCTGGAGCGTTGTGAGGCCGCCGGCGTGCAGTGGCTGCGCGGGCAGGCACAGGAGCTGAGCCATGGGAGTGGCCGCAGCCAGGTGCGCTATGCCCCTGCTCGTGCTGCCGATCTTGCGGTGATCGAGGCGCGGCTGGTGGTGGATGCCAGCGGCCACAAGGCGGTGTTTGTGCAGCGGCCTGAGCGGGGGCCGGTGGCGGGCCAGGCTGCCTACGGCGTGGTGGGACGCTTCACGGCGCCGCCGGTGCAGTCGGGGCAATTCGTGCTGATGGATTATCGCGCCGATCACCTCAGCGAAGCGGAGCGGCAGGAGCCCCCTACTTTTCTCTACGCGATGGATCTGGGGCAGGGAAGGTTTTTTGTGGAGGAGACCTCCCTGGCCCTGGCGCCGCCGGTGCCCTACGCCAAGCTCAAGCAGCGCCTCGAGCGGCGGTTGGCCCATCGCGGTGTGGCGATCGAGCAGGTGGAGCACGAGGAGTTTTGCCTGTTTCCGATGAACCTGCCGCTACCGGATTTGGATCAGCCCGTGCTGGCCTTTGGTGGGGCTGCGGCGATGGTGCATCCGGCCTCCGGCTACATGTTGGGGGCGCTGCTGCGCCGGGCGCCGGTGCTGGCGGCGGCGGTGGCGGCGCGGCTGCGGGCTGAACCGGCCGCCGACTCGCTGCAGCTGGCCGCAGCTGGCTGGCAGGCGCTCTGGCCCCCGGAGCTACGCCGTAAACACGCCCTCTACCAATTTGGGCTGGAGAAATTGATGCGCTTCTCGGAGCCCCAGCTGCGCAGTCACTTCACCAGCTTCTTTTCCCTGCCCAGCGCCCAGTGGTATGGCTTTTTGACCAATACGCTCAGCCTGGGCGAGCTGTTGGCGGCGATGGTTGCCCTATTTGCCACGGCACCCTGGAGCGTCCGTTGGGGCCTGATGGGCATGCGGGGCCGGGAGTTGCAGCTGGGCCTTCGCATGCTGGCCCCCTAGCTTTGTGCCTAAGACTGAACCGGCGCCGGCAGCCAATCGGCCGCATTGAGCAGGGGGAATAGGCCGTCTTCGATGGCTATCGCTTTGAGCCATTTGGCGGGTAGCTCGGTGCCGTTGTCGATCGCATCCAGCAGGCGCCAGAAGCGATCCAGGTGGCGCTCGATCCTTTCTTTGGCCAGTCCGGTGGTGGTGCCCGCCCTCAGGATGAAGCTCCAATCAGAGCTTTGGGCCAGCAGCAGCTCCCGGCCCGCCTGGGTGAGCAGGTCGCGCTGGGCTGGGCTGCCAACGCCGCGCTGCACCCGAGCCACCATGGCCTGGGAGGCCCGCTGCCACTCGGCCACCACCCAGGCGTTGGTCTCGTTGAGCCAGTAGTCGTGATAGCCCCCCTGGCCCCAGCTGCTGGGGGAGGGGCGGCACACCTGCAGGGGGTCGCTGCCGCCGAGGGCCTCCCGCAGGGTCACCAGCCGCACGCCGGCCCCATCGGCCTGGCGGAATAGGGCCGCCAGAAACTGGGGCCCCTCAAACCACCAGTGGCCAAACAATTCGGCGTCAAATGGAGCCACCAGTAGGGGCCGGCGCTCCATCGAGCGGGCCAGGCTGCCTAGCTCCTCGGCTCGGCCCTGCAGGTAGGTGGCGGCATGCTCCTCGATTCGCTCGGCCGCAACTGCGGGTTCGTAGGGCTGTTTCTGGTCGAGGGGGCAGCCCTGGGCCGTGACCCGATGCAGCTTCAGGCCGAGGGGCCGGCGGCTGGCGATGGCATGGCTGGCTAGTTCGCTATCGGGCAGATCCCAGCCCAGGTCGCGGTGGAATTCCCGGTAGGCGCCATCGCCGGGGTAGCCCTCGCGGGCGCTCCACACCGGCAGGGTGGCGCTGCTGTCGCGGCCGAAGAAGGCGGCCCCGGCCGGTGAGCAGATCGGAGCGAATACGCCATAGCGGGGGCGGGGCAGGGCGTGCAGCAGCCCGTGGGCATCGAGCACCGAGTAGCGCAGACCGCAGCCCACCAGCTGCTGGTCGAGGCCTTCGTAGTAGGCGCATTCCGGCAGCCAGATGCCCAGGGGCCGCTCACCCAGCAGGCGCTCGTGCTCGCGCACTGCGGTGACCAGCTGGGCCCGCACCGCCTCCGGCACCTGGCGCAGCAGGGGCAGGTAGCCGTGGGTGGCACCGCAGGTGATCAGATCCAGCACCCCCTGTTGCTGCAGCCTGCGGAAGCGTGGGATCAGTTGCCCTTTGATCTGACGCCACTGGCTCACCACCGCTTCCAGTTGAGCTGCTAGGTGGCTGGCGGCTGGGCCTTGGGCTTGCGGGGCTTGCAGCAGCAGCTCCTGGCGAACGGCGATCCAGGCCAGGAAGCGGCCATTGAGCTGGGGATCGGCCAGCAGGGAAAGCAGGGTGGGCGAGAGGCCGAGGGTGAGCCGGGGGCGCTGGCGCCGGTCAGCGGCGGCGGCCTCCAGCACGGCCACTAGCGGCAGGTAGCACTCCTGGAGCGCCTGGAAATACCAATCTTCTTCCAGCGAACCGGGCTCGCTGGAGCGCACGTAGGGAAGATGGGCGTGGAGGACTAGGGCCAGATCGCCTGCGGCCATAACCATCCTGCGATTGCGGCACTCTAGGCGTAGTGCCCGCATACAATGGGCTATCTCATAGTCATTCCGCCTAGAGGGGCTCCCCTATGGCCCGCGATCCCGGCCGCGTATTGATCTTCGATACCACCTTGCGCGATGGCGAGCAGTCGCCTGGCGCCAGCTTGAACCTCGAGGAGAAGCTGGCGATCGCCCAGCAGCTGGCCCGGCTGGGGGTGGACATCATCGAGGCCGGCTTCCCCTTTGCCAGCCCCGGCGACTTCAACGCCGTGCAGCGCATTGCCGAAACCGTGGGCACCCCCGATGGGCCGGTGATCTGCGGCCTGGCTCGGGCCGCTGCCGGCGACATCAAGGCCTGCGCTGAGGCGGTGGCGCCCGCTGCTAGGCGGCGCATCCACACCTTTATTGCTACCAGCGACATCCATCTCGAGCACAAGCTGCGCAAGAGCCGCGCTGAGGTGCTGGCGATCACCGCCGAGATGGTGGCCTACGCCCGCTCGCTGGTGGACGATGTGGAATTCTCTTGCGAAGACGCCGGCCGCAGCGATCCGGAGTTCATGCATCAGGTGATCGAGGCGGCGATCAGCGCCGGTGCCACCACGATCAACATCCCAGACACCGTTGGCTACGCCACCCCGGCGGAATTCGGCGAGCTGATCGCCGGTATCAATGCCCAGGTGCCCAACATCGACCAGGCGGTGATCTCGGTGCACGGCCACAACGACCTGGGCCTGGCGGTGGCCAACTTCCTCGAGGCGGTGAAAAACGGCGCCCGCCAGCTGGAGTGCACGATCAACGGCATCGGCGAGCGGGCTGGCAATGCCTCGCTCGAGGAGCTGGTGATGGCCCTGCACGTGCGGCGCAGCTACTTCAACCCCTTCCTGGGGCGGCCAGCCGAGAGCACCGAACCGCTCACGGGCGTGCGCACCGAGGAGATCACCAAGACCTCGCGGCTGGTGAGCAACCTCACCGGCATGGCGGTGCAGCCCAATAAGGCGATCGTGGGCGCCAATGCTTTTGCCCATGAATCGGGCATCCACCAAGACGGCGTGCTCAAAAACCGCCTCACCTACGAAATCATTGATGCCCGCACGGTTGGTTTGGCCGACAACCGCATCTCCCTTGGCAAGCTGAGCGGCCGCAGCGCCTTCCGGGCCCGGCTCGAGGAGCTGGGCTACACGCTCGAGCGGGAGGACCTCGACGATGCCTTCGCCCGCTTCAAGGAGCTGGCGGATCGCAAGCGGGAAATCAGCGACCGCGATTTAGAGGCGATCGTGAGCGAGCAGGTGCAGCAGCAGGATGGCGGCAGCTTCACCCTCAAGAGCGTGCAGGTGAGCTGTGGCACTGGCTTGCAGCCCACCGCCACCGTCACCCTGGTGACTGCAGATGGCGCCGAGCTCAGCGAGGCGGCGATCGGCACCGGGCCGGTGGATGCGGTGTGTCAGGCGCTCAATCGGCTGGCCCAGGTGCCCAATGAGCTGGTCGAATTTTCGGTGAAATCGGTGACCGAAGGCATCGATGCCATGGGCGATGTGACGATCCGGCTGCGCCACGAGGGTGTGCTCTATTCGGGCCACTCAGCCGACACTGACATCGTGGTGGCCGCCGCCCAGGCCTTCGTGAACGCCCTCAATAGGCTGGTGGCCGGTGGGCGTCACCAGCCGCTGCACCCCCAGAAGGCGCCACTGCCCGTAGTGGGCGACCTGCCCTTGGCCGACCGGCCGCGGGTTTAGGCAGCTGGGTGGGTGTGGCGTTTCAGCTTGGGATCACGCCCTGGGCCATGTGTTGTTTTTATTGATTAGCTAAGCCAAGACTAAGCTAAGCGCCAAAACACTTGCTCCCCGGCCCGGCCCGCCCCGCCCCGGCCCGCCCCACTGAGTCATCTGATTCCCTTCTGTCCCCCCGCCATGAGCCTGCCCCTCTCCGGACCGCGCCGCTCACGGCTCAGTGCCGCCGCCCAGCTGATTTTGCTGTTGCTGGTGGCCCTGGCGATGTTGGTGCCGCTGCTGTGGCTGGTGAGCACCTCGCTTAAGGGTCCGGCGGAGGACATTTTCACCAGCCCGCCAGCCCTCTGGCCCAGTCAGCCCAGCTTTGAGGCCTACAGGCGCCTTTTTGCCGACAATCCAATCGGCACCTACCTGCTCAACAGCACGATTGTGAGTGGCCTGGCGGTGCTGGCCAACGTGCTCTTCTGCTCGCTGGCGGCCTATCCCCTGGCCCGCATGAATTTTCGCGGCCGGGGCTTAGTGCTGGCCCTAGTGGTAGCAACGATTTTGATCCCCTTTCAGGTGGTGATGATTCCGCTCTACCTGCTGATGGTGCAGATCGGCCTACGCAACACCCTTTGGGCCCTGATCATTCCCCAGGCGGCCACCGCCTTTGGCATCTTCCTGCTGCGGCAGAGCTTCCTGGGGGTGCCGGTGGAGCTGGAGGAGGCGGCCCGTTGCGATGGCTGCACGCCGGTGGGGGAGTGGTGGAACGTGATGATTCCGGCGGCCCGGGCCGACCTGATCACCCTGGCGATGTTTGTGTTTATCGGCACCTGGAGCGATTTTCTCTGGCCCCTGGTGATCCTCGATGAACCCGAGCTCTACACCCTGCCCCTTGGGCTGCAGCAGTTGGCCAGCAGCTTTTCACTCGACTGGCGCCTGGTGGCAGCCGGAGCAGTGATTTCGATCCTGCCGGTGTTGGTGGTGTTTATCGGCCTGCAGCGCTACATCCTGCCCAGCGCCGCCGGCGATGCAGTCAAAGGTTGAAAACCAGTCCAAGGTTGAAAACCAGTGAAAAGATCCTCTGGTTGATCAGTTAGCAGTTGCAGGGGGGCGCACAGGCGGAAGAGGCGGCACTCCCAAAGGCAGCTCATCGGTTTTCGGGGGAGCCGCTTTGCTGGGGCGGGCTGCGCGCAACTTGCTGAGCTCGGCCCGCAGGTTGGCGGTTTCGCGGCTCAGCCCATCGATGCGGGTGCCGTTGCGCTCCACCGCCTGCAGCCGCTCCACCGTGGAGCGCAGCTGCTGTTCCAGGCCAGTGGTGCGATCAAGGGCCCGGCTGTTCTCCAACCCCTGCACCCGCTCCTGCAACTGGCGGATGGTGTCGTTCTGCTGGCGGGACTTAACCACGATCACCAAAAAGAGCACCACCAGCATTGCCGTGACGCCGGCCTGCAGCCAGGGCACCCAGGCGAGGGAAGCGCCGTTGGGGCTGGCTTCGGTGCTGATCGCGGCCTGGTCAGGGGCTGGGGTCATCAGGCAAGCTGCCGAGGATGCTTCGATCCTGCCGGCAAGCAGGACTTTTGTCAGGGATGTGAACTCCTATGGGAGGTTGAATGTATTGGAAAAGGAGAACCGACTGTGCCGGTGGCTGGCCCAAAACTTAGGTCGCTGCCAAGGCCATTTCTGGTCATGTGGGCGGGCCAGCTGCTCTCAAACCTCGGCACTCAGGTGAGTCTTTACGGCTTGGGGCTGTGGCTGTTCCAGCAGCATGGCCAGTTGAGTGCCTTTGCTGCGGTGGCGGTTGTGGTGCAGTTGGCCAAGTTGGCATCCCTTTCGCTAATGGGCCGTCAACTGGATCGTTGGCCGCCGCGACGGGTGATGCTTGCCGCTAACGGCCTCGGCAGCACCTGCACTTTGGGCCTGGCCTTCACCTTGATGATGCGTCCAGCCACCCTGTCACCGGTGTTGCTTTGCATTGGGCTGGCAGCAGCAGCAGAGGCGGCTCTGGTGGTGACCTGGTCCAGCCAACTGGCCAGATTTGTGTCTACAGAGCAGCTGGGAGCGGCCAGCGGGCTCTTCGCTGGATCGGATGGAGCTGTGGTGATGGCAGCCCCCCTACTCGGCGCTGTGCTGGCGGCGACGGCCGGGTTGCCGGGTGTACTCGTCACTGACAGCCTTACGTCACTTATTGCTGCGGCCTGCACGCTTCTGGTGGCCTGGCCGCAGTCGTTGTCAGCCCCACTCACTAAGGCTGCTGGTCATGAGGCTTCCTATCAGCTAGGGGTGCGCCATGCCTTGAGCAGGTTGTGGAGCAATCGGCGCTGGCGCCCCCTGTTGCAGATCAACAGCGTGGTGGTAGGCGTGTTTGCTGCCATTGAGATCGCTTTCCCCGCCTGGGTGGTGGCGGCAAGCGGCTCCCAGCGTCTGATCCTGGCTCTGGCCCTGGCCGGATTGGGCTATGCCGGTGGGCTCTGGCTATGGGCCCGGGTGCCTCGCTGCCATTGGCTGGACTGGCTGCGCATCGTGTTGCTGCTCCAGGCGGTGCTGCTGACCGGGGCTGGGCTGGTGTGCTTTCAGCAGTGGCAGGGGGTGTGGTTTTTGGCCGTGGGCCTATTTGCTGCTGCGGTTCCGGTTGCTCTAGGCGCCCTCCAGAGTCTTTGGTTGTGCTGGGTGCCGTTGGCTTTACAGCCGCGGCTGTTTGTCGGCCGTTACGGCCTGGAGTGGATCTCCCGTCTAGTAGCTCTGCTGGGGATGAGTTTGCTGGCCGATAGGGTGATAGCCCCGCTGATCCGGGGGGGCTACTGGCCCGCTTGGCTGCTGGACGCCCTTGGCCGCGGCCCGGGGCGCCCGACGGCGATGGCGATCGGCCTGCTTGGCTGGGTTTTGCTGATTCCTCTTTGGCGGCTCTGGCGTCCCCTCGGGCGCCTTCACCTGGATGAAAATAAATAGTGATGAAAGTTCTGATTTATACATCCAGTGGCGGCACTGCTCACGACTCGGCCGCCGAGGCAATTCGGCAATGGCTGGAGCGTGAGCGCCCGAATATCGAAGTGCGTGTCGATCAGGTGTTGGAGCGCTCGAGTAGCACCTATCGAGGTGGCGTAGAGCTCTACAACTGGATCCAACGCCGACGCCCCTGGCTGCACCAGATCTACTGGCGGGCTATGGAACTGGAAGATCTGGTGAAGCCAGGCACCGTTCTATTCGGGCGCCAATACTTGATTCGTGAGCTTCAGGACTTCCGCCCGGATGTGCTGATCTCCACCCACCCTCACACCAATCGTGGCCATTTCGATTTGGCTAAAAGGGTTTTGGGTAACCAGCTTCGTTGCATCACTTGCTGCACTGAGCTCGACGGCGGTTTTGGCTTTAGCCGCAACTGGCTCAGTCGCAGAACCGACCTGTTCTGGGCCCTTACATACGAGGTGGTCAGGGAAGTGCGACGACGACGTCCAGGGGTTCCAGTGGAGCTGCTTGGGCCCCTCCTTTACCCGGACTATCACGATGGTGGGCCGGCGCCTGCTGCTGTTGAAGGCCTACCCCTGTTGGTGCTCGGCACCGGCTCAAATGGCGCAAATAACCACATCCCCCTGCTGGAGCAGCTACTGCCGTTTGCTGGTCAGCTGACGGTGGCGGCCCTATGCGGCCGACGACAGATTGTGCGGGAGGAAGTGCAGGCCTGGGTAGATCGGCACCCAGCGCTGGCCGTTCAGGTGCTCGACTATCAGGGACCGGATGCGATGGCTGATCTTTATCGTCGCGCCTGGGCCATGGTTAGCCGCCCAGGTGCCCGGACTGCCACTGAGGCTCTGTTTATGGGATGCCCACTGGTGTTCAACCATTACGGCACAACCATGCCTCAGGAATTGATAGCCCCCCGGTATTTTCATGCCCGAGAATTGGAGTCTGCCATTAGACGGCCTGTAGAGCTGTCATCCTTGGTGCACCAATGGCTGACCAATCCACCTGCGTATTTGGCCCTACGGCATCGCTATCAGCAGCACCTCCTGACGGCCGATCCGAGCACAATCCTCGAGCGCTTAGCCCTTGAGTAACGTTGGGATGCATCCGATAAACCCAATGCCAGAGCCGATTGCAATCGTGGGCATGGGATGCCGGCTTCCGGCGGGTATCAATTCACCTGAAAGTTTTTGGCGATTTCTAAGGGAAGGTCGTGAGGCGATCACAGAGGTGCCCCCCGACCGCTGGAACTTGGATCTCCACTACAACCCTGACCCTGGCCATCCGCTCACTCAGCATGTGCGCCACGGCGGTTTTGTAGAGGGCATCGATCAGTTCGATGCGGCCTTTTTCGGCATTACGCCCAGGGAAGCGGTCTGTATGGATCCCCAGCAGAGACTTTTGCTTGAAGTGGCTTGGCGGGCCCTCGAGGATGCAGGCAAGCCCCTCGAGCATGTGCGCGGCACGGCGGTGGGGGTGTTTATGGGCATATCCAGCGCCGACTACAGCTCCTTGCTTTGGGCTTCGCGGGAGCGCTTCGTTACTCCCGACAACGAGCCATTCGTGTTGCCAGGTAACACAGGCTGCATTGCTGCAAACCGGCTCTCCTATTTCTTTGATTTCAAGGGCCCTAGCTTCACTGTCGACACCGCTTGCTCCTCCTCCCTGGTGGCGGTGCACTTGGCCTGCGAAAGCATCTGGCGGGGCGAATCCGAGGCTGCCCTCGCCGGTGGTGTGCAGGCGTTGATACACCCCGGCATTCAGATGAGCTTTTGCAAGGCCGGCCTGCTGGCGCCGGATGGGCGTTGCAAGAGTTTTGATGCCAGTGCTGACGGATATGTGCGTTCGGAGGGAGCCGGGGCGGTGCTGCTCAAGCCCCTAGCCGCTGCCGAATCAGAAGGAGATTCGATCTACGCGGTGATCCATGGCTCAGCTGTCAATTCTGATGGCCGCAGCAATGGCATGGTTGCTCCCAATGCTCGGGCCCAGATCGCCTGCGTGCGCGCGGCCTTTGCCAAGGCAGGCATTGACCCATCGGCTACCCAGTACGTCGAGGCTCACGGTACGGGCACGCGCCAGGGAGATCCGATTGAACTTCGGGCTCTCGGCACCGTGCTTGGCGAAGGGCGTCCTGAGGGGGAGTCCTGTCGCGTGGGTTCGGTGAAAACCAACCTTGGCCACTCGGAAACCGCTGCTGGCATAACCGGATTGATCAAGGCGGCCCTTTGCGTAGCTAAGCGACAACTACCCCCCAGCTTGCATTGCCTCCGCCCAAATCCTTCCATTGATTTTGCCGGCCTAAAGTTACAGGTTCAGACCGAACTGGAGCCGTTCCCCCATCAGGATCGAGCCTTGGTGGTGGGGGTTAGTTCCTTCGGTTTCGGTGGAACCAATGCCCACGTCGTGCTGGCAGATGCTCCCCGCCAGAGCGCGCCTATTCGCTTTGGCGCGCGCATGCCGCTGCAGCTAATCACCCTCTCGGCTCGCACCCCTGAGGCTCTCAACAGGATTGCCTTCGAGCTAGTTCAGCAGTTGCAGGAGAAGCCCAACATAAAGCTCACCGATCTGGCTGCTTCCGCAAACCTAGGCCGCACTTGCTTTCGAAAGCGGGCGGTCTTTCTGGCTCGAGATAAGGATCATCTGGTGTCCCAGCTCCAATCCCTGGCAAGCGACCGACGTCCTCTTCCTGAAGGCGTCTACTGCTCTACCGCATCAAGACGCCTTGGCAAGCTGGCTTGGCTATTTACTGGACAGGGTTCTCAGGCCCTTGGCATGGGCCAAGAGCTGCTGGCCCATCCCACTTTTCTTGAGGCTTTTGAAAGGGTTGCGGTTCTGCTGGATCCACAGCTAGATAAACCCCTGCGCGAGTTTTTGACGCCCCGGGATGGGGATGAGGCCGAGGCTGCGGCCCTGCTTAATCAGACCGGAGTTACCCAGCCAGCTCTGTTTGCGGTGGGCTATGCCCTCAGCCAGCTCTGGCAAAGCTGGGGAGTGCGACCTGATCTGCTGATGGGTCACAGCATTGGCGAGGTCCTCGCCGCTCACTTGGCTGGTGTTTTTTCGCTGGAGGATGCCTGTCGCCTGGTGTCTGCTCGTGGCCGACTAATGCAGGCTTTGCCTACAGCGGGCGGGATGGTGGCTTTGCTGGCTCCGCTTGACCAGGTCCAAGCCTTGCTAGCGCGCCACCCAGAGTTGGTGGTGGCGGCTTACAACGGCCCGGTAAACACGGTGGTGGCTGGACCCAGCGCTGCCTTGCGGCAGCTGCTGGCGGATGCTGATGCAGTTGGCTGCAACGCGCGCCAGCTGTCTGTTTCCCATGCCTTTCATACCCGGGCAATGGCTCCGATGCTTGAGGCCTTCGAGCTCGAACTGCGCCAGCTCAGCTTTGCGCCCCCCAGTAAGCCGCTGGTGAGCAACCTCACTGGTTTGCTAGCTGGCGCGGAGATTGCCCAGCCGGACTACTGGTGTGACCAAATACTCAGCCCTGTGCAATTTGCCAAAGGTATTGACACCCTTGTCTCACAAGGTGCCCAGGTGTTTCTTGAGATCGGTGCTCGCCCCACGCTCATTGGCATGGCGCGTCAATGCACTCAGGATCAATCCCTCACTCACTGGCCTTCCCTGGAGCAGGGAAAGTCTGACTGGCAGGTGCTTTTTACGAGCCTCGGTGGCCTCTGGCGCGGTGGCTACGGCATTGACTGGGCCGGATTCCATCGCCCCTTCCCTGCCCTTCGCATCACCCTGCCCGGCTACCCCTTCGAGAGGCAGCGCCATTGGTGGAGCCGCGAGGGAGAGTCCCAAGCCCCAGGTGGCTTCTGGCTGAACCATTTGGGGATCACGGCTCTAAACAGCACGCCTCAAGCCCCTGTTTTCCAGCCTGGAGTGGATAGTTCATCTTCCAGTGGTTCGCGTTCTGCTGCTGAGAGGTTCACTCGGATCGATCTGCCTGGCGAAACGGAGGTGCACCAGACGCGTTTATGTAGTGAGGGAACCGACCTAAGCGACCACCGGATTCGCACTCAAGCGGTGTTTCCGGCCGCGGGGTTCATTTTGGCGGGACTGGCGTTACTGGACCAGGCCGAGCAGCCCCTGAAGCTGGGTTCGATGAAACTGGATCAGCCGCTGAAGTTGGTTGCTCCAGGTTCAGCGGCCTGGCTCCAGGGCCATTGGTGCACTGATGGACTGACTTTCTACAGCCGGCCCGATGCTGCCGTGCTCTCCCCCTGGCAGCGTCATGGCGAAATGTCCCTAGCTGGGGACTTGCCGGTAGAGCCGCCATTTGCCCTGTCGCCGGCGCCGGACTCGGTGCAGCAGGTGGAGCCTGATAGCTTCTACGAAACTTTGGCGCAGGTGGGTCTGGAGTACGGCCCTACTTATCGCGGCCTGCGGCAACTCAAGCTCGCGGAAGGTCAAGCCTGGGCTGAGCTGGAGCGACCGGAGAGGGGCCAGGACCGGGGGCTACTCGACAGTTGTTTCCAGGCTGTGGCTGTGCTCCTGGATCCAGCGGCCCGGGAAGGCCAGCTGCTTCTCCCCGTGGGGCTGGAGCAGCTTTGGCTGGCGGCCTTGCCCCTACCTGATCGTTTGCAATGTCAGGTGCGGCTTCAGCCGAGTCAGGAGCCGGCCTTCGTTCTCGCTGACCTAGTGCTCCATGAGGGCGGCGCTCCCTTGGGCTGGATTCGGGGCTTCAGGCTGCGGCGCCTGCCTAGGCAGGCTATGGAGTGGTTGTTTCCCCTGCCGGAAGTTAACCCTAAGCCAGGCGCGCAGAACTGGTTGCTGGAAACAAACTGGCAGGAGGCAACGAACTTCAATTCACAGCCGCTGTTAGGCCCCGCACCGCTGAGACTTGCTGAAGGCGAGGTGATCCCCCCAGGAGTAGGGCCGCTTTTGCTCTGGCCCGATCTCACTAAGCCTGCCTGTGAGTTGGAGGCGTTGGCAGCCCAAATGCTGCTTTGGGCCCAGCAGCTGGCAGCCGTCCCGCCCAGGCCTGTTTGGCTTGTGCTGCAGGGAGAGGGGCCTCTCGCTGCCGGCTTGGCAGCGTTTGGGCGTTCGGCTGCGCTTGAACAGCCCGCCCTGGGTTGGACAGTGCTTCTTATTCAAGAAGGCAGCCCGCCAGCTGCTGGCGATTGGTCAGCCCTGTTTGCGCTAGGTGAGCGCGAACCTTTGCTGGCCTGGCGTGATGGCAGGGCCTGGGTGCAGCGTCTTAAGCCCCTGGCCGATGCGCCCTTCCTCTTGGAAAGCGGTTCGTTGGGCAGCCTGGAGACGCTGCGGGCAGTGCCCCTGGAGAGGCGGTCGCCTGGCCCCGGGGAACTGGAACTGGCGGTGGAGGCCACGGGCCTCAATTTCCGCGATGTGTTGAACGCTCTGGGACTGCTGGTGGGCTACAGCCGTGAACTTGGCATGGATGCTGATGCCCGCATGCCCTATGGCGGCGAATGTGTGGGTCGGGTGGTGGCCGTTGGCCCTGGTGTGGATCCGGGGCTGGTGGGTGAGCGGCTGCTGGCCGCCTTGGCGGTGGGCAGTCTTGCTAGCCACGTTGTTTGCCGTGCCGCCCTTTGTGTGCCACTGCCACCGGCGCTAGATCCGGCCCTGGGGGCGAGCGTCAGCACGGCTTTCCTCACAGCTATCTACGGCCTCCAGACCCTGGCCCAGCTGCTCCCTGGCGACACTGTGCTGATCCATGCGGCCGCGGGGGGGGTTGGTCAGGCGGCCCTGCAGGTGGCCCGACGCTGCGGTGCGCGGGTGTTCGCTACCGCCAGTGCGGCTAAGCAGGCGGGTCTGCTGCAGCAGGGGGTTGAGGCTGTGTTTGATTCCCGCAGCCTCGACTTTGCCGAGCAGGTGCTGGCCGTCACCGGCGGTCGGGGAGTGGATGTGGTGCTCAACAGCCTGAAGGGTGACTGGGTGGAGGCAAGTTTTGCTGCTCTGGCTGACGGCGGCCGTTTTGTGGAGCTTGGCAAAATTGAGATTTGGAGTCGGGAGGAGGCACTCCGCCGCCGGCCCGATAGCAGTTACCTGCCCTTCGATCTGCTGGAGGTGGCCGCTGCCGACCCCGGCCTTGTGCGCGGCTTATTGCTGGAGCTGCTGGCCGATCTTGAGGCCGGCCACTACGCCCCCATCCCGCTGCAGGCGTTTCCGATCGAGCGCGGCGTGGAGGCTTTCCGGCTGATGGCCCAGGCCCGGCATGTGGGCAAGGTGGTGATCATCCAGCCGGAGCGTCCGGCGGCCTGGACGATCCGCCCAGAGGCTTGTTATTTAGTGACGGGGGCCTTCGGTGGGATCGGCCAGCAGCTCTGTATCTGGTTGGCTGAGCAAGGTGCTCGTTCCCTGGTGCTCTTAGGACGCAGACCCGACCCCATTTTGGTGGAGCGCTTGCAGGCCCAAGGGGTTGGCTGCGAAGTGATCGCCTTCGATCTGGCTGCAGATCCGGTAGAGCGGTTAGCCGAGGCTCTGCGGGGCCAACCTTTGGCTGGCCTATTCCATGCCGCCGGTCATTTGGATGACGGTCTTCTGGAGGGGCAGACCCCCGCCCGCCAGGCCGAGGTGATTGCGCCCAAATTGGCTGGCTGGCAGCGGCTGGAGTTGGCCTGCCGGCTGGCCAACTGCCAGCCCGAGTTTGGTGTGGCCTTTTCATCGATGGCCGCTTTGCTCGGATCCCCCGGGCAAACCAGCTATGCCACGGCAAATGGCGCTCTCGATGGCTTGGCTGCAGCTGCAAACGACTGGCCTCTGCTCTCGGTGCAGTGGGGGCCTTGGGGCGGTGCCGGCATGGCAGAGGGGCTTGAGCGCCGCTTTGCCGCCCTGGGGGTTGGCCTGCTTCCACCTCCCCAGGCATTTGGGGCCTTGGGATTGCTGTTGGAGCGGGGCAGGTCTGGTTGCGTAGCCGTGCTCAACAATGACTGGCCCAAGCTGGCAGCCCAGCTAGGTAACCGTCAGGCGTCCATGCTGCAACCGCTGCTTGATGTTGACGGCCGCGGCGGTCAAGGGGGCGAGGGTGAGATCCTGCGCCGCCAGCTCGCCGAGGCCGACTCTGACCAGCGCTCGGCGCTGGTGGTTGCGCTGCTGCAACAGCGCTTGGCGATTGTGATGGGGCTGGAGGATGGGCGCAGTCTTGATTCCGGTGATTCCCTGTTCCACATCGGCCTTGATTCGCTC
The DNA here is from genome assembly GCF_003011885.1 of Cyanobium usitatum str. Tous. Lineage (GTDB taxonomy): Bacteria > Cyanobacteriota > Cyanobacteriia > PCC-6307 > Cyanobiaceae > Cyanobium_A > Cyanobium_A usitatum. Next base: position 148,087 of record NZ_PXXO01000001.1, read on the forward strand.
ATGGCTGTGGAGCTGGCTGCAGGGATCCAGCGGGACCTGGGGGTGAAGTTGGAGCTTGAATCCCTCGCTGGCGATCCCACGATCGAAGCTCTGGCGGCGGTATTGCTAGAGGCTCTGGTAGATCCCCAGGCTGGGGCAGAGCGGGTGTTGGATTTGGGCCGGGAAGCCCAGTTGGCATCTCACTGGAGCTTGCCAGCGGTCTCCACCACTAGCTCCTCAGCAGCAGCAGGCCCCAGGGAGGCGATTTTGGTTACGGGCGCTTCCGGCTTCCTGGGGGCTTACCTGCTGGCGGGCCAGCTGCAGCGCTGGGATCAAGTGCGGGTGCGGTGTCTGGTGCGGGCCAGCGATCCCTCCCAGGGGCTGACGCGGATTCGCGCCAACCTCGATCACTACGGACTCTGGCAGGACAGCTGGAGCGAACGTCTGGTAGCAGTGCCCGGCGATCTGGCCCAGCCCCGCTTCGGTCTCTCGGAGGATGGCTTTGCTGAGCTGGCTCAAGGCCTAGGGGGCATCCTGCACAACGGTGCCCAGCTCAGCCAGATGGCCCCCTACAGCCAACTGGAGGCGGCCAATGTGGGCGGCACCAAGACGGTGCTCGACCTGGCGGTGCATCCGGCCGCCGTCCGGGCCCTGCCTGTGCAGCTGATCTCCAGCGTGGCGGTCTTTGAGGCGGCCGCCTACCGCAACCGGGCGGTGCTGGAAAGTGACGACGTGTCGGAGTGGCGCGGCATCCATGTGGGCTACTCCCAAACCAAATGGGTGAGTGAGCGGCTGGTTCTGGCCGCTGGGGCTGCCGGGTTGCCGGTCACGGTGTATCGCCCGCCGCTAATTGGTGGCCATTCCCAGACAGGCGCTTGGCACCAGGACGACCTGCTGCACCGGCTGCTGCGGGGTTGCCTAGCTCTGGGTATGGCGCCCGATCTGCCATGGGAGCTGGATCTGGTGCCGGTGGACTACGTGGCCGATGCGGTTACGGCTCTGGCCTGGACGGCGGAAGCGGTGGGCCGCAACGTGCACTTGCAACACCCCCAGCCGATGCTGCTCGCCGATCTGCTTGGCAACCTGATCGAGCGGGGGGCACCGCTGGAGCTGGTGTCGATGGAGCGCTGGCTGGAGGCGATCGATGCTGATCCGGCCAACCCCCTGCACGGCATTCGCGCCTTCTTCGTGCGGCGCTGGGGCGACGAGCAGCTCACCTACCCCGAGCTCAATCAGGCCGGGGTGCGGGCCCGGCCCAGCTGCCTGGCCACCGTGGCGTCCCTGGCGGCCCATGGCGTGCGCTGCCCGGGCTTCGAGGAACTGATCGGCCCCTATGCCCGCAGCCTGATCACCGGAGCCGCAGCTCTGTGATTATTTCTCTGTGATCAGTTCTCAGTGATCAGTTCTCAGTGATCAGTTTCCAGTGATCAATTGCCTGTGATCGCAGCGCTTCTAGCCGGCGCCCTGCTGGCCACCCTCGGCTTGCAGCTGCTGCTCACGCTCGCCTTCGCGGTGGTGGTGCGGCGGCGGCTGCGGCGGCTCCCCGGCCTGGCCCAGCCAGCGCCGGCGGCCGAAGTGGTGTTGTGCCTGCGGGGAGCCGACCCCAGCCTGGCTGATGCTCTCATGGCTCTGGCGGGGCAGACCTACCCGGGCCCCTGGCGACTGTTGGTGGTGGTCGATTCCCGCCAGGATCCGGCCTGGCCCATGGCCCAGCAAACGATCGCCCGGCTGGAGGCGGCGGGCCAGGCTGGCTGGCAGGCGGCCCGGCTCACCCCCCTGGCGGCACGGCCGGCCCAGGGTTCGCTCAAAAGCGCCTCGCTGCGCCAGGCCTTCGGCGAGCTGGATGCCGCCACCGAGCTGGTGGCCCTGGTGGATGCCGATGCGGTGGTGGCGCCCGGTTGGCTGGCGGCCCTGGCGGCGGGCTGCGGCCCGGATGGCGTCGGGGCGGTGTCTGGCAACCGTTGGTATGCCCCGGAGCAGGGCAGTGGCCCCGGGCTGGTGCGGGCGATCTGGAATGGCGGCGCCCTGGTGCTGATGACCCTGCTGGGCATCCCCTGGGGGGGATCGCTGGCGGTGCGCCGCCAGCTGATCGAGCCGAGCGGCTGGCGGGAGCTGCTGGCTACCAGCCTCTGCGAGGACACCGCCCTGTCCGCCCCGCTGGCCCGCTGCGGTTGGCGCTACCAGTTTCGGCCGGAGCTGATCGCCCTCGACCGCGACGACGGCATCGCCCTGCGGCCGCTGCGGCGCTGGATCAGCCGCCAGCTGTTGACGGCGCGGCTGCACCACTCGGCCTGGCCCCTGGTGGCCCTGCACGGCCTGGGCAGCGCCCTGCTGGTGCTTGTGGCGTTGCTGTCGTTGCTAGCGGCGTTGCTTGTGGGACGGCTGGCCGAAGCGGGCCTGCTGCTGGCGGCGCTGATCGGCTACGAGCTGGGTTGTGTGGCGCTGCTGCTGCTGATCGAAGCGGTGGCCGCCCGTGCCCTGCAGCCCCTGGGTGGCCGCCTGCCTCCTCCGAATCTCGCCCATGCTTGGCGGTTGCTGCGCTGGTTGCCTCTCACCCAGTGGGTCTATGGGCTGGCAACCCTGCGGGCGGCCTTGGCCCGGCGGGTGGAGTGGCGCGGGGTCCACTACCGCGTGCGGGGCCGCGGCGTGGAGTGGCTGGAGGGTTAGCCCTGGCGCGGCTTTAGCCCTTCAGCATGAGCTTGGCGAGGATCTGCATCGACTGGCGCAGGTTGGCTTCGGTGAGGTCGTAATACGAGCCGATCAGGAAGCCGGGAATCTCGGGCACCACCTCGATCTGGTGTTTCACGATCACGCCGCCCTTGACGGGGGTGATCGTCCAGGTGCCCTGCAGCTTCTTGATGCGGTCGCCGCTGATCAGCTCATAGCTCATCTGGCTGGGGGCCGTTTCCTGCACACGCAGCAGCGCCTTGATGCGCTGGCCGAAGGTATAGGGGGCTTGGTAGATCTGGGCTAGCTCCAGGCTGCGGCCCGAGCGGCTCACCACCTTGGCCTGTTGGATGTCCGGCATGACACCGGCCATCGACTCGTAGTTGGTGAGTACGTTCCAGGCCTTCTGGGCCGACACCGGCACCTGCACCGAGGCGGTGTAGCGCCCCTGCTTGCCCTGCAGGTTGACGCGGCCAGGGGCGGGGCTGGCGGCGGCCAGCCGCACGGGTGCCGGAGGCACGGCAGCGGCAGCCGGTAGGACCGCCCCTGGCAGCGCCTGTAAGGTGGCAACAAGCGCCAGCGTGCCGGGGAGATTGCGTCGTTGCAGCAGGCGGAAGACCAGCACGGTGTCCAGGCGGATCACTTCATTGTCGATCAGTACCAACCGCGGCGTCGTGTCTATTTCTTCAGCGGTTTTGATCCCCGCGGCGCCAGCTTCTATTACCGCCTGTTCAGCGAGCAGGTGCGCCAGCTCAAGCGCCGCAGCGGCCGGCGGCTGCAGGTGGGCCACCGTCGCGGCCAGCAGGTCGACCGGTTGCTGAGCCGCTGGCAGGTGCGCGAGGACGGCGCCTTGGGCCTTGATTTCTGTTTCCTCCACTGGGATGACATCGCCCGGGCCCATTGGCCCCGGAGCCCGCTGCGGATGCTGGCGGCGGTGCTCTCCTTCGCTGGCTGGTATGTGGGCCAGGCCGGCGTGCTGCGCATCGCCCGAATGTCGGGGCGGGTGGCGCTGTGTGGCCTCTACCCGGTGCTGTTCACCGCCGGTTCGCTGATCGCCACCGCGGCGGTCACAGCTGTGCTGCTCTGGCCCCTGCAGCTGCTGGGCATCGGTGGCTGGCTGCTTGGAGCGATCGGAGCCCTGCTGGTGCTGGGTCAGCTGATGCTGGCCTGGCGTCTGGCTAACCAGGTAGGTGTGGTTTGGCTGTTCCGCTCGATCCGCTTCACCCACCGGCTCGGCCAGGCCCGCGATGGCGATCTGCGGGGGCGGGTGGCCGAGCTGGCCGAGCGGATCCTCAGCCTCGAGCAGCAGGACCCGGCAGACCAAGTGTGGCTAACAGGCCACAGCAGCGGCTCGTTTGTGATGACGATGCTGGCGGCCGAGTTGCGGCGCCAGGGCGCCGACCAGCAGCTGGCCGGGCGGCTGCGGTTGCTCAGCCTGGGCCAGAACCTGGCCAACCTGGCGGTGCACGGCAAGGCCCGCGGCTTCCACGCCGACCTGGCCTTGCTGGCCCAGGAGCCGCGGCTGCCTTGGCTCGACATCACCTCCCGCGACGACTACCTCTGCTTTGCGGCGGTGGATCCCTACCAGAGCTGTGGGGTGCACCGCCCGGGGGCTGGGTCCTATCCGGAGCTGCGGCTGATCCCGCTGGCCCAGCGCCAGGGGCTCACCAGCCTTGGGGAGCTGCTCAGCCACCAGTTTGATCTGCACTTCGAATATTTGCGCACGGCGCCGCCGGAGCGCAGCGGCGGCTTCGACCTGATCGAGGAGTTGCTGGCGCCATGACCAATCCCCCCACCTCGCCGGAGGCGAAAGAACCGATTTATCCGCTGCCAGAGCCCTACACACCGAATTTTCTGCGCCGCATCCGACGCGGCCTGTATTCCTGGTTTGGCCTGCTGAACGAATGGGACTTCCGCATCCCTGTGGGGGCGCTGCGGTTTATGGGGCTGAACCTGCTGCTGGTGAATGACCCGGCGGCGGTGCGCCAGGTGATGGTGAGCGAGGTGGAGGCCTTCCCCAAGCACCCCTACACCTTGTGGATCCTGGAGCCGCTTATCGGCCGGGCGATCTTCTCGGTGAACGGTGAGGAGTGGGCCCAGCAGCGGCGGCTGGTGGACCAGGCCTTCCAGGTAGCCCAGCTGCAGCGGGTGTTGCCCCAGATGGAGGGGGCCGTGGAAGCCCTGATGGAGCGGCTGGAGGCCCAGGTGGATGGCTGCACGGGTGATGGCGGCTCCATTGATGGCTGCCCCGTTGATGCAGACGCCGAGATGACGCTGGTGACGGCCGATGTGATCGTGCGCACGATCCTGTCGCGGCCGCTGGAGGGGGCCGAGGCTGAGGCGATCTTTGCGGCGTTTGCCCGCTACCAGAAACGGGCGGGCCGGGCCCTGATGCTGCGCTTTCTGCGGTTGCCGCGCCGCCGGCTGCAGGGCTACCTGGCCACCCATGCCGCCCCGATCCGCGCCTGGATCGCCGCCGCCATCGAGGCCCGACTCGACACCGGTGACGACAGCTCAGAGCGCTCTAGCCCTCAAGACCTGCTGCAGGCCCTGATCGAGGCCCGCGATCCCCAGAGCGGCGCCCGCTTCAGCCGTGATGGTCTGGTGGATCAGGTGTGCTTCCTGTTTCTGGCGGGCCACGAAACCTCCGCCAGTTCCCTGGGGATGGCGGTGTATTTGCTGGGCTGTTTCCCCGAGGTGCAGCAGCGCCTGCGCGCTGAGGTGCTGCAGGCGCTTGGCTCCCGGGCCGGCGCGCCGGATCGGACGCTGGGCTTTGATGATCTGCGCCAGCTCTCTTACGGGGCCGCGATTTTCAACGAAACCCTGCGGCTATACCCGCCGGTGAGCTTCTTTATCCGCGAGTCTCAGGCCAACACCGAGCTGGCAGGTAGCCGCTGCCCGATGCGCGCCCTTGTGACGCTGTCTCCCTGGGTAGTCCAGCGCCACGAGCAGCACTGGAGCGATCCCAACGCCTTTAGGCCCGAGCGCTTCCTGAGTGATGCCAATGCAGACGATCGGCGTTGGGCCCGTGATGCTTTTCTGCCCTACGGCCTGGGGCCGCGCAAGTGCCCGGGGGCGGCGTTTGCCCAGCAGGAGGCCCTGCTGGTGCTGGCGGAGCTGGTGCGCCGCTTTGAGGTGCTGCCGGATCCGGAGCACGAGCCGGAGCTGGTGGCGCGGCTCACCCTGCGCTCTCGCAATGGCATCCGGGTGCGCCTGCTGCGCCTCAGAAGCTGAAGCCGAGCCGGGCCCCGACGCGCACTTGGTCGTTGCCGAGTAGCTGGCCGAGGTCGTAGAGGCCGGCGGCGTTCGACACGTAGACGTCCACGATGGTGGAAGGCGAAGCCAGCCAGCGCAGGGCCAGGCTGCCGTTGGTGCCATTGCCGCCGCCCAGATCGGTGGCCACCAGATTCAATTCGGGGATCAGCTGGAAGCGCTTGCCCAGCTGGAGGTTGGCCCCCAGGCCCACGCCCCAGCTGGTGCCGGCGCCATTCCAGGCCAGTTTCGGGTTGAGGTTGAAGGCCAGGGTGGGGGTGGCCTCCCAGGTGTTCATGGTTTCAAAGAACAGGTAGCCCTGCTTGCTGCTGGCGTCTTCGTTGCGGCCGAGGCTGATGCGGCCGGCGGCCCAAACCGGCAGGGATTTGCTGGGCCGGAACACCATCGCCTTGCCACCGAAGCGCAGGTTGAGGCCGCCATCGCTGGCGAAGGTGTTCACGAAGCTGTTGCGGGGCTCGATGCCGTTGAACATGCCGGCCGCCAGCTGGAACTGGAAGTCGTTGGACACCGAATAGCCGCTGCCGGCGAAGAGGTTGCCGCGGCTATCCCCGTTTAGCCATATTTGCGTGGTGCCGTTGGCGGGGGTGAGGGCGGTGTTGACGAACAGGCCACCGAGGGCCAGGGAGGCCTGGCGGGCCGTGTAGCGGGGGCTGGGGGAGTCGGGGGCGCCGGGCGTCCAGGCAAAGCGGGCGCTGAGCATGGGCTCGTTGGGCGCGCTGGGCAGGGCCAGGATGGCGGTGGCCGGGCTGAGGCCAAAGCCATTTGTGACGCTAGCCTCCAGACCAATGCGGGGGTTGACGGCGATGCGGGTGCCGAGGCTCAGGATCGGCACGCGTGAATACACCAGATCGCCATCGAAGGCGTTGTTGCCCGGGCCCAGGGGCACCATGGCCGAGCCAAACAGCTGCACCTGGTTGCCGATGCGGTAGTTGGCGCCCACCCCGAGGCTGACGTTGGTGCCGTAAAAATCACCGGCGCCGCCCTGGTCGGCCCCCTGACTGCCAGGCAAAAAGCTCACCGCCGGCACAAAGGAGAGCTGCAGGTTGCGGTTGGCCTGCCAGGAGAGCGGCAGGGAGAGGGCACCCACCCAGTTGCGGGTGAACACCTTCTGGCCGGAGTTGTTGAAGATGTTGGCTGTGCCGGCGTCATCGCAGCTCACAGGGCCGCCGCAGCCGCTGCCCACGGTGAAGAGCTCCAGGGCCCCCTCGGCGGCAAGTTGCCACTTGTTGCTACCGGCCAGGCGGGCGCGGAGGCTGCCGCCGTAGATGGTCCAGAGGTTGGCGGGCTGGGAGGGCCGGCTGGGGATCGGCGTGAAGAGGGGGTCGTCGGCGTAGGTGTAGTAGCCGCTGAGCATCAGGTTGCGGTTCACCACTAGGTCGGCGCGGAAGCCGTAGTTCTGGTTGCCGGAGCCCCCGGCGGCGCCGCCATCGCCCGGGCTCACCTGCTGGAAGTTCACCTGGTCGCCGCCCTCGGGGGGGAGCACGGCGGTGGGCAGCTGACCCAGGCGCAGCAGGGTTGGGTAGTCGTCCCAGGTGGGGATCAGCTCGGCCAGGCGGGCCTCCGCTTCGGCGTAGCTGGCGGGCGGCAGCTGGGTGGCGGTCTCAGCAGCAGCTGGGGCGCCTGGTTGCACTACCACCCAGCTGGGCTGGGCAGTGGTGGTGGTGGGGCCTTCATCGACGGGGGTCCACACCACGGCAGGCCCACCCGTTTCGAGGCTGGTGGCAGGGCCGGCAGGATCCAGCGGTACAAACTGCACCGCTGCCGGTGGGGCACCGGTTGCAGGCGGCAGGGGCTGCCACAGTACCGGTTGGGCGCCTGCGGCGGCAGTCAGCCCGAAACCGATCAGGGCGGCCGCTGCAGGGGTCATCCGACGCCGATCAGGCCGCATCGACTTCGAAATTGGGCTCTGCCTCGGGGGTGGGCTCGGGCAAAACCAGCAAAAGGCCCGCCACGGGGTGGCCCTGGAGCTGGAGATCCTGCTGCAGCTTGCGCAAACCGCGGCGGCTGGCGGCACCCGGTGCCGTGATTAGCAACTGCACCTGGCAGCGGCCAGCAACGGCAAGATCTGTAGTGAGTAGCACCTGGGCGGCTGGATCCTGCTGCTGCAGGGCGGCCTGGAGGGCCTTGGCGATGGCTGGGCCCTCGGGGATGGCGCCCACGGGCACCAGGGCCACCTGGGGCGCCCCGGCCAGGGGCCCCTGGGCCAGCAGGGTGAGGCTGGGATCGGAGGAGTTGCGGAGCTCCGCCAGCAGGGGGTAGGGCAGCAGGCCACGCAGCTCATCGCTGGCAAACACCAGATCGGTGCGGCGATCCACCACCAGGGCGGCGCCGCTACCGAGCACCAGGCCAGCCAGCAGGCCCAGGGCCAGGTTGCGGGCCGGGCGTGGGGCCACGGGTTTGTCGAGCAGGGTGGGGGTGGAAATCAACTCCCACGGGTCGGTCTGGCGGGCCTTCTCCAACTGGAATTTGGCGCGGTTGTTCTCCAACTCCACCAGGGTGGCCTCTAGGCGCAGGGCCTTCTGGGTGAGCTCGCGGTGGCGGAGCACAACCGCCTTCGGCCTTTCCAGAGACTGGAGATTCGCCTGGTTGAGGATGATCTCCCCTTCCAGCAGGGCAATGGTCTGCTGGTTGATGTACAGGATCAGGCTCTGGCGTTCGCGCTCCAGCCGCTGCACGATCGGGTCGTTGGGCCGCAGGCGGGAGCGCTTTTCGGCCAGCTCGGTCTCCACCAGGGTGAGTTGGTCGAAGCTGGAGCCCTTGTCGGTGCGGGCGGCGGTTTCGGAAGCGATGTAGAGCACCTGGGCACCAGCCTTGCGGGCCTGGCTGATCTGCACCTCCAGGGCATTGAGGCGTTGTTGCAGGGCCGTGCGACGCGCCTCCAGGTTGGCGCCCCCTTCGATGTCGATGCTGCGGCCCTCCTGCTCGGGATCAACACCACCAGCCGCCTTGAGGCTGCCGCTGAGCGGCAGGCCATCGGCCACCGACAGAGAGTGGTCGGCGGCATAGCTCTGGGCCGCCCGGGTGGCGGCTTCCGAACGGGGCCTGAGCTGGGCGATCTGGGCGTCCAGGTAGGCCTCGAGCTGGCGGATCTCGCGGCTGCGGGAGCGGCCTGAATAGGTCTGGTAGGCCTGGGAAATACGGCGGCTGATTGGCAGCACCAGGGCCTGGTCCGTGTCGCGGAAGCGCACGGTGAGCACGGAGGTGCCCTTTTCCGGTTCCACCTCCACGGCACCCTTCACCCAGGTGTCAAAGCGCCAGTCGGCGGTGTCGCTGACGGGTTTGCTGGCCTTCACCGCGGTGTAGATCGGCAGCAGCACCGAGGGGCTTTCGAGGATCTTCACCTCGGTGGCCTGCTGGTCGGCCCCGCCGCTACCGGCACCGGCACCCAGGAGGCTGGCCAAGCCGGCGTTCTGGCTCAGAAGGGCGGCGGCCAGGCCCGAGCCCTTGCTTTGCTCGTTGGAGAGCACGATCTGAAATTCGGCCTCCCAGGTGGGTTTGGTGAAGGCGGTGCTCTGGGCCGCCAGCAGGCCACCGGCCACCATGCCGCCCAGCAGCACGGGCCAGCGGCGGCGGAGTGCTGCCGCCAGCTGACCGAGGTCGATTTCATCGTCGGCGGGAACGGGGAGGGCTCGAGACTCGGTCACTACTGGAGAATGCTGTAGAGGGAATACACCGAGAGGAAGGGGCCAGTTACTTCGTTCAGCACCACCACACCGGCGGAGAGCAGGGAGTCGTTGACTCGCACCACATCACCCGCCATCAGCACCGGATTGTTGGGTGAGCCGGCCGGGGCGCCGGGGGAATAGCCAAACTGGCGGTGATCGGTGCTGCCATCGCGGTAGAAGCGCACGAATTCCACCCGGCCGCGCAGCAGCATCGGCCCTCCGGCCGCCACCAGGGCCTGGTTGAGGCTGGAGCCCTGGGGCAACACCACCGCTCCCGGAGATTTGACGCGGCCGCTCACGAACACTTCAAACTGGTAAGGAGAGAGGTTGGTTTCGGCGGCCCTCAGGATCTGCTCACGCAGCACCACGGAGGATTTGGCCACCACCACGGTGTCGCCATCGAGCAGGCGAATGTTCTGGGATTCATCGCCTTGGGTGATCAGGGAGAGGAAATCGAGGTTGGCCCGCACCTTGCCGCCACCGCTGCCGAGGGGCTGGCGCCGGGTGACGCTCACCTCCTGCAGGTTGGAGAAGGGGGTCACCCCGCCGCCGGCCCGCAGGGCATCAAACACGGTGGGAAGCTGCAGCGGCCGGTTGCTGACCTGGGGGGCCACCAGGGGGTTGGCCTCGGCCACCTGGGCGGTTAAGCGGCCGCTGCGGCTGGCCTGGGGCAGGCGGGTGAAGCCGCCGGAGGCCTCCGGCAGGGCCTGCTCACCGGAAAGGTAGTAGTAGCCAGGGCGAGCCACCTCACCACCCACATACACCCGCACGGGCCGGAACACCACGGGGTTCACGAACACCTGGGGATCGCGCACGTAGGCGCGGAACTGCTCGGTGAGAAACCAGCTGAGCTCGGGCACCGTGAGCCCCTCCACATAGAGGGAACGCAACCGGGGCAGGTAGAGGGTGCCGTCGGGCCCGATGGTGAAGACGCCGGAATATTCGGGGATGTCGAGCAGCTCCACCTGGAGGCTGTCGCCGGGGCCCAGGATGTAGCTCCCAGCCACCACCGGAGCCGGTGCAGGCGGCTTGGGTGAGGCGCTCGGTGCTGGCGCCGGAGCCGCCCGCAAAGGCTCCGGGGCGCCGGCAACGCTGGATGCCGCCAGCAGCCCGGCACCCAGGCCCCCCGCAAGCTGGAGAAGCGTTGATCGCAACCGCGCGTTTTGGTTCATTGGGATTGAACTTACCCGCCTGCTCCCGCCAAGCAGGGGGTAGCAGACGATTTTCGCGGCGGCTGGAAGCCGCCCGGGTATAGCCATGAGATAGTCGACTCGATCTGGCGAGATGGTTGAGCCCAGCTCCCGTCCCCGGTTGTTGTTCGGGGAGTTGGTGTGCGCTGGTAACTGACATGTTTCTGCGATTTCCTTGGCTGATTTCACGCAGGCGGTTGTTGATCGCGGTGCTGATCGACAGTGCCCTGTTTTCCCTGCTGTATTCCCTGGCCTTTCATGGCCGATTTGACAGCTGGCCGGGCTTTTCCCTTCCCCTCACCTGGTTGCTGGAGGTGTGGTTGCTGGCCAGTTATGTGCTGGGCCGGTATCACAGCCACCGCGAATCAAGCTGGGCCCGCGCAGTCGACCAACTGAGCCGCAGCCTGGCCGCGCTGCTGCTCTGCATTGGCCTGTATCTGGCCTATTACTGGCTCACGGCTACGGCATTCGGCGCTGAAGACTCGCGTGGGTTTCTGCTACCGGTGCTACTGGGCTTTGCGGCGCTGAGCTCCCTGTCCCAGGCCGTGCTGGCGGCAATAGTGCAGGGAGGTCAAAAGGCGACACACCAGTGGTTGCTGCTGGGGTCTCCCGATTTGGCCTCCGAACTACAGCGCCAGCTGGCCTGGAGCCGGCTGCGTGTGGACGTGGGCCATTGCGACTCCCCATCACTGGTCAACAGTGCTTCTTCAGCCTCCGGGGTGGTGGTAGCTAACTTCCAAGCTCTCGATTCTCACCAGCTCCAGCAACTCTTGCTGCTTCAAAATGGTGGGCTGCCCGTGCTCAGCCTGCTGGGGTGGTCGGAGAGGGTGTTGCAGCGGTTTCCGCCGGAGTTGCTGAATCCGGCCGATCTGTTGCGCGGCGACTTCACCATTCCCCAGGGATCGATCCAGTTGCGGCTCAAGCGCCTTGGAGATGTGCTGTTGAGTGCCGTGCTGCTGGTGCTGGCTTTGCCCTTGCTCGGGCTGGCTTGCCTGCTGATCTGGCTGGAGGATAGGGGCCCGGTGCTCTATTCCCAGTTGCGCAGCGGCCTGGGTGGCAACCCCTATCGGGTGTGGAAGCTGCGCAGCATGCGGGTGGATGCGGAGCGCCATGGAGCCCAGTGGGTGGGCCAGCGGGATTCCCGCATCACCCGCATTGGCAGGGTGCTGCGGCTCACCCGCATCGATGAGCTGCCCCAGTTGTTGGCGGTGCTCACCGGCGAGATGAGCCTGATCGGCCCGCGGCCCGAGCGCCCCGAATTCGAAGCCGAGCTCGAGCGCCAGATCCCCCACTACCGCCTGCGCCATTGGATGCGGCCTGGCCTGAGCGGCTGGGCCCAGGTGAACTACCCCTACGGAGCCTCTGTTGAAGATGCGGCCAACAAGCTCAGCTACGACCTCTATTACCTGCGCAACTTCTCCTTCTGGCTGGATCTGCTGATCCTGTTCAAAACCATGCGGCTGGTGTTCAACGCCCAAGGGGCTATCCCTCAGACCCTGTGATGCATCTTTGATGACCACTTCTCAGCCCCACAACAGCAAAACCGCCCTGATCACCGGCATTACCGGGCAAGACGGCAGTTATTTAGCGGAGCTGCTGCTGGAGAAGGGCTACGCGGTGCACGGCATCAAGCGCCGCGCCAGCAGCTTCAACACCAGCCGGATCGATCATCTGTATCAGGACCCCCATGAGAGCGACCCGCGGCTGGTGCTGCACTACGGGGATCTGACGGACAGCACAAACCTGATCCGGATCATCCAGCAGGTGCAGCCCGACTAGATCTACAACCTCGGCGCCCAGAGCCATGTGGCGGTGAGCTTCGAGGCGCCGTAATACACGGCTAACAGCGATGCGCTTGGCACCCTGCGCATCCTCGAGGCGGTGCGGATGCTGGGGTTGACCCAGAAAACCCGGATCTACCAATCCAGCACCTCCGAGCTCTACGGCCTGGTGCAAGAGATCCCCCAGAAAGAAACCACGCCCTTTTATCCCCGCTCGCCCTACGGGGTGGCCAAGCTCTACGCCTACTGGATCACGGTGAATTACCGCGAGGCCTACGGCATGTATGCCTGCAACGGCATCTTGTTCAACCACGAATCACCGCGGCGCGGCGAAACGTTTGTGACGCGCAAGATCACCCGCGGCCTGGCCCGCATCAATGAGGGATTGGAGGAGTGCCTCTACATGGGCAACCTTGATTCACTGCGCGACTGGGGCCACGCCCGCGACTATGTGGAGATGCAGTGGCGGATGCTGCAGCAGGAGGGCCCCCCGGAAGACTTCGTGATTGCCACGGGTCGTCAGGAATCGGTGCGCCGCTGCATTGAGCTCGCGGCTGCCGAGCTGGGCTGGGGATCGATCGAGTGGCAGGGAACCGGCACCAGCGAGGTGGGCCGCCGCAGCAGCGGCGAGGTGGTGGTGCGGATCGACCCGCGCTACTTCCGCCCGGCGGAGGTGGAAACCCTGCTCGGCGATCCCAGTAAGGCCCACGAAAAGCTGGGCTGGACGCCCACCACCACCCTTGAGGAACTGGTGGCCGAGATGGTGGCTGCGGATCGCGAAGAGGCCCGCAAGGAAGCGATTCTGCGGCTCAAGGGCTTCAAGGTGGTGGGGTCGATGGAGAACCCGCCCACCAATCCTTCTGCCGTAGCGGCCGCTGGAGAGAAGGGCTGATGGTGCTACCAGAGAAGCCTGCAGGGGAACGCCTGAAGCGCTTGATCCACGGTCACCAGGGTGAGCCTGGCCAGCTCAGCCTGGGCGGCCAGCAGACGATCAAAGGGGTCGCGATGGGGCATGGGGTATCTGCCTGCATGCAGACCCTGTTGCAGGGTGATCGGCAACAGCTGGAACCCTTGGGCTGCAAGCAACCCGGGCAGATCATCGAGCAATTCCCTGGCCGCTGGCAGCTTGCCCAGGCGCACCTTGGTGGCGATCTCCCAACCGGAGGCGGCGCTCACATATACCGAATTGGCGGGATCGCTGATGGCGGCGTTGGCGGCAGGCGAGAGACGATCCGGCTCAGCCAGCCACCACAGGAGAGCATGGGTATCGAGCAACAGCTGCGTCATCACGGGCAAGGTCAGAGGAGAGGCTTCTCCAAGGCAGCAAGCTCCTCCTCCGGGAGAGGTTCCAGAAGCAGCTCCGGTGCTGGCAGCGTGATGCTGCCAGCCAGGACTCCGGCCTGGCGGCGTGGGCGAGGCTGCTCGAGAGGTACCAAGCGCGCCCAGGGCTTGCCTCCTTTGGCCACAAGGATCGTTTCGCCGGCGTGGGCGGCATCGATTAAGCGTGAAAAGTGGGTTTTGGCCTCATGCACATTCACAACACGTTCAACCGTCTGGGGGCGCCCGGGTTCAGTCATGGGGTGCGGATCCATCGGAAACCAACTTAGTCCACTTGTGGACCAAGCGGGAGGCATCGGCTGATGGATTGCCTGATCAACCCAGCAGACCGCATCTTCGTGGCCGGCCACCGCGGCATGGCGGGCAGCGCCATCTGCCGGGCGCTGCAGAGCTCGGGCTACAGCAACCTGCTTACGGCCAGCCGCGCAGAGCTTGATCTGGAAGATGGCCCGGCCGTGCAGCGCTGGTTCGCCGAGCACCATTCCACGGTGGTGGTGCTGGCGGCGGCAAAGGTGGGCGGGATCCAGGCCAACAACAGCTACCCGGCTGATTTCCTGCTCGATAACCTCAAGATCCAAACCAACGTGATCGAAACGGCCTGGAGCTCAGGCGTGCGACGCCTGCTGTTTCTGGGCAGCAGCTGCATCTACCCCAAGTTTGCCGAGCATCCGATCCGCGAGGAAGCATTGCTCACCGGGCCGCTGGAGCCCACGAATGAGTGGTACGCGATCGCCAAGATCACCGGCATCAAGCTGTGTGAGGCGCTGGGCCGGCAGCACGGCTTTGATGCCATCAGTCTGATGCCCACCAATCTGTATGGGCCGGGAGACAACTACCAACCCACCAACAGCCACGTGCTGCCGGCCCTAATACGGCGCTTTCATGAGGCGGCCGAAGCCAACGCCCCGAGCGTGACCTGTGGGGGCACGGGCACGCCGCTGCGGGAATTTCTGCATGTGGATGACCTAGGGAATCTCTGGACAAACGGGGTTTGAGCAGCGGCAGTGAGCAGGAAAGAGTGCCTTTGGCCGTGAATTGCCTCTGAGGCCGTTTTCTGAGGACTTTTGGTCTCCTGTTCAGCCACTTTGGGCTGGTTTTGGAGGCTGAATCAAGGTGTTCAGACACACCAAGCCCCTGGTCATACTGTCGTAAGTAAATGTCGTCGGGCCTGGAACAGGTTCGACAGCGCTGTCATCACATTGATCTTGCAGCGATTTTTGACGAGGCCGCGCAGGCGGGTCTTCTGAAAGCCGAACTGCTGCTTGATCACCCGGAAAGGATGCTCAACCTTGGAGCGGATGTGAGCTTTGGCTGTCTCGATCAGATCCTGCAGCTTTCCATCTGGTGTATCCGGTAAGGCTCGGCGTTTGCCGGGTCGCATTGCCACCCTGAATTCCATTGCCTTTCCTGCCATCTCAGGCCTTTTGGCGATGCCTTGGTAGCCGGCGTCGCCGTAAACCACTTCCTCTTCTCCATGCATCAGCTCAGCGACGGGGGTGAGGTCATGCACGTTGGCAGCGGTGACGACGACCGAATGGATCAGCCCTGAGTCCTTGTCCACGCCGGCGTGGACTTTCATGCCGAAGTACCACTGGATTGCCCTTCTTGGTCTGGTGCATCTCCGGATCCCGCTTTCCGTCTTTGTTCTTGGTGGAGCTGGGCGCAGCAATCAAGGTGGCATCGACGATCGTGCCCTGGCGCATCGTCATGCCTTTCTCACTGAGATGGGCTTTGACGGTCTCAAAGATCTGCTCGCCCAGCCCGTGCTTCTCAAGCAGATGGCGGAAGGTGAGGATTGTGGTCTCATCGGGGATCCGGTCTCTGATCAGCTCGATGCCGGCAAAGCGGCGCATGGTGGGCACCTCGATCAGAGCCTCTTCCATGGCCGGGTCACTGAGGGAGTACCACTGCTGCAGTAGGTGAATGCGAAGCATCGTTGCCAGCGGGTAGGGAGGCCTGCCGCCTTTCTTGCTCGCTTTTGGGTAGTGGGGCTCGATCAAGTCGATCAGCGCCTGCCACGGCACTACCACCTCCATCTCAGAGAGAAACTTCTCCCGTTTGGTCTGCTTCTTGGCTGTTGTGAGCTCGTAATCCGAGAAGCCAAGCTGCTTGCCGCCCATCAACCCAGTCCTGGCCTGCGGTTACAGGCTCATTTTCGCGCAGATAGGCTGGGTTTTCCAGAGTCTCCCTAAAGCTGGGTGCTGCCGATCATTGCGATAGGTGCAGCCTTGCTACAGATCGCCCAAACGGTGTTGATTGCGATTGCAGCCATTGCTGCGGTGGGGCTATCAGTTGGGAGGTGAGACGTCTTGGATGTCTTGCAGGTGATCACCTTCCCGGACTGCGATGCGGCCCCTTTCACCACAAGCGGCACTCAGCAGTGCTGTTCACGGCCCGCCGCGCCGCTGCCGCAGCCTTCCTGTGGTTCCTGCCCAGCAACTTGAAGTGGTAACTCGGGCTGCCCACTACTTCGCCCATCATTTTTCCGAGCAGATCGAGCTGGAGGTGGTGGCTGATTCGATCGGGGTGAGTGCTGAGTGGCTCGATCTCTGCTTTGACCACTGCCGCGGTAAGACACCGTTTCAGACGCTCCAGCACATTCGACTCAGCCGGCTATTTGAGGGCATCGCAGCCCAACCGCAAACCACCCTTGATCAGCAGGTGCAACGCTGTGGCCTGGCTTCGGTGATGGCAGCCAATCGGCTGTTTGAGGAGTTGTTCGGCATTGGCCTTGCACCCTTTCGTCGGGTTTGTCGCCGAGCCGAGGCTGATCGCTTGCTGCGACAGCGGAGCTGCTGAATCCTGGGACCTTCCGCCTCCATCTGGATCGCGCTGGCCAGTGGCTGGGGGCTGGTGCAGCCGATCATCGCCAGCTTGCTGGGACTGGGTTTTCCAATTGAGCGCGCTAACGATCCCTGCGATCCCCTGGCCTTTGCGGTGACGTGACCCCCTTTGCTGCTCCAGTTCCTATGAGGGCTGGTGGGTTAGCCAGGCCTACAGAGCCATTGGTGGCCACGCTGCCGTGGCCGGCGAAGTGGTGGAGGATCTCGCCCTGGCTCGGGCGATCAAGGGCCAGGGCTTCAGGCTGCGCTATCTGCTGGGGCCGCGGCCGGGGCTGGACCTGGCGGGGTCGCTCCTTGCACATGTAGCAATAGCCCCATACGTTGAGTGCCCACCGCCAGCGGGGTTTCCCCAGGCATGCCCAGCCCATTCAACGAATGGATGCCCGAAGTGGTGGTGTTTCACCCCACCCGCTTCGAGGAGGCGCAGTGGATCGTGCACCACCTGCGCGAGCGCAAGACCGTGCTGGTGCACGCCGGGGCGATGGAGCGCAGCGAGGCCCAGCGGTTGATTGATTTTGTGGCGGGTGGTGTCAGCGCTATCGATGGACAGGCCGAATGCCTCGACGAGCTCACCTTCGTTTTCGTCCCAGAGATGGTGGCCTTGCGGCGGGATCCCGCACCGCCTTGATTCAGGCTGCACCGCTCTGCCTCCTAGGCTCAAACCCATTCTGGGAGTGGGCTGAGTGCCCCGTCTACGTCGCTTTCTGTACTCCATCGGGCCAGTCCTGACGATTGCGGCCCACCTCGGCTGCCTGCTGCTCTTTTGGACCGGTCTCAGCCTCGGTGCGGCCCTTTGGGCTTTGGGGCTCTACTTGGTGCGCATGCTGGCCACCACAGCCATCTATCACCGCCTGATCACCCATTCCAGCTACAAGGCGCCCCGTCCAGTTGCCTGGATCGGTGCCTTTGTGGGGGCTTCGGCAGGTCAGATGGGCCCTAGCTGGTGGAAGGCCCACCACCAAACCCATCACCGCCACGTCGACACTTGCGCCGACCCCCACACCCCCCTTGCTCCTTCAGCGGGATGGCGGGGCCTGTGGCGCTCCCAGGTTGGTTGGTTGTTGTCTTCAAGTTTTTTCCCCACAACCCTGCCGGCCGATGTGGAGGCCGATCCGGTGTTGCGCCTGATCGACAGGCTCCATTTTGTGCCCGTGCTGCTGCTGGCCGGCCTGTCTTGGCAGCTGGGCGGACTGCCGTGGCTGGCGGCCTTCTGCCTAAGCACAACTGTGCTCTATCACGGGGTGGCCAGCGTTAATTCCCTGGCCCATCTGCAAGGCGATCAGCCCTTCGTCACCGGAGATGCCAGCCGCAACAACTTGTTTGTGGCCGTGATCACCCTGGGCGAGGGCTGGCACAATCTTCACCACGCTTTCCAAGCTTCGGTGCGTCAGGGAATCACCCTGCGGCAAGGGCGAGTGCGGCTATTGCCAGATCCCACCTACCGCTTTATCCGCCTGCTGGAGCGTTGCGGCTGGGCCTGGGATCTAAGGATCCCCAGTAATCACGCCCTGCTTGCCCGCGGCGCTGAGAGCTAAAAAGCCCAGGCCACAAGGCTCAACTGCAGCCAGCAACCTCCTGGAGCCAGCTTTTCCACAACCACATTCTGGTGCCGATCGTGGGCTACCAAATGGGCGAAGGTTTCTGCGTCGTCTCTGGTGTTGAAGCGAGCTGCTTGCACCTGCAGCGGCACGCTTTGCTCGCGCTCTACGGCAGCGCGTACGCGATAACGACCCGAAGCGATGGGATCAGCCATAGGCGGATTCTGAATCCAATTGCTGGAAATTGCTCCAGCCTTCAGAGTTTCAGAGCAATTGATGGCTGG
Organism: Cyanobium usitatum str. Tous; assembly: GCF_003011885.1. Taxonomy (GTDB): domain Bacteria; phylum Cyanobacteriota; class Cyanobacteriia; order PCC-6307; family Cyanobiaceae; genus Cyanobium_A; species Cyanobium_A usitatum. The sequence continues at coordinate 166,645 of NZ_PXXO01000001.1, forward strand.
GGTGAGTAAGCCAGGGTGTGTAAGCCAGTTCAGGGGCGCAGCAATTCAGCAACCAGTGGCTCCAGCGCCGCGGGATGTTGCAGCAGCTGCTGGTGGGTGCGCACGGGCAAGGGCTGCCGCGGGCCCAGCGGTAATACGGCGCGCCAACCAGGCAGCACCATCAGGTCGGCAGCGCAGTAGAAGCTGCAGCACTCCACGTCGTCTAGCCCCTCGAGATTTGTGTTGAGCTGGCGCAGCAGCGGGCTGCCCCATTTCATGTCGGCAATGCCAGCCAGCAGCCAGCTTGGCCAGGGCTGAGCTGTGAGAGTGCCCTGCTGGGGGCTACCGACGCTGATGAAGCGGCGGGTGCGCGATCGGCCGCCCTGAAGTTGGATCCAGGTACGGCCGATCACGCCACCCATTGAGAAGCCCAGCAGGTCGATTTGGGTGTGGGGACCAAAGGTTGCTTCGATTTGGCGGCCCAGCCGGTGAGCTAACTCCAGGATCGGAGTGGCACCGAGGCGATTGGGTAGGTAGGGGATAAGCAGTGGAGATCGCCGCTCATCCAGCTGGATTTTGAGGCGATCAAACAGACGTGGCGTGTCCCACAGACCGTGCACCAGCACCAAGGGAGGAGCGCTTGCCATGGGCTCAGGCTAAGAAGCTGGTTGGTTTGCATCAAAAAGCCGCCCCCGAAGGGACGGCCAATGGATCACCGGAGTGACCAGGAAATCAGCTTTTGCGAGCGGGGCTCAGTAGCGGCTGCCGCCACCGCCGTAGCCACCACCGTTGTAGCCACCGCCACCGCCGAAGTCGCGGCGACCGCCGCCACCACCGCCGCCGCCACCGCCACCGCTGCCGCGGGGCTCAGCTTTGTTGACGCGGATGGCGCGACCCATCCACTCAACATCCTGGAGATCTTCAATTGCCTTGGTCTCTTCGGCCTCGTTGGCCATTTCAACAAAGGCGAAACCGCGCTTGCGGCCGGTGTCGCGGTCGAGGGGGAGGCTGCACTTGCTCACCTGTCCGTACTGGCTGAACAGATGCTGGACATCTTCCGCTTCCGCATCGAAGGAAAGATTGCCGACGTAAATGGTCATGAACTCAGAAACTATGAATTGATCCTTCGACGGCCCAACAGAAAGTGGTCAGCTCGCTAGAGAGAAATCTTTGAATCACTTTTTACCATACACGGCCGCCTAACGCTTCGGTCGAAACTGCCCCTCACAGGATGTGCCTTGACCAGCGGTGTGATGCCAAATCATCAAACCCTGGCTAGGGATGGGGTGTTCCAAGCCTTGCATCGCCATGTCGAAAGCCCAGCTCACAGCCTTCATGGTCAAGGTTGATGCCGATACGGCCCTCAGGGCTCGGGTTGATGCCGCCGACAGTGTCGACGCGGTCGTGGCGATTGCCCTGGAGCAGGGCCATGCCTTTTCTCCTGCTTCCTGGTCCCGCGCCCAGCGCCCCTGAGCGCAGTCGCGCCTGCTTAGGGCCAGGGCGTGAAGGTGGCGGGCTGGTATTTGACGATGCCGATCCGCCAGCGCCGCTGGGCCAGTTGCTTCAGGCTGGCTAGCAACTCTTCAGTTGTGCCACCGGCGATCCAGTCGGCCTTGATCAATGGCAACCGCTCGCTCATCACTTCGAGCGGCATCTCCAACAGCAACAGGCTGTCTTCAGCAGCGGCCCGCCGCAGGGCACCCTCGTCACTGCGCTGCCACAGCCTCAGCAGCAGCTCCAGGGCAAGGGTGCGGCCTGCTTCGCCGGGTTCGCCGCCGCTGGCTTCCCTCTGGGACTTGCCGGTTAGGGGCAGGGCACGCTTGCCATCGAGTTCGACTAGGGCCAGGGCCACCAGGTATGGAGCGTCTGCCACGGAAATCTCTGTGAGTCGCCACACCATGGCGAGGGGCGCGGATTCAGTGTGGAAACTGACACGCATTAGGTCTTCTGTTGCCGTTGGCAGATGGGGCTGCCCCACAGGCATTTGCCGGGACTAAATTTTCAGCCGTTCGCTCACAACCCCTTTCCAGGGAGCCAGCGCCATGTCGAGCATTGTTGACCAGTTGGTGACCTATCGCTCAGCTCTGGCGGAGGCCACGGAGCGGGGAGATCAGGCCGTTGCCCGCAAGATCGAGCAGCAGATCAAGGAGCTGCAGGATTTTCAGGTGCGCCATCCGGAGGAAACCGAGGCTCCAACACCGTTTGAGGTGTTCTGTGACCTCAACCCATCGGATGTCAATTGCCTCGTCTACGACGATTGAGCCCTGGCTCAGTTGTTCGTTTTTGTAGATCTAACGGTTAGGTAGACATCACGTCCACACTTTTAAGGGCAGTGCCAAGCAGCCTCGTGAATAGGTCCAGCTGCTCCTGACTGCCCATCACAACAAGCATCTGGCCCGGGGCCAGGCGAGTGTCGCTACCGGGATTTGCCAGCAACTCCGGCCGCTGTTGGGAGTACTGGGAGCCCCGGTACTGCCTCTGCACATCGTTGGCTGCAGGCTGGGGCGGCACGATCGCCAGCACTAGGGCACCAGAGCGCGAGCCGAGCTGGAGCTCAGCCAGGGATGCCCCATTGAGGCTGCCCAGGTCGGCTGGGTCGCTACTCAGCAGAAATTCCTCCACCTCGCAACCAGAGCCAGCCAAAAGATCCATGAAGGTCACCGCCAGGGGGCGTAGGGCGGTGGCGGCCATGGTGCGCCCCCCACTGACGTACGGGCTCACCACTTGATCGGCGCCGGCCAGGCGCAGCTTGCGTTCCGCTTCTTCACTGTCGGAACGGGCTATGAGCCGGCAGTTGGGCGCCATCCCCCGGGCGCTCAGCACCACGTAGAGGTTGGATGCGTTGTTGGGCAGTGCCGCCACCAGGGCACGGCAGCGGTGGATGCCGGCATCCAGCAGGGTTTCGTCGAGGGTTGCGTCGGCCATCAGCACGGCTAGCCCCCGTTCTTCGGCGGCCTCGCGGCGCTCCGCATCCATCTCCACCACCAGCAGGGGAACGTTTTCCCTGGCGAGTTGTTCGGCGATTTCACGGCCGATGCGGCCATAGCCGCAAAGGATCACATGGTTATGCATGGTGGATAGCCAACTGCGGAATCGGCGCTCGCGCAGGCGCCGGAAGTACCCGGATTCAGACAGACCCAGCACCGCTTGGATACTGATCTGCACCACCACCAGTCCGCCAAGTATCAGCAGGGTGGTGACGACACGCCCGCTGGCGCTAAGGGTCTGGGTGTCCCCATCACTGAACCCCAGGGTGCTGAGCGTGATCAGCACCATCCAGTAGCAATCCCCCCAGTCCCAACCCTCACTGAGGTGGTAGCCGATGGCGCCAGCATTCACCAGCATTGCCAGCGACAGGGGAGCTCGCCAGGATTTGCGCGCTCGCCGAGAGGGTGGTCGTCTGGGGACTATTGACCGGAAGGGCTTAGGCATGGGACCTGGACCCGGTGCTCCAGATCACGAATCCCAGATTATCGGCTGCAATTAGTTACGGCCTGTGGGCTGATCCCGAACATTTGTAGGGGTTGTCGACAGTTGGCCTGCCAGCTCCGTTAACCCTTAAAGGTTCTTTCCGCAGGGGTCGCCTGGATGGGCGCGTCTTCGGTGATTGGTGACATGACAACTGGTTTGGCTGAGCAGCCGCCCCTACAGCTGTTTAAGGAGAGTGGTCAGCGGGAGGTGTTCTGCGGACTCACCTCGATTGTCTGGCTGCACCGGCGCATGCCGGATGCCTTTTTTCTAGTGGTGGGCTCCCGCACCTGCGCCCACCTAGTTCAGAGCGCCGCCGGCGTGATGATCTTTGCTGAACCCCGCTTCGGCACTGCGATTCTGGGGGAGCGTGATCTGGCCGGCTTGGCCGATGCCAATGATGAGCTCGACCGGTTGGTGAAGGATCTGCTGGAGCGGCGCCCCGAAATCCGCACCTTGTTTCTGGTGGGCTCCTGCCCCAGCGAGGTGATCAAGCTGGATCTGGCTAAGGCTGCCGAGCGGCTCAATACCCAGCTAGCCGGCCGGGTGATGGTGCTGAACTACAGCGGCAGCGGCATCGAAACCACCTTCACCCAGGGGGAGGACCAAGCGCTGCTGGCGATGGTTCCCCTGATGCCCAGCAGCGAGGTGGATCAGCTGTTGATCGTCGGCACCTTGGCCGATGCGGTGGAAGACCGGCTGGTGCAGCTTTTTGGTCGCCTGGGTATTCCGGTGGTCACGAGCCTGCCGCCGCGGCGCTCCACCGAGCTGCCCCCGATTGGTCCCGGCACCCGGGTGCTGCTGGCCCAGCCCTTCCTCTCGGCCACGGCAAGGGCCCTGGTGAGCCGCGGCGGCCAGCTGCTTACGGCTCCCTATCCCTTTGGGGTGGAGGGCAGTCGGGCCTGGATGGCGGCGGGCGCCGCTGCCTTCGGGGTGGCCCCAGCCCTGGTGGCCGAGGTGCTCGATCCGCTGGTGGAGCGGGGCCAGCGTGCAATCGCTCCCCACCGGGAGCTGCTGGCCGGTAAGCGGCTTTTTCTGCTGCCCGATTCCCAGCTTGAGCTCTCCTTGGCGAGGTTCCTGCAGCGCGAGTGCGGCATGGAGCTGGTGGAGGTGGGCACGCCCTACCTCGATCGCCAGCTGCTCGATGCGGAGCTGGCCCTGTTGCCACCTGGCACCCGTATTACCGAGGGGCAAGACGTGGAACGCCAGCTGGAGCGGGTCCGCGCTGAGCGGCCAGATCTTGTGGTGTGTGGCCTCGGCCTGGCCAATCCCCTGGAGGCCGAGGGCATCGCCACCAAGTGGTCGATTGAGCTGGTATTCAGCCCCATCCACGGTTGCGACCAGGCCGGCGATCTGGCCGAATTGTTTGCCCGCTCCCTGCGCCGCCGCGCCGCACTCTCCTTTTCCTGACCACCCGTCCCCGTCCCATTAATCAGTCATGGAACTCACCCTCTGGACCTACGAAGGCCCCCCCCACGTGGGTGCCATGCGCATAGCCGCCTCGATGGAGGGGGTGCACTACGTGCTGCACGCCCCCCAGGGCGACACCTATGCCGATCTGCTGTTCACGATGATTGAACGGCGGGACAGGCGCCCGCCAGTTACCTACACCACCTTTCAGGCCCGCGACCTGGGTGGCGACACCGCCGAGCTGGTGAAGAGTTCGATCGCTGCAGCCGTGGAGCGCTTCCAGCCCGAGGCGCTGCTGGTGGGCGAGAGCTGCACGGCCGAACTTATCCAGGACCAACCTGGCTCCCTGGCGGCGACCATGGACCTGGGCGGTATCCCGGTGGTGAGCCTGGAACTGCCGGCCTACTCCAAGAAGGAAAACTGGGGTGGCGCTGAAACCCTCTATCAACTGGTGCGAGGCCTGCTCAAGGCCCAGGTGCCGCCGCCCGGTGAGCCCAAGCCCGATCCGACTCGCTGGCGTGCCGAGGGCCGGCGGCCCCGGGTGAATCTGCTGGGACCAAGCCTGCTGGGTTTCCGCTGTCGCGACGATGTGCGCGAGATAAGCCAGTTGCTGGCTGGCTACGGCATTGATGTGGCGGTGGTGGCGCCCCTGGGGGCCCGTCCGGCCGACCTCATGCGGATCCCCACGGCTGATGCCAATGTGAGCCTTTATCCCGAGCTGGCGGGCCCGGTATGCAGCTGGCTGGAGCGCAGCTTCGGCATGCAGATGGTGAAGACAGTGCCGATCGGTATCGGCGCTACGGCCGCCTTTTTGCGGGAGCTGCACGGGGTGCTGGGTTTGGAGCTGCCCGCTGAGCTTGAAACCGCAGCCGACGGCACCTGCGCCGCTGAACGGCGCTCGCGGCTGCCTTGGTATTCGCGCTCGGTGGATTCCACCTACCTCACCGGTAAGCGGGTATTCATTTTTGGCGATGCCACCCACGCCATCGCTGCAGCCCGCATCGCCAGCCGCGAGCTGGGCTTCAAGGTGGTTGGCCTGGGGAGCTACAGCCGCGAGCAGGCAAGGGAGGTGCGGGCGGCCGCCCAGGAGCTCGGGCTGGAGGCGTTGATCTCAGACGACTACCTAGCCGTGGAGGCGGCGATGGCGGAGGCGGCTCCGGAGCTGGTGCTGGGCACCCAGATGGAGCGCCACAGCGCCAAGCGCCTCGGCATCCCCTGTGCCGTGATCAGCTCACCGCTGCATGTTCAGGATGTGCCAGCGCGCACCTCGCCCCAGATGGGCTGGGAGGGGGCAAACGTGATCTTCGACAGCTGGGTGCATCCGCTGATGATGGGTCTTGAGGAGCACCTGATCGGCATGTTCCGCCACGATTTTGAATTCGTGGATGGACACCTCAGCCACCTAGAGGGTGCCAGTGCCCCCGCCAAGCACCCCACGGCCACGGCCACTGCTACTGCCCCTGCGCCAGCCAGCATTCCCGGCGATGGGGTGATCGTTTGGAGCCCGGATGGTGAAGCTGAGCTGGCCAAGATCCCCTTCTTTGTGCGGGGCAAGGTGCGTAAAAACACGGAGGCCTACGCCCGCGAGCAGGGCCTAGCTCTGATCGACAGTGAAGCCCTTTATGAGGCCAAGGCCCATTTCGCTCCATGATGGGTTGGATGGCAATAGCAGGCCCGCGCTGCGGGGGTGACCCTGACGCTCCTTCACTGATTCCAAAAGCCCAGGGCTAAGTCTTACGATCCTTAATTATTTAGCTAAGAGTTTCAGTTCCGATCTTTCCTGTTTCCCCAACTTCAATGACCACAACACTCAATCCTCCAGCCACTTCCAAGCCCGATGGCGAGGGCAGCGTGCAGGTACACCTTGATCCCACCATGGCTATAGAGGAGGGTGCCTTGGTGCTGGCGGTTTATGGCAAAGGTGGGATCGGTAAATCCACTACCTCTTCCAACCTTTCGGCGGCCTTCTCGAAGCTGGGCAAGCGGGTGCTGCAGATCGGTTGCGATCCCAAGCACGACAGCACTTTCACCCTCACCAAGAGGATGGTGCCCACCGTGATCGATATTCTCGAAACGGTTGATTTTCATACTGAAGAATTGCGGCCCGAAGACTTTGTGTTTGAGGGTTACAACGGCGTGATGTGTGTGGAATCTGGTGGTCCACCGGCGGGTACTGGTTGCGGTGGCTACGTCACAGGTCAGACGGTGAAATTGCTCAAGGAGCACCATCTGCTCGAAGAAACCGATGTGGTGATCTTTGATGTGTTGGGAGATGTGGTGTGTGGTGGCTTTGCTGCACCGCTTCAGCACGCCCACTACTGCCTGATCGTTACTGCCAATGATTTCGATTCGATCTTCGCGATGAATCGGATCATGCAGGCCATCAATGCCAAGGCCAAGAATTACAAGGTGCGTCTCGGTGGTGTGATCGCCAACCGCTCTGAGGAGACAGACGAAATCGACAAGTTCAATGCCCGTACGGGACTGCGCACCATGGCCCATTTCAAGACCGTGGACGCGATTCGTAAATCCCGCCTCAAGAAGTGCACCATCTTCGAGATGGAAAGCACACCGGAAGTTGATGCTGTTCAGCAGGAATATTTGAACCTGGCCCAGCGGATGCTCGACGACGTCGAGCCCTTGGAGGCCGAATCCCTCAAGGATCGCGAGATCTTCGACCTGCTCGGCTTCGATTGATGGATTGGGGATCTACCCCACGCCAGCAGAGCTACGGCCAGCTGCTGATCTCCTGTCTGTTGGTGCTGATCACCTTCACCCTGCCCCAACCCTGGAATCATCGGCTCTCCTCGCTGGGCTACATGCTCATGGCTCTTGTGATGATCAGGGGCCTGGGTAATCCCACCGGCAGCCTGCAGTTCGGCACACTGCCGCGGCGCTTGTTCAAGGGGCTGGGAGTTGCGGCCATTGCCGTTGGTCTGCTCTGGTATCTCACCCCGCTGGAGCTGCGCAGCACCGGCATTCCGGTGATTGCCCTCTGGGCCTTATTTAGCGGTTGGAGTGCCATTCGCCTGATCAGGGGCCTGGCCCAGGAGCGGCGCGTCTCGGATGTGGTTTTGCGTGGAGCGCTGGCTGGCTACCTGATGTTGGGGCTAGCGGCCGGCTTGCTCTGTTGTGCCCTGGAGACCATCGATCCGGCCAGCTTCAGCAATGTGAACCTGTCGGCGCAGGATCTGGCCCAGGGCAGCTCGGTGTGGGGCCTCAATTTTGTGCGACTCAACTATTTCGCCTTTGTCAGCCTTACCACCATGGGCTATGGCGATGTGACCCCCCAGACCCCCCAGGCCCAGATGGTGAGCGTGGCCATCGCCACCGCAGGCACCTTCTACGTGGCTGCGGTGATGGGGGTGCTGATCAGCCGCCTTACGGTGCAGGAAAGCCAGCAGCCTTAGGGTTGCCCCGCTCCCAGCCCTTGATGATGCGATACATCACGGGAACAACAAACAGGCCCAGGAAGGTAGACACCAGCAACCCAAAGAACACCACCGTGCCGATGCTCACCCTGCCGCCTGAGCCGAAGCCATTGGCGAAGAGTAGGGGTATGCCTCCTGCAAGGGCGGCGAGGGCGGTGAGCAGGATCGGCCGCAGGCGGGCGATCGCCGCTCCGCTGATCGCCGTGTCCAGGTCGAGGCCTTCGGCCATGCGCTGGTTGGCGAATTCCACTATCAGGATGGCGTTCTTGGCGGTAAGGCTCACCAGCATCAGCAGGCCCATCTGGCCGTACACGTCCAGCGGCAGGCCCCGCAGCATGAGGCCGCCGACCGCTCCCAACATGGCCAGAGGCACTGTCACCAGAATGATGAAGGGGTCGGCGAAGTTTTCGTAGAGGGCTGCTAGCACCAGCACCATCACCAGGATTGCCAAGGCAAACACCCGAATGTTGCCGCCACCGGCGCGCGATTCTTCCCGAGCCAGGCCGGCCCATTCCAATTCGGTGCCGCCGCCGACCTGCCGCTGCACTTCCATCAGGCTGGCCATGGCTTGGCCACTGCTCACGCCAGGGCGGGGCAGGGCCCGGATGCTGATCGAACGCACTAGCCGGGTGTGGTTGATTGTGGTTGGGCCAGTGTTTTGTTCGATCCGCACCAATTGGGCTAGGGAGATCAGCTGGCCGTCGCGGGTTTTCACCTGCAGAGCGAGCACGTCATCGGCGCTGCGGCGCGAGGCGCCGTCAAGTTGCACGATTACCTTGCGCACCTGGTCGCTTTCAAAGCTGTCATTGACGTAGTCACTGCCGAAGCTGGCTCCGAGGGTGTCGACCACGGTGCTGAGATCCACCCCAAGGGAGGCCATCTGCAGCCGATCTGGCACCAGCTGCACCAGGGGGGCACCGGCGGTGAAGCGGGTTGAAACCCGTTCAAAGAGATTGGTGGCTTGGGCGGCGCGGATGAAGGCTTGGGCTTGCTGCTCGAAGTCAGGCAGGGTGAGTTGACCGTTGCTGTTGTCCAGCAGTTCAAGCTCGAGCCCCCCTTCTGAACTGAACCCCCGCACGGAGGGGGCCTCGCTTAACTGCACCACTGCACCGGTGATGCGACGGCGCAACTTGCTCTTGAGGCGCTCCCCCACGGCTCGAGTAGATGCTTCGGAGCTGCGGCGCTGCTCGATTGGCGCCAGGCGCAGGAAGAAGTTGCCCTTGTTGGGGCTGCTATCGCCAAAGGAGCGCCCCGCATAGAAATTGGCGCGGGTGATCAGGGGTTCTTCAGCCACCACCTGGCGCACCTGGTCAAGCACCCGTTGGGTCTGCTGCAGCCCCAGGCCATCGGCGAGGATGACAACCCCCCGCAGCTGACCGTTGTCTTCCTGGGGGATGAAGGCTTTGGGCAGGGCTTGCAGGGCGAATCCTGTGATCAGTAGGCCGGCCAGCAGTAGGGACACCACCAGGCGCCGTCGCTCCATAGTCCAGGCCAGCCAGCGCCCGTAGGGCACCTCCAGCCCCTCGAGCCAGCGCCGCGGCGGGTCGATCCAACGCAGCAACCAGGCCGGTTCGCGTTGCTGGGGTTTTAGTAGTCGGCTGCCGGCCACCGGCGTGAAGCTCAGGGCATTGAGGGTGGAGAAGGCAATGGCGCCGCTGATCGTGATTGCGATCGGGGCGTACAGCCGGCCCAAGCTGCCTCCCAGGCTGAGCACCGGGATGAACACCACCACCAGGGCTATGGAGGTGGACACCACGGCCCCGCCGAGCTCGGCCATGGCTTCGCGGGCGGCCTGCAGGGGTGGCTTGCCAGCCTCCAGGCGGCGGCCAATGTCCTCGCTCACCACGATGGCGTCGTCCACCACCAGCCCAGAGGCCAGCACCAAGCCAAACAGGGTGAGGGTGTTCAGCGATTGGCCGGCAAGCTTCAGCAGGCTCAACGAGCCGATCAAGGCCACTGGCACTGCGGCAGCTGTGATCAGGGCCAGGCGGCTGTTGCCAAGGCCAAAAAGAAGCACCAAGAACACCAGCAACACCGCATCGCGCAGGCTGTCGAGGGTGCCCTGGATGCTGCCGCGCACAAAGTCGGCCTCATCAACAATCAGCTGCTGATCGACCCCCGGCGGAAATTGGGGTGCGAGCTCATCTAGGGCTGCATTCACCGCTTTACTCACGGTGATGGCGTTGCTGCCGTCGCGCTGGTAGATCACTACGGCTACCGCTGGCCTGCCCTGCAGGTTGGTGGCGATCGTGTCGTAGCTCTCGCTGCCCAGGCTCACCCGGCCCACATCCCGCAGCAGGGTGACGCCGCCATTAGCGCTGCGGGCCACCACCAGCTGTTCAAATTCCGCCGGACTGCGCAGGCGCCCCTCCATGCGCAGCGGCAGGGTGAGCTCCTGGCCGCTGGGGCTGGGGGCTTCGCCCGTTTGGCCCAAGGCAGCCAGCACGTTTTGCTGCTGCAGGGCCGCGCGCACCTCGGCGATGGTGAGGCCGCGCTCCTCGAGTTGGGCCGGGTTGAGCCAGAGCCTGAAGGCCAGGCTGTTGCCACCTGAAAGGGTGACGTTGCCCACTCCAGGCACCCGCTGCAGTCGCTCTTTCACCACCTGATCGAGCCAACCGCTCAAAAAGGTTTCGCCATAGAGCTTGGGATCAGCACTGAAGCTCAGCACCATCAGCAGGTCGTCGGAGCTGCGCCGCACCTGCACCCCGAAGCGCGCTACCGGTGCCGGCAGCTGGCGGGTTATCACCGCCACTTCGTTCTGGGTGTTGATCTGGTTGAGCTCGGGGTCGCCGCCCTCGAATCCCAGGGTGATGGAGCTGCCGTTGGCGGAGCTGGTGGAGCGGATGCTGTCGAGCCGCTCAAGGCCATTTAGCTGTTGCTCCAGCAGGGCGGTGACCCCCTGCTCCACCACCTCTGGGCCGGCGCCTGGGTAGGTGGCCCGCACCGTGACTCGGCCGGGAGCAATCGGTGGCAGGTTTTCCACCTGCAGCAGCGGTAAACACACCAGCCCTATCAACAGCACCAGCAGGCTCACCACCAGGGTGAGCACGGGCCGGCGCAGAAAGGGATCTGAGATCGATTTCATGGGAGCCTTTGCGTTGCGCTGCTCGGGCTGGGATGAATGATCAGCCGAGATCGCGCTTCAGCACAACGCATAGATAGTCAGGGGCTTTATAGCGACTAGGCAGGCAGATATGCAGTTGCTCCAAACGGCTCCAGCAGACGGTGCGTTGAATGGCGGCTACGGTTTTTCCTTCCTTTAGGAGCAGCCTCAGGGCCTTGCAATAAAGCGAATAATTGGCTTCGAGTTCCCCGATGGTGAGTCCCTGACTGCTGCTCATCGCACGGGTGGGCGTCCAAGAGTTGCAAAGACGCACTTATTACCCTACGGCTTCAGGTGGCGCCGAGATCAGGTTGAGCCGCCGGCAGAGCCGCGGCAGGGTGAGGCCTTGGGCTAGCAGGTTGATCAGCACTACAACGAACACGATGCTTTGGGCGTTGTGGGCTAGGGCAACGACGGAGCCTGGGTCGACACCGCGTAGCTGACTGATCTGATCGACCGCGCTGTAAGAGAGGGCCAAAGGCACTGCCCCCCTTAGGCCACACCAAGACACCAACACGCTGTCCTTCCAGCGGAAGGGAGAGAGGGGTTGAAACACCAAAACGCTTATTGGCCGCACCACCAGCATCAACACCGCCGCGGTTATCAAGCCAACAGGCAGGGCGGGAAGCAGGCTGCTTGGATTCACTAGTAGACCAAATATTAAAAAGATACAAATCTCGGCCATGGTATTGAAGGGCAGCAGCACCTCCTGAATCGATTCATGGTTGATATCGGCTTGGCGGTAGATCATGTTGGTCATCATCACTCCAGTGATGTACACCGAAATCAATCCGGACCCGCCTAGAAAGTAGCTGCAGCCATAGTCTACAAAGGCGATAGACATGGCCACAATCAGTAGCTGGGATCTGTCGTGGGCCAGCTCATTGATCACGAATTTGGCCACATAGCCAAACAGTGCCCCTATGACTAGGCCGCCGCCTACCTGTTGCACGAAGCTGCGCAGGCCGTTGAGCATCACCCCAACAGGTGCTGCTTGCTCGAGGCTGGCGCCGGCGCTGGAGGTGCTGAACAGCCCCACGATCAAGCCGAATAGCAGCAGGGCCGTTGGGTCATTGACCGAGGATTCGAATTCGAGCAGGTGCTTGAGCCGTTCTGGCACCAGGTGCCGCACCGAACTCAGCACGTTGATGGTGGCTCCGGCATCGGTGGAGCCCAGGCAGGCGGCAATCAGCAGGGCAGCCCCCAGGGGCATGGCGTCGCTGAGTCCTGGCGCTAGTTGGTTTCCACCAGCGGAAGAAAGCAGCCAGATCAGGGCGGCCAGCAGACCCGTGGCAATCGCCACCCCCCCTACCGCCAGGGCCAGGCCATACTCCAAAAAACCTCGGATAGTTTTGATATCCGTTTTCAGCCCCGCATAAAAAAGCAGCAGGGCCAGGGCGAATACATGCAGGCTTTCGGCCTGTTCATGGGTGACGTTGAGGCTTTGGATGTTGATCGCTAGGCCCAGCAGCAGCACCCCGAGAATCGCCGGGATCCCGATCTGGACCGAGAACCGGCTGATCGCCAACGTGCCTAAAAACAGCAGGCCGATGAACAGCAGCTGGCCCTCCAAGGGCACCCCACTAAGACCGGGTGCCTGAGCAAAGAGGGGTGCGATCACGGCCGGACTGGGTCGTCGTGACTCGATCCGAGGCTCGCGGCCTGGGCTGCGCTGAGGCGGCCGGCTCCCTGCAGCACAGCGGTGATCTGGGCGATGTCCAGCACTGAATGGCAGCTGTAGCCCGCCGCTGCTAGCCGCTCCCGGGCGCGGCGGTCATGGTCGCCGCCATGGTCGATGAACACCACCACGTCCTGCACCGTCAGGCCAGAGCTCTCCAGCTTGCCGATGCCCTCCAGGACGCTGCCGCCTGTGATCAAGATGTCGTCAACCACCACCACTCGGTCGCCCTCCTCAAAGTCGCCCTCGATCAGGCGCCGGGCGCCATGGGCCTTCACCTCCTTGCGGGGATAGATCAGGGGCTTGTGCAGTTGCAGCGAGAGCCCAGTGGCGGTGGGCAGGGAGCCGTAGGGGATGCCGGCGATGCGGTCAAATTCGAGGCCCTGCAGCTTGCCGGCATAGGCGTGGAGCACTCGGTGGAACAGGTTTGGGTCGGAGATGATCTGGCGCAGATCGACGTAGTAGTTGAAGACCGCACCCGAGGCTTGTACGTAATCGCCGAATAGCAGGCAGCCGATGTCGAATAGATCAACAATCAGGCTCTCGAGCGGGTCGGCGCTTGGTTGCTTCTCAGGTAGCCACAGGGCACAGGTATCCGGGTTGCCCTTGTCGTGATTTTCCAACCACTGTTGCCGCTTGGCCGTGATCTGCTGTTTGAGCGCCTCGGCTCGGCTAGCCATGTCGTCTTCTACCAGCAGGTTTTGAGGTAGGGGCAGCAGCAGCCCATCGGCGGCGGCCCCCAGGCCGGCCTGCAGCATGGCGTCGAGCTTTTCCTCTTCCCCCCAGAGGCTGCGCAGGATCAAGAAGCGCTCCGGTGCTGCGGCCCGCACCCGCGCCAGGATTTGCGGATCACTGGTTCCCACCTCCAGCAAAAGCTGGTCGGGGGTGGCCCACAGCTGGGTCTCGCGCACAATCTGCAGGTATAGGGGTGTCTCCTCATTTGGGTAGTGCTGGATCTGGCGCGCCGCCTGGTTTGAGCTGTGGCAGGTCATCACCACGGCCTTGTCTGGATAGAGCAGGAAGGGGGCTGCGATGTCCTGGCCCGCCAGGGGGGAGAGGGTCACCGCATCGGCGCCCAGATCTTTGAACAGGTAGTGGGCCAGGGCCGAGGAGGAGTTGAGATCGCCGTGTTTGGCGTCGATGATCAGGGGGAGATCGCGGGGCACCAGGTCCCGCACCTCCAGCAGCAGCTCCAGTCCCACCGGCCCAAGGGCCTGATAAAAACCAAGGCTGGGCTTGTAGGCGCAGACATGGGGCGCTGTGGCCTCGATCACCGCCTTGATCCAGTGGCGGGCCTGGCTGAGGAAGGAGCGGCCCGCCAGGCCCCGCCGCGCTGCCCAGCTCTGCAGCATCTCCGGGTTTGGATCAAGCCCGGTCACCAGCAGCGACTGGCGGTCGGCGATGGCGTCGGTGAGTTTGACGAAGAAGCCCATCGCCCGCAGGCTGTTAGGGCTCGTTGTTAAGCCAGCCGTTGGCCTGTCCGCCGGCTGGTGACACAGCTCTTTGCAATCAGCCGCACCATCAACCCTTCCTCATCGGCGGCCACCCGCAGCCAGCGCAGCCCCGGCAACCAGGCCAGGGCCTGCTCCAGTTCGGTGGCGAGGGCGTCGTCGTGTTCGCCGATGCCGCCGCTGAGGGCAATGGCCTCCACTCCACCGAGGCTGGCTGCCATGGCCCCAATCCCTTGCAGTAGCCGGTGGCGGAACACCGCGATTGCCAGCTGGGCGCCGCGGTGCCCCTCGCCAGCCTGGAGGCGCAGCTCCCGCATGTCTCCGCTGAGCTCGGATAGCCCCAGCAGGCCGCTCTGGCGGTTAAGGGCCGTATCCAGTTCGGAGACGCCAATTCCCTGGCGCATTAGGTGCAGCAGCAGCCCTGGATCGACGCTGCCGCTGCGGCTGGCCATCACCAGTCCCTCGAGCGGCGTGAAGCCCATCGTGGTGTCGACGCTGCGCGGCTGGCCCTGGGGATCGATTTCGATCGCGCAGAGGGAGCAGCCGGCGCCGAGCTGGCAGCTGATCAGGCGGCGGATGTCTGGATCTCGGGCCGCGACCGTTTCGCCCACGTGCTGGTGGTTGAGGCCGTGGAAGCCAAAGCGGCGCAGGCCCTGCTGGCGCCAGCTTGCTGGGATGGCGTAGGTGGAGGCGGCTTCGCTGAGGCTGGCGTGGAAGGCGGTGTCGAAGCAGGCCCACTGTTGGATGGCGCTGCCCTGCAGCTGGCTCTCCAGCTGGCCCTGCAGCCAGTTGATTGCCTCCAGCGCTGGGCCGTTGTGCAGCGGGGCCAGGGGCACCAGATTTTCCAGCTCCGCCAGCACCTGCGGGCTCAGCAGGGTGGGAGCGCTGAAGTGGGCACCACCGTGCACGATCCGGTGAATTACAAGCTGGGGTAGGGGCTCAAGGGCAGCGAGCAGGGGGGAGAGCCACTGCTCCAGCAGTTCAGCCAGTTGCTGGCCGCCCGCATCGGCTTGGGAAAGCCCCCAACTGCGCTGCTCTTGCCAGAGCCGTCGGCCGCTCGTATCGCAGAGGGCCAGCTTGACGCTGGAGCTGCCCGTGTTCACCACCAGGGCGTGGGTCATGCGATCGGGTGCAGGCCTGTCTTGGCCATAGCGTTGCAAGTCTTGCCTTAACACTGCCGGCAGCAGCTCGGATTCTCAGGGCTGCAACAATCGCCAGGGCAGGGTTTCTCCAGCATGGAAGGGCACCAGTTCGACGGCGGTGCCGGCCGCATCATTGAGGTGGAGCCGGCTGGGCACCTCCAGGGGCTGCCGCTCCAGGGTGATCGTGGCCTCGTTGAGCGGTAGCCCGTAAAACCGGGGCCCAAACTCCGAGGCGAAGGCCTCCAGCCTCTCCAGGGCATTCTCCTGCTCAAACACCGCCGCGTAGCTCTCCAACGCAAATGGGGCATTGAAAATGCCAGCGCAGCCGCAGGCCGCTTCCTTGGCAGTGCGGGCGTGGGGTGCGGAATCGGTGCCCAGGAAGAACTTCGGGTTGCCGGAGGTGGCGGCGCCCCGCAGGGCGATGCGGTGCAATTCCCGCTTGGCCACAGGCAGGCAGTAGAAGTCGGGCCGCAGGCCGCCGGCAAACATGGCGTTGCGGTTGATGTGCAGGTGGTGGGGCGTGATCGTGGCCGCCAGGTTGGCCGGGCCGCTGCGCACAAAATCAACCGCATCACTGGTGGTGATGTGCTCAAGCACCACCTTCAGGCCGGGGTGGCGCCCCAGTAGGGGTTCCAGGTGGCGCTCGATAAATACCGCCTCCCGATCAAAAATGTCGATATCGGCGCTGGTTACTTCGCCGTGGATCAGCAGGGGCATGCCGATGCGCTCCAGGGTCTCAAAGACGGGCGTGATCGCCTCGATTGAGCTGACGCCAGCGGCCGAATTGGTGGTGGCATGGGCCGGGTAGAGCTTGCAGGCCACCCAGGCCCCCTGGCGGAAGCCCCGTTCGATTTCGGCGGGATCGATGGCATCGGTGAGGTACGCCGTCAGCAGTGGTTCGAAGCGACTGCCGTCGGGCAAGGCTTCGCGGATGCGGCGGCGATAGGCCTCGGCTGCCGCCGCCGTGGTTACCGGCGGGCTCAGATTTGGCATCACGATCGCCCGGGCGAACTGGCGGGCCGTAGCCAGGGCGACGGCCTGGAGCATGGAGCCATCGCGCAGATGCACATGCCAGTCATCGGGTTGACGCAGGCTCAGCTGCTGGCTTGGCATGGCGCGGGATCGGTTGGGGGTGGAACTGGTAAGGATTCGTGTCTGGACGGCTTTGTTGCCGCGGGCACACAGCCTTCTGTTTAGCGTTGTATTGAGCTCGCCGCCGGGCTTCCTTCCGAACTTTCCCAGCATGACCGTTGCCCCCAAGCCCACGATCGGAGAATTGGAAGCTGGTTATTCCGGCTGCTGCAAGGCCCTGCGGCTACTGATCCGGGAAGGGCGCAGCTTGGAGGCGATCAAGCGCACCGTGGCCTGGGACCGACTCAGCCTGCTCCACTCCTGCCTACCCACCCGCTACAAGGCACCCGACTATCTCTACGCCCTGCTCAAACGGGAGGTGACCGAAGCGGTGTGAATCCTTAGCGGTGTGCATCCTTCGGGCTTGTCCATTTGACGCTTCCCGTCTAGAGCGGGAGGAATGGCATCCAGCCGCTGCTCCACCAGCGGCCCTTTTTATGGCCCATCACCAAATTTTGATTGTCGGCGGCGGCGCCGCCGGCATCACCGCCGCCGCCCAGCTGAAACGGGCCCGTCCGGCCCTTGCGGTGACGATTCTCGAGCCCTCCAGCGATCACTACTACCAACCGGGCTGGACCCTGGTGGGTGCAGGTGTGTTCAGCCTTGAGGAGACTCGCCGCGCTGAGGCCGATCTCATCCCAGCGGGGGTGACCTGGATCCGCGATGCGGTGGCTGGTTTCGATCCGGATCGCAACCTGGTTAGCACGGCCAGCGGCCAGAGCCTCAGCTACGACGTGCTGGTGGTGGCCACCGGCCTGCAGCTCTGCTGGGACAAGATCAAGGGTCTGCCAGAGGCCCTTGGACAGGGCGGGGTGTGCAGCAACTACAGCCAGCACCACGCCGCCTACACCTGGGACACGCTCCAGGCCTTCAAGGGCGGCCAGGGGGAGGCCGGCAACGCCGTGTTTACTTGTGCGCCGATGCCGATCAAGTGTCCGGGGGCGCCCCAGAAGATCGCCTATCTGGCCGCCGATGTTGTTGCCAAGAAGCGACTGGCGGCAAAGGTGATCTATGCCACCGCCACGCCAGGCATCTTCGGGGTGCCCGTATATGCCGCACCGCTGCGGGAGGTGGTGAAGCGCAAGGGTATTGATGCCCGCTACAACCACGTGCTTTCGGAGGTGCGCCCCCAGAGCCGGGAGGCGGTGTTCAAGGTGACTGAGGGCGAAACCAGCCGCGAAGAAGTGATCGGTTACGGGATGCTGCACGTGACGCCGCCGATGGCTGCCCCCCAGGTGGTGGCGGATAGCCCGCTGGCAGCGGCGAGCGGCTTCGTCGAGGTCGACAAGTTCAGCCTGCAGCACACCCGCTACGCCAACGTATTTTCGCTCGGCGATGTAAGTGGCATGCCGAACTCCAAGACGGCCGCGGCGGTGCGCGGCCAGGCGCCGGTGCTGGTGGCCAACCTGCTTGCCCTGCTTGATGGCCAGCCCTTAGCGGCGGCCTACGACGGTTACAGCTGCTGCCCCCTGATCACCGGCTATGGCAAGGCGATCATGGCTGAGTTCAACTATGAGCAGCAGCCGGTCCCCTCCTTCCCGCTCGACCCCACTAAGGAGCGCTGGAGCATGTGGTGGATCAAGCGCAAGCTGTTGCCGGGGCTTTATTGGAATCGCATGCTCACCGGTGCCCAGCATGAGCGGCGGTTTATCCCCGGACTGAAGGGCTAGCCGTGTAGGCGCCGCCCTTCACGCAACATCTCTGAGGGGCGAATGCCGTAGGTGTTGTGGAAGTCGCGGCTGAAGGCGGAGAGGTTGCTAAAGCCCAATTTTGAGGAGATGCCGGCCACGCTGTCGCTCGGCGAGGGGTTGAGCAGGTGCTGACGGGCCAGGCCAAGGCGCTGGCGGCGGACCCATTGGATTGGTCCGCAACCGAAGCGTTGGCGGAAGGCGAGCTGCAGGTTGCGCCTCGAATAGCCGCTGCGCTGCTCCAGCTGCGTGAGGTTGATTGGTGATTGCAGATTGGCTCCAATCCACTCCAGCAATTCTTCGAAGATCAGCTCCCTGGAGAGCCCCTCGCCATGCCCGCTACCCCGCTGCTCGAGTTGGGGGCAAAGGGCTAGGGCCAGGATGCGATAAATGAGGTCGTCGAGCTGCAGCACCTCCAGATCGCCACGGGCTTGCAGCTCCGGCGCATCCAGCAGGGCAAAGGCTCGACGCATGGTGAGCAGCAATTTGGCCTGCCGCTCCTCGGTCGTTGAGAGCACTTGGGGACGCTGCAGATCAGGGGCAAAGCGTCGACCGGAGAGCCCCATGCCGCCGATGGCAGCGGCCGTGTCCTGCAATCGCTGTAGATCTACGTGCAGCACTAGTCCGTTGTAGTGCCCACTTGCGTAGGTGTAAGAGAAGCCTGGGTTGAAATAAAGGGGGGCTTCAGCGTGAATTTGGAAGGTGTTCCCGTCCACTCCGTAGGAAGATTCCCCCTGATAGCAGATGTTGATTGCGCCTACGCCGGGGTTATCACCGATGCAGCCATGGATAGGGCTTGTATATCCACAGGTGAGGGTGAGGTCTCCCGCTACGGCAGTGCTGGCCCGGTGCCGAAACGGGTTGAGCAAGGGGTTGCGAGGGGCAAAATCCTGGAGAGGAAAGTGCTGGGCCAGCTTGGTCGCGAGGGCCTGGGGATCTAAATCCACCACCGCTTGCTGGTCGTGGAACACCAGGGGGAACTGGGAGACAGGATCCAAGCCAGACCAAAATCGTTGCCCACACCCTATGGAAAGACGGCTGCAGCGCCAGTAGCCGGGAAGCGGTATTAATGCTTAGTGATTTAGGGCTCAGCCCTGCTCCGGGAGATTGAGCAGGATGTTCTTGCTTTCCTTGAGATCGTTCCAGATGCGGCGGATTTCGTCGTAGGCCTGCTCCTGACTCATCTTGCCATTGCTTTGCAGGCCCACCACTAGCCCGACCCTCTCGGCAAATGATTCGAGGTTTTGGTGGAACATCAAACGCTCGGGAGTCCAATCGGAGCCCCGGTAGGCGGAATGGGGTTCAAAAGGCGAGCTAATGCCGTTGGCTATGCCTTGCGGATCGGATGGGGTGGGCCTGGGCCCCGCACTGGACATTGAGATCTTCCAACCCTGGCCAACTTAGAAGAATTGGATTAAGGGGCGTTGAAGGGCGCTTCGGTGTCGTCAGGAGCACCGGCGGTATCAGGTCGGCGGCCGCAACATGCCAAACCATCAGATCTGCGCTCTCATGGATCAGTCCACGGGTAGTAGGTGGCTACAGGTTGTGATGTGTCTGCTGATCCAGGCCAGCATCATTGCCGGTGGCCAACTCTTGATCCGCTGGCAGGCTCCTGAACTGACCCCAACGTGCTGCGCCCCACCCCTGGTGCTCTGAATTCCCACCTCCTGGAGGAGCGGCCGGCCAATTTGCCAGCCCACCTCTACGTCTCTGGCGGGCGGCACCGCAGTTGTTTCAGTGCCGTGTTGTTTGAGCCAGACGGCCCCCGGCTGATATTCCTGCACGATCCTGCTGAACTTTTGCCTCTGCAGGCGCTCGGCTATCCCATCTGGCTGAGGGTGATGGGCCTGGGGGATCCAGGGGCAGTTGAGGCCATGCTCGACGTAGTCCAGGTGCCTCGCATGTTGCTGCCTCCCCTACTGGAGGTACCCCAGCGCTCACGGGTCGACGGGCTAGGGGAAGCCGTGATTGTGGTGCTGCACCGGCTCAGCTTTGCCCGTGATCCATTTCACCTGCTCAGCTCCCAGGTGGGTCTGCTGCTGCTGCCCAATCTGCTGGTCACCTTTGAGGAGGCGCCGGCGGGGGAGTCGTTTCCGGAGCTCACCGCTTGGCTGGAATCCAGGGTGGGTGAGGTGGAACATCGCGACCTTGATGACATTCTCCACTTCCTGGTGGATGAGTTGCTCGATGCCCTCTTCCCCATGCTTGAGCAGATCGCCAATCGCCTCGACGATCTGGAAGAAGCTGCCTTGCGGGACCCCAAGCCGAAGTTATTGGCCCGGGCTTTTGTGTATCGCAGCAACCTGCGCACGATTCGCAACCAGGTGTGGCCCCTGCGCCACCAGATCCGGGTGCTGCTGCGCCAAAGGCAGCAGCTACTAGGCCCCGAAGCCCTGGTTGGCTTTCAGGAGATGGCAGATCTGGTGGAGTTGCTGTTTGAAAACTGTGAGTTGTTGCGACACCAATGTGATGCCATCACCCAGGCCTATGCGGCCAGTGTGGGCAACAGGATGAACCAGGTGATGAAAACCCTCACCATCCTCACCAGCATCTTCGCGCCGCTCACCTTCATCGCCGGTATCTACGGCATGAACTTCGAGAATATGCCGGAGCTGCGTTGGCATCTGGGCTATCTCTACTGCATTGTTTTGATGGCGATCGTGTCGGTGATCCAGACCTACTGGCTGTGGCGCCGTGGTTGGTTTGCGGATTGGACGGCACCGCGCTGAAGCCACAACCTGGCCTTAACCCCCATAAGCCCTCCGATCACCCAGAGTTCTATTGCCGTTGTGATCGTTATGCGCCCTACCTTGCGCTTTGCCTGGCTTGCCCCGATGGTGTCCCTCCTGCCGGCGGGCGCGCTGGCAGCACCGGAGCCGATCCTCATCGGCGGTTCGAGCACGGTGTTCCCGGTGATGCAGGCGGCGATCGCGGCCTATCAGAAGGGCGGCGCCAATCGCCACGTGCGCTTTGAGCTCAAGGAAACCGGCACCTCGGCGGGATTTAGGCAGTTCTGCAGCGGTAAGTTGCCCGTGGCCAACGCCTCGCGTCCGATCAATGCCAAGGAGCTCAAGGCCTGCGCGGCCAAGGGGGTGACTTTCCTGGAGCTGCCGATTGGCTTTGATGCGATCACTGTGGTGGTGAACCCCGTCAACACCTGGGCTTCCAGCATCACCACCCGGGAGCTCGCGCGTATCTGGAGTGCGCGGGCGGCTGGATCGGTAAAAACCTGGAGTCAGGTCAACCTCGATTGGCCCAATCGGCCGATTCGACTGTGTGGCCCTGGTAAGGACTCTGGTACTTATGATTATTTCAATAAGGCCATAAATGGTGATGAAGACAATTCGAGGTCGGATTACTTTTCCAGTGAAAACGATAATGAACTAGTTGCCTGCGTTGCCAAGAATCCTGATGCCTTGGGCTATTTTGGATTTTCCTACTACCAAGCCAACGCCAAGCGTTTGAAGGCCCTCAGCATTGTTGGGTCAAAAGGTGCTGTGCTTCCTTCGCTGGCGACGGTCCAAAAGGAAGCCTATGTTCCTCTGTCCAGGCCCCTGTTTATTTACGTAAACGACAAGGCCTTGCGGCAACGCCCGGAGCTGCAGAAATTTGTGAACTACACCATCAAAAATGGTCTCACTCTGGTGAAACAGGCTGGGTCTGTGCCCATCTCCTCCAGTACCTATAGGTTGGTGGAAAGTAAGTTGCATCAAAAAGTGAGCGGCACGGCTTTCGGTGGCGATATCCCCGTAGGACTCACCACCAGCCAGGCCCTGCAGCGCAGTCTCGACAGCATCAAGAAACCGGAATTCCGCTGAGCTCGGCATGGTGTTCCAGGCAACCTCCCACCCCCTCAGCAATGGCCGGTTTGCCCGGGATCTGCTGCAGCGGCAGGTTGCCAAGCTGGTGCAGTTGCAGACCCCTGTTTCCGAGGGCAAGGGTGCCGAGCCGTTGCATCAGATGCGGGTCACCATGCGGAGGCTGCGCACCACCGTGCTCCAGTTCGAGCCAGCCCTGCAGCTGCCCTCGGCCATCAATGACCAGCGCCTGGCCAAATGGGTGCGGCGACTGGGTCTGGCCCGGGATCTCGATGTGCTGCGGGAGCGCCTAGAAGAGGGCTTCCTGCCCCAGCTGCCGCAGGCCGAGGTGAAGGCCCTCCGGCCCGTGCTCAAGCAACTGCGCCGGGAGCGGCAGTTGGCCTACGGCCATGTGGTGGAGGTGCTGCAGAGCCGCTCCTATCTGGAGGGATTGGCCCAGTTGCAGCTCTGGTTGAAGCAGCCCCAATACACCCTGTTGGGGGATCAGCCGGTCCGGGAGTGGCTGATCGAATGGCAGGGGCCCTGCCTGGCCAGCGTGTTTCTCCATCCGGGCTGGCAGGTCAGTAGCGCGGAGGGCGAAGTGGAGGTGCTGCACGAGCTGCGGCGGCAGATCAAGCAGGCTCGCTATCGCCTGGAAAATCTAGCCGCGCTGGAGGGCGTTCAAACTGCCGCCTGCATCGACAGCCTCAAGCAGGGGCAGGAGCTGCTTGGTGAATTCAACGATCTGCAGGTGCTGCAGTGCGCCATCAACGATCAGGTGCCAGGTCGGTTGGAGGAGGTGCTGCCCCAGCTGGAGTGGCTGCTGGTGCAGCATCAACGCCATTGCTGGGAGCAGTGGCGCGAGCTGGTCTGCGATGTGCTGCCGAGCAGGCGGCGGCAATCTCTCTGGCGGGCGTTGCTGCCGCGACCGCGGCTGTGGCGCCCCTGGTGTTTACTGAAGGGGAGGTTATGGCGGGCTGTCGCAGCTTCGTCTAAGGGTTGAAAAGCTGGCACTTACTCGCTGCAGCACTTCAGCATCAGACTTGCCGCATGTGCTGTGTCCTGGAACACCCAACGCATGTAGTCCGCTTGCTCGTAGTTGCCAAGCGCCCTCGATAGGTTGCCTGAGTCTTCCTTTGTGAAGTCACCCCTATCGGTGTGAGGACCCGATGATTCTTTCCAAAAAGCTGCTGCTGGCTCTTGCCGGCGCCAGCATTTCAGCACCCCTAGCCGCTCCTGCCCAAGAAGTGGCCTCGTTGAACGGCTCGGCCGCCATCAACGACTACATGCAGCAGCAAGACGTTGATCGCTTCCGCGCCTGGGAATCGAAAAACCAGGTGACCAGCGTCAATCAATTCTCTGATGTGCTGCCCACCGACTGGGCCTATCAGGCACTCAGCAACTTGGTGGAGAAGTACGGCTGTGTGGCCGGCTACCCCAACGGCAAGTTTAAGGGCGGTAACGCCATGACCCGCTACGAAGCGGCCGCCTTGCTGAACGCTTGCCTCGACCGCATCACCGAGGTGACCGACGAGCTCCAAAAGCTGCTCAACGAGTTTGACTCCGAGCTCACCGTGCTCACCTCCCGGGTGGACGGCCTCGAGTCGAAGGTGGGCCAGCTGCAGGCCCAGCAGTTCTCCACCACCACCAAGCTGCGTGGAGAGACTAGCTTCATCATTGGCGGCATGCCGAGTCTTGATAGCAATGTTCCCAAGACCGTAGTTACTCCAGCAGTTTCTGCGGTTCGTGGTACCAAACTCAACGCTGCCCGTACGGCTATTGAGGCCTGCAATTTCGGTACAGCTAACTGTGTTGGGGGTTCAGCTGCCAAGGCCGCTGTATTAAGCGACCGTCCTAATAAGACTGCTTTCAACTACGACCTTCGCCTGAGCTTCGATACAAGCTATACTGGTAAAGATCTACTACGTACTCGCCTGCGCAGCGGTAACTTCAGCTCTCTCCCCTTCGGAAGTAGCGGTCAGATATTCAAGTTGGACAAGGCTGAACAGTCGCAGGGCACAGGTACCAGCAGCAACATCTGGGTTGATCGCCTTTTCTACACCTTCCCTGTTGGTGACGAGATCAAGCTCACGGCTGGCGCACTAGTCCGTAACACCGAGATTCTCGCCTTTATTCCTAGCGCCTACAAGTCAGACATTCTTGACTTCTTCGGCCTGGCTGGGGCATCAGGCACCTACAACAAGGCGACTGGTGCAGGCTTCGGCTTTAATTGGAAGCAGAAAGTAGAGAAAGGTAAGCCTTATGTCACATTTGATGCAAACTACATTTCGGATAGTGGATTCGCAGATTCTTCTGCTATCGGTGCCTTCGACTTTGATGGCGCCCTCAATGTCCTGAGTCAATTGGGTGTCAAAGGCCAGAACTGGGGTGCTGCCGTGGGCTATCGCTATGGCACACAGGGTTCTCGGATGAGGGATCCTAACTTTGCACTTGCCGCCCTGCCTCGTGGTGCTAGCTCCAACAGCATTTCTTTTGCTGCTTTCTGGGAGCCGATGAATACTGCTTGGGCTCCTTCGATCAGCCTCGGCTACGGTTTCAACGCCGGTGGCGGTGGCTATGAAGACTCCCAGTCTTGGATGGCAGGTTTCCAGTGGAAGGATGTCTTCCTAAAAGGCAACAACGCCGGTTTTGCCGTGGGCCAAGCTCCCTTCAATAAAGATGGAGTCGCTGGTATCGACAGCGAAAGCTGGCTCTGGGAGGTGTACTACAAGTATCAGGTCACAGACAAGATTTCGGTTACTCCGGCAATCTTCTGGGCGACTGATTACCGCCAAAACGGTGGTAATGGCACCTACGGCGGTGTCATTCAGACGACTTTCCGGTTCTAATTTCCAAATCGTAACTACTCCTCACGCAGTCCTCGGCTGCCCATCACACACTTCCAAAGCCTCCCCATTTCGGGGAGGCTTTTTTGTAGTTGGCGTTTGCCTATTGAGGGCGATCATCACCCATTGCTTTGCCGCCTCTTAATGGCCTCATAACGTTGGCTAAGGAGGTGGGTTGCTATTATTTTTTTGGAACTGTCTTCTACTTAATGACTTTCCTGAAGCGATCTTTTACTACCCTGGTTTTTGCTGGGCTCATCGGTGGAGCAGCTTCCCAGGCTGCCGTGCGCTTGGCTGGTGCCGGTGCAACCTTCCCTGATGCGATTTATGCCCGCTGGTTTTCCATGCTGGCCAAATCGGGTGGCCCTAAAGTGAATTATCAGGGCATTGGCTCTGGTGGTGGCCGCAAGGCATTCATCAACGAAACCGTTGCTTTCGGTGCCAGTGATGACCCGATCAGCGAAAAGGATATCAAGAGCGTGTCACGCGGTGTGGTTCAGATCCCCACCGTGGGTGGCTCAATCGCGGTTGCCTACAACAAGTCTGGCTGCTCTCCTAAGCTCACCCAGAAGCAGGTTGTTTCGATCTTCATGGGGTCTATCAACAACTGGAAGCAGCTCGGATGCGCTGATGGCAAGATCACCGTGGTGCACCGTTCCGACGGCTCTGGCACCACTGCGGCTTTCACCGAATCACTGCAGTCATTCTCGAAAGAATGGACTCTCGGTAACGGCAAGTCCGTGAACTGGAAAGTGGGTGTGGGTGGCAAGGGTAACGACGGTGTTGCCGGTACTATGAACACCACTGAAGGCTCGATTGGTTACCTGAACCAGGCCTTTGTGAAGGGCAAGTTGAAGGCCGCTGCCGTACAGAACAAGGCGGGTGAATTCATGCTTCCCACTGCCGCCGCCGGCGCCAAGGCTCTGGCTGACATCAAGCTCGATAAGAACCTGGCTGGTGGCAACCCCAACCCAGCCGCCAAGGGTGCTTATCCGATAGCTACTCTCACCTATCTTCTCTTCTACGCCAAGGGAAATGGTGCCAAGGCAGAGTCCCTTCGTGAAATGGCGACCTTCATCCTGAGTGACAAGGCCCAGGCCATTGCCGACGACCTCGGCTACGTGCCCCTGCGTGACTCGATTCAGGTTGCAGCTCAGAAGGCTGTGGCACGGATTAAGGAGTGATCGTCTGGATCTTGTGATCCATTTAGCAAGGGGGCTCAACGAGCCCCCTTTTTAATGGGCTGCGATCGGCGTGCGAATGGCATCCACGGCCGGATTAATTCCCTGTCAGCGCAGGAGTCAAAAGTTCTGCCAACGGGATTTTTCTTTCCCTATCACTTGACTGGCTATCGCTTAAGACCAGCCTAAGTATCAATTGCAATCGATGCGTACTCTGTTGGCTGAATTATACCTTGGTGCTTCGTTGGCCAACTCCCGTTTCGCTGCTGTCCTTGCCACAATATGTCCAATAAGGGATAATGAATCTAAATTGCGACTACATATGTCCTGATCATCTTCTGCTGCCGCGCAGAGAGCAAGTGCTGTATTTATTCTTCTGAATATAAGAGTTGCATCCTTGTCTCCAAATTGTTAGCCCTGGTTTGGTATTTGTGCCGAAAAAAAGGAGCGTGGCTAATCCGCTGGCTTTTGGCGAAAAATCATTAACTCAGCTCGGTAGCCTTCAGAATTAGCTGGTTTCTATAAGTTGCCGCGGCGGCGTTGGCAGGCGAGTGCTCACTAAGGCAGCTAGGGCAACCATTATGGCCGAGCTCCACAGGCAAGCCTGAAGACCTCCCAGCATAAATAGGGTTCCAGAAAGCACGGTGCCGAGTAGGCGGCCTGCTGCGTTTGCCATGTAATAGAAGCCCACATTTAGGCTCACGGATTCAGTGTCGGTGTAAGCCAGCACCATGTAGCTGTGGATTGATGAATTCATCGCAAACACCACGCCAAATACGGCTAATCCCCCCACTACTGCTACCCCAGGCTGGCCAACCTCCCGCCACAACGCAATTGCAATCAGAGCTGGTATAGCGGTGAGGACCGCACTCCAAAACTGCACTGCTGCTACTCCTGGAGGTGCGCTCTGGCCCCAGGCCCTGCGCAGGGCCGGTGCCGACCCCTGCACGATTCCGTAGCCGATCACCCACAGGCCCATGAAGCCGCCTACTTCCCAGGAGCGCCACCCCAGGGCGCTCTGCAGAAAAACGGGTAGGGCCACCACAAACCAAACGTCGCGAGCACCAAATAGGAAGAAGCGTGCCAGCGACAACACGTTGATGCCGCGGCTCTTGGAAAACAGCGCTGTGAAGCCCGGCTTCTGTTTCATCTTGCCGATTTCTGCTGGCAGCACCAGGGTCACCAGGAAAGCCAAAAACAATCCGGCCGCCATCGCTGCCACCGCGAGGTTGAAGCCGATTGTGGTGAGCAGCACTCCGCCAAGAAAGAAGCCCACACCCTTGAGGGCATTTTTGGAGCCGGTGAGAATCGCTACCCACTTAAAAAGCTGACCCTCTCCCTTGCTGTGGTCTTCCGGAGTTTCAGGCACCACGGTTTTAATGGCGCTCTTGGCACTCATTTTGTTGAGATCTTTGGCTATGCCGCTGATCGCCTGGGCCACCATCACATAGGCCACGCTCCACCATTTGGGCCAGTCTTCAGCCACTGGGATCAGCATCAGCAGTGCTGCCACCTGCATTAAGGTGCCGCTCCAGAGGGTTAGCCGCAGACCAAAGCGAGCTCCCAGCCAGCCGCCATAGAGGTTGGTAATGATGCCAAAAAACTCATAAAAAAGAAACAGAAAGGCTATCTCAAGGGTGCTGTAGCCAAGCTCGTGGAAGTGGAACACCACGAGCATGCGCAGTGCGCCATCGGTGAGGGTGAAGGCCCAGTAATTGGCCGTCACGATCATGTATTGCTGCAGGGCTGAAAGGGCGCGGCTCATGGCTCTGGCTCAGCGCTCGTCGATCAGGGCCACATGGCTCACCAGATCGGCCATGCGAGAGCTGTAGCCCCACTCGTTGTCATACCAGGCGTAGACCTTGAGCTGGGTGCCATTAACGACCATGGTCGAGGCGGCATCAACGATGGCGCTGCGATCATCATTTACATAATCAACTGAGACCAGCGGCCTGGTTTCGTAGCCAAGAATGCCTCGCAGTGTTCCGTTGGCAGCGACTTCAAAGGCGCTGTTTATCTCCTCCACTGTCACCTCGCGCTTTAGTTCAAATACCGCATCGGTGAGCGAGGCATTTAGCAGCGGTACCCGCACGGCATGGCCGTTTAGTTTTCCTTGCAGCTCTGGAAAGATCATTCCAATCGCCTTGGCTGATCCCGTGGTGGTGGGGATCAGGCTCTGCATGCAGGAGCGGGCCCTGCGCAGGTCACTTTTAAAGCCATCCACCACTACCTGGGTGTTGGTGACGTCGTGAAGGGTGGTGATCGAGCCGTGCTTGATGCCAAAGCCCTCGTGAACCACCTTCACGACCGGTGCCAGGCAGTTGGTGGTGCAGGAGGCGGCCGTGAGCAGGCGGTGCTGCTCAGGGTCGTAGAGCTGGTGATTGATGCCGAATACAACGTTGAGGGCCTCGGCCCCGGCGATCTCACCCTTCACTGGGCAGGCCACCACCACGCGCTTGAGGCCCACCTGGTCGAAGTAGGGCTGGAGTGTTTCCGGTGTTTTGAACTTGCCGCTGCACTCCAGCACCATCTCCACGCCAGCTTCCTTCCAGGGCACGGTGGTGGGATCGCTGTGGCGGGTGTAGCTCACCGCCTGGCTACCCACGAAGAAGCCGCGCGTATTGCCTTGCACCGCCTGTTGCCAGCGGCCATGAACGGAGTCAAAGGCGAGCAGGTGGGCGGCGGTTTGAGCATCACCGCCGCAATCGTTGACGTGGACAAGCTCAATGCCGGGACGGCCCCACAGGGCCCTAAACACCAGGCGGCCGATGCGGCCAAAGCCGTTGATGCCGATTTTCATGGCGCAGAGCCGACAATGGCGGTATGGGTTGCTAGACCCTAAATCAATATGAGTTGATTGATCAACTAAAGTTGGTGTATGAGTGTTATAGGTCACCCTGTGGCGCTTGATCCCACCAAGGCTCGGGCCCTGCTTAAGGCCATGGCAGATCCCCTCAGGCTCCAGGTGCTTGAAGCCTTGGGGGTTGGTGAGCGCTGTGTTTGTGAGCTCACCAGTGAGCTGGGCCTGGCCCAATCCAAGCTCTCTTTCCATCTCAAGGTATTGCGAGAGGCTGGTTTGATTGAGGCCCGAGATGAGGGCCGCTGGGTGTACTACAGCCTGCGCACCGATGCGATTGAGCAGTTGCGCTGCTGGCTAGGGGATTTGGCTGCCAAATGCTCAACTCCTGCCCCCTCTTGCCGATGACCTCCCCTGCTCAAGAGCCTGTTTTGGCTCGACTTTCTTTGCTTGATCGGCTTTTGCCGTTGTGGATCCTTTTGGCAATGGCGAGCGGTCTGTTGCTTGGTCGCCTATTGCCTGGTCTTCAGTCGCTGCTTGGCACCGTGCAGGTAGGCCACACCTCCCTACCGATTGCGCTGGGTCTATTGATGATGCTGTATCCGGTGCTGGCCAAGGTTCGCTATGGGGAACTCGCGCGGGTGGCCAGCGACCGCAAGCTGCTGGGACTGGCGCTTGGCTTGGTTTGGGGTTTGGGACCCTTGCTGATGTTCTGCCTGGCTTGGTTGTTTTTACCTGATCAGCCCGAATTTCGCACCGGTTTGATCCTGATCGGCATTGCCCCATGCATTGCGATGGTGTTGATCTGGATTGATCTGGCTGGGGGCGATCGGGAAGCGGCTGCTTTGCTTGTGGCCATTAATTCCGTTATTCAGGTGCTCGCTTACGCCCTGCTTGGCAGCTTTTATCTTCAGATCCTGCCTAACTGGCTTGGTCTTAATAGTGAGACGGTGAATTTTTCGCTTTGGGAGATCGCCAAGGCGGTGATGATCTTTTTGGGAGTTCCTTTGCTTGCTGGCTTTCTCACCCGACGCATTGGCGTGCGAACTAAGGGTGTGCGCTGGTATGAAAAAACCTTTTTGCCACGGCTCGCTCCCTGGGCCCTTTATGGCCTGCTGTTCACGATTGTGGTGATGTTCGCCTTGCAGGGTCAGGCCATTACATCTGATCCGCTTCAGGTGTTGTGGATAGCCATTCCACTGTTCATTTATTTCGTTCTGATGTGGAGCCTGGCCTTTGTAATCGGCCGCTGTAGTGGCCTCGACTATCGCCGCACCTCGTCGCTCGCCTTCACTGCTGCTGGCAACAACTTTGAGCTGGCAATTGCCGTCAGTATCAGCGTTTGGGGTGTCACCTCCCAGCAGGCTCTGGCCGGGGTCGTTGGCCCCCTGATCGAGGTACCTGTTTTGGTGGGCCTGGTTTACGTCTCGCAGGCTTTGAGGCGCTGGTTTCCTGTGGTTTATGAGAATTGAGCGCTGTCCCCTTGTCAGGGTCTTCACCGCACTGCTTCGACTTTTGTGGCAACTACAAGCAATGGTCCAGACAGGGGGAACGGTCCCGGCGGGGGAACCCTCACGGCGGGGCGGCTGGCGCGCCAGACTGTTAAGTAACGAACCATCACAGTGATGCCCAAGCCTCTTTGGCTGGTGCGTCCCCGCCCAGACGGGGGCTGCGATTACGTGAGTTTCCTGCCCGCCCAGGGACCTATTGGTGCGACCACGGTTGAGATGCGGGAAGGTAGCCACTTGCCACCCCAGCTTCCCCTGCTCAAACACCGCAAGCGACTCGGGGCTGAGGAAGCAGAGAGCTTCCGCCTCCGACTGCAACTCGAGTCTGGATTTCTCTCCTGTGAGCCCCTGTTTTAGTCACGCCTCGATACCCTGATTCCAGGGAACGATTTGTGATCCCCTCTGTGCCGTTCCGCGGCTTGTCATGACCCAACGCTCCGACCAGCCATCACCTGCAGCCGACCCCTCTGGCCCTTACGAGCTGCTGGGCGTGCCTGCTGATGCTGGCTTCGACGAGGTGCAGGCGGCCAAATTGGCCCGGCTCGACGAGGTGGGTGACGACACCATGGCGCGCTCGCGGATTGAGGCTGCCTACGACGCTGTCTTGATGGAGCGACTCAAAGAGCGTCAGCAGGGTCGCGTCAGTAGTGCTGCTAAGTCCGCCTCCCAGCGGGAGCAACTGGCGCCGCCGCCGCCCAAGCTGGCAGTGCCGGCCCTGCCTCAGCTGCAGTTGCCCAGGGTTTCCGCTCCCCAGCTCAGGCTTCCTGGCTTGGCTCTAGCCACTGGTCGGGAGCTCTGGTTTCCCTTGGCTACATCTGGGGCTTTACTGCTCCTACTGCTGCTTGCTCCAGGCTTCCCCCCGGATCTGGTGCTTGCCTTTGCTACCGCAATGGCAGTTATCAACCTGCAGTGGCGTAACCGCCGCTTCTTGGCTGCGGTGGGCTGGGGCTTCGCCCTTCTCTGCGCCGGATTGCTGGTGGGCGCGATTTTGGCCGGTGCTCTCTCCAGCACCTTGCCGCTGGGGTTGCCATTGAGCCTTACCCAGGTGCAAAGCCTGCCGGCTCTGCTGCTGTTGTTGCTTGGCGCCCTGCTTATTGGTTGATTTGGTTAATCACTTAACCAGCTAATATATTAAATGCTGGAACAGGCCAGGGCTTGTTATCTATAGAGAAGAGCCAAACTCTGCGATTAGCTCGCTAAGCTCTGCTGCCCCAACCGTGTAGATCTCATTACAGAAGTGGCAGGTAAGTTCGGCATGGCCGTCTTCCACTAAAATTGAATTCAGCTCAGCGTGGCCAAGCAGTTTCAGGGCGCTGACGCTGCGCTCCCGGCTGCAGGGGCAGTGGAACCGCACCGGCGTACAGCCCTCAGCATCTTCCAGGGGCTGGGGATCGAGGTCTGGGAAGATATCTTCGAGCAGGTTGTGTAGCTGGCCTTCGCACTCGGCCAGTCGTTGGCTGAAGTGTTTCACCTCGCGGCAGCGCTCCTCGAGAAGGGCCACTAGGGCTGGTTCGCGGGCGGCCTTTGGCATCACCTGCACAAGCACGCCGCCACTGCAAACCACACCACTGTTGTCGAGCTGCTCGCCCACGAATACCGCTGAAGGGGTCTGCTCGGAGTGCAGCAGATAGGAGGCCAGGTCTTCGCCGATGCCGCCGCTCACCAGCTCCACCGTTGAGCTGAAGGGCTCGCCTTCACCCAGATCTCGCACCACGTGCAGATAGCCGGTGCCGCAGGCGGTTTTGAAGTCAAAGTGGGCCAGGCCTTCTGGATCTTTCAGCAGCTCCAGCTCCAAGCCCGGATAGCCCACATGGCCGCGCACCGTGCCGTTGCGGCCCGCATCCACCATCAGGCCCTTCAGGGGGCCATCGGAGGCAATGCGCAGGTTGACGCGGCCATGGGCCACCTTCATCGAGCTGGCCAGCAGCAGCCCAGCCGTCATGGCCCGGCCCAGCAGGGCACTGGCGAGAAAAGAGAGCTGGTGGCGCTCCCTGGCGGTGCGGCTGGCCTGGGTGGTGCTGACCGCCACCATGCGGATGCCGCCGCCGGCGGCCGTGGCCCGGAGAAGTTGGTCGCTCAAGGCTGGTTTCCCTGGGGTGTGGCAATCGTTGGGGCCATCGTAGGCAGCGCGCTGAGGGGTTCCAGCTGGCCCCGCGCCAGCCGCCAGCCGCCATCGATCACGCCGCCAAATAGCTCCGGCTCGTGGGTGACCACCAGCACGGCCCGCTCTTGGGAAAGGACCGCTAACAGCTCCAGGATTTCGCCACGAACGGCCCAGTCGAGGCCTGCGGTGGGTTCATCCAGCAGCAGCACCCGGGGGTTGCGCAGCAGCTGCACTGCCAGGGCCAGGCGCCTTTGCTGGCCGCCGCTGAGCTGCTCCGGCGCCTGCTGCAATGACAACCCCTCCATACCCACCAGCTGCAGGGCTGCCTGGGCCTCTTCTGCTGTGAGCCGGCGGTGACCGAGCTTCAGCTCCTGTCCCACGCTGAGGCCGAGGAAATGGCGCTCCGGAAACTGAAACACCAGGCCGCATAGCCAGCGAAGCTGGCGACCATTGAGCCGCTCGCCTTCCCACAGCACCTGGCCGCTAGAGGGCTCGGCCAAGCCGCTGATCACCTCCAGCAGGGTGGTTTTGCCACTGCCACTGCGGCCGGCCACCAGGGAAGCGCGGCCCACGGCCAGGCTGAGGCTGACGCCGCAGAGCACCGGTGCCACCGCCGTGGCCGGTTGGTAGCTGACGTTGCGGAGCTCAAGCATCCCCCCAGCATGCCGGCGGGCGTGTTTGATTGAGCCAGTTCTCTGTTGCAGCCAATCCGCCATGGAGGTGCGTTTCCGCGAATTCAATCCCTTCAACTGCTGGATCTGGATGCGTTTCCCCCACCCGTTGGGTTCGGGTGAGCGCGGCTACTTGGAAACCGCCTTCGATAGTTGGTTTTACCTGGGCAAGTTGGGGGGCTTCAACGCCGAAAACCTCCAGGCCCACGAGGAGGGCGCGGAGCTGGGCTGGATGGCCTACAGCCACGAAGCTGCTGCCGGCGCCCTGCCAGCCCTGATGCACAACATGGGCCCTATGGAATACCAGGAGGAGTGGGCGCGCTGCTGGGTGGATCTCGGCACCAGTGATGCCTTCGCCCTCGACGTGTTGATCAATGCCCTGGGCCAGCTCAACAACGACGTGCTCGAAATTGAGGAGTTGCTGATTGGTGGCCTCAACGACGACTGGCCGATCGAGGAACAACCCGATGCCCTGTTCCCTGGCCTCGATGAGCTTGAGGATGAAGACAACGACGAAGACGACAACGATGAAGACGACGAAGACGATGGTGAAGCTGGCGAAGATTACGCAGACCCCCAGTCCCGCGACTAGGAAGCAGGGTGACTCGCGATCTTCGCCGTCTGCTAATTACCCCCGGTCGCTTGCCCGCCGGCCCCTCTGCTGGCGCTGAGCTGGAGCTGGATCGTCAGGAGCTCCACTACCTCACCCGGGTGCTGCGCTTGCGCCCCGGTGATCGCTTTGCGGTGGTGGATGGGGCAGGCAGTCTCTGGACTGCCCTGTTGGGTCCTGCCGATCAGGCTCTGCTGGAGCAGCCCCCCAGCTCCCCCCTGGCGTTTGATCCTTCACCGGCGCCGCCACTGCAGCTGGCGGTGGCCCTGCCAAAGCGCGATGCCGACGTGTTGTTGCGCATGGCCTGTGAACTTGGTGTGGATCGGTTCACCCCTCTAAAGGCCCAGCGCAGTGTTGCTGCCGACTCCCTGAAGCCGGAGCGAGCAGAGGCGATCCTGCGGGAGGCGGTGGAGCAGTGTGAGCGCCTGTGGCAACCCCAGCTGGAATCGCTGCGGCCAGCCGCCGAGCTGCTGGGGGCCCGGCCGCCCGGTGGTTCAGGCCGGGGGCTGCTTTGCACCGCCAGACAGCCGGGCCTGGCCCTGTTAGCCCAGGCGCTGGAGTGCTTAGGAGACCCGCCTGGGGCCAGCGAGCCGCTCACTGTGGCGATTGGCCCGGAAGGGGGCTGGACTCCAGGGGAGGAAGCCTTGGCGCTGGCCCACGGCTGGCAAGCCGTGAGCTTGGGCAGCACGATCTTGCGTTGCAGCACCGCTGCCGTGTCGGCAGCAGGGCTGCTCAGCCACTGGCGTGCCCAGCAGATTGGCGCGCCCAGCTGAGTTAGTTGCGGAACATGCCAGAGGCCATCGCCTTATAAACAGCCAGGTTTGCGCCGGCTAGGCGGCGGCGGCTGGGCAGGGCATTGGCGGGGTTGAGGCAGTCGGGGGCGAAGGTGACGTTGCTGGGTGGGGGCAGGGCCTCCTGGGCGGCCCGCAATTCGGCAGCGATCGCTTCAGCAGTGGTGAGTGCCGTGCCTGCTGGAGCTGGGCTCGCTGGCGTTGCTTCAGCAGCAGCTGGAGTGGACGAGCCAATTCCTATTTGGAAAGTTGCCGCTTGGCTGGCTTCCGGTTCGCTGGGATCGGGCTTGGCCTCGGCGATCGCCACCTGCGCTGGTGTGGCCCCTTCGCTGCCCAGATCTAAGAAGAAGGAGGCCTTGCGGTTGAACACCATCACGGCAGCAGCGTCGTAATGGGGATTATCCGTTGCTGCGCTGCCCTCTGACGCTGCTGCCACGCTGTGCAACACACTTTGTTGGCGCCGCTGCTGCCCTGTGCTGATGTCTGCCGCCGCACTCGTCGCCCCCCAGACCTGGAGCCACTGGCTCCTGGCCCTGGCCCTCAATGGGGTGCTGATCTTCCTTGCCCAGCGCCTGCCCCTGCTCACCCGCGCTGGCTGGGTGCATGCCGGCATCCTCGGCAGCTTGCTGTGGGGTTGCCTCGGCCTGCGGGGCTGGCTGGCGGTGGTGATCTATCTGGCTCTGGGCTCCCTGGTGACGCGCCTGGGCTTTCGCACCAAGCAGGCGCGGGGATTGGCGGAGGCGCGGGGCGGGTTGCGAGGGCCGGAGAACGTTTGGGGTTCGGCCGCTACTGGTGCCCTACTGGCTGGCGCCGCCGCCCTGGCGCCGGCAGCGGCGCCGCTGCTGCTGGTTGGTTTTGCTGCCAGCTTCGCCGCCAAGTTGGCCGACACATTCGGCAGTGAAATCGGCAAGCGCTGGGGGCGCCACACGCTGCTGATCACCACCTTGCGTCCGGTGCCCCCCGGCACGGAAGGGGCGATCAGCTTGGAGGGCACAGCCGCCAGCCTGGCGGGCAGTGCGCTAATGGCGGCCCTGATGCTGGCCCTGGGGCTGCTGGCTGGCAGCGGCGCCTGGCTGCTTGTGACCCTGGTGGGACTGGGGGCCACCTTGATCGAAAGCCTGATCGGAGCCAGCTTCCAACAGCGTTGGTGCTGGCTCAGCAACGAGCTGGTGAACGGGCTTCAGACGGCGATCGCGGCGCTGCTGGCGATGGCGTTCACCTGAAGACAGGCCAGCAAAGCCTCGCCACGCTGCCGGGCTTGGCGGCTGCTGAGCTTGTGCTCAAGGGCCAGCTCGCACCAGCCCAGACCCTCGATCCAGTGACCCAGCAGCAACCGCTGCTCGATGCCGCCCAGCCGGCTTAGCTGAGCCTGCAACCAGTGGGCCTCTAAAGCCCTTTCGCCAGCCGTCAGATCTTCGCTCGGATCGTTGCTCGGATCGTCGCCTGCGCTGGTTGCGCCTGTTGACCCAGCTGCCAGCTGGTCGAGCAGGGTTCCCTCCTGCTCGCCTTCGCCGCTGAGCGGGGCATCGAGACTGCGCACCTGCAGGGCCCGCTGCACTGCGCTGGCCTCCTCAAGTTGGGCGGTGTTGCAACCGAGCTCTAAGGCCAGATCTGCGGCGGCAAGCGGCGCAAGGCCCTGGCTGCGGCGCTGCTCCTGCCGCCGCCGGGCCCGTTGCTGTAGCTCCCGCAGCCGCCGGGGGGTGTGCAGTGGCTGGCCGTGGTCGCGGACGTCGTGAAGCATGGCGCCGCGGATGAAGGGCACCGCATAGCTGCTGAGATTGCAGGTTTGGCGCAGGTCGAAGGCCTCCACGGCCCGGATTAGCCCCAGGCAGCCTGCAGACACCAGCTCATCGAAAGGTTGACCCGTGCGCTGGCTCTGGCGCTGGGCCACCATGCGCACTAAGGCGAGGTTGTGCTCCACCAGGGCGTTGCGCCACCAGAGCTTGGTTGCGGCGTCCGGGCTGGCGGCCATGGCCTCAAGCCAGCTGCGGTTGCGGGTGTGCAGCTGGGAGGGGCCCAGCTCGGCCTGGGCTGGATCGGCTTGGCCGCTGCGGCGCTGGCGGGCAGATGTTTTCGAGTGGGCAGATGCTGGGCAGGAGCGGGCCATGGGGTGGAGGCGTCGGTGTTATTACCTTCGCCGCGGTGCCCATGGGGCTGGCTCCCCCAGGGCGGTGAAGCGCTCTTACCCGAATGGGTGATATGTAATTGCTGCTTAGTAGCCCAAGGGGGTGGGCTCCTGGCGCAGCTGCAGATCGGCCCAGTCCAGAAGGGCCGGCCAGGAGCGCACCCGCTCAAATACCCGGCGATGCCCCTCACTGTTGAGGTGCAGGCCGTCGTTGCTCAGCCATAGGGGCCAGTCGGAATCGGCCAGCAGCCCCTCCAGTAGAGGCAGGAACGGCACATTCGCCTCCAGGCAGGCCTCTTCCAGCAGGGCCTCGTAGCGACGGATGTCTGCCAGGGAATACCAGAGCGCCCCTGCATAGGGCATGGCGCTCTCCTCCACCGGGGTGAGGCCGATCACATGCACCGCAGCGATCTCCTTGGCCTTGTGCAGCAGCTGCAGCAAGCCAAACAAAAAGCCTTCGGCATCCAGTTGGGGTCGCCCATCAGGCCGCCCCACCCGGGCGGTGTCGTTGAGGCCTATACCGAGCAGGATCCCCTGGGGCAGCTGGCGTCGTAGCTCACCGCGGCAGCCAACCTCAGCGCTGAGGCGAGCCGCCAGTCGCTCCAGGCCATCGCCACGCACGCCGAGGTTGTAGAGCACCGGGCCGCCCGGCAGTTCCATCCAGTGGCGCCGTAGCCGCTCGCACCAGCCACCCTCAAGGGGATCACCCCAGCCAAAAACGCCGCTATCGCCAAGTGCCACCAGCTTCCTGGGGATGGCCATCACCATGGGGGGTCTCCAGCAGCCACTGGCGTGCGCGGTCGCTGAGATCTTCCCCCAGCAAGGTCAGCAGCGCATAGGCCAGCACAAGGGCCAGCAGTTGGTCGCCGGCAAACGAACTCAGGGCTTCCAGCAGCTGGCTGCCCAGGCCCGTGGCCCCAACCAGCCCAACTACCACCGATTCGCGCAAAATCACATCAGCCCGGTAGGCGCCATAGGCCAAGTAGGGACGGGCCAGGCCGCTGAAGCGGCCGTAGAGCAGGGCCAAGCGCGGACCCACCCCTGCGGCCAGCAGGGCCTGCTCCTGGTTGCCGCCACTGGTTTCGGCGGCTTCTAGTAGCAGGCGTCCGAGAATGCCCAGGTTGTGGAAGCCCAGGGCAAGGGCACCTGTAAGCACCCCGGGCTGGAGCACAAACAGCAGCAACAGCGCCGTTAGCGGTGGCGGCCATAGCCGGCCCAGGGCCCAAAGCCCCCGCACTAGTGCGCCCGCCGCCGGCCAGGGCGTCGCAAGCAGCAGTAGCAGCGGCGCCAGCCCCACAGCTAGGGCCGCTGCCACCAGGGTGAGCACCAGGGTGTTGCCTATCAGTCTCGGCCAGGGCAGGGCGGCCACGGCTCCCCAGTCGGCGGCGCCCAGCGGTGGCAGGCCTTGCCACTGCAACAGGGTGGCGGGCTGCACCTCCAGGCGCCATGCCACCAGCACCAGCACGGGCAGCATGGCCATTGCCACAGCCACCATCTCCTGGCCCTGGCTGCCCACCCCCCGCTGGCTCAGCCCCAGCCGTGCCGGCATGGCCCAGCGACGCCGCAGCCAGCCCATCAGGGCCTCCAGCAGCAGCATCACCGCCAGTAGCAGCCACAGGCCGCTCCAAAGCTCGTTGAAGGCCAGCGATTGCAGGGTGAGGCGCAGCTCGGTGCCCAGCCCGCCCAGGCCAAAAACCCCCAGCAGGGTGGCGCTGCGTAAGGCGCATTCGAGCCGGTAGCCGCTGTAGCTGATCACTTGGGGCAGCAGGGGCGGCCCCAGGGCCGTTAATAGGGCGGTTGGGGCGGGGCTGCCGCCGCAGCGCAGGGCCTCCAGGCTTGCGGTGGGCAGGGCATCCAGCAGGTCGCTGACCACCCGGGCTACTAGCGCTCCAAATGGAATGGCGATTGCCACTACCGCCACCACTGGTTGCAGCCCGACCACCTGCAGCAACAGCAGCCCCCAGAGCAGCTCGTGAATCGAGCGCGGTAGGGCTAGTAGGCGGCGTATCCAGCTAGCTGGAGCGGCGCTGCCGTAGCAGGTGCGCCACACCACCCTTGAACTAGCAATTCCCAGCACCAAGCCCAGCACCAGGCTGCCGGCCCAGCCCAATAGGGCCATGCCGGCTGTTACGGCTAGGCCGCCCAGCACCGATCCCAGCACTATGGGATCAAGGGAGGGCCGCAGGGCTGCGGCAGCAAATTGCCCCACCAGCTCCCAGCCACCGCCATGGCTGATTCCCGGCAGCAACGCCAGCAGCGGCAGCACGATTAGGGCGGGCAGCAACACCCACAACGGCGCCGCTGGTCTCATGCCCCTGGGGTCCCGGCGTAAAGCTCCTCGAGCTGGCCTGGCTCAAGGCTGGCCATGGGTTGGTCGAAGACAAGGCGCCCGGCCCGCAGCCCCAGCACCCGATCGAAACCAGCCAGCAAATCGGGACGGTGCAGGCTCAGCAGCAAGGCCCGAGGCGGGTTGGCGAGCTCCAGCAGCAGGGTTAACAGCTCGCCGGCCAGGCGGGGATCAAGGCTGGCTACGGGTTCATCGGCTAGTAGCAGTTCGGGCTCCTGTCGCAGTAGTCGAGCTAGGGCCACCCGCTGGCGCTGGCCGCCGGAGAGGGCGGAGACGGGCTGGTTGAGCAGGGCTGGATCGAGATCAAGCCGCTGCAACATCGTTGTGCAGGCCTTGGTCTCTAGGGGCATCAGCAGGTTGAGCAGGGCCCGCGGCCAGCCCCAGACCGCTAGCCGGGCGGCGTTGAGGTTTTGCTGCACGGTGAGCTCCTCAATCAGGCGCAGGTCTTGCCAGAGGGTGCCGATCCGCGCTTGCTGCCTGCGCCGGGCCCGTCCGCTGCGGGCCCGGGCCTCCCCCTGCCAAAACACCCTGCCCTGCTGCGGTGTCAGCAAGCCATTGGCCACGGCAAGCAAGGTGCTTTTGCCAGCTCCGCTGGGACCCAGCAGGGCGATCCGTTCACCGGCATCAACCTGAAGCGACACCCGATCAAGGCGAGGCTGGCTGCGGCCCTTGACGGTGATGTCTTGAAGTTTGAGCAGTGCAGACATGCCCCCCTTCAGACCAGGGTGAGGCGGTAAACGATCAGCGCCAGGATCAGAGCCACTAGGGACACCTCAATCAGATCAGGGCCGCGGGGATTCATTGACGTTTCAGGTGCGCCGCCGGTCCAGGCTGGCCGCTGAGGGCAGGGCCAGGGCTAGGGCGAGGGCGGGAATTTCAATCAGCAGTTGGCCGTTGCCGAAGGTGATGAAGGCCAGATCAAGAAAGGCGATGCTGCGCAGAAACAGGGACCAAGCCTCATCGCCTTCATTATTGGCGCGGCTCCAAAGCACAAAGCCTGCCAGCAGCAACACCAAATCAATCAACCAGACCACGGATCTGAGGCGCTGGAGAGAGTTGATTCTGAATGCTGCTGGACCCAAACGCCGGCCTGTGTCAGCGGATCTTGCCGATTTGCCGCCCCACCTGCTCGATCTGCTTGTATTCGCCCGGTTTCACCGTGGTGAATTGCTGGGCACCAAACAGGCTCAAGATCTGCTTTTGCTCTGGGTCAGTGGGTCGCCAGCTGATGATCGACTGGCGCAGCTTGGCGCTGAAGCCCTTGCCGAAGCGCTGGTCGAGGTTGGGCTGGCCCAGCCAGAGGTAGTCGGGGTAGCTGGGGGTGCGCCAGATCTGAACCACCTTGCTGCGGTTGGCCTTGCCGCTGCGCAGGTTGCTCTTCCACACCTGCTCATTGACGGCGCCAGCGTCGTAGGTGCCGCTCTGTACCAGGGCGATGGTGGCGTCGTGGCTGCCACTGAAGCCGGGGGCTCCGCCTGCGAAATCAGCCAACTTGACGCCGGCCTGTGCGAGGAAGTACTGGGGCATCAGCCGGCCGGAGGTGGAGCTTTCCGAGCCAAAGGTGAAGCGCTTGCCTTTAAGGGCCACTAGCCCCTTCTGGTTCTGGATCGGCTTGATGCCGCTGCGGGCATTGGCGATAAACACGGTGTAAAACTGCGCATCGATGTCTCGCTGGGCAAGCATCTGGGCACCGGGTTTCTGCAGGCTTGCCTGCACACCGGTGAGCCCGCCAAACCAGACCAGATCAAGACTGCCGGTGCGGAAGGCACTGACAGCAGCTGCGTAATCGGTGACGGGCACATAGCTGACCTTGACACCCAGTTGCTGACTGAGCTCATCGGCCACCAGGCCGTAAAGGCGATTCAGCTTTTCAGGGTTCTGGTCGGGGATGGCACCGATGCGCAGCACCTGCTGGGCTTCGGCCGCCGGCAGCAGGGAGGCGGGCACTGGGGGGAGTGGGGGGAGGACCGCCGGTAGCAGGGCCAGGCAAAGCCCCGCAAAAGCGGCGGTCCAACGTTCTCGGGTAGGCATGGGACGGGGTGGGAATCAGAGGGCGGCCAGGAAGCGCTGCAGCCGCTCGAGGCCATCCTCGATCGTGGCAGGTGACGCGGCACAGGAGAGACGAATGCAGCGATCGTCGCCGAAGGCAACTCCAGGCACCACCGCTAGGCCCACCTCATCGAGCAGGCGGTTGCACAGGGTCATGGAATCGAGGCCGAAGCCGCTTACATCGGGGAAGGCATAGAACGCCCCCTCCGGCGGCAGCAGTTTCGATCCTTCGATTGCCATCAGCCCCGCACTGAGCAGGCTGCGGCGCTCGTTGAACTGGGCCGCCATGGCGTGCACGCAGTCGCGGGGCGCTTCGATCGCAGCCAGGGCGCCGAACTGGGCAAAGCTGCAAACGTTGCTGGTGCTCTGGCTCTGCAGGGCGCTGGCGGCGGCCACCACTGGCTGGGGGCCGGCCAGCCAGCCGATGCGCCAGCCGGTCATGGCCCAGCCCTTGGCGAAGCCATTCACCGTGAAGACGCGATCGGCCAGGTCTGGCGCCACGGCTCCAAAGCTGTGGTGGGCGTGGCCTGGGGCTAGCAGGAATTCGTAAATCTCATCGCACACCACGGCCACCTGGGGATGGCGGCGTAGCACGGCGGCAATCGCCTCCAGCTCCGGCCGGCTCAGCACCATGCCGGTGGGATTGCCGGGGCTGTTGAGCACAAGCAACTTGCTGGCTGGAGTGATGGCTGCCTCCAGTTGGGCCGGATCAAGGCGGAAGCCTTGGGCCGCTGAGCTGGGCAGCATGGTCACCGTGGCGCCGGCCAGCTTGGCGATCTCTGGATAGCTGAGCCAGTAGGGCGCCGGCAGCAGCAGCTCGTCGCCCGGCTCGAGCAGCACCTGGAACAGGTTGTAGAGCGCCTGCTTGCCGCCGTTGGTGACCAGCACCTGCCGGGCGGTGGTGGGTATGCCGTTTTCAGTGCTGAGCTTGGCGGCTATCGCATCGCGCAGGGCAGGCTCGCCGGCGGCCGGGCCGTAGCGGGTGTGGCCTGCCTCCAGAGCAGCCGTGGCGGCCTGGCGGATGAAGGCCGGGGTGTCGAAATCAGGCTCGCCGGCGCTGAGGCTGCAGATGTCCTGACCATCGGCCTTGAGGGCCTTGGCTCGGGCGGCAATGGCCAGGGTGAGGGAGGGCTGGAGGGCCCGGGCCCGGGCAGAGAGGGCCGGAGTGGTGGTGGGCGCGGCGTTCATCCCTGTGTCCGGCATCAGGACGCGCGGCTTCAGCACTAACTGGCATCCTGCCTTACGGATTTGCCGCGTACGGTTCAAAGGGGCACGAAATGGCCAGCTAGTTACACGTTGATGGTTTTGCCGTGACGACATCTACCCCTGCAGCGCCCGATCCCCTGGGGCAGTTGCTGCTCGATTGCGCAGCCTGTCGCCGCTGTGATCTGGTGGCGGAGAGGCAGCAGGTGGTGGTGAGTCGGGGCAATCCCGCCGCCCGGCTGATGCTGATCGGCGAGGGACCAGGCGCTCAGGAAGACAGCGCTGGCTTGCCTTTTGTGGGTCGCTCCGGCCAGCTGCTCGATCAGCTGCTGGCGGCCGCTGGCATCGACAGCAACCGAGATGCCTACGTGGCCAACGTGGTGAAGTGCCGCCCCCCCGGCAACCGCAAGCCCACGGCGGCGGAGATGGCCGCCTGCCGCCCCTGGCTAAATCATCAGATCGATTTAGTGAATCCGGCCGTGATCCTGCTGCTGGGGGCCACGGCGCTGGAGGGGGTGCTGGGTATTAAGGGCGGCATCACGAGCTTGCGGGGCCAGTGGCGCGCCAGCGAGATAGAAATTTTGCGGGGCCGCCGCCTGATGCCGGTTCTGCATCCCTCCTATCTGCTGCGCTTTAACTCGCAGGCCCAGGGCTCGCCCCGCGCGCTCACGGCAGCCGACTTCCAGGAGGTACGCCGATCCTTTTCTGGCCAATCCCGCCCGCCTTGCTGAACTGCTCAATCCGTTTGACACCCTCGTCGCTTGAGCGGCTTTTGTGACAGGCTTTGCCCTTCCCGGCCCCCCGCTTCACCCAGCCATGACCGGCACCCCGGCTTCTTACGACAGCGTGGCTCGCTACGACACCTTGATTCACCGGCGCCAGACCCGCAGCGTGCGGGTGGGAGATATCTGGATCGGCAGCGATCACCCGGTGGCGGTGCAGTCGATGATCAACGAGGACACCCTCGATATTGAGGGTGCCACCGCTGGCATCCGGAGGCTGCACGAAGTCGGTTGCGAAATCGTGCGACTTACGGTGCCTTCCCTGGCCCACGCCAATGCGGTAAAAGAAATTCGCCAGCGGCTTGAAGACACCTACCAGCCGGTGCCATTAGTGGCCGACGTGCACCACAACGGCATGAAGATTGCCCTGGAGGTTGCCCAGCACGTCGACAAGGTGCGGATCAACCCGGGT
This sequence comes from Cyanobium usitatum str. Tous, assembly GCF_003011885.1. Taxonomy (GTDB): domain Bacteria; phylum Cyanobacteriota; class Cyanobacteriia; order PCC-6307; family Cyanobiaceae; genus Cyanobium_A; species Cyanobium_A usitatum. Next base: position 210,349 of record NZ_PXXO01000001.1, read on the forward strand.
CTGTTCGTGTTTGATAAGCCCGACCCAAATCGCACCGAATTCAGCCCCGAGGAGGTATCTGCCATCGGTGAGCGCATCGCTGAAACATTTGAACCGTTGGTTCAATTGCTCAAGCAGGAGGACAAGGCCCTGCGCATCGGTGTCAACCATGGCTCTCTGGCTGAGCGGATGTTGTTCAGCTACGGCGACACGCCCCTGGGCATGGTGGAGAGCGCCATGGAATTTATCCGCATCTGCGACCGGCTCGACTTCCACAACATCGTGGTGTCAATGAAGGCTTCGCGGGCGCCGGTGATGATGGCCGCCTACCGAATGATGGCCGACCGCATGGATGCGGAGGGCTTCCCCTACCCCCTGCATTTGGGAGTCACCGAGGCAGGCGATGGCGACTACGGGCGAATTAAAAGTACCGCCGGCATTGCGCCCTTGCTGGCTGAGGGCCTAGGCGACACGATCCGGGTGTCACTCACTGAGGCCCCCGAGAAGGAAATTCCTGTTTGCTACTCGATCTTGCAATCCTTGGGGCTGCGCAAGACGATGGTGGAATACGTGGCCTGCCCCAGTTGCGGCCGCACCCTGTTCAACCTGGAGGAGGTGCTGCATCAGGTGCGCAACGCCACCGCCCATCTCACTGGCCTCGATATCGCCGTGATGGGTTGCATCGTTAATGGGCCGGGCGAAATGGCCGACGCCGACTACGGCTATGTGGGTAAAACCCCCGGCACCATTTCTCTGTACCGGGGCCGCGACGAGATCCGGCGGGTGCCGGAGGCCGAGGGAGTGGCAGCCCTGATCGCCCTGATCAAGGAGGACGGTCGCTGGGTTGATCCCTGAGCGCCTGCTCACTTCCGGTAACCCGCCCCGTTTGGGGTTGGATAACGGCGCTAGCTTGATAAGACGTTTCCCGGGCCCTGACGGCTCTTCCAGATGGCCAGCCCCCGCGCCAGCATGCTTGTGCTGGCTGGCATAGGCGCTTGTGCGGCCACGGCGGTGGTGGCTAGGGAAGTGGTGACCCCTCCCGGGGGCTCATCTCGCATCAGCGACAGCCCCAAGGAAGTAATCGACCAGACCTGGCAGATCGTCTTCCGCGACTATCTGGATATCAACGGCAAGTACAAGCCAGAGCAATGGCGCAGCCTGCGGCGTGACGTGCTCGCCAAGAGTTACGGCAGCTCTAAGGAGGCCTATGAAGCGATCCGGGGCATGCTCGGCAGCCTCGATGACCCCTACACCCGTTTTCTCGATCCACGGGAATTCAAGGAGATGCAGATCGACACCTCCGGAGAACTCTCCGGGGTGGGAATCCAGCTGAGCCTGGATAAGGAAACAAAAAATCTGGTGGTGGTTTCACCGATTGAAGGTTCGCCCGCTTCGCGAGCTGGCGTTCAGCCCAAGGATGTGATTGTGGCGATCGACGGCAAGTCGACCAAGGGCATGAGCACCGAGGATGCCGTCAAGCTGATCCGTGGTCAGGCCGGCACCAAGGTGACCCTCACCCTCAAGCGCAAGGCTCAGACCCTGGAGTTGCCCCTTACTCGGGAGAGCATCGAACTCCATGCCGTTGACCACCAGATCAACACCAGTGCTGATGGCGTCAAGGTGGGTTATATCCGCCTCAAGCAATTCAATGCCACCGCCACCAAGGACATGCGCCAGGCGGTGAAGGACCTAGAAGAAAAGGGGGCCCAAGGTTATGTGCTCGATCTGCGCAGCAACCCAGGCGGCCTGCTGATGGCAAGCGTGGAGATTGCCCGCCAGTGGCTAAACGAAGGCACGATCGTTTCCACCAAAACCCGTGACGGCATCCGGGATGTCAAGCGCGCAAACGGCCGTGCCCTCACCACCAAGCCCATGGTGGTGCTGGTCAATGAGGGTTCAGCTAGCGCCAGTGAAATTCTCTCCGGCGCCCTGCAGGACAACAACCGGGCGGTGCTGGTGGGCCAGAAAACCTTCGGCAAGGGATTGGTGCAGTCGGTGCGGGGGCTATCCGATGGCTCAGGGATGACTGTGACCATCGCCAAATACCTCACCCCCAGTGGCCGCGACATCCACAAGCACGGCATCGACCCTGATGTGACGGCAAAAATGACTGAGCTCGAGGCCCAGCGCCTCAAGCTCGAGGATCTCGGCACCAAGAAGGACAGCCAATACCGGGTGGCGGAATCCACGCTGGTGAAACGACTTCGCAATGCAAATAGCGTGGAGAAGGCCTACAACCCACGCAGCGCCAATGTGCCGGCGGCTTTGGCCCCTCAGGACTCCAGCGCGCCATAGGCGCTGTAGCGCCTGCGAATTTCCAGATGAATCCCCGGTTCGGGCTGCCAGCAAAGGGCTACTTCTTCTGGCACCCCAGACTGCCGGCGATCCGCCGTTTGGAGGGTTACGCCTAAAGCTGCCGGCAGGCTCCAGATCAAGCCAGCGCTAGTGGGGGCCGGGCTAGCTAGGGCCTGGAGCGGCGCGGGAGGTAATGGTTCCTCCATCCCTGGCCTCGCCTCGCTTACAACCACCAGCGATTCGAGCCGTTCGCTGCCATGGCGAATCACGGCGCGGCGGCGGCGCTCTCCCCACACCAAGCAGAGCTCGCTCACCCAGGGCCAGGCACCGATGCGATCGGGGCCCAGGCTCCAGTGCCCCTCTGGGCTGATTTGCATTTCTGCGGGAGGCTCAGCAAAATCCATTGAGCGCACCTGGCCACTGCAGACATTGGTCAAGGCCGCCACTACTTTGCCGTCCTGGTCTTGCACTGAGAGCTGGCTTTTGAAGCGCTCCTGCTCCCGGCCACGGCCATCACAGCGAATGAAGCAGCCATGCCAATCGCCAGAGTTGTGGGAGAGCAAGGTTTCACGCCGCATCTGGGCAGTAAGCGGCGAGAATGGCGTATTCATATAGAAATTTGGTGGCTGTGCCGCTTGATTCGCCCCCACCTCAAATGATCGACCCTGCATCTATTTGGGAGATCAAGCCATGGTGGTGCCAGCCCTGGAGCATCTTGCTCACCGGTGCAGTTGTGGTGGCAGGAAGCTGGTTGCTAATTCAGCGTTGGTGGATCACCGCGCCAGTAGTCATAGGGGTGCTGGCTTGGTGGCTGCTTTTTCTGGTTGTGGTGCCAGCTGGCTATCAGGCCGAACTCCGGGCTGCTGAACAACCTGAAAAGCCTTGAAATCCGCTTGACTTCAAGTGACTAACTAGGTGAAGTCAGGCGACCGGCTGCATCAGTCCACCGCCTGGGCCGGAATCGTCGTCATCGTTGTTGTTGCCGGGACCCGGTTGAAGCAGGGCATACATGCCGATCGCCAGGAGGCTCACCACTCCAGAAACGAGGCTGAACCCGCCCCCTAAGCCCGAACCTGCTCCGATCACTTCGCCCATGGATCGCCGTTACACAACTTCTCATGAATGTAACGGATTTTTGCGGGACCCGGTCGGATTAAGGGGCCTTGGGCCTTAGAGCAGCTCGCTTGCGGCGCCTACACCGCCAGCACCTCTTCATTGCGGGCCTTGAGCTGCTCGCGCCGCTGGGCTTCGGTGAGGCCATCGCTGCCTGGGATCTGCTCCGCCATTTGGTTGAGCCAGCCCATCAGCTCCTCGAGCTGCTTCTCAGCAGGCAGCACCCCCAGGCCCCGGGCCAGCACCTTGGCAGTGGCGCCCGATCCGGGCTGAAACACCAGGCGGCCATGGAGGTGCTGGGGCAGGCCTTGGCGCAGTAGGCGGAAGGCGGGCTCCTCCATGGGGGTTTCCAGGGCGATGTTGGGTTTTTCCGGCTTGATGCGGGAGAAGCCGCAGCGCTTGGCCACCAGCTTCAGCTCCATCAGCTGCAACAGCGAGATCACCGGCGCCGGAATGGCGCCATAGCGATCCACCCAGCCGGTGGCCAACTCCAGCAACTCCTCCTTGCCGCCGCACTCGGCGGCGGCCCGGTAGGCGGCGATCTTCTCGTCGTTTTCCGTGATCCAATCGCCTGGGATGAAGGCGGTCACAGGCAGGTCGATCTGGGTGTCTTCCACCACTGGGATGTCCTGGCCTTGGATTTCAGCCAGCGACTCCTGCAGCATCTCCATATAAAGGTCGAAGCCGATGGTTTCCATCTGGCCGCTCTGCTCCACCCCCAGCAGGTTGCCGACGCCACGGATTTCCATATCGCGCATAGCCAGCTGGTAGCCGGATCCCAGCTGGGCGAATTCCTGAATCGCCCGCAGCCGTTGCCGTGCCGCTTCGCTCAGGGAGGCATTGCCGGGATAAAACAGCCAGGCATGGGCCTGGATACCGCTGCGGCCCACCCGGCCCCGCAGCTGATAAAGCTGGGCCAGGCCGAACTTGTGGGCGTCCTCGATCAGGATCGTGTTCACCCGGGGGATGTCGAGGCCGCTCTCCACGATCGTGGTGCAGAGCATCAGGTCTGCTTCGCCGGCGTTGAAGGCCACCATGGCGCTCTCCAGCTCGCCTTCGGCCATCTGGCCGTGGGCGACCAGCAGCCGCAGGCCCGGGATCATTAGCCGCAGGCCGGAGGCCACGTCTTCGATACCCTCCACCCTCGGCACCACGTAAAAGATCTGACCGCCGCGGTCGAGCTCCTGGCGGATTGCGCTGCGCACCGCCTCCTCGTCGAGGGCGGCCAGGTGGGTCTTGATTGGCCGGCGCAGCGGCGGTGGTGTGGTGATCAGGCTCATCTCCCGCACACCGGAAAGGCTCATGTAGAGGGTGCGGGGGATCGGCGTGGCTGAAAGGGTCAGCACGTCTACGTCTTTTCTCAGCGCCTTGATCTTTTCTTTCTGGTTGACGCCAAAGCGCTGCTCCTCATCCACCACCAGCAGACCCAGCTGCTTGAAGCCAGTGCTTTTGGACAGCAGCTGGTGGGTGCCCACCACCACATCGACCGTGCCTTCGCCCAATCCTTCCAGGATTGTTTTGCGTTCGGCGGTGGTGCGAAAGCGGTTTAGCAGGCTCACCTTCATCGGGTAGGGCGCAAAGCGCTCCGAAAGGGAGCGCCAGTGCTGCTGCGCCAGCACCGTGGTGGGGGCCAGCATCGCCACCTGTTTGCCCGCCGTGACGGCCTTGAAGATGGCCCGGATCGCCACCTCGGTTTTGCCGAAGCCCACGTCGCCGCACACCAGCCGGTCCATCGGCTGGGGCTGCTCCATATCCCGCTTGACATCGGCGATGGCCTTCACCTGGTCGGGGGTGGGCTCGTAGGGGAAGGAGTCTTCGAGTTCGATCTGCCAGGGGCCGTCGGCGGGGAAGGCGAAGCCCGGTGCCTGGTGGCGCTCGGCGTAGAGCTTGACCAGATCCACCGCCACCTTGCGCACGGCCTTTTTGGCGCGCTCCTTGGCCTTGGCCCAGGCCGTGCCGCCCATGCGGTTGAGGTCTGGAGGCGCATCGGTGCTGGCGCGGTACCGGCCGAGGCTGCCCAGCTGGTCGGCGGCAACCCGCAATAGGCCGTCGGCGTATTGCACCACCAGGTAGTCGCGGGATTCGCCGCCGATCGCCAGCTTTTCCAGCTTCAGAAACTTGCCGACGCCGTGGTTGCGATGCACCACGAAATCGCCCGGCTGCATCTTGCCCGGATCCACGGTGCGGCTGACGGCCTTGCGGCGCCGGCGTACGTAGCCGCTGGCGGCCAGGGCGTGCTGGCCAAAAAACTCCCGGTCGGTGATCAGCACCAGCCGCCAGGCCGGCAGCTGCAGCCCTTCGAGCTCGGCGGTGCCCTTGGTTTTCAGGGCCACCGGCGTGGCCTGCTCCACCAGTCGGTCGATGGCCGGAAAGTCGGCCGGATTGGGCACGAAGCGGGTTATGCAGTCGTGTTCCTCCAGCAGGGCTACCGCCCGCGAGGGCTGGGCCGATAGCAGCCAGACCGTGGCTTTCTCGGCCACAAAGCCCTTCACCAGGCCGGCCAGCTTGCCGAAGGCGTTGGGGTAGGCCGGCACCGAGCGGGAGGCCAGGTCAAAGCTGTTGGGGTGCTGGTCGGTTTCGTGCAGCTCGGCCAGATCGAAACCCGCAAACACCTCCGCCTGCTCCAGGGCGTCTGCCGCGGGGCGATGCAGGAGCGGCGGCAGGATGGATAGCGCCGCGCTGGCTTCTAGTTCCAGCTCCTTCACCACGTCGGCGTAGTGGTCGCAGGCATGGTCAAACCACTGCTGGCCATGGGAGAGGCAGTGGCGCCGCTCATCGATGGCGATCAGGGTGTGGGCCGGCAAATAATCCAGTAGGGAGGCCGGCTGCTGCCAGGCCAGGCCCATCAGCCGCCGCATGCCCTCCGGGGTGCCCCCTTCGAGTAGCTGCTCGAGGGCCTCAGGACTGAGCATTTGCTCGAGCCCATCGGGCATCGACTCGCGCAGGGCATCGGCGATCAGGGGGCCGTAGCCGGTGGGTGTGAGTCGCACCACCTCGATGGCGTCTAGGGAGCGCTGGGAGGCGGGATCGAATTCCCGCAGTTTCTCCAGTTCTTCGCCAAACAGCTCCAGCCGCACGGGCAGCTCGGCACTCACCGGAAACACATCAATGATGTCGCCGCGCCGGCTCCAGCTGCCCTCCTGCTCGATGGTGGGCACCCGTTCGTAGCCCAGCCGGCTGAGGGTGGTGGCGAGCTGTTCAAGGTCGATCGTGTCGCCCTTACGCAGGCTCAGGCATTGATCCCGCAGGGTTTCGGGAGGCGGCAGGTGCGGCTGCAGGGCCCTTTCCGTTGCCACGATTGCCAGGCGGCGGGGGGCATCCAGCAGTTCGCTGAGCACCTGCAACTGGCCCCAGGTGATTTCGCTGGTGGGGTCAAAGGGCTCGTAGGGGCTGCCCTCGCTGGTGGGGTAGAGCTGGCAGCTGTTCCACCCCATCAGCTCCAGCAGCGCTGCCCAGCGGCCCGCTTCCTCCAGGGTCGGAACCAGAACAAGCAAGGGCGCCTCGGCAGCCCCGGCCAGGGCGCTGCTCACCAGGGCCCGCGCACTGCGCCCCGCCCCACTGAGCCGCAGGCGGTCGGCCCGCTGCAGACGCAGCAAAACCTCGCCGGTGAGGGGCACCTGCTGCAGCTGGCGCACCAGGGCGGTGAGGGGCATGGGGTCAGGGAATCTCAGAAGGCTCCGATCTTCGCAACTGGTACCAGAGTGGTGTTGGTTGCCACCAACTTCTGCTTCGACTTCACTGTCTGTCCAAGACCAACAGCCTGTCCAACACCAACAGCCTGCGCAAGGCGCCAGCCGTGTTGGCGCTGGGCGGCTTGCTGGCTTTGTTGGGGGCTTGCTTGGCAAGCGAGCCTGCGCGCCCAACGGCCCAGGCGGCAGGTCTGCTGCCTGAACAGGAGGCGGCTTTGCTGCAGCGACTGGCTATAGCTGATCGTCAGTGGCTGCCGCGGGCTGAAACCCTTCCCAGTGGGGCGGTGCGTTACCACTACCGCCTCCGGGCCAACGAACCCAGGCTGTCTGTGGCGGAGCTGCGGGCCCTGATCGCCAACCCGCCTAGCTTTGGGGCCGAGCGCCTGGCGATAGGTGAGCTGCTCATGGTGCTGGCCAAAGCCGGGGTGCGTCTGGAGCTGGGTCAGCCCCGCAAGCCTGGGGCGGCGGGGGAATGGGACCCGGCAGCTCGCACCCTGCGCATTCAGCCCCGGGTGGTGGCTAAGGGCAGTGTGGAGTTTGCCCGGGTGCTCAACCATGAGGCGATTCACGTTGCCCAGAGCTGCAGTAATCGGGGATTGCGTTCCCGCCCCCGGCCCCTGGGTCTGCCCTCGGCCTTGCCCGATCACCTAAGTCGTGTGCTCAATGAATCCGTCTACAGCCAGGCATCGGAGCAGGAGCGGCAACTGGAGCGGGAGGCCTATGCCAATCAAACCCGCTTGGGCTTGGGGGCCCAGTTGGTACGCCGCCATTGCTAAATCGAGCGTCGTCTCTTTCAAGGTGACGTCCCTGGCGCATCATTACGGGCGAGCCACTCACTTTCCAGCAACATATTAAATTGCAGTAGTTGGCTGTCGCTGAGTAGTTGGCGGCTGGCTAAATCAAAATGCTTCTCAAGGAAGGCACGACCCTGGCCCGGATCCCACTGCAACTGGCTAAGCAGCTCCTCACACTGGCTGAGCAGCTCCTTGCGTCGTAGGGGGGGTGGGGCGCTGGCGGGTTCGCTGCCATCGGCAAAGCCTTCTAGGGCCTGTAGGTAGGCCAGCAGGTCCCCATAGCTGGTGAGGCGGTTGCGGTTGGGGTGGCCGAATACCCGCTCGAGATAGACGGCCTCCTGCTCGCGATTCCAGCCGAGCCGTTGCAGCTGTAAATCCAGTCGGGCCAACTCGCTGCTCCAATCCTCCGGGTCGGCCGGCGGTTCTTCGATCGCCTGGGCCGGCGGGGGGCTGGGCGCCGCTGGGCGCTCGGCTTGGGGTTTGGGCTGAACCTGGGGGGGCGCACTACTTATCCGGACGGGCGTGGGTGCGCTCGCAGTGGGGGGCGCGGCCACTGGAAGGTGTTCACCCAGGCGTTGGCGGGCTCGGTCTTCTGCAGCCTCGGCGGTCGCTGCTTCGCCCAGTGCTGCGTCGATTACCTGGCCAGCACGGCTTATTTGCACCAGCACCACTCTGCTGCCTGGTTCGGCATGGAGCAGCTGGACGTTTAACTGCAGTTCGCCTAACGGATGCTCCAACCCAGCTTTCTAGAGTGGATCCCATCTTGACCCGCTGCAGCCCGTGGAAGCGGAGTCGATCCAATCCCTCACCCCCCTGCTGAACCAGGCAGACCAGTGGCGTGAGGTGCTGTTGTTGCTGCCCCTGTTGGTGGCCTTAGAGGCGGTGCTCTCCGCCGACAACGCCATTGCCCTGGCGGCGATCGCCCGGGGTCTGGAGGATCCGGCCCGTCAGCGCCAGGCCCTCAACCTCGGCCTGGCCTTGGCCCTGGTGTTTCGGCTTGGTTTGATCGTGGCTGCCCGCTGGGTGCTCAATTTCTGGCCGCTGCAACTGGCGGCGGCGGCCTATTTGCTGTGGCTTTGCGGGCGCCACCTGCTGCTGGTGTGGTCTGAGCCCGAAGAGGGGGCCGGCGCGGCCGGTGCTGCTGATGGTGCAGCCACTGCAGGAGCCAAGCCCGGCTCGCTGCACCACGCCGGGCTTGGATCAATTGTGGCCACCCTGGCCCTTACCGATCTGGCTTTTTCGCTTGACAGCGTTGCCGCAGCGGTGGCGGTGAGTGATCGGCTGTGGCTGGTGATGGCCGGTGGGGTGATCGGCGTTATCGCCCTGCGACTCACCGCAGAGCTGTTTATTCGTTGGCTTGAGGTCTACAAGCATTTGGAAACGGCCGGCTACCTGGCGGTCGGTCTGGTGGGTATGAAGCTGCTGCTGCGCCTGGGCCTGCCCCAGGTGGTGCCGCCGGAGTGGCTGCTGCTGCTGCTGGTGGCTGCCTTGTTTACTTGGGGCTTTTCGGTGCGCCTGCCTCTGGCGCCGAAACCGCTGGAGCCATGAGGGTGGAGCTGCGCCAGATCGGCAGCGATCGCCTGCTTGATTGGCTTGAGGTGCCAGAGCTGGCTGAGGTGCCCCATCCGGGCCGTTGGCTTGAGGCTGGCGGCCGCAGTTTTTTGGTGCTGCAGCGGCGCCACCGCTATCAATTGCGCAATGGGTGCTACGAACTTGCCAGTGTGGCTCTGCAGGTGAAGCCCCAGCGCCAGCCCACCGATGCCCGCTGGTGGCAAAACCAGTGGGTGATCGGGAACCCCGATTGCCGTTTCAACGCCCGCAGCCCGCTGCTGCGCTGTGCCGTGCTTCCCGATGGCCCATGCGAGCGCTGCAGCCACTTCGCCGGTCCCTAGGGTGGGGGATCATGCAACACCTGCAATCCGTCAGCCCTCTCCACGATCCGGCACAGAGGTTGCCGATTCCAGTCCGGCGGCGGTGGACGCTGCGGCGCTAAGCAGCGATGCTCCCGAGTTGCTCGACTTTGCATCGTTTGGGCTGGGTGAGCCGATCTTGAAGGCGGTAACCGAAAAGGGTTACACCAAGCCCTCACCGATTCAGGGCCAGTGCATCCCGGCGGTGCTGGCGGGTCACGACGTGATGGCGGCGGCCCAGACCGGCACGGGCAAGACCGCCGGTTTCACCCTGCCGATGCTGGAGCGGCTGCGCCACGGCCCCCCCGCCCGCGCCGGCATTGTGCGCTCCCTGGTGCTCACCCCCACCCGCGAGCTGGCTGCCCAAGTTGGAGAAAGCGTGCGGGCCTACGGCCGCTACCTCGATCTGCGCAGCGACGTGGTGTTCGGCGGGGTCAAGGTGAATCCCCAGATCTCCAGGTTGCAGCGCGGCACTGACGTGCTGGTAGCCACCCCGGGCCGGCTGATGGACCTTTATCAGCAGAAAGCCCTGCGGCTCGACCGGGTCGAGATCCTGGTGCTCGATGAGGCCGACCGGATGCTGGATATGGGCTTCATCCGCGATATCCAGAAAATCCTGGCCCTGCTGCCGCCCAAGCGTCAAAACCTTCTTTTCTCAGCCACCTTCTCTGGGGATATTCGCCGCCTTGCCACCGGCCTGCTGCACAACCCCGTGCAGCTCCAGGCCACTCCCGAAAACCGCACCGCTCCCACGGTGGAGCACCTGCTCCATCCCTGCGACATGGATCGCAAGGGTGATCTGCTCAGCCACTTGATCAGCAGCAACAACTGGCAGCAGGTGCTGGTGTTTTCACGCACCAAGCACGGCGCCAACCGCATGGCCGAGCGACTCACCCGCGAGGGGATGTCGGCTTCGGCTATCCATGGCAACAAGAGTCAGGGAGCTCGCACGCGGGCCTTGGCCGACTTCAAGGCTGGTTCGTTGCGGGTGCTGGTGGCAACAGACCTGGCTGCCCGCGGCATTGACATTCACCAGCTGCCCCACGTGGTCAACCTGGACCTGCCGAACCAGGCGGAGGACTACGTACACCGGATCGGCCGCACCGGCCGGGCCGGCCACAACGGCCACGCAATTTCCCTGGTGGCAGCTGAGGAAAGTGAGCTACTGCGGGCCATTGAGCGCATGATCGGCACCCGTCTGCCGCGGCAGGAGGTGCCCGGTTTTGAGCCCAAGGTGCTCTCTGCTCCACCCCTGGATCTCAGCGGTGGTCGGGGTAAGGGCAGGGGCGGTGGTCCTCGCCGGGGTGGACCCCCAGCCGGACCCTCCCGCAGCGGCAGCGACGGGGGCCGCCGGGGTCGCTACAGCTCTGGGCGTTGATCAAAGCCCTAACGGCAGCAATCGACACACCGGCTAAGGGTTGTCTCCGCTCGGATAGGGACGTTGATGAATGCCCCTATGCCCTACGAGCCCGGATCCCCTGAATGCCGAGTCCTGATCGACTGCAAGGTTCAGATTGAGTCGATGCTGCTGGCCCTGGGGCGCATCGACAACAGCCAGCACATCCGCGACCAGCTGTTGTCTGTGCACAACCAACTTGAGGGGCTGCACGCCATCCACCGCAAGGCAGTTGCCGCTCCCCTGGCTGCGGGCGAGCCTTGAGGATCAACCAGCCGCCTGGGCAGCAACGAGCCCGCTATTCAGCCGCCCCATTTCAAAACCTTGACAGGTGGCATAGGCGCTGGCCAGGGTTGCAACCCGGCGGCGCCTGTGGGGCTGTTGCTCGTGGCTGACCACGTAGCGGCCTGTCGTTTCCCTGTAGATCAGACAACCATTGCCGGTTTCACCGACGTAGGACAGTTCGTTTCCCATGGTTCCCGAGCAAGGTCTCCTTCCTCTCTAGCTGCGGTTACTGGCGCCGAAAAGTGAGGGAGCCCTAACAACACAGAACTTAAGTTATGTCTAAGCGACCCCAAGCTGATCACCTGCGCTGCAGCCCAGTTGTTGCAGCAAGCTCTGGCCTTGGGCAGGTGACTTGCCCTCCAGTTGGGCTGCTCTTACCAGCAATGGGCAGCCAGCAGTGCCAACCACCAGGCCCGCGTCGGCAGCAAGCGCCAGCAAGGTTCCGGGTGCCGCTGCTGCCGACAACGATCCCTTCGACAACACTCCTGGCTCCGCTAATAAGTAGCGGGCTTCTGGGCTCACTTGAGAAGCGAGCCTGGCGACCAGAGGTTCGGTGGCTAGAAGTTTCAGCCGCTTGCCCTGCCACTGGGTGACGGCGCCGGGGTACAGGCCCATCACCCGACGATGAATTTCCAGAGCCGACTGGTTCCAGTCGACTAACAAGTCGTCTTTGGTGAGCATCCGGGCGTAGCTGAGGCCCATTTCTCCCTGGACACGAGCCCCGAGCCGGGCTAGCCGTTCGGCTTCTGGTCCCGTTCCGGCGGTTTCGATGCGCGGCAGCGCCTCCACCAGCAGCTCGGCGCTGAGCTGGGCGAGCCGCTGCCCCAGCTGCTGGGCGTTCTCCAGCAGGCCAATGGAGATAGAGCGCTCCAGCAGCACCGGCCCGGTATCGAGGCCCTCCTCCATGGCCATAATCCCGACGCCGGTGCTGCTGTCGCCCTGCAGTAGGCACCACTGGATCGGTCCGGCGCCACGCCAGCGGGGCAGTAGGGAGCCGTGGGCGTTCCAGCAGCCCAGGGGGGGCTGGGCCAGCACCTCTGGCGGCAGGATCTGGCCAAATGCCACCACAACGGACACATCGGCGCGGAGGGCGCCAAGCCTGGCCTGGAGCTCGGGCTCGCGGCGGATCCGCTCCGGCGTGAATATCGGCAGGCCTAGCTCCAGGGCGCGTGCCTTGACAGGACTTGGCAGTAAGTCCTTGCCCCGCCCCCGCCGCCGATCTGGCTGGGTAACCACCCCCACCAGCTCGTGCCCTGCTTCCACCAGCGCATCAAGGCTGGGCACCGCGTAGGCGGGGGTGCCCCAAAACAGGATCTTCAAGGACAGATGATCAGGCCTCGCCAGTGATCGAGAGCCCTTCCACCCAGACATAAGGGCAGAGACCATCTGGGGTGATCTTGGCCAGGCCTTCAAAGCCGACGACCGCCTTCATCACGGTGCGGATGTCGCCGGCGACGGTGGCGGCTTCGATCGAGCGGCTGACCCCACCCTCAACTAACCAGCCGTCAAAAGGCAAGGAGAAAGAGCCCTGGCTGGCTTTAACTCCAGCATGCAGGGCCGATAGGGAGTCGATCACCACAACGGGGCCGGAATGGTTTAAGCGATCTAGACCCTGCTGGCCGCCGCCACTGCCAGGGGTAGCCCCAATCTCGAACCAATCGGCCCCCACCGACACCTTTGCTCCCATGCCGGCATGGCCGGTGGGCGCCACCCCAAATGCTCGGGCCGTGGCCTCCGAGTGCAGGAAGTTTTTCAGCATGCCGCCAGCCACTAGGTCTAGGGGCGCGGTGGGGGTGCCCTCGCCATCGAAGGCAGAGGCGCCCACATTGCCGGGGTGCAGGCCGTTATCGCGGATGCTCAAAAAGGTCACGGCCACGCAGTCGCCAAGTGAGTCGCGGTGGCTGAGGCTCACCCCATCGAGCACGGCCCGGGCATTGAAGAGGCTGCTGAAGGCCCCGATCAGGTCGAGGAAGGCTTCCGGGCTGAAAACACAGGTGTAGTAGCCGGTTTCGATCGGTGCGTAGTCAAGGTGGGCGATCGTGCGCTCGGCGGCCTCTTCGATGCAGCCGGCGATGTCGAGTTCGGTGGCGCCGTAGGCCAAGCGCACGGCACCGGAACTGCGTGGTTTGCGACCGGCTTCCTCTGCCCTGGCGTAGAGGTAGAGGCTGGCGGTGGTTAGGGTCTGGTGGCGGCAGGCCCCTTCGCTATTGAGATAAAGGCGCTCGCTGCTGCGCTGGGCCAGGCCGTTGTATGGAACTGTGCCGATGGCTATGTGGCGATCAAGCAGTTGCCGTTCGGCCTGTTTGAGGGTGTCCAGCAGGCTGAGGATCGGCTGGGGTTGATGCAGCGGTTGATCTAGTGGGGCCAGGGGTGCGGTGGCCAGGGGCGAGAACGCCGGTGTTTCCTCCGCATTGCCAAAGGCGCTGGCGTCGCGGGCGCCGCTCAGGGCCCTGGCCAGGCCGGAATCGCTGAGGTCTGAGGTGCTGGTAATGCCAACTAGGCCGTCGCCGTTCCACACCCGCAAGGTGATGGCGCTGCGTTGGGCACCTTTCATCTGTTTGGCTTCGCCGCGGTCTACCTGCACGGAGGTGTCGGTGCTGCAGGAGGCGCCAAGATCCCATTGCTGGATGCCGGCGCCTTGGGCGAGTTGTTGGAGCCGGCCGCTGAGGGCCTCGGCGTTCAGGGTCTGGATGGTGGGCTGGGTCATGGTCAGCGTCCTCCCACGGTGATCGAATCCACCTTGATGTGGGGCTGGCCGACGGTTACGAAGATGCTGCCGCTCACGGAGCCACAGAAGCCCGCGGCTAGTTCCAGGTCGTTGGCGCACATCGAAATGCGCGGCATCACCTCCTTGGCTTCGCCAATCAGGGTGGCCCCCTTCACCGGTTTGGTGAGCTGGCCGTTTTCAATCAAGTAGCCCTCCTCCACGGCGAAGTTGAACTGGCCGGTGGGGCCGACGCTGCCGCCGCCCATCGATTTGCAATAAAGCCCCTTGTCGACCGATCCGATCAGCTGCTCGGGGGTGTGGGGGCCGGCGGCGATGAAGGTGTTGCGCATGCGGCTGGCGGCAGCAAAGGTATGGCCCTGGCGCCGGCCGCTGCCGGTGCGGCTGTGGCCGGTGCGCAGCTCGCCGGCTCGATCGCTGAGAAATCGCTTGAGAACGCCGTTTTCGATCAGCACGGTGCGCTGGGGCTCCATGCCTTCGTCGTCCATGGAAAGGGAGCCGAAGGCGCCGTCGCTGAGGCCTTCGTCGATGGCCGTGACGGCCTCGTGGGCAATGGATTGGCCAACCATCTCAGCAAAGGGGGTGGTGCCCCGCTCCACCTGGGTGGTTTCCAGCAGATGGCCGCAGGCCTCATGAAAAATCACGCCGCCGAAGCGGTTGGCCAGCACCGCTGGCATCTGACCGGCTTCGACGTAATCGGCGTAGAGCATGGTGCCCACACTCGAACACACCTCCTGGGCGGCGGCGTCCGCGTCCCATTGGCGCAGGTCATCGGGGCGATCGGAGGTGCCGTAGCGGCGGCCGAGGCCGGCGCGGTGGTCGCCGTCGGCGGCAAGCACGTTTAAACCGAGGGACTGGTGCAGGCGGATATCGCGGGCAAAGGTGCCATCACTGGCAGCAACCAGCACCGACTGCCAGTCGCGGGAGTAGCTGCCGCGCCTGGCCTGTAGGTGGCTGCCGTGGTGCTCGAGGCGGCAAGTGCCCTCCAGCAGCTTCAAGGTGGCTTCAGCCAGGGAGGGGCAGCTATCAAGCCAGTCCAGCTTGGCGGCGGCGAAATCGCGCATCACCTGCAGACCTTCGAAGGGGCTGGAGTTGCTGCTGCTGTGGCTCAATCCGAGCATGCCGAGGGCTTGCTCAAGGGCCTGCATCAGGCCGCGTTCACTCAGGTCGTTGGTGCTAACGAAGCCATCGCGGTCGCCCAGGAACACCCGAATACCAGCGCCCATGCCGAAGGCAGGACTGACGCTGGTGATGGTGTCCTGCTCAGCCAAGACGCCGAGGTGGTCGGTGCGCTCTAAGAAAATCTCAACTAAATCGGCACCTGCTGCCCTGCCGCTCGCCAGTAAGGCCTCCAGCCGCAGCATCCAGCTTTGATCAAATGCATCTGCCGCTACCACTGCCGACTGGGCTGCAGCCGACTGGAGAACAACCGGTTTGGAGGCAACCAAAAGAACTCAGCGAAGGAATGATGTAACTGCAGGCCAGGCAAAGGCAGGCCAGGCCTATCAAAAAATGCTCGGCGAATCAGGAATAATTCAGCGCACTGAGGGCTGGAATTGCTCGCTGCGGATAGCAGGGGTGAAATAAAGCTTGGCCATTTCTGCGCCATTGGCGATCCAATAAGGCAGTTTGCGCAAAACTTTTATTGCTCCAGGAGCACCGCTTGCGTCGGCCTCGCTGAGCTTGGCGTTGTTGCTAACCAGACGCTCTAGGCGGATGTAGAACTTGGGATGGTCAACATTCAGCACCACGGGGAACACTCTGGCGGAAGTCTCATTGGTTTTAGCAATCACGACCTTGTCGTATTCGCGAGCGTCGAGGCCCAGGGCTTCGTAGAACTCTTTGCGAGAAACATCTCGGACATACATGGTGGCAAACACTGCCAGCAGGAAGAAGCGGCACCAAAGCCTGGCGGTGAAGCCGCGCACGGTGTCTGGCTGAGCCTTCATCAAGGCATCAAAGAAATCGCCGTGGCGGTTCTCGTCTTGGCACCAATTCTCGAAGAAGTTAAAAATAGGGAAGATCTTGCTTTCTGGATTTTGCTCTAGGTGGCGATAGATGGCGATGTAGCGCCAGTAGCCAATCTTCTCGCTCAAGTAGGTAGCGTAGAAGATGAATTTAGGCTTGAAGAAGGTATACGACTTGCTGGCGGTCAAGAAGCCCAAGTCCAGTTGCAGCCCAAAATCTCCCATGGCTTTATTGAGGAAGCCGGCATGGCGGGCCTCATCGCGCGCCATGTGGGCAAAGCACTCGGCAAGTAGCGGATTTTTGGTTTTGATGCGGCGGCTGAGCTCCTTGTAGAGCAGGAAGCCAGAAAATTCAGAGGTGCAGCTCTGCTCAAGAAACTCAACGAAAACCCTCCGGGTATCAGGATCTAGCTTCTCGGCTGCCCCCTCAAACTCGCCGTTGCGCACGAAGTGGTGGCGGTTGTAATCCTTGCGGAACTCCTCGCATATGGCCTCAAGCTCCACCTCATTTGGCCGCAGATCCATCGCCGCAATGGCGTCGAAATCTGTGGTGTAGAAGCGGGGCGTCAGGATCGTGTCTTTGGCCGGATCTTTGACGGCTGGTGCACCGGGCGAGCCCACAGAGGCTTGACTGGGGCTGGTGGTAGCGCTGGCAGTTGCGGCTGGAGGCACCATCGAGGCTTGCGGCTTACGGCAGTTCCTGCATCGTAGAGGGCGTGGCAGTCAGTTCGGGCCGAGCCATTTCTGACCGTTGAGCCGCTGCACCAGCCGCGATACCAGCAGCGCCAGGCTCATCTTCTTCTCGTCGATCAGAAACGACTCCAGCAGGCTTGGCTGGCCGCCTGCCTCTGCCAAAGCCACCGTTTTGGCTGAACTGATATCTGGTTTGGTGAAGCACAGCCAGAAGCGACGCCGACCCGGCAGCTCCCCTTGAATCATCCAGCACTCCGACCCCACCACGGGCATGGCTCCTTGCACAAAGGCCAGTTCGGCAGCAGCTCCTCCGTAGCCCTGGATCTCTTTGGCCAGGGCCGGGATCAGTAGCTGGGGCACAAAGATCTCAAACGGCTGGTCTTCCACTGCAGGCGGTTTGGCCTTTGCGGGTTGATCTTTGGCAGCTGGCTGGGCGGATTCGCTCACCGTTGCAGGCCCCTTTCGGCATCGTCCTTGGACTTTACGCAGGTTGCCAGGCGATGGGTTGCCCGGCAGCTAGCTCACCAGTCGTCACTGCTGGGGATGTCCCAGCCATCACCCACGGCAGCGGCCTGGGCCACCACCGGTTCGCCTGCCGAAGCTGGATTGCTGCCTTTGCGAATCACCCGAAATTGCACGGCAACGGTTGGGGCTGGTTCGCCAGGGGATCTCTGCGGCCCGGCTGCGGCTCGAGGGGCTGGCCTTGCTGGCTCGCTTTGGTTTTGCTGCTGCGGCTGCCTCCAGTTCTCCTCGGGGGCACTGGCGCCGCCGCGCACTTGACGGCGCAGGGTGAGCGGCCCAGTGCGCAGGGCTAGGGCGGCTCCGGCGGCGCTCAGCCCGGCTCCCGCGCTGGCGGCCAGGGCTATCCAGGCTCCGATTGGCAGGGCCGGGCTGGTCCAAACCAGCAGGCGCAGGGCCGCATTGGGTCGGGGGTTTAGGGCGCCTACCAGCAGCACCAGCAGCAGGGGAGCCAGCAGGGGGAGCAGCAGCAGGCGTTGCAGCAGGGCCAATGGATCGACTGGGGTGAGGAGGGCGGCCTAGGGGGAAGTAGTCCCGGCGGCTGGTGCCCCAGGGGATCCTGGCTGGTGCGGCGGCCCCTGCCAACGGCGCAGGTTGCCGAGCTCGTAGCCGAGCACGTCAAAGACGCGGATCACCAGAAAATCCACCATGTCTTCGATCGATTGGGGTTGGTGATACCAGGCAGGCACCGGCGGGGCGATGCGGGCACCAGCCTCGGCCAAGGCCGTGAGGTTGCGGAGGTGCACCAGGCTCCAGGGGGTTTCCCTCGGGCAGATCACAAGGGGGCGCCCCTCCTTGAGGTGAACATCGGCGGCCCGCTCCACGAGATCCAGGGCTACCCCAGAAGCGATGCGCCCCACGGTTCCCATGGAGGCCGGCAGGATCACCATACCGCGGGTTTTGAAGCTGCCACTGGCAATGCCAGCGGCCTGGTCGTTCCAGCGGTGGCAGCGCAGCTGCCCTGTGCTGACAGCGGTGCGTTCTCGCCAAAAGGCTTCCTGGGCATCAGGTTCTGAGGGCACCCTCAGTCCCAGTTCGGCCTGCCAGACGCCAATGGCTCCTCGCGAGGTGACCAGCTCCACCGCTTCTCCGGCCTCCAGCAGCAATTGCAGGGCCCGCTGGGCGAGGGGCTGGGCCGAGGCGCCAGAAACGGCCAGCACCACCGGCCCCTTTCCGGAGCTGGTTCCGGATGGCCGAACCATGGCTCAGACCTCGCTCAGCACCGCGATGGGCGCGAAGGGGTCGATCTCGTCATGGTCCTGGTTTTGGTACTGGTTTTGGTCCTGGTTTTGGGGATAGGAGTCGGCCGTCTCGCTCTCGTAGCCCTCGGGCAGCACCACGGCCAGGTCGATCTGGTGGCGCAGGGCATCCACCTTCTGGATCTCCACCTGCACCTGGTCACCCAGCATGTATGTGCGACGGTTTTTGCGTCCCACCAGCCGGTTTTGGCGGGAGCGGTACTCGTACCAGTCGTCCTTGAGGGAGCTGACGTGCACCAGGCCTTCCACCTGGGAAGGGGGCACCTCCACGAAGAAGCCGTAGCTCTGCACACCGCTGATTACCCCAGGAAGCACCTGCCCCACTAAGGGCTCGGCTTGGCGGGCCTGCAGCATGGCCAGCAGGTCGGCCTGTAGTTCAGATAAAAAGCGGCGCCGGCCATTGAGACGCTGCACCAGCCCATGCTCCTGCACTTCCAGGTAGGGAGTGAGCTGGCTAGGGGCCAGCAGCGGCCAGTCGATGGCGCCGTGGCAGGCATCCGATGCCAGATCGACGGTGGTTTTGTGGCGCACACTGGGGCGGTCCTTGCCCTCGGTGAGCAGCAGCACCAGCAGTTGCTGGTTCCAGAGGTCGGCGTAGTGCAGGGTTGGGCAGCACCAGGGGGCTAGGGCCGCCCCCTCTTCCAGCAGGCCGGCCAGGGCATGGGGGCCGGGGCTGGTGCTGAGCTGGATCGGTTTGAGGATGGCCTGCAGTTGCTGCTGCAGGGCCCGGCTGCGGTCGGTGCCAGCGAAGGCGGCGGCCAATTCGGCCGCACTTGCATTGCCCTCTTCGCTCAGCTCCAGCGGGATGTCGAGGGCCAGGGCCGCCCGGGCAACGTCGTTGAGGTCGCTGGGGTCCGCCAGGGCATTGGTGGCATATATCGCCGGCAGTGCCAAGGTCGCGAGGTGCTGGCCTAGGGCCTGATCGGCCAGCAGAACCGCTTCGCGCATCAGGGCCAAGGGGTGGTGGGGCTCCAGGCTTACAAGCCAGCCAGCTAGGGCGCTGTCGGGGCCGGGCACAGCCAGATCTCCCAGGCTGTCGATGGCGGGCAGGGGCAGGTTGAGGTCGAGGGATCCAGCCGCTTGCCGCCGTTGGCGCAGCAGGCCAGTGACAGCGATGAGCTGCTCCAGCAGGCCCAGCTGCTCCTTCAGCCCCTTGAGTGCCGCTGGCACGGTGCGGCTCTTGGGTTTGCGCTCCGCCAGGGCGTTTAGTGCTTCCAAACCGACTGCCGCCACGGGATTGATCTGGCTGCGGCTGAAGCGGTAGTGCTCAAGGCTGCCGTCAGCGCCCAGCTCCAGGGCCACCGACAGGGCTGCCTGCACCTCGCCCACCTTGAAGGCACTGGCCTTGGCCAGGGCTGGACTCAGCAGCGGTAGCCACTGGTTTCCGGTGCAGTAAGCGTCAGCCTGGTTGCGAAGCCAGGTGTCGAGGGTGCTGCCGGCGCTGAAGCGCTCTGCGATGGCCGGGGTGTGCACCCACAGGGTCCAGCCGCCGTCGCGCTCCTCAATGCCCAGGGCTGGCAGAGCGGGGGCCTCCTTGCCGCTCCATGGTTCAAGCAGCAGGGTGGCTTGGGCCGTGAGGTCGATGCGCTCCTTGGCGGCCAAGGTTTTGAGGGTTGCCCGTGGTGGCTGGGGGCGGCTGTGGAGCCGGTGCTTGGTCAGCAGCAGGTCTAGGTCGGCTGCTTCCCCCCCGTTGACAGGCAGGCTGCGCGCCACGTGACCCTGAGGGGCAAATTGCCCCACCGGATAGCGGTCCACCAGCACTTCCACCACCGATGCCTGTTCGCCATCGAGATGGGCGGCGTCGCCAGCCGGCAGCTCCACCGCCGTTAGCAGGCGGTCGTCTAGGGGGGTGGCCACCAGACGCTCATCCTGCTGCTCGACCTGGGCCAGCAGCGAGGTGGTGTGGCGCTCAAGAACGCACTGCACCCCGCCCTCGGGTGAGCGGCGACGGCCGCCTTCGCGGGTCACCTTGACCAGCACTCGGTCGCCATTCCAGGCGTGGTTGAGCTGGTGATCGCGGATGTAGATGTCTTCGCCGCCGTCTTCGCGCAGGGCAAAGCAAAAGCCTTTGCTGGAGCAACGCAGCCGTGCTGCGATCAGTTCAGGGTCTTCGCGGCGGGCGACTCCGTCCTCACTGACCTCCAGCAGGCCAAGGCGGCTGAGCCCGTCGAGGCCGATCTGAAGCTGCTGCTTTTCAGCTTTTTGGCTGATGCCCAGGGCTTTTTCCAGCTTTGTCAGCGGCAGGGCTTCCTGGGCGGGCAGCTGGTCGAGCAGGTCGGCGACCGTGAACTTCATCGAGGGGAGGGCTGGTTGGCAGGGGGCCGCCCCGGGGAACCCGGGGTGCAGGGGCGGTGGCTGGACTGAAGCCGGTTGATGGCGGACTGGACTCGGAGCGATGCCCACGGCCGCCAAGGCCTTCATTTACTGATATTAATCAGCTGACGATTCTTCGGCTTCCGGGCTGCTCGATCGCTGGATCAGGCGTGCGCCGATCACCAGAAAGCCAACCGAGGCTGCCAGCTGCAGGGCATTGGTGGGGATCACGGCGGATAGGGAGCCGCCGGCGGCTGCGCCCAGCAGGCTGGCCAGTACCAGGGCAGCGGAACTGCCGGCAAACACCGCTCCAGGGCGGGTTGAGGTGCCACTGATGGTCACGATGGCCAGCTGGGTTTTGTCTCCCAGCTCAGCCAAAAACACTGTGGCGAAGGTGGAAGCGAGCAGGGCGAAGGGCATGGCGTAGCGCTGCGGTTAGGAGAGGGGAAGGTCGGAGGGGCTGGGAACCAGGCCCAATACGGCTTGCCGGCCCAGCCACAGGCCCAGGGCCACCATCAGGATTCCCGCCAGGCGCTCCAACTGCTGTGGCGGCATCACCTTGGCCAGCCAGCGGCCCAGTAACACCCCCACCAGGCTGGAGCTAATCAGGGCCAGGGAGGCGCCAACAAACACGACAACTGGCCTGCCTGATTGGGCAGAGAGCAGGAGGGCGGCGAGCTGGGTCTTGTCCCCAAGCTCTGCCAGGAAGACCGTGGTGAAGGTGGTCAGGAAGGCGGCACCCCAACTGCCTGCCCGGTTGGCGCTTGGATCGGGTTCGCTGCTCATAAACGCTTCCGTATGGCACGCCTAAAGCGTTTCATTACCCTGCCACGGCCTCCGTATTCACTGCGGATCTGCTGCAGGCAGCAGCCAATAGCCAGGCGGTCGCCGGCGCCTGGATCATCAACCGTGCCAAACAGCTGCACCAGGTTGGCCACGTTGCAGAAGTCAGGCCGGTCCGCATAGATGCGGCAACTACGCGCGCCGGTGTTGAAGTTGATGCACCAGCCATCGGGGCCAACCATGGCCAGATACTGCTCCTGCTGCTCTGGGCTAAGCGCCTCGATTGCTTCCTGACGCAGACTGGGATCCAGCCGGCAGCAGGCTCCGCAGCCGCTGATGCATCCCCAATGGGCCCGATCGTCCCTGGCCATCCCCCTGCAGCGATTAACTCCATTCAGCCACAGCTCAAGGCGCTACTGCCGCTGTGACAAGCCGTCACAGAGCCTGCCGGCAGCCATGGGCAGCTGGGATCGACCCCTAACCTGTGCCCATAGCGACTACTGCTCTACGGCAGCAATCTCCATGGGTATCGACTTCCACCTGATCGCCAATTTTGCCGCCCTGGCGCTGATCACCCTGGCTGGTCCTGCCGTGATCTTCGTGCTCTTCTACCGCCGCGGCGCACTCTGATCGCCACTTCGGCCGAGGTTCCAGAGGGCGTGATAAATCGGCTCAGGCTGGATCTGGCGGCCCACATAGGCACCCACCACGGCGCTCAGCAGGATGCCGAAGAGCCACTGCTGATCCCCTGCCATGCGCAGGGCAAACAGCACCGTCATCAGGGGCAACTGGGTAGCCCCGGCGAGAGCTGCCGCCATACCTAGGGCTAGGCCAAGCTCGCTGCTGCCCCCAAGCAGCTCCAGGCTGCCGCTGCCAAACAGGGCACCAATGGCGAAGGCTGGATCAATCAGGCCCCCGGGTATTCCCGCTGCCAAGGCCAAAATCGGTGCCACCAGTCGGGCTGCCACCACCAGCAGCCAGCCGATCACGCTGACGGGCAAGCCTGGCACCGGCAAGCTGCCGCGACCTTCAAGCAGCTGAGCCATCAGGGCTTCGCCATCGCCACCGCTCCAGCCACCGCTGGCCACGGCGATCAGGCCGAGGGCCACTCCCAGCCCCAGCCCCCAGGCCAGGGGCCGCTGCCGTACTCGCTGGCGCAGCAGGGCCGAGCTCTGCCAGAGGATGCGGCTGAACAGGCCGCCCAGCAGGCCGCCACCCACCCCGACGGGCAGGGCCCATAGCAGTTGCTGCCATTCCGGCTGGGTGGTCTGAACCATGCCCAGGGTGAAAAGGGGTGTGCCAGCGAGATTGCTCACCAGGGCTGCTGCTGAGCAGACCACCACTGCCGGCCAAAGCACGGCTGTTTGGAAGCGTCCGGTGAGTTCTTCCACCACAAACACAGCTCCCATTAGCGGGCTGTTAAAGCCCCCCGCTAGGCCGGCGCCGGCGCCGATTGCCATCAGGCTCTGGGTGCTGAGTTTGGCCAGCAAGCGGGGGAAGCGTTGCCGCAGGCCGTGGGCCACTGCCGCTCCCAACTGCACCACGGGGCCCTCGCGGCCGAGGGGCATCAGGGCCAGGCTGGCCGCCGTCCAGAGGCAGAGCCGCGCCACGGTGGCGAAGGGTGCCATCAAAGCAGCGGCCTGCTCGGGATTCTCGAGGCTCTCGATTGTTTGGGGTATGCCCGAGCCCGAACCCCGGCCCCAGGGGCCGGCCTGAAGCCAAAGCAGGGCTGGCATCACCAGCACCGGCGCCAGGGCTATCGCCAGGCCCTGCAGCGTCCAGGCCCCGCCGGCAAAGTTGGGCAAGCGCTGCAGCAGCAGCTCCTGGGCGTGGTCCACCAGATTCAGGGGCCAGCAAGCCAAGCCCACCAGCAGCCCTAAAAGCAGGAGCTGCAACAGGAAGGGGAGCTGGCCGCGGTTTAGGGGTAAGGACATCTCAGGCGACCAGGCCCAAGGCCAGGGCAGCATCCTGCATCAGGCCTCGTACGTAGGGGTGGTCGTGGCTGGCGCCCTCGGCGCTTGTGAGTTCGTCGCCGGCCGCATTGCGCACCACCAGCCCAGCCCCCTCGCGGCGACACCAGTAGGTGCGGTTGTGGTGCTGCAACACCACCTCACCACCATCAACGGCTCCACCAGCGCTGGCTCGCAAGCCCACCAGCTCCAGCTGTAGCCGCTCATCCCCCTGCCAGGAGTCGAGCCGCAGGCGGTAGGCCACATCCAGCAAGGCCGGCAGGTTGGTTTCACCCTGCCAGCGCCAGCCCATGGCGCGCAGGCTCGCCTCGCCCTGGCGCAGCTCCAGTTGCAGGTGGCCGCCGCGCAACAGCTTCTGGGTCGCAACCTGGCAGCCCTGGCTCCAGAACACGGGCTGGGGGTGGCCGATGCCGAAGGGCTCGAGCCGTTGCAGCTGGCGGTAAAAGCTGCGGTTGATCTGCTCGAAGCTGAGCAGGGCTTCCGGTTCTACCGGGGTGCCATGGCCTGCCTGCTGCAGCCAGGTTTGGGCCAGTTGGTTGAGTTGCTCGTGCAGGGCTGCCACCTGCTCGGCGCGCACGGTGAAGCCCCCGGCGGCGGGGTGGCCGCCGAAGCGCTCCAGCAGGGACGCGCACTGCTGCAGGGCCCCGTCCACCGCAAAGCCCCGGGGAGCCCGCACCGAGGCCCGCAGGCGGCCGTTGCCCTCGCCAGCGAGCAGGGCGGCGGGCAGGCCGAAGCGCTCCACCAGCCGGGCGGCCACGATGCCGATCACGCCGTGGTGCCAGTGGTTCTGGGCCAGCAGCAGGAAGGCCGGGCGCTGGGGACCATCGGCCTCGAGCAGGGCCAGGGCCTCGGCTTCGATGGCGGTGCAGAGGTCGCGGCGTTGGCGGTTGAGCGCCTCGCAATCGCGGGCCAGGGCCAGCGCCCGGCTTGGATCTTCGGTGGTGAGCAACTCCACCACCAGCTGGGGATCACCAAGCCGGCCGACGGCGTTGATCCGCGGCGCGATCTGGAAGCCCACCGCCTGGGCATCGAGGGGCGTTTCGTCGAGGCCAGCTAGCTGTTGCAGGGCCTGGAGCCCCACCAGGGGGCTGCGGCCCAGCTCGGGCAGGCCATCGATCAGCCAGCGCCGGTTTACCCCCACCAGCGGAGCCATGTCGGCGATCGTGCCGATACAAAACAGATTGAGAGCAATCTGCTGGCCGTCGGTGTGCCGCAGGCTTTGGCAGAGCGCCGCCGCCAGCACATAGGCCAGTCCAACCCCAGCCAGGCCCCGATAGGGGGATCCGGGCGGGGTGCGCTGGGGATGGAGCAGGGCCAGGTGCGGCGGCAGCGGATCGGGAATCGTGTGGTGGTCCGTGAGGATCGCTTCGACGCCAAGGGCTTTGGCCCGCTCCAGGGCCTCAAGGGCAGACACCCCGTTGTCGACGGTCACCAGCAGGGCGACCCCCTGCTCCGCCAGCTTCTCCACCATGGCGGCGTTGAGGCCGTAGCCGTCATCCATGCGGCTGGGGATCGCCGCGATCGGCCTGGCGCCAAGGCGCTGCAGCACTCCCACCAGCAAGGCCGTGCTGGTCATTCCGTCGGCGTCGTAGTCGCCGCAGATCGCCACCGCTTCCCCCTGGCTGCAGGCGCGCTTCAGCCGCGCGACGGCCTTGGCCAGGTCGGGGAAGTGACGCCCGGCAGCCGGTGCCGCCTCCGGATCCAGCAGGGCGGCGATGGCCTCCGGGCTAGTGAAGCCCCGGCGGCTGAGCAGCGCTAGCAGTGGTTCGGGCAGGGGATCGCTGGCCGGCGCTGCCTGCAGGGCGCCAGGCGCCAATGGAGCGGGCAGGTGCCAGCGTTGCTCTTGGAGGGCTGGCAGCAACGACATAACAACCGGTACCAAGTCATTGTGCGGGACCTGCTGCTAGGCCGCATCCCCCAGAAGGGATGAGCCCTAGCCTGATAAGCCCTGGTGCGAGCAGCTGATGGCCCTGCAAGCCCTGCTCTGGGATGTCGACGGCACCCTGGCGGAGACCGAGCGGGATGGCCATCGCTTGGCCTTTAACCGCGCCTTTGCCGACGTTGGTGTGCCCCTGCATTGGGATGCCGCCCGCTATGGCGAGCTGCTGGCCATCAGCGGTGGCGGGGAGCGTATCACTTTTGCTCTCACGGAGCTGCTGGGCGAGCCGCCACCGCCAGAGATGGTCGCTGAGCTGCAGGCCCGCAAGCAAGACCATTACGGAGCTCTGGTGGCCGCCGGCGAGCTGCGGCTGCGCCCCGGGGTGGCCGAGCTGATCGCTGCTGCTGGCTCGGCTGGCCTGAGCCAGGTGATCGTGACCACCAGCGGTCGCGCCGCGGTGGCGGCCCTGGCGGAGCACCTGCTGGGGGGGCTCTGCCAGCACTTCGCCTTCTGGGTGTGCGGCGAAGATGTGGCCCGCAAGAAGCCCGATCCGGAGGCCTACCGGCTGGCCCTGCAGCAGCTGGGCTACCCCGCCAGCACGGTGCTGGCCTTGGAAGATTCCGGCAATGGTCTTGCGGCCGCCGCCAGCGCCGGACTGGCCTGTCTGCTCACCCTTAGTCACTACGGCAGTGCGGAACCGCCGCAGCGCTTTGCGCGGGCGCGGGCGGTGGTGGATCACTTGGGCGCCGGGGCGGCCGTGCTGCGGGGGCCCGCTTGTCAGGGCGGGCAGATCACGCTCTCCTATGCCCAGGCTTTGCTGGAGGATTCGCCCACGTGACGCGTTCGAACCTGCAGCCCACCCGCTTCAATCGGGCTATCGAGCGGCTAGGAGCCCAGCTGCTGGGCAATCTGCGAGGCAATTGGCGCCTGCGCAGCAGCGTGGTTTTGGCCCTGCTGCTGGGCTTCTACGCCGGCAGCAACCTCACGGCATACGTGCTGCTGGAGATCCCCGGTGGGCGCCCGATGGCGGTGCTCACCATGGTGCTGCTGTTGGAGCTGGTCGTGCGCGTGCGCGGCCGTTTGGTTCGAGCCACGCCCGGACTCGGCTGGGTGCTGGTCGACAACCTGCGCATTGGCATGGTGTACGCAGTGGTTATTGAGGCCTTCAAGCTCGGCACCTGATGGATTCCCAGCTAGAGCGCAGGTTTGTGCAACCCCTGCTGGCCCAGTTGCAGCTGCTGGGCCGCAGGGGCCAGCGCGCGGTGCTGGCCCTGAATGGGCCGGTGGGCGCTGGTAAGTCCACCATGGCTCGAGTGCTGCAGCAACGGGCCGCCGGCCTAGGGCTGGGGCTGGCAGTGGCCTCAATCGACGACTTTTACCTGCCCTGGGAGCAGCGGCAACGAGCGCTTGAAGGCAACCCTTTTGGCGTATCCCGGGTGCCGCCGGGCTGTCATGACGTGGCCCTGGCGCTGGATTGTCTCGACGCCTGGCAGGCCGGCGGCGCCCTGCGCCTGCCTCGCTTTGACAAGACCCTGCGGGGTGGCCTGGGTGACCGCTCTGCTGAGGAGCTGGTGGAAGCGGAGGTGTTGCTGCTGGAGGGCTGGCTGCTCGGTTGCCGCTCGCTGGGGAGGGAATCCCTTGCCACTATTCAGCCCCCGGCCGGGCTCAACCAAGAGGAGCTGGCCTGGCTGCCCCACTGGGACCTAGCGCTTGAGGCTTATCAGCCGCTTTGGCAGCGCTGCGCCAAATTGTGGCTGCTGCGTCCCCAAAGCTGGCAGTCACCGCGCCGTTGGCGCCTGCAGGCGGAGGCAAAACAGCGCCGCCGAGGCGAAGCCTGGTTGCCAGCGAGTGAGCTGGATCGCGTGGTGCGCGCCAGCCTTTGTTCCCTGCCCCCATCCCTTTATCAGAATCCCCTGCTTGAGCTAGCCAGTGGTTACGCAGTGCTGGACAGCCGGCGCCGCTGGATTGATGGCAGCTGGATTGGCGGCAGCTGCGTTAGCTCAGAGACCTGATTGAGTATTCGGAACGATCAGCTTTCGCCGTCGTCGCCTTCCTCATCCACCGGATAAATAAAGCCTTGGGCCTTGCCGCTCAGCACTGCTTTGCCGATGGAGAGAGCTTTCTGAGCTGCCACCGCGGCCTTGCCCTTCCAAGTTGCATGGCGCTGGTTGCGCTTGCCCTGGGAAGTTTTCTTCTTAGGAACAGCCATTCCGGCCTACTACATCAAACCAAGATCTTCCGTTGTCGCCTGGCCTTTCGTCAAATCGCTAAGCTCAGTGCAAAGACAGAACCTAGTGAGCGACAGCATTCCTCCAATTGGGCAATCCATGCGGTTGAACGGACTATCGACTCGCGACCCTGCACCCTCCTACAGCCAGTTGCTGAAGGATCTGCGGGCGGGCAAGGTCAAGGATCTGGAGTTGTCCTTGCGGCAGCGGGAAGTGCGGGTGCGCTTCGACGACGGACGCCAGGCCACGGTGCCGGTATTCAGTAACGATCAGCTGCTTTTGCGCACCGCCGAGCAGGCGAAGGTGCCCCTCAACGTGCGCGATGACCGGGCTGATGGCGCCACGGCTGGTCTGGTGGCTAACGGCTTGCTGGTGCTGTTGCTGTTGGCTGGACTTGCCCTCCTGATCCGTCGCTCGGCCCAGGTGGCCAATCGGGCCATGGGCTTCGGCAGCAGTAAGCCCCGGTTGCAGGAGGAGGGCGGCGTGGCGGTGCGATTTGAGGATGTGGCCGGTATTGGTGAGGCCAAGGAGGAGCTGCAGGAGGTGGTCACCTTCTTGAAGGAGCCGGAACGCTTCACCGCCGTGGGCGCCAAGATCCCCAAGGGAGTGCTGCTGGTGGGGCCTCCAGGCACTGGCAAAACCCTTTTGGCCCGAGCCATTGCCGGCGAGGCTGGCGTGCCGTTTTTCTCGATGGCCGCCTCCGAATTCGTTGAGATGTTCGTGGGGGTTGGTGCCAGTCGGGTGCGAGACCTATTTCGCAAGGCCAAAGCCAAAGCGCCCTGCATCATTTTCATCGACGAGGTAGATGCGGTCGGTCGCCAGCGAGGTGCTGGTATCGGTGGCGGCAACGATGAGCGGGAGCAGACCCTCAACCAGCTGCTCACCGAGATGGATGGTTTCGCGGATAACTCCGGCGTAATTCTGCTGGCGGCCACAAACCGACCTGATGTGCTCGATAGCGCCTTGATGCGGCCCGGTCGTTTTGACCGCCGCATCACCATTGACTTGCCAGATCGCCGCGGCCGTGAGGCGATCCTTGCGGTCCATGCCCGTAGCCGCCCCCTGGCTGGGGCGGTGTCGCTTTCGGCCTGGGCCAGCCGCACCCCGGGTTTTTCTGGGGCCGATCTGGCCAACCTGCTCAACGAGGCAGCCATCCTCACGGCACGCCATCACCAGAGCGAGATCGACGACGGCGCCCTAGCCGGTGCCCTCGAACGCATCACCATGGGCCTGACGGCGGCACCGCTGCAGGACAGTGCCAAAAAGCGGTTGATTGGCTATCACGAGGTGGGCCATGCCCTACTCACCACCTTGGTGCCGAAGGCCGATCCCCTCGACAAGGTGACCCTTCTGCCGCGCTCAGGCGGAGTTGGCGGCTTTGCCCGAATGATGCCGGACGAGGAGATCCTCGACTCCGGGTTGATTAGCAAGGCCTACCTGCAAGCCAGGCTTGTGGTTGCTTTGGGTGGCCGCGCAGCTGAGCTGGTTGTTTTTGGTCCCGCTGAGGTGACCCAAGGTGCCAGTGGTGATCTGGATATGGTCACCCGCATCTGCAGGGAGATGGTGACTCGCTACGGCTTCTCCAGTCTTGGCCCGGTGGCCTTGGAGGGGGATGGGGCTGAGGTTTTCCTCGGCCGCGATTGGTTGCGTTCCGAGCCGCCCTATTCGCGAGAAACCGGCAATCGCATCGATGGCCTGGTGCGCGAACTGGCTAGCTCAGCCCTCGACCAGGCCGTGGCCTTGCTGCAGCCACGCCGCGCCCTAATGGATGAGCTGGTCGAAATGCTGATCCGAGATGAAACAATCGAAGGTGAGGCTTTCAGATCGGTGGTGACAAGCCATGAGGCGGCCCATCCTCAGCCGACTGGCTCAGCCGTTGCCCTGCAGGCCACCGGAAAAGCGGATGTCGAGGCTGCGCAAGTAGGTGTGTAGGCCCGAATCCTGAATCGGCAGCAACCGGGACATCCGCTCGCTGCTGTTGACATGGGCGTGCCAGTAGCCCGGCGGTGTGATGAAGGCCCCACCGGACTGCCAGTCGATGCGGCTGGGGTTGGCGATGGCGCCGCTGGCATCGAGCTCCGTGCCCACCAGGGTGTAGCAGCCCGGGTCGCAATCGATGATTAGATCAAGGGCAACCGACTGGTGCCGGTGCGGTGGCTGGATGGCGCCAGCAGGCACAACTCCGAGCATGGCCCAAAGGGTGTGGGTCACGGTGCGACTTTGGGGCAGATCGCTGTTAGCCAGCAGCAGGCTCAGCCGGTTGCTGCGAGCAGAGCTGGGATCGGCGAGTAGCTGATCTAGTTCGCGCTGCAGCAGGGCGGCGGGGTAGTGGGTTGGCTCAAACCGGGCGGTGCTGGCCTCGACGCCGAGGTGGCTGAGCAGGGGGCCGTCGTGCACCCAGTAAAGAACGCTGGTGGCCTTTGCAGTTAGCAGGGGGGGCTCGCCAGCCGGCAATACAAAAAGATCTCCAGCGCTCCAGTCAAGCTGCGGCGTGCCAGCACGCTTGAGGCTGCCCGATCCGTGCAGCACATAAAACAGCAAGCTGGTGGCGTTCGCCGC
Organism: Cyanobium usitatum str. Tous; assembly: GCF_003011885.1. GTDB lineage: Bacteria > Cyanobacteriota > Cyanobacteriia > PCC-6307 > Cyanobiaceae > Cyanobium_A > Cyanobium_A usitatum. The sequence goes on from NZ_PXXO01000001.1 coordinate 240,705, forward strand.
TGCCTTGAGGCCTTCACCAGGTTCGATGCGCAAAAAGTTGGCCGATAGGCCAGGGCTGGTGGCCGGGGCGCTACAGCCGAGCTCGTTGCTGAGATCGAGAGGCACAACCGCCGTGGGCCCTGACTGGTGCAGGGCTGGGTCCCATTGGCGCAGGGGGATAGGTTCGGTTAGCCCTGCTCGCACCGGATTGGCAGCCTGGCGGTAGTCGAACAGCTCTGCCTTGGCTTGCCACTGGGCAGAGCCGGTAGTGGGGATCGAGTGGATCGGGGCCTGGGTCATTGCTCTGGCTCCTCGCGGGATCTGAACACTATTAGGAGTTGGCTCGAGCCCAGAGGCTTCGGTCAGCCGCCGGCCACGGCGGGAACAATCGAAACCTCATCGCCGTCGCTGAGGCTGGTGGCCTGGTTGTCGAGGAAGCGGATGTCCTCACTGTTTACGTAGACGTTGAGGAAGCGGCGCAATTTGCCGGCCTCATCGCACAGCCGACCCTTGATCCCCGGATAGCGGCCCTCGAGGGCATCGATCAGGCCATCCACGCTGGAGGCATCGAGATCCACGCTGGCCTCGTCGTTGGTGAACTTCTGCAGGGGGGTGGGGATCAGAACCTGAACTGCCATGGCGGGGATTGGAGGGGCGTGGGGAATGGTTGGGGTGATCAGTGCTAGTGGTGATCAGCCCTGGTGGGAGGCTTGCGCTTTTGCCCAGGCCGCTTTGAAGCTGTCGAGCTGGGCCTCAATCAGGTAGGGCTCGCCGATGGAGGAGGCGATCGCCTCAGTCGTCTTGAGACCGTTGCCGGTGATGTAAGCCACGGTGGTTTCGTCAGGATTGATCTTGCCCTGCTCCACCAGCTTCTTCAGCACTGCGATGGTGGTACCGCCTGCCGTTTCGGTGAAAACGCCCTCGGTTTCAGCCAGCAGCTTGATGCCCTCGATGATCTCGTGGTCGCTGACGGCGGCGATGCTGCCGTTGGTCTTCTTGGCGATGTCGATGGCGTAGGGGCCGTCCGCCGGGTTGCCAATGGCAATCGACTTGGCGATCGTGTTGGGCTTCACCGGAGTGATGAAGTCCCGGCCTGCTTCGAAAGCCTGGGCGATCGGGGAGCAGCCCTCGGCCTGGGCGCCGCTGAAGCGCACGTGCTTCTCCTGTACCAGCCCCACCTTGATGAACTCGTCAAAACCCTTGCGAATCTTGGTGAACAGGGAGCCGGAGGCCAGGGGCGCCACGATGTGGTCTGGCAATTGCCAGCCCAGCTGCTCGATCACCTCGTAGCCCAGGGTTTTTGAGCCCTCGGAGTAATAGGGGCGCAGGTTGATGTTGACGAAGCCCCAGCCGAAGGTGTTTGCCACCTCGGAGCAGAGGCGATTCACCTGGTCGTAGTTGCCATGCACCGCCATCAAGGTGGGGTTGTAGATCAAGGTGCCCAGCACCTTGCCCAATTCCAGATCGCTGGGGATGAACACACAGCAGTCGAGGCCGGCGTGGGCGGCGATTGCGGCGGTGGAGTTGGCCAGGTTGCCAGTGGAGGCGCAACTCACCGTGGTGAAGCCCAGCTCCCGGGCGCGGGTGAGGGCCACACTCACCACCCGATCCTTAAACGAGAGCGTCGGCATGTTGACGCCGTCGTTCTTGATGTAGAGGCTCTTGAGGCCGAGTCTCTTGGCCAGGTTGCCGGCTTTGAGCAGTGGCGTAAAGCCCGTGCCTACATCAATGGGATCGCCTTCAATCGGCAGGAATTCGCGGTAGCGCCAGATAGAAGCGGGCCCCGCCTCGATCGTGGCCCGGCTCACCCGATTTTTGATCGCCTCGTAGTCGTAGACAACTTCGAGCGGTCCGAAGCAGACGTCTTCGCAGACGTGGCGAGCGCTCGCTTCGTAGGGATGGCCGCATTCCTTGCAGCGCAATCCGGTGAAGGTGGAGCGGGAGAGGGTGGCAGTCACAGTCACGCCCAGTGTTGATAAGAAGTTAGCAGCGGTGGAACCGGGACTTCTTAATATCCGATCTTGGAGCTCGGGTATTGCCTCTTCCTTCTGGGCCCCTTGACCTGGGGGGTTCACTTCTTAGCCTCCAATGGTGACAGCACCCTCCCCGCGCTTCTCCGCTGAAAGCCTCTTCGGCGCTCTGCGCTGGCTGGCCGCACTAGCCCTGCTGTTCGGCTTGCTGCTCTTGATTGCCAGGCTCGGCATTGAGAGGCTCTGGTTTGCCCAGTTCGGGGCTGAGATGGTGGTGATGCGCCGCTGGCTGCTCCAGCTGCTGGGCTTCGCCGTTGTGATGGGCCTGGGTGTTCCTCTTCAGCTGCAACAGCTGAATCGCTGCTGGCGTCTGCGTCAGCAGGCTGCCAGCAAAGATCTGCCCCAATCCCCCCTAGTCGTGCTCGGGCAGAGGCGGCTGCTGCTCGTTCTTGGAGTCTTGCTTTTGCTGCTGGCGGCAGGACTCACCTATCTGATGGTGCAGGCCAGGGATCTCATTGCCGCTCCCTTCAGTGGCCAGGTGATCACAGGCATTCCCGTGTTGGCCGATCTCAGGCCTCTGGTCGTGGTGGCCCTGGCGGCGGGGCTGCTGGTGCCGTTGCTGCTTTGGCCCCTCACCACTTTGCGGATCAGCCTGGCCACGGCCCTGGCCGGCTCGGCCACCGCTCTGGCTCGGGGCTGGAGCCTCTGGCTGCCTGCTCTCCTGGCGGTGCCTTTCCACGAGGCCGACCCAGTTACGGGATTTGATCTGCGCTTCACCGTGCTGCAGCTGCCGGCGTTGCATTTGCTGATCAGTGTGGTGATGGCCCAGGCCGTTGTTGGCCTGGCTGGTTGTCTCTGGCTGACCTGCACAGAGGGCACGAGCCTCTCGGAGCTCCGCTTTCCAGGACTCAGCTCCCTGCAGCAGCGAGTGCTGCAGCCCCAGTTGGCGGTGCTGGCGCTGATGGCGGCCTTCAGCAATGCTCTCTCGCCCTTCGATCTGATGGTGCAGGGCAGCGGGGTGGCCTCGGGAGCGGGATTTGTGGATCTGCATGTGCGCCTGCCCCTGCGTCTGCTGTTCAGCGGGCTGCTCCTACTCACGGCCCTGGGGCTGCTGGTGCCGCTGCCCAAGGGGTGGCTGCGTCGTGGTGCCCTAATTCCTCTGGCGTTAACGGCCCTGGCCGTGCCGATCACCGAGTGGATTGTGGCTCCCCTGGTGCAGAGGTTCTTGGTGCAGCCGCGGGAGTTGGTCCTTGAATCCCCCTATCTGGCGCGGTCCATTGCGGCCACGCGGCAGGCGTTCGGCCTTGAATCCGTTCAGACGCTTACCCTCCAGCCCCGCCAAAACCTCACCGCCGCCGATCTGGCGCAAGCGCCGGGCACCCTGGCCAACATCCGCTTGTGGGACAGCAAGCCCCTGCTGGAGGCCAATCGCCAACTCCAACAGCTACGCCTCTACTACCGCTTTCCCTCCGCGGCCGTCGATCGCTATCCCCTTGGCAGCGATCCGGCCCGCCAGGGCTCCCAGATGGTGTTTATCGCTGCCCGGGAACTCGATACCGGAGCCCTGCCCAAGGACTCCCGCACCTGGTTGAACCGCCATCTGGTTTTCACCCATGGCTACGGCTTCACCGTCAGTCCCGTGAATGCCTTCGGTCCCGACGGGCTGCCGCTGTATTTCGTCAAGGACCTGGGGCGGAGCGGCAGGGTGCAGGGCATCCCCCAGCTGGGCCTGCCTGACTACACCGTGCGCCAGGCTCTGCCTGTGGGACGGCCCCGCCTGTATTTCGGCTCGGCCAAGGCGCCCTATGTGATTGCCCCCACCAAGGTGCGTGAGTTCGACTACTCCGAGGGGGAGCTGAACATCTATTCCCACTACGGCGGTGCCGGGGGCGTGGCCATTTACGGTCCCCTGGAACGTCTAATGGCAGCGGCCTATCTGCCAGAGCCGCGGCTGTTGTTCACGGGGTCTTTGCAGCCAAATTCGCGGCTGCTGCTCCGCCGCCAGGTAAGTGAGCGCCTTGCAGCTCTGGCGCCGTTTCTGCGCTTCGAGAGCCAGCCCTACCTCGTCACGGCCAGGGTGCCGTCCACCCCCGGCTACGACCCCGGTCAGCACCAGTACTGGCTGCTCGATGGCTTCACCAACAGTCGCAGCTACCCCTACAGCGATGCCAACCCCTCCGGTATCCGCTATTTACGCAATCCGGTGAAGGCCGTGGTTGACGCCCATAGCGGCAAGGTCTGGCTCTATGTGAATGATCCCAGTGATCCAATCCAGCGCACCTGGCAGAAGGCGTTCCCTGAGCTGTTCAGACCGCTCTCAGCCATGCCGAAGTCGCTGCTGGCCCACATTCAGGTGCCCCAAAGCCAGTTTCAGGTGCAGGCCGAACGGCTGCTGCGTTACCACGTAACCGATGTGCGCACCTTCTACAGCGGAGATGACGTCTGGTCGATGCCACTGGAGATCTACGGATCCTCGAATACGCCGGTGCGCCCGTATCACGTGACGGTGCAGCTGCCGGGAGAAAGCAAGCCGGAATTCGTTTTGCTGCTCCCCTTCTCGCCCTTGAAGCGTCCCAACATGGTGGGTTGGTTGGCTGTCCGCAACGACCCCCCCAACTACGGCCAGCAGCTGCTGGTTCGCTTCCCCCAGCAGCGCCTACTTCTGGGGCCGCAGCAGATCTCCTCACTGATCGAGCAGGATCCCGCCATCAGCTATCAGTTCGGCCTTTGGAACCGGGCTGGCTCCAGCGTGATCCACGGCAATCTGCTCGTGCTGCCGGTGGGTCGGGGGCTGTTGTATGTGGAGCCCATCTACCTGCAGAGCAAGAACAACAACCTGCCCACGCTGGTGCGGGTGGTGGTGACGGACGGCACCAACTTCGTGATGGAGCGCAATCTTCAGGATGCCCTGGCCAAGCTCGTGAGCAGCAAGAATGGTGTGGTAACTGGCCGCTCACTGACCCTGGCCGGTACTGCTGGCCGGCGCCAATAAAAAAGGGGCCCCGTGTGGGGCCCCTGGAATCCGATCGCTGGCCAGATCAGGCTGCGACTGCTGCCTTGGGGTCAAGGGCGCCCTTGGCGTAGAGGCCGGCGTAGTAATTGATGTCGCGCTGCTTGATCTTGCTGGCGTTGCCTGCACACCAGAACTGCTGATAACGATCTAGGCAAACCTGCTTCATGTACTGGCGGGCAGGCTTGTTGAAGTGGCGGGGATCGAAGTTGGCGGGATCCTTGAAGGCCGCTTCCCGAACAGCTGCGGTAAAGGCCAGGCGGTTATCGGTGTCGATGTTCACCTTGCGCACGCCATTGCGGATGCCCTCCTGGATCTCTTCGACGGGCACGCCGTAGGTCTCGGGGATGGCGCCGCCAAACTTGTTGATCATGTCCAGCCACTCCTGGGGAACCGAGGAGGAGCCGTGCATCACCAAGTGGGTGTTGGGGATCGCTTTGTGGATCTCGGCGATGCGGCTGATGGCCAGCACTTCACCAGTGGGCTTGCGGGTGAACTTGTAGGCGCCGTGGCTGGTGCCGATGGCGATAGCCAGGGCGTCAACTTTGGTTTTGGCGACGAAATCGGCTGCTTCGGCGGGGTCGGTGAGCAACTGGCTGTGGTCGAGCTTGCCCTCAAAGCCATGGCCGTCCTCGGCCTCACCCATGCCGGTTTCCAGGGAACCCAGGCAACCCAGCTCGCCTTCCACACTCACGCCGATGGCGTGGGCCACGTCCACCACCTCTTTGGTGACAGCCACGTTGTACTCATAGCTGGCGGGGCTCTTGGCGTCAGCCATCAGCGAGCCATCCATCATCACAGAGGTGAAACCGTTAGCGGCAGCACCAAAGCAGGTGGCAGGGCTGTTGCCGTGGTCCTGGTGCATCACCACCGGGATGTCGGGATAGGTTTCGACTGCGGCCAGGATCAGGTGGCGCAGGAAATTTTCACCGGCGTACTGGCGGGCACCGCGGGAGGCCTGCAGAATCACCGGAGAGTCGGTCTCGCTGGCCGCCTCCATGATCGACTGCACCTGCTCCAGGTTGTTTACGTTGAAGGCAGGGATGCCATAGCCGTTCTCAGCGGCATGGTCGAGCAGCAGCCGAAGCGGAACGAGCGCCATGGGAAAACCTCTCGGGGTCGGGAGTTGAACTGGCGCCGACTCTAGGTGATGCCCCTTGGAGTGCTCTGGGCAGCTCCCAGGCGGGCCCAGTCGCAGCAGCGCTGACTCAGCACTGCCTCGCCCAAGCCAGGCAGCATCGGTCGGCCCTCGCGCACCGCCGCACTCCACCAGCTGTGGATGCGCTGCACCGGCGCAATCCGGCCATCGGCCCAGGTGCGAGCAAAGCTCCAGCGGTCATCAGCCTCCACCGGCCGCAATGGCTCTCCCGCATGGGACTGCCACAGCCCAAAGCCATGCACGTAGTCGGCCTGGTTGTCGGAGCCCAGCACGGCGGTGCCGTCGCGGCCGTACAGCTCCAGCCAGCAGCCCCGGCCCCTGCGGGCCACGGAGGCCAGGTTGAGCTGGGCAGGCACCCTCTGCCCCAGTGGTGTTTCCAGCTCCAGCTGCACCAAGGCGATGTCTTCGGCATCCACCCTGGCCAGGCGACCACTGCCATCGGCTAGGGGCCGCTGGGTAATTGCCGTGCTCAATTGGGCCCTAAGGGAGTGGCTTGGACCCACCAGCCAGTGCAGGGTGTCAAAGGCATGGGTGCCCAGCGCTCCCAGCACCCCGCCACCTTCGGCTGCCTGGGAATACCAGCTCCAGGGGCGCGAGGGGTCAGCTCGGCTGCCCATCAGCCAGTCGTATTTCACCAGCACCAATTCACCGAGGACGCCGCTGGCCAGCAGGTCGGCGAGCTGCTGAAACAGGGGAACGGCCCGGTATTCAAAGTTGACCGCCACGGTTAGCCCCCGCTGCAGGGCCAGCCGTTGCAGGCTCTCGATCTGCTCGGCGTTGAGGGCTACGGGTTTCTCCAGCAGCAGGTGCTTGCCCGCTTCCAGGGCGCGCCTGGCTAGATCAAAACGCGGCCCCGGCGGGGTGGCGATCACGATCGCCTCGACGGCCGGATTGGCCAGCAACCCATCGAAGTCGCTGTGGCCAGGCAGTTCGGCGCTGCGGCAGGCGGCTTCCAGTCGCTCGGGGCGCGGGTGCCAGAGGGCCACCGGCTCGGTGCCGGGGCAGGCGCGCAATGCGGGTAGGTGCACGGCCTCGCCAAAGCCCAGGCCAGCAATGGCGACCTTCAGCGGGGGAGCGCTCATGAGAGGCCCTCGGCTGCGGTGGCACAAACTTCGCCGATCACGCTGCTGATCAGGTTGTCCCCCGATGCCGGCTGCCATTCAGCTCTGAACTGGGGTAGGCCGTTGATAGATGTGTCGCGGAACAGCTCCTGGCCGCAGTCGATTTCCATCACGTAGAGATCGGCGAGGGGCCTGGGTTGCTCCTCGCTGACAGGTTTTTGGAAGCGTGTCAGCACCGAAATATTGCCGCCGCGGCTGGTGCGCAGGCTGCCGCCGTCCCACCACTGGCGTCCCTCGCTGGTGCTGGCCACCTCATGCCAGTCGACCGGGCCAGCTAGGGCCCTTCCAGGCGTGGCGGCCAGGATCCCCACGACCAGCAACATCAGCAGCAGGGAGTGGGCTGCCCGGCGCAGGCTGCTCATGCCGCCACCGTTTCACGGCAGCCGTGCATGGTCAGCAGGCTGGCCAGGGTTGCCTTGAATTCAGTGCGATCCACGATCGCGTCAACGAAGCCGTGGTCGCGCAGGTATTCGGCGGTTTGGAAGCCCTCGGGCAGCTTTTCGCGCAGGGTCTGCTCGATCACCCGGCGGCCGGCGAAGCCGATCAAGGCCTTGGGCTCGGCCAGGATTAAGTCGCCCAACATGGCGAAGCTGGCAGTTACACCCCCTGTGGTGGGGTAGGTGAGCAGGGGTAGGTAAAGCAGCTCTGCCTGGCGGTGCCGCTCCAGGGCGCCGGAGATCTTGGCCATCTGCATCAAGCTCAACATCCCCTCCTGCATGCGGGCACCACCGGAGGCGCAGACAATCAGCACCGGTATGCGCCGGGCGGTGGCGGTTTCGATCAGGCGGGTGAGCTTCTCGCCCACCACCGAACCCATCGAACCGCCCATGAAGCGGAAATCCATCACTCCAAGGGCCAGGGGTAGGCCACTGGTGCGGCAGATACCGGTAACTACGGCATCGCGCAGGCCCGTGCTCTGCTGGCTGTCGCGGATGCGATCGGCGTAGCTACGCCGGTCCTTGAAGGCGAGGGGGTCGGTGGGAGAGAGGCCGGTATCCATGGGCTCGAAGCTGCCCGGGTCGGCGATCAGGGCGATGCGCTCAGGGCTGTCGATGCGGTTGTGGTGGCCACATCCCTTGCAAACGCTGGCGTTAGCCACCAGGTCTTTGCGATACACCACCAAACTGCATTCCGGGCACTTGCTCCAGAGACCATCGCCCTCCTCCGGCTCCTGGGTGACCCGCACGGTTGGGGCATTTTTCTGGCGATCCGCAAACCAGTCGAACAGCGACATGCGGCACTTACCAACAGCTCAACCTATTTAAGGCGCTTCACCACACCAGCCCCAGCACGGCCAGCCATAGGTCGTTGCCCAGTAGCCACACGGCGGCTCCTCCAGCTGCAAGGAAGGGGCCAAAGGGAAAGGGCTGGTGCTTGCCGAGCAGGCCGCTAAGCCGGCCGATGCTGCCCAGCACCGCCCCAGCAAACACCGCCAGGATCACGGTGATGCCAAGCCCGGTGAGACCAAGCCAAGCACCAAGCAGGGCAGCCAGTTTGGCGTCTCCCAGGCCGAGGGCTGGCCGGCCGATTGCCTTGTGGGCCAAGGCACTGACCGTTTCAAAGCCAACCAGGCCAACTCCAGCGGCCACCAGATGGTGAAACAGCAGCTCTCGGCCGATTTCGGCACCCTGCTGGAAGCCGATCACCGCGGTCACCGCCAGGCCTATTAACAGGCCAATTCGGCATAGAGGTTCGGGCAACCAGAGGCGATCTAGATCGATCAACACCAGCGGCAGCAGCCAGCTCAACAGCAGCCAGCCTGCGGCTACCAGCAGCCAGGGCTGGGGCTGGCTGCCCATGGCGCTCGGCTGGGCCAGCAGGGCCGCTACCCAGAGCCCGGCGCTAAGCAGCTCCACCAGGGGGTAGCGGCAGGAGATCGGAGCACCGCAGTGGCCACAGCGTCCCCGCAACAGCAACCAGCCCAGTAGGGGCACATTTTCAAACCAGCGCAGCCGGCTGCCGCAACGGTGGCAGTGGCTGGGTGGCAGCACGATCGATTCCTCCCGAGGCAGGCGCCAGGCCACCACATTGAGAAAGCTGCCTACGCAGGCCCCAAGTAGCGCCACCACAACTGGCACGGCTGGGGAGCTGGCAAGCAGCGGAGCAAGGGCGCTCAATCGGACCTCAGGCGAGAGGGGGTGAGGACGGTTTGCGAGGTAGACGCAGCCTGGCTGCACCGCTCCGTGCCAGGCGGCCACGGATCAAATCAATGGGCACAAATTGCTCATCGGGCAGCAGCACCGGCTGGTCGAAAACAATCCTGCCCTGCAATATTTGCTTGCCATGGAGAACCACGCCGGATGGTTCGTGGCCGGCGTGGCCGAGCTCCAAAGACTGAAACAAGATGCGGCGAGCTGCCTGAATCACCAGGCTGCTGTTGATCTGGTCGAGACGCAATGATTCTGCGGCCTTGGTTTTGGCAGCCCCCGGAATCAAAAACGACGGGGAAGGATTCTTCGTGGGTGTGGCGAAGGAGATCGGCCTCACCAAAACGAATGGCAACCCCAGAATAGGGGTTGCCATTGCAATCAGGACAGCTTCTTCTTCTCTTCGATCATGCGATGGATGATCGGTGTAAGGATCAGCTCCATGGCGAAGCCCATTTTGCCGCCATCTACCACGATCGAGGTGGGGCTCGACATGAACGAGTCGTGGATCATGTCGAGTAGGTAGGCAAAGTCGATGCCCCACTTTTCGCGGGCACCCTTGCGGAAGTGGATGATCACGAAGGATTCATCCGGCGTGGGGATCTCCCGGATCATGAAGGGGTTGGAGGTGTCCACCGTGGAAACCCGCTGGAAGTTGATATCGGTGAGGCTGAACTGGGGGCAGATGTGGTTGATGTAATCCGGCATGCGGCGCAGGATCGTGTCCACTGTCGCCTCGGCCGAATAGCCGCGCTCCTTGTTGTCACGAGCGATCTTCTGGATCCACTCCAGGTTCACGACCGGCACCACGCCGACGAGTAGATCAGCTAAGCCGGCTACGTCGTAACCCTCGCCCTTGACGCCACCGTGCAGACCTTCGTAGAAGAGCAGGTCGGTGCCGTTGGGGATGGCTTCCCAGGGGGTGAACTGGCCGGGATCCAGGTTGGTGCCGAGACGGGCGTTGTGCTCGGCGGCTTCATCAAGGGAGTGAAGGTAGTAGCGCTTCTGGCCACTGCCGGTTTCGCCGTAGGTCTTGAACAGCTCCTCGAGCTTCTCAAACAGGTTTGCTTCGGGGCCGAAGTGGGAGAAGTTTTCACCATTGGCCAAGGCGGTGGCCATTGCTTCCTTCATCGGGCCACGCTCGTAGCGGTGGTAGCTGTCGCCCTCCACCACTGCAGGGGTGATTCCTTCGCGCTTAAAAATGTGCTCGAAGGCGCGCTTGACAGTGCTGGTGCCTGCGCCGGAGGAACCGGTGACAGAAACAACCGGGTGACGCTTCGACATGCGCAGGAATCAACGAAACTGACCGAGAGTTTGGCAGGTCGCCGGCGCCTACCCCGCCAGGGCAGCTAGCAGCTGCTCTCCCATGGCGCGGCAGCCCAGCTGGGTGCAGCCCTCGCTCATCAGGTCGCCGGTGCGGTAGCCAGCGGCCAGCACCCGGTCGACGGCGGTTTCTAGGGCGGTGGCAGCGGCGTCTTGCTGCAGGCCGACCCGCAGCATCATGGCGGCGCTGAGCACCATTGCCATCGGGTTTGCCTTGTCCTGGCGGGCGATGTCGGGGGCGGAACCGTGGATCGGCTCAAACAGGCCAGGCCCGCTAGACCCCAGGGAGGCGGAGGGCAGCATGCCGATCGAGCCGCTCAACATGGCTGCTTCATCACTGAGGATGTCGCCGAAGAGGTTGCTGGTGAGCAGCACGTCGAATTGGCGGGGATTGCGCACCAGCTGCATGGCGGCGTTATCAACGTACATATGGCTGAGTTCCACCGCCGGGTAGTCGGCCGCCATGGCGGTGACCTGGTCGCGCCAGAGCTGGCTCACATCGAGCACGTTGGCCTTGTCCACGCTGCAAAGCCGGCCGCTCCTGGCCACGGCCAACTCGAACGCCACCTTGGCGATGCGGTCGATCTCGTCGTCGAAGTAGGCCATGGTGTTGAAGGCCCGCACCCGCCCCTCAGCCTCGACCCGTCCCTTGGGGGTGCCGAAATAGACGCCGCCGGTGAGCTCGCGCACCACCATCAGATCCACCCCTTCGATCACCTCGCGCTTGAGGGTGGAGGCATCGATCAGGGCCGGGATGATCTTCACCGGCCGCAGGTTGGCGAACAGGCCCAGCGCTGATCTCAGCCCCAGCAGGCCCGATTCAGGGCGCTGCTCCCGGGGCAGGCTGTCGTATTGGGGCGAGCCGATGGCGGCGAGCAGCACGGCATCGGCGGTCTTGCAGGCCTCGAGGGTGCTGTTGGGCAGGGGTTCGCCGGTAGCGTCAATGGCAACGCCGCCCATGGGCTGTACGTCGTAGACGAGGCTGAAGCCATGGCTGCTGCTGACCGCATCCAGCAGCTGGCGGGCTACCGCCATGATTTCCGGGCCGATGCCGTCGCCGGGAAGCAGGGTGATCCGGTAGCTGGTCGTCATTGGGAGGTGGGGCGCCGCCGGCGAGGCTAGGGCTTGGCCTGCTTCTCCAGCTGCCGCAGGGCTTTAGCTAGCTCAGGCAGCTTGTTGAATATGGCCGAGCTGCGCAGCCAGAGGCGGTTGGAGATGGCCGGATAGCCGCTTACTACCTCGCCGGCGGCCACCTCGCCATGTACCCCGGATTTGGAGCTGGCGATGGCTCGGTCGCCCATCACCGCCTTGTTTGCCAGCCCCACCTGGCCCGCCAAAATCACGCCATTGCCGAGGCGGGCCCCGCCGGCGATGCCCACCTGGGCCGCCAGGGCGCAGCCCTTGCCGGTGCTGACGCCATGGCCGATATGCACCAGGTTGTCGATCTTGGTGCCGGCGCCGATGCGGGTCTCACCTACTGAGGGTCGGTCGATGGTGCTGCCGCAACCCACCTCAACCCCCTCCTCAAGAACTACCTGGCCGGTCTGGGGCATCTTGCGCCAGCCATTGGCGGTGGGTACGAAGCCAAAGCCCTCGCTGCCCACCACGGCATTGGAGTGCACGACGCAGCCCCGGCCCAGGCGGCTGCCGGGGTGCAGAACGGCACCGGCGTGCAGCTCGCAGTCGTCACCGATCTGCACGTCTTCGTAGAGCACCACCTGGGGGTGGAGTACGCAGCTGGCGCCGATCTGCACGTTGGCGCCGATCACGACCAGGGGGCCTAGGTGGGATCCCATGCCAACTACGGCGCTTGGATCGACCACTGCACTGGGGTGGATGCCAGCGGCGGGCTGGCGGCGGGGGTGGAGAGCAGCGAGGGCCTCGGCAAAAGCAAGGCGTGGATCAGCAAGGGCGATCCAGGCCAGGCCCCGCTCCAAGGCCAGCTGCTGCAGGGCTGCGGCCTCGTCGCCGCGGGCTGGCAGCAGGATGGCTCCGGCGTTGCTGCCGGCCAGGGCAGCAGCTAGGGCGTTGCCTGGTTCCAGAAAAGTGAGCTGATCAGCCTGGGCCTGATCTAGGGCTGCCGCCCCGTGTAGCTCGGGGTCGTCAGCGAGATGCCGCAGGCTGGCATCCGTAACTTCGCTGAGCTGGCTGAGCAGTTCGCTGAAGCGCATGCCAGGGAAGAGAAGCGGGGCGAATCGTAGGTCCGGCCTTAACGGCCGGTGAGCACCAGCTGGTCGCGGTGCATCACCTCAACGCCGGAGCTGCCCATCAGCTCTCGCAGCTCCGTGCTGCTGAGGCTGGCCAGACCTCGGCCCAGTTCGCGCCCATCACTGGCCAGCAGGCGCACCGCCTCGCGGCGCTCGAAATCGCCAACCACCGCTTGCACTCCCACGGCCAGCAGGGAGGCTCCCTGCTGGGTTAGGGCCCTCTCGGCGCCGGCGTCTAGCTGGAGGCTGCCCTTGGGCAGGAGCGCGTGGGCCAGCCAGCCCTTGCGGTCGGGAAGGGGGGTGGGGCTGGGCTGGAACAGGGTGCCGACCCGCTCGCCGGCCAGTAGGGCATCGAGCACGGCGGGGTCACGGCCGTCAGCCAGGCGCACCCGGATGCCGCTGGAGGTGGCGATGCGGGCTGCCGTGAGTTTGGTGGTCATGCCGCCAGTGCCCCACTGACCTCCGCCGCTGGCCACCGATTGCAGGCTGTCGAGCTCGGCCAGGCTGGCCACCTCCTCGATCGGCCGGGCCTCGGCGTCGCTGCGGGGGTCGCCTGAATAAAGACTGTCCACGTCGGTGAGCAGCACTAGCTCATCGGCGCCTATTGCCACTGCCACCAGGGCGGAGAGGGTGTCGTTGTCGCCGAAGCGCAGTTCGTCGGTGGCCAGGGTGTCGTTTTCGTTGACCACCGGCACCACTCCCCAGGTAAGCAGCTGCTCGAGGGTGCGGCAGGCGTTCTGGTAGCGGCGGCGGGAGGCCAGATCGCCGCGGGTCAGCAGCACCTGGGCTACCGCCAGCCCACGCACGGCGAAAGCGTCTTGGTAGAGGGCCATCAGCCGGCCCTGCCCCACGGCGGCGGCGGCCTGGAGTGCCACCACTTCGCTGGGGCGCTGCCCCAGGCCAAGGGCTTCGCAGCCCAGACCCACGGCCCCACTGGTAACCAGGGCGATGGTCTCGCCCTGGCGCCGTTGGCGGCTGAGACTGGCAGCCAGATCGGCGATCACCACTGCCGTGGGACGGCCGGCGCTGCCCCGTAGCAGGCTGGTGCCCACCTTGATCACTCGGCGCATGGAGTGGGATGGGGTTGGCATCAGCCCAGGCTGGTGCCAACCAAGTTGGCCAGGCGCAGCTCCAGTTTTTGGAGCCGATCCCGCTTGCAGGGGTGGCCTTGGGGATCGATCGGTTTCACCAGCACGGTGAATAAGCCAAGCCGGTTGCCGGCGATTACGTCCGTAAACAGGCGGTCACCGATCAGGGCGACCTCCTGGTGGGGCAGGTTGAGCTCGGCCAGCACCCGACGCAGGGCGCTGCGGCGTGGTTTGCCGGCGGAAATTGTGTAGGGCAGGTCGAGCTGGGCCGCCACAGCTCCGATCCGCTGGCGGGAGGGGTTGTTGCTGAATAGGTGGATAGGCACCTGCTGCTGCGCCTGCTGCAGCCAGCGCAGGGCGCTGGCGGGCAGATCCGCCTGGCGGCGGGGCAGCAAGGTGCGATCGACATCGAGCACCAGGGCCCGGATCGGTTGGTCGAGCAGCTCCTGCAGGGGCAGCTCGGCCAGGGTGCACTCCCGCAGCCAATTAGGGCGCAGCAGCTGGCGCAGCATCAGTCGTCGCCCTCGCGCTCTTCCAATTCAGCCTCGATTCGGGGCTGTACCCGCTCAAACTCCTCGCCTTCCACCAGCAAGGCGCCGTCGCCATTCATGCGGGCCACCACGAAGAAGGGATCTAGGGGGATGTACAACCCGTATTCCAGATCGTCTACGAGGAAGCTCACCAGCAACTCGTAGGTCTCGGAGTCGTCGTCAGCGTCTTCGTCGTCATCGAGCTCATCGGGTTCGGGCTCGTCCAGTTCGCCGCTGACGGTGAGGGTGACGGCAGAGCGCACCAGGGTGAGGTCGTGCTCCTGCAGCACCACATCGGCAACCGACAGGATCGGCTCGGTGGCATCGATGGTGTCGATCAGTTCTGGGTCTTCGTCGCCGTCGAGGCGGAACAGGCAGACAGGGGTGTCGACCGGGGTGAGCAGCACGTAGTCGTGGCCATCGAGGGGAATCAGCTGCTCGAGGAAGCAGAGCAGCTGGCGGCCGCGGCTGTCGTGCACGAGCACGGTGGGCACATCGGCGGGGATCTCCGAGCTGGACTGGGAAGGGGGTTCGGAACTCATGGGCTGGAATTGAATCTCTTCAGGATGCTGCAGCGTCGGCCGTCTGGCACCGTTCGATGGTCGCCGGGAGCACCGGATCGGGGCCGTCCTGCAGCCATTGTTCGAGCAGCAGGGCCGCGGCGGCGCTGTCGAGGGCACCGCTGCGGTCGCCGTGAAGCCCGTGGCGCTCGCCGGCGGCCCAAGTGCTGGCATGCTCATTTACCCAGGCCAGGGGTAGCTGCAGCCGGCGGGCCAGGCGCTCGCCGTAACGCTGGCAGTGCAGGGCCTGGGCGGTGAGCTGCCCAGCCGCATCTAGCGGCAGGCCCACCACCAGGGCCAGCACCCGCCGCTGCTCCACCAGGGTGTTCAGATGCTCTAGGTCGCTGGCGAAGGAGCCCCGGGCCAGGGCCCGCAGGGGGGTAACGGTGAGGCCGAGGGGGTCACAGCCCGCCAGGCCGATGCGCCGTCGCCCAACGTCGAGGGCCAGCACTGAGCGGGGCTGCGGGGCGCCTCTTGATCGGGTCGCGCTCACAACGGCGGGGCCAGGGGGGTTGGGGTGGGCAGGGGTCGGCGGCGGGGTTGCCACTGCTCAAGTAGGGCATCGATTCGCTGGGCGGCCCGTGCCGGGGCCTGCAGCCCCTGACGCCGCCAGACGCTGCGCGCCATCAGCACCCGCTCGCCTTGCTCCTGAGCTCCCAGGTCAGCCAGCCAGCGCTGACGAGCTTCATCGCGCAGGTCACAGCGCAGCCAGAGGGGTTCGCCGGCGCCGAGGTCGGCTTGGGCCTGGTGCAGCAGCAATTCGGTGGCGGTGCCCACCAGGTGTTCCCAGCCGGGATGGACACTCAGCTCCACATCGTGACCGCCGCCTGGGTGCTCGCCGATCCAGCGCACGGCTGCCACCGCCTGCTCCCGGCTGGGATCCACCAGCATCCAGCCACGGCCGTGGCTCTGGTCGAGCAGATCTTCGACGCGGCGATCGAGCAGCTGACGCAATTGGGCCGGGCAGGCGGCCTGCTCCAGGTGCCAAAGCAGGGTGGCGCTGCGGCGGTTGAGGGGTGTGAGCTGCAGCTCTGCCGGTGCGGGGCTGCTGGCCGAGATAGGGCTGCCGCCGGCAGGGGCGCCAGGCCAGCACCACAGCCGGTCGCTGCGCAAGGGCTGAAAGCCCTGCTCGCGCAGCATCGCCAGGCGGGTGTCATCGAGGGTTGAGGCCGCAGCAATCCAGCTGGCCGCTCCCCGGGCCCGCTGGATTGCTGCTCGCAGCAAGGTGCTGGCCAGTTCATGGCGGGCGGCGCTCGGGGCCAGGCGCAGGTGCTGCATCTGCCAGCAACTGCCACTGCGGTTGAGCCGGCGGCAGATGATCAGCCCGAGCGGCTTCTGGCCGCTGAGAGCCACCAGCACCTGGGGTGCGAGCGAGGGTCTAGCCAGAAGCGCCTGCATAAGCCGCTCGGGCAGGCCCAGCAGCACGGCCCGCTGAAGTACCGGTTGCAGGGGTAGAAAGGCGGGATCGGTGAGTAGGGGTAGGTGCCAGCCAGCCAGGGTTTCGAGCCGCCAGCTATCTGGCCCGGGAGGCTCGGGTGGTGCCGGAAGGGCAGAGGGCGGCTGCAGGATCCCGATCATGGGGGCGTAACCAGTCAGCCGGGTAGCCCAACTGTATCGGCGCCAGAGTTGGCTGCGGCTTGGCTGGGAGTTAGCTGTGCTGGGGGTCAGCTGGGACGCACCAGCACCAAGGGGGTGCGCTCGTTGGCATTACCAGCCGGGTTGGGACGCAGGGCCCGCTCCAGCAGGGCTTCATCGCAGCCGGGGCTGGAGGCCAGCACCTTGACCCTGCCCAGATCGTTGACGTCTACCACCGCCACGGCCACGCCCAAGGAGCGGGCCATGGCGGCGCAGAAGGCGGCGGGCTGTAGGGGCCCGAGCACAATCGTTTGGTCGTAGGGGGGCGTGGTGCCGGTGATGTCGTCGATCAGGCGGGCCTGGTCGCCGGCAAGGCGATAAAACCAGCCCTTACTGCCCACCAGTTTCAGGGCCAGGCCAATCAGCCAGGCGCCCAGCACCTGGGCCGGACCGACCACATCGATCAAGGACTGCAGGCCGCAGGCGGTGGCCAGGGAGCTGGTGGGGTGGAACCCACGACAGAGCAGCCGGGCCAGGGCGCTGGGTTGAACGGTGGCCGGGTGGTGATAGCGACCCTGCATCACCGCCAGGGGGGTTTCGCCGATGGTGAGCACATCGCCGGGCTGGATCAAATCGCCGGCGTAGCGGCGCAGCACAGCTTCTGGGTCGTCGAGCACGCCGAGCAGGTGGGTGCCAACTGGCAGCACGCGGCAGCGGTCGCCGTCGCGCCAGCGCGCCGATTGGGGCGCTATTGGCGTGGGTTGCTGCAGTGGCACCAGCACGCCATCGCGGCGATGGAGGCGGCCGAAGGGGCCGTAGTTGACCCAGAGAATTTCCAGCCAGAGGGTGTCGAGCAGCTGGTCTAGGGACTGGCCCGGGGCGCCGTTCAGGCTGATCTGGATGCGGGCGCTGGTGCTCTTGCGCCCTTTGACTATGTAGGCGGCCCAGTAGCCATCAGGGCGGGATTCCTCATCCGGATGTAGTGCCTCGATCCGACTCGACACCGTGACGCCTGCCAGGTCGCCCCGACCCAGCAAGGTGGGCCGCAGCTCGATCTCCGGCACCATCACCTCCATGCGCTGGTGGGGGTTGTGGATCGTCACCATGCCGGAGACGGTGAGGCCATCGCTGCCAGCTTCGACGCGGAAGTCTTCAGCGCGCAGCCGCAGTGGCGAGGCGGGGCGCAGGCGATGGCGAAGCTCCAGCACTACCAGGGTGAGGCCCAGCAGCAGGGCCAGCACCAGCAAGAGCTTGAGCAGAACCAGGGCGGCAAGCGAGGAGGCCATGGGCGAAGGCGCCAATTGCGACGAGGCACGAATCGACGGAGCGTAAATGGCCTAGTGGTCTTAATTTCGCGCCATCACGGAATTGGTGATCGGCATGCGCAAGACCTTCGTGCTCGACACCAACGTGCTGCTGCACGATCCGGCAGCCCTGACCCGCTTTGAAGACAACAACATCCTGATCCCGATCGAGGTGGTCGAGGAGATCGACCGCTTCAAGCGGGACCCAGCTGAAAAGGGACGCAATGCCCGCCAGGTATCGCGGCTGCTCGACTCTCTGCGCGCCCATGGCAACTTGGCCGATGGGGTGCCCAATGGCGAACAGGGCGGCACGCTCAAGGTGGTGTTTTGCCGGGCCGAAACCCTCAGCCAGCTGCCGCCCGAGCTCAAGGGCGGCAGCGGCGACAACAACATCCTGGCGGTGGCCCTTGAGGAGCAGCGCCTGCAGGCGGTGCTGGGTAGCCAGCCGCCGGTGGTGCTCGTTACCAAGGACACCAACCTGCGCATCAAGGCTGATGCGGTGGGCTTGATCGCCCAGGACTACACCAGTGACCGCGTTGCAATCAGCGACCTATATCCCGGCTTCTGTGAGGTGTGGGTGGATGCTGAGCAGATGGATCGGGTCAAGCTGCCGCCAGGACTGGCGGTGGAGGGCCTGGTGCTGGAGGCGCCGCTGCAGGCCAATGAGGGCGTAACCCTGATCGATCGGGCCCAGCCGGCCCACACCCTGCTGGCTCGTTACAACGGCGCCACCGCCAGCCTGCAGCCGCTGCAGCGGGCGCCCAAGGCCAAGCTCGGCCGTATCCAGCCCCGCAATCGGGAGCAGACATTTGCCCTTGATCTGCTGCTGGATCCCAGCATCCAGCTGATCACCCTGGTGGGCAAGGCCGGCACCGGTAAAACCCTGCTCGCCCTGGCCGCTGGGCTGCACCAGGTGGCCGATGAGCGGCTCTACGAGCGCCTGCTGGTGACCCGCCCGGTGATTTCCCTCGGCAAGGAGATCGGCTTTCTGCCAGGCGATCTGGACGAAAAAATGGGTCCCTGGATGCAACCGATCATCGACAACCTCGATTTTCTGCTCGGTGGCAGTGAGGAGGAGGGGCGTGGTGCTGCTCGCTCTGCTGGCAGTCACCGCGGGCCGCGCAGCAATTGGACCGACCTCAAGGGCATGGGCCTGCTCGAGGTAGAGGCGATCAGCTACATCCGCGGTCGTTCGATTCCGCGCCAATTCATGGTGGTGGACGAGGCCCAGAACCTCACCCCCCACGAGGTGAAGACGATCGTGACTCGGGTGGGCGAGGGCACCAAAATCGTGCTTACCGGGGATCCTTACCAGATCGACAATCCCTATGTGGATGCTGAAAGCAACGGCCTCACTTGGCTGGTGGAGCGCTTCAAGGGCCAGCGGCTCGCCGGCCACGTGACCCTGCTGCGGGGTGAACGCAGTGAACTGGCCGAGCTGGCTGCAAATTTGCTATAGCGCGGCCAGTTTCTTTTACTGGGGCTGGAAGACGACGTTCCAATCCTGCTTCATATCCACAACTAGCCAGCCCTGCTCGGGAGCCGCTTTTAGGGCTTCTACAAGCTTGCCGGTGCTGTTCGTCTTGGCGTCGTAGGCATACTCGCGTTCAGCGTCGGTGTGATGGACAATCAGCCCTAAACTAGGGCGAGGGTTGTTGATCGTGGTGTACTGCAACATGGCATGATCGCCATCGCTGTTGCCACAGCAAATCACAGGTCTGCGGCCGATAAACTGATGGATGCCAACTGGCTTGCCGGCCTTATCGTTTACAAACAAATAATCGAGGGTTTTGGTGATTACTGGTTTGCCGTCCCGCAGTTCGAATATGGCCCGCGATGTTGAGCCAACAACTTGTTCTAGTGGTATGCCGTAAACCTCTTCCACCCAGGCCCGCATAAAGTCGGCGCCGCCACCTGAAACAATGAAGTTCTTAAAGCCGTTATCGCTTAGATAGCGAAGGAGCTCCTGCATGGGTTGATAGGTGAGCTCGCCATAGGCCTTGCCGTAGCGCGGGTGAAGGGCTGATGTAAACCATGCCTGCACGGCATCTCGAAATTCTTCTACCGTCATGCCTGCATGGGTGATCGCCAGGATCTGCATCAGGCCATCGAAATGTTTGCCTTCCAGAAGTTTTGCAAGATCGCCATCCAAGGCAGCTTGCACCATGGGGTTTGAAGTAAGGCTCGGCTCGGTGAGGATGCGCTGTCTCAGTTCGTCGATGGCAAAAGCTACCTGAAAAGGCAGCGGATTTTCTGGCCAGAGCGTGCCGTCGTTGTCATGCACCGCAATGCGTTCGGCTGGAATTAGGTATGCGGGTGAGTCTTTATTTGTGACTTTTTCGATGAATGCAACGATAGCTTATTTGACCTGCCCTTCATTCCAAGAGGGCAGCGGATCTGCTTGGTGAGAGAGGTCGTATAGCTTTGTTTGGGCCACACCGAAATCACCTATCTGGTAAAGGCTCACGGAGGCTGATTGGAAGCCAAAGGCCTCAAATGGCTCTGCTATTAAAGCGTCTACAAAATCACTTGTGGCAATGCCTAAGGTTAGATGGGGCTGGTAGTCCGGGCCGGTCCGCCCATCGCTAAAGTTGGTCACGTAGTCAATAGTTGCCTGGCTGATTGCATCGCCGTCAAGGCGAGGCGCAAAGGCATCACTTGTGCCATATTTCACAGCAAATGGTGCGGTGGCAGCGATAATTTTTTGCTGAAGTCGATGCTGCTCGGGAGTGGCCTCGATGTTGAATCCTACTAATT
Source organism: Cyanobium usitatum str. Tous (assembly GCF_003011885.1). Classification (GTDB taxonomy): domain Bacteria; phylum Cyanobacteriota; class Cyanobacteriia; order PCC-6307; family Cyanobiaceae; genus Cyanobium_A; species Cyanobium_A usitatum. The sequence goes on from NZ_PXXO01000001.1 coordinate 261,435, forward strand.
TTAGATTCTCGCTGGCTAATTCAAAGTAGCCAGTTGCTTTGCCCTCAATATTGATCGGCGGCTCACTTCGCAGCAAGTTGGTCACGGCATCTGCTACTTGGCTCAGATCTACAGCTTTTATAAATAACTGGAGAATGGTGATGTGAGGGGCGTGGTTGGCATCTAGGGGGAAGCTGGCTGGGTAGTTTTCTCGCAGCCGCGCGTTTATCGCCTTTGCTTTCTCAACCGTGGCGGCATCTGGTTCCAACAGGACGTTGATAGCAATCAGGGGCATCGGCGCAGTGCTGCAAGTAGCAGGTAGTTTGAGCCTATTTCGCCGGCCGCTCGCCGGGCTCAACAATCCAGGCAAGCGCGGCGCTCAGTGTCGCTGATGTCGCCGCGTTCGCGCTGCCATTGGCGCCGGCGCAGCTTTTCGTAGGCCTGGCAAAACTCTTCGCCCAGGGCCTGGCGCAGGGCCGAGTCGGCCTTGAAGGCATCGAGGGCCTCGCCGAGGTTGACCGGCAGCCTGCCGCAGCTGCCGGGCTCCAGGGGCTTGGCGTAGTTGTCGTTGTCGCTGCGGGGGCCGGGATCGAGCTGGCGCTCAATGCCATCGAGTCCAGCCGCCAGGATTGCAGCCTGCAGCAGGTATGGATGGGCGGCACCATCGGGGAGGCGCAGCTCTAAGCGCTGGTCGTCGGGGATGCGCACCATGTGGGTGCGATTGTTACCGGTGTAGCTGATGCCGCCCGGACTCCAGGTAGCACCAGAGGTGGTGGGCGGGGCAGCGAGGCGCCGGTAGCTGTTCACCGTCGGGTTGCTCAGGCAGCTCAGGGCCGGCGCGTGGGCTAGCAGGCCAGCCAGGAAGTGGTAGGCAAGCGGCGATAGGCCGAGCTCGCCGACGGGATCGTGGAACAGGTTGCGGCCCGCTTGCGAGCTGCCCGCCGTGCCCCACAAGGAGAGGTGGGTGTGGCAGCCATTGCCGGTGAGGGCGGCGAATGGTTTGGGCATGAAGCTGGCCCGCAGCCCCTGCTGCTCCGCCAGGGATTTCACCATCACCTTGAAAAAGGCGTGGCGATCGGCGGTGGTGAGGGCGTTGGCATAGGTCCAGTTGACCTCAAATTGGCCGTTGGCATCCTCGTGATCGGCTTGATAGGGCCCCCAGTCCAGCTGCTCCATCGCCTCCAGCAGGGGGCCGATCAGGGGGTAGCGGCGCATTAAGGCCAGTTGGTCGTAGCAGGGCTTTTCCTGGCTGTCGGCGCTATCGCCGATCCGCTCGCCGCTGGGATCGAGCAGGAAAAACTCAGCTTCCACGCCGCTGCGCAGCTCCAGCCCCCGCTCAGCGGCCCGCTCCAGCTGGCGCCGCAGCAGGCGGCGGGGGCACTGCTCCATCGGCTGGCCATTGAGCTGGAGCTCGGCCGCCACCCAGCCCACCCCCGGCTGCCATGGCAGGGGGGTGAGACTGGCCGCCGCCGGGATCGCCATCACGTCGCCATCGGCGGGGGAGAGATCCAGCCAGGCCGCAAAGCCGGCGAAGCCGGCCCCATCGCGGGCCATGCCCGCCACGGCCGAGGCCGGCACGAGCTTGGCCCGCTGGATGCCGAACAGGTCGGTGAAGGAGATCAGCAGGAACCGGAGCTGCAGCTCCTGCACCCGCTGGGCGAGATCAGACATGGGACGGTTGCTGGAGAAGGGTGTCGACGATGTGGCGCAGGCTCTGTTGCTCGGCCCGGCTGCTGTGGGGGTTGCCCGCCCGGTGGCCGAGTTCCGAGCGGAGCACGTGAAGCTCCGCTCCCGGGATGGCGGCGCTGTCGGCGGCCAGGTCGTCGACTGGGAAGTAGAGGTCGTGGCTGCCGGCCACCACGGCGGTGCGGGCTTGGATGCGGCCGAGGCTGGCGGCCAGGTCGCCGCCGGAGGCCACGTCGTGGGCCAGCCAGGTGTCGAGCATGGCGATCAGGTCGCGCGGGTCGTGGCGTTGGTAGTGGGGCAGCCACTGCTGCTCCACGTGGTCTTCGACCGGTTCGGCGAGGCTGCGGAAGAAGGGCTGGCTGGCGGCCCAGCTGGAGTAGATGAGGGCGTAGGTGCGCAGCCCCTGCTCCGGCGGTGCGTTGAAGCCCCCACCGTTCCAGTGGCGATCGGCGGTGAGGGCCTGGCGCAGGCTGAGGCAGAACAGGCGGTTGTGGGGGGAGGTGCGGGCGGTGCCGCACACGCAGCAGATCCGCTCCACCGCCTCCGGGTGATCGACGGCCCACTGGTAGGCCTGCTGGGCCCCCATCGACCAGCCGTAGATCAGGGGGAGCCGTTCGACACCGAACACCTCCGCCAGCAGTCGCCGTTGGGCGGCAACGTTGTCGCGGTGGCTCACCACCCAGCCCTGTTCGGCCAGGCCCATGGCCCCGTGGCTGGGGCTGCTGGAGGCGCCGTTGCCGAACATGCCGGCGATGACGATGCACCACCGCTCCGGATCCAGCACCGGCCCCGCCAGCCAGGCCAGATCCTCGGGCCGGGCGCCATAGGAGGTGGGCACCAGGATCAGGTTGGAGCGCTGGGCGTTGAGCTCACCGATCGTGAGGTAGCTGAGCTGGGCCCCAGGCAGGGTGCGGCCGCAGGCCAGGGGAAGGTCGCCCAGGGCGTGCTGGGCGCGACGGGCGACAGCGGTGGCGCTCATGCCGGCAGGCCCAGGGCCGGCAGGTTGCGCAGCAGGCGGCGGTGCACCGCCAGGTAGCCCCGATCGCAGTGGCGCAGGTGCGGGGCGATGGGGCCGTGGGCGGCGGGCAGGGCGTGGAAGGGCAGGGAGGGGTAGAGGTGGTGTTCGGCGTGGAACGGCATGTTCCACATCAGCCAGCGCACGGCCGGATGGGTGAGGGTGGTGCGGGTGTTGTCGGTGCCGTCGCTGCTGAAGCTGCAGCCCGTGTGTTCCGCCAGCAGCAGAACCCTCAGCGCGGGCTGACCGAGCGCCAGGGGCAGCAGCCAGAACCAGAACAGAAAGCCGGTGCCGCCCACCAGGGAGGCCAGGGCCAGGACGGCGTAAACGGCGAACTGCAGCCGCACGGAGCGCCGCACCTGGGGAATGGCCTCAGGGCTCAGGTAGCTCAGGCCGCTGAGGTCTCCCCAGAGCAGCCGCGTGTAGCCGCTCCACTTACCGGTCCACCAGTTCCAGCCGCTCACCTCGCGGAGATAGGCCCAGGGGTTGGTGGGAACGGGATCCTCCAGCTCGGGATCGAGGCCCGGTTGGTGGGTGTAGCGGTGGTGCCACTGGTGGTAGCGCCGGTAATAGGTGGAGTTGTAGAAGCTCAGTAGCCCGGCGATCCAGGCCACGCCGTCGTTGACGCGGCGGCTGCGGAAGGCCGTGCGATGGCAGCACTCGTGCAGGGGGGCGAAGCAGGTGGCCAGGCCAATGCCACACAGCAGCAGACCCGCCAGCCTGAGACCCAGGGGCCAGGGCGCCTGGCCCCACACCAGGCCGCCCGCCAAAGTCGTCAGCAGGTGGCTGGCCAGGCGCACGGCTGCGGGGCCATCACGCAGCTGGTTGAGGCTGGCCAGCGCATCGCGCTCCAGCAGGGGTGGGTTGGATTGGGCCATGGGCCCTATCCCACCAGCCCGGGAGCCCCGGCTTCGGTAGGCGATGTGACCGTTTGAGTGTCTTGCAGGGCGCCCTGGGGTTGGAGACTTTCAATCTCCCCGACGTCCCGGGAGGGGCCGAGGAAGGCCCCCTGGCCCAGGCGCACCCCCATCGCCAGCAGTTCCTGACGGGTCTCTTGGTCGCCCACGAACTCAGCCACCACCATGGTCCCGAGTCCCTTGGCCAGCTTCACCACCGCCTCGATGATCAGGCGGTCGGCGGGGTCGTGTTCCATGCCCAGGCCGCGCACGTATTCCCCGGCGATTTTGAGCAGATCGACGGGCAGATGTTTGAGGTAGTAGAAGCTGCCGAAGGCGGCTCCGAAGTCGTCCAGCGCCAGCCGGCAGCCGAGTTTGGTGAGCACCCGGCCAAACTGGCGGGCCCGTTCGAGGTTGGCCATCGCCACCGATTCCGTGAGCTCAAAGATCAGCAGCTCGCGGGGGAAGCTGGTGCCTGCCAGGTGGGTTTCGAGGAACTGGGCGAAACGATCCCCCTGCAGGGACGCGCCACTGATGTTCACCCCCAGGGCGATGGGTTGGGCCTGGTTCATCTCCTCCAGCAAGGTGATGGCCCGCCCGGTGACCCACTCATCGATGTCGATGGCCATGCCGAAGCGTTCGGCCGTGTAGAGGAACACCGCCGGGGGAATCAGGACGCCTCCGGGGGCCCGCAGCCGGATCACCAGCTCGTAGAAGGCCACCGCATTTGTTTGCAGATCGATCACCGGTTTGGCGTGCAGCACGAAGCCGTCGTGGTCGAGGGCTTCTCGGATGCGCTCCGACCACAGCAACCGGGCCGTCACCTTTTCGTGCAGGCCGCTGTCGGCGGCAAATACCTTGACGCAGCCTCGGCCCGATTCCTTGGCCTGGTACAGGGCCAGGTCGGCGTTTATCAACACGTCGTCGGCGCACTGGCCATCGTCGCTGTGGAAACCTGCCACCCCGCAGCTGGCGGCCACGGTGATGCCTTGGCCGACCCCCTCCACAACCACAGCACCTATGGCCTGGAGCAGCTTTTCGGAGTGGGTTTCGGCCTCGCTGAGGCTGGATTCCGGTAGCAGCACGGCGAATTCATCGCCCCCCAGCCGGGCCACCAGATCGGTTTCGCGCGAGTTGCCGGTGAGTGCGGCGGACACCGCGATAATAAGGGCATCGCCGGCGGCGTGGCCGTACTCGTCGTTGACCTCCTTGAAGTTGTCAAGGTCGAGCATCAGCACAGCGCCGCCGCCGCCATGGCGGCGGCCGTAGGCGAGCTGGCGGTCGACGTCGATGCGGAAGCGGCGCTGGTTGAATAGCGAGGTGAGCGGGTCGTGGTCGGCGAAGTATTCCAGCTGGCCGACGAAATGCTTGCGCTCGGATATGTCGTGCACCTGCACCACCAAGGTCCCCTGGCGGCTGCCACCAGCGTCGTTGCCCTGGGCCACCGTTACTAGTCCCCAGGTGCGATGGCCATCGGCGTGTTCAAAGCGTTTCTCAAAGCTGCAGCTCTCTACCTGGCCACTGCTCAGTCTGGCGAGCTGGTCTTCCCCGAGGGCGACATCGTCGCGGTGCACAAGCTCTGCAAACGCCAGCCCCGTCAGCGCCTCCATCGAGCGGCCGGTAAAAAAGGCCATGGCCCCATTGGCTGACTGGATCAAGCCCAGACCACCCCGCTCATCGCTGGGAACAACAAAGGCCATCGGGATGCCGGCATCAGCAAAGGCGCTGTCGTTCAAAAATAGGGTCATCGTCTTATCTCTCCGCTTGGCCCGTGAAGGTATGAACCCTCTTGCTTAATACTGGCCGGTTTTTCAGCCCCTCACACCATCTGCTCGGGCTGCACCCATCGATCGAACTCTTCAGCGCTGATCTCGCCGAGCACCAGGGCGGCCTCCTTGAGGCTGAGCTGGTGGTTGTGGGCGTGCTTGGCGATGGCGCAGGCCCGGTCGTAGCCGATGGCGGGGGTGAGGGCCGTAACGAGCATCAGGCTTTGATCCAGAAGGGTTTCGATGCGGCTTTCATTGGCCCTGAGCCCCTCGACGCAATGCTGGCGGAAGCTGGTGCAGCCGCCAGCGAGCAGCTCGATGCTTTCGAGCACGTTGTGGGCGATCACCGGCTTGAACACATTCAGCTCGAAGTTGCCCTGGCTGGCGGCCAGCTGCACCGCGGTGTTGTTTCCCATCACCTGCACGGCCACCATGGTCAGGCTCTCGGCCTGGGTGGGATTCACCTTGCCGGGCATGATCGAGCTGCCCGGTTCGTTTTCCGGAATCACCAGCTCCCCCAGGCCGCAGCGTGGGCCACTGGCAAGCCAGCGGATGTCGTTGGCGATCTTCAGCAGCGAACCCGCCAGCACGGTGAGGGCCCCGTGGGCCGCGGCCAGGGGCTCGTGGCCGGCCAGGGCTTGAAACTTATTGGGCGCGCTGCTGAAGGGCAGACCGAGGCGCTCGGCCAGCCGCGCCGCCACCGCTTCGCCGAAGCCGCTGGGGGCATTCAGCCCGGTGCCCACCGCCGTGCCGCCGATGGCCAGCTGGCGCACCTGGGGCAGGCTGGCGCGGATGGTTTCCAGGGCTAGATCCAGTTGGGCTCCGTAGCCACTGAACTCCTGGCCCAGGCTCAGGGGCACCGCATCCTGCAGGTGGGTGCGGCCGATCTTGATGATCGCGGCAAAGGCCTCGGCCTTTACGGCCAGAGCGGCGCGCAGCGCCTCCACGGCGGGCAGCAGGGTGCGCTCCAGCTCAATCGCCACGGCCACATGCAGGGCCGCGGGGAAGGTGTCGTTGCTGGATTGGCTGAGGTTCACATGGTCGTTGGGGTGCACCGGGCTCTTGCTGCCCAGCACCCCACCGGCGGCTTCGATCGCCCGATTGGCGATCACCTCGTTGACGTTCATGTTGGTTTGGGTGCCGGAGCCCGTCTGCCACACCTTCAGTGGGAATTCAGCATCAAGCGTGCCGGAGGCCACCTCCTCGGCAGCCGCCACGATCAGGGTGGCCAGCTCCGGATTGAGCTTGCCCTTGGCCATATTCACCTCGGCGCAGGCTGCCTTGAGCGCTCCGAAGGCGTGCAGCACCGCCAGGGGCATGGCCTGGCCGAAGGGGAAATATTCGATTGAGCGCTGGGTCTGGGCGCCCCAGTAGTGCTGCTCGGGCACCTCGATGGCGCCCATGCTGTCGCTTTCAAGGCGGCCCATCAGCGGCTTACCACCTCGGAATTGAGTTCGTTGAAGCTCTCGGTGGTGCTGGTGGTGCCCCCCTCGGGTAGGGGGATGCCGGTGGCGTGGCTGACGGCGGCATTAATGGCATCGACGCTCACGGCGCCCTGCTCATCGAAGACAACCTGCCCCTCGCTGTTGAACACCACCACCTGGGGGATCAGGCCCGACCAGTAGTGGGCAGGATCGCTGGGGCCGGTGTCGGCCCGGTTTTGGAGCGGATCAGTAACCAGCGGAATCAGTTCGATGTTGTTGAGCCACACCCGCTGCAGCTCCGAGACCACCGCCGAGAATTGCTTGCTGGCTGCGTCGTCGTCGAGGTAATAGACGACAACGGTGGTGCGGTGGTCTTCCAGGGCCTGGGCAAGGCTGCTGCGGGGCGGCACCAGGGAGCCGTTGCCGGCGTAGAGGGCGTAGATGTTGCCGTCGTAGCTGTTGCTTGTGAGCGAGGCCTGGGCGGGACGGCTACCGAGGCCCACCAGGCCCACAGCCAGCAGCAGCCCCAGGGCTGAACTGAGCAGGAGTCGCAGGATGGGCTGAAGGGTTGAGGCCCGTGCCCCGATCCCGTGTTGCCCGTTCTTATTTCGCCCCATGCCAGCTTGCAAGCTCGTTTAAAGCCATTGTGGAGGGGCGTCAGCTGCGGCCCACGCCCTTGGCGATGCCCCGGCCCATGCCCTGGGCAATACCTCGGCCCACCAGGCCAATGGCCCGGCCCAGCACCCTGGTGAGTAGCACCACCACCAGATCGCCGAGGCCTCGCAGCAGGCCCTGCACTTGGGGCGCTAGGGCATCGCGGCTTTCCAGGGCCAGGGTCACCAGTTGCTGCAGCCAGCCCAGTTGGCGCAGTTCAGCGTCGCGGGGTTCGGTGAGCTCCTGGCAGCGGATGGCGCCATCGCGCAGGCAGTAGAGCCGGCGGCGGCTTTCGTAGAGGCTGATTGGCCGCTCCACCCAGCTGCTCCAACGCAGTTGGGCGTTGAGCTGGTTGCGCAGCCGCTCCAGGTTGCGGGTGGCGAGTAGCTCGGGCTGGAGCAGGTAGCGACGCAATTCGGGCCAGCTGGCGCAGCTGGCCAGCAGCTCGGCACTCACCAGTTCGGCGCTGCGCACCAGCCAGTTGCTCACTAGGAGTTCGAGGTAGAGCACGGCCCGCGGTTCGTCGGCGGCCAGCAGCTGGCCATCCACCAGCAGGGGCTGGGCCCGCACCAGGGAGGCCAGCATCGGCTGGGCCTCGGGCAGCTCCGGGTCGCGGCCCGTCAGATCGCTGCTGCGAAGCAGGCTGTCGGCCACCGGCAGCAGGCTGCCTTCGCAGGGCAGCTGCACGTAGGAATTCACCAGGCTGCGCATGGCCTGCTGGCGCAGCTCGGGCTGCCACTGCTCCCAGCGCTCCTGCAGCGGAGCGGGGTCGGCAAGTAGCCGCTGGCGCAGGCTGTCTACTTGGCATAGCAGGGCCAGCAGCAGGTCGCGCCGCCGCTCGGGGCTGAGGCCCTCCAAGGCCAGCAGCTGGCCGCTTTGGTTGCTGAGCTCGGCACCACTGCCGGCCTCGAGCCGCTGACGAATGGCGCGCCAGATGCCATCGGCACTGCGCTGCTGCAGGGTGATCGCCAGCACGGGCTCCGGGCTGGGGAAGGGATCGGGCGCGCCCCAGGCCACACTCAGCGGCCCCCAAAGCAGCAGCAGCAGCTCGCGGGCTGCCGAGAGTTCGCGCAGGCGGCCCTGCAGCACCAGCAGCAGCACCAGGTTGGTGGGCGGCGGCGTCAGCAGGCGCTTGATGGCAGCGAGGTCTGCGTCGATCTGCTGCAGGCCGCTGATCAGCAGCCACTGGCCCAGTCCCAGGGCCGGGCTGGCTGCTGGGTGGGCTGCTGGGCGGGGGGAGGCGCTGCCTGCCGCTGCTGCCAGTACGCGCCCGCCTGTAAGCAGGGTGGCGAGGGCCGCCAGCAACTCCTGGGGTTCGGGCGACTCGAGGATTCCAGCCGCCGGCAGCTGCAGCAGGGCATCACCGCCCAGACCATGGGCCGGCGGCAGCAGCAGCAGCAGCGGGGCCGGCTGCCAGCGCTCCTGCAGGCGCAGCAGTTCTTCTGCCAGGCGCCCGCCCTGGAGGTCGCCGCTGCTGGCTTGCCAGATCACCAGTTGGGGCAGCCCTTGCAGTTGCTCTGGCCGCTCAGCGACGGTGTACAGCCCCGCCTGAGCCTTGAGCAGGCGGGTGAGGCCATCGCGCAGCAGCGGTTCGGCAAACAGCAGCAGCTGCGAACTCACGGGTTTGGGCAGGGCATGCGTCAAAGGTACCGATGCTGGAGCGGATTCTCCAGTCCTGGGTGGGCGCAGGGATTCAGCTGCGGCGCCGGCCGGTGAGATTCAGGGTGTAGGTCTCGATGGCGAAGCCGGTACGGCGCTCGATTTGGTCGAGCAACTCGCGCGGTAGCTCGACGTCAAGGTCTTGGATGGCGCCTGATTGCGAGCAGGTGAGGTGGCTGTGGGGATCGCTGCGATAGCCGTAAAGCCGGCCACTGGCCCGGTCGAGGCATTCGATCACCCCAGCTGTCTGCAGGGCTTCGAGATTTTGATAAACAGACGTGTGCCCGATATTGCGGCCCAGATTGTTGAGCTTTTCAAAAATGTCGCGGGCGCTGAGATGGCTTTTCTCAACCCAAAGCAAATCGAGCACCATGCGGCGCTGGCGGCTGAGCCTCATGCCCAGGTCGCGGCAACGCTGGTAGACGTCGTCTACGCAGGTTGATGGATTGATTGGGGGAAGGGCGCCGGCGTTCACGCGACACGCCTCAAAACAGACTCAATCTGTTATAGGGCAGGTCGCAGCGATCCGCTTTTGCCATCGGGGCAGGCTGCCGGTTCAGGCCATCATCGAGGCACTGGAGGGATCCTGCAGGCGGCCCTCGCCGATGGCCTGCAGGGCTTCAGCTAGATCCACCCGTCCGTCGTAGAGGGCCCGGCCCACGATCACCCCCTCCACCCCTAGGGGCGCCAGGCTCAGCAGCGACAGCAGGTGCTCCAGGTTGCCGATGCCGCCGGAGGCGATCACCGGCACGGCGCTGGCTTCCGCCATGGCTCGCAGGGCTTCGAGGTTGGGGCCCGCCAGGGTGCCGTCTGTGGCGATGTCGGTGCTGATGATTGCGGCGATGCCGCTGGCGCAGAAGCGCTGGGCTAGGGCGGTGGCTTCGGTGCTGCTCTCTTCGATCCAGCCGCGGGTGGCCACCTTGCCGTTTTTGGCGTCAATGCCCACCACGATCCGGCCTGGATAGCGCGATGCCAGCTCATCGACTAATTCGGGTTGCTCAAGAGCCACGGTGCCGAGGATGACCCGATCCAGTCCGAAGCTCAGCAGCTCCTCAGCCCGTTCGGCGCTGCGCACCCCACCCCCTAGCTGCACGGGGATGCTGAGGGCAGTGGTGATCGCCTTCACTGCCGCATCATTGACCGGTTGGCCGCTGCGGGCGCCGTCTAGATCCACCAGGTGCAGCCGCCTGGCTCCCTGCTGCTGCCAGCTGAGGGCCTGGGCCACTGGGTCGTCGGAGAAGCGCGTTACCTGGTCGTAGTCGCCCTGGTGCAGCCGCACGCAGTGGCCATCGAGCAGGTCGATGGCGGGAATTATCTGCATGGCTGCTGGAGGCAATTGCTGCCAGCCAGGCTGCCAGAGCTGCCGGTTGCGCAGCTCACCAAGCGGCACCACCAACCGAAAGCCCCGCTCCAGCACCGCCTGGAGTTCCACAGCCCGTTCCGCGCCCTGGCCCCGCTCCCCCAGCAGGGAGAAGTGGCGATAGCCGCGGCTGCCGGCGGGCCACGACGTGATGGTGGTGGGCTGGGCGGTGTAGGCCTTGGCCAGACGCATCACTGAAAGGGGCAAACCAGAACCAAAGTGTGGTTTACGGGGCCGTCTTGGCAGCCAAAATTAGAAACCCATTTGTGCTCCCTATGGCCCGAGTTCGACAAGCCTCCTTTGCAGGCGGAATCGGCAGGAGTGCCGTCAGGGTTTTCGCCTGCTTAGGCGTTGCTGCAGGAGCGATGTTGATGCCCGTTAGGGCGGAACCGGCCAAAACGGCGCTGCGTTTTGTGCTGGTTCCGAAAGTCAGTCACCCCTGGTTTGAGGAGGTGCGACTGGGGGCCTTGGCTGCGGCCCGCATGATTACTAGCCAGACGGGACGGCCAGTGACCGTGGACTAGCAGCCCCCGGCCCAGGCCACGGTGGAGCAGCAACAAGCGATCCTCAGCCGGGCCATCAATTCCAAGGCTGATGGAATTTTCATCGATCTGCTGGACGCCAACCGCCTAACTCCCCTGCTTGTCCGCGCTCGGGCAGATGGGATCCAGCTGGCGATTTTCGATTCCGAAGCACCAGCCGGCTTGCCGATCACCAGCGTGGGCAACGACTATTGCAAGCAGGCCCAGCTTGCCTCTGAGCGCCTGGTGAAGCTGCTGGCAGGTCGTGGTGAGGTGGCAATCATGCAGGGCGTTCCCACGGCGCCAAATCATGCGATTCGATTTCGCTGCCATCAGGAGGTATTCCGCCGCTTTCCCGGCATCCAGGTCGTTGCCACCCCCAGCGATCAGGACTCCATCGCCACCGCCGAGCAGCAGGCTCTTGCCACGATGAAGGCCCATCCGGCGCTGCGGGGCTGGGTTGCCAGCGACGCCAGCGGGCCGATCGGCATCGGACGCGCAATCGCCAGCCTGGGGGCCCAGGGTCGTGTGCAGGCGGTCGGCATTGATGATCTGCCCGAGCTGGTGGGCCAAATACGCAGCGGCGTGGTGAACTCCAGCGTGGCGACTAAGCCGAGGGCCCAGGGCTACTGGTCGATCTTGTCCCTCTGGCAGCAGACGCTGGCGGCGCCACCGATCGAGCGGATCGACACGGGGATCACGGTGGTGGAGTAACAGCCTCTGCTGGCCGGGGGTTTGAATGGCGCCCAGTTTCGCGGCCCCGGTGGCAGCAGCATGAACATCCTGGTGATGGGCGGCACCCGCTTCGTGGGCAAACCGCTGGTGGAGCGGCTGCAGGATGCAGGCCATGCCCTCACCTTGTTTACCCGAGGCAACAAGCCTGCGCCGGCCGGGGTGGAGCACCTGATCGGCGACCGCAGCACTGCTGGGGGGCTGGAGCCGCTGGTGGGTCGCAGTTTTGATGTGATCGTCGATAGCTCGGGCCGCAGCCTTGAGGATTCCCGCGCTGTGATAGAGCGCACCGGGCCTCCGGCCCATCGCTTTGTGTATGTGAGCTCGGCCGGCGTCTATGCCGACAGCGAGCTTTGGCCCCTCGATGAAAACAGCCCCGTTGATCCCGCCAGCCGCCACGCTGGCAAGGCCGAAACCGAAGCCTGGCTGCGCAGCGAGGGCATCGCTTTCACCAGCTTCCGGCCCACCTACATCGTGGGGCCGGGCAACTACAACCCTGTGGAGAGCTGGTTTTTTGATCGCATCGTGCACGGCCGGCCCGTGCCCCTGCCCGGCGATGGCAGCACGATCACCCAGCTGGGCCATGTGGCAGACCTAGCCGCCGCCATGGCTCGCTGCATCGAGGTGGATGCCGCCGCCAACCGCATCTACAACTGCACCGGCAGCCAGGGCGTCACCTTCCGCGGCTTGGTGCAGGCAGCTGCCCGGGCGGCCGGCAAGGAGCTCGCTTCTGTGGAAATCCGCAGCTTCGATCCCGCTGCTCTCGATAAAAAAGCCCGCAAGGCATTCCCGCTGCGCCTGGCCCACTTCCTCACCGACACCACCCGGGTGCGGCGCGAACTGGCCTGGGAGCCGGCCTTTGACCTCGAGGCCACCATCGCCGACAGCTACATCAAAGACTACGCCCTGCGGACTCCCACCAGCCCCGATTTCTCCGCAGACGAGGCCTTGATCGGCTGAGCACCCCTGCCGCAGGTTAGGGGCCTATTTCCATAGGCTCCTGCCATGAACTGGACTACCGACTCCATTCCCGATCAGGCCGGCCGCTTGGCCCTGATCACCGGCGCCAACAGCGGCCTGGGCCTGGAAACGGCTCGGGCGCTACTGGCCAAGGGCGCCACCGTGGTGCTCGGCTGCCGCAGCCTGCCCAGGGCAGAGCTGGCCAAGGATGAATTACAGGCAGCGGCCGCTAGCGGGGGTGGTGCCGTTGAGCTGCTGGAGCTTGATCTGGCCAGCTTGGCTTGCGTGCGTCGTGCCGCTGCGGAATTTGCCGATCGCTACGGCCGGTTGGATCTGCTGATCAACAACGCCGGCCTGATGGCCCTGCCGCGGCAGCTCACCCCCGACGGCTTCGAGATGCAGCTGGGTGTGAACCACCTGGGCCATTTCGCCCTCACCCTGGCCCTGCTGCCGCTGCTATCAGACCGCCCGAATGCACGGGTGGTGAGCGTGACCTCAGGGGCCCAGTATTTCGGCCGGATTGCTTTCGACGATCTGCAGGGCGAGCGTCGCTACGACCGCTGGGCTGCCTACGGCCAGAGCAAGCTCGCCAATGTGATGTTTGCCCTAGAGCTGCAGCAGCGGCTGCGCGATCAGGGACAGGCCGTGTTGTCGCTGGCGGCCCATCCGGGCTTTGCCCGCACCAACCTTCAGCTGGCCTCGGTGGCTGCCAACGGTTCGTGGTTTGAACCCCTGGCCTACCGGCTGATGGGCCCGCTGTTGCAGAGCGCGGCCATGGGAGCGCTGCCCCAGTTGTTTGCCGCCACCGCACCTGAAGCCACCCCAGGCGGCCACTACGGACCAAATCAGTTTGGTGGCATGCGGGGCTGGCCCACCGAGGTGCGCATTGCCCCCGCGGCCCTCGATGCCGATCAGCGCCAGCGGCTCTGGCAACGCAGCGAGGAGCTCACCGCTTTAGGGCTTGCGTAGGTAGCCCCAGGCCGAGCTCAGCGCCAGCAGCAACGACGGCCAGAACAGCCAGAAGCCAGCGGTCTGGAATGCTGCCGCCAGTCCGAAACCCCAGCCGTTGGGCCAGAGCAGCAGCAGCAGGCTGGCGAATTGCAGGATCGTTTTGAGCTTGCCGCTCCAGGAGGCCGGGCCGCCGCTGGCTTCAGCGGCGCGCCAGCCAGAAATAAGTAGTTCCCGGGCCAGCAGCAGCCAGATCGCCCACAGGGGCAGGATCCCCTCCGCTCCAAGCCACAGCAGCGGCGCGCTGATCAGGATTTTGTCGGTGAGGGGATCGAGGCGGGCTCCCCACACCGAGCCGCCGCCGGCCCGGCGTGCCAGGGCGCCATCGGCCCAGTCGCTCAAGCCGCCCAGTAGCAGCAGCCACCAGGCCAGGACTGGTTGGCCCCCCGCCAGAGCAACGATCAGCGGTAGTCCCAGCACGGCCCGGGCCACGGTGAGGCCGTCGGCCAGTTGGCGTATCCGTTGCGTCGCCATCGTGTCTGCCGTGCTCGGCCCCAGAATGGCTCCAGTCGTCTTGTTTGGCCCGTGGTGCAACAGCTGGTTTCCGCCGTGATGTCTGCACCGGTGTTGAGTGTCACAGCGGACAGCCCCCTGCAGGATGCTGTGAAGCTGATGAGCGAGCACCACATCAGCGGTTTGCCGGTGGTGGATGGCAGTGGCGCCCTGGTGGGCGAGCTCAGCGAGCAAGACCTGATGGTGCGCGAAAGCGGCTTCCAGCCCGGCCCCTACGTGATGCTGCTCGATGCGGTGATTTACCTGCGCAACCCGCTCAACTGGGACAAGGAGGTGCACCAGGTGCTCGGCAGCACCGTGGGCGAGGTAATGGGCCAACACCCCCACAGCTGCAGCGCCGAGCTGCCCTTGCCGGCGGCGGCTGGCCTGCTGCATGAGCGCAGCACCCAACGCCTGTTTGTGCTGGATGGCGAGCGTCACCCGGTGGGTGTGCTCACCCGCGGGGATGTGGTGCGGGCCCTGGCGGCTGCGGGCTGAAGCGAAGCAGGGGTATCAGCCGATCAGGGCTGTGGCAGGCCCGGTGGGGGCGGCGCTCCCGGCAGGGGAGCCCCTGTGGTGATCTGGCCCGTGGGGCCGACCGCCGAATCCACCGGTGCTTCTGCCGGTTCGGCACCCTCCAGTTCGGCGGCCCCTGGTGCCCCTGGATCCGCTGGTGAGGCGTACCCGTCCGCGGCCGCGGCTTCCTGCTCAGGCAGTTCTGCGCCTTCTGGCAGTACCAGGGGCTGGGAGAGGTCGGATGGCAGGCCGAGGGTCTCGAACTCCACCCCGGTGATCGCCGGGGTGTCGGCGGCTTGCTCTTGGCGCTGGCGCAGGGCCAGGGGGTCCGCGCTGATCGGCGGCTCCCGCAGGGGGGCCTTGGCGTTGGCCCGCAGGGGATCCCGGGGGCCACGAGGGGCCCAGATCAGCTGGGCGATGGGTTCCACCCCCTGCTCCATCAGCCGGTTGAAGCCGGCCAGGGCCCGGTCCACCAGTTGCCCGCCGAGGGTTTGGCCGCACTGGAAGGGATTGCCGCAGCCCTCCGCCGCCGTTCGCCCCGCCAGGCTGGCCAGCAGCGACCCCTGCAGGGGGGTGCTGCGTCGGCTCAGCCGCAGCAGGTAGGGCACGTGTACAAAGCTGGTGGCGCCACCGCTGATCCAGTTGGCGTCAGCCGCGCTGAAGCCCTTTTTGCCTGGGATGATGAAACGGCTCTTGGAGGCGTGGTCGGGCAGGTAGGCGGCCCGCAGCCCGCGCTGCCGCGCCAGGGAGCGGGTCTGCTCGAGGGTGAGGCCATCGCGGCTCATCAGCACCTCCAGCCGGCCGTCGGGGCGCAGGCCGATCACCATGCGGATCCTGGGTAGGAAATAGCGGATCTGCTGGCCCATCGAAATGCTGTAGGCACCGCGATAGCTGGCCGGCGGCCGCTCCAGGTCGTTGTAGACGCTGTGAAGCCCGCCGATGAAGCTGTCGTAGCGCTGGGCGCGATCGGCCGTCAGCTCGCCGAAGCCGAAGTCGACGCCCCCATCGCGGTGGATGCCCACAAAGGCCCGCTGGCGGGCAGCGGTGCGGTTGCGGCCGCGCCAGATGCGATCGCCCAGCTTGAGATCGCCCAGCGGCACTGTGATTTCCCGCCCGCCCGCATCGACGTGGCGCTCGTACATCGGCCCCGAAAAGAAGGCCAGGGACTGGCTGTCGGCGTAGGCCTCCTGTTCCCGATCCCAGCCCTCCAGCAGGTCGATCTGCACGGCCCGGGGATCGAAGTCGAGGGCATAGGTGCTGTCGTCCGGCTGGTAGCGGAACGGTTGGTCGTCGGCGCGGGTGAGTAGGGGTGCTCCGGCCCGGGGGCCGGACCCGGGCAGCGGTGGGGCAATGGCCACCAAAAAGGTGAGAAAGCCTGCTGGCAGAGCCACCGTGAGCATCCGCTTGTATCGCCACAACGGGCGGCGGGGCCTGGGGCTCAGGCGGCCCGATTGCTGCTGGGTGGTGCTTGCTTTCAATCCACGACGGCGCCGTCGGCCACCAACCAGATCCGATCACGTTGGGAGCAGGGATGGCCTCCCGTCAAGCGCCCGAAGGCTGGCATGGCTAAGCGCTCACTGGCTTCGCAATAGCTGAAGCAGGGCAGCCGCAGCCGATCGGCACCCCGGCCCACCACTGCCACTGGATGCAGGTGGCCGCAGAGGTTGAGCATGCCCGTCCGGGGTTCTGGAATGTGGCTCAGCCACCAGGGGCCCAGGGCTTGGGAAGGCTCCTGCGGCAGCCCCTCGATCCAGCTGCCCTGCTCATGGTTGCCGCCGATCAGGCGCAGCGGGCAGCCGAGCAGCTCCGGTAGGGCAGCCAGCTTGGCGCGGAGTTCGCCGGTGAGCCCCAGGCGGCTGTGGATCAGGTCTCCCAGCACCACCACCCGCTGGGGCTCCAGCTGATGGGCCAACTCCAGGAGCCCATTGAGGGTGGCGCCATCGCCATCACTGGGCAGGGGAATGCCATGGGCCTGGAAGGTTTCCGCCTTGCCCAGATGCAAATCGGCCACTAATAAGGTTCGGCGCTGGGGATCCCACGCCGCCTTGGCTCCAAGCAGCTGCAGCTGCTGGCCTTGCCAGTCAAAGCTGACGCTTGCGGCAGCAGCGCCTTGTGCCGAGTTCAAGCCCTGCCCATGCCGTGTTGGTAGGCCGGCCGGGCCTGGGTGGCGGCAATCGTGGCCTGCACGTTGGGGTAGGGAGTGAGGTCGATCTGGGGGAAGAAGATTGGCAGATAGGCCAGGTAGGCATTTACGGCGCAGTCGGCAACGCTCCAGGCTGGATCGCCCCAGGGCCCTGCCAGCAGGGGCCGGCCGCCTGCCAGCAGCCCATCGAGCACCCCCATCAGCTGCGGGAATTCCCGCTCCCGGTTGGCAGGCACAAACAGCGCCACGGCCAGGGTGGCATTGGCAAACAGGATCCACTGGTTTGCCAGGGCCCGCTGGGCTGCCATTTCAGCCGCCGTGCCAGTGAATTCGTTGGCGTGGTGATCGGCCAGGTGCAGCAGGATTGCGCCGCTTTCAAACAGCTGCAGCGGTTTGCCGCCAGGCGCGCGCAGGGTTTCATCCACCAGCGCTGGCACCTTGGCGAAGGGGTTGATGGCACAAAAGTTGTCTCCCTTGTGCTCGCCTGCCTCCATGTCGAGTTGAATCCAGTCGTAGGCAATCCCCTTCTCCTCCAGATACCAGCGGGGCATGGAGGCGCGGCTGCGGGCGCCGCCATAGAGCTTCAGGGTCATGGATTGGTGCTGAGTTGCTTAGGAGTTGCGGCAGAGCCGTTGGATGTCGGGGATGCGATAAAGGCTGTTGATGTCGCTGGGCTGAGCCTCGGCCAGCTTTGTGTTCTTGGTGAGACCGTTGCTTGCCCCAAGCCTGTTGGCGAGGCTGGCCTTTTCTGCACCTCGGGCTGAGCGCCATTGGGCGCAGAGCTCCAGGTTGCCAGGTGCCGATGGAGCAACCAGCAAAAATGACATCAGAAGGTGGATGGCTTTGACCCATCAGCGGCGATAATTGTTGCAGTAGTAGACGCTTCAGCCATGACCATCGCCTTGTTGATTGCCCTTGCCGGTTCCTTGGCCCTGATGGCTCTGATCGTCAAGCGTTTGGAGCAGGCCTGAGCCAGCGGGTGCCTGAAGGGAGGCACGACTCAGCTGCACAGGATTGCTCTTGGCCTGCATCCGGCACGAGCACCACGAATTCATCGCCGCCCTGACGGCAGAGCAGGTCGCCCTCGCGGATCACATTCCGAAACCGATCCGCCACGATCTGCAGCACTTGGTCGACCACGTTGTGGCCGAACTGGTCGTTTACAGACTTGAAGCCGTCGAGATCGAGCTAGAGCAGCGCGACGCCGCGGCCATGGCGCTTGGCTAGGACGAGATTGCGCTCCAGCTGCTCCATCAGCATCGAGCGGTTTGCCAACCCGGTGAGGCTGTCGTGCTGGGCCATGAAGTGCACGGCCTGCAGCATGCCTACGTAGTACTGGGGCTCGAGGCTCTCGTCGCGCACCGTGGAGATGTTGAGGTGATGGCTTCTGATCTCACCGCTGAGTACCAGGTTCCAGATGTCGCCCTCCCAGAAGCCCTTGTGGAGCACCTCATCCCACATCCGCTTGTAAAAGGCGTTGTTGGCCATCAGGATCCGGGGATCTACCCTCACGGCGGTATTCCTGACAACAATCAACGCTAGCCATGGCGCCTTCGGCTCGCTCGGCTGCCGTAGGAGGAACTTAATTAGAAAAGCCTGCCGCTAAGATTGGATTGACAAATCTTTTAGTCCATGATGACCCAAGATAAGCCCGGGTTTCATGTTTGGCATGTCTGGTGTGATCATCAAGGGGTGAGTCATCAAAAGAAGGAGTGGTTGGATGATTTTAAGCTGATCACATTTATCCAGGGAATAGCAAGTGTTTGGCAGTCTGGCCCCCGCGATGATGCAACCGGTGTTGTGTTTTTATCTCTGGTGCCTGGTCAAGAGTATGAATGGCGTGCGGGTAGAGATGGGGCCTGGCGAGATATCGTTTGGCGCTGATCAGAATTGCCGACTTGTTGAAGGTCGTAGAGGTCATCTTTCTGGTGCTGTGGGCTCGGAACCTGCGGTGATCATGTTGATCCAGGTGGCCTCGAATCCGTTCGGAGTTGTTTGAGAGTGGATGATCAAGATCGATAGCACCTTGGTACGTTCTGGAATGCCCAGTTCGCCCTCGGTGCTGGGATCTTTGATGTATCAACTCCCCTCCGCTGCCCCTGCGTCTTTGATCAACCGCTGAAGCCTGTCCAGCAGCGACTCATTACTCATGCGGTTGTTTAGGCGCTCCGCCAGTAAGGGGAAGGCCAGCGGGCCGGGCCGGGCGGTGCGCTCCAGCTGCAACCTGCATCGCTGCAGCCGCTGCAAGGCCAGGGTGATCCTGGGCAGATCCAGCTGGTCGGTGAGCACTTCCGATCTGGCCTGGGCCAGGAGGCGGTTGGCAGGTTCGTGGCGGCTGAATACATCAAAAAGCAGGGCGGCACTGATCTGCAGTTGACCGCCGGATTTGGACTGGCCGGGGTAGCCGTTCAGCACCAAGCCGCTGATCTGGGCAATGGCGCGGAAACGCCTCCGGCAAAGCTCTGAGAGGTTGATTGCCTGCTCCAGATCGACCTTGAGATCGCTGTCATCGAGCAGTTCTTCGGCGTGTATCTCAAATAACTCTTCAAATGGATAGTTTTTTGGCGCTAGCAGTTCAAAGCCGTAGTCGTTTACCGACACCGTGATCGTGCTGGGCTGGTGGCGGGCCAGGCGCCAGGCCCAAAGAAAACCCAGGCCCTCGTGTACAAAGCGCCCTTCAAATGGATAGGCATAGAGGTGGCTGCCCTCACGGCTGTTACACACCTCCACCAGTAGTTCGTGTTGCCTTGGCAGCCTGGAGAGCTGCACCTGGCGCTGCAGCAGGGGCTCCAGGGCCATAAGTTCGGGGCTATCGAGCTTGGCTTCCCCAGCCAGGGCGCGGGCGCAACGATCCACTTCGGCGCGCAGGTGCTGGCTGAGCAGGTCGGAAAGGGCCATCTGGCCGCCAGACCAGGCGGGCACGGTGCTGCTCTTTTTGGAGCTGGCTTTCACATGGGCCGTCATCTCCCGCAGCCGCACGAATTCCAGTTGACGGCCGGCAAAGAAGAACACATCGCCGGCCTTGAGCCGGCCGATGAAGGTCTCTTCCACATGGCCGAGCACGGCGCCGCGCACAAAGCGCACGGTCACGGCGCGATCGGCGGTGATGGTGCCGATGTGCAGGCGATGCATTCGGGCGATCGCCTTTTCCTTCACCAGATAGAGATCGCCATCGCGCTCGAGCTTGCGGTAGCGCGGATAGGCACCAAGGCAGTCGCCGCCGTGCTCGAGGAAGCGCAGGCACCACTGCCAGTCGCTATCGCTGAGCTGCCGGTAGCTCCAGGCGCTGCGGACCGTTGCCAGTGCCTGGGCCGGTTCAAATCCCGGGCCGCAGGCCAGGCTGGTGAGGTGCTGGAGCAGCACGTCGATCGGTGCCGTCGGTGGTCGGCGCGCCTCCACCAGCCCCTCGCTCAGGCCCCGCCGCAGGGCGCTCAGCTCCAGCAGCTCTAAGGCATGGGTAGGCATGAACAGCACCTGGGAGGTGCCGCCGGGGAGGTGGGCGCTGCGGCCAGCCCGCTGCAGCAGCCGGGCCACATTTTTGGCAGAGCCGATCTGCACCACACGCTCCACCGGCTGGAAATCCACGCCCAGATCGAGGGAGCTGGTGCACACAACCCAGCGCAGGGCTCCTGCTTTCACCCCGGCTTCGATCGCTTCGCGCTCGGCCCGGTCGATGGCGCTGTGGTGGAGCGCTAACGCGTGCTCCATTTCCGGGCAGGCGTAGCGGAGGCACTGGTGCCAGCGCTCGGCCTGGTTGCGGGTGTTGGTGAACAGCAGGGTGGAGACGCCGGGCTCCAGGGCCGCCACCAGATCTTCATAGCGGCGCAGGCCGAGGTGGCCTGCCCAGGGAAAGCCGTCGATCGTCTCGGGCAGCAGGCTACGGATCTCCGTTGCCCGGGCAATCGGTGCGGTGATCAGGTGGGGTTCGCTTCCGGCACCCAGGGCGCTGCGGGCGGCCTCATCGAGATTGCCGATCGTGGCGCTGATCGCCCAGGTGCGCAGGCCCGGCTGCTGGCTGCGCAGCCAGCTCAGGCAGAGCTCGGTTTGGCTGCCGCGTTTGCTGCCCATCAACTCGTGCCACTCATCCAGAACCACCGCCTGAAGGCCAGCAAATAGGGCAGGGGCCTTGGGATTGGCCAGCAGCAAGCTGAGCGACTCCGGCGTGGTGATCAGGATTTCGGGCGGGCTGCGCAGTTGCTTGCCGCGCTCGTAGCTGGAGGTGTCGCCATTGCGGATGCCCACCCGCAGCGGCCAGCCCATCGCCTCGATTGGCTGCTGGATCGCCAGGGCCAGATCCCGGCTCAGGGCGCGCAGGGGCGTGAGATAGAGCAGGCGTAGGCCGGGGCTGGGCTCGGCCAGCAGCTCCGCGATCGGACCCATTACGGCGGCATAGGTTTTGCCCGAGCCGGTGGGCACCTGGATCAGGCCGCTCTCGCCGGCCAGATAGGCCTGCCAGCACTGGCGCTGAAAGGGCAGGGGCGTCCAGCCCTGAAGCTCAAACCAGGCTTCGATCGGGGCCAGGAGTGCGCAGGACTTTGGTTGGCCAGGGGGCTTCCGGCTCATGGCTGGGTTGCCAGCAGGGCCAGGGCGCTGGCCAGGCTGTCGGCTTCTGCGGCTGGTTTGTCTTGGCGCCAGCGGGCGATGCGGGGGAAGCGCACGGCGATACCGCTCTTGTGGCGGCTGGAGCGCTGCAGCCCCTCGAAGGCCAGCTCGAACACCTGCAGCGGCTGCACCGCTCGCACTGGCCCGAAGCGCTCGCTGGTGTGGCTGCGGATCCAACGGTCGAGCGCGGTGATCTCGGCGTCGTCGAGGCCGGAGTAGGCCTTGGCGAAGCTCACCAGTTGCCCTTCGCCATCCCACAGCCCGAAGGTGTAGTCGGTGAACAGGTTGGCGCGGCGACCGCTTCCGGCCTGGGCATACAGCAGCACCGCATCGAGGGTGTAGGGATCGCGCTTGTGCTTCCACCAGTGGCCCCGCTTGCGGCCGGCCAGGTAGGGCGATGCGAGGCCCTTGAGCATCAGGCCTTCGGCGGCAGCGCTGGCGGCCTGCTGGCGCAGCGGCTCCAGCTGCTCCCAGGCCGTGAGGGGTAGGAGGGGGGATAGGCGCAGGAGCCCGGCTGCCGGGGTGGGTGTCGTTTCAGACAGTTCTTGGAGCAGCTCCTCCAGGGCAGCACGGCGCTGGCTCAGGGGTGCCTGGCGCAGGTCGTCGCCCCCCAGCTCCAGCAGGTCGTAGGCCACGAAGGCCGCCGGACACTCGGCCAGCAGCTTGCGCCCTGGCGCCTTGCGGCCCAGGCGGCGCTGCAGCTGGGCGAAGGGGGCGGGCTGGTCGGAGCCGGGGGGCCACACCAGGATCTCGCCATCGAGCACGCTGCCGTTGGCCAGGCACCCTGCCGCTGCGAGCAATTCGGGGAAGGCGGCACCGATTAATTCTTCGCCGCGGCTCCATAAAAAAACCTCGTTGGCGCGGCGGATCAGCTGGCCACGGATGCCGTCGAACTTCCACTCCGCTTGCCAGTCGCTGGCGGGGCCGGCCGGCTGCTGCTCCAAGGGCGATGCCAGGTAGAAGGGGTAGGGGTGGCTGGGCACCGCTTCGGCTCCATTGGCTGGGGCCAGCAGGGCGGTGAGGGCGGCAGCACCGGGCTTGAAGCCGCCCATCAGCCGGTGCTGCAGCTGCGCTTCCTCCAGCCCGCTGAGGCGTGCCAGGGCGCGCACCACCAGCCCCTGGGCCACGCCCACCCGCAGGCCACCGGTGAGCAACTTGTTGGCTACCAGCAGTTCGGATCTGCTGAGGCCCCGCCAAAGCTGCCGCACCGCTTCTGCCTGCTCGCTGCCCTCTAAGGCGGCGGCGGCCGGCAGCAGCTGCTCCATCCAGTGCTGCAGGGAGTGCTGCAGGGGTTGGCTCGCCCCAGCTCCCACCTGGGCCCAGAGCAGGGTGATCGTTTCGGCCGAATCACCAACGTGGGCGTAGCAGTCGTCGAATAACCACTCCGGCAGGGGGGATTCCTCCAGGCAGATCTGGCGCAGCCGCCGTCCGGTGATCAGGCGCTTGCCCTGCTTGCCCAGCAGCACGTGCAGGGCCCAGGCGCCATCGGCGGCATCAACACCACTGAAGTAGGCGACGAGGGCATCCACCCGGGCCTGGGTGCCGCTGCTGGCATCAAGGGCGCTGTAGAGATCGGCGAAGCGACGCATGCCGGTCTCAGCCCGCCAGCGGTTCGGCGCTGATCCCTTCCACCTCGCTCAGGTAGCGGGCCAGGCCGTCGCTGTTGCCGTGGGTCACGTACACCTGCCGGGCGCAGCTCTGCTGCACGCTCTGGATCAGGCCGGGCCAGTCGGCGTGGTCGCTCATCACGAAGCCCCGCTCATACCCCCGGCGGCGGCGGGCGCCACGCACCGCCATCCAGCCGCTCACGAAGGCCGCTTGCGGCAGCTTGAATCGCTTCATCCACACCGAGCGGTGGGCTGAGGGCGGCGCAATCACAAGCCGGCCCGCCAGGGATTCCCCTTTAGCGATTGCGCTCACCGGCAGGGTGGGCGGCAGCCGCACCCCCGCCTCCCGGTAGGCCGGCATCAGGGCCTCCACGGCGCCGTGCAGCAGGATCTCGTTGCCTTCCGCGCCGGGCTGCCCTGGCTCCCCCACCCCAATGGCGGCTAGCTCCGCCAGCAGCCGCTGGGCCTTGCCGAAGGCATAGGCAAACAGGATCGACGGCCGCTCCGGTGCTCCCTGCCACCAGCTCAGGATCTCGCCGGCCACCTCGGCGCCGCTCTGCCAGCGATAGATCGGCAGGCCGAAGGTGGCCTCAGTAATAAATACGTCTGCCTGCACCGGCTCAAACGGGGAGCAGCTGGGGTCGGCGCAGCGCTTGTAGTCGCCGCTCACCAGCCAGCTCTCACCGCCCGCCTCCAGTCGGATCTGGGCGCTGCCCAGCACATGCCCGGCGCTGTGAAACGACACCCGGGCCTCCCCAATGCGATGGGCGGCGCCGTAGTCGACCGGGATCAGGTTGATCGTGGCCCCCAGGCGTTGCCGCAGGATCGCTTCGCTGGCGCCCACCGCCCAATATTCGCCGCAGCCGGGCCGGGCGTGGTCGGCGTGGGCGTGGGTGATCAGGGCCCGGGGCACCGGCCCCACGGGGTCTATCCAGGCCGCCGCCGCCCGGCAGTAGAGCCCCTGGGGGGTGTGCTCCAGCAGGCTGCCGGTGGGGAGGGGCATGGCTAGGAGGTGCTCAGGTTTCGTCCCAAAGGGTCTGCAGCGACCAGGGGCCCCCCTCCAGCAGCCAGAACGATCCATCCACCAGGCGGCGCTGCTGATCCAGCGCGGCGATCCGCTCGAGATCGGCCGGTGTGAGTGTGATCTCAGCTGCCGCCAGGTTTTCCAGCAGCCGGGCCGGACGCACCGATTTGGGAATGGTGGAGATGCCGCTCTGCAGCTGCCAGGCGATCAGCACCTGGGCGGGGCTGCAGCCATGCTCCGCGGCGATCGCGCCGATCAATGGGTTTTCCAGCAGAACCGGTTCATCGGCGCCCTTGAGGGCGGCGGGCCGGTCCTGGGAGCCGAGCGGCGAGTAGGCGGTGAGGTGCACGCCCTCGGCTGCGCAGTCGGCCACCAGGCCCGGCTGTTGCAGCAGGGGGTGCCGTTCCACCTGATTCACCTCCGGCCGGATCCGGCAGTGGGCCAGGAGGTCGTGCAGCTTGCGGCTGGAGAAATTGCTCACGCCGATGTGGCGCGTGAGGCCCGCCTCCATGGCCGCTTCCATCCCCTCCCAGGTGGATTCGAGCGGCACCTGCGCCGGTGGCAGCAGGTCAGAGCCGCTGGTGGGAAAGGCCACGCCCGGCTTGATCGGCACCGGCCAGTGGATCAGGTAGAGATCAAGCCACGCCAGGCCCAGATCGGAGAGGGTGCGGCGCAGCGCCGCTGCGACGTTTTCGCGTCCATGGGCATTGCACCAGAGCTTGGAGGTGATCCACAGCTCCTCCCGCTTCACCTCGCCGGCTTCGATGGCGCCGCGGAGAGCCTCGCCCACCTCTGGCTCGTTGCCGTAAACGCTGGCACAGTCGATGTGGCGGTAGCCCAGCCGAATGGCCTCCCGCACCGCGGCCCCCACTTCCCCCGGAGCCGATTTCCAGGTGCCAAGCCCAAGCAGGGGCATGGAGTCGCCATTGGCGAAGGTGGCAGTGCGCATGGGGGCACTTTAGGGAGCCTTGCCTAAGGCGAACTCTCTGTTTAGGCATCTGCCCTGGCGGCGGCTCAGCGGCTCATGGCCAACATCTTTTCGATCGGTGCCAGGGCCCTTAGCCGCAGCGCCTCATCCATCACGATTTCTGGTTCCATTCGATCGAGGCACTGCCACACCTTTTCCAGGGTGTTTAGCCGCATGTAGGGGCAGGCGTTGCAGCTGCAGCCGTCGGCGCCGGGCACCTCGAAAAAGGTCTTTTGGGGCAGTTTCAGCCGCATCTGGTGCAAGATCCCCGGCTCGGTGAGCACGATGAAGGTGGTGGCGGGGCTCTGCTCTGCTTGACGCAAAAGGGCGCTGGTGGAGCCGATGAAGTCGGCCAGGTCCAGCAGGTGTTGCTGGCACTCGGGATGGGCCAGCACCTCAGCCGCTGGGTGCTCGAGCTTCAGCTGCAGCAGGGCTTGTTCGCTGAAGGTCTCATGCACGATGCAGCTGCCTGGCCAGAGGGTGAGCTGGCGGCCGCTCTGGCGCTGTACCCAGCGGCCCAGGTTTTGGTCGGGGGCAAACAGGATCGGCCGGTCGGCTGGCAGCTGCTTCACCAGATCCACCGCGTTACTGCTGGTGCAGATCAGGTCGCTAAGGGCTTTGACTGCCGCCGAGCAGTTGATGTAGCTCACGGCGATGTGGTCTGGATGCTCGGCGCGGAAGGCGGCAAACTCATCGGCCGGGCAGGCATCGGCCAACGAGCAACCGGCCTCCAGATCTGGCAGCAGCACGGTTTTGTCCGGGCTGAGGATCTTGGCGGTCTCAGCCATGAAGTGAACGCCGCAGAAAACAATCACCTCGGCGTCGGTGGCGGCGGCCTTGCGCGAGAGCTCCAGCGAGTCGCCGATGAAGTCGGCGATGTCCTGAACGGCTTCGTCTTGGTAGTAGTGCGCCAGGATCACAGCCTTGCGCACCTGCTTCAGGGCGCTGATAGCGGCGGGCAGATCTTGCGGTGCGTGGTTCTTGGTGGCGGTGAAAACCAACCGGGGGCCTCAGCTGATGCAGGATGGCATGAGCCTAGGCAGCAGTGATGGCGGTATCCGGCGGGGGGAAAAGGCTCCGCATTGCCATCGCCGGAGATCTGCATGGTGAATGGGACCACAGCGACCATGCGCTACTGGACTGCCTAGCCCCCGATGCCCTGCTCGTGGTGGGCGACCTAAGCGATGGTCAGCAGCGGATTCCGTCCCTGCTGCGCCAATTGCCCATGCCTGTGGCCTGCATCCTTGGCAACCACGACACCGGCAAGGACGCTTCTGGGCGCACGCTGCAGCACCAGATCAACCTGCTGGGAGAGGTTCACTGCGGCTGGAAATTGCGAGCCCTGAGCCCGCCGGATCTGGCGGTGGTGGGGGGGCGGCCGGCCACCGCCGGCGGTGGCTTCAGGCTTTCTCGGGCGGCGCTAGCTGCCTTCGGCCCGGTGAGCTTGCAGGAGTCGGCCGATCGGATCACGGCCGCCGCCGCCACCGCACCCCCCGACTGGCCCCTGGTGTTGCTGAGCCATAGCGGACCCTCCGGACTCGGCAGCGATGCCACCTCCCCCTGCGGCCGCGACTGGAAGCCACCCGCCTGCGACTGGGGTGATCTCGACCTAGCCCTGGCCATCCGCCAGATCCGCCTCAATCGCCCGGTGCCCCTGGTGGTGTTTGGGCATATGCACCACGCCCTCAGGCGCGGCCAGGGGGATCGCCAAAGCTTCTGCCGCGATCGGGCCGGCACCTCCTACCTCAACACCGCCTGCGTTCCCCGCCACGGCACCGATGGCGCCGGCCAGGCCCTGCGGCACTTCAGCTGGGTGGAGCTGGTGGGCCAGGAGGTCGTGAGTGCCAGCCATCGCTGGTTTGGCCTGGGTGGTGAGCTGCTCTACGAAGAGCGCCTCTGGACTGCCCCCAACCCAGCCCCTAACCCAGCTCCCGAACTGGCGCCGTGCTGATTTATGCCTGCGTCAGTGCCCATGGTTTTGGCCATGGCTCCCGCACCGCTTCCGTTT
Organism: Cyanobium usitatum str. Tous; assembly: GCF_003011885.1. GTDB lineage: Bacteria > Cyanobacteriota > Cyanobacteriia > PCC-6307 > Cyanobiaceae > Cyanobium_A > Cyanobium_A usitatum. The sequence goes on from NZ_PXXO01000001.1 coordinate 288,454, forward strand.
TAACCGCCCTGCATGGGCTGCGGCCCCACTGGCGCTTGGTGTTGTCCACGGCCCTACCTGAGGCCTTTCTGCGCTCCGCCCTGGGGCCCGTGCCCTTTGAACATCGCCCCTGTCGTTGGGACGTGGGCGTGGTGCAGGCCGATGCCCTAGGGGCAGACGCTGGGGCAACCCTGGCCGCCCTATCGGCCCTGGAAGCTGAGCTGCCCGCCCAGCTGGCGGCTGAGCAGGCCTGGCTGGCCGCCCAAGCGATGCCGCTGCTTGTGCTTGCAGACGTGCCCCCAGCGGCGGCGGCCTTGGCTCGAGGCCTCGGGGCGCCTCTGATCTGGCTGGCCAGCTTTGGCTGGGAGGCCATCTACGGGGCGATGGGTGCCGCTTTCAGCCCCTGGGCCGACCGTTGCCTGGCTGCCTACCGCCAGGGCGACCTGTTACTGCGCTGTCCCCTGGCGATGCCGATCGACTGGGGAATTCCCGAGCTGTCGATTGGGCTCACCGCCGGTAGCCCCCGGCTTGAGCCGGGCAGCCTGGCCCGCCAGCTGCAGTTGCCGGACGAGCGTGAGCGCTGTGTGCTGGTGAGTTTTGGGGGGCTGGGCTACGACCTGGATCCGGAGTTGCTGCAGCTCTGGCCCGATCGCGTGTTTGTTAGTCCCGATCCCCGTTTGGCCCAAGCTGCCAACTGCCGCCTGCTGCCTGCCGGGGTGCGGCCGCTGGAGGTATTAGGGCACTGCGCCCGCCTGATCACCAAGCCCGGATACAGCTCCTTTTGCGAGGCCTTGAGCGCCGGAGTGGGGGTGCATTTGGTGCATCGTGAAGGTTTTGCCGAAGCGCCAGTGCTGGAGGCGGCTTTGGTGCGCCACGGCTGGCACCGGCTGCTCAGCCAGGAGCAGGCCCGCCAGGGGGATTGGCAGCTCGACCAGCCTTTGCAGCCCCCCACTGGTGAGCCATTGGCTGGCCAGGGTGCTCTGCAGGCGGCCGAGGCGCTTGCAGCTTTTGAAGCGGGCTGTTTGTTTTATTCAAAAATTCAGGCGTAATTTACCTGGCTCACAGTGATCTGAACTGTTCGCTGTAGTTGTTGACACTGGTGGACACCTGTGCGATTGGCACTAACTCCATCGTGTCTGGGCCGATTGATAGGCAAATTGGCTCGAACAAATCTTTTCTACGCATTTCCAGATTTGGCCGCCTGCAGGCGGTCTGCCGTTTGATCCGCTCCGGTATGACCTTGCCCAGCAACTGTTTTAGATCCGCCCTCGCCTTGGCTGTAGGACTGGGAGCCCTTTCCCTGACGGCTCCGGTAGCCCAAGCTTTTGAGGCCTCTCAGCCCAGCTTCCCAACGGCTATGGCCCTGCCCCTGCCCCCACCGCCGGTGCGGATCTTCGCGATCACCGCTGAGCGCCGCGCCCTGCTCAACACCATTCGCTACGCCGAAGGCACCTGGGCCGATGGCGACGACATCGGCTACCGGATCATGTTTGGTGGCGGCCTGATGCCCTCCCTGGAGCGCCATCCCGACCGGGTGGTTCGCACTGCCCGCTATGCCAGTGCCGCGGCGGGTGCTTACCAGTTCATGCCCTTCACCTGGACCATGGTTTCGCGCTCCTTGGGAATCGCGGCCTTTGGCCCCCAGGTCCAAGACCAGGGTGCCATTTACCTAATCCAGCGTCGTGGTGCCCTGGCCCTAGCTGATCAAGGCGTGTTCTCGCCGCTGCTGGCGGCCAAATTGGCCCCCGAGTGGGCCAGCTTCCCCACCCTCGCCGGCCGCAGCTTCTACGGCCAGCCGGTGAAGCGCTTCCACGATCTCAAGCGCTTCTACGACGACAACCTCAGCCGTCTGCGCGATCAGCAGCCCCAGTCCTTAGCCAGGGATGAAATCAAGCCCGCCTGTGCGCCTGCGGGCTCCTTGCGCTGTCAGCTCGAGGGGCTTGAAAAGCTGGGACCGCGCAGCCGCAGCCAAAACCCCGGCTGAAAGTTCTAACCCTGATCGGCATCCTTGAGCCTGGCCTTACCCACGGTGGCTCCGGCGATTAGGTAAGCGCCAAGAGCTGCGCCGAGGAAGGCCAGGGTGTTGCGGGCAACCGGCAGCAGGTCGTTGGTGCGGGTCAGGATCGGGCCCAGGCCTAGGGCGCCAAACAGGATCAGCCACAAAGGGGAGAGCAGCAGCACCCAGGCCCACTCCACCTTGCGACCCTCTTTGCGCGGATAGGAAGCGAAGCCCGCCACCAGGCCTCCGAGCATGGAAGTGGAGAGGGTGAGCAGCCACTGCTCGCGTGGCAGGCCTGGCACCACCTGGCAACCACCCCGCTCCAAACAAATTTCCACAGCTGCCAGGGCATCGACAATGGCGGCGTCCTGGCCGTTGTCGCGCACGTAGTACTGGTTGCCGAAGCGGGTCTGCAGCTCCACCCAGTAGGTGCGGGGCATCAGGGCAAACAGGGCATCACCCACGTTGAAGTTGAGCAGGTTGCCGCCGCGCTCATCGGCCACCAGCAGCAGGCTGCGTTCGTCGAGGTTCCAGAAGTCCTTCACCGCCTGGCCTGGGGTGCGGTCGTATTGGGTGAGCACCCGCAGTTTCCAGCCGGTATCGGCCTCGAAGCGAGTGAGATTTTCTTCCAGGCTGATGCGCTGACCATCGGTGAGGGCCTTGGCCAGGTCGATCACCGGGGTGGGATGGTCGGGTAGGAGGTCGGGGTTGTCGTAGGCCTGGGCCGGCGCGATGCCCACACCCAGCCAGCAGGCCAACACCAGCAACAGCGACACCAGCGCAGGCAGCACGGCGTTCCAAGCGCGACCCATACACCAGCCTCAGCGAAGATGCATTCTCCCTGAGCAGACGTCTGAGCGTGAGCTTGCCCCCCTGGCTGCTGCAGCGCTTCGAGGCCGTCGGCGCAGCGGTCCCTTTCCGCACCTACATGGAATGGGTGTTGCACGATCCGTTGCACGGCGCCTATGGGGCTGGCCGGCTGCGCATCGGCCCGGCGGGGGATTTCGCCACCGCCCCCTCCCTGGGGCCGGATTTCGCCGCCCTGCTGGCACCCCAGCTGGCCGAGTGGCTCACTGCCCTGGCGGCCGGTCCCGGGCCCCTGGCTCTGGTTGAGGCAGGGCCAGGGGAGGGCAGCTTGGCCCTGCAATTGGCCGAGGCCCTGGTGGCTGGTTGGCCCCAGCTGGCCCAGCGCCTGGAGCTGGTGCTGGTGGAGCCCAACGGGGGCATGGCGGCACGTCAGCGAGCCCTGCTGCAGGACTGCCCCCTGCCCTGTCGCTGGGCCAGCTTCGCGGAGCTGGCGGCATCACCGCTGCGTGGTGTGGTGCTCGCCCATGAGGTGCTCGATGCCCTGGCGGTGGAGCGGATCGAGTGGGACGGGGCGCTCTGGCGCCAGCAAGTGGTGGCGCTGCATGAGGGCCCTGGGGCGGAGCTCTCGTTGCGGCTGGAGCCCGGCGAGCCCCTGGAGCCGGCAGCGGCCGCCCAACTCGAGCCCCTCGCACTCCTGCCCCCATCGCCCCAGCGCTCTTCCGGTTGGTGCAGCGAGTTGCACCCGGGCCTGGCCCCCTGGCTTGGCGAGTGCGCCGCGGCCGTGGCCGCGGGCCAGCTGCTGGTGATCGACTACGCCTTAGAGGCCTGGCGCTACTACGCCCCCCAGCGCTCTGGCGGCACCTTGATGGCTTATCGGGGCCAGCAGGCCAGCGGCGATCCGCTGCTGGAGCCAGGCGCCTGGGATCTCACCGCCCACCTTTGTATTGAGAGCGTCGATGCCGCCGCCGCCGCCAGCGGCTGGCTGCCCCTGGGCCAGTGCCGCCAGGGCCAGGCCCTGCTCGCCCTGGGCTTGGCCGAGCGACTGCATGGGCTGCAGCAGGAGGCCCCGGCTGAGCTGGCCACAGTGCTGGCTAGGCGCGAGGCCCTGCTGCGGCTGGTGGACCCCGTGGCTCTGGGAGATTTCCGCTGGCTGGCCTACGGCCGGGGTGTGGCCCCAGAGCTGCCCCGCTTCAGCCGGGAGCCGGGATCGCTGCCTCCAGCCACTGGTTGAGGGCTTGGGGCTCCTGGGTGGGACTACTGGTGATTTCGATGATTCGCCCGCTGGCGGCCGGGGTTTCCAGGGCCTCTAGGCACACCCGGGCCACCAGGCGGCGGGGCAGGCTGCTGCTCTCCTGCTGGTTGGGGCCGGAATAAACCACCCCCTCCCTTTCGCTGCGGCTGTCGTCCTCGCTGAGGCCGCCGGGGCGCACCACGGTCCAGTCGAGTCCGCTTTCTTCAAGCCAGCGCTCGCCTAGGCGTTTCGACACCAGGATCAAGCCAAATAGGTTTAGGGGGTGCTGCCAGCGACCGGCGCAGAGCGAACTCACCAGCACAACCCGCTTCAGGCCCACCGCCTGGCAGGCGCGGATCTGGTCGCGCACCCCGAAGGCATCCACCTTGAGGGGGCCGGCCAGATCCACTGATGGCCGGGCGCCAGTGGCGATCACCAGGGAGTCACAGCCGCTCAAGGCGGCATGCAAGGCCTCGGTGGCACTGAGATCCAGACGCCGCACATCGAGCCGCCCTTGCTGCTCTGCTTCAGCCAGGGCCGCTGGCAGCACCGAGCCGGGTCGCACAAGCGCCCGCACCGCCAGGCCGCGCTTCAAGGCTTCATCCACCACCCGCCAGCCGGTTTTGCCGGATGCTCCCGTCACTGCCACCAGGCTCATCGCTGCATCTCCGCCACCACAGCTCCATGTTGCTCGCTGCCGGAGCTTGCCGGCGCCTTGCCTGGGTTAAGGCGGCGCCGGCGGGTCTGGATGGCCAGCTGCAGGACAGCGCCCAGCAGGGGAAAAACCAGGGCTACCGCAAGGGCGGGGTGTAGGAGCCAGAGCCAGTCGACGCTGGTCATTGCCCCAGGGGCTGAAGGGATGCGATTCCTAAACCCTAAACAGCCCAGCTGGCTGCCTACGGTGCGCTGGACTGCAAAACGTTGTGGCAGGGCCAATCATTCGCGCTAGTGGGTTGAGCAAGACCTACCGAATCAGCGAGAAGCAGCCTGGCCTGGCCGGCACAATTCAGCATCTGCTGCGGCGGCGCCATCGCGATGTGCTGGCGGTGGATGGAATCAGCTTCACGATCGAGCCGGGGGAGATCGTTGGCTTCCTGGGCCCCAACGGCGCCGGTAAGACCACCACCTTGAAGATGCTCACCGGTCTGATCCACCCCAGCGGCGGCGAGCTGGAGGTGGCAGGTCACCAGCCCTTTCGGCGTCAGGCCCGCTTCTTGCGCCAGATCACCCTGGTGATGGGCAACCGCCAGCAGCTGATCTGGGACCTGCCCGCCCTCGATTCGCTGAGGGTTAATGCCGCGGTCTACGGCATTGCGGAGGCGGAGGCCCAGCGGCGCATAGGCCAACTCGCCGAGATGCTGGAGCTGGGCCAGGAGCTGCGGCGACCGATGCGCAAGCTTTCCCTCGGCCAGCGGATGAAGGCCGAACTGCTGGCGGCCCTTCTGCACGAGCCGGCGGTGTTGTTTCTCGATGAGCCCACCCTGGGTCTGGATGTGAATGCCCAGGCGCGGGTGCGGGATTTCCTCGCCGATTACAACCGCCGCACCGGCGCCACCGTGCTGCTCACCAGCCATTACATGGGCGACATCACCGCCCTCTGCCCGCGGGTGCTGCTGATCCACCAGGGCCAGCTCTTCCACGATGGCTCCCTGGCCGATCTCACCCAGCGGTTGGCCCCCTGCCGCCAGGTGCGGCTGGAGCTTGCCGACCTCCACCCACCGGAGGCCTTTGCCGGGTTCGGCCAGCTCGAAGCCCATCAGGGCCACCTGGTGCGGCTGCTGGTGCCGCGGGCCCAGCTCGCCCAGCAGGTGGCGGCGCTGCTGGAGCGCTTTGCGGTGGTGGATCTTGAGGTGAGTGATCCGCCGGTGGAGGAGCTGATCGGCGGTTTGTTCCGCCAGCGCGATTCAAACTCCGAGGCCTCCCAGTGAGCTGGGCCTGGCGGGTGGCGCGGGCGCTGCTGGGCAGTCAGTACGCGCTGATGCTCGAATACCGGGCCGAAATCGCCCTCTGGGCCCTATCTGGGGTATTGCCCTTGATCATGCTCGGCGTTTGGAGCGGCTCGGGCGCGGCGGCGGCGGCTGGCCTCTCACCCCAGCAGCTCAGCCAGTACTTCCTGGCTGCCTTTGTGGTGCGCCAGTTCACGGTGGTTTGGCTGATTCAGGTATTCGAAGACGACGCCCTGCAGGGCCGCCTGTCGCCCTTCCTGCTGCAGCCGCTTTCGCCGCTCTGGCGATATCTGGCGGCCCATTTCAGTGAACAGGCGTCGCGAATCCCGTTTGTGGCCGTGATGCTGCTGGTGGTGGGGCTGGCGGCGCCCGGCTTGCTGTGGCTGCCGTCAGCGGGGGCTTTGCTGCTGGGAATCCTGGCGATTGTGGCGGCCTTTCTGCTGCGCTTTCTGCTGCAGGTGCTCGTTACCACCCTCTGTTTTTGGAGTGAGCGGGCAGCGGCCCTCGACCGGCTGTTGATGATTCCCTATCTGTTTTTATCGGGCATAGTTGCGCCCCTGGAGACCTTTCCTCCAGCGGTGCGGCGGCTGGCCCTGGCCACGCCCTTCCCCTGGATGGTCGACTTCCCCGCCCGGCTGCTGGCCGGCGAACCGGTGAATGTGGCGTTGGGTTTTGGGGCGATCGCCGCTTGGTGCCTGCTGCTGCTGCCGATCGGCCACTGGCTGTGGCGGGCGGGCCTGCGCCGCTACTCGGCGATGGGCGCGTGAGGGAGTTTGCGCGCTACTGGCGCAGCCTGCGCTGCTTCTGGGGCACCTCCCTCGCTGCCGAACTCGAATACCCGCTCAATGCCTGGATCGAGCTGCTGTCGGTGCTGGGCAACCTGGCCGGCAGCGTCTTTGTGCTGCAGCTGCTGTTTGGTGGTGGGCCCCAGCTGGGGGGCTGGAGCTGGAGTGGCGCTCTGGTGGTGCTGGGCCTCTACACCGTGCTGGATGGTTTCACCACCTGCGTGCTGCAGCCCAACCTCAGCCGCATCGTCAACCACGTGCAGACCGGCACCCTCGACTACGTGCTGCTCAAGCCGATTGATAGCCAGTTTTGGCTGTCGGCCCGCACCGTGTCGCCCTGGGGGTTGCCAGGAATATTTGCTGGGCTTGGCTTGATCGCCTGGGCCCTGCTGAACAGGGGTACTGGGGCTCCATCCAGCCTGCCGGCGGCTGGGCCCGTGCTGCTCTCGCTGGCACTGCTGGTTGCAGCCCTGGTGATTCTCTACAGCCTCTGGTTTGTGTTGGCGGCCCTCAGCATCTGGTTTGTGAAGGTGTGGAATGCCACCGAGGTGTTGCGCTACACCCTGGTGGCGGGCCGCTACCCGGTGAGTGCCTATCCACCGGCGCTGCGGCTGCTGTTCACCTTTGTGCTGCCGGTGGCCTTCCTCACCACCGTGCCCGCCGAGGCCCTGCTGGGGCGGGGTTCGGCCATCTGGGCTAGCGGCTCTTTGCTGGCCGCCGGGCTTTGCCTGGCTGGCAGTCGCCTGCTGTGGCGCTACGCCCAGCGCTTCTACACCTCTGCTTCTAGTTGAGCGGAGCTGCGGGTCAGCGCGCCATCATCGATCCACCGGCTCTCCCTAGTTGCTGCCGCACCCCATGGTGATCCCCGCTCCTGCTATCGATTCCGCCGCCAGCATCAGGCAGGAGCACTGGTTGCAGCGCTGGTATCCGGTGGCCTATCTCCAGGATCTCGACCCTCGTCGCCCCACGGCCTTCACCCTGCTGGAGATGGATCTGGTGCTGTGGTGGGACGCTGCAGGCCAGCAGTGGTGCGCCTTTGCCGACGTCTGCCCCCACCGGCTCGTGCCCTTGAGCGAAGGCCGCCTCAACGAAAGTGGTGAGCTGGAGTGCCCTTATCACGGTTGGAGTTTCAACGCCCAGGGCAGCTGCACCGCCATCCCCCAGGCCGAAGCCGCAATCGGCGCCAACCCCCGCAGCTCCTGCCGCCGCTACGCCACAGCCAGCGCCCAGGGGCTGCTGTTTGTGTTTGCCGGCGACCCGGCCGCGGCTGCGGCGGTGCCCCTGCCGCTGGTGCCCGTGCTCGAGGAACCCGGCTGGCTGGTGCAGGACACCTTCCGCGACCTGCCGATGGATGCCCTCACCCTGCTGGAGAACGTGCTCGATGTGAGCCATGTGCCCTTCACCCACCACCGCACGGTGGGTAAGCGCCAGAACGCGGCTCCGGTGGTGGCCGAGCTCACAAGCTTCGGGCCGGAGGGGTTCACCGCCACTTGGCCCGAGGGCCCGCGCCGGGGGCGCCTGGGCAGCCAGTTCACCACCTTTCAGGCGCCGGGCCTGATGTGGCACGACCTCACGGCGAAGGGATTTGCCCGCTTCCTCACGGTTGTGTATGCCACGCCGATCCGGGCTGGGGAATGCCGCTTGTTTGCCCGTTTCCCATTTCAGTTCCGCTCGCTGTTGCCCAGGCTGCTGCTGCGGGCTCGGCCGGTGTGGTTGCAGCACATCGGTAACCACACGGTGCTCGAAGACGACCAGGTGTTTCTGCACTGGCAGGAACGGGTTCAAAGCCAGGCGAGCTTCCTGCCCACCAGCGCCGACATCTACGTGCGGGCGTTGCACAGATGGGTCAAAGATATTGCTGGCCAGCCATGCCCAGGCTCCGCCCTGCCGCCCCGGCTGGGTCGGGTAGCCCTGATGGATCGCTACGACAGCCACACCCGCCACTGCCGTGCCTGCTCCGGTGCCCTGCGGCAGATACGCCGCTGGCGGCCGCTAGTGCTGGTGGCCCTGGGGGTGGAGCTGCTGCTGGCGGCCTGGCTGCCCGGGCTGCCGGCGCGGTTGACCCTGCTGGTGCTGCTTGGCGGCAGCGCCCTGCTACTGCGGCAGCTAAATCGCTGGGACCGCCAGCTATTGCGCGGCGATGGCCACCCACCCCGCAACGCCCTCTAGGCGCAGCTGGCGAGGGCGCTGCGGATGGTTGCTTCGCTGACGTCGCTGCGGATCTCAACCCTGCCGATCCCGGTTGGCAGCACGAAGCGCACCTGACCCTCCCGCACCTTCTTGTCGCCCTGCAGGCAGGCCAGCACGGCGTCGGGATTGAGGGCTGGCCAGGCCAGCGGCAGACCTGCGGCGGCGATCACGGTTCGCTGGCGGGCCTGGTCGCTAGCGCTCCACAGGCCCATGGCCAGGGAGATTTCGCCAGCCGCCAGCATGCCCAAGCCAACGGCTTCGCCATGGAGGTAGGTGCCATAGCCGCAGAGGGTCTCCACCACGTGGCCCAGGGTGTGGCCGTAGTTGAGGATCGCCCGCAGGCCCCCTTCGTGTTCGTCGGCGGCCACCACCTTCGCCTTGGCGGCGGCGGAGCGCACCAGAATTCGCTGCAGCAGCTCGGCTGACAATGTGTTCAAGCTGGCCAGCTGGGGGCCGCTCGCCTCTAGCTCGGCCAGCAGCTCGGGGTCGCCGATCACGCCGTATTTGATCACCTCGGCCATGCCAGCGCGAAATTCGCGCTCCGGCAGGGTGGCAAGGCTGCTGGGGTCGATCAGCACCAGGCGCGGCTGGTGAAAAGCGCCGATCAGGTTTTTGCCGCCGGGGTGATTGACGCCGGTCTTGCCGCCGATCGCCGCATCCACCATGGCCAGCAGGGTGGTGGGCACCTGAACCACGGCAATGCCTCGCAGCCAGGTGGCTGCCGCAAATCCCGCCATGTCGCCCACCACGCCACCGCCAAGGGCAACGATCAGCGAGCCCCGCTCCAGCCGGCGGGCAAAGGCTGCGTCATGGATCAGGCCCACGGTGGCTGGGGTTTTCTGATCTTCTCCCGCCTCGATCACCAGGGTGCTGGCATCGAGACAAGCCTCGCTGAGGCTCTGCAGGGCAGAGGCGCCGTAGTGGGCTTCCACCACGGCGTTGGTCACCAGCAGCACCTTGGTGCCTGCTTTAAAGCCCAGACCCCGAATCTGGTCGCCCAGGCTCAGCAAGGCTGCCGAGCCGATGATCACCGGGTAGGGGGAAGCCTGCAGCTCCACCCTGATCGTTTGCAGATCCATAGGGCGATCATCCTCCAGCCCAGGTACTTTGCCCTGTATGAGCGAGGCCAATCTCCGCAAGCGCACCGCCACGGCCTGGGGCTTTTTGACGCCTGCCCTGGTGCTGATCGGGCTGTCGGTGCTGATTCCGGCAGCGATGGCCTTGGTGATGAGCTTCAGCCAGGCCGGCCTCGATGTCAGCGAGCCCCTGCGCTTCGTTGGCCTGGCCAATATCCGGCGCCTGCTGGCCGACCCGATGTTTTTCCGGGTCACAGGCACCACCTTTTTGTATCTGCTGGGAGTGGTGCCCCCGATCGTGGTCGGAGCCCTGGCCCTGGCCGTGCTGGTCAACCGCCAGTTGCCTGGGATCCACTGGTTTCGCGGTGCTCTGTACACCCCGGTGCTGGTGTCGATCGTGGTGGCGGCCATTGCCTTTCGCTGGATCTATGCCGAAAACGGCCTGATTAACGGCTGGCTCACCGCCCTGTTGGGCAGCAGCTTCGATCCCATCGGTTTCCTCACCTCGCCGCTGCTGGCCCTGCCTTCGGTGATGCTCGTGACCCTCTGGAAGGGCCTCGGCTACTACATGGTGATCTTTCTGGCCGGGCTCCAGGGCATCTCCCCCGATCTCTACGAGGCGGCGGCCCTCGATGGCAGTGAGGGCTTGCGCAAGCACCTAGACATCACCCTGCCGCTGCTGCGGCCCTACATCACCCTGGTGGCGGTTATCTCTGCAATTGCGGCCACCAAGGTGTTCGAAGAGGTGTATTTAATGACTCAAGGTGGCCCTGCCGATTCCACCCGCACCCTCGTTTACTACGTCTACGACCAGGCTTTTGCCGAGCTGGAGATCAGCTACGCCTGCACGATTGGTTTGGCATTGTTTTTGATCGTGTTGATGCTGAGTTTGGTGCGCTATCTCTTCGCCGGTGATCGCGGCCTCACTTGAAGAGCCTTTTACTAGACCAGTCCAGGAAGCCTGCCTAGGGTTCATTCGCCTGAAATGAAGGCAATGGCTTCCTCCGGTGGCAAACCCCGCTCCAGCCTCAGCGAGCGCCAGATGGTGGGCCTGTTCAGCCTTGGGCTGGGCGTGGTGCTGTTTCTACTGATCCTGATGCGGGGCCAGCAGGCCGCCCGCGAGGGAAACCAGGAGATCAGCAACGACACCTACTGGGTGCTGGTTTCGCCACTGGTGTTTTCCGCTTTTGGCGTGGTGTTGTTGCGCTCCCCTAAGGCTCGGGTTGGCGCCCGGGGACGGGCGCTGGAGCAGTCGCAGCGCACCACCCAGTCGGCCCAGGCCGCCCTAGCCAGGGTTGACGACGGAGCTACCCAGCAGCTGGCCCAGGCTCGCGCCGAGGCGGCGGCGGCACTGGCAGCGTTGGAGTCGCTCCAGGGCGAACAGGACCGAACCGCAGCCCAGGCGGGCGCAAAAATTAGGGCTTTGCAGGCTGAGCTCTCCGCAGCCCAGCAGGCTCGTGTTCAGTTAGAGGCCAACCTGCGCCGTGATCTGGTTACCCAAACAGCCGACACCAGCGGTGCTTTGGCGGCCGTCCAGTTGGTGGAGGGTCAGCTGGATGCTTTCGCCGGTGGCTTCAATGATCAACTGGCAGCGGCTCGCCGTCAGCTCGATGGGTTGATTGCCAGTCAGGAGCAGCAGCTGGCCGGGCTACGCAGCGAGGCAAGCCAGGCCCAGGCGGCCCTAGATCGACTTCGCGGCGACCAGGAGGCCCAGCTGGCCCGATTGCGCAGCGAAGCTTCACGGGCGATCAGCTCAGCGCAGGCTGCCCAGGCCGATACCCAGGCGGTCGCTGCAGATGTGTCCGCTCAGATGGCAACGATGGATCAGCAGATTCAGCAGGCCCAGCAGAGCTGCAGCCGGGCCACGGCCAGCCTCGATGCCGCTGTGGTCAGCACTGGGCAGGGGCAGGCCGAGGCCCTGGCCACTGCCCAGCAAGCCCAACGCCAGGTGGAGAAGCTGGCCAGCACCCTGGCGGCTCAGATGGATACGGCCCGCCAGCAGCTGGCGGCGGCGGTTCAGGCCAGCAAGCAGGCCCAGGAAGTGGTGGACCGTTTGGAGCAGGGCGCCCCAGCTTTTGTGGCTGCCGCCCCAACAGCCGCTACAGGTTCCGATGCCTTCCTGAGTTGCTACCGAGAGGCTTGCGAAGAGCTGGGAGTGCTACCAGGCAGTGGCTGGCAGGAGGTGCGCGCTACCTGGCGCCGTAAAGTGATGGATTGGCATCCAGATCAGGGTGGTGACTCCAGGCTTTGGGTCCGCCGCAATGCTGCCTATCAGCTGCTTGTGGCCTGGTACGAGTTCAACGGGGCGTCCTGATTCATACGCTGCACGCTGCGAGTTCCAAGATCCGTGGCTGGTGCCAATCCTGTGACTGAGCCAGTTGCTAGCGCTGCAGTTGCTATCGGTGTAGTTGGTGGCGGCCAATTGGCCTTGATGCTTGCCGCCGCTGCCCGCAAGCTCAATGTGCCCCTGCATGTTTTGACACCAGGGGCTCAGGATCCCGCCACTGCCCTTGCCAGCAGTGTGGTGCTGGCTGAACTCGACGATGTGGCGGCCACCCGGGAGCTGGCGCGCCGCAGTGGCGCTATCACCTTTGAAAACGAATGGGTAGACCTGCCGGCCCTGGCGCCGCTCAGTTTTGACGGAGTCGTCTTTCTGCCAAGCCTGGAGGCCCTCGCTCCCCTAGTCAGTAAGCGGGGCCAGCGGCAGATGCTGCAGGATCAGGGGCTGCCTTGCCCGCGCTGGTGCGATCTGCCCACCAGTGGCCTGTTGCCTGAAGGCTTCAACTACCCATTGATGGCCAAGGCCTCCACCGGCGGCTACGACGGCAAGGGGACAGCCGTGTTGCGCAGCCCTGAAGATCTCACGGCCCTGCTGGCAAGGGTGCCCCAAGGGGACTGGATTCTTGAGGAGTTTGTCAATTTTGAGCAGGAGCTCTCCCAGCTCGCCTGCCGCGACCGGGCTGGCAACGTGCGCTGTTATCCCTTGGTGCAGACCCACCAGCACCAGCAGGTATGCGACTGGGTGCTGGCGCCGGCCTCAGTGCCCCATGCGGTACAGGCCTATGCCCGCAATATCGCCGCTTCCCTGCTCACGGCAATCAATTACGTGGGCGTGATCTCCATTGAGCTTTTTTATGGGCCGAGCGGTTTGCAGGTTAATGAAATCGCCCCCCGCACCCACAATTCCGGCCATTTCACGATCGAGGCAGCCCATACCAGCCAGTTCGAGCAGCAGGTGAGGATCGTGGCTGGCCTGCCGATGGGGTCTGTCGAGTTCCAGGTGCCGGGGGCACTGATGGTGAATTTGTTGGGCTTTGAAAGTTCGGAAGCCGACTACCAGGCTCAGCGGGATGATCTGGCAGCCATACCGGAGGCCACGGTGCACTGGTACGGCAAGGAGGGCTCCAGTCCAGGACGCAAGCTTGGTCATGTCACCCTGCTGCTGCACGGGGTCACAGCTGGGGAACGGGCTGGCCAGGCGGAGCAGCTTTTAGAGCGGGTCAGATCCATCTGGCCCCTGCCCCCGCAAAACCCGTAATCGGCCTACACTTCCATAGGACTGTCTTGTTGGTGAATGCCTTTTACAGTTTTCTGATCTGACTCCCTTTTCGACATGGGGGTCTGCAGCGGAAGCAACGTAAACCGGCCTCGTAGCCGGAAACGGCGCCCCGTCCTTGACCCTCTTCTGGTTCCACCAGGTCGAACACTGGGGCAAAACGGCACGGCGGTCCACCCCTTTCAAATCAACGCCTCTCGATGAGTTCGGCGGGGGCGTAGCGAACCTTCGCCAGTGAGGCGTATTTATCGCTGCTGTCGCGATAGCCAGCCGCACACACCACACAGCTGCGGTAGGGCGAGTCTGCCAAGTTGAGAATGCGGTCGTAAGCAAGGGGATCGAAGCCTTCGATGGCACAGGTGTCCACTTCGAGCAGGGCTGCAGCTGTCATGAAGGTGCCCAGGGCGATGTACACCTGGTTGCTGGCCCAGCGGTCGATCTGCTGGCTGCGAGGCCCATTGATCAGGTCGACATCGATCATCTGGCGGTAGGTGGCCAGGGCGGTTGAATCGAGGCCGCGAACGGCTGCCATCGTTTCGATTAGGCGATCGGCTTCGGCGGCGCCGATCTGGCGTTGCACCAGGAACACCACCAGGTGGGAGCAGTCGGTGATCTGGCTCTGGTTCCACGACTCGGGGCGCAGCTGCTGGCGCAGGGCGGGGTCGTTTATCTCCAGAAATTTCCAGGGCTGCAGGCCATAGCTCGATGGGCTCTGCACGAGGGCGTCCTCCAGGGCGGCCCAGGTGGTGTCGTCAATGCGGCGACTGGGGTCAAATACCTTGGTGGCGTAGCGCCAGGCCATGGCCCCATTGAGCTGCTGGGGTGAGATCGGCATGGTGGGGTGGCGACAACGGTGGGGATAAGGGGCCATTCTGGACCTTGTTACTGCCGTGGTCGGGTTCGGCCGCCAGCCTCGATGGAGTCCTTTCAGCAGGCCTTTGAAGCCCTTCTGGCCCTCGCCCCTGGCCCGGTTTTTCCTCGCGCTCGGGAGCTCTATTTGCGCAAATACTGCCTCGAGGGACGCGACGCCCAGGATCGCTTCCGCACCTTCCTGTTTGAAGAGGAGATTCAGGAATCTGAAGGGGGCACCGTGCGGGTAAGCGCCCTGAGCTTTGCGGTGGTGCATTGGCAGGCAGCCCAGAGCACCCCTCAGGAATATGCCGCCTACCTTCAGCAGCGCTGGCAGCTGCAGCCCGAAGGGCTCAGCCTTGAGCGTGAGCCCTGGTTTCGGGAGGGGGGCGCCTTTGCCCGGTTTCAGGCAACGGCCTCCTACGAGCGTTCCCCTTCCGGTGAGTTGCTGTTGGGTGGTGTCTGACCCAGCAAGCGATCTAGGCACTGCTGCAGTTGCTCGCGGCTCCAGCCGGTGACTACAAACACCTCCTGCACGCTGCTGCCGCGTCGGGCGACCAGCTTGTGCCCACCGGTGATGGGCGCTGAAACCCGCAGCCGCATCTGGCTGCTGCGGCCACGCACGCGGCTGATAACCGCCGGGGTGACGGTGTCGATGCCAGGGCAGAGCGCAAGTTGCTTGAGCAGCGGAATCAGCCCCTCCACGTAGGTGCTGTGGGTGATGACCACCCGGCCCATCAGGCCCGCTCCAAAGGAGCCATGGTCAGGCCGGCTGCTCCCAGCTGCTGGTGGTAGAGCTCCGCCTGTTCCTGGGGGCCGCACCACA
The DNA here is from genome assembly GCF_003011885.1 of Cyanobium usitatum str. Tous. Lineage (GTDB taxonomy): Bacteria > Cyanobacteriota > Cyanobacteriia > PCC-6307 > Cyanobiaceae > Cyanobium_A > Cyanobium_A usitatum. The sequence continues at coordinate 303,698 of NZ_PXXO01000001.1, forward strand.
CCACCGCCGAACCCTCCCCGTCTATGCGGTGGGCCAGATCCCAGGCCTTATCAGCGAGCATGCCCGGGATGATGCGCACCAGTGATTCCACCACGTGCTGAAAGGTGTTGAAGTCGTCGTCAAGCACCACCACCTTGAAATCGGGGTATGGCTGGCGCAGGCGCAGTCGCTCCTGAACGGGGCTGGCGGAGGAAAGGACCACAACCACGGACTGCAACGACGAACACCTTTAGGGCTCCAGCCTAGGTAAAGTGCCTTCAACGACTGCAAGCTGCACCATGTTGATCTCTGCGGGTTGGGCCTCCTTGGCTGCTCTTTTCAGCTTTTCCATCGCCATGGTGGTCTGGGGTCGTCACGGCGACAACAGCATCAAGTTCTGACCTGGCTTTGACGATCCTCTGTGCCTGAGCTGAACCTCTCCGCCTCCCAGGTGCTTTCCGCAATCGCGGTGTTGCTGCTGGTGTTTGTCAGCGGAGGCGTGATCTATCTCTCCATCATCGAGTGGAGCGATCGTCGCCGTCGCAACGCCCTTCAAACCAAGCGCCGCAAGTGAGCCCAGCCGGCTCTTCGCCACCATCCCCCACTCCCTCTGGGTTAGCGGATTGGGCCTGGCAGAGCGCCGCAGAGCTGCTGGTGCCACCCCCAGCTGGGCCATCTAGCCCTTCGGCAGCCCCCGACCTAGAGGCACTTGACCTAGAGCCCCTCGACCTAGATGACCTTGTTGCGGCCATTGACTCGGCCCAGCCGAGGCTGCCTCTCAGTGTTGATAGCGGTAAGCACGACCCGGGCAGCTGGGATCCGGCCTTGCTTGCCTCCCTCGGTCTGATCCTGCTCAGCCGCCCCGCTGACGCCGAGCAGGATGAATTGCTGCGCCGCGCTGCAGACGGCTTGCGTCAGCAACTAGCTGGCAACATCGTCACCTACGTGGTGAACCGCAACCTCAACGTTTCAAACCACTGCATCAAGCACTGCAGCTTCTGCGCCTTCCGCCGCGATGCTGGCGAGCCCGGCGCCTACTGGCTTAGCGAAGCCGACCTGCAGCAAAAAGCCGCCGAGGCGCTTGAGGCTGGAGCCACTGAGCTCTGCATCCAGGGCGGACTCAACCCAGCCGCCACGGTGGCAGGCAGTCAGCTGGCCTATGCCGAACGGTTGCTTGGTCTGTTGCAGCAGGCAGCACCGGGGTTGCACCTTCATGCCTTTTCGCCCCAGGAGCTGCTTTATTTCGCCCAGCACGACGGGCTTCCGCTTGATCAGGTGCTGGATCGGCTGCAGGCGGCGGGGTTGGGATCGGTGCCGGGTACGGCGGCAGAGGTGCTCAGTGAGCCGGTGCGGCAGGTGCTCTGCCCGGAGAAACTCACGGCCAGGGAGTGGGTGGCGGTGATGCTTCAGGTGCACCAGCACGGCTTGCCTGCCACCAGCACCCTTATGGCAGGCCACATCGAGTCCCCGGCAGACGTGGTGGCTCACCTGCTCACCCTGGTGGCGGTGCAGCGCTACGCCTGGCAGCATCAGCGCCAGGGTTTCACTGAGTTTGTGCTGCTGCCTTTTGTGGGCGCCTCGGCGCCAGCTGCCCTGCGCTCCCGTGTGCAACGGGACCAGCCCGACCCTGCAGCGATGTTGCGGCTCACGGCCCAGGCCCGGCTGTTACTGGGGCCCTGGTTTCGCTTCCACCAGCCCAGCTGGGTGAAGCTCACCCTCCCAGGGGCCACCGAGGCCCTGCGCTGGGGCTGCAATGACCTGGGCGGCACCTTGATGGAGGAACACATCACCACGATGGCCGGTGCCAGCGGCGGCACCCGCCAGTCCCCCCAGGCGCTTGAGGCGGCTGCCCAGCGGCTTGGCCGTCCGGTGCGGCGCCGCACCACCCTCTACGGAGCTGTGGCGTGACCCGCTTGCGCTGGACCCTCACCCTGACTTTTCTGCTGCTGCTGCTTCCCGCTGGCTTGCTGCTGCGATCTCCCCGGCCCCGGGCCGAGGGCCTGGAGCGGTTGATTGGCCAGGCTGCCCTGCTGCAGAGCTTTCCCGCCGCCCCGGAGCGACCGGTGCCAGCCCTGTGGAGCCAGCGCCTCGGCGCTGCTCAGGCGCGTCGAGTTTGGCGTCAGCAGCGCCGCTTCTGGTGGCAGTTCTGGGGGCGCGATGGCGATGGTGGCGCCTATTTGGCCTATCAGTTCCAAGCAGGAAGCCCCCTGCCTTCCCATGGAATTCGGGTTGATGACCTCGTGGTCGTGGCAGCCGATCCCCTTGCCAAGCGGCTACTGCAAGACCAGCTCAAGTTGGCCCAACGTCAGCGCCGCGGTCTGGAGCAGCGCTGTCTGCAGCGGTTGCAGCAGGAGCAAGCGGTTTTCTGGGCCCCCCTTGGCCTCGGCGTGATGGCGGGCCCTGCAGCCCCTTTGCTGCAACGCTTCCAGGAGGGATGTTTGAGTCTCGAGCTCGAGGGGGCCAATCTGGGGCTCGCTGGAGAAGCAGCTGCCGCCAGCGGCCTGTTGGCCGCCCCAGGTCGTGCGGCAACACCCGTCGTTCCTCCCCCCCTGCCTTCAGGGTTGCTGCTGGAGTGGCGCGGTCCTGGCCTTGAGGGCTTATTGCAGGGGCTGTTGAGCCGCCAGCTGATCCGGGAACCCCTGTCGGCTCGCTACGGCATCGGTGATGCCCAAATAACCATGCTGCGTCGTGTGCCCTTTGTCTTGCGACTGCGCCCGCTGGCCCAGGGGCCTTTCCAGACGGGTCTGGAGCTGCAGTTGGTGGTCTCAGGGGATCGGCGTCCCTGGAACCAGATGCTCGCTGGGCTGGTTGAACCGCTGGAGACCCAGGGACTCGAGGCGACGCAATCTGGCTCCAAGGCCTTAGCCGCGACGCTCTGGCGCCAGCAGGATGGGCGAGTCGTGGGAGGTTGGCGCTGGGTGCTGGCTGGTTCAGGCAGCACCCACTTGCTGCTGTTCCTTGGACCCGAACCACCTGCCGCTACTCCTGCAGCAGCCACGCCTGTGCTGAGCCAGCCCGGCCTTGGCGCTTCTATGCAGCTGCGGCTGCGGCCTGCAGCGCTTGCAGAGCGGGGCTTGCTGCCGCCCGAATTGCCCAAGCCCGTCCAACTGGCTAGCCAGCTCAGCCTGACGGCAGTGCCAGCTGCTCCTGGCTCAGCCCTCAGCCAGCTGACTGGGCGGCTTCAGCTGCAATCTCGGTAGGTGCCTCTGTGGCTTCCTGTTGCTGCCGTTCCCGTTTACGGCGTTCAGCAGCAACGGTTTCCGCCATTAGCTCAACGGCCTGGGCCATTTTCTCGAGGTTGGTGGCGTAGAGACTCAGGTCCTTGTCGAGTCGCTCGCGCAGCAAGCCCATGGCGCCGCCCAGCTCGTGGGCATAGCTGCGCAGGGCGGAGGCATCCAAGGCGTCTGCGCCCTGCGCCTGCTCCAACAAGCTCAGCAGGCCTACGGCCATCAACCGTGAATAGTGGAAATCGGGGCGGCGGATGTCAGCAAGAGCTGCCGCAAGGGGTTCGGGTGCGCCCGAACCCTCCTGTTCGATCCATTGCTTCACCTGCTCGACGCTGTGGCTGCCCATGGCTGCCATGGCGCTGTCACGCTGCTGGCGCAACTGGTTGGCATCGAAACCGGAAGCGGAACAAAGGGCCTGGAGCAGGGGGAGGCGCTGGGCGTCAGGGCGATAGCCCCGGGCAAAACTGTCGAACACCTGAATCAGGCCGCAGGCAAACAGGGCATCACTGCGAAAGCCGGTTTGACGGCTGAGCAGGTGCAGCTCCACAAGCAGCTCATCCACCATGCGGCGATAGAGCGGCGCGATCACGTAAGGGAAGGCGCGATGAAACTCCCGCTTGCTGTCGGCAACGGTGAGGGCTGCACTCACGCTGGATTAGGCCAAGGTTGGTCGACCCTAGCCGCCCGGGCTCAGTAGGATCGGGACCACTCGCAAATGCAGCTCCATGATCCCGATCGTTATTGAAGAGTCGGGCCGGGGTGAGCGCGCATTTGACATCTATTCCCGGCTACTGCGGGAGCGCATCATCTTCTTGGGTGAACCGGTCACTGCTGAGTCGGCCAACCGGGTTGTGGCCCAGTTGCTTTTCCTAGAGGCAGAAGATCCCGAGAAGGATATTTTCATGTACATCAATTCTCCGGGTGGATCGGTATACGACGGTCTGGGAATTTTTGACACCATGCAGCACATCAAGCCAGATGTGCAAACCGTCTGCGTGGGTCTGGCCGCTTCGATGGGTGCCTTTCTGCTTTGTGCTGGCACCAAGGGCAAGCGCAGCAGCCTCACCCACTCGCGGATCATGATCCACCAGCCCCTGGGCGGCGCCCGCGGCCAGGCCAGCGACATCCGCATTCAGGCAAACGAAATCCTCTACTTGAAGCAGAAGCTCAACCAGGAGCTCAGCGATCGCACGGGCCAAGCCCTGCCCCGCATCGAGGAAGACACCGACCGCGACTTTTTCATGTCACCCGCGGAGGCTGTTGAGTACGGCTTAATTGACAAGGTGATCGAAAAGCGACCAGTGCGTCCCGTTTGAGGGACTAATTTACAAGGGCACGATTAAAACGAGTAGCGCAAACTCAGCTGCACCCCATGGGCTTGCAGGTCCGCCTTGGTTCCTCCGATAGGGATTGTGGTGCCTTTGGCCAATCGCTGCCTGCCCCCAGCCGCACATAGGGGCCGGGAGCCAGCGCTGGGTTGGCGAGATTTACGTCAATATCAGGCATTCCAGGCACTCGGATCGGGCAGAGCTAGAGCTTGCCAGGCGTCAATTTCCAAGGCGTAGGCCGCATGACGCTGGATCGAGTCATCCATGAACAGGGCTGCCCGGATCGGAATGTCTGGGCCCGTGAAGGAATGCATGGCTATGCCGGCAGTGATGGTCCGTAGAGCTGCTAATTGCAGGTCGTACCTGGCCTCTTCAAGCGAGTAATCACAAACTCCAAGCTTGAGTAGTTCCTGGTGCCAAGCCAGTAGCAGGTCTTCATGACGTCCAAGCCGCTGAGCCTGGGGCGTGCTGCCGCCAATCAAAAAGGCGATATCAATAGCGGCTGAACTACGGCTGGCCCAGGACCAATCAATTATCACTGACTCTGGATCTTCTACAGTATTGCCGAATAGCAGATTGTCGGCGCGCAGATCACCATGGACGAGGGTCCATGGCCTGTCATTGAGAGCCTGATCAATATCTGCACTTTGCTCGAGTACGGCTCGATATAACCTGCAAACATCCGTGCCGAAGCGCACGCCATAGGTGGCAAAGAAATCATCAACGATTTCGGCTTTGGGGTCTGCAAACCAGAAGCCATGGTTTGGCAACCAGCTGTGCTGGTTCAAGGAAGGATCTAGCCAGAATTCGGCGTGGATAGCGGCCATGCGTTGAATCGTGGCCAACGTTTCCTGGTAGCTCAGTCCGATTACTTGATCACCAGAACGTAGGTGGGTCAGATCCTCGATCAGCAACCAATAGGGCTCAGAGGAATTGGTTGCAAAGACTGAGGGTTTGTGATTTTCTAATCTTGGCGTGCAGTGAGTGTAAACACCCACCTCACGACCAAAGGCATTATTCAGCCGGCTGAACTCATTGAAGTCCTTATTGGAGGTTTCACTTTTGAGAATTACGCTTGCTGGCCCTTCTTCAGGTGGATCACAGCTCAGCTCCAGGCGCCAAGTGGTCGATTGAAACCCCCGGCCCTCCCCGAGCAGCTTCGCTTCCAGGCTTTTGACATTTGAGGAGTCGAATCGCGTGGCGGCGGGCTGGGTGGCTCGCTGGCTAGCGGAGCACCCACAGAGTGCACCCACGACGAGTCGCGTGGATGCCGGTCCTGTGATGGCTAGTGCTACTGCTTGATCAGCCGGCCAGCAGGGGCGAGAAGCGCTCCTTCTCTGGAATTGCCGTGAATTCGGCCACGATGGCGCGGAATTCTTCGCCATCGAGGCTTTCTTTCTCGATCAGTAGCTCCACTACCCGATCCATGCAGGCGCGGTGTTCTGCCACCAACTTGACCGTGTCTGCGTAGCAGCTGTGCACCATCTGGCGCACGGCATCATCGATCTTGCTGGCAAGGCGATCGGAGCCATCGCTGCGGGTCATTAGGTCGCGGCCCAGGAAAACCTCCTGGTTGCCTGCTTCAAAGGAGACCTGGCCAAGATCGCTCATGCCAAACCGGGTGACCATTTGGCGGGCAATCGAGGCGACCTGCTGGATGTCACCACCTGCACCAGTTGTGACCTCTGCGTGGCCGAAGACCACATCCTCGGCAGCCCGGCCGCCGAGGGCACCCATGATGCGAGCTCGGAGCTGGGCCCGGCTCACCAACATCTGCTCCTCGTCGGGGGAGAACCAGGTAAGTCCCTGGGCCTGCCCCCGTGGGATCAGGGTGACCTTCTGAACGGGGTCATGGGCCTGCACCAGGGTGCCCACCAGGGCATGGCCAACCTCGTGATATGCGATCAGGCGCTTGCTGCGCCCATCGGTGAGGGGCTTGCCCTCCATGCCGGCAATGATCCGATCGACGGCATCATCAATTTCGGCAAGTGAAGTGGCCTCCTTGCGGCGCCGGGCCGTGAGGATTGCCGCTTCATTAAGCAGGTTGGCGAGATCGGCGCCGGAGAAGCCCGGGGTACGGCGAGCAATCACTTCGAGGCTCACATCGTCGGCCAGTTTCTTATCGCGGCTGTGCACCTTGAGCACAGACAGCCTTCCTTTGATATCTGGCACATCAACTTGAACCTGGCGATCGAAACGACCTGGGCGCAGCAGGGCTGAATCGAGCACATCGGCTCGGTTTGTTGCGGCAATGATGATGATACCGCTATTGCCTTCAAAGCCGTCCATCTCGGTGAGCAGCTGGTTGAGGGTTTGCTCCCTCTCGTCGTTACCGCCGCCGACACCAGCACCACGCTGGCGTCCCACCGCATCGATTTCGTCGATAAAGATCAAACAAGGGCTATTTTCTTTAGCCCGCTTGAACAGGTCGCGCACCCGGCTGGCGCCCACGCCAACAAACATTTCAACGAATTCAGATCCTGAAAGCGAAAAGAAGGGAACTCCGGCTTCGCCAGCAATTGCCTTGGCTAGCAGGGTTTTACCGGTACCTGGAGGTCCTACCAGCAGCACACCCTTGGGGATCTTGGCGCCAACTGAAGTGAAGCGCTCGGGGGTTTTTAGGAAGGTGACAACCTCCTGGAGGTCCTGCTTGGCCTCTTCAACACCAGCCACGTCGTCAAATTTGACGCCAGTTTCAGCCTCCATGGCGAAGCGGGCTTTGGTTTTGCCGAATTGCATCGCCTGACCGGGGCCCCCGGGCATGCCGCTGCCGCGGCGTGAAAGGAAGATCAGCGAGCCGATCAGCAGCAATGGGAAGAGCAGATTGCCGAGCAATCCAAGAGCTGGTGGAGCGGTTTTGGGTGGATGGATATCGAAGCTGATGCCCTGCTCTTTGAGCTTGTTGACGAGCTCTGGAGCAACACCGGGCAGGTCTACGCGCAGACGCTGTACCCGATTGTCGAGGTCAGGATCCACAGCCTCGATAACTGCACTGCGACCGCCGTCGAAAATATCAACCGCCGTTACCCGGCCCGCATCGACGTAATCGAGGAAGCGGCCGTAGCTCATGCGGGCTACTGCCGCATTGCGCGGAGCAACCGTGGAGCCTTCAGGTTTGAAACGGGCCGTGCCGCCGTTACCAAGCAGCTGCCAGCCGAGGAATGCGACCACTGCCAGGGGCAGCAGCCAGAGGGCAATCAGACGCCAGCGCTGGTTCATAGCTGAGACACTTTGTTGACAAGTGTAACGGCGCCAGGCCCCCTCCCCGAGCCCAGCTTCAGCTAGCCGTTGCCCAGGGCAGCTCGCCATCCAGCAGACCGGTGAGATAGCCGCGGGAACCGGGCAGCGCTTCGAATTGGGCCGCTTGAGCTGGTAGGGACGGTGGATCGTTGATCAGATCGCAGGAGTTAACGGTCTCCACCAATTCGGGCCCACCTAGGCCGTGGGTCCAGATCTTCACCACGCTGCTTGGTGGGCACTGGAAGCTGAGCAGCTCGAAGGGAAACACCACTCGTTCGAGGAAGAACTGCTCGGGACCGATGCAGCGCAGTATCACCATCCGATCGCTGGTATTGCGATAACTGCAAGCCATTTGAGCCACGACTGAATCCCGATTTCTCCACCCATAAAGCCACTGGCTTGAGTGCGGGTTTAGTGACGGACGCCACTGTTTTCGGTTTTTAATGGTTTTTTCTGGTTTCGCCCCACCGCTGCCGGCTGATCAGACCGGTTCAAAGGCTGCGCAAGGCAACGATTGGGTCGAGGCGCGCAGCCCGGCGGGCGGGCACTACGCCGAAGAAAAGGCCAATCGAACCGGATAGCCCCACCGTGACCAGCACCGTGGCCGCCCCAATCGATGCCGGTAGGGGTGTCAGAACGCCAACCACAGCCACCGTGCCAATGCCCACGGCGCTGCCGATCACGCCCCCCAGGCTGGCCAGCACCAGCGACTCCACCAGAAACTGCAGCAGCACATCGCCGCTGCGGGCGCCGAGGGCTTTGCGCAGGCCGATCTCCTCGGTGCGCTCACTCACCGACACCAACATGATGTTCATGATGCCGATGCCGCCCACCAGCAGCGACACGGCGCCGATGGCCGCCAGCATCAAGGTGAGGCCACCAGTGATCGTGCTCACGATCGTGAGGGCATCCTTCTGAGAACGCACGGCAAAATCGTCTTCCCTCAGGATCCGGTGTCGCTGGCGCAGCAGGTTGGTGATCTGAAAGCTCGCGGCCCCCGTGCTCTGCTCGTCGCGGGCTTCGACGCTGATGAAATTTAGGCTGACCCCGTAGGTGGGGTCGCGTCCTGAAAGCTTGCTCACCATGGTGCTGAGGGGCACGTAGGCGTTCTCGTCTTGGTTTTGACCAAATACGGCTCCCTTGGGTTCAAGAACGCCGATCACTTCGAACAGCTGGTTGCGAATACGCAGCTGGCGCCCCACTGGCGCCTTGCCTGGGAACATCTTTGTGCCCAAGTCGGGCCCCACCACGGTGACATTGCGAGCGCCGTTGAGATCGCTGGCGGTGAAGAAGCGCCCCTGGGCCATCTCAAATTGACGAACCGGCAGAAACTCCGGTGTAACACCGAGAATTGACGTGCTACTGCTCAGTCCGCCCGCCTGAACCACCCCGCTCAAGGTGATCTGGGGGGCTACCCGCTTGACGCTGGGTACCTGCTCGCCGATGGCGATCGCGTCTTCTAACACGAGGTTTTTTGGGAAGTCGATGCCCTGGCGCCGGGTGTCGTTGCTGCCAGGCACTACAAAAAGCACGTTGGCGCCGAGATTGCTTAGCTGCCCTTCTGCCAGGTTCTGGGCGCCTCGCCCCACCCCCACCAAGGTGATTACGGAGGCATTGCCGATGACGATGCCGAGCATGGTCAGCAAACTGCGCAGCCGATTGGCGCGCAGGGTGCTCAGGGCCATGCCGACGGTTTCCCGCATGGGGAGCTTGGTTGGCATGGCTGCGGTGGCGGCTGCTGGCCTTAAACGATGGCGGGTTTGTCGTCAGCGTCGTGGCTGCGGGCGCCCCGATGCACCTCGCCGCGCTGCAGATCCAGGGTCACGATTTCCCCCTGACGCAGGTTTGCGATCGCGTTACAGACACCCACAATCGTTGGTACGCCAGTGCGCTCGGCGATCAAGGCGGCATGGCTCTCGAGGCCACCGGCTTCCGTAACTACCCCTTTGGCTTTGCGAATCGCCTCGACGTAATCGGCGCAGGTTTCATGCACCACCAGGATTTCGCCAGATTGGATTGCCGCCGCTGCCTCTGGACTATCAACCAGGCGAACTCGACCGCTCACGGATCCAGTGCCGACGCCGGTTCCCTTAGAGAGCACCGCGGAGACGATGCCCACCTTGATGAAGTCGGTGGAGCCGCTGATACCCGAGAGGGTGCCGGCGGTTTGAACGACTAGGTCACCATCGCGAAGAAAGCCCAGCTCGCGTGCCATGCCCATGGCCAGGCTGAAGGTGCTGGTGGAGGAGCTCTGCTCCTCCACTACCAAGGGGTTGACGCCCCAGCAAAGCTGCAGCTGCCGGGCCACATTCACCTCGCTGGTGATCGCCAAAATTGGGGTGCTGGGGCGGAACTTGCTGACACTGCGAGCCGTAGAGCCCCCCTTGGTGAGCGGCAAAATTGCGGCCGCATTCAGCTGGCGAGCAATGCTGCTCACTGCCTGGCAGATGGCATTGGGGATGGTGGTTGCCATGTGGCTATCGAGCACCCGGCGGGGGTAATCCCGCTCGATGCGCCGGGCGATTATGGCCATGGTGGCCACCGCTTCCACGGGGAAATCGCCCACAGCGCTCTCATTGGAGAGCATCACGGCATCGGTGCCATCAAGAATGGCGTTGGCTACGTCGCTCACCTCGGCCCGGGTGGGCCTGGGGCAGCTCACCATTGAATCGAGCATCTGGGTGGCAGTGATCACCGGGATGCCAAGACTGTTGGCCTTGCGAATCAGCTCCTTCTGCAACAGGGGAACTTCTTCGGCGGGCATCTCAACGCCAAGGTCGCCCCGAGCAACCATCACCCCGTCGCAGAGGGGCAGGATGTCGTCGATCTGATCGATGGCCTCAAACTTTTCGATCTTGGCCACCACGGGGGTGTCGTGGCCATGGCTGCGGATCAGTTCGCGGATCTCGCGCATGTCCGAGGGGTTGCGCACAAAGCTGAGGGCCACCCAATCAACCCCCTGCTTCAGACCAAATGCCAGATCAACGCGGTCTTTCTCGGTGAGGGCACGGATAGAGAGCTGCACATCGGGGAAATTCACTCCCTTGTTGTTCGAGAGCACTCCACCAACGGTGACGCTGCAGAACAGGGTCTGCTCTGGCTTGTCGACGCTCTCGACCACCATCTCCACCCGACCGTCATCCAGCAGGATGCGACTGCCTGGCACCACCTCATCTGCCAGGGATGCGTAGGTGACGGTGGCAATCTTCTGATTGCAGGGCACGTCCCTAGATGTGAGGGTGAACTGATCACCCTTGGCCAGGGTGATCGGCCCATCGGCAAAGCGGCCCAAACGAATTTTGGGACCCTGCAGGTCCTGAAGGATGCCGAGCTCAATGCCCAGCTCCGTTGACACCTGGCGAATCGTGGCGATGCGAGCCGCATGCTCGCTGTGGTCGCCGTGAGAAAAATTGAGCCGGAAAGTAGTGGCGCCGGCGGCCACCAACTCGCGCAGACGTTCGGCGGATTCCGTGGCAGGCCCGATCGTGGCCACGATCTTGGTGCGACGCATGAGATCGGGCTGGGGCATGTAAACGCCAACAGACGACTGGAAACTACCATCCAGGCCTGCAATGGGCTGTAGCAGGTGGATTTTCAGCATTACCAAGAGGGTTGCCGCGCCACGGCCCGCTACCCAGATGCCGGCGCCAACCCCATCTATCCCACCCTGGGGCTGTGCGGTGAGGCTGGCGAGGTGGCCGACAAGGTCAAAAAAGTGCTGCGCGACCGTCAGGGCAGCTTTTCGCCTGAGGTGATTGCAGACCTGCAGCTCGAGCTTGGTGATGTGCTCTGGTACGTGGCCCAGCTCGCTACCGAACTTGGTCTGGAGCTAGAGCAAATTGCCCAGGCCAACCTCGACAAACTGGCCAGCCGCGCCGCCCGTAACGTAATCGGAGGCAGTGGTGACAGGCGGTGAGCAAGCAAGGTATGGAGCTTGGGCCACGGCATGAGCTCGCAAAGTGGCTGGCGCGGTTGCTCGCTCTCATAGTTATTGGTGCTCTGGTGCTGCCAGCTCCTGCCTGGGCAGCAGATCTCCAGGTATCTGAGCTGAGCATCGAACCCTGCCCCGCCGAGGACATCGGGGCCCAGCCAGAGTTGCGGCGCCCGGCTGGTGCCAGCTGCTACGCCCTGCGCGGCAGCGTGGTGAATCCCACCCGCAAGACCGTTGTTGATACCGACGTATTTGCCCTGATCGTTGATTCAAGTGGCGAGCCGGTGCTGCAAAACCGCACCCGGGTGGGTTCGATCGGTGATGTGCCGCCTGGCACCTCTGCCTTTGCCCTGCGCCTATCGGTGCCGGCTGGCACCCCTGGACCGCTCAGCTTCCGCAATGTCAAGGCAAGGGGTTTCAGTGCCCCGGTGCGCACCCGCGCTGGTGTGGATGACGAGCTGCTGCCCCTTGAACAGGCCTTAGCTGATCAGTAACCAGCTCCCAGCACCGAAACGCTGGCGCCTTCGAGCAGGCTCTGCACCAGTTGCAGGGCAATAAAAGCCACGATCGCCGAAAGGTCTAGGCCGCCTAGGGGCGGAATCAGGCCGCGGAAGGCATTCAGGTAGGGATCGGTGATCGAGCTCACCGTCGAAAGCACGGGGTTGCTCCAGTCGAGATTGGGAAACCAGCTCAGCAACACCCGCACCAGCAACACCAGGGTGTAGATGCTGAGGGTCTGGGCCAGAACCTGCAGCAGGAAACTCAGGGCGTCCATGGAATTTTGTTAGTGGACCAACTCTAGGCAGCTTGCTTCCAGAGGTCAGCCTCAGCCTTGATGGCGAAGGTGCGGTGGAACTTCTCGCTGAGGGTGAGCCAGTAGGAGCGGCCCTCGCTTTGGCGCTTGCGCTCGATGAAATTTTGGGCCAGTAGCTCCTTGATGTGGTCGTAGGCGCCGGAGCCGCGCAACTCGACTAGATCCGATTGCAAAATCCGCTTTTTTAAGGCAATCGTGGCCAGGGTGCGCAAGGCGGCCGTGGATAGGTCCACGGGCAGGAGGTTCTGAACCAAGTCGCCCAGGCCATCGCGCAGCTGCAGGCTGTAGCGGTTGCCCTCTTGGCGCACCTCCAGGGCCGTATCCCGGTGGGCGTAGTCGGTGATCAAGGTGATCAAGCCAAGCTCCGCTTCCTCTCGGCTAACCGCAGCGATCTCAGCCAGCTCTTCCAGGCTGAGGGGCCGGCCTTTCAAGTAGAGGATCGCCTCCATGCGGGCGGGCAGGGATAGGCCCTGAATCAGCCCCTTGCTTTGCATGGCCGCACGTTACCGCAGCTTTTTGGGCTCATGCCAGGGCTGGCAGGGGCGCTGAGCTGGGCCCCAAAAACAGTTGGTAGGCAGGGTTGGCCGATTCGTCCCAGTGCTGATAGCCCAAGCCATCGAGGAACTCCTGCCAGGCGGGTCTGTCAGCGCGAGGCACCTGCACCCCCACCACGATCCGCCCTACGTCGGCGCCGTGGTTGCGGTAGTGAAAGATGCTGATGTTCCAGTTGGCGTGTAGGGCGTTTACGAACGCCATCAGGGCGCCTGGTTTTTCGGGGAACTCGAAGCGATAGAGCAGCTCTTCGCCCTGCGCGAGAGCCGGGCCGGCGCTGGCGGGCAGGCGGCCGCCCACCATGTGACGCAGGTGCAGCTTGGCCAGCTCGTTGTTGGAGAGGTCGAGGCAGGGGAAGCCGGCGTTCTGCACGTCGTTGATCAGTTGCTGCTCGTCGGCTGTGCCACTGGTTTGCACCCCTACAAAAATGTGAGCAACCCTGGGATCGGCTAGCCGGTAGCTGAACTCGCTGAGGCTGCGCTGGCCCAGCACGCCACAGAAGCGCCGCAGGCTGCCGGTCTGCTCGGGGATTTCCACCGCCAGCATCGCTTCGCGGTCTTCGCCGATCTCAGTGCGCTCGGCCACGAAGCGCAGCCGGTCGAAGTTCATGTTGGCGCCGCAGGCAACCGCCACCAAGGTTTGGCCGTGCAAGCCCTGTTGCACCACATCGCGCTTCATGCCTGCTACGGCGAGGGCGCCGGCTGGCTCCAGGATCGATCTCGTGTCTTCGAACACGTCCTTGATGGCTGCGCAGATGGCGTCGGTGTCGACTGTCACCATGCGATCCACCGTTTGCTTCGCCAATTCAAAAGTGAGCTCACCGACGCGGCGCACCGCCACGCCATCGGCGAAAAGGCCCACCTGCTCGAGCTGCACCCGCTCCCCGGCGGCTAGGGAGCGGGTCATGGCATCGGCATCCATCGGCTCAACGCCAACGATCTGCACCTGGGGCCAGAGGGTTTTGACGTAGGCCCCAATGCCGGCGATTAAGCCGCCACCGCCTACGGCCACATAAATAACGTCAGGCGGCGAGGAGCACTGGCGCAGGATCTCCAACCCGATCGTGCCTTGACCGGCGATCACATCGGGATCGTCAAAGGGATGGATGAAGCTGAGCCCCCGCTCAAGGCCCAGGAGCGTGGCTTCCGTGCAGGCGGCGTCGTAGTTGTCGCCATGCAGCACCACCTCGGCGCCCCGGGCCGCCACCGCTTTCACCTTCATCTCCGGTGTGGTGACAGGCATCACAATCACGGCCCTGCAGCCCAACTTCTGGGCGGCTAGCGCCACTCCCTGGGCATGGTTGCCGGCGCTGGCGGCGATCACGCCCCGCTCCAGCTCGGCAGGCGAGAGGCCCGCCATTTTGTTGTAAGCGCCGCGCAGCTTGAAGCTGAACACGGGCTGCAGGTCCTCACGCTTCAGCAGCACCCGGTTGTGCAGGCGCGCCGAGAGATTTGGCGCAGGATCCAGTGGCGATTCAATCGCCACGTCGTAGACCCGCGCCCGCAGGATCCGTTGCAGATAGCTCTCAGGGGCCTCGCTCATCGCACCAGTGTCGCAATTCGGACCCCTGGGCGGAAGCTAAGGCCTAGATTGCACCCCACCTCCAGGGTTGTGCATGCATCTCAGCGAGCTGAGTCACCCGAATCAGCTGCACGGCCTGAGCACGGCAGAGCTTGAAGCCATTGCCCGCCAGATTCGTGAGCGCCATCTGGAGGTGGTGAGCACCAGCGGCGGGCACCTGGGTCCTGGGCTGGGAGTGGTGGAGCTCACCCTCGCCCTCTATCAAACCCTCGATCTCGACCACGACAAAGTGGTGTGGGACGTGGGTCACCAGGCCTACCCCCACAAGTTGATTACGGGCCGCTACAAGGATTTCGACAGCCTGCGCCAGAAGAACGGGGTGGCCGGCTATCTCAAGCGCAGCGAGAGCCGCTTTGACCATTTCGGTGCCGGCCACGCCAGTACCTCGATTTCGGCGGCCCTTGGCATGGCCCTGGCCCGCGATCGCCGCGGGGAAGACTTCAAATGTGTGGCGGTGATCGGCGATGGCGCCCTCACCGGTGGCATGGCACTAGAGGCGATCAATCACGCCGGCCACCTGCCGAAAACCAAGCTGGTGGTGGTGCTAAACGACAACGACATGTCGATCAGCCCACCGGTGGGGGCCCTTTCCACCTATCTCAACCGCATGCGGTTGAGCCCACCTCTGCAGTTTCTGCAGGGCAATGCCGAGGAGGCGATCAAGCACCTGCCCTTCTTGCACGGCGAGCTGCCTAACGAGCTCAAAACTCTCAAAGAGAGCATGAAGCGCCTGGCGGTTCCCAAGGTGGGAGCCGTGTTTGAGGAGCTGGGCTTCACCTACATCGGCCCAATCGATGGCCACGACATCGCCGGCATGGTGCGCACCTTTGAACAGGCCCACCGCACAGAGGGGCCTGTGCTGGTGCACGTGGCCACCACCAAGGGCAAGGGCTACGCCTACGCCGAGGCTGATCAGGTGGGCTATCACGCCCAGAGCGCCTTTGATCTGGCCACTGGCAAGGCCTATCCCTCCAGCAAGCCGAAGCCGCCCAGCTACAGCAAGGTGTTTGGCCAGACGCTGGTGAAGCTCTGCGAACAGGACCCCACCGTGGTGGGCATCACCGCTGCCATGGCCACCGGCACCGGACTGGATCTGCTGGAGAAGGCTTTTCCGGCGCAGTATTTCGATGTGGGCATCGCCGAGCAGCACGCCGTCACCATGGCGGCTGGCATGGCCTGCGAAGGGCTCAAGCCCGTGGTGGCTGTTTACAGCACCTTCCTGCAGCGCGCCTACGACCAGTTGATTCACGACGTCGGCATCCAGAACCTGCCGGTCACCTTTGTGCTGGATCGGGCCGGCATCGTTGGCGCCGACGGCCCTACCCACCAGGGTCAATACGACATCAGCTACTTCCGCGCCGTCCCCAATTTCACGGTGATGGCCCCCAAGGATGAGGCTGAGCTGCAGCGCATGCTGGTGACCTCAATTCATCACAGCGGCCCCTGCGCCCTGCGCATTCCCCGCGGCGAAGGCGAGGGGGTTCCTTTGGCTGAAGAAGGTTTTGAACCCTTAGAGATCGGCCGGGGCGAGCTGCTCACCGATGGCGACGACCTGCTGATCGTGGCCTACGGCGCCATGGTGGCTCCGGCGATGGCTACGGCCGGACTGCTGCAGGAAAAGGGTCTGCGGGCGGCCGTGATCAATGCCCGCTTCCTGCGGCCCCTTGATGAGGTCTTGATCCTCCCCATGGCCCAGCGCATCGGCAAGGTGGTAACCATGGAGGAAGGCTCCTTGGCGGGTGGCTTCGGGGCTGCGGTGGTGGAAACCCTCAGCGACCACGACGTGCTGGTGCCGGTGCTGCGCATCGGCATCCCCGACGTGCTCGTGGACCACGCCAGCCCGGAGCAGAGCAAGCACAGCCTGGGCCTCACCCCACCCCAGATGGCGGAGCGGATCATCACCCGTTTTGGTGTTCCCCTTCAAAGCAGTCTCCCTGCTGCGGCTGCGCCAGTTGCTGTCTGAACCGGAGCCCTACGACTGCGAAGTGCTTGTGGTGGGTGCTGGCCCTTCGGGTGCTGAGCTAGCCCGCTTACTTGCCCAGGCTGGGGTTGATGTGCTGCTGGTTGATCGGCTTAAGCATTTGGGTCAGGCGGCTTTCAGTAGTGCGGCCCTGCCGCTTGAGACCCTCGATCGCTTTGGCATACCCGCTCACGTTGTGGCGGCGCGCTGGAGTGGCTGGCAGCTGGTGGGGCCAGGCGACCAGCGCCGGCTGTGGAGCGCAGGCCAACCCCTCGGCGCCGTGCTCGATTTTGGTGCCCTGCGTCAGTGGCTAGCTGGCCAGGCCCAGGCCTGGGGCGCCCGCCTGCAGCTCGGCGTCACGGCCATTGGCTGGCATCAAGATGGCGCTGGCGTTAACACCGTGGTACGCGATGGCGCTGCTGGTAGCCGCCGGCTGCGCAGCCGCTGGCTGGTGGATGCCAGCGGCGAGGGCCGAGCCCTGATTGGCGAGCAGGCAAAGCTGGCCGATCCGCTGGTGGCCGGCCTGGGGGTGGAGTGGTTGCTGCAGGTGGATCCCGAGCAGCACCGGCCCTGGGCAGACAGGCTCAGCTTTTTCCTTGGCAGCGACTGGGTGCGGCAGGGTTACGGCTGGGTATTTCCGATGGCACCGGGCCAGCTCAAGGTGGGGGTGTGCCGCTTGGCCGATCCCAGCCGTGCCCAGCCAGCGCTGGCTCTGGAGCTGGGCGCCTTAGTACAACGCTGCGGCCTTGGACAAGCCGAGGTGCTCGATCGCCATGGGGGGCGCATTCGCAGCACGGTCCGCCGCCATGAACCCCACCGGATGGGCAGGCTGATCGGGTTAGGTGATGCGGTGAGCACGGCCAACCTGCTGGGTGGGGAGGGCATCCGCCACGCCCTGGCCAGTGCCCGGGTGCTGGCACCGCTATTGCTGGAGGCCCTGGCCAAACCAGCTGGCTCTGTCGGCCTAGACCAATACGCGAGCCTCCTAAGAAGCGAGCTGGGCTGGCGCTGGAGCCTGAGTGGCCGCCTAGCTAGGCGCACCTGGCTAGGACTGGCTGATGCCAGGGCCGATGCTCGCCTGGAGCGCCTGCTGGCTGGCTTGCAAACCCGGCGGGCGGAGGATCTCTCCGCCCTGTTGTTTGACTACCGCTTTGAGCGCTACGGGCTTAAAGCGCTGCCCTACTTGCTGGGTTGGCGCTGAGCCCTGAGGGTGGAACCCAGGTTTTCAGACCACGCCGCGGGAGGCCATGCCAAGGATGGCGCCCATGCCGAGGATGTGGCCGAGGCTCAGGGTGCCGAGCATGGCGCCGTGGCTGAAACCGCCAAATAGGCCGGGGCTGGGCAGCTTCAGACCAACGTTTTGATGTTGGATCGTGGCCTTGCCAATGGCGATGGCAATCACGTTGCAGACAATCATCACCAACGCCACCTTGGGTGACCAGGTGATGGTGGCGGGGGCAAGGGCCAGGAGGGGAGCGATCATGGAGCAGGTGCCAACGCCCCATCTTCCGGGCAGCACCCCCTATGGATGACCCGGCTTAAGACTTGTTCATTGCCTGCTGCCGCAGCCGGCTGACTACGCCATCGCGCTTGAGCCTGCCAAGCGCTTCATTGATCCGGGTTTCCAGGTCTTCGCTGATGCCTGGTGAGAGGGCGAATGCCTGGGATTGGGGGTTGAGGTTGCGCAGCGCCAGCCCGTAGAGCTTGTGGGGCAGTTGCTGCAGCAAAAAGTCGAGCTGGATGTCGTCGGCGAGCACCGCATCCACGGCATCAGCAGCCAGCAGGCTGTCGGCGCGGATCACCTGATCCAGCTCGCGCAGCTGAATCGGCGGCTGCAATCCGGAGTCGTTGAGTCTTTGCAGTAGGTCGTTGCTGACGGTGCCACGCCGCACGGCAACCCGCTGGCCGGCGAGATCGTTGAGGCTGCGGATGTTGGGGCTCGCCAATTCCTGGTTGCCCCGCACGACGTTCAAGGTGACGTAGCTGACCAGCAGCGAGGCCGTGATGATCCGCACCAGGTAGGCCACAAAGACAAAGGTGTGGCCCCGTGTACTAACAACCACGGTGTTTGTGCCAGGGCCGGTGGCTAGCACCTGAAAGATCAAGGCGAAGGCGCGTCGCGGCCCGATCTCCCAGCTGCTGGGTTTGCTGCCGTTGCGCTCCACCTGCCAGACAGCCACGCTCAACAGGCCAATCAGCACCACGTAGGCCACCAGCAGCCTGATCAGATCAGGAGTCAGCAGGCTGCGCAGCAGGGAACTGCCGAGCTCGAGCTGGTTGCGTTTGACCATCACCCCCAAGCCCGATTCCTGAAAAGGCAGGCTGAAGCGGTTCTGGCGGATGCGTTCTGGTGAGATGGTGATGCAGCCGATCGCAACGTCCACTTCGTTGCGCTTGGTGGCTGCCAGCAGCTCGGTTGTGTTGTCTGCTGGCACCAGTACGTAGGGGATCTGCTCCTGGTCGGCGACCTGTTGCCACAGTTCCACGGCCATGCCACTCCAGCTGCCCCGCTGGCGATAGGAGCAGGGCTGGGAGCCATCCGCCACGCCGACTCTCAATACGGGTGCAGCCTGGCTAGGCCCAGCGGCCATGCTGACGACTATCGCCAGAAGCCAGAGCATCAGGATCGGGGCGGTTGGGCCGTGATCACGGCGCCAATGCCGCTGAAGCCAAGTACCACAAGCAGGTTGGAGATCGTGAGCAGCGATTCAGCTCCCCCATGCAGGGAATCCACATTGGCCAGCAGCTCGCCATAGCGCAGTTGGGCCACGATGGCGGCGGCAATCGTGACGGCCACAAACACCAGGGTGAATTGAAAACCCCGCAGGGCCAGCTTGGGGAACCCCTCAATCCGCCCTGCCCACCAAAGGAAGGCCAGATAGGGGAGTAGCGACAACACGAACAAAGGCGTGGGGTCGATGCCGGCAAGCCAGCCGAGGGGGCCGCTCATGGCGTCGCCTGCCGCTGCTGGCGCAGCAGGTTCCAGGCTGCCAGTGCCAGGGCGGCGTTGCCAATGGTGGTGAGGCCCGCCTGAAACACCACCAGGCCCTGCAGGTTTGGGCTGTTGTCAAACAGATGCCAGGTGCAGGCAGCCATGGCGCTCACCAAGGCCGGCAACATTGCCAGGCTCAACCAACGCCAACCGCCCTCCCGGCGAGCCACCCCCAGGCGCTGCACGGCCACCATCGCTACCACCCACTCGAGCACCGAGGTGACGTGAATCCACCAGGTGGGTAGGGAGAGGGCATGCATTGACTGATCTTGACAGGGTGAGAAGCTGTGCGTCTGATACCTGGTTTAGGTGCGCGTGATCAGGCCGGCCAAGACGGATCAGTCAGCGCAGCGGCTGTTGCTTTGCGGCTACTACGGCGAGCACAACCTGGGCGACGACGCCCTGCTGGAGGTGTTGCTGGCCCAGTTGCCAGCTGGCTGCCTCGGCACGGTTACGGCCCACGACGGTGCCCTCGTGCGGGAGCGCTTTGGGGTTGATACGGTGGCGCGCCGCAGCCTGCCTCTGGTGCTCAAGGCGCTGCGGCACTGCGATGCCTTGGTGCTTGGCGGCGGCAGCCTGCTGCAGGATTCCACCAGTTTCAAGAGCCTGCTCTATTACGCAGCTCTGATCGGAGCCGCCCGCTTGCAGGCCAAGCCTGTGCTGCTTTGGGGTCAGGGGCTGGGGCCCCTGCAGCGGCGGCGCAGCCGAATGCTGGTGAGCTGCCTACTGCGCTTGGCAACGGCTGTGAGCTGGCGCGACCCGGAGTCGGCGGCCCTGGCCAGGAGCCTGGGGCGTGATGGACCCGTGGGCAGCGATCCGGTCTGGGGCCTACCTCCCCAGCAATGGCGCGGCAGGGGCGGCCCCCTAGTGCTTTGCTTCCGCCCCACCCGCCAGTTGCAGGGTTCAGCTTGGAGGCCCTATCTGGCCGCCCTGGATCAGTTGGCCGCCAGCCACGACCGGGAGGTGATCTGGCTGCCTTTCCACGCCAACCAGGACAGGGGCCTGCTGGAGCAGCTGCGCCGTGAGCAGCTGCTGCCGCCAGGGCTGGCAGCCCGCAGTCGGGAGGTGCTGGCTGAGCGGCCCCAGGAGGCGATGGCCATATGCAGCGGTGCTGGCTTGGTGGTGGCGATGCGGCTGCACGGCCTGATCCTGGCGGCCCTCTCCGGTGCGCCCTGCGCCGCCCTCAGCTACGACCCCAAGGTGGCTGCCGCCGCCGCCAACCTGGGCTGCTCCTGTCAAAATCTTGATATGGCGCCCGGCCCTGGGCTGCTGGCCAGCTGGGATAGGGCGCTCGACATCCCGCCACCCTCTTCAAGGCTGCTTGAGCTGCGTCAGCAGAGCGAAGTACACCAGCAAGTATTTGCATGGCTGGCACCACTGGCTGGTTTATGACCAATTGGCCGCGTTAGCGCCTGATCAGCTGGCTTGAAGCTCCCGCAGGCTGGTGAGCACTTCGGCGCTGTGGCCGCTGGGACGCACCGCCACCCAGGTGGAGCGCAATATGCCCGAGGGGTCGATCAGGAAGGTGTGGCGCTGAGAGAAGGGAGCGATCCAGCTGCCGTAGGCGCGGCTCACCGTGCCAGCTGGATCAGACAGCAAGGGAAATGCCAGCCCCTCGCTGCTGCAGAAATCGGCGTGGGATTCGGCATCGTCGGCACTCACCCCCACCACGGCAGCATTGGCGGCACGGAAGCTGGCCAGGTCTTTTTGAAAACCGCGAGCTTCGATGGTGCAGCCTCCGGTGAAATCACGGGGATAGAAGTAGAGCACCAACCATTTGCCCTGGAAGTCGGCCAAATTCAGCCGGGTAGGTACGGCTTCACCACCGGCTGCTGGCGCAATGCCGGCTAGGTCGAAATCAGGGGCGGATTGGTTGAGAGCAGGCAGGGTGCCTCCCAAAGCAAAAGCCTGTCGGCTGGATGCCAACAGGCTTGAAGCACCCGCTGCGGCGGGCAGAAGAGCAACTAGGCCCTGCAAAAGTGCCCGACGCCGCATCGCAGGCTCAGATTTTGGCCAGGTTGACGCCCAACTCTTTGGCGTAAGCGCCCAGGCCCTTCTTCTGGATGGTTTTCAGAGCGCGGGTGGAGACGCGCAACTTGATGAAGCGATTGCCTTCAGCCCACCACAGACGGCGCTCTTGCAGGTTCACCTGCTGGAGCTTTTTGGTGCGCACGTGGGAGTGCGAGACGGCCATGCCGTTGTTGGCGCGCTTGCCGGTGAGCTGGCAGACCCGGGACATGAACCACTTCCAAAACGACTTGCAGGCGCTAGCCCGTATCCCAACCTTACCAAAGCGTGGATATCCCCGGTCCAGACGGCCTAGGCCTTGATCCGGTTCGGGCTCTGGGGTCCACGTCAGGGGTAGCTCGATCACCACCTCGGCCCCGCCAATGCGGTCAGTGGTGCGCACTACGCGGGTGGCTCTAGGGCTGGTGCATGTTGAGCACCGCTCAAGCAGTGCAGCCTCTACGAACCCGCCAGGCCTAGGAACACAATCGCAGCCTGGTTGAGCCGTTGCAGGTCACTGCGGGCCAACTTGCCGATTCGGGAGCCCAGCCGGCGGCGCGAGACGGTCGTGATCTGGTCAACCATCAATTGGCTCGTCGCTGCCAGGCCATTGGCGGTGCTTGGCTTCACGGGGATTCGAAACAGTGGCGCTTCGGTGGGATCACTAGTGAAGGCACAGATCGTGACGGACTCGGTGCTGTCAAAAGCATCGTGCTGAAGGATCACCGCAGGGCGCGGTTTGCCGGTCACATCGCCGCCACCGGCAACAGTCCAGATCTCGCCCCGCTTCACCACCCATCCAGCTCGCTGACGCTGTCAATGAAGCCCTGATCGCTGGAGGCCATGGTGCTGGTGCCCACCGCAAGGGAGTCCTGGTGGGCGCGTTCCGCAAAGGCAGGCGTGCGTGTATCAGGAATCCAGACCTGAACTGGCCTGAGGCCCTGAAGGCGCAGCCGTTGTCGATGGGCTGCGACGCGCAGCCTGGTTGCTGAGGAGCTGGTGGCCATCGCGGCTGACGCCTTGGATGTTGTTACATGTTACGGCTGGCCCGGTGTGTCGGCCGATCACAGCCCCCGCTCCATCAGCTTGCCCATCAAATCGGCGCTGCGCTGCTGGAAGCCAGCCAGCTCATTGGGCTCCAGGCCGCCCACGGCCAGACGGGCCAGCTCGTAGACATGGCGGCCAAGATCATCGGCCAGCTGCTGGCTGGGGGAGCTGCCGCCACCGCCACCGGTTGTGATCACCGAACCGGCCGAGAGCTTGAGCAGGCCTTCCACCAGCTTGTGTTTGCGGTTCACCAGCAGCACGTGGTGATCGGGCAAGCCCGGCAGGCGCTGCTCCATCAGGGCGCCCATGTCGTTGAGGCGGCGCATCTGCTCCGGCAGCAGGATCAAGGCGGCTGGGGCGTTGTCACCCTTCAGGGCCTGCACCTGGATGGTGATCTTGTCGTTGGCCAGAGCTGCCTTGAATAAATCGCGCAGCTTTTCGGAATTGTCCTTGCCGTCTGCGTCGCTGATCTCGCTTTCTTTCTCCTGCAGCGATTCATCCAGCTCGCTGTCCACCCGCTGGAATTTGAGCTCCTCGTGGCGGTATTCGAGCCAGGGGATGAACTGGGTATCGATGAAGGTGTCGGCCAGCAGCACCTCGGCCCCCTGGCTCTTCCATAGGGCAAGGGCCCCAGCCTGGCCTGCTTCATCGGTGCAGTAGAGGATGCGCTTGTCGTTGGCGCCATCCAGGCGGGTGCGGTAGCCAGCCAGGGTGGTGTAGGCCTTGCCGCCTTCGCCGGGGATGGGGTCGGGGCTGTCGCCTTCGCCGGCGGCAGCCGTGCTGCCAAACAGCACCAGATCGGCCACCTGGTCGGCGAACTTTTCATCCTCCATGGCGCCGATCTTGATGAAGGGGGCCAGCGACTCCCAGCTTTCGGCGTAGCGCTTGGGGTCGTTGCGATGGAGCTCCTTGAGCCGGTCGCCCACCTTCTTGGCCACGAAGCCACCGATCGAACGCACGCGGCGATCGGTTTGCAGGGCGGAGCGGCTCACGTTCAAGGGAATGTCGGGCGAGTCAATCACGCCGCGCAGGGGCAGCAGGTAGCGGGGCACCACCTCCTTGATCGAGTCGCTCACAAACACGTTGTTGCAGTAGAGCTTGATCTCGCCCTTCTCCCAATCGGCCCGGCCAGTGGATTTGGGGAAAAACAGGATGCCCTGCAGGTTGTAGGGGTAGTCGGTGTTGAGGTGCACCCACAGCAGGGGATCGCCTTGGAAGGGATAGAGGTAGCGATAGAGCTCGATGTAGTCGTTGTCGGTGAGATCCCTGGGGCTCTTGCGCCAAGGGGCCTCGCGCTTATTGACGGTTTCGCCTTCCAGCTGCACTTCCACCGGCAGGAAGTCGCAGTAAGTGGTTATTAAGGTGCGGATACGGGTCGGCTCGATGTATTCGAGCTCCTCCTCCATCAGGTGAAGGATCACGTCGGTGCCGGGCTCGCTGCGCTCGGCCACCTCCAGGCTGAAGTTGGGGGAGCCATCACAGCTCCAGCGCACCGCCTCAGCGCCAGCACTGGCCGAGAGGGTCACCAGCTCCACCTGCTTAGCCACCATGAAGCTGGAATAGAAGCCCAGGCCGAAGTGGCCGATGATCGCGTCGTTTTCTTGCTTGTATTTCTCGAGGAAGTCTTCGGCGCTGGAAAAGGCCACCTGGTTGATGTAGCGCTTCACCTCATCGACATTCATGCCGATGCCGTTGTCGGAGATGGTGAGGGTTTTGGCCTCGCGGTCGATGCGGATCGAAATCTTGGCCTCAGGCCCTTCGCTGCAGTCGCCAGCCATCGCCGCCATGCGCCGCTTGCTGATGGCATCCACGCCATTGCTCACCAGCTCCCGCAGAAACACCTCATGGCCGCTGTAGACGGCTTTTTTAATGATCGGAAAGATGTTTTCGGTGTGGATCTGAATCTGGCCCTGTTCCAGCACCGTCATGGCAAGCGTTAGGTCGTTGGGCCAAACCTTACGGAGCTTGGGCCTTCCGGCTCAATGGCTTTGAGGGAGGGGTCTCCGAACTCTGAATTAGCTAAGTCTTAGCTTGGCTAAGTAGTGGTTTGCCTAAGTGGTTGCTTGGCTAAGCGGTTGCTAGGCTAGGCGGTGGTTTGCCTAAGCGGCGTCTTGGCTAAGTCTTGGCTAAGCTAAGTAGCGCCGCTCACAACCTGCCTGCTGCGCTAAGCCTGCCTGCTGCGCAGCTCAGCCTGCCTGCTGCAGCTCGGGCTTTTCTTCGGGAAGGATGGCCCCCTGCACGGGACACACCTGCAGGCAGATGCCGCAATCGATGCAGGTGTCGAAGTCGATCCAATAAAAGTTTGTGCCCTTGCTGTTGGCACCTTGGCCGGGGTTGATGCAAGCCACGGGGCAGGCATCAACGCAATCGGCTACGCCCTCGCAGACGTTGGTGACGATCGTGTGAGCCATCTCAGAATTTTAAGGAGCGATCCAGAGGGTACGGCCGCAGCCGCGGGCTTGGCCGAGGGCTTCTGCTTCCGCCTGGTTGGCGCAGGCCCCGCTGAGCAGTTCAGCGCAGGTGCCCATCTGGTGCAGGGCCTCCAGCTGATCGAGGGCTGCGGCCAGGTGATGGGTGTTGCCGTAGGCCACCAGCACCGGCGAAGGGCTCTCTATGGCAGGTGCCACCAGCTCCCGCACCGCTCCCACATCGAAGCCAAAGCCCACTCCCGCAGCTTCGCTTGGCTCTGGGCAAAAGCGACCCACCAGGGCGTCGTAACGACCGCCGCTGGCAATCTCCACCGGCACCTCCTGGCCCTGGCAGACCAGCTTCAGCACCAGACCGTCGTAGAGGGCGAAGTGGGGCTGGAAGCTGGGGTCGAGCTGCAATTGCACCCCAAGGCGCTCTGCGGCCGGGGCCACCGCAGCCAGGGTCTCGCCCAGCTCCGCTAGCAGGGGAATGGGGCCCAGCCATTGCTCCAGTTGATAAAGCACCTTGGCGGGCTCGCCGCGCAGGCGCATCAGGTTGCCCAGGCGCTGCCGATCAGAATCCGGTAAGGCCAGTTGGGCCAGAGCCAGCGGGTCGAAGTTGGTTAGGGCGGCGCGGGCAGCGCCCTGCTGCTTCTCGGGGAGCTGGCGCAGCAGGGCGCTGAGCACCCCGTGGTGCCCAACTAGCAGCCGGGGTTGGTGATGCTCCTGTAGTCCAAGGGCTCCGGCGGCGGCAAGCAGCAGCCGCATCAGCTCCACATCGGCGGCGGCGGTTTGGGCCCCGAGCAGCTCGACGCCGCTCTGCAACTGTTCATGCAGCCGCTGGGAGCCGCCCTCAGCCGTGGAGCTGCGGAAGGTGCTGCCCATGGCCCAGAGCCGCAGGGGGCGGGGCCGCTCGGCCAGGCGGGTGCTGGCGGCGCGGGCGATCGAGGCGGTCAGCTCCGGCCGCAGCCCCAGGGGCTCATCACTTGCCAGCCGCACCAGCTCGCGGCCGTCGATGCCACCACCAGCCTCCAGGGTGTCGAGCCGCTCAAAACTGGGCGGCGCCACCTCCTGGTAGCCCCAGAGCCGATACACAGCTGCGAGCTGATCGGCGATGCGCCGGTTGCCCTCAACTTCACGGGGGTTGAGATCCCGAACGCCAGCGGCAGGTTGCAGGGCCATTGCGGCGTTGAAGGTGGGATGGGGTGGGCTGATCCTATGGATCGAATCAGGGGGAGTCGAGTTCGGGGGCGCCATAGCTGGCTCCGGCCAGGGGGCGGCAGGAAGCCAGGCCCTCGATCAGGGCTGGTTGCAGGGTCGCTCCACAGGCCAGGATCCGCCCCGAGTCGATCACAAATGCCGAGCCGTCGTAGGCGCTCACCACACCGCCGGCTTGCTCCACAAGCACCGCTCCGGCGGCCAGATCCCAGGGCGATAGGCCCCGCTCCCAAATGCCATCGAGCTTGCCGGCGGCCACGAAGGCAAGATCGAGGGCCACTGAGCCGCCGCGGCGCACGCCCTGGCTGCGGTGGGTAAACCAGGCGAATTCGGCGTAGTTGTTGTCGAGTCGGCTGCGGCGGTCGTAGGCAAAGCCGGTTACCAGCAGGGCCTGCTCAAGGCTGGGGCAATTGCTAACGGCCAACCTGCTGCCATTGCACCAGGAGCCCAGGCCGGGTGCGGCCCAGTAGAGCTGCTCCAGGCCTGGGGCAGCCAGGGCGCCGAGCAGGGGCTGTCCGCGCCAGCACAAGCCCACCGAGGTGGCAAACAGCGGATAGCTGTGGGCGTAGTTGGTGGTGCCATCTAGGGGATCGACGCACCACTCCAGCTCGCCGGGCCTGGAGCGGCGTCCGCTCTCTTCGGCCAGAACGCCAATCTGCGGTGTTTCGGCCTCGAGCAGCGCCAGCACCGCTGCTTCAGCGGCATGGTCTGCCTCGGTGACCAGATCGCCGGAGCGCCCCTTCTCACGCACCTGCTGCAGGCGGCCAAAGTGCTGGCGCAGTTGCTCGCCTCCGACCTCCGCAGCCCGGCGCGCCACCGCCGATAGGTGTTCGATATCGCCGCTGCTCAGGCCCGATTGCTCGTAGGCCGCGGTGCTGGCTGCTTTCATTCCTCCTCCAGGGGTAGGGCGCTGCGCACCTTGCCGCGGCCAAAGTGCCGCCCAAACTGCAGTTCGTAGACCTCGTCCTCCTCCTGGGTCACTACCTCCAAGGGGCCGGTGGCCCGGGCCACGCAGAGAAGTCCGTAGCCACGCCCGCGCAGCTCCCGCGACAGCCCCAGGGCCTCGCGCTGATCGATTTCGCCGCTAATCACGCGCACGGCGCAGGCGGTGCAGCAGCCGTTGCGGCAACTAAAAGGCAGGGGATCCCCCTGCTGCTCAAAGCTGCGCAGGATGTATTCCCCTTCGGGAACCTCATGGCGAATCACCTGGCCGGTTTGGAGCCAGTGAACCGTGATCGGATGGGTGAGAGTCATGCTGCTACATTGCCATCTGGTTGCCCCATTTTGCCCCTGGAGAGGTGGCCGAGTGGTCGAAGGCGCAGCACTGGAAATGCTGTATAGGGGCAACTCTATCGAGGGTTCGAATCCCTCCCTCTCCGTTATAAAGCCGGCCTTGCGGCCGGCTTTTTCATGGTCTTCAAGGATTGAATGAATCAATCCATGATTAGCCAAGTTGCTGATTTTCCAAGTTCCTAGGCCAATAAGTTCCTGTGTTTACAAGTTACTAAGTTGGCAAGTCGCTGATTTTGATATAAAGTTCTAATTTAAATCCCTATCGTTGTATATCAGCCGAATCGGCCGCTCACGTAGTCCTGGGTGGCCTGCTGGCCGGGGGCATTGAAGATCCGCTCGGTGTCGTTGAACTCCACTAGGTAGCCCACCTTGCCGGTGCCACCTTCCACTGCTTCGGCATTAAAGAAGGCCGTTTGATCAGCCACACGCACGGCTTGCTGCATGTTGTGGGTCACGATGATGATCGTGTAGCTGCGCTTCAGCTCATGCATTGTTTCTTCGATCTTCAATGTGGAGATCGGATCAAGCGCTGAGCAAGGCTCGTCCATCAAGATCACCTCAGGCTCAGTGGCGATGGCGCGGGCGATGCAGAGGCGCTGCTGCTGGCCGCCGGACAGGGCAAATCCGCTCTCCCTAAGCTTGTCCTTGCATTCGTCCCACACTGCAGCCTTGCGTAGGGAGCGCTCCACCAGCTCATCCATATCACCCTTGAAGCCGTTGATCCGGGCGCCAAAAGCGATGTTTTCGTAGATCGATTTTGGGAAGGGATTGGGCTTCTGGAACACCATGCCAATGCGCCTGCGCACCTCGACTGGATCCACCTTGGGGTCGTAGAGATCGTGGCCGTCAAAAACAACTCTGCCCTTGAGCTTGCAGCCCGGAATCAGATCGTTCATCCGATTGAGGCCGCGCAATACGGTCGACTTACCGCAGCCTGAAGGTCCGATAAAGGCGGTCACCCGGCCGCGGGGGATATCCATGAACACATTTTTCACCGCCTCAAACTTGCCGTAGGAGATGGTGACGTTCTGCAGGGACATGCAGGCATCCCCTTTGGAGGAATCGGCGGACTGGCTGGAGTGGGAGCTGCTGGTCATTGCTCTGTAGGGAATGGGGGAAACGGAGGGGCTGGAGGGTTCGGACTTCAGACTTTGGTCATCCGGGCTATCCAGCGCGCCAGCAGGTTGGCGGCCAGGATCATCATCACCAGCACAAAGGAGGCAGCCCAAGCGAGTTCGTTTTGGGCTTGATAGGGCATGATCGCGAAATTGAAGATCAGCACCGACATGGTGGCGATCGGATCAAACACCCCATCAGGCCAGAATGAGGAGAAGAGAGCTGTGAAGATCAACGGAGCCGTTTCACCGGCGGCTCGGGCGATTGCCAGCACTACACCAGTGGCAATCGGAGTGAAGGCCGATGGCAGGGTGATCCGCATCACGGTCACAAATTTAGAAGCACCTACGCCGTAGGCACCCCAGCGCAGCTCCTGAGGCACCAGTTTGAGCCCCTCATAGGTGGTCTTAATCACAGTCGGCAGCATCAACACGGCCAGGGCGATACCGCCAGCCATGGCGCTGTAACTCTGACCGAAAAATACACGGGTGGTTACAACAGTGCCGTAGACGAATACACCGGCGATGATTGAAGGCACGCCAGCCAAAACGTCATTGCCGAAACTAACGAAATTGGCAAACCAGCCGCCGCTGGAGTATTCGCTTAGGAAAATGCCGCCCCCCACTCCCACGGGGATGGCAATCAGAGAGGCGATCAGGGTTACAAGTAAGGTGCCTATGATGGCGTTACCAATACCTCCACCCTCCATTCCGATGTCGGGTGGCAGTTGGGTGAACAAGCCCACGCTGATCAGGCGGCCGCCTTGCATCAACACGTAGAACAAAACTAAAACTAGCGGTAAAACCGCAATAGCAGCAAATATGGAAGCAATGCCGGTGAACAGCAGATTGCGTAAGTTGCGCGTCAGCCAGGGATCGTAGCGCAATGGCCGCCGGTCAAAAAGGGCGGTGTTGTCGTAAGTGATCGGAGAAGGATTGGCCATGGTGGTGATCAGTAACGCAGGCTGAGGCGACGGACGATCCACTGGGCCGCCACATTCACCGTGAATGTGAGCACCATCAGGATGAGGGCGGCATACATAAGGGCCGACACCTGGATGCCATCGGCTTCACCGAACTGATTGGCGAGCATCGAGGCGATGGTGTTACCAGGCGCCAGCAGTGAAAAGCTGAAGTTGAAGGAGTTGCCAATAATCATCGTGACCGCCATGGTTTCCCCCATGGCCCTGCCTAGGGCAAGCATCACGCCGCCAGTTATGGAAGAAATAGCTGCCGGCAAGATCACGCTGAATATGGCTCCCCAGCGGGTAGTTCCTACCCCGTAGGCTCCCTGCCGCAGTTCAATAGGCACTTGATTCAGGGCATCTCGTGAGATGGCCGTGATGATTGGTAGCACCATCACCACCAGGATCAGGATGGCCGGGGCCATGCCAGGGCCCTGGGGAGCGGTGTCAAAGAAAGGACTCCAGCCCAACAGTTCGTGCAGCCAATTGAGGACAGGCCGGATGGCGGGCCCCATGACAAAGATTGCCCAAAGTCCGAGCACTACCGATGGAATGGCGGCAAGCAGTTCCACCATCAGGCCAATCCCCTCCCGCACGGAGCTGGGGATCAGGTCTTCGGTGATGAAGATCGCCGTGCCAACACCTAGAGGGATTGCGATGGCCAGAGACAGGATCGAGGTCACCAAAGTGCCGTAGATGGCGGTGAATGCCCCGTATTGCTCGTTGACGGGATCCCAGCTGGAGATGGTTAGGAAGCTGAGGCCAAAACTGGCCATCGCCTCCCGCGCACCCTGGAAAACTGTGATGAAAATGCCTAACAGGACGATCGCGACAACTGAGGCGAGCACCAGGGTTAGCTGGCGAAAACCCAGGTCGAGCAACTTTTCTGAAGGTGGGCGGCGACGCAAGGTGAAGGCGTCAGCATCTAGGTTGCGATGGGGATTCGTTGGGCCTGAGCCCGCTTGGCTGGAGTCCGTCAGCATGGGTAGGGATGGCTTTGCATCGGTCAGCGCTAAGCGGCCGATCCAAACGAAATCTACGAAGGGCTCCCCTCACCGCCGTTTAAGCAGTGATTAACGTCTGGGAGACCGTTAGTTTGGGGACCAACAGCGCGGGGCTGAGCCGCCGTTTTCATGGGTCGACGGGGTTCTAGGCGCATGCTTCTAAGTAAAGGGGTGCCATGTCCCGGATAGTTGGCATCGACCTTGGCACCACTAACTCAGTGGTGGCGGTACTGGAGGGCGGCCGTCCCCAGGTGATCGCCAGCGCTGAAGGCGGCCGTACCACCCCCTCGGTGGTGGGCTTCAGCCGCGACCAGGAGTTGCTCGTCGGCCAGCTGGCCCGGCGTCAGCTTGTGCTCAACCCCCGCAATACTTTTGCCAACCTCAAGCGTTTCGTTGGCCGTCAGTGGGACGAGCTTGAGGAAGACAGCCTGTCGGTGCCCTACAGCGTGCGGGCCAACGACCAGGGCAACGTTCGGGTGGTGTGTCCAGCCACTGAACGGGAATACGCCCCTGAAGAGCTGGTTGCCAGCGTGCTGCGCAAGCTCTGTGACGACGCCGCCACCTACCTCGGCGAGCCCGTGGAAGCGGCGGTGATCACCGTGCCGGCCTACTTCAACGACGCCCAGCGCCAGGCCACCCGCGATGCCGGCCGCCTGGCTGGGATCAGCGTTGAGCGGATCCTCAATGAGCCCACCTCGGCAGCCCTGGCCTACGGCTTTGATCGCAGCACCGTCAAGCGGGTGCTGGTGTTTGACCTGGGCGGGGGCACTTTCGATGTCTCGGTGCTGCGCATCGCCCAAGGGGTGTTCGATGTGAAGGCCACCAGCGGCGACACCCAGCTGGGCGGCAACGACTGGGACCGGCGCATCGTTGATTGGCTGGCCGATGCCTTCCTGGCGGAGCACAGCATTGATCTGCGCCGCGACCGCCAGGCCCTGCAGCGGCTCACCGAAGCAGCGGAGAAAGCCAAGATCGAGCTCAGCGGTGTGCAGAGCACGCCGATTTCCTTGCCTTTTATTGCCACCGGCCCCGACGGGCCGCTGCATATCGAAACCACCCTGGAGCGGCGGGTGTTTGAGGGCCTCTGCCCCGATCTGCTGGATCGCTTGCTGCGGCCGGTGCAGCGGGCCCTGCGGGATTCGGCCTTCGCGGCCGAAGACATCGACGACGTCGTGCTGGTGGGTGGCTGCACCCGCATGCCGATGGTGCAGCAGATGGTGCGCACCCTCATTCCGCTGGAGCCCTGCCAGTCGGTGAACCCCGATGAGGTGGTGGCGATCGGTGCTGCGGTGCAGGCGGGGATCCTCACCGGTGAGCTGCGCGATCTGATGCTCAACGACGTCACGCCCCTTTCGCTTGGTTTGGAAACCATTGGCGGCGTGATGAAGGTGCTGATTCCTCGCAACACCTCGATCCCGGTGCGCAAGAGCGACCTGTTCAGCACTTCCGAAGCCAACCAAAGCTCGGTGGAGATCCACGTGCTGCAGGGGGAGCGGCAGATGGCGGTTGATAACAAGAGCTTGGGCCGTTTCCGTCTCTCTGGCATTCCGCCAGCGCCTCGGGGTGTGCCCCAGGTGCAGGTGTCCTTCGACATCGATGCCAACGGCCTGCTGCAGGTGTCGGCCACCGATCGCACCACCGGGCGCCAGCAGAGCGTCAGCATCCAGGGGGGCTCCAACCTCAGCGAGGAGGAGATCACCAAGTTGATTGAGGAGGCCGATCTCAAGGCCAGCGAGGATCGGCGCAAGCGAGCCGAGATTGATCGTCGCAACCGGGCCCAAACCCTGGTGGCCCAGGCGGAGCGCCGGCTGCGCGACGCATCCCTTGAACTGGGCCCCTACGGCGCCGAGCGCCAGCAGCGCTCCGTGGAGATGGCCCTGCGCGATGTGCAGGACCTGCTGGCTGCCGACGACCTGGTGGAGCTGGAGCTGGCCGTGAGCCAGCTGCAGGAAGCTCTGTTTGGCCTAAACCGCCGCTTGCAGAGTGAACGCAAGGCAGAGCAGGGGCCGCTGCAGGGACTCAAGAACACCCTGGGTTCGCTCAAGGATGAGTTGTTTGCCGATGACGATTGGGATGACTGGAACCGCCCGGGCAGCGATCCCTGGGCTGCTCCCCCCAGTCGCTACGACCGGGATCCCTATCGCGAGCCCTACAAGGATCCCTACAGAGAGCCCTACAGGGAGCCCTATCGCGAACCTGAGCCGGCAGCCCGCGAGCGCCGGCCCGGCAGCGACTCAGATCCCTGGGGGGATAGTTCCTACCGGTGACCTCTAGCCCCGCCGCCCCGGCCGACTACTGGTCGGTGCTGGGCCTCGAGCCTGGCGCCGATGCCAGCAACCTCAAGCGGGCTTTCCGGGCCCAGGCCCGCCGCTGGCACCCCGATCTCAACGGCAACGACCCGCTGGCGGAGGAGCGCTTCAAGCTGGTCAACGAGGCCTATGCGGTGCTCTCAGATCCGCGCCGCCGCCAGGCATGGGAGGCCGGTATGCCCGCTGACGGCTCGGGCCGGGAGTCCCAGGATCCCTTTGCTGTCGGTTTCCCCGACTTCGAGGTATATCTCGAGGTGCTTTTCGGGGAGCGCCGCCGTCCCCGCCGGGCCGCCGAACCCGAGTGGCAGGAACCCGAGCCTGAGCCCGAGCCTCCTGCGGAACCCCCCCGTCAGGCTTCTGGATCGGTAACCGCCGCACCGCCGCCACCACCACCGGTGCGGGCTTCCAGCGACCAGGAGAGCCTGGTGGAGCTCACGCCGGAGCAGGCGTTGCAGGGGGAGCGGCTGGAGCTGGAGCTGGCTGATGGCACGGCGGTGGAGGTGTGGACCCCTCCTTTTGCCGGCGATGGCTGGCGACTGCGGCTGGCGGGGGTGACCCCCGGCGGCGGTGACCACTTTCTGCAGTTGCGGGTGCGCACCGAAGAAGGCCTGCGCATCGACGGCCTGCGGGTGCTCTACCCCCTCGAGCTGACCCCAGCGGAGGCGGCCCTGGGCTGCCAGGTGGTGGTGCCCACCCTGCGCGGTCCGGTGAAGCTGCGGGTGCCGGCCGGCTCCTCCAGCGGCCGCCTGCTGCGCCTGCGGGGGCGGGGCCAGGAGTGGGCTGAGCAGCGCGGCGACCAGCTGGTGGAGGTGCGCATCCTGGTGCCGGAGCAGCTGGGTGAGGCGGAAGCAGCCCTCTACAAGCGGCTGCAGGAGCTCGCCGACGATCCCGACGAGCAGCACCGGTGACACACTGGAGGGCCATTGCCCCATGCCGCGATCCATGCCGGTGCATGTGCTGCTGTTTGATGCCGGAACCGATCAGGAAGGCATCCATTCGTTGGAGCTAAACGGCCGCACGGTGGTGCTGCTGTTTGAAGACAGCGACGATGCGGAGCGCTACGCCGGCCTGCTGGAAGCCCAGGACTTCCCCGTGCCCACCGTGGAGCCGCTGGACCGCGAGGAGATGGAGCTTTTCTGCGGCGAGGCTGGCTATGAGGCCCGCTTTGTGCCGGCGGGCTTCCTGCCCCAGAGCGCTGAAGACCGGCTGCTGATTGCGCCGCCTGTGCGCAACATGGACGTCACCAACTGGCAGGAGCAACGGGAGCTTCAGGAGCAGGAGCAGGCCGGCGAGAGCGCCCCTGATCCCAGCCTCGAAGCCTTCCGCCGGCAACTGGAGGGCCTGCTGTGAGTATCTCTCCTGTGACCGGCCCTGATCGCGGCCACCTGCTCACCGAGCAGGCCAATCCCCTCAGCGAGCGGCTCGACCAGCTGCCCACCGACGAGCTGGTGGGCCTTTTTTGTGCCAACGAACGGGAGCCCCAGCGGGCCCTGGAAGCGGCAGCCCCGGCCCTGGCTGCCGCCGTGGATGCCATCGCCGCCCGTTTGCAGGCCGGCGGGCGACTTTTTTACCTAGGGGCGGGAACCTCCGGCCGGCTTGGGGTGCTGGATGCGGCCGAGTGCCCGCCAACTTTCTGCACGGCGCCTGAGCTGGTGCAGGGCGTGCTCGCTGGCGGCGCCCCAGCCCTGCTGCGCAGCTCCGAGGGCCTGGAGGATCTGGCAGCTGCTGGCCGCAGCGACCTGGAGGAGCGCGGCTTTGGCCCGGCCGATTGTTTGGTGGGCATCGCCGCTGGCGGCACCACCCCCTACGTGCTCGGGGCCCTGGAGCACGCCCAGGCGATCGGAGCCCTGGCAATCGCCATGGCCTGCGTGACAGCCGAGCAGGTGCCGATGCCCTGCTCCATCGATATCCGCCTGCTCACTGGCCCTGAACTGCTGGCGGGCTCCACCCGGCTCAAGGCCGGCACCGCCACCAAGATGGCCCTGAACTTGCTCTCCACCGGCGTGATGGTGCGCCTGGGCAAGGTGCACGGCAACCGCATGGTGGATGTGGCCGTCACCAACAGCAAGCTGGAGGATCGGGCCCTGCGCATCCTGCGCGACCTGGCCGGGCTGGACCGGCAGCGCGGCCGGGAACTGCTGCTGCAGAGCGGCGGCTCGGTGAAGCTGGCCCTGCTGATCGCGGCCACTGGCCTGGATGCGGCCTCAGCCGCCGCCCACCTTGCCAGCCATGGCCCCAGCCTGCGCCAGGCGCTGGCGGCCTGCGGCGCTCAGCTGAATGGGCCCCAGTAGGGAGCCGTAAACAGTTCGAGCTTGCGGCGGGTGGCGGCGGGCACGTGCTCTTTGGGCGTCATCAGGGCATGGCGCAGGGCCTGGTGGGCGCTGCTGCTGGGTCGCTGGGCCTCCACCCGCTGGGCCGCTAGCCGCACGATCTGCTGGGCCAGGCTGGCGTTGGCTTGCAGGTTGGCGATCACCATTTCAACGGTCACCGAGGCGTGTTCCTGGTGCCAGCAGTCGTAGTCGGTCACCATTGCCAGGGTTGCGTAGGCGATCTCGGCTTCCCGGGCCAGGCGGGCTTCGGTGTGATTGGTCATGCCGATCACCTGGCAGTCCCAGGAGCGGTAGAGCTCCGATTCGGCCCGGGTGGAGAAGGCCGGCCCCTCCATGCAGAGGTAAGTGCCGCCGCGGTGCAGCTTGCGGCCCTCGGGCATCAGGCTTTCGGCAACATCGCCCAGCAGACGGCTTAGCGCCGGGCAGAAGGGTTCGGCAAAAGCCACATGGGCCACCAGCCCCTCGCCAAACAGCGTCAGCGGCCGCTGCTGGGTGCGATCGATGAATTGATCCGGCACCAGCATGTCGAGGGGCCGAACCTGCTCCTGCAGGGAGCCCACCGCCGAGAGGGACAGGATCCAGCGCACGCCGAGGGAGCGCAGGGCCCAGAGGTTGGCCTGGTAGGGCACCTCGGTGGGGGTGTGGCTGTGGTGGCGGCCGTGACGGGCCAGGAACACCACCTCCAGATCGCCGATACGGCCGAGGCGCAGGGCATCGGAGGGAGCTCCGTAGGGCGTTTCGATCGTGAGCTCTTGAATGTCTTCGAGGCCCTCCATGGCGTAGAGACCGCTGCCCCCCAGGATCCCCAGGCGGGCGCGGCTGAGATCGATGCCGTTAGGGGAGTTGGGGGTGGGGCTGCTCATCGGCGGTTGGGTCTGGCGACGGGGCGTTTAAAAGGATTGGTCCGGCTAGAGCCTGCCCCATTTTGAGCACGGCGTTTCAGCCGGTTCACCCGTGCCTCCCCATAAAGTCGGCTTTTATTCCCTGCCGCCGTGACCAAAGCCTTGATGGAGACCGACGCCGGCACCATCGAACTCGAACTGTTCGAGGCCGATGCACCCAACACCGTGGCCAACTTCACCAAGCTCGCCAAGGAGGGCTTCTACGACGGCCTGGCCTTCCACCGCGTGATTCCCGGCTTCATGGCCCAGGGCGGTTGCCCAAACAGCCGTGAAGGTGCCCGTGGCACCGCCGGTACCGGCGGCCCCGGCTACCAGATCAACTGCGAGATCAATAGCCAGAAGCACCAGGCGGGCACCCTGGCCATGGCCCATGCCGGCAAGAACACAGGCGGCTCGCAGTTTTATATCTGCCACGGAGCCCAGCCCCACCTTGATGGCGTGCACACCGTGTTTGGCCTCACCGGCAACATGGATGTGGTTACGGCCCTTAAAAACGGCAGCCGCATCAACAAGGTGACAGTTCAAGACTGATTCAGCGCCAGACCAGGAAGGCACCGGGCTGAAGTATCAGGTCGGTGCCCAGATCTGCAAGGGGCCGCTGCTCTGACTCCAGATCAGCGCTGGGATGGCTGCTGCGTTGACCATCAGGGGCTAGTAGCAGGCTCAGCCGTTCGGTTTGGGGCCAGTCGCCCATCAGCACCAGCGCCGCAGCAACTGCCCCCACTCCACTGCCGGCATGGTCGAGGCCGCCCAGCAGCACCGCAAGCTGGGGCTGGTCGAGCAGGGCCAGCAACCTTGGATGCTCCTCTCGCTCCACCTGCAGCCCCTGCTTCAGGGCCCAGCGTTGCAGCTGCTCAAGCTGGCCATTCGCCAAGGCCTGGCCGTGCCAGGCCAGCACTGCCGTGGGTCCGCCGATCGGGCAGGAGGGACCATCACCCATCAGATGGCCAAGTTTGATGCGCTTGGTTTGCAAATAAGCGGCGTTGTGGCTGCCGGCATCCATCACCAGCGGCACCCGGTCTTCGACCTGCAATCCATAACCACCAAGGCCTGCGATCTTGCGCGGGTTATTGGTGATCAGGCGCAGCCGGTGCACGCCCAGGTCGCTGAGGATTTGAGCCCCAACTCCGTAGTTGCGCAGGTCGGCAGCGAAGCCAAGGCGTTCGTTGGCTTCCACCGTGTCTAGGCCGGTGTCCTGCAGGGAGTAGGCCTTGAGCTTGTTGATCAGGCCAATGCCCCGGCCCTCCTGGCGCAGATACACCACCACCCCAACGCCGGCGGCTTCGATCATGCGCAGGGCAGCCTCCAGCTGGGGCCGGCAGTCGCAGCGCAGCGAGCCAAAGGCATCGCCGGTGAGGCACTCGCTGTGCACCCGCACCAGCACCGGCTCCTTAGCCAGCTGCGGTTGGCCCTTGATGATGGCAACGTGCTCGCTGCAATCGAGTTCGTTGCGGTAGCCAATGGCGCGGAAGTCGCCGAAGGCGCTTGGCATGGCCGCTTCAGCCTGGCGCTGCACGAAGCGCTCGGTGTCGAGGCGGTAGCTGATCAGTTCGGCAATGCTGATCAGGCGTAATCCGTGGCGTTTGGCGTAGGCAGCCAGCTGGGGTAGCCGGGCCATGGAGCCGTCGCTGTTTTGAATTTCGCAGATCACCCCGGCGGGATAGAGGCCAGAAAGCCTGGCCAGATCAACGGCGGCCTCGGTGTGCCCAGCGCGCTTCAGTACGCCACCTTGCTTAGCCCGCAACGGGAAGATGTGCCCTGGCCGACGCAGGTCGGCTGGACGGGTGTGGGGGTGGATCGCCACCTGGATGGTGCGGGCGCGATCGTCGGCGGAAATTCCAGTGCTGACACCGTTTTCAGGGCCCGCATCGACACTCACCGTGAAGGCGGTCTGGTTGCTGTCGGTGTTTCGATCCACCATCAGTGGCAGATCCAGGGCATCGAGCCGTTCACCCTCCATGGCCAGGCAGATCAGGCCCCGGGCCTCGGTGGCCATGAAGTTGATCTGCTCGGGCGTTGCAAACTGCGCGGCGCAGATCAGGTCGCCTTCATTTTCCCGATTTTCATCGTCAACCACCACGATTGATTCGCCGTTGCGGATCGCGGCGAGACCATCGGCAACTGAGTCAAAAGCGATGCGCTCTTCCCCGTTCAAAGCGACCTCCGGGCTGGAACCGGATGGCAGGGGCGTGGAACTCGAGTCGCGCAGGAGGGTCAACGGAGTGCGGGCGGGGTCTAGGCCCTGGCGCAATCATCCTTTATAAAGCCCCTTCGTCCTGCCCCCGGGCCTCGCCATGGCCAACAAGCGTGTTGCGGTAATCGGCGCCAGTGGCTACGGCGGCCTGCAGACCCTGCGCCTGCTCCACCAGCACCCTGCCCTGGATATCAGCTTCTTGGGCGGCGAGCGCAGCAGCGGCAAGCGCTGGAGTGAGCTGGTGCCCTTTTTGCCCCTGGCCGGCGACCCGGTGGTGCAAACCCCAGACCCCGATGCCATCGCAGCGGCGGCTGATTACGCGGTGCTCAGCCTGCCCAACGGCCTGGCGGCCCAGCTGGTGCCGCCCCTACTGCAGCGGGGTGTGCGGGTGGTTGATCTTTCCGCCGACTACCGCTTCAGCAGCCTCGGCCGCTGGCAGGAGGTGTATGCCAGCGAGGCCCTGGAGGTGCCCCGCAGCGATGACGACCTCTGCGCTGAGGCCGTCTATGGCCTGCCCGAATGGGAGGCGGATGCGATTCGTACCGCCCGTTTAATAGCGGCTCCTGGGTGTTTCCCCACGGCCTCACTGCTGGGGCTGCTGCCGTTCTTGAACCAGGGGCTGATCGACACCACCGGCATTGTTATCGATGCCAAAACCGGCACCTCCGGTGGTGGTCGGGCTGCCAAGGAGCACCTGCTGCTGGCGGAATGCTCCGAGGCGGTTGCTCCCTACGGGGTGGTGGGCCACCGCCACACCAGTGAGATTGAGCAGCTGGCCAGCCGGGTGGCGGGCCATGAGATCCAGCTGCAGTTCACCCCGCACCTGATGCCGATGGTGCGGGGCCTGCTGGCCACCGTCTACTGCCGTCTGCGCGACCCAGGCCTCACCGCTGAAGACTGCGTCACCCTGCTGGCTTCCGCCTACCGCCAGGCCCCCTGCGTTGAGGTGCTGCCGGTGGGTACCTACCCCTCCACCAAATGGGTGCGCCAGACCAACCGGGCCCTGCTCTCGGTGCAGGTGGATCGCCGCACCGGCCAGCTGATCGTGATGGCTGCCATCGACAACCTGGTCAAGGGCCAGGCCGGCCAGGGGGTGCAATGTCTCAACCTGATGGCCGGGCTTGAGCCCACCGCGGGCCTGCCGTTGCTGCCCTTCTATCCCTGACGCACTAGGTCCACTACCAGAGATACCGCCAGGGGCAGGATGCGGTGCTCCTGGCGCTGGATGCGGGCGTTGAGGCTGGGGTGGTCGTCCGTGGCTAACACCGGCACCGCCGCCTGCACCAGGATGCGCCCTGCATCAACCTCCTCGCACACCAGGTGGGCAGTGCAGCCGGCCAGGGTGACT
Source organism: Cyanobium usitatum str. Tous (assembly GCF_003011885.1). Taxonomy (GTDB): domain Bacteria; phylum Cyanobacteriota; class Cyanobacteriia; order PCC-6307; family Cyanobiaceae; genus Cyanobium_A; species Cyanobium_A usitatum. Next base: position 343,442 of record NZ_PXXO01000001.1, read on the forward strand.
CCCGCTGCCAGGGCCTGACCCACCGCATCAAGGCCGCGGAAGCTGGGCAGCAGCGAGGGATGAATGTTGATCAGGCGCTCGGGGAAGGCGCCGATCAGGGTGCTCGTGACGACGCGCATCCAGCCCGCCATCACCACCACATCAACGCCGGCTGCCTGAAAAGCCGCCACCAGGGCCTGGTCGAGGACTTCGCGGCTGGCCACGCCGCGGTGGTCATGCACTTGGCAAGGTATGGCGAGGCGCTCGGCCCGTTGCTGGGCGCCGCAGCCAGGATTGTTGACCACCAGCAGGGCCACCTCTGCCTGGAGCCGGCCGTCTGTGCAGGCTTGCACCAGGGCTTCAAAGTTGCTGCCGGCTCCCGAAGCCATCACCCCCAGCCGCAGGATTGGCTGGGCCCTGGCCCAATCCGGTTGCAATTCCGGTGGCAATGGCCACTGGACGCAGGTCTCTTGATCGCTAGGGTCTGAAAAAGCGGGCATTGTGCCGTGTCCCACCTCACCATCCTGCCCACAGTGCTGCGCGATGCCGAGGGGCTCGCCGCCAGTTTGGTGGCCCTGGGCCACACCCCCATCTATGGCGGGGTGCTTAAGGGCTTTGCCACCGAGTGCCAGCCCGTTCTTTTGCAAGTTGTTTTGCCGGGTGGTGAACGGCTGGGCTGGCAGCGCCACCGCGACGGCTCCCTTGCCCTGGTCGGCGACCTGCAGCGCCTTAGCCGCTCCCAGAGCCTGCAGCGCCTGCTTGGCGCCATCACCCGCCGCTACGCCGCCGAGCTCGCCCTGAGCCAGGCCGCCAGCGCCTTTCCTGGGGCCCAGGTGAGCTTGGCGTCCTGACGCCGTGCCCGAGCTGCATCTCGACCTCACCGCCTGCCACCAGCACCTGGTGCGGGTTCGCCTGCTTCACACTCCCCGTCACCTGAGCCTGCGCCTGGCCCTGCCGGCCTGGACTCCCGGCTCCTACCTGATCCGCGACTATGTGCGGCAGCTTGAGGGTCTGGAAATCACTCAGGCTGGACACCAGCTGGAGCCGCGCCGCACCAGCCCGAGCAGTTGGCAGCTAGAGCTTCCCAGCCTCGAACCAGTTGAAATCAGCTACGCGGTGCTGGCCGCCGAGCTCACGGTGCGCACCTGCCATCTCGATGGCGACCACGGCTTTCTGGCCTTAGCTGCCGTGGTTCTGGAGCTGGAGGGGGAGCGTTGGTCGCCCCACCGGCTGCAGCTCAGCCTTCCGCCCAGCTGGGATGCCTTCGTGCCCCTGCCAGAGCTACCGGGCCCGGCGAAGGGCTGGCTTGCCGCCGATTTCGATCAACTTATCGATACGCCGATTGAGGTTGGTCCCCATCGCTCCCATCACTTCAACGTCGCCGGTGTGCCGCATCGCTGGGTGAGTTGGGGCCGCGATCTGCAAGGCGCCGATCTGCTCGACAGTGATCCCCAGCTGCTCAGCGATCTCGAAAAGGTTTGCCTGGCCTGCTGCCGGTTGATGGGCGTGGAGCGACCTGCGGCCGACCACTACCTGTTTGTGCTGCACCTCACCGAAAGCGGTTATGGCGGCCTGGAGCACGATTGCAGCACCGTGTTGCAGTTTGGCCGTCTGGCCCTGGCTAAGCCTGGTGGCCGCCGCAAGTTGCTGCAGCTAGCCGCCCATGAATACCTGCACCAGTGGAACGTGCGCCGGCTGCGGCCCGCCGAGCTGAGCCCTTATCGCTACGACCAGGCGGTGGTGGTGCCCACCCTCTGGTTTGCCGAGGGAATCACCAGCTATGTGGATCAGCTTTTGCCCCACTGCGCTGGCTGCAGCAGCGAGGCGGAGCTGCTCGAGGATTTGGGCGCGGATCTGAGCCGCTACCTGCTCAGTGCTGGGCGGCGGTTGCAGAGCCTGCGCGCCAGCGGTGAGGAGGCCTGGGTAAAGCTCTACCGCCCCGATGCCTACTCCTCCAACAGCCAGGTGAGCTACTACCTCAAGGGTGCGGTGCTGGCCCTGGTGCTCGACCTGCACCTACGCCGTGCCGGTAGCGGTCTGCCCGTGGTGCTGCGGCAGCTTTGGGCCAGCCATGGCGCCGTGGGCCGGGGCTACCAGGAGGCAGACCTGATTGCTGCCTTTGCCAGCCAGGCGCCCGATTTAGCTGAGCTGTTGCCCCGCTGGCTCAGCTCCTGTGAGGATCCGCCCCTGTTTGGCTATCTGGCCGATATGGGCCTGCGGCTTGAACCCCGGCTGGCTGCCAGCCAGGAGCTGGGCTGCCGCTTGGAGCCAGGCAGTGGCGGGTTGGTGGTGCAGCGGGTGGGCCGCGATGGACCGGCCCAACGGGCGGGGCTGGTAGTGGGCGATGAATGGATTGCCCTCGATGGCATGCGCCTGCGCACCATTGACGATTCCATGGTGCATCTGCGGCCGGAGGCTCCCCTGATTCCCCACCAGTTGCTGTTCTGCCGGGACGGTTTGGTGCGCAGCACCGTGCTGCTACCAACGGCACCAGCCGTGGAGAGCTGGCAGCTCCAGCTCGATGCCAGCTCTCCTGATCTGGGCACTCCTGATCTGGGAACTGCCGAAGTTTGTGCTGAGCGCCGCCGCCGCTGGCTGGGTCTTGAGGCTGCATGAATTCCAGCCCCCAGCCCCTCTGGATCGCCATAGGCGCCGGCGCCATGCTCGCCCTGGGCGGGCTTGGCTGGCTGGCTCGGGATCTCTCAGCCCAACCGAATGGCGGCCAGAAGCGCCCCAGCCTGCTTGAGCTGCTCGAAGAGGTGCGCCAAGCTCCGGCAGCACCTGAGCCGGGCCGCCGGGCTGCACCGGGGCCGCCTAACCACTCGGCTTGGCAATCCCCCCTGCGGGCGAGTTGCGCTCCCGGCGATCCAGCCCAGCGTTTAAGACTGCAGCAATTGGCAGAAAGGGTCCAAACCTCCCCGGCGCGGGTGCAGATCCACCCCACCAATTTTGGCGAGCGCTTCAATCGTGATGCCTACGGCAATCCGGTGGATCCCACACCCCAGCTGGTGGTGCTGCACGAAACGGTTTACGGCATTGGTTCAGCCATCAACACCTTCGTGACGCCCCATCCCCGCGATGAAGATCAGGTGAGTTACCACACCTTGATTGGTGGCGATGGCTCGGTGGTGCAGGTGCTCGATCCTTCCAAACGGGCCTTCGGGGCTGGCAATTCGGCCTTCAACGGCCGCTGGGTAGTAACGAACGCCAAGGTGGGTGGCTCGATCAATAACTTCGCCCTGCACATCAGCTTGGAAACGCCCCTCGATGGCGAGAACGACGGACCAGCCCATAGCGGTTACACCTCAGCCCAATACGACGCCCTGGCGGCCCTGCTAGCCGGCTGGATGCAGCGTTTCCCCATCCCGGCCTCCCACATCACCACCCACCGGGCGGTGGACCTGGGCGGCGAGCGAGCTGATCCACGCAGCTTCCGTTGGTCTGAGTTGCAAACCCGAATGCAAAACCTCGGCCTGCTCTGCAAGTCTTGATTAAATTATTAAAGTGTTGATTGAATTATTAAACTGTTAATTGACTAATTAAATATTTGACTCGTTAAATATTTGATTAGATCAGTGGTGCTGGAACCTGTTTGCGGGTGGCATACAGCAGGGCATGGAGTTCGGGATCCTGCATGGTGCGCAGGATGCGGCGGGGGTAGTCGAGCTTGCCGTTGTGGAGGTAAGCCAGGGTGGCTAGGGCCTTGGCGTCACGGGGGTTGCCGCTGGCCTGCAGGGGGCGCTGGGGCAGCTCGAGGGCGCGGCTGAGGCGGGCGAATTTGCCCACCAGCAACACCACGTTGCGTTCGGGATCGAGCAGCTGGTTGCGGGCCTCGGTGATTTCGGCTTCGGAGGCATTGGGCGGCAGCAGGCCTTGGTGCACCATTTCGCCGAGGCTTAGCTGGGCGGGGCCATGGGTGCTGAATAAGCCGGAATGGGCCGCCAGGGGCAGATCTTCGCCCGGTTTGGCGTGCCGCATTTCGTCAAACAACACTGCCGCCACCAACACGGGATTGATCCTCTGGCGCTGGGATTCGGCCAGGATCAGGGGACGAAGCTCTACCAGGCGCCCCAGGGTGTGGCTGCGCAGCGGCTCTAATTGGTCGATGCCACTGGTGAATAACTGGGCCAGGCGGGGCTGGGGGCCGTGGACACCAAATCGGAGCTGCAGCTCCTTGAGTTCATCTGGTGAAAATTGCAGCGGATCTGCAAATTGCCCCGAGCCAGCAGCGGAGCTGATGCTGCCGCTGAGACCGGGATCCAGCAGCAGCAGGGGCGTTTTTGGACCGTTATGGAGCGGGAAACTCGCAACAGCCAGCAGGGCTGCTGCAAGGCCGGTGAGACGCCGGACCCCTACCAGCCGCTTGCCTAGGGCAAGCCAGCGCGGGTAGCTGGTGGGGTTAGGCACAAACACTCATTAGTTGTGGCTTGATATTACAGAATTTCTCTGGGTAAGTCCTCTGGCTACGGAACGGTCTTCCGTCCGGCCCTCGGGCTTGGGCTGGGGCTAGTACTGGTGCTGGGGCTGGTGTTGGGGCGCGGTCAGATCTAAGTTCTGGCAACGAGAGCGGCTTGAGCCGCAAGCCCATGCTTGCCAACTTTGATGGCTCCAATGCCCAGATCCAATGGCAACGCTTCTGCGACTTGCTTTGGTATGAAAGGGATCTTGGTATCTGGCTCGATGTGAGTCGCATGGCGATCGGCCAGGCCGATCTCGATGCCTTGGCTCCTCGATTTGAGCTGGCCTTTGCGGCGATGGCGGCCCTAGAGGGTGGTGCGATCGCCAATCCAGACGAACAGCGCCAGGTTGGCCACTACTGGCTGCGCACCCCAGAGCTGGCACCAGACGCCGCCACCACCGCGCACATCAACGCCGAGGTGGAGCGGATCGAGACCTTTGGCCGCGAGGTGCTCGACGGCAGCCTCTGTGCTGCTAATGGCCAGCCGTTTACCGACGTGCTTTGGATCGGTATTGGCGGTTCCGGCCTCGGCCCGCTGCTAATGGTGCGCGCCCTGCAGGAAGAGGGTCAGGGTCTCCCCTTCCACTTCTTCGACAACGTAGACCCCGCTGGCATGAGCCGCACCTTGGCGGGCCTGGACGGCCGCCTAGCCACCACTTTGGTGGTGGTGGTGAGCAAGTCGGGCGGCACCCCTGAGCCCCATATCGGCATGGAGCAAGCCCAGGCTCGGCTCGAGGCCCGGGGCGGGCAGTGGGCTGCCCAGGCTGTGGCGGTCACCATGATCGACAGCAAGCTTGACCAGGTGGCCGTGGCCGGTCAGTGGTTGCGCCGCTTTGACATGTTCGATTGGGTGGGTGGCCGCACCAGCATCACCAGTGCGGTTGGCCTGCTGCCGGCGGCCCTGGTGGGTGCCGATCTGCGCGGCTTTCTGGCCGGCGCCGCCCGAATGGACGCCCTCACCCGGGTGTCAGATCTGCTCCATAACCCTGCTGCCCTGATGGCTGCCGCGTGGTTTGTGGCTGGCCATGGCCAGGGCAAGCGCGACATGGTTGTGCTCCCCTATCGCGATCGGCTGGAGGTGTTCAGTCGTTATCTCCAGCAGTTGGTGATGGAGAGCCTTGGTAAGAAGCACGACCGCGGCGGCGAGGTGGTGCACCAGGGCATCGCCGTTTACGGCAACAAGGGCTCTACCGACCAGCACGCCTATGTGCAGCAGCTGCGCGATGGCATCGACAACTTCTTTGTGACCTTCATCGAGGCCTTGGAAGAGCCCAGCGATATCCCGCCCATCGGTGATGAGATCCCTGGCGACTTCCTCGATGGCTTCCTGCAAGGCACCCGTTCGGCCCTGATGGAAGGGGGCCGCCAGAGCCTCTCGATCACTTTGCGCCGCTTTGATGCCACAGCCCTCGGTGCCCTGATCGCCTTGTTTGAGCGCGCCGTGGGTCTCTACGCCGAACTGGTAAACGTCAACGCCTACGACCAGCCGGGGGTGGAGGCCGGTAAAAAGGCAGCAGCCCTGATCCTGGCCCTGCAAGAGCGGCTCGAAGCCCTGCTCAGTGATGGCCAGGAGCGCAGTTTGCAGGAGTTGCAGCAGGCCTTGGGCACGGACAGCCCAGAGAGCCTGTTTTGGATCCTGCGCCACCTCTGCGCCAATCCCCGCGGCTATCAGGTGACTGGTGACTGGGGTGCTCCGGCGTCGATGAAGTTCGCCAAGGTCTGATCAGGGAAATCCCCATGCCAGAGCCCGTTGCGGCGAGCCCTGCCTCTCCCGGGCAGGTGCTGCGCGAGGTTTTTGGCTACGGCGCTTTTCGCGGGCCCCAGCAGGAGATTGTTGAGCATGTGGTGGCTGGTGGCTCCGCCCTGGTGCTGATGCCCACCGGTGGGGGCAAATCGCTTTGTTACCAAATCCCGGCCCTGTGCAGAGCGGGAACGGCGGTGGTGATTTCGCCCCTGATCGCCCTGATGCAAGACCAGGTTGAGGGGCTGCGTCAGGCGGGGGTGCGAGCTGCGGCGCTGCATTCGGGCTGTAGCCCTGAGGAAACCGCCAACACCTGGCGCCTGCTGCGGGCGGGCCAACTGGATTTGGTCTATTTATCTCCCGAGCGCTTGCTGGCGGGGGACACCCTCGAACGGCTGGCGGCCTTGCCCCTGGCTCTATTCGCTATTGATGAGGCCCACTGCGTTTCCCAGTGGGGGCACGACTTTCGCCCGGAATACCTGCAGCTATCGGTGCTGGCCCAGCGATTTCCCGCCGTGCCGCGGCTGGCACTCACCGCTACGGCCGATCCCCGCACCCGAGACGAGATCCTGGCCCGGCTGCAGCTGGAGCAGGGGCGAGTGTTTCTGGCCAGCTTTGATCGCCCCAACATTCGCTATTTGCTGCGCGATAAGGACGACGTTCGCCGCCAATTGCTTGAGCTGCTCGCAGATCACCGCGGCGCTTCAGGGATTGTGTATGCCCGCTCCCGCAACCGGGTGGATGGCTTCTGCCGCGACCTGCAGGCGGCGGGATATGACGCCGTTGCCTATCACGCCGGATTGGATGGGGCGGTGCGCAGCGCCGCGCTGGAGCGCTTCCGCCGCGATAGCGGCGTGGTGGTGGTTGCCACGATCGCTTTTGGCATGGGCATCGACAAGCCGGATGTGCGCTTTGTGGCCCATGTGGACCTGCCCAAAAGCCTGGAGGCCTACTACCAGGAAACCGGCCGCGCCGGCCGGGATGGTCTGCCGGCCTTGGCCTGGATGGTGCATGGCGGCGGCGATGTACCCCAGCTGCGCCGCTTCATCGATGACTCCGACGCGGAGCAGCAGCAAAAAAGGGTTGAGCACGGCAAGCTCGATGCCCTGATTGGCTTCACCGAGGCGAGCGGCTGCCGCCGTCAGGTGTTGCTCAGCCACTTCGGCGAGACCCTGCCCGAGCCCTGTGGCAATTGCGATCTCTGCTTAGAGCCAGATACGGCCGTCGATGCCACCGAGTCGGTGCGCAAGGCCCTATCGGCTGTGTACCGCACGGGCAGCCGCTTTGGTGCCGCCCATTTGGTGGATGTGCTGCTGGGGGCAGATACGGCCCGAATTCGCGAGCTCGGCCACCAGCAGCTGGGTGTGTATGGCATTGGCAAGGAGCTTGATCGCGGCCAGTGGCGCAGCCTGTTTCGCCAGCTGGTGGCCCAGGGGTTGTTGCAGGCCGACTCCGAGCGCTACGGGGCTCTGGGATTTGGCGAGGACGGGCGGCTCAAGCCGTTGCTGCGGGGTGAGACCCAGCTACTGCTGCGGCTGCCGCCAGCGAAGCGAGAGCGCCGCCGCCAGCCTGGGGTGAGCCCGGCTCCTGCTGCGGCAGTGCTGAACCCTGATGAGGCGCCCGTGTTGCAGGCGCTGAAGGATTGGCGCCGCGAGCAGGCGCGGCAGCAGGGGGTGCCGCCCTACGTGGTGTTTCATGACCGCACCCTGGTGGAGGTGGTGGCCCGCCGGCCCCGCTCCCTGGAGCAGCTGGCTGGGATCGGCGGTGTGGGCCAGGCCAAGCTCGATCGCTATGGCGCGGCATTGCTGGCGAGCTTGGATGCTGCCCTTTTGCATCAGGGGACACAAACGCCAGCTTCATGAGGCGTTACATTGAGTTCACGTTTCCTTAAGGATTCTTTCCATGGCTGACTCCACAACCCGCTTTGGCTTCGTTGCCTTCGCCGAAACCTGGAATGGCCGCCTGGCCATGCTCGGTTTCGTGATCGGTTTGGGCACCGAGTTGCTTACTGGCCAGGGCATCCTGAGCCAGATCGGTCTGGGCTGAGTTTCGATCGGGCCTGATCAGCTGGCTTCAAAGCCACTGCATGCCCGGGGTTTCCAGCATTTCCTGGCTGGGCCAGGCACCGAGACCTGCAAAGGCTGCCCCTAGGGCAGCCCAAATACCTTTGCCGCTGGACAGCTCCTGTTCAGCGGTCCATTCGGCTTCTGACACTTCAGATTCGCTTAGGCCAAGAGCTTCCACCAGCTGTCTGTAGAGCACCTTCTCTGCCGGGTTGATCGGCGAACTGTCCTGAGGTCGTTGGCCCACCTTGGCCATCATGTAGCTGAGCTTAAGGGCCAGTGCCCGGTCTTCCCCGCTAGTGAGCCTGGGAATCACTTCCTCCAGCACGGACGAGTCGACGGTCCAGGCAGCTAGCTGAAGCGCAGCTTCCTGGTTTGCCCCCGAGCCATCTCCACAGGGGAAGTACTTGGCCACGAGTTTCTCGAGCAGCCGCTTTTCGTCTGCGGAAACATCGCCATCGGCCCAGGCCACGCAGCAAACCACCCTGAGCAGGTCAAGCTGACGATCTCGCTCAGAGCTACTTGGCCCGGTTTCAAGGGTCATGGCGCAGGAGATGACTTTTGCGCCATTTTGATCAGCCCTTGGCTTGTTTCAGCGGAAATCACCCCCAGAAGGGGGCATACAAGGGCAGCAATCCAGATGATGATGAATTGAACACAGAACCGAGGTGGGCCATGGTCCACACCACCCAAGGTTTGACAACCAGCTGCCTGGGACGCACCTGCCTCAAATGGCAGCCCGATGGGGAGCTCACCGCCCTCGATCTGCAGCTAGTGCTAGAGCGGCTGGCCCAGGTCGACCAAGATGTGGTCGCAATCCTGGATCGCACTTTCGACTAGTTCCCATGTCCCTCGATCAGCTGAAGGCCTTCCTGGGCAAGGTTCAGGATGATCAGTCGCTTCGGCAAGCCGTGCAAGCCGCTGCTACTGCTGATGACGTGGCCAAGATCGGGGCAGGCTTGGGCTTTGAATTTTCTGGCGACGAGCTGCTGCGGCTTTCAGGCAAAAAAGTAGGCCGCGTAACGGTTACCAAGCAGGACCTGCCCGGGGAATACAACTAGCTGCCGTGCCGCGGGCTTCGTTCGCGGCTAGACAACCTTTAAGCAACCCGGAAGCAACACCATGGCCATGCGGACGGAACTGATCACGGCGATTGGCTTAGGGCTCGTCGTAGCAGCTGCGGGCAGCTTCACCGCTCTGGCCCGCCCCATGGGCGGCGGTGGCTTTGGCGGGCCGGGCTCCGGTGCGGGGGTGCGTCCAGGAGCTGGCTGGGGTGCTCCTGGCGCCGGAACGAGACCGGGCGTTGGTGTGGGAGCACCCGGAATTGGGGCGCCCGGAGCGGGAGCTCGTCCTGGTGTGGGCTGGGGTGCCCCTGGCGCTGGTTTCACCCGCGCCCCAGGGGCCTCTGCCTGGAATCCGGCCTGGGGCCGCCAAGGGGGTTACTGGTCGTCGCGCACCTGGAGCACCGGCTGGTATCGGCCCTATCCAGCGGCCTGGCCCTGGTGGCGAGCCAGTTCGGTGGCCTGGGGAGTGGGCAGCTTGGCCACTGCTGCTGCGATCACCAGTGCTGTTAACGCAGCTTCGTATCAGCAGTCGACCGTGATCGTGGTGCCCCAAACCAGCCTGCAGCTCGACTACGGCTCGGTTCAAGCGCTGCCACCTAATCAAGTTCAGTTTGCCTACGGCGTTGCCGGTATGCCCCTGATGACAGCCACCAGCGATTGCAAGCAGGGGCTGATCAATGGCATGGCACCGACCACGGCCGACCAGGCCCAGGTGCTCAATGCCAGCTGCCACATCGCCTACGGCTCCAACTGAGCGGGGTGGCCCCATCCCTTTTGCGGATTCGGGCCCTGGAGAAGGGCGATCTCGCCGATGTCACCGCCTGGGCCCGCGCTGAACACTTCGCGCCGGGCCAGGGAGACGTAGCCATCTACCGCCATACGGACCGCCAGGGGCTCTGGGTTGGTTGCCTCAACGGTCGTCCGATCGGCTGTATTGCCGGGGTCCGTTACAACGCCGAATACGGCTTCATCGGCATGTTTTTGGTGCAACCAGAGCACCGGGGGCAGGGATTTGGCCGTCAGCTTTGGCAGCGGGCCTTGCAGCATCTGGAAGGCCTTACTTGCATCGGCATTGAGGCCGCCCCCGATCGCATCGGTGACTACGCCAGTTGGGGCTTTGCGCCGGCGTCGCCAACCCAGCGCTGGCAGCGGATCAGTGATGGCAACCTCCCGCCCGCCGCTACTCCAGAGGGCCTGAGCCTGCTTGAGGGAAGTGCCATACCCGACAGGGCCGTGCAGGCCTATGACGCCCAGCGGGAGCTCAGCCCCCGGCCCCACTTCCTCGCCGACTGGCTGCACCATCCGGCCGGCACGGTGCTGGCCCTGATCGGCCCGGATGGCTCCTGCCACGGCTTTGGCCGGATCCGGCCCTGCCTGCTGCATCGAGGCGAGGGTTGGCGGATCGGGCCCCTGCTAGCCGACACGCCTGCCCTGGCGGCCCAGCTTCTCAACGCCCTGATGGCCCGCCATGCCGGCGTTGTGTTGATCGATGCCCCTGCCGCCAATCCGGAGGCAGGGCCCCTGCTGCTGCAGTTGGGTTTTGCGGTGGTCGCCGAGACGCTGAGGATGTATCGGGGCAGCCTGCCGCCGGTTCCCCTTGGCGATGTCTACGGGTTGGCCTGCCTGGAGCTGGGCTGAGCGCGGCGGGCGGCGAGGCCAGCCTCCGTTGCAGTAACAACAGCCAGCAGCAGCAGGCCGCCTAGGCCGATCAGTTGATTTTGCTGCACCAAATCGGGCATCAATACCTCGTCCACGTTTTGGCTTAGGACACCTCCCGTCACAAACCAGGCCGTTGCCAGGCCTGAGCTGATCCAGTAGGCCCGCCAGCGGCGTTGATAGATGTATCCCGTACCTAAACCAGGCACCAGGTTGAGCACTACGGCCACCCAGGGGCTGGAGGCGGCAAGGATTATTTCCTGGCTGACTTCTTGGTTGACTTTCTGGCTGGTTTGATCTGGATTGCTGGTTGGGGTCATTGTTGGCGTGGCCTGGTTTGCTGCATCGGGGGCGTTGAACCTGCAGGCTGGAGTGCTGCTGATTCTTTTTGCAGTGCTCGCCGCCCTGGTGATTCTGTTGGTGATTGTGGCGGTGGCGTGGGGCCTTAATCCAAGCCGGCAGGATTTTGCCTGGTTTATCCGGCTGCGCCGCCCCCGCTGGCTGGTGTTTGAGGGCTTGGCTCACCTGGCAGGCCAGCTGGAGCGGCCTATGGATGGCGGCTTTTCTGGTGCAGCTGGTGTTGGTGCAGGGCTACATGCTTGTGATCTGCCGTAGCCGCAGCCTGGGTAAGGGCACGGTCATTGGCTTTGCTGGCTGGGTGTGGGGCATTGCCCTCACCGTTGCTCTGGCTAGCGAGAGCATGCTGGCGGCTGGTTTGCTGCTGCCTTACCTGCTCTGGAGCCCGGTGGGCACCTGGGTTACCTGGCAGATGCGTCAGCTCAACCGCTAGCCCTGGTCACCTAGGCGACTCGCGCGCCACGGCCAGGGCCGCCAGCAGGCCGCCGCCAAAACCGCTGAGGTGGCCGATCCAGCTCACCCCTGGCGGTGAAAAAATCGGCAGCAGGCTGGGCAGCACCCCCGCATAGGTGACCAGGGCCAGCACCGAAAGGAGCAGGGAGAGGGGCCGCTTCTCCAGCCAGCCGATCAGCAGCAGGTAGCCCAGCAGCCCGTACACGACCCCGGAGAGTCCGTGACTGCCGTTGGGCCAGAGCAGCCATACCGGAATAGCCGTGGCATAAACCCCCAACCAAACGGCCAGATAGTCGCGGCGGCCGCGCAGCAATACCAGCCAGGAGAGGGGCAGAAAGGTGAGCGAATTGCCCAGGAGATGGCCAAAACCGCTGTGGCTGAAGGGGGCTGTCAGCACCCCGAGGAAGGAGCCTCCGGGCGTCATCGGCAGGTTCCAGTTGCCACCGAAAACCAGCTGGTCCACCAGCTCCTGGAGCCAGGGAATCAGCAGAATCAGCGGCGGAAGCAGCAGATTGAAACCGGCTCGGGCGATCAAGCGATCCAGACGTTGGGGTAGGGATTCGCTCACGGCTCGCACTTGAAGCTGCAGCGCAGCATGGCAAGGGCTTCATCAGGGAGGCCCAGCAGGCGATCCAGCCAGGGGTCCCCGCACGGTGGCACGCTTGCCACCCCCACCAGCAGGGCCGTGCCATCGGCGCTGAGGGTCTGGCCCCTGGCCCGGTGGCGTTGCCCCTGGGCTGCGCCCGTGCTGAGCAGGGTGTCGATCAGTAGGTCGGGGGCGCGGTAGAGCCCGGCAATGCGGAAGCGAAAGCGGGCCCGGAAGTGCAGTTGCACAGCTCCTGTTGCTGAATCGATGCTGCCCGCCAGCTGCTCAGGGGCAATGGCGATCTCCAGGCCCGGGGGCAGGGGCAGGCCCAGCACCCGGGTGGTGCGCCAGTTGAGTGGCGGAATCAACAGGCTGGCGGGCTCGAAGCTCACGGTTCGTGGGCCGCCGGCAGGGCCGGGGCCGAGCTCACCGGTTCCGCCGCCGCCGCTGGCGTTGTAGCTGAAGTGGGGATAGGCGCCGATGGCCAGGCCACAGCCCTTAGTGGTGGCTAGCTGCAGCGTGCCAACCCCAAACTCGGGGCTCACAGGCTGCGCAGCGCGTCTAATTCGCCGCGGCTGTGCAGTTCGGCCAGCTCGTTGTAGCCACCAATAGCGACGCCATCGATGTAGAGCTGGGGCACCGGTCCCGTCTCGTCGGGTTCAATTTCCACGAAGGCAATGCCCAGGGTGCGCAGCATGCGCAGGGCCCGGCGCGAAAAGGGGCATTCCGGCCGGCCGGCGATTTCAACTCGCGGTTCGCTGCTCATTGATCTAGTCGGCGCTGCACTCGTCGCTGCACTTGGCGCTGGGCTGGTGCCGGTGCTGAGCAGGCCCACCAGCAGGTCGGCGCCGCGCAACACCAGGGTGCCGTGCTCGAGGTGGCCGCCCCACACCTGGCAGCTGGCATCGGAGAAGCTCAGGTGCAGGTGCACCCCATCCGGACTGATCGTGCCCTGCAGGGTGATGATCTCCAGCTCGCCAGCCAAAACCGTGGGTGCGCTTTTGCCAGGGCAGGCAAAGGCGGCTTGGGAGAGGTTGCCCACCACACTCAGCACAAAGCCGCCGGCGTTGTGCTCAAGGGCCAGCTGCTCCAGGCTGCGGCGCACATCACTGCCGGCTTCGAGGTGCAGCGGCACGGCACGCATGGCAGATACAGATTGATGGGGGGCAAGGCTACGCCGGCCCATGCTGGTGAGGTTGCCCTGTTGCCATGGCCCCGGATTCCGCCCTCGCTGCCCTCAACCTGGCGGTGGTGGGTCATGTGGAGTGGGTGAGCTTTGTGGCAGTGGAGCAGCTGCCGGTTGCTGGCTCGATCGACCGGGCCACCGCCTTTCTGGAGGAACCCGCCGGTGGTGGGGCGGTGGTGGCGGTGCAGCTGGCCCGTCTCAGTGGCAGGCGGGTGCGGTTTTTCACCTCCCTGGGCCGGGACGTCACCGGCGAGCGCTCAGCGGAGCGGCTCACGGAGCTGGGGCTTGATCTGGAGGTGGCCTGGCGGGATGCCCCAACCCGCCGGGGCGTGAGCTTTGTGGATCGGGCCGGTGACCGCAGCATCACCGTGATCGGCGAGCGACTGGCCCCTTTGGCTAGGGATCCCCTTCCCTGGGCTGATCTGGCTGGCTGCGATGGCGTCTTTGTGACCGCGGCCGACGCGGCAGCTCTGCAGCAATGCCGCCGGGCCCGGCTGCTCGGCGCCACGCCACGGGTTGGCTTGCCGCTCTTGGAGGCCAGCGGAGTGAGCTGCGATGCCTTGATCGGCAGCGCCCTCGATCCGGGTGAGCAGGTGCCCGCTGGCGCTCTATCGCGCCCCCCGCAACTGCGAATCGCCACCGAAGGGGCGGCTGGTGGCTGGAGCGAACCCGGCGGGCGCTTCGCTGCCAAGGCCCTGGTGGCCCCGCCGGTCGACAGTTATGGCTGCGGCGACAGCTTTGCGGCCGGGGTGATGGCGGGACTGGCGGCTGGTTGGAGCGCAGCCGCAGCAATCAACCTGGGCGCCCGCTGCGGCGCCGAGTGCGCCGTTGCCTTTGGTCCCTACGCCCGGCCTAACTGACCTGGTTTTGCACCAGCAGCAGCAGCCTGTTTGCCTCCGGATCCAGCAGCCAGGCCTCCACTCCGAAGGCCTCCTGGCGCGGACCGTCCAGAAGCGTGGCGCCCAGCCCAAGGGCGCTCGCCAGCCAGGCCTGTAGCAGGGCCATGGCAGCTGCGTCGTTGTTGCCGCCAGCCACGCTGCGCTGCAGGCACGTTGCTAGCCGGCCTGGTTGCTTCGCTTGGGGCCGGCTCTGGGATGGGGCGTAGATCTCCAGGAAGCCACCGGCGGGCCAGGGCACTCGCCAATGGCTGGCACCAAGCCCCTGCAGGGGCTCTACCGCCAGCAAATCGGCGTAAAACCTTGCCAGGGCAGGGGGATTGTCTGCAGCCAGCACCAGGGAGCTGCTCAGGCTTGGGGTGTCTTGCACCGGTTTTATTGATTGTCTAAAAAGTCTGCAACGGCCAGATCGGGGCGCCGCAGCAGGGCAAAGATGGTGCCGGCGTTGCCACGGCACAGCCTCAGCTCCTCGGTGAGCACGGTGATGTCGAGCCAGGCTGGAAAGCTTTGCTGCACCTCCCGTTGCAGCTGCAAGCGCGTGGTGCCAAGCAGGGGACCGCTCCAGCCACCGCGCTGGAAGCGAACCTGCACCCGTTGCTGTGGGGTTGAGCTGTTAT
This sequence comes from Cyanobium usitatum str. Tous, assembly GCF_003011885.1. Lineage (GTDB taxonomy): Bacteria > Cyanobacteriota > Cyanobacteriia > PCC-6307 > Cyanobiaceae > Cyanobium_A > Cyanobium_A usitatum. Next base: position 358,499 of record NZ_PXXO01000001.1, read on the forward strand.
CACCAGGGCTTGATTCGAGCTGGATGGTGGCCTCTACAGCTATGCCACCCAGGCCGGCCAGCTGCCCTGGCGGCCGCAACAGATTCAGGGCGCGCCCCCGGGATGGAGCGAGTATCTGCAGGTTCTCCAGCCATGGCACAGCCTGGAGATAGGGCTGGCTGCTGCTGCTCCAGCGCAACTCCCAGACCCCCTCCAGCAGTTCGAGGGCCCCTGGGGCGGCGAGATCCACTGGTGAGGTGCGCTCGAGCTCGTGAATCAGCTCCCGCACCCGCGGCCCCTGGCGTTGGGCTTCCCCCCTGGCGCCACGACGCAACAGGACCAGCAGCTCCTCTCTTGCTTCCAACATCCAGGTGGTCGACGCCGTTACAACCAGTTATAGTTGTTGAAACAATCCTCAACACTCATGACCGAATCCACCCCCCGCTTCGGCTTTGTTGCTTTTGCTGAGACCTGGAACGGCCGCTTGGCCATGATGGGCTTCGTGATCGGTCTTGGCACCGAGCTGCTCACCGGCCAAAGCATTGCTGCTCAACTGGGCCTGGGCTGATTGCCGTGAGCCCTGAGCTCGCCGGCCTGACTGTCTATTTATCGAGTCGGCCAGGCTGCATTGCTGCTATGTCTTGATAATTCCTGGTTTTTACCAGTGATTTTAATACCTAAAATAAAAGCCCGAAGCTTTTGCTCCGGGCCTTTTTTATGGGCAGTTGGCTAAATCTAGCTAGCTGGCTTTGAATTGTAATAGAAGCCACCATTCACTCCGGTTTGACTAACTACGGTGCAGTGAGTTGCAACCCGCCATAGGGCGCGATGGATAGGAGTGGGGTCGTAGCGAACTAGCTCGGGAAAACGCTGCTTAAGCAAGGCGCTGGCCCGCCAGGCGTTGTAGTGAGGGATTCTCGGGTTGATGTGATGGCACACATGGGTTGAGCCGATGCCGTGATGCAGCAGGTTGAGCAGGGGGCCATAGGGACGATCCACCGTCTGTAGAGCACCTTTCGCCCAATTCCAGTCGCTGCTGGAGAAGTGGGGAATATCGGTATCGGTGTGCTGCAGCCAGGTGTAGCCAACCAGCCAAGCGTTGATCACCAGATAGGGCAGGCCATATACCAGCAGCACTCTCGCCGGGGAGAAGTGGATGGAGGCCCACACCAGTACCGCCACCATCGCCAGTAGGCCGAGGTTTGAGATCACCATCAGGCGACGGCAGGAGTCGGGAAATAGCTGGCGGGCACCGTTGCGGAAGGGTGCAGCCGTAGTGAAATGGGAGGTGGGGCTGCCGTACTCTTCGCCGCTGGCAACACCAAACATCAGGTAAAGGGGCCAACCCAACACCAGGTGGGTGAACAGGGAGGCCACGCCGTAGAGGCCCTGGCCCAGCTGCCGTCTTGTTCCGGCCACGAAGCGTCCCGAGCTGGAATCGGAGCGAGGCGGCACATGGGTTTCACCTGCCTCGAGGTGGTTGCAGTTGGCGTGGTGCACGGCATGGCTGCGCTGCCAGCTGAAGTAGGGCACAAGCAGCAAGCTGTGAAGCACAAATCCCACCACCGCTTCGACGCGGGGGTTGGGATGGAAGGCACGGTGACCGCACTCATGGGCAATAACCCAGCAACCTGCCGCCACCGTTCCGGTGACCACGGCGTAGAGCAGCCAGAGGGGTGCAGCGCTGAGCTGCAGGGGGATCAGGGTTCCTAGGCCATAGGCCAAAACAGATAGGCCCAGGGACATGGCCAGACTTCCCCAGGCTTTAACCGGGTTGATCTGGGTTAACTCAGAGGGCAGGCAGGCAAGCAGCTCAGCTTTGCTGGGATAGGTGGCTGCTGGCGTGGCGGCCTGCGCGGTGGCGAGGGACGGCAGGGAAACAGGTGGAGTCAATGAAGCTGCCGCAGGGCAAGGAGGAATGGAGGCGGCCCCTAAAAGGCCTTTGAGACCTTAGGTATCAGCACACTGCTGCCGCGCCTTGGCAGGCACATTCACTCAACCCTGAAGGTCACGGCCATCACTGCGGTGATGTCCTTCTCGATTGTGCGGGTGTCGTAGGAGCCGCTGTCACTGGTCTCCGTTGAGTTGGGGGAGGTGATCTGGAAGGAGCCGGTGTCGGCGTTTGTGATCGCACCGATGCCGGCGCCGGCCTCCGAGGCTATGGCCCGCGCCCGAGCTCGGGCGTCCTTGGTGGCCTTCGCCAGCATGTCGACCCGCTTCTCCGCAAGCTTGGTGTAGGTGTAAGCCGGCTCGTTGATGGTTAGAGGCACTCCCTTGCCGATCAACTGCCCAATCTGACCAGAGACCTTATAGATCTTGGCGACATTCCAGCTGCCTATCAGCACTGCTTGCGTGCTGGTCCAGGTGGTGGAGCGCAGCTCCCCGGTGCGGGGATCGCGCACTTCCTGCTTTTCCGATTTAACCGAGTCGAGCTCCATCTCATCGGCCTCGATGCCCTGGGCCTTGAGGAAGGCCACGGTTTGCTCTATTGCAGGCTGCAGTCCTTGGTATGAAGCTTGCTGGCTGGCCCCGCTCTGGGAGACCTTCACCGACCAGTCGACGTAGTCGGATGTAATTCGCTCGGTGCTGGCTCCAGTAACTGTGATGGTGTCGTTGGCGTTGCGGATGCCCCTCACCATGACGCCACTGGCGGTGGTGAGCCCGAGTCCAAGCACGGCCATGGCAAACACCAGTGTTGGCGTCCGCTTGAGAAACATCCAGCTGCTGAGCACCCAATTTTGCATTTTCACTCGTCTTGGAAGCAGCTGAATTCAGCCTATTGAGCCGTCGCTTGCCTGTCTTAAAGCTGTTAGTCGAAGGGATATTCGAAGACAAGGTTCAGGCTAAGGCGCCCGGGTGTGGCGTGGTCGCGGTCGATGTTGGCAGCAGCGCCCTAATTACACTCAGTGCCTCAAGGCATCCCGGTGGGCACTCAAGAACTCCTCTTGTTTGCGGCTAAACGGCCGGATCAGATTCGCCCCTTCGATGCCCCAGCAGCGCAAGGCCTCCCCTGCTGCCTCGTGCTGCCAGATCAGCTGCCCACCGCTATCGAAGCTGATCCAGTGCCGATCAAACAGTTTGTCCACATGGGGGGAGAGCAGCAGGCCATTGGCACCGATCAGCCGTTCGCTGTTGTCGCAGGATCGCCAGGGTTTGATGTGGCTCGCCACCAGGAACTGCTGCCGCGCCAGGCCCGTGAACCGGCAGGCCGGCTCCCGTTCGGCCACCCGATGGCGAAACAACCCCTGCCCCAACCGCGCCTTGGTGAGCCCCCGCTCGGTGCTGCGCGACTTCAATGAGGAACTGCTCCGCATGCTTGCCAACGCCCGCTGAGGCGCTCCAGCACCGCCGGATTGCACCCCCGTTATCAGGTAGCGCCCCTCCGAGTGGTGTAACTCAGGAGGTCCTGTGACCCTTTCCGGAGGGTGAACAGGAGCAATCAAGAGATGACTGCTTGGAAGCTGACTGCGCAGCTCCGTTCATCCACTATGAACCCTGATCGCTGAATTGGCAACTCAGCGATCGATATGTTCTGTGTAGATCTAGGGAGGAGATGTTGCGGTTCAGCTGGTGCTTGCTGCCGGCTGGGCGGACGGATCAGCATCAGTGAGCTCCAGCGGCTCTTCCGGCTCCGGGATCTTGGCCATCGTGGCCTCGGAAAAAAAGCGCCTGCGTTCCAGCTGCCATTCCTCCTGCTGCTCCAGCAGCTGGCTACCCACCAACCGCACGATCGCAGCGTCGTTGGGGAAGATGCCGACCACGTTGGTGCGGCGTTTGATCTCCTTGTTGAGCCGCTCTAGAGGGTTGGTGCTCCACACCTTGCGCCAGTGCTCCTGGGGAAAGTGGAGAAAGGCCAGCACGTCGTCACAGGCGGCGTCCATCACCGGCACGGCTGTTGGGAACTGCTTGCGCAGCATCTCGGTGACCCGCTGCCAGTGGCCACGCACCTGATCAGGAGCCTGGATCACAAACACAGCCTTCATGGCTGCTGCCACCATGTCCTGGCCGGCTTTCGG
>NZ_PXXO01000010.1 GCF_003011885.1 Cyanobium usitatum str. Tous
CCCAGCGTGATCTCCTGCTCATGGGATAGCAGCGGCACTCGCCCGATGTCCCGCAGGTAGCTACGCACCAGGTCGCCGTCGGCCGCGGGCATGGAGCGGGCAGCCTTGTCGGGAGCAGCTGCGGTGGGTGCAGTAGCGATGGCGACGACCACGGCGTTGGGGCTTTGAAGATGTGTAAAGCCTAACCTGAAGAAGTGTTAACTCCTCTCAGAAACCCCAAAACTGCTGCGGCGGCTCAAGCCACTCCCAGCAGCTACCTAGCCACTCCCAGCAGCTACCTAGCCAGGCGCGGCGCGTTGCAGCAGCCAGGAGGCGGTTTGCAGGTAGATGAACACCCCAGCGACGTCTGTAGCGGTGGCAATAAAAGGCGCGGACATCAAGGCCGGATCCAGGCCCAGACGGTCAAACAGCAGCGGCAGGGCCGCGCCGGCCGTTGCAGCGAGGGTGGTGATCGCCACCAGGCTCAGGCCGGCGGCCATAGCCACTAACCAGCTGCCTGCCACGTAGGCGGCCCACGGCACCACCGCCAGCACCATCAACAAGCCCAGTAGGGCGCCGGCCACAGATTCACGCCAGATCGCCCGCCAGGCGCCCATCGCCTGAATGCGCTGGGTGCTCAGACCCCGAATCACCACAGTGGAGCTCTGGGCTCCAACATTGCCGCCGGTGCCGATCAGCAGCGGAATAAAGGCGGCGAGCACCACCACCTGCTTGAGCACCAACTCCTGGGAGGCGATCACCGCCGAGGTGCCGCTGTTGGCCACCAGCAGCACCAGCAACCACACCACCCGGCGCCGCGCCACGGTGAACAGGTTGCTCTGGAAGTAGTCGTCTTCATCGCCAGCCTGCACGGCGCCGGCGGCGTAGAGGTCGCGGGTGGCCTCCTGCTCGATCACGTCGATGACGTCGTCCACGGTGACGATCCCCACCAGCCGCTGCTCCCGGTCCACCACCGGCACGGCCAGGAAGTCGTAGCGCTGGATAGCCCGCGCCACCTCCTCCTGGTCGGTGTCGGTCCCGACGCTCACCACATCGCGGGTCATCAGATCGCCGATGCGTGCCTCAGGGTCCGCCGTGACCAGATCCCGCAGCGAAAGGATGCCGGTGAGGTGGCGCGAGCCATCGGTGACATAGAGGGAATAAATGGTTTCTGTATCGCGGGCGCGGCGGCGCACGATCGCCAGGGCCTGGGCGGCGCTGTGAAACTCCTTGAGGTCGACGAATTCGGTGGTCATCAGCCGGCCCGCCGTCTCCGCCTCGTAGCCGAGTAGTTGGGCCGTGACCCGCCGCTCCGCCGGGCTGAGTTCGGCCAGCAGGCGCCGCACCACCTTGGCGGGCAACTCATCAAAAAGCCGCACCCGATCGTCGGGTGACATTTCCTCCACCAGCTCCAGCACCTCGCCGGAGCGCAGCCGCTCCAGCAGGGTCTGCTGAACTGACGCATCGAGGTATTCGTAGACCTCAATTGCTTCGTCCTTGGGCAGCAGCCGAAAGGCCAGGGCCTGCAGGGTGCGCGGCAGGCTACCGATCGCTTCAGCGGCGTCTACCTCCTGCACGGGGCCGAGCAGCAACTTGGCACCGTCGTAGTTACCTGCCTCAAGCAGGCTTTCCAGCTGTTGGGCGACCACCTCGGCCACCTGGATCCCGTTGGCTTCGCCCATGGGCCCCGCGACGCCGCAATGCTGAGTTTATGGGTCGCTGCTGCCTTCGGCCCGCTATGGTCCGGCCACTTGATGACAACCGCACCAATGGCTATCTCCGTAAGCAATGTGGCCGTGCGCGATGCCAAAGGCGACGAGCGCAATTTGGGCGAATGGGCCGGCAAGGTGCTGCTGATCGTGAACGTGGCCAGCCGCTGCGGATTCACCCGCCAATACGCAGGCCTGCAGGCCCTCCAGGAGAGCTACGGCCCCCAGGGCCTGGCCGTGCTCGGCTTCCCCTGCAACGATTTCGGCGCCCAGGAGCCCGGCACGCTGCCAGAGATCCAGCAGTTCTGCTCCACCACCTACGGCGCCGACTTTGAGTTGCTCGACAAAGTGGTGATGGCCGAAGAGCCCTACACCACCCTCAGCCAGAGCGAGCCCGCCGGCCCCGTCGCCTGGAATTTCGAGAAGTTTCTGGTGGGCAAGGACGGCACCGTGTTGGGCCGCTACAAGAGCAACGTGGAGCCCGATTCCGCTGAATTGAAGGGCGCCATCGAAGCCGCTTTAGCCGCCTAACCGGCGGATCGTTGGCCTGTTAGTCCTCATTGAGTTTGTACAGATGTACAAACTCAATGACATACCAATATCGAGTGTGCCCTCAAGGAACTCACTCAACCAGCAGCCAACCAGCCGCGGCGATCGGCGGCCTGCACTTGAAGCCAGCGCTGGCCGGAACTGCCCCGCCAGCTGCGCAGCACTCGCATGGGCTCGCCTGGTCCAAGCTGCTGCAAGGCAGGGGCGCGCTGCTCCGGTGCTGCCCGCAACGCCACGGCCTGGGTGGACAGCAAGGGATCTCCGGCACAACGCCGGCGCACCTCAAGTTGCCTGCGATCAGCCCCTCCGGCAGGCAAGCCCACGGGGGTGATCAGGGCAAAACCAAGCAGGGCCGCCCAGCGCCAGGCTGCAGACGGCTGCATCATGCGGGTACCCGCCATCAAATATCGAGCTGGGCTAGATCGAGGGTGGCGCTATGGGCCTCGATAAATTCCCGGCGCGGTGCCACTTTGTCGCCCATCAGGATTGTAAAGATGCGATCGGCTTCGAGGGCATCTTCAATCTCGACTCGCTTCATCATGCGAGTGGTGGGATCCATGGTGGTTTCCCATAGCTGCTTCGGCATCATTTCGCCCAAGCCCTTGAAACGCTGGATCGTGTAATTCGCCTTTTCACCAAACGATGCGATAGTTTTCTTGAGATCGTCTTCGTTGTAGCAGTAGGTGTGATTTTTACCGCGCTCCACTTTATAGAGGGGTGGGCAAGCAATGTAGATGTAGCCACCCTCAACTAAGGCCCGCTGATAGCGGAAGAAGAAGGTGAGAATCAGGGTGCGGATGTGGGCGCCGTCGACGTCGGCGTCGGTCATGATCACGATCCGGTGGTAGCGCAGATTTTTCTCATCAAACTCCTCGCCCTTGATCCCCAGGCCTAATCCAGTGATCAGCGCCTGAATCTCAGTGTTTTTATAAATCTTGGCGTCGTCTGTTTTCTCGATATTGAGAATTTTGCCCCGCAATGGCAGGATCGCTTGGAAGCGACGGTCGCGCCCCTGCTTGGCAGAGCCACCAGCAGAATCGCCCTCCACGATGTAGATCTCAGACTCGGCTGGGTCGCGGGAGGAGCAATCTGCCAACTTGCCAGGCAGGGTGGAGCTCTCGAGCACGCTCTTGCGGCGCACCAGCTCGCGGGCGCGGCGGGCAGCCTCGGCTGCATTGAAGGCCTGAATCGCTTTCTCGAGGATCAGATCGATCACCGAGGGATTGAATTCAAGATATTCGCTGAGGGCTTCACCCACCAGCGTGTCAACAATGCCGCGAACTTCCGTATTACCGAGCTTGGTTTTGGTCTGACCCTCAAATTCCGGGTCGGGCACCTTTACCGATAGCACCGCAGTGAGACCCTCGCGGATGTTTTCGCCGGCCAGGTTGGTATCGGCATCCTTACGCTTGCCGCGCTTTTTGGCAAAGGTGTTGAGGGTGCGGGTAAGCACCGTTTTCAGGCCCTCGATATGGGTGCCACCATCGACAGTACGGATGTTGTTGGCAAAGCCAAGAATGCTGTCTGAGTAGGCATCCACGCACCACTGCAGTGCCGCTTCCACCTGTACACCGTCCTTTTCGCGGTTGACGTAAATGATTTCGGGGTGGAGAGGATCCTTCTCCTTATTCATGTAGGCGACGTATTCCTTGATGCCGCCTTCGTAGAAATAGATCTCTTCGTGAGCTTCGCCAGCGGCGTTGCGGGCCGCAGCACGGTCGTCACGGAAGACAATCCGCACCCCACCATTGAGGTAGGCCAGCTCGCGTAAACGCGAGGAGAGAGTTTGGTAGTCGAACTCAATGCCGGTCGAGAAAATCTCGATATCGGGCTTGAAACACACCGATGTTCCGGTACGGCCCTTCTCGCCAGCGGCTGATTGCAGGATGCCAATCGGGGCGCCGCGCTCAAAGCGCTGGGTGTGCACCTGGTCTTGGCGGTAAACCGTGACCTCCACCCACTCGGAGAGGGCATTGACCACCGACACACCAACGCCGTGCAGGCCGCCAGAAACCTTGTAGCCACCAGAGCCAAACTTGCCGCCGGCGTGCAACACCGTGAGCACGGTTTCAAGGGCGCTCTTACCGGTGCGCGGGTGGATATCGGTGGGGATGCCGCGGCCGTTGTCGGTGACGGCGCAAGAGCCGTCGTCGTTGAGCACCGCCAGGATCTGGTCGCAGTGGCCGGCTAGGGCCTCATCCACTGCGTTGTCGACCACCTCGTACACCAAATGGTGCAGACCTCGGGGGCCGGTGGAGCCGATGTACATGCCCGGCCGCTTACGAACCGGCTCTAGGCCCTCCAGAACCTGGATCTGCTCGGCGCCATAGGCGGCCTGAATTTTCGTGGAAGCTTGGCTTTCAGCGCTCATGCAGGAAGGTTTCCCCAGGGATTCGGCACAGGACGGCGAAATCCCGGGGCAAGTAAGGCGCAAACGAGCCCAAAAGCCCCATTGCAATAAGCAATTTACCACCGCCAACCCGGGCTGACACCCCCTGGCAAGGTGGACCCATGAGCCCCACTGAGTCCGCAGGCCAACCCCTCGTCATCGTCTTGCTGGGCCCCACGGCCAGCGGCAAAACAGACTTGGCAATCGCCCTGGCCCAGGCCCTCGATCTGGCGGTGCTGAACGTGGATTCGCGCCAGCTCTACCGGCAGATGGACGTGGGCACCGCCAAGCCCACGGCCGCTCAGCGGGGGCAGGCGCGCCACGAGCTGCTGGATCTCCGCGATCCCGACCAGCCGATCAACCTGCAGGAGTTTCGGGCCATCGCCGAGGCCCAGCTCAACGCGGAACTTGCCCGCAAGCCCCTGGCCCTGCTGGCTGGCGGCAGCGGCCTCTACCTACAGGCCCTCACCCAGGGGCTGGAGCCCCCAGCGGTGCCACCCCAACCCCAGCTGCGCGCCCAGCTGGCAGCCCTTGGCCAGCCCCTCTGCCACCAGCTGCTGCGCCAGGGCGATCCAGCGGCCGCCGCCCGCATCGCCCCCGCCGATGCCGTGCGCACCCAAAGGGCCCTGGAGGTGCTCTATGCCACGGGGCGGCCCCTATCCAGCCAGCAGGGGGCCACGCCGCCGCCCTGGCGGGTGCTGGAGCTGGGCCTAAGTCCCACCGACCTGACAGGCCGCATTGCCAGCCGTACCCGGGGCCTGTTTGCTGCGGGGCTGGTAGCTGAAACCGAAGCGCTGATCGAGCGCTACGGGGCTGGGCTGCCCCTGCTCAACACCATCGGCTATGCCGAGGCGAAGCAGCAGCTGGCCGGCGAGCGCAGCGAATCTGAAGCGATCGCCCTTTGCGAGCAGCGCACCCGCCAATTCGCCAAACGGCAACGCACCTGGTTTCGGCGGCGCCACGCACCTATCTGGCTGGAAGAGCGCAGCACCGAGGGGCAGTTGGCCCAGGCGTTGCAAGTGGTCGAGCGCGGACTAGGGTGAAGCGTTAGCGATTTCGCGATCCTTCACACCCCTGAATGCCTCCACGTCCCCGTTTTGACCGCCGTGCTCCCGTGCGGGAGCTGCCCAACATCAACGACCGCATCAGCTACCCCAACCTGCGGGTGGTGGATGCCGATGGCAGTCAACTGGGGGTGATCACCCGCGAGGAGGCCCTTGAGGTTGCCAAGGACCGCGAGCTCGATCTGGTGTTGGTGAGCGAAAAGGCCGATCCGCCGGTGTGCCGGATCATGGATTACGGCAAATACAAGTTTGAGCAGGAAAAGAAGGCCAAAGAAGCCAAGAAGAAGTCGCACCAGACGGAAGTAAAAGAAGTGAAGATGCGCTACAAGATCGACTCCCACGACTATCAGGTGCGGATCGGCCAGGCGCAGCGCTTCCTTAAGGACGGCGACAAGGTGAAGTGCACCGTGATCTTCCGCGGCCGCGAAATCCAGCACACCGCCCTGGCTGAAGTGCTGCTCTACCGCATGGCGAAGGACCTCGAGGACAACGCCGAGATCCAGCAGCCCCCCAAGCGGGAAGGGCGCAACATGATCATGTTCCTGAGCCCCCGCAAGGCCGCCGCTCCCAAGGGCAACAGCAAGGTGGCTTCAAGTTCCGCTGCAGAACCCGCGGGTTAAATCGCTTCTCTAGCGATCGCCGATATGTCGCTCAAGCGCTGAGCGGTTGAAGGGAAGGCCTGAGCTGCGGACATTGGCGGGGGCGGGCATTAGCGCGCGGACAGATGCTTGCTGGCATTGGGTTTTGCGCGTGTGCACGAAGTTGTACAGATGTACAACTTCCCGAAGGGCCGCCCACTTGCACCAGGCCAAACCGGCACACGCGCGTATGCCAACAGGGGGATTGTCCCCAGGGCCAAGCCTCTTTATGGTGGCCACCAGCCCAATTGGCCCAACCCCGGCGTGCGATTCCACATCCAGCAGGAAAGCGACATCCCGGCGTCGACGCAGCTCTACAACCAGATCTGCTTTGCCATTGCGGCCCGCCACTACCCACCGGGGCACCGATTGCCCAGCACCAGGCAGCTGGCGATGCAAACCGGCCTGCACCGCAACACGATCAGCAAGGTGTATCGCCAGCTGGAAACCGACGGCGTCGTTGAAGCGATGGCGGGATCGGGCATCTATGTGCGCGACCAGCAAAAGCCGCGGGAAATCAAGCCGCCGCCGGGCCCCAGGGGCAAGCTCCTGCCGGACATCGACCGCCAGGTGCGCCAAAGCGTCGATGGCCTGCTCAATGCCGGCTGCACCCTGCAGCAGGGCCGCGACCTACTCACCCGCGAGATCGACTGGCGCCTGCGCTGCGGCGCCCGGGTGCTGGTCAGCACCCCCCGCGAGGACATCGGCGCCTCGATGCTGATCGCCGAGGAGCTCATCCCCAGCCTGGAGGTGCCGGTGGAGGTGGTGCCGATGGAGGAGCTGGCGGCGGTGCTCACCGAATCCAACAACGGCACGGTGGTGACCAGCCGTTACTTCCTGCAGCCGGTGGAGGAGATTGCCAAGCAGCACGGCGTACGGGCGGTGGCCGTTGATCTCAACGATTTTCGCCACGAGCTCGACCTACTCAAGGAGCTGCGCCAGGGCAGCTGCGTGGGCCTGGTGAGCATCAGCCCGGGGATCCTGCGGGCCGCCGAGGTGATCCTGCACAGCATGCGCGGCAACGAGCTGCTGGTGATGACCGCCAACCCCGACACAGGCAGCCGCCTGCTGGCCCTGCTGCGGGCCGCCAGCCACGTGCTCTGCGACCGCCCCAGCCTGCCGCTGGTGGAGCAGAGCCTGCGCCAAAACAGGGCCCAACTAATACGGATGCCGGTGGTGCACTGCGCCCAGAGCTACCTAGGCACCGCCACCATCGATGGCCTGCGCAAAGAAATTGGCCTGCTGGCTACCTGAATCCAATGGCTACTTGAACCAAACGGCCAGGTGAATCAAGCGGATGAAGAGATTCGAACTCTCGACCCTCTCCTTGGCAAGGAGATGCTCTACCACTGAGCTACATCCGCAACAACCGGCTTTGCCGATTTCAAGATCATGCATGACGGGGGGCCCCTCGGTCAAACTGGCTCCATGCTCAAGGCACTGCAGGCCGACCTGGCGATCATCAAGCAACGAGATCCTGCGGCCCGAGGCACGCTGGAAATCCTGCTCTGCTATCCGGGCTTGCACGCCCTAACCCTGCACCGTCTCAGCCATTGGCTCTGGGGCCGGCGGCTGCCGCCGTTGCCCCTGCTGGCACGGCTGCTGAGCCAGCTGGGGCGACTGGCTACCGGCGTTGAAATCCACCCCGGCGCCCGGATCGGCCATGGCGTGTTCATCGACCACGGCATGGGAGTGGTGATCGGTGAAACAGCCGTGATCAGCAACCGCTGCCTGCTGTATCAGGGCGTCACCCTGGGCGGCACCGGCAAGGCCCATGGCAAGCGCCACCCCACCCTGCTGGAGAACGTGGTGGTGGGCGCCGGCGCCAAGGTGCTGGGGGCGATCACCGTGGGTGCCAACACCCGCATCGGCGCCGGCTCGGTGCTGCTGCGCGACGTGGCGGCCGACAGCACGGTGGTGGGCATCCCCGGCCGGGTTATCCATCAGAGCGGGGTGCGCATCGACCCCCTGGCCCACTCAGCCCTGCCCGACACGGAAGCGAATGTGATCCGCAACCTGATGGAGCGCATCGACGTGTTGGAAATGGAGCTGGCCCGCACCCAAGGCTGCCTGCGGGAGCTGGCCGCCGGCCGCCCCCTGCTGGAGCCCTGCAACGGCGCCGCTCAAAACCTCAAAGATCGCGAGATCCTTGAGTTTCTGGGCGACAACCCTGGCACCACTAGCTGAACTTAGGCAGTCACCCCTGAGCCGCCGGCGCCGGCTGGAACATAAACATCGAATAGATCACATTCCGCCGCATCTGGGTCATCATCTCCAAGAACATGTCATAACCCTCGTTCTTGTATTCGATCAGTGGATCTTTCTGGCCGTAACCGCGCAGTCCAACCGATTCGCGTAGGGCATCCATCGCCTGCAGGTGCTCGCGCCAGAGGGTGTCGATCTGTTGAAGGATGAAGTAGCGCTCCGCCTCGCGCATTAGGCCTGGGCGCTGCTGCTCTACTTGGCCCTCCTTGATGTCGTAGGCATTACGCAGCTGTTCCTGCAGGAAGGCCTTGAGCTCTTCCACGCCGAGGCCTTGGAGCTGATCGGGGGTGAGATCCTCCAGTAGATAGATGAACTCCTTGGTTTTATCCACCAGGCGGCTCAGATCCCACTCCTCGGGCGGCAGCTCCGGGTTTACATAGGCATCCACGATGTCTTCGACGGTGCGCTCGCCGTAGCCGATCACCTGGGCCTTGAGCTCCCGGCCCTCCAGCACCCGGCGCCGCTCGGTGTAAACGGCTTTGCGCTGGTTGTTCATTACCTCGTCGTATTCGAATACCTGCTTGCGGATGTCGTAGTAGTACGTTTCCACCTTCTTCTGGGCCCCTTCCAGCGAGCGGGTGAGCATGCCCGATTCAATCGGCATGTCTTCCTCCACCCGGAAGGCATTCATCAGTCCGGCCACCCGGTCGCCACCGAAGATGCGCAGCAGATTGTCTTCCAGTGACAGGAAGAAGCGGGTGGAGCCGGGATCGCCCTGGCGGCCGGCGCGGCCCCGCAGTTGGTTGTCGACGCGGCGGGATTCGTGGCGCTCGGTGCCGATTACGTGCAGGCCACCGGCTTCGCGCACCTGCTGATCGTCCTGCTTCACCATGGCGTCGTATTCAGCCTTCACCTGGGCGATGCAGTCGCGCAGGGCCTGGATTTGGGGGTCTTCGCTGGGGGCCTTTTCGGCCGCCTGGGCGATGCGGTCCTCCAGCTCCAGCAGGGTGAGTTGCCGGTCGCCCCAGGCATTCACCAGATCTTTGGCGAGGGTGGCCAGGTCTTGGTCGGTCGTTTCGCTGAGGCTGCAGGGATAGAGGCTGCCGAGGCTGCGGGCTTCGCGCGCGGCTTTGGCTGAGGGGATGGGCCGGTGCTCATTTTCCGGGCGCACCAGCTTGGGCAGCAGCACCTCGCGCAGCTTGAGGCGGGCCATGTAATCGCTATTGCCGCCCAGGATGATGTCCGTGCCACGGCCGGCCATGTTGGTGGCGATGGTCACGGCGCCGGCCCGGCCTGCTTGGGCCACGATTTCGGCTTCCCGCTCCACGTTTTCGGGCTTGGCGTTTAGCAGGTTGTGGGGGATGTCTTGCTCGGCCAGCAGGGCACTCAGCAACTCCGATTTCTCCACACTGGTGGTGCCCACCAGCACTGGCCGGCCGCCCTTGTGCACCTCGGCGGTTTCCAGGGCGACAGCGCGCCATTTAGCGGTTTCGGTTTTGTATACCTGATCGGTCCAGTCGGAGCGGGAGCGCACCCGGTTGGTGGGCACGATCGTGACCTCGAGCTTGTAGGTCTTCTCGAATTCCACCTCTTCTGTCTTTGCGGTGCCGGTCATGCCGGCTAGGCGCGGGTAGAGCAGGAAGAAGTTTTGGTAGGTGATCGAGGCGAGGGTTTGGGTTTCGGGCTGGATCTCCAGCTGCTCCTTTGCCTCGATCGCTTGGTGCAGGCCATCACTCCAGCGCCGACCCGGCATCACCCGACCGGTGAATTCATCCACGATCACCGCATCGCCATTGCGCACGATGTAGTTCACGTCCTTGGCAAACATCTCCTTAGCCTTGAGGGCATTGCCGATGAAGTGGGCCCAAGGGTCTTCTGGGTTGAAGAGATCACTCACCCCCAGCTCCTGCTCGGCCTTGGCATAGCCCTCGTCGGTGAGGGTCACATTGCGCTGCTTCTCGTCGACCTCGTAGTCGCCCTCGGGATCGATGCCGTCTTTGCCCAGCTCGGCAGAGCGCTCCAGCAGCTCAGCCACTTCGGCGGCGCGGCGGTATTTCTCCTGGGGTCGCTCGATCTGGCCGGAAATGATCAGCGGCGTGCGGGCCTCATCGATCAGGATCGAATCGACCTCATCGATCACGCAGTAGTTGGGCTGGCGCTGCACCACCTCAGCGATGTCGCTGGCCATGTTGTCGCGCAGGTAGTCGAAGCCCAGCTCGCTGTTGGTGGCGTAGGTGATGTCGCAGGCGTAGTTGGCCCGACGGGTGCTTGGCGTCATCTCCTGCTGGATTAGGCCCACCGAGAGCCCCAGGAAGCGGTGCACCTGGCCCATCCACTCGGCGTCGCGCCGGGCCAGATAGTCGTTCACCGTCACCACGTGCACGCCCCGGCCGGTGAGGGCGTTGAGGTAGGCGGGCAGGGTGGCCACGAGGGTTTTGCCCTCGCCGGTTTTCATCTCAGCGATTTGACCGTTGTGCAGCACCATGCCGCCGATTAGTTGCACATCGAAGTGCCGCATGCCCAGCACCCGCTTGCCGGCCTCGCGCACCACGGCAAAGGCCTGGGGCAGCAGCTCATCGAGCAAGGCCCGCTCCTTGGTGGCATTGCCCGCCACCTGCTCCAGCTTCTGGCGGAATTCAGCCGTGAGGCCGCGCAGCTCGTCGTCGGAGAGGGGGGCAATCTCCTCCTCGAGCAGGTTGATATCAGAAACTATCGGCTGGTAGCGCTTCAGCTTGCGGGCATTTGGATCACCCAGCAGGAGCTTGAGCATGGAGAGATCTAATCAGCGCTTCGGTAAGCCTACTGAGAAGCACAGAGGGCTAACAAAGCCGAACCGTGATCAGCCACCAGAAAGGAGGCCAAGGCGGACACCGCTGTAACCGCACTGCTCGCGCACAGCCCCACACCAGCTGTCGTGCTCCAGATACCAGCGCACCGTTTCTGCCAGACCCTCCTCGAAGCTGTGGCGCGGCTGCCAGCCCAGCTCGCTGCTGATCCGGGTTGGATCAATCGCGTAACGCCGGTCGTGACCAGGGCGATCCGTCACCGGCGTGACCAGGCGGCTGTGGGGGGCACCAGCGGGCAGCAGATCATCGAGCTCACTGCAGATCGCCTCCACCACCTCTTTATTCGTGCGCTCCCCATGGCCTCCCACGCAATAAGCCCGTCCGGGGGTGCCTTGGGTTGCCGCCAGCAGCAGCGCATCCACGTGGTCTTCCACGTAGAGCCAGTCGCGCACGTTGGCGCCATCGCCATAAAGCGGAATCGGCTCGCCAGCCGCTGCCTTGAGGATCACCACCGGAATCAGCTTCTCGGGAAATTGCCAGGGGCCGTAGTTGTTGCTGCAGTTGGTGAGCACCACCGGCAGGCCATAGGTGTGGTGCCAGGCGCTCACCAGGTGATCACTGGCCGCCTTGCTCGCTGAATAGGGGCTGCGTGGGTCGTAGGAGGTGGTCTCCGAGAAACGCCCCGTAGCCCCTAGCGAGCCGAACACCTCATCGGTGCTGATGTGATGAAAACGAAAACCCGCCTTGCGCTCTGCGCTCAGACCTTCCCAGTGGGCCCGCACCGCCTGCAGCAGCTGAAAGGTGCCGCTCACATTGCTCTCGATAAAGGCCCCCGGCCCCTCGATAGAGCGGTCCACATGGCTCTCGGCCGCCAGGTGCATCACCAGGTCGGGGTCGGCCTGCTGCACCGCCGCTGCCGTGGCTTCGGCGTCGGTGAGGTCCACCTTGAGGAGCTGGTGGCGTGCCTCCGCCTGAGGCAGCGCCTCGATATTGGTGAGGTCGCTGGCGTAGCCACATTTATCGAGATTGAACACCTGCGCGTCGCTTTCGCTCAGCAGCCGGCGCACCACCGCCCCGCCGATAAAGCCGGCCCCACCGGTCACCAGGATGCGGCATCGGCCGGCCAGGAGCGCTGAAACGTCGGGTGGGTTTGTCATGGGAGAGTTTCGAGAAGTTGACGCAGCGCCTGCCGCCAAGGGGTGGGAGCAAGCTCCAGCAGCAGCCTGCTGCCTGAACAATCCAGCAGCGAGTAACTGGGCCGCTGAGCCGGCAGTGGATATTCCGCCGTAGTGAGCGGATTCACAAGAGCTGGCTGCTCCAAAAGTCCCAGCTCCTGAGCCAACTCGCCCACTGCCACAGCCACGTCAAACCAGCTAGCGGCTCCAGCATCGCTCCAATGCAGCACCGGCTCGCTGATACCGGCGCTTATCACCCGCCAGCAAGCCGCCGCCAGGGTATGGGTGCTGGTGGGGCAACCCACTTGGTCTTCAACCACGCCGATCTGCTGGCGCTCCCGGTGCAGCCGCAGCATGGTGAGCGCAAAGTTCTTGCCCACCGGCCCCATCACCCAGCTGGTGCGCAAAATCACTCCCCGCCCTGCCCCTGCGCCGCCAGCAGCGGTGCCCAGCAACTGCTCCATCGCTTCCTCTCCAGCGGCCTTGCTACGGCCATAGACCCCAAGGGGATCGCGCTTTTGCTCTAAGCGATAGGGCCTGCCCTGGCTGCCATTAAAAACAAAATCAGTGCTCACCTGCAGCAAGCGTCCACCCGTTTCCAGCAGCGCCTCAGCAAAGGCCCTTGGAGCGCCGCCATTCACCGCAAAGGCCAGCTCTGGCTCACTCTCTGCTTTGTCCACCGCCGTATAGGCGCCGGCGTTGAGCACCCAATCGGGCCTGTGATCACGTATGGCTGCGCGACAGACCTCGGCCTCAGCCAGATCGAGGGCCAGCAAACCATTGCCGCCGCTGCGGCAGGTGGCGATCAGCTCCACTTCCGCAGGCACCTGCTGGTGCAGGGCCTGCCCCAGTTGGCCGGCAGCGCCGGTAAGCAGCACCTTCACGCGAATACCTCCCCAGCCGCCATAACTGTCGCAAGCTCAGGGGCTTCAGCATCCTTCTGCGCCAGCAAAGGCTCCATGCCGCCCAGCGGCCAGGCGATGGCGAGATCAGGATCGTTCCAACGCAGGGACCGCTCGCAGGTCTTGCTCCAGTAGCCGCTGGCCTTGTAGAGCACCTCAGCGCTCTCACTGAGGGTGAGGAAGCCGTGGCCAAAGCCCACCGGCACCCACAGCTGCTGCTGATTGTCAGCGCTGAGCTCCGCACCCACCCACTGCCCAAAAGTGGCGGAACTGCGGCGCAGGTCTACCGCCACATCAAAAATCACACCCACCGGGCAGCGCACCAGTTTTCCCTGGGGTTCGGGCTCCAGCTGGTAGTGCAGGCCGCGCAATACCCCTCGGCAAGAGCGCGAATGGTTGTCCTGCACAAAGGTGGTGGGGCAGCCCACTGCTTCATCAAAGCGGCGCTGGTTCCAACTCTCATAGAAAAAGCCCCGCCCATCGCCAAAAATCTGGGGCGTGATCAGCAACGGACCCTCAATCGCCACACCGGAGGCTGTGCTCAGCTGCTCAACCTGCATTGGAGACCTCAAGCAATTGCAGCAAATAGTCGCCGTAGCCGCTCTTGCGCAGCGGAGCAGCCAGGGCGGCGAGCTGGTCGGCACTGATCCAGCCCAGCCGCCAGGCCACCTCCTCAGGGCAGCCCACCTTCAGCCCCTGGCGATGCTCCAGGGTGCGGATGTAGCTGCCGGCCTCATGCAGCGAATCGCAGGTGCCCGTATCCAGCCAGGCCATGCCCCGGCCCATAAGCTCCACCTGCAGCAGGCCTTCCTCGAGATACTGGCGGTTGAGATCGGTGATCTCCAGCTCACCGCGGGGCGATGGCTGCACCCGCCGGGCCCGCTCCACCACCGATGAGTCATAGAAGTAGAGCCCGGTCACCGCGTAGCGCGACTTGGGCTTGCTGGGTTTTTCCTCCAGGCTCAGCACCCGGCCATCCGCGGCAAACTCCACCACCCCGTAGCGCTCCGGATCCCGCACCGGATAAGCAAACACCGTGGCTCCCTCAGCTGGGCCACTGCAGGCCTGGAGCTGGGGAATCAAATCATGGCCGTGGAAAAGGTTGTCGCCGAGCACAAGGGCCGCCGCCGCACCGTCCAGAAAATCGGCGCCAATCAGAAAGGCCTGGGCCAACCCGTCCGGGCTGGGCTGCACGGCGTAGGCGATTGTCATGCCCCAGCGGGAGCCGTCGCCCAGCAGGCGCTCAAAGGCCGGCTGATCCTGGGGGGTAGTGATAATCAGCACCTCCCGAATTCCCGCCAGCATCAACGTGCTGAGCGGGTAATAAATCATCGGCTTATCAAACACCGGCAGCAGCTGCTTGCTCACTGCCTGGGTGATCGGATGCAGCCTGGTGCCGCTACCTCCAGCCAGGATGATGCCCTTGCGGGTCATGGGGTGAACTTTCTGCTGGGAGGATGTTGCCATGGCAGCACTGCGCCTCCTAATCCACGCCCCTGGTGCCCCTGGCCTGCGCTGGTTTGGCCTCGGCCCGGGGCTGCGCCCTACCCGGGGCCTGTGGAAGCTGCAGCGCCTGTTCAACAACCACGCCTTCTGGGCCCAGCAGCGCAGCCACGGGCAGCTGCGCCGCCTGCTGGCCGGCAGCACCGTGGTGGTGAGCCTGTGGCATGGCAAGCGCCTAGTGGGATTCGGCCGGGCCAGCAGCGATGGGATCTATCGCGCCGTGCTCTGGGATGTGGTGGTAGCCGGCGACCTGCACGGCCAAGGCCTGGGCCGCCGGGTGGTTGAGGCCCTGCTGGCCGCCCCCGCCCTGCGCGGCGTTGAGCGCGTTTATTTGATGACCACCAACAGTGCTGGCTTTTATCTGCAGCTGGGCTTCCGCGATGCAGCCCCCCAGGCCCTACTGGTGAAACAAGGAGTTTCAGGGGGTTCAGGGGTTTCGACCGGATAGGAAAGCGCGCCAGCAGCCTCAGCTAGCTCCCGATCGAGGGTCGCCGGCAACAGGCCCAGGCGATAGGCAAGCTGGAGCTGAAGCAAAAGGGGCAGGGCTGCAATGCCAGGCCTGTAGCGCTGGCGGTGGCGCACCATCGCAAAGTCGTCTGGTTCAAAACAAACCACCGGACAACGTTCCGCCAAAAAGCCATCTAGCAAACGTTGCGCGGCCTGGCTATCGAGCTCCCCCTCGAGCTCCATCACACTCCACGCACTCACCAGCTTGTATGCGATCGAGCAAGCCGGACAACTGCTGGCGAGCCTGAGCTAGCGGAACCGTGGTCATGGCGGCGGGGGGACGGAGGAAGGGTTGCGCTGATGGGAACTGTCAAAGAAGTTGTACAGCTGTACAACCTCCTGCATAGCGTCGAAACAGCTCCACCAGCATTTCCACAGTCAGCAGCTCCCACAGTCAGGAGAAACCCAGACAGCGGAAACCCAGACAGCCGAAACCAACTACCCGCCACTTACGGACGCTGCACCCGCTTAGTAGCACCACCAAACCAAGAACCTTCGGCCCGGCGCCTTTAGTCGGGAATAGCCGCCATCAAGCTGCCCATCTCCAGGGCCTGCAAGCCGTAGTTCCAGCCCAGGTTGCTCTTGATGCCGGCCCGCTCTAGGGCCTGCTGCAGGGTGTCGGTGGTGAGCACCCCAAAGATCACGGGCACGCCGGTGTCGCGGGCCACGGCAGCCACGCCTTTGCTCACCTCGGCCACCACCACGTCGAAATGGGGGGTGTCGCCGCGAATCACGGCCCCCAGGGTGATCACCACCTGGTAGCGACCACTGGCCGCCAGGCGCTGGGCCACCAGGGGGATCTCAAAGCTACCGGGCACCCAGGCCACATCCAGCTGGGCACTGGCATCACTGGTGTCGACACCGTGGCGCAAGAGGCAGTCGAGGCAGCCGCTCAGCAACTTGCCGGTCACCAGGTCATTGAAACGGGCAACCACCACCGCGATACGCAGACCAGCCGTATCGGTGAACCGCCCTTCAAAAATCGCCACGCTTCAGACCACAAAGATGCTCATGCCCCAGTTGAGCAGCACCAGGGCCACCCAGGCGAGGCCGCCAAGCAGGATCAGGCGATTGGAGCGGCCTGAATCTTCACTGCTGGCGTAAAGCACCGGCACCGCCACAATCAAGGCGAACGACAGCACCACCAGAGCCAAAACGGTGAGGGTGTTGAGGATCTGCATGGATTAGCAGCGGCTACACGCCGATCGGTTGCGAGATTCTCACACGCAGACCCAGGTCAGCCGGGGCACCGCTTCACAACATGAAGCCACCGGCAAGTCGACCTACGATCCAACCTCACCAGGAAAGGGCCGTGGCCGCGGAAGCCGAACAACAGCTTTCGCTCACCGCCGCCCTGGGCCTGGCCGAAGAACCCCAGCCCGCACCCCAGCCCGCACCCGAGCCCGGCCCAACCCGGCCCCGCAGCCGTCAGCGCCAAGCCGCCCCAGCTGCCCCGCCGGCCGCAACCACAGCAAGCTCAAGCCCCGACTCCGACCTGCCCCCCTGGCACCACCACGGCCTGGTGGCACCAGAGCAGTTGACGCCGATGCTGCGTCACTACGTGGAGCTCAAGGCCGCCCATCCCGATCGGGTGCTGCTCTACCGCCTCGGCGACTTCTTCGAGTGCTTCTTTGAAGACGCCATCACCCTCTCGCGCCTGCTGGAGCTCACCCTCACCGGCAAGGAGGGCGGCAAGGCTGTCGGTCGGGTGCCGATGGCGGGCATCCCCCACCATGCCGCCGAGCGCTACTGCGCTGAGCTGGTGCGCCGCGGCCTCAGCGTCGCCCTCTGTGACCAGCTGGAAAGCACCCCGGCCAAGGGCGAACTGCTCAAGCGCGGCATCACCCGGGTGCTCACCCCCGGCACGGTGCTTGAAGAGGGCCTGCTGGCGGCCCGCCTCAACAACTGGCTTTGCGCCGTGGTGATGGAGGGCGCGTGCTGGGGCCTGGCGGTGGCCGATGTCAGCACAGGTGAATTCCGGGTCACGGAGCGGAGCGGTAGTGCCGGCTTGCACCAGGAGCTGCTGCAGGTGGAAGCCGCCGAAGTGCTCTGGCCCGGCGCCACCGCTAGTGCCAGCGCCACCCCCTGCCCCACCTGGTGCCCCGAGGCCCTGCGGCTCACGCCCCTGCCCCGCACCCCCTTTGAGGCGCCGGAAGCCTCCGCCACCCTCAAGCAGCGCTTCGGCCTGGCCAGCCTTGATGGCCTGGGGCTCGGCGAAGCGCCGCTGGCCCTGCGCGCAGCGGGTGGCCTGGTGGCTTACCTCGACGACACCTGCCAAACCCGGGTGCCGCTGGATCCCCCCACCACCTGGCAGGCCGGCGACCAGTTGGTGCTCGACGCCGCCACCCGCCGCAACCTGGAGCTCACCAAAACCCAGCTGGGCGGCAGCGTGCACGGCTCCCTGCTCTGGGCGCTCGACCGCACCCACACCGCCATGGGCGGCCGCTGCCTGCGCCGCTGGCTGCAGGCGCCGCTGGTGGAGCGGCCCGCGATCCTGGAGCGCCAGGGCGGCGTGAGCGAGCTGGTGGCCGATCGCGGCCTGCGACTAACCCTGCGCCGGCTGCTGCGCCCGATGGGCGACCTGGAACGCCTGGCCGGCCGCGCCGGCGCCGGCAGCGCCTCGGCCCGGGATCTGGTGGCCCTGGCCGATGGTCTCGAGCGCCTGCCCCAGCTGGCCGCCCAGCTCGCCAAAGCCACCAGCGCCCCGCTGCAGGCCCTGGCCCGCCCCTGGCCCGAGCTTGAAAGCCTGGCCGGCGAGCTGCGCCACGCCCTGCTCGACACCCCACCCCTATCGCTCACCGAGGGCGGCCTGTTCCACGACGGCGTTGATCCGGCCCTCGATGAGCTGCGCAACCAGCTCGACGACCAGGACACCTGGCTGGCCCAGCAGGAATCGGAGGAGCGCCGGCTCAGCGGCCTCAGCAGCCTCAAACTCCAATACCACCGCACCTTCGGCTACTTCCTGGCGGTGTCGAAGGCCAAGGCGGCGGCGGTGCCGGAGCACTGGATCCGCCGCCAAACCCTGGCCAACGAGGAGCGCTTCGTCACCCCAGCCCTGCGCAACCGCGAGGGCGCCATCCAGCAGCTCAAGGCCCGCGCCGCCCAGCGCGAATACGAACTGTTCTGCGCCCTGCGCATCCAGGTCGGCGACCAGGCCGCCGCCATCCGCACAGCTGCGCGCCTGGTGGCCGAGCTCGACGCCATCGGGGCCCTAGCCGAGGTGGCCGCCACCAGCGGCTACTGCTGCCCCGAAATCACCGACCCCGCCGGTCCCGAGGCCCGCCTGCTGCAGATCGAAGCCGGCCGCCACCCGGTGGTGGAGCAATTGCTGGTGGAAGAGCCCTTCACCGCCAATAGCGTGGTTCTTGGTGCCATCCCCGAGGCAAACCCCAAGGCAGCCCCCCGCCCCGACCTGATCATCCTCACCGGCCCCAACGCCAGCGGCAAGAGCTGTTACCTGCGCCAAACCGGCCTGCTGCAGCTGATGGCCCAGATGGGCAGCTGGATCCCAGCCACCTCGGCCCGCCTCGGCATCGCCGATCGCCTGTTCACCCGCGTCGGCGCCGGCGACGACCTGGCCGCCGGCCAGTCCACCTTCATGGTGGAGATGGCCGAAACCGCCAACATCCTTCACCACGCCAGCGAGCGCTCCCTGGTGCTGCTCGATGAGATCGGCCGCGGCACCGCCACCTTCGACGGCCTCTCGATCGCCTGGGCCGTGGCCGAGCACCTGGCCACGCCGGCCGAACGCGGCGGCATCCGCGCCCGCTCGATCTTCGCCACCCATTACCACGAGCTCAACGCCCTGGCCGGCCAGCTGGCCAACGTCGCCAATGCCCAGGTGCTGGTGCAGGAAACCGGCGACGCCCTGATATTCCTGCACCAGGTAGCCCCCGGCGGCGCCAGCCGCAGCTATGGCATCGAGGCCGCCCGCCTAGCCGGCGTTCCCGCCGCGGTGGTGCTGCGCGCCCGCCAGGTGCTGGGCCGCATCGAAGCCAACAGCGTCATACAAGTGGATCAAGACGAACCCAGCGGGGCCGACGGCGCGCTCGCCGCCTGAAGCCAGGCAGCCCGCAGCAGGGCGTTGCAGGCCGCTGCCACCAGTCCGGCTCCGCCTTTGGAGCCCTCGAGCCGCATATGCACCAGGCCACTCTCAGCCAGGTGACGCTTGCTCTCCGCCACCCCCACAAACCCCACCGGCATGCCGATCACCAGGGCTGGTGCCGGCACGCTTCCCGCTGCCACCAGCTCCAGCAGCACCTCCAGGGCCGTGGGGGCGCTGCCGATCAACACCACGCCTGGCTGGCCCGGCCCGGCCAGCGCCGCCGCCATGCCGGCGGCCGTGCGCGTGGAGCCCGCCGGCGCCTGCTCAGGCGCCCAATCCAGCACGCTGCGCACCGGATTGGCGAAGGTGCGCCGCGCCATCGGCGCCACCGCCGCGGCCGCCATTGCCGTGTCCGTGAGGATCGGCACCCCCGCAGCCAACGCCGCCAAGCCGGCGCCGCAGGCGGTAGCGGGACAAACCAGATCGGCCGCCAAACCCGGATCACCGCTGCTGTGAATCAGACGCAGCAGCACGTCCTGCTGGAGGGGGCTGAGCGACGCCAGCGCCGCCGCCGTACCCGGCAACTGCCGGATCAGCCGCAAGCTCTCACTAAAAATCGGGTGATCCAGGGAAGGCACTCCGCCAAGAGCCGCAGTTTCAGCATTACTCATGTTCCGGTCCATTTCTCATGGCCCATTTCTGAGCGGTGCATCAATCACCAGCAGCGCTGTCCTTAATTATGTACAGGCTGTACAGCTTGTACGGTCTGTACAGATTCGTGCACACCCATGCCTGACACCACCCTGGGCGTCGAGGCGGCCAGACGCCGCCTACCGGAACTGCTGGAGCGAGCGGCGGCAGGCGAACGAATCGTGATCCAGCGCCACCGCACCCCCATGGCCGCCCTGGTGCCACTGGCAGGACAGGCACCGGTCGATCCCCTGCTCCGCCAACGTCAAATCCAGAGCCTGATGGCCCTACAAGGCAGCGGCAGGGGCTGCTGGGATCCCCAGCAACGCCAACCAGCCCGGCCAGCACCGCCACCGCCAGCTTTTGTACAACCCGTACAGAACCTGCCCCGCCAAGGCGCCTTCAACCCCCGCCTGCTAGCCCACGGCTCCCGGATCGCCCTTGATGGCACCGCGCTGGTGGCCTTTCTGGCCGACGCCAAGGGTGCCGGCAAACACCTCGAGCCCCTGATGCATGGCATAGGGGCTGGGTATTGGATTGGGGTTGTCAGCAGCTTGAGCCTGATGCGGGTGCTTGAGGGGCCCCTGGCCCGCAGCGACGAGGCCCTGACCCAGCGCTACATCCAGGCTTTCAACAATCCCCACCACTGGCAACTGATCCCCAGCGATGGCGCCATCGCCGCTGCCGCCGTGCGTCTACGCCGCCAGGAACCCCAGCTCGACGACAGCTGCGCCATTGAACTTGCTACTGCGATCCAGTCCGGCGCAGTGGTGCTGGTCACCGACCATCCGGCCCTGGCCCAGACTGAGCTCCATCCGGTGCTCAGCGCCCTGCGGACCTGAGCACCGCACACCACCCATGCCCATTCACCTGCTCTGGGGCGACGACGAGGCTGCCCGCAACCGTGCCGTCGAAACGCTGGTGCAGGCGCAGGTGGATCCCAGCTGGGCCACCATCAACCTCAGCCGCCTCGATGGCAACGACGCCGGCCAGGCGGCCCAGGCCCTCGAGGAGGCCCGCACACCGCCCTTTGGCGCCGGCAGCCGCATGGTGGTGCTGCAACGCAGTCCCTTTTGCAGCCAGTGCCCAGCTGAGCTGGCCGAGCGTTTCGAGGCCGCCCTGGCCCAGGTGGCGGATGGCTGCCATCTGGTGCTGGTGAGTTCCGGCAAGCCGGATGCCCGGCTACGCACCACCAAGGCCCTGCAGAAGCTTGTGAAGGCTGGCCAGGCCAGCGAGCAAAGTTTTGCCCTGCCAGCAATCTGGGACGGCGCCGGCCAGGTGGAGCTGGTGAGCCGCACGGCCCGGGAGCTGGGGCTGAAGCTGGAGCCAGCCGCAGCTTCAGCCCTCTCCGATGCCATCGGCAACGACAGCGCTCGCCTCGCCAGCGAGCTTGAAAAGCTCAGCCTCTACGCCAATCCCATCACCCTCGCCGCCGTGCAGGCCCTGGTGGGCGGTCAGACCACCAGCTCCCTCGCCGTGGGCGATGCCCTGCTGGCTGGCCAGCCAGCCGACGCCATTGCCCGGCTCGACGCCCTGCTGGAGGCCAACGAACCGGCCCTGCGCATCGTTGCCGCCCTCAGCAGCCAGATCCGCGGCTGGCTTTGGGTCACCCTGCTCGACCAGCAAGGTGAAAGCGACGTGGCGGTGATCGCTAAAGCGGCCGGCATCGGCAACCCCAAACGCATCTACGTGATGCGCAAGCAGATCCGCGGCCGCCAGCCCGCCGTCTTCCTGCGCCTGCTCAGCCAGCTGCTCTCAGTGGAGGCTGCCCTGAAGCGGGGCAGTGATGCCGGCGATGCCTTCCGCGACGGCTTCTTGCTCAACGCTTAAGAGATCAAGACGGATAATTAGCCGTTCTTTCACTGACGCCCACCGCCGCACCCCGCCATGGCCCTGCTGGTTCAGAAGTTTGGCGGCACCTCGGTGGCCGATGTGGAGCGCATTCAGGCAGTGGCCCGACGCATCGCCCGCAGCCGTGAGGAGGGCCACGAGCTGGTGATTGTGGTGTCAGCGATGGGCCACACCACCGACCAGCTCACCGGCCTAGCCCGCGCCATCAGCAGCAACCCACCCCAGCGGGAGCTGGACATGCTGCTAGCCACCGGCGAGCAGGTATCTATCGCTCTGCTTTCCATGGCACTGCACGCCGAGGGCGTGCCGGCGGTGTCGATGACAGGCACCCAGGCTGGCATCGTCACCGAATCGGCCCATGGCCGCGCCCGCATCCTGGAGATCCGCACCGAACGGCTACGGCGCCTGCTCAATGATGGTCAGGTGGTGGTGGTGGCTGGTTTCCAGGGCACCAGCAGCGGCGCCGGCGGCACCCCCGAGATCACCACCTTGGGCCGCGGCGGCTCCGACACCTCGGCGGTGGCCCTGGCAGCAGCCCTGGGCGCCGATACCTGCGAGATCTATACAGACGTTCCTGGGGTGCTGACCACCGACCCCCGCAAGGTGGCCGACGCCCAACTGATGGCCCAGGTGAGCTGCGATGAAATGCTCGAGCTGGCCAGCCTGGGAGCTTCGGTGCTGCACCCGCGGGCTGTTGAGATCGCCCGCAACTACGGCGTGCCCCTTGTGGTGCGCTCCAGCTGGAGCGAGCAGGCCGGCACCCTGCTCACCAGCGGCGCCCCCAGGCCAATTGGCCATGAGGGTCTGGAGCTGGGTAAACCGGTGGATGGCGCCGAACTCCTAACAAACCAGGCTGTGCTGGCCCTCGCCCACGTGCCCGACCGGCCCGGAGTGGCAGCCCAGCTGTTCGAGGCCCTCGGCGCCGCCGGCCTCAACGTGGATCTGATCGTGCAAGCCACCCACGAGGGCAGCTCGAACGACATCGCCTTCACCCTGGCCGCCGCTGAATGCGACCGGGCCCAGCTGGTGTGCGGCGAGGTGCTGGCAGGGCTGGGCGCGACCCTCAACGATGGCGGCGCCCAGCTGAGCGCCGAAGCCGGCTTGGCCAAGCTGAGCATCTCGGGCGCCGGGATCATGGGCAGGCCGGGGGTGGCTGCCCGGCTGTTCGACACCCTGGCCCGCTCAGGCATCAACCTGCGCCTGATTGCCACAAGCGAAGTAAAGGTGAGCTGCCTGGTGGCTGGAGACCAGGCGGATCGGGCCCTGCGGGCCGCTGCCGAAGCCTTCGAGCTGCCTGATCAGCAGCTGCGCCGCGATCCCAGGCCCTGCCATCAGGGGGATCCGGCCGTACGCGGCGTTGCCCTCGACCGCGATCAGGCCCAGGTGGCAGTGAAGCGCCTGCCCGATCGCCCTGGCACCGCCGCGGCCGTCTGCCGCACCCTGGCCGACGCCAGCATCAGCCTCGACGCGATCGTGCAATCCGAGCGCACCCACGCGGGGCCAAGCCGCGATATGAGCTTCGTGCTCAAACGCGACGATCTGACGCGGGCGCAGCAGACCCTGGCGCCCCTACTGCGGCAATGGCCCGGC
Organism: Cyanobium usitatum str. Tous; assembly: GCF_003011885.1. Lineage (GTDB taxonomy): Bacteria > Cyanobacteriota > Cyanobacteriia > PCC-6307 > Cyanobiaceae > Cyanobium_A > Cyanobium_A usitatum. Next base: position 23,583 of record NZ_PXXO01000010.1, read on the forward strand.
TCCAGCTTCGAGGAGGGGCCCGCCATAGCCCGAATCAGTGCTGTAGGCGCTGGCATGCCATTCACCCCAGGCACCGCGGCCCGCATGTTCCGCTGCCTAGCTGACGCAGGCATCAACATCGAACTGATCGCCACCAGCGAGATCCGCACCAGCTGCGTCGTAGCGGAAGCCGAGGGCATCAAAGCGCTGCAAGCGGTGCACGCCGCATTTGAACTTGGAGGCATCCCGCAACATCGGGCCGAAGGCACCGAGGCGCCTGGCGAGGTCGAGGTATCGATGGCATGAACTGGGGCCGCCACCGCCTTCCCCTTGCCCTCGCGGCAGGTCTCGACGCTGCTGGGTTAATCGCCGCAGCAATAACCGTGAACGGCCTGCGCCAAAACAGTGTTGGCAATCAACAGCTCTTGCTGCTGGCCCTAGTCCTGATCTACCTGAGCCTGGGCTGGCTTTTCGGCTCCTACACCCTGCTGAAACTGACGCGGCTGCGCTGGATACAACTGCTGCTGCGGCTCGGAATCACCAGCGGCGCCAGCATCGTGGCGGGCGCCCTGCTGGGTTGGTTGCTGCGGGTGCCTCAAGACATCACCCTGCTGCACCGGGGCAGTCTGATTCCTATGTTCAGCCTGGTTTCCTTCTGGAGCGCCCTAGTGCGGCTGGGGCTGCGCCAAGGCCAACATCTCTCCTCCCAACCTGCCTGGCAGATCGTGGCGCTGCCCCAGGAAGTGGAGGCCATCACCAAGGAATGGCGGCGCAGCTACGGCAACAATCCCCTGCCGCCAATCCTGCCGTTCAGCTCCACGCTCTGGGAGCGCGATTCCCCCAACGCGACCATTGCACTCAGCAGTGGCGTAGCCGACGAAGCGAATGTGCAGCAATTCTGCCAACAGGTAGTGGGCCAGGGCCATCCCGTGCTGTCCCTGGCGGCCATGGCGGCCATGGCGGAGCAAGAGCTACAGCGCATTCCTCCCCACTGGGTGGGCGATCAATGGCTGCTGTTTTCAAGCCGCATCGATGGCACCAAGAGCACGTTTGAGCAGCAGCTCAAGCGCTTCGCCGATGTGTTGGTCAGCCTCGTGCTTCTGGTGATAACCAGCCCGGTCGTGGCGCTGGCCGCCCTATTAGTCCGAATGCAGGACGGTGGTGCCGTGATCTATCGGCAACAACGCACCGGGCTAATGGGCCAATCCTTCGCTGTGCTGAAACTCCGCACCATGGTGCCCCTGGCCGAAACAGGTAGCGCCCTATGGGCAGCAGAGCAGGATGCGCGCATAACTCCGATCGGCCAATGGCTGCGCCGCACCAGGCTCGATGAACTGCCCCAGCTGATCAACGTGCTGCGAGGGGAGATGAGCCTGATCGGCCCGCGTCCGGAGCGGCCCGAACTAGAGGGTCAGCTAGAAGCGGAAATCCCCAACTACCGCCTGCGCCACTGGGTGCGGCCCGGCCTCAGCGGCTGGGCCCAAGTGAACATGCCTTACACCTCAAGCATTGAGGATTCGGAGTTGAAACTGAGCTACGACCTTTTCTACCTGCGCAACGCCGGTCTATGGCTGGATCTACTGATCATGGTCAAAACCATCAAGATCGTGCTCAAGGCCGCCGGTCGTTGACCGCTCAGAATCGCGCTAATCAGAATCGCGCTAATGCTTCCCCACCAACTTCTGGCGCAGGTTTTTAATCTTGTCACGCAAGTTGGCAGCCTCTTCAAACTGGAGATTCTTAGCAGCCCCCTTCATCTTCTCTTCGAGCTGCTGGATGAGCTCCGGCAGGGCATCTAGGGGCACATTGTTGTGCTCGGCCTGCTCGGTGGCCTCCTCCAGCTGGTCGTCGTTGAGCCGCCGTGACATCTCCAGAAAGGAGAGAATCGAATTGCCGGCCCGCTTGCCTGCAGGGGTGGGGGTGATGCCGTGCTCAACGTTGTAGGCGTGCTGAATGGCGCGGCGGCGCTCGGTTTCTGAGATGGCCTTAGCCATCGAATCGGTGAGGTTGTCGGCATAGAGAATCGCCATGCCCTCGATGTGGCGGGCAGCGCGGCCAATGGTCTGAACCAAGGAGCGCTCAGCCCGCAGGAAGCCCTCCTTATCGGCATCAAGAATCGCCACCAGCGATACCTCGGGCAGGTCCAATCCTTCCCGCAGTAAATTCACCCCCACCAGCACGTCGTATTCGCCATTTCTGAGATCTTGGATGATCTCAATCCGCTCAATCGAGTGGATTTCCGAGTGCAAATAGCGCACTCGCACGCCGTTTTCGGCCAGGTAATCGGTGAGATCTTCGGCCATGCGCTTGGTGAGCGTGGTCACAAGCACTCGCTCGTTTTTCTCAGCCCGCACCCGGATCTCGCCGAGCAGGTCGTCCACCTGTCCCTCACTAGGACGCACCTCCACGATCGGATCGAGCACCCCGGTGGGGCGGATCACCTGCTGCACAATCTGGCCACTGCTCTGCTCCATCTCCCAGTTACCAGGAGTGGCACTCACAAAGATCGTCTGCTGGGCCTTCTCCCAGAATTCCGAACCCTTGAGCGGCCTGTTGTCGGCTGCACTGGGCAGGCGGAAGCCGTGCTCAATCAGCACCTGCTTACGCGACTGGTCGCCGTTGTACATCGCCTGCAGCTGGGAGCAGGTGACGTGGCTCTCATCCACCACCAGCAGCCAGTCCTTAGGGAAATAGTCGATCAGGCATTCCGGCGGCGTGCCCGCCTCTCGCCCGGCCAAATGGCGGGCGTAGTTCTCCACTCCATTGCAGTAGCCCACCTGCTCAAGCATCTCCAGGTCGTAGGTGGTGCGCTGCTCCAGCCGCTGGGCCTCAAGGAGCCGCCCCTGACCGTTGAGTACATCGAGCCGTTCACGCATCTCGTGGCGGATGGCCAAAATCGCGTCCGCCAGCCGCTCCTTTGGCGTCACAAAGTGCTTAGCCGGATAGATATTGATTGTGTCGAGGCTTTGCAGGATCTCCCCGGTGGTGGGATCCACGTAGCGGATCGCCTCCACTTCATCACCAAAGAGCTCAATCCGCACCAGCCGGTCTTCATAGGCCGGGCCGATCTCCAGCACATCTCCCCGCACCCGAAAACGACCTCGAGAAATCTCCAGGTCGTTGCGGGAATACTGGTTGTTTACCAACTCCCGCAGGGAGCCTCGCAAATTGAGAGTCTCGCCCACCTTAAACTTGACTGCAGCCTTTAGATATTCACTGGGGATACCTAAACCATAAATACAACTGATAGAGGCCACAACGATCACATCGTTGCGTTCAAACAGCGAACGGGTCGCCGAGTGGCGCAGCATGTCGATCTCTTCGTTGATCGAAGCGGTTTTGGCGATGTAGGTGTCGGAGACAGCCACATACGCCTCCGGCTGGTAATAGTCGTAGTAGCTGATGAAATATTCAACAGCATTATTCGGGAAGAACTCCCGCAGCTCATTGCAGAGCTGGGCCGCCAAGGTTTTGTTGTGAGCCAGCACCAAAGCAGGACGCCCGGTCTGGGCGATCACATTGGCGATCGTGAAGGTCTTGCCGGTGCCGGTGGCGCCTAGCAGGGTCTGGTAGCGCTCGCCCCCATCAACACCCTGCACCAGCCCGGCAATGGCCGTGGGCTGATCTCCCTTGGGTTGGTAGGGGGCGTGGAGTTCAAACGGAACCATGCCCCCATTCTCGGGGTCAAACCACCGGAGCTGTGGTGATTAGGGCAGCTGCACGAGTGAAGTCGACATCAAGGCCAAGGATCCGCAGGATCACGGCCGATAACACGGCATAGACAACGCCGCCGAGAATCGCGCTCACCACTCCGTTTTTAAGGCGGAATCCCTTGATCAACCAAGCCGCCAGACCAAACAGCACCACGGTGATTGCCCAGTTGAACAGCAAGCTCACCGGACTGATCAGGCCCCCCAGGCTGGTGACCGCCCACACCGGCCCCAGCAGCAGCTTCAGCGGCCAGATCAACAGGGTACCCAGCAAGCCGATCACCACAGCGGAAAGCATGGCGATCGGGAAACTGCTCACCTCCACTCCCAAGGGAAGCCAGGCCACAATCAACAGGACAATGGCCCGAATCGGCCACTGCAATAGCCACATCAAAGAACCCATGAAAACGATGCGGGGATCATTGCCGCAAAGTAGTCATGGGTTCAGGCAGAAACCACTGGGCTTGGCGTTAAGCAACAACGATTGTGCCTGCAGGCATTCCAAGTGCCTCGCGTAGACCGCGCACTACGGCCACCATGGCCAGCGGGTCGTTCAGCTTGTTGATCGCCGAACCAACCCCCACACCGGCGGCACCGGCGGCGATCGCCATCGGCACGGTAACGGCGGAGAGGCCAGAGGCACACAGCACCGGTGCGGCACTACCCGCTTCAACACTGTCCGCCGCAGCCAAGGCCCGGCTGATGCTGTGGGCAGCGGCCAGGGTTGGAGCCGCCTTCTCAATTAGGCCGAGGCTGCCGGCGCTGAAGGGCTTAGCGCTTGTGCCACCTTCGGTTTGGATGACGTCGGCACCGGCGGCCACCAGATCCACCGCCAGCTGCTCCTGCTGATCGAGGGGCAGCACATGGGGCACGGTGACGCTCAACACCACCTCGGGCAACAACTCGCGAGTGCGGCGGGTGAGCTCAAGCACTTCGGCGGCATCGAAGATGCGACCGAGGGGGTAAAAGGCGTCGTAGTTGCCAATTTCAACCATTGCCGCCCCGGCAGCCACAGCAGCGGCAAAAAGCTCCGGCTCAACTGCGCTCACGCAGATCGGCAAACCGCTCACTGCAGCGGCCAGCTGCACCAGCTCCGGATCGCAGGCCACATCGATCAAATCGGCTCCGCCTAGGCCAGCGGCCCGGCAGATCCGCTCCACACTGGCAGCATCAAAATTGGTGAGGCCAGCGATCACCTTGAGCAGGCGGCGATCAGCAAGCGCGGCTTGCAGGGCGGAGGGCAGCTGCTCAAGACGCGACTTCGCAACCATGGAAACGCAAGATTTGAATAGTGAATCGATTCTCCCACCCGGGCCGCGCTGGAGCCCGGACCACCTGCGGCTGCATCGCCATCTGCGTCACCATCCCGACCTGTTGCCGGCGGGGGCGCCGCTGCTGCTGGCAATCTCGGGTGGTCAAGATTCCATGGCCCTGCTGGCCCTGCTACGCGACCTGCAGCGCCTGCACCAGTGGCCCCTGCACCTCTGGCATGGCGACCACCGCTGGCGGCCGGAGTCGGGCCAGGTGGCAGCGGAGCTGGCCGGCTGGTGCAGCGACCAGGGGCTCGAGCTGCACGTTTCCTCCTGGCTGAGGCCGCTGGAGGCAACCAGCGAAGCTGACGCCCGCCACTGGCGCTACGGCCAGTTGGCTGAGCAGGCCAGATGTTTGGGGGTGGGCCATGTGGTGACCGCCCACACCGCTAGCGATCGAGCCGAAACTCTGTTGCTGCACCTAGCCCGAGGCAGCCATCGCCGCGGCCTGGCGAGCCTGCGCAGCCTGCGCCCCCTCACCAGCCCATCGAGCCCAACCACCGATCCAAGCGAGCCAATCGCGCTGGCGCGGCCGCTGCTGCCCTTCTCCCGGGCCGACACCGCCCGGCTTTGCAAGCAACTGGCACTGCCCGTGTGGCACGACCCGAGCAACACCGACCGCCGCTACAGCCGAAACCGAATCCGGGCCGAGGTTGTGCCCGTGCTCGAGGAGCTCCATCCCGGCGCCGCCCAGCGGATCAGCTCCCAAGCAGAGCGGCTGGTGGAGGAGGTGGAGAGCAGCGACGAATTGGTGAATCTGGCCCTGCAAACTCTAAAAACAGCCGGCAGCCAGGCTGGGACACCAGGCCTACAGCGCCAGGAGCTGGGCGACCTAGCCGTAGCCAACCAGCGCCAACTGCTGCATCACTGGCTTGAGCAAAGCACCAGGCTGACGCTCCCTGCCAGGCAACTCGAGGAACTATTGCGGCGGCTGCAACCGGGCCATCCCCCAGGCCAGGCAGACTTAGGCGCGGATTGGCAGCTGCGCTGGGATCGCTGCACACTGTGGCTGCACCATCCCGCCGCACACCTGCCGCAATGACAACCTCGCCGCACTCGCTACAACAGCGTTATGAGGCCATTGAGCGGGTTTACAGCGAACGCCAATGGGACGATGTGGCCCGCTTAAGCGAGGAGCTGCTGCTCGAGCTGCCCAACGAGCCCGCCGACCCCCTGCGCCAAAGACTGCAGCTGTTACTAGGCCACACCTACCTCTACGGCTACCAAGACAGAACTACAGCAACCGGTTTTTACAGCCGCGTTCGAGCAGCCACGCAAGAACCCGTACTGCGGGATATCGCCGACCAGGGGCTGGAGCAATGCGCCAGCCAGGCAGCACAACTGGAAGTTGCACCGGAGCAAGCCACGAATGCGCCAAGCACTGGAGGCCAAGCCTTCCCCTTCGGCAATGAGCCAGTAGCGGCAGGAACAGTACTTAGCAGCGCTGGCTCGGCCATGCCCTGGATGGAGCAACTTGGAGGCATCGAGGCGGCGGAGGCTCAGGTACCCGTGCCGGTGCCGAGTCTGGTAGTTGAAGTGGTCGATGAGCCAGAGCTGATCGAGGTGGCCCAGGCAGATGCGGCGACTGCTCAAGAGCTGGACGTCGCCGTGAGCAAAGAGAGCCTGGCTGAGCCAGAAGGGCGTTTTGCCAAGCAAGTCGGCGGACCTAGCCCCGAGGAGTTCGCCGAACTCTCCAAGGGGCTGCTGCGAGTGGTGATCCGCTGAGCTGGTGCTGGGGCCGATCAGCCCGCTACAGCGGCTGAACGGCGGCGCCGGGTACGGCCGGCGGGTTCCGGCTCGAGCTCTGCTGGGGCTGGGGCCGAAACCTCAGCAACTACAGCGGCAGGGGCGGCAGTAGGAGCAGACATAGGCGTGGCGGCAGGGGCGGCGGCTCCAACGGCAACCAGCTGACGCTGGGGTGCCGGCACGGCGCCATCACGGCCACGGGCAACTACTTCACGAACGCCTCCATCGCGGCCGCCTCCATCACGACCACCGCCATCGCGGGCAGAGCGACCCCGGGGAGCGGGGCGGCTGTCGGGTTCGGCGTCGGCGCGGCCCTTGTAAGCAGGCGTACCGGCAGGGGCTGGCTGCACCAGGCAAATGATCAACGGCTCCACCTGCAGCTCGCGGCGCAGACGGCGTTGCAGACCCACCTCTACCTCTCGCTGCACACCGACCCAATCCACCTCAGGGGCCTTGCCACCGGTGTTGCGGCAGAGCTGATTCCAGCGATTTTCCAGCACCCAGCCGATTTCGCGCTCGGCCCACATCGAAAGCCTGCGGGCATCAGCAGTGGTAACCACACCACGGATATTCACCCGCGGCGGCGCAGCCATCACACCGTCGGTGCTGATCACCGCAAGCAGAGTGATCACTCCGTCTTCTGCCAGCTGCTGGCGCTCCTTCAGCACCCGGGCATCAACAATGCCGTTTCGGGAAGCATCCAGCAGTTCGATGCCGGCCTTGACGGGGTCGCCTTTACGGATCGAATCGGCGGTGAGCTCCACCACATCACCGTTATCGATGATGAGCATGTTGTCGCCTGGTACCCCCATCGACTGGGCGGTTTTGCTGTGGGCCACGAGCATGCGGTGCTCGCCATGCACGGGCACAAAATACTTGGGCTTGGTAAGGGCCAGCATCAGCTTCTGGTCTTCCTGGAAGCCGTGGCCAGAGACGTGAATACCCTCGCCCTTGCCATAAACCACCTTGGCGCCGAGCATCATCAGCCGGTCAATGGTGTTCACCACCGAGATGGTGTTGCCAGGGATAGGGCTGGCCGAGAAAATAATCGTGTCGGTGCTTTTCACCTGCACCTGGGGATGCTCACCGCGGGAGATGCGGCTCAAGGCTGCCAGGGGCTCACCCTGGCTACCGGTCATCAGCAACAGAGTTTCGCGGTCGGGCAGATCGCGTATCTGCTTAATCGGCACAAACAGATCATCGGGGGCGCGCATGTAACCCAACTCCCGCGCCTTGGCAATAACGTTGAGCATGGAGCGGCCCAGCAGACCCACCTTGCGGCCGTTCTTAAGGGCCAGCTCCAGGATCATCGACACCCGGTGAATCGAGCTGGCAAAAGTTGTGATGATCACCCGACCTTCTGCCTGGGAGATGTGACGATCCAGGCAAGGGAACACTGAACGCTCAGGCGGACAGAAGCCCGGCACTTCGGCGTTGGTGGAGTCGCTGAACAGGCACAGCACCCCCTTATCACCGTAATGGGCGAGGCGAGCCATGTCGAAGGTCTCGCCATCCACCGGTGTGTGGTCAAATTTGAAGTCGCCGGTGAAGATCACCGTGCCCACAGGGGTGGTGATGGCCAGCGAGAAGCTGTCGGCCATCGAGTGGGTGTTGCGGATGAACTCCACTGAAAAGTGTTGGCCCACCTTCACCACATCGCGGGGCGCGACGGTTTGAAGAATGGTGCGATCCATCACACCGGCCTCCTCCATCTTGCCGGTGAGCATGGCCAGCGCCAGGCGCGGTCCATGAATCACGGGGATGCTGAAGTTTTTCAGGTGGTGGGCAATACCACCAATGTGATCTTCGTGACCATGGGTCACGATCATGCCGCGAATCCGCTTCTGATTTTCCTTGAGATAGCTGGTATCTGGCATCACCACATTGACGCCATGCATCCCATCACTGGGGAAGGCCAATCCAGCATCCACCAACATGATGTCGTCGCCGTACTCGAACACGCAGGTGTTCTTGCCGATCTCGTGCAGGCCGCCTAGGGGAATCACCCGCAGGTGGGGCGGCTTGGTGGCGATCTGACTGGTGCCCTGGGCTCTGCCGTTGGAACTGGTCATGGAGAAGGAGTTTTAGGGAAAAGGAACAAACTGAATCGATCTGGTCTCAAGCCTTGGCGTCAGGTAGGACGCAGGGCGGCCAGGGTTTCGGAGAGGTGTTGTCGCACGTCGGTGGTGGCGGAAAACAGGGGAAGACGGGGTGCACCCACGGGCCAGCCGCTGAGCTCCAAGGCGGCTTTGACGGGGATCGGGTTGGTGCTGCAGAAAAGGGACTTGCACAGCGGCAGCAGCTGGTCGTGCAGAGCCAGGGCCTGGGCCAAATCCCCCGCATAGAAGGCGCGCACCATGGCGCTGATCTCAGCGCCGGCCAGGTGGCTGGCCACACTCACCACTCCCACAGCACCAACGGCAAGCATCGGCAGGGTGAGGGCGTCGTCACCGCTATAGATCGCCAGACGGTTGCCGCACAGGGCCCGCAGGGCGCTCACCTCTTCGGTGCTGCCACTGGCAGCCTTGAAACTCACCACGTTGGTGCAGTCGAGCAAGCGGGCCACGGTGGCTGGCTCCAGGCTGGTGCCTGTACGACCAGGAATGTTGTAGAGCATCAGGGGCAGCTGGGGTGCCGCGGCTGCCACAGCGCGGAAATGGGCCTCAAGGCCGTCCTGGGGGGGCTTGTTGTAGTAAGGCACTACTACTAGGGCGCCGTCCGCACCGAGGGCCGCCGCCTGCCGCGTCGCCTCCACCGCTTCGGCGGTGCAATTGCTGCCACTACCCGCCAGCACGCTGGCCCGATGCCCAACCGCTTGCTTCACGGCAACTAATAGAGCGTGCTGTTCGTCCCAGCTGAGCGTGGGTGATTCGCCAGTGGTGCCGCACACCACGATTCCATCGGAGCCCTGGTTGATCAGATGCTCTGCCAGCTGGGCCGCAAGGCCCAGATCCACCGAACCATCGGGGGCGAAGGGGGTCACCATCGCCGTCAGCACGCGGCCAAATAACGGAGTGGCTGGCTGGATAGGGCTCAAGCAGCACCTCCGGGCAAAACCGCTCCAGTTCCAGCCGCCGGGCCCTGGATCAACAGCTCGGCAATCTGGATCGCATTGAGAGCCGCACCTTTGCGGATCTGATCACCGCAGAGCCAGAGCTCGAGGGCATTGGCATCACTGAGGTCCTGGCGGATACGTCCCACCGCCACCGGATCGCGGCCCGTCACATCCGTGGGCATCGGGAAGCGGTTGGCCTCAAAGTTTTCCAGCAGCTCCACGCCGGGGGCCTCAGCCAGCAGGGCTCTGGCTTCCTGCACCGGGAAGGGCTCATGAAATTCAATATTTACGGACTCTGAATGGGCCCGCAGCACCGGCACCCGCACACAGGTAGCCGAAAGTCGCAGCTCCGGCGTGCCCATGATCTTGCGGGTTTCGTTGAGCATCTTCAGCTCCTCCTCGCAATAACCGTTGTCCTGCAGCGGAGAGTTGTGCAGAAAAAGGTTGAAGGCCAGGGAGTGGGGCAGCACCTCACTCACTGGCTCACCTCCATCGAGCACGGTCCGGCTGAGCTGGCGCAGCTCCTCCATCGCCCGGGCACCGGCGCCGCTGGCGCTCTGATAAGTGCTCACCAGCACACGCCGAATTGCCCGACGCGACGCCAAGGGAGCCAAAACCAAGGTGAGCAGAATTGTTGTGCAGTTGGGGTTGGCAATGATGCCCCGATGGGCAAAAGCAGCCTCGGGGTTCACTTCTGGAACCACCAACGGCACCTCCGGATCCATTCGGAAGGCGCTGGAGTTATCGATCACCACGGCGCCAGCCCGGGCCGCCACCGGGGCCCACTGACGCGACACCGAGCCGCCCGCTGAGGCCAGCACCACATCCACCCCTTCAAAAGCTGAGGCCTCCACGGGCCGGATCACCAGCGATGTGCCCTGCCAGGCAAGGCTTTGACCAGCGGAGCGGGGTGACGCCAGGGGAATCAGCTCAGCCACAGGAAAGTTGCGCTCAGCGAGCAGCTCGAGTAATTCCTGGCCAACGGCACCGGTCGCACCGAGCACCGCAACCCTTAAGGGGCGACTGGGCAGGCAGGGAGATGGCGGGGCAGGGACGGGCTGGGCGGCGGTCAAGGGAGCAGGAAAGGAATCAAAACTCGGTGGCGGAGCTGGTGATCAAACGTCAAACCAGCTAGGGGCGGAAAGCTGCAACAAAGAAACCGGCCATGGTCGAAGCCGTTGTTTGCTGATTCGGGACCTATCGCTTTCGTCGTGCGCCGATCCGACAATACGCGCTGGGAGCTCGGAACGGCCGCTTTCTAGGATTGGGGTCTGCAACTGTTTTCCATGAGCTCAGCCGCCGCCCCCGCCGCCAGCCCGCTGTCGATAAAAGCCAGTCCCCGTCCGGGCAGCCGCGTGGCCCTCGAGGTGGCCATCCCCGGCGGCCGCAGCCAAGCCAGCTATGACGCCGCTGTGGACAAGCTGAGTCGCAGCATCAAGCTTCCCGGCTTTCGCAAGGGCAAGGTGCCCCGGCCCGTGTTGCTCCAGCAGATCGGCCCCCTGCGCATCCGCGCCACCGCCCTAGAAGACCTAGTGGACGCCGCTTTCCGGGATGCTGTTAGCCAAGAAATGGTGGTAGCCATCGGCAGGCCCGAGCTCACCGAAGGCTTTGAAGTCGTGATGGAACGCTTCGAGCCCGGCAGCGCCCTCACCATCACCCTGGAGCTCGACGTCGAGCCCACACCAAAACTCAAGTCCACCAAGGGGCTAAAGGCTGAGGCCGAGGCAATCAGCTTCGATCCAGCCCGCATCGATGAACTGATCGAGCAGTCGCGCAAGCAGCTGGCCACCCTGGTGCCCGTAGAAGGCCGCCCCGCCGCCAGCGGCGATGTAGCGGTGCTCAGCTTCAGCGGCATCTACGTGGATAGCGGCGAGGCCATCAGTGGTGGCAGCAGCGATGCCATGGAAGTCGAGCTGGAGGAGGGCCGGATGATCCCCGGCTTCGTCGAGGGCGTAATCGGCATGGCTATCGGCGCTAGCAAAACCATCGACTGCCAGTTCCCAGAGAGCTACCCCCAAGAGGAGGCCGCCGGCCGCCAGTCGCGCTTCGAGATCAGCCTGAAAGACCTCAAGTGCCGGGAACTACCCGCCCTTGACGACTCCTTTGCCCAGCAGGCCAGCGACAAAGCCACCCTGGCCGAACTGCGCAGCGATCTGGAAACCCGCCTCAAGGACGACGCCGAGCGACGGGCTAAGGCCAGCCGCCACGACGCCCTGCTCGCCGCCCTGGTGCAAGAGCTTGAAGTGGAACTACCCGAAACCCTGGTTCAACAGGAAATCCGCAACCTGGTGGAGCAGACAGCAGGACAGATCGCCCAGCAGGGCATGGACGTCAAAAAGCTGTTCACCCCGGACCTGGTGCGCTCATTGATGGACACCTCCCGGCCGGAGGCAGAGGAGCGCCTGCGCCGCAGCCTGGCCCTCAAGGCCCTCGCCGCCGCCGAGGCGATCGAGGTGGAAGCCAAGGAGCTCGAAACCAAAATCAAGGAGATCAGCCGCGGCCTGAGCCAGCAGGGCAACATCGATCCCGAAAGATTGCGTCTGGCCGTTGCCGACGACCTGCTGCGCGACAAGCTGCTGGAGTGGCTTGAGGCCAACAGCACCATCACCGAAAAGGCTGCCACCCCAGCCGACGCCGACCCTGACGCAGCAGGCGAGGAGCAGGCAAAGGCCAAAGCGAAAGCCAAGGCCAAACCAGCCAAAGCCCAATAGCCACAGCCAGGACCAATAGATTGGTCCTCCGAGAGCTTCCCCGCGCGTGATCGACGCCACCCTTCGCCATCCCGTCCACAGCAGCTGGAGCCCCAGTGGCTCCCCCGGGGTGCTGCCCACGGTTGTGGAGCAGTCGGGCAAGGGCGACCGCGCCTTCGATATCTATTCGCGCCTGCTGCGCGAACGGATCATCTTTCTGGGCACCGGAATCGACGATCAGGTGGCCGATTCCCTAGTCGCCCAGCTGCTGTTCCTCGAAGCCGAGGATCCGGAGAAGGACATCCAGATTTACGTGAACTCCCCAGGCGGCTCCGTGACCGCCGGCTTGGCGATCTACGACACGATGCAGCAGGTCTCCCCAGACGTGGTGACCATCTGCTACGGCCTGGCCGCATCCATGGGTGCCTTCCTGCTCTCGGGTGGCACCAAGGGCAAGCGGCTGGCCCTGCCCAATGCCCGGATCATGATTCACCAACCCCTCGGCGGCGCCCAGGGCCAGGCAGTGGACATTGAAATCCAGGCCAAGGAGATTCTTTTCCTCAAGGACACCCTCAACGGTCTGATGGCTGAACACACCGGTCAGCCCCTCGAAAAAATCACCGAAGACACTGACCGCGACTACTTCCTTTCCCCCGCAGAGGCGGTTGAATACGGCCTGATCGATCGGGTCGTGACCGAATCCCCTGCCGCCACAGCTGCTGAGTGATTCCTTCCGGTTTGATCCTTAAGGTCAGCTGACGATCCATTATTTCCTGTCGATCCTGGAATCAGGACACCCCTGCCCATGGCCAAGTTCGACGCCCACCTGAAGTGCTCGTTCTGCGGCAAGTCGCAAGAACAGGTGCGCAAGCTGATCGCCGGCCCGGGTGTCTACATCTGCGATGAATGTATCGATCTCTGCAACGAGATCCTTGATGAGGAGCTGGTAGACGGACATAGCGGCACAGCCAGCGGAGGCGGAAGCGGCCGTCATGCCGCCGACTCCAGCCGCGGTAAGGCCCCCAGCAAAAAAACAACCAAACCCGCTCCAACTCTGGCGGAGGTGCCCAAGCCCCAGGAGATCAAGGCCTTTCTCGACCGCCAGGTGGTGGGCCAAAACGAAGCAAAGAAAAATCTTTCCGTAGCTGTTTACAACCACTACAAACGCCTGGCCTGGCAAGGCGATGGCAAGGGTGAAACGGACCAGACAGCCACCAAGCTGCACAAGAGCAACATCCTGCTGATCGGCCCCACCGGCTGCGGCAAAACGCTCCTGGCCCAGACCCTGGCCGAAATGCTCGATGTGCCCTTTGCGGTGGCCGACGCCACCACCCTTACCGAGGCGGGCTACGTCGGAGAAGACGTGGAAAACATCCTGCTACGGCTGCTGCAGAAAGCGGATCAGGATGTGGAACAGGCCCAGCGGGGCATCATCTACATCGATGAAATCGACAAGATTGCCCGCAAAAGCGAAAACCCCTCCATCACCCGGGACGTCTCCGGAGAAGGGGTGCAGCAGGCATTGCTGAAAATGCTCGAAGGCACCGTGGCCAACGTGCCGCCGCAGGGAGGCCGAAAGCATCCCTACCAGGAATGCATTCAGATCGACACCAGTCAGATCCTGTTCATCTGCGGTGGTGCCTTCGTCGGCCTCGAAGATGTGGTGCAGAAGCGGATGGGCCGCAACTCCATCGGTTTCCTCAGTGCCGATGGCAGCAGCCGGCCCCGCAGCGGCAGGGATCGCCATGCAGCCGAGGTGCTGCGCCATCTGGAGCCCGACGACCTAGTGCGCTACGGCCTGATCCCCGAATTCATTGGTCGGCTGCCGGTTAGTGCGGTGCTTGAGCCCCTCGACACGCCAGCCCTGCAAGCCATTCTCACCGAGCCCCGGGATGCCCTGATCAAGCAGTTCCAAACCCTGCTGAGCATGGACAACGTGCAGCTCGATTTCGAAGCCGGCGCTGTTGAAGCGATTGCCATCGAGGCCCATCGCCGCAAGACGGGCGCCCGGGCCCTGCGCGGCATCGTCGAAGAGCTAATGCTCGACCTGATGTACGACCTGCCCTCCCGCAACGACGTCAAGAGCTTCACCGTGACCCGGGAGCTGGTGGAGCAGCGCAGCAAGGGCAAGGTGGTGCCCCTCGGCAGCGCCAACCTGGATTCGCCACAGCAGGCCAGCGCCTGATCGGGCCCGCACCGATGTCCGCAGCTGACCACCTACAGGTGCCGCGCCAGCACGGTCTGTTCTTGCATCACGGCATCGATCTAGGCGACGGCAGCGTGGCCCACTACCTGGAAGGGCGCGAAATCCTGCGCAGCCCCCTGGCAGATTTCAGCCGCGGCGAACCTGTAGCGGTGGTTCCCTATGCCGCGGGCGACTGCTCCCCGGCCGGCGTGACCCTGCGGCGGGCCATGGGGCGCCTGGGCGAACAGAATTACAACTTGCTGTTCAACAACTGCGAACACTTCGCCCATTGGTGCAAGACCGGCCGGCATCGCAGCGCCCAGGTCGAGGATTTGCTGCACACCGGCAGCCTCGGGGCCCTGGCCATCGGTCAGTGGGTGCCAGCGGCCATGCTCAGCGCTGCCCGAATGCTGCTGCGCCAGGGCAACCTGGCCGAACTCGACAAGCTGCGCCAAGGCCTGCAGCAGAAATTGGAGCAGGAGCTTGGCCGGGCTGAAGCTCGCTGGGGCCAAGACCGCTTCGAAAACCTGAGGCTGGCGGCCCAGAAACTAGCCGACCAACTCACGGCCGTGGAAGAACTGGAAGAGCGGCTAAGGCGCCAGCTCGAACCGGACCAGGGCCACTAATCTCATGCCTCAGCTTCATGAGCCCAACGGCGATCTCCAGCTACCAACCCCTCCACCACAAATACCGTCCCCAGCGCTTCGACCAGCTGGTGGGGCAGGAGGCGATCGCCGCCACTCTGGGCAACGCCCTGCGCACCGGCCGGATTGCGCCGGCCTATCTGTTTTGTGGCCCCCGCGGCACGGGTAAAACCTCCAGCGCCCGCATCCTGGCCCGCTCCCTCAACTGCATCGGCAGCGATGGGCCCACCCCCGAGCCCTGTGGCGT
This sequence comes from Cyanobium usitatum str. Tous, assembly GCF_003011885.1. Lineage (GTDB taxonomy): Bacteria > Cyanobacteriota > Cyanobacteriia > PCC-6307 > Cyanobiaceae > Cyanobium_A > Cyanobium_A usitatum. The sequence goes on from NZ_PXXO01000010.1 coordinate 39,149, forward strand.
CTGCGAGCTCTGCACCTCCATCGCCGCCGGCAATGCCCTCGATGTAATCGAGATCGACGCCGCCTCCAACACCGGCGTCGACAACATCCGCGAGCTGATCGAGCGCTCCCGCTTCGCTCCGGTGCAGGCCCGCTGGAAGGTGTATGTGGTGGACGAGTGCCACATGCTCTCAACCGCCGCCTTCAACGCCCTGCTCAAAACCTTGGAGGAGCCACCGCCGCGGGTGGTGTTCGTGCTGGCCACCACCGACCCGCAGCGGGTACTCGCCACGATCCTGAGCCGCTGTCAACGCTTCGACTTCCGCCGCATCCCCCTGCAGGCCCTCGAGCAACACCTCAGCTGGATCGCTGATCAAGAGCAGATCGGAATCACTCCAGAAGCCCTGCACGTGGTGGCCCAGCGAGCCCAGGGGGGCCTGCGGGATGCGGAGAGCCTGCTTGATCAGCTCAGTCTGCTGCCGGCGCCGATCGAGGCCACAGCGGTATGGGAGCTGCTGGGGGCTGTACCGGAGCAGGAACTACTGGCCCTAGCCGGTGCCCTGGCCAGTTGCGATCCCCTCGCCCTGCTGGAGGGTTGCCGCGAGCTGCTGGAGCGGGGCCGGGAGCCCGCAGCCGTGCTGCAGGGGCTCGTCAGCCTGCTGCGGGATCTAGTGCTGGCTGGCACGGCGCCCGACCGCCTAGAGCTCACCAGCGTGTCGCCCCAGTTCCGCCAAGCCCTTCCCGATTTGGCCCGCTCCCTCGGCAAAGCCCGCCTACTGCAGTGGCAGGCCCAGCTAAGGGGCAGCGAGCAGCAGCTGCGCCACAGCGTCAACCCGCGCCTGTGGCTAGAGGTGCTGCTGTTGGGTCTGCTGGCCGAGCCGGTAGCTGCCGCCCAGCCAATCTCTGCCTCAGCACCTGCAGTTGCACCGCTGGTTGCACCCCCAATCGCACCGGCGGTCACAACGACGGTCACACCGGCGGTCGCCCCAATCCCGGCTCCGGCTCCAGCTCCAGTCAGCGTCGAGCCCAACAGCTCCCCCAACCTGCCGGAGCTCTGGCAGCAAATCCTGGCGGGCCTGGAGCTGCCCTCTACGCGAATGTTGCTGTCCCAACAGGCCCGGCTGGTGAGGCTCGATGAACGCCGCGCCGTGGTGCAGGTGGCCGGCAACTGGATGGCCATGGTGCAGAGCCGCCTGCCCCTGCTGGAAGCAGCGGTAGCTAAGGCCCTAGGCAGCACGCGCCAGCTCACATTGGAAGGGGGTGGGGAGAGCGCAGCACCAACTGGGAGCGCCCCCAGCGCCGCCACCTCCAGTGCCCCCACCCCCAAGCCGACACCACCACCACCAACGCCAAGCCCAGCACCCCTACCAAGCCCAGCAGCCCTGCCAAACCCAGCAGCCGATCCGCCAGCGGCAGCAGCTATTGCGCCCCCCTTAGCCGCACCCCTTGATGACAAGGCCAGAAGGCTGGCGGAGTTCTTCAATGGCGAAGTAGTTGAACTCGATGGGCCGCTCGACGAATTAACTGGCGACGCATTGACTTGCGATGCAGAAGAGGCGGCAGCCTGAGCGGGGCCAGCACAATTTTGTAAGCAGGTAATCAGGCGGCTGCCGGATCTTCGATTTGGGACTCTTCCTCCTCGCCGAGGTGCATGGTCTTAGCCCAAACCAGGCTCTTGGGAAGCAGGGCCATGCGCAGAGTGGTCCAGGGAATCACCACAAACCAGTGGCTCAAATAGGCAATACCCAGGAGCAGGTTCCAGAGGTTCATGGCTGGCAGGGCCGGGCCCTCGCTAGGGCGACGACAACCGGCCAAGATCGCCCCTCCAGAAAGCCCAAAGGCAACAAAGGAAAGGGGCCAGATAGTTGGTCGGGTGCCCGTAATCACGGCTCCGAGCAAATCGGCAATCGCCACCACCGGCAAAAAGTATTGGAGCAGGAAGAAACTGGTTAAATCAAGCTTCTGACTAGCGCTGAGACGCTCCGAAATCAGGCCGGGCCAGTAATCGAAGAAGCGCTGCAAACCGCCTTCAGCCCAACGCTGACGCTGACGCCAGAGGGCAGCCACACTCAGCACCGCCTCTTCCTGTACCGGCGGATCCCAGAGGATGCCAATCGGCTGGCCGTCGAGCAGCAGCCTGAAACTGAGGTCTAGGTCGTCGGTGACCGTGCCCTCGTTGAAACCACCGCTACTGAGCAGGGCGTCCCGGCGCAGCAGCTGGCCATTGCCGCGCAATTCGGCTACGCCTCCCACAGCTAAGCGACCTTGCTGGATCACGGCGTCGAGGGCCATCTCCATGGCTTGGGCCCGGGTCAGCCAATTGGCGGTGGCATTCACCTCAGCTTTGCGCAACTGCACGGCCGACCAGCCACCAGCTTCCGCGTAGGGAATCAGCCGCTCCAGGGTGTCGCTCTGAAGGTCGGCATCAGCGTCGAGCACGAACATCCAGCGGCCCTGAAGCTGCTGCAGCACCAGATTTAGAGCGCCCGATTTGCCGCCGCCGGCATCTGGCTCACGCCGCAATACCTGCAGAAAAGGATGACGCTCCTGCAGCTCAGCCAAAACCTGGGGGGTCCGATCGCTGCTGGCGTCGTCAATTACCCAGAGCCGCATCTGCCCCTGCGGGTAGCTCAACTGAGCAATGCGCTCCACCAGTCGGCCAATAACTGCCTGCTCATCGCGTGCCGCCACCACCACGTCCACGGCGGGTAGGGGTTCAGCCCCTTGAGAGGCGGAGGCTTGAGCTGGTTCTGAGCTGCCTACCGAACCAAAAACCTGGCGCAACACGGTGCGCAGGCTGTAGCCCCCAAGCAGCACGGCCAGGGTGAGAGCCGGGATCAGGCGCAGCGACTCATGGAGCCAATGGGGAGCCATTCCCGCCCAGCCGCAGCCGATCAGGAACAGGGCCGACTTGCCGCGACGGTGATCGGTGGTACGGCCACCCACAGCCATGGCGATCCCGAAAGTGGCCGAACTCTAGGGGGAACTGGCAGCCGAGCCGGGCTCGGACAGGGGGCTGATGCCTGGCAACGCCCTGAGGGACTGGAGCCTGGTGCCCGGATAGTAGTGATCGAGGATGCGAGCCAGGCTCCAGCCACGCCGGGCTAAGTCGATAGCTCCTGCTTGAGACAGGCCGGCACCGTGGCCAAACCCTCCCCCCTCGAAAATCCAGCGACCCGGGCCGTCCGGCCGCAACACAAAGAGGGTGCTGGGCAACTGCCGCAAGGTGCGGCGAATCGCATCACGGCGCAGCACCACGCTCTGCCGCACTCCGCTGGCTGCCTGCGCCTGGATTTCCAGCGCCAATACCCGTCCACTGGGGCCCCGCTCCAGCACCGCCAGGCGTGTGGGCAGCAGGCCCAAGGGCAGGGCAGCGCGGCTCAAGGCCTGCTGAATCTGGGCCGAATCGAGCTGGCGAGACCAGCGGAAGCGGGGGTGGTCGAAGCCATAGGCCCGGGCGGTAGCCGCCAGGGCCGCTACTAGCCGGGCCGGCTGCAACGGCAAAACCACGGCGGCTGCAACGGCCGGCGGACCATCCACCCGCGGCCTCAGGTAGGGCAGGGCGTCCCCAATCCACACCTCCTCAAACCCGGCCGCAATCCCCCCATTTGTGGCGTGATACACGCCATGAATCGGCGCACCCTGCCAGCTCAAGACTTGATATTGGGTGGCGGCAATCGCATGGCGTACAGCTGCTCCGGCCTGGCGGGGGTCTGCGTACACCTGGCATTGGGTATCGGCGCATAGGTGGTAGCCATCCACCACGAATCTCCCCTGGTTGCGCAGGGCCCAGGTGCGGGCCAGCACCGCCTGGGCAGCCAGGGCCGCCGCGGGGGAGCCTGCCCCAATCTCATGGGGCACAACCCCAAGCAGGTAGCGCTCTAAGGGCACCTCCTCCACCAATGACCAGCTGCCGTAGGCATCTCCCTGGAGCCGGAACGGACCTGCAAACACCCCCCCCTGCCAGCTCAGCCCCCCCGGGGCCTCCAAGCGCAAGGGCCCCTCGAGGCGAACCGGGCCATCCGGGCGCCGCAGCTCCAAAACCAGGCGATCGCGCTGCAGCTGCTCCACCAGCCGCGGCCTAACTCCAGCGGGCGCTGGAGCCTCGGGCGCGGCCCACACTTCCCATTCTGCCGGGTGGGCAATCACGGGGGTGGCACCGGCCAGTCGCCAGCGGCCAGCAGCCTCCTGGGCGCTCTCGTAGCTAGCAAAGGGCCCCCATACCTGACGGCGCAGCGCCAAGGGCTCGGCCAACGGCAGCCTGCGCCAGTGCAACTGCAACCGGGGCGCCTGAAACCGCTGGCCCGTCGCACTCAGCAGGGTGAGGTTTCCAGCCGCGCTGCGTAGCTCCAAGGGAGTAGGCGGACCCAAATGGGCCGCCAGGGCCACCCAGAGCACCGGCGATGTGGCCGCCACTGCCGGCGGAGGCTGCACGGGCCAATGCAGCGCAGAAGTAGGGCCGGATCCAGGTGAAATGGGAGGTGCGGCGGCCCGACATCCCCCCGCGAGCAGCAGCGTGCTGGCCCAAACGGCAAACGGCAACAACGATTGGGCCGAAGAGGACCGGGCTGAAAACATTGCTTAAAAGGAGGAGTCTTGGAGGAAGGCACTGCCACGTCGTACTCTGCTTGTTTGTGCCCGCCGCAACGCGAGAAATGCCGAAGCTCAAGACCCGCAAAGCAGCCGCCAAGCGGTTCAAGGCCACCAGCACCGGCAAGTTTCTGCGTCGCCGAGCCTTCCTCAACCACCTGCTCGATCACAAGAGCCCGAAGCGCAAGCGTCATCTGGGCACAATGGCTGTTGTTGATGAGCGCGATGCGGACAACGTGAGAGCGATGCTCCCCTACGCCTGAGAGCGACCTCGGCCAATTTTTACTTTTATCTTCCTGATCTACTGCTATGTCACGCGTCAAGAGGGGCAATGTTGCCCGCAAACGCCGTAACAAGATTCTTCGCCTAGCCCGTGGCTTCCGCGGCGGCAATGGCTCCCTCTTCCGCACCGCCAATCAGCGGGTGATGAAGGCCCTTTGCAATGCCTACCGGGACCGCCGTCGTCGCAAGCGCGACTTCCGCCGTCTCTGGATCGCCCGAATCAACGCAGCAGCTCGGCTCAATGGCTTGAGCTACAGCCGCTTCATGGGTGGCTTAAAGAAAGCAGACGTGCGCATCAACCGCAAAATGCTGGCCCAGCTTGCAGTGGTCGACCCCGGCAGCTTCACCACCATCGTGGGCGCCGCTTCAAACTGAGTTCAACCAGTAGGTCTTTTTGGACGCCCTCCTTCCCCAGGCCTACCTAATTGGGCTGATCGTCCTGCTGGGGGTCGCTGCGGTTGTAGTGGCCCGACAAATCTGGCGCGTACGTTCAGATGAAGTCACCCTGGCAAAGCTAGAGCGTAGTGAAGGCCCTAAGCCATCAGACGCGGCCACGTTGTACGAGCTTGGCTCTGTGCAATTACGCAAGCGCTTGTATGGCCAAGCCGCCGAATCACTCAAGCAAGCTCTTAAGAAAGCTGAAGCTGCTAAAGAACCGGCTGAAGCCCAAGCTGTGATTCAAAACGCCCTGGGCTTCGCCTTGGCCGCTCAAAACAACTACAAAACGGCAATTCGCCATTACCGGCTGGCGTTGGAAGCCAAACCCGCCTATCCAGTAGCACTCAATAATCTTGCCTTCGCCCTGGAAAAGCAGCTCAAGCTGGAAGAGGCCAAGCAGACCTATGAGCAGGTGATTGAGCTTGACGCCAACAATAAAACCGCCCGCAAACGGTTGAAACTTCTCGATCGCAAGGCCGGCCTGAATCGGGCGGCCTAAGCGATTATCTATTCAAGATTCACCAAATTACGCGCTTCACCAAAGCCCGCGCACTGCAGCACCGCGGGTTGGTGCAACTACGCGGCTAGCACTTGATAGGGGACGCAGATCCAGGCGGCCGCCACGGCTGGTGAGACGAGGTGCTTGCCAGCCTGACAACTGCAGGCCCTGCAGACCGGTAAATACCCCTCCCATCTCCAGACCCGCCACCTCGCACTCGCAGAGCATCAGCAGGTCGAGCTGGTCTGATTCGGCGTTGAGGTTGCCCTGCACGGGAGTGGTAACACCACCCACCGTGAGTTCACCGCGCAGGTCGATCATCTGGCCCATCGGCTTAACCGAGGCAAGCCGCAGCTCAGCACTCACAATCTGGGAATTGTCAAAGGATTGATAAGTACCACTCCATACGAGCGGCATCTCCCCGGCCAGCAGCTGGGCCCGGCCAACTGGATCAAAGGTCTCCGCACCTCCCAAACCACTAAGCGACTCACCACCGACGCTGGTAGCCAAGGGAGGGGTAAAAGGCACAAAGGCCTCACTGGCCACGGGTGTAGCCGCCTGCGCCGGGAACAAACCGATTGGCAACAGTGCCAGCGGCACTGCGGCTAACGGCAGGGCAGCACGAAGAACAGCAAAAGACACAACAACCAAAACTGACTAATGGGAGGCTAGGACCGTTGCCGAGATCTGGCCCTGCTCCGTGGTCACCACCGCTTCCACCAGCGAACCGCACACCCACCGGGATCCACTTGTGATCGGGGGGCGCAGCTTCCGCAGCCGCCTGATGACAGGCACCGGCAAATATCCGAGCCTGGCGGCCATGCAGGCCAGCCTGAAGGCCAGCGACTGCGAAATCGTGACCGTTGCCGTGCGTCGGGTGCAGAGCCAGGCTGCCGGCCATTTAGGCCTGCTGGAGGCCATCGACTGGCAGCGCATATGGATGCTGCCCAACACGGCCGGCTGCGCCACCGCCGAAGAAGCGATCCGGGTGGCCCGCCTGGGACGGGAGCTGGCAAAGCTGGCAGGCCAGGAGGACAACTGCTTCGTGAAGCTGGAGGTGATTCCAGACACCCGACATTTGCTACCCGATCCATTCGGCACCCTGGCAGCCGCTGAGCAACTGGTGAAGGAGGGCTTCACGGTGCTGCCATACATAAATGCCGATCCACTCCTGGCCAAGCGACTCGAAGAGGCTGGCTGCGCCACCGTGATGCCCCTGGGCTCGCCGATCGGCTCGGGCCAGGGCATCCGCAACGCCGCCAACATCGCCCTGATCATCGAAAACGCCAAGGTGCCCGTGGTGGTCGACGCCGGTATCGGCGTGCCCAGCGAGGCCGCCCAGGCCATGGAAATGGGCGCAGACGCCCTGCTGATCAACAGCGCCATTGCCCTGGCAGGCGACCCCCCGGCGATGGCGCGGGCCATGGCCATGGCCTGCGAGGCCGGCCGCAGCGCCTTCCACGCAGGTCGGCTACCCATACGCACAAACGCCAATCCCAGTTCGCCCGAGGTTGGCCGGGTAGGGAGCTGAAGCCGAACGCCTGTAGTAGCTTGCAAAGCGGAGCATCCGCTCGTCCTGCAGGGGTCTGAGGTTTTCGGAATGGGCGTTGCAATGAAGGTCTTCGTTCTCGGTGGCGACGGCTTCTGCGGTTGGCCCTGCGCGGTGAACCTGGCCGATGCTGGCCACGAGGTGGTTGTCATTGACAACCTCAGCCGGCGCAAGATCGATGTCGACCTGGAGGTTGAGTCGCTGACGCCGATCGCCACCATGGGCGACCGCCTTAAGGCCTGGGAACAGGTGGGCGGCAAGCCGATGCGGTTTGTCCATCTGGACATCGCTGGGGAATACGAACGGCTTCTGGAGCTACTACGCCACGAGCGGCCCGATTCGGTGGTGCATTTCGCCGAGCAGCGCGCAGCTCCCTACTCGATGAAAAGCAGCGCCACCAAGCGCTACACCGTCGACAACAACGTCAACGGCACCCACAACCTGCTAGCCGCGATCGTGGAGAGCGGCCTCGACATCCACATCGTGCATTTAGGCACGATGGGGGTGTACGGCTACGGCTCCCACCGCGGGGCCACCATCCCCGAGGGCTACCTCAAGGTGGAAGTGCCCCAGCCCGACGGCAGCCGCTTCGAGGAGGAGATCCTGCATCCGGCCAGCCCGGGCAGCGTTTATCACATGACCAAGACGCTGGACCAGCTGCTCTTCCTCTACTACAACAAAAACGACCAGATCCGTATCACCGACCTGCACCAGGGGATCGTCTGGGGCACCAACACCGAGGCCACCGAGCGCGACCCACGCCTCACCAACCGCTTCGACTACGACGGCGACTACGGCACCGTGCTCAATCGCTTTTTGATGCAGGCAGCGATCGGCTATCCGCTCACTGTGCACGGCACTGGCGGCCAGACCCGCGCCTTCATCCACATCCGCGATTCGGTGAAGTGCGTGCAGCTGGCCCTGGAAAATCCGCCGGCCAGGGGCGAGCGGGTGAAGATCTTCAACCAGATGACCGAAAGCCACCAGGTTGGTGAACTAGCCCGCAAAGTGGCGGCTCTCACGGACGCCCAGATCAATTACCTGCCCAATCCGCGCAATGAAGCCGTCGAAAACGATCTAATCGTCGACAACCGCTGCTTCATCGAGCTGGGCCTCAACCCCACCACCCTCGATGACGGCCTGCTGGCTGAAGTGGTGGATGTGGCGCGCCGGTGGGCTGATCGCTGCGACCGCAGTCGCATTCCCTGCCAATCCGCCTGGACCCAAACCCAGGCTCAGGCCATCCAGACGACCTGAGGCGCAACTCCAAACCCTTGAAGATCGCCTTTTTCACCGAAACCTTTCTGCCCAAGGTGGACGGCATCGTCACCAGGCTCACCAAGACGGTGCAGCATCTGGTCGCGGCTGGCGATGAGGTCCTGATCTTCTGTCCGGAAGGCGCCCCCGAGACCTACATGGGAGCCCAAGTGGTGGGGGTGCCCGCAATGCCCCTACCCCTCTACCCCGAGCTCAAGCTGGCCCTGCCTCGGCCGGCGGTGGCAGAAGCCCTGGATCGCTTCAAGCCAGATCTTGTCCACGTTGTCAATCCCGCCGTCCTGGGGCTCGGCGGCATCTGGCTGGCCAAAACCAAGGCCTATCCCCTGGTAGCCAGCTACCACACCCATCTGCCCAAATACCTGGAGCACTACGGCATGGGCATGCTCGAGCCACTGCTGTGGGAACTGCTCAAAGCTGCCCACAACCAGGCCCGGCTCAACCTCTGCACCTCCACCGCCATGGTGCAAGAGCTAAGTGAGAAAGGAATCCAGCACACCGATTTGTGGCAGCGCGGCGTAGACACTGAGCTTTTTCAGCCGGCGCTGCGCTCCGATGCCATGCGACAGCGGCTGCTAAACGGCCAGAGCGACACCGGCAAGCTGCTGCTCTACATCGGCCGCCTATCTGCGGAAAAACAGATCGAACGGATCCGGCCCGTGCTTGCAACAATGCCCGATGCCCGGCTGGCCCTAGTTGGAGATGGTCCCTACCGCCTGCAACTCGAGAAGATCTTTGCGGGCACACCTACCCACTTCGTGGGCTACCTAGCCGGGCAAGAGCTGGCGGCGGCCTACGCCAGCGGCGACGCTTTTCTATTCCCCTCCAGCACCGAAACCCTGGGCCTGGTGCTGCTGGAGGCCATGGCAGCCGGCTGCCCGGTGGTGGGCGCCAACCGCGGTGGCATCCCGGATATCGTCAGCGATGGGGTCAATGGCTGCCTTTACGAACCAGACCAGGAAGGCAGCCTGGCTGCTGCGGTGGAGCGCCTCCTTGGCGATGCCAGTCAACGGGCCGAGCTGCGCACCAACGCCCGCGAGGAAGCCGAGCGCTGGGGTTGGTCTGGAGCTACCGAACAACTGCGCGGCTACTACCAGCGCCTGTTGGCCAAGCCCGACCTGCAACTAGTGGCCTGAATCAGGACTGGGGCGCCTGCCCCGGCAGGCTGCCCCGGAACCAAGTGTTCATCAAAGCCTTCACCATCGGAGCTGCCACCGTGCCGCCATAGCCGCCGGAGTTTTCCCCGAAGGCGATGATCACCAAGGTGGGCTTATCCGCTGGGGCATAGCCGCCAAACCAGGCGTGATCAGGCCGGGGTGGATCTTCGCCAGTGCCGGTTTTGCCAGCCACCGGAGGCAGGTTGGGATCATTGAGAAGCTTGGCGGTGCCGATGGTCACCACCTGGCGCAGCCCATCCCGCAACACCTGCAGGGTTGCCGGCTTAAGGCCGATCCAGGTGCGTTTCGTGGGGCGCTCCACCAGGTGGGGCGTCACCAGCCAACCACCGTTGGCCACCGCGGCATAAAGCCGCGCCATCTGGATTGGGGTCACCTGTAGGGCCCCCTGGCCAATGGCCGAGGTGATGGTGTCCACGGGTGTCCAGCCCTCACCCAGCACCTCCTGTTTCCAGGCCTGATCACCCAGCAAGCCCGGGGTCTCCTCCTCCACCAGCTCAATGCCCGTGACCTGGCCATAGCCCATGCGCCGGGCGGCTTTGAACAGCTCATCGGGGCCCACCTTCAGCCCCACCTGGTAATAGAAAGTGTTGCTGCTCACGGCCAGGGCGAAAGGAAAACCGATGGCCCCATGGGCGCCATGGTCGCCATAGCAAAGGCCCGCATAACAGAACGAATTCATCGTCATCACCTTCGAGTCGGCCGTGTAGCGGCCCGACTCCAGGCCCGCCACAGAGGTAACAATCTTGAAGGTGCTGGCCGGTGGAAAGCCCTGGAAGGCGCGATTCAGCAGGGGAGCATCGGGGGAATTGAGGCTGCTCCACTGGCTGGAACTCGGCGCCGGCGAAAAAACATTGGGGTCAAAGGTGGGCCGGCTGGCCAGGGCCCGAATTGCTCCGGTTTGGGGGTCGAGCGCCACGATCGCCCCCTTGCGCACCCCGTCGAGGGCGCGCTCTGCAGCCTGCTGCAGCGCCAGGTCCAGGGTGAGCCGCAGGTCCTGACCAGCCTTAGCAGACTTCTCCCCGATGATGCGCTGCACCTGGCCGGCGGCGTTCACCTCCACCTGCTGGCCGCCCCACTCGCCGCGCAGGTGCCCCTCAAACTGCTTCTCGACCCCACTGCGGCCCACCCGATCCTGGATCCGGTAGCCCTTGGGCTGGAGCTGGGTGTATTCCTCTTCCATGATCCCGCTGGTGTAACCGAGCACGTGGGCTGCCAGCCGGCCGTGGGGATAGCTGCGCAGGATGTCCACATCCACCTCGGCGCCCTGGAGCCCGGCAGCCTGCTCCCGGAAGCGCAGCACCTGCTCAGACTTGAGGCCACTGGCCAGAGCTATCCGAAATCCCTCCGCATTGGCACCACTGCGTCGACGCGCCTCCAGCTGGGCCGCAGGCAACCCAACCACCGTCGCCAAGCGATCTCGCAGGGCCGGCCACTGGGCGTCACCCACCTCCCGCGGCTGGATGTAGAGGTTGTAGGTGAGCCGGCTGGTGGCCAGCACCTGGCCATGACGATCCAAAAGGCGACCCCGGATCGGGTTGCGGGGCAGCAGCCGAATTCGGTTTTCATCGGCCCTGGCGCGGTTCTCAGCGCCGTGCAGCAACTGCAACCAGGCCAAGCGTGCCACCATGGCACCGCTGAACAGCAACACCACAGCCAGCAGCAGGGCCGACTGACGGCCCATGCCGGTGTGACGGGAGGCAGCTGGACCAAAGGCCATGGTCAGGCGTTGGGCTCGAGTCGCTGCTCCAGCTGCTCCAGTCGAGCAGCAATGCGGGCCAGACCCTGCTGCAGCTCCAAGGCGTCCTGGGGATCGGCTTGGTGTGCTCCCTCAGCCCCTACCTCGGTGGCCACATCGTGGACCTCCACCTTCATCACCGGGTTGCCCAGGCCGGGGCTGACCCGATCCAGGCCCTGGCGCAGCTGACTAGCGGCAGGCTCGCCCTCCTCCCGCAGACTGCCGAGGGGATCGGCCTCCTGGCCGTCAAAAGCTGCCATCACCTCGCGAGCCGCGCCCTTACGGGCCCGCTCCACCACCGCCAAACCCACGGGCAGGACGTCCTGCATCAAGGTGAGCCGGAGAGCATCAAAGGGGTCGGTGGCCATGGCGGCGTTCCTGGCTCAGGAACCACAGTCTGACCTGCCTGCAGCCCGGTGCTCAGGGAGCCAGCCGCTGGATCCCTGGATCAAAAATCACCTGGCGGCAGTTCTGCTGGCTACCCCACCACCAACCCGCCGCCACGGCGATCACCAGCAGCGAGGCCAGCGGCACCAGGGCCTGGCGGGTGACGTCAAGGGCCAGCCATTCGCCCCAGGCCCGCAGGGTGCGCTCCCGGTCAAAGCGTCGCCGGGCCTTCTCTTCCTCCTGCTGGCGCCGGCGCAGGGAGCGGGTCACCCAGCGCTCAAATGATTTCTTCTTGGTGACCGCCATCTTGCGCTCAACCTCGAGCAGATGGCCAGCCGAGAGCTCAGGGTTGAAGGTGCTGATCAGCTCCAGGCTCTTGAGGAACATCTCCACGGCGCCATCTTTGGCGGCCCGCTCGCCCTCTTCAAGCAGCTCCCAGTCCACCTCGGGATAAAAGCGGAGCCGGTTGCTGGCGATCTGGTCTTCCATCAACTGGCCTGGCTCCCGCAGCCAGCGGTCCGTATTGGCATCAAAACGGCGCCAATACAGAAAGGGATTGAGATATATGGTTTTGCCGGCTAGGACGATGCTGTCCTGCTGCAGCCGTCGCTGCATGTCGGGATCGGGGGGTGTCGAGCTGGGGGGCGCGGAGGCGGCAGTCACGACGTATGGGCTGGGAGCCGATGGTATCGAAGGTCGGCGTCCCGGGCTACTCCCGCAACACCTACTCCCACTCGATGGTGCCAGGCGGTTTGCTGGTGATGTCGAGCACCACCCGGTTCACGCCCTTGACCTCATTGACGATGCGGTTGGAGATTTTCTCGAGTAGGTCGTAGGGAAGGCGAGACCAATCGGCCGTCATGCCGTCTTCCGAGGAGACGCAGCGCAGCACGATCGGGAAGGCATAGGTGCGTTTATCGCCCATCACCCCCACGCTGCGCACCGGCAGCAGCACGGCAAAAGCCTGCCAGATCTCGTTGTATAGGCCTGCCTCCTTCACCTCCTCGCGCACAACCAGGTCGGCGTCACGAAGGATGTTGAGCTTCTCGCTGGTGACCTCACCGAGGATGCGAATCGCCAGACCAGGACCGGGGAAGGGGTGCCGGCCAACGATTTCCTGGGGCAGACCCAGGCTGCGGCCCACCTTGCGCACCTCGTCTTTAAACAAACGACGCAGGGGTTCCACCAGCTTGAACTGCAGATCCTTGGGCAGGCCACCAACGTTGTGGTGACTTTTGATCTTCACTGCCACCCGCTCACCGGTTTTGGGATCAATACCTGTGCCGGCGCTCTCGATCACATCGGGATAGAGGGTGCCCTGGGCCAGGTAGTCGAAGGGGCCGAGGCGCTTGCTTTCCTCTTCAAACACCCGGATAAATTCCGTGCCGATCAGCTTGCGCTTCTCCTCCGGGTCGGTGATGCCATCGAGCTTGCTGATGAAGCGCTCGCGGGCATTGATGTATTCCACGTTGATGTGGAAGCGCTTGTCGAAAAACTCCACCAGAAACTCAGGCTCGCCTTTGCGCATGAAGCCTTGATCGATGAACATGCAGGTGAGCTGGTCGCCAATCGCCTTGTGCAGCAAAAAGGCGAGGGTGGAGGAATCAACGCCTCCCGAGAGAGCCAGCAAAACCCGCTTATCGCCGACTTGGGCGCGCACATCAGCCACCGCTTCGTCAATGAAAGCTGCTGTGGTCCAATCGGCCTCACAACCACAAATGTGGTACACAAAATTGCGCAGCATTGCCATGCCGCCGGTGGAGTGGACCACCTCAGGATGAAACTGCACGCCGTATAAGCGCCGCTGGTGATCAGCGACGGCGGCCTCTGGGGTGTTGTCAGTGTGAGCCAGCCGCAAGAAGCCCTCGGGTAGCCGTTCCACCGAGTCGCCGTGGCTCATCCACATCGTCGAGCCGTCTTCGACGTTGGTGAGCAAATCGATCGGGTCGTCAACGTGCAGCGGAGCCTTGCCGTATTCCGCCCGACCGGCGGCCACCACCGAGCCCCCCAGCTGCTGCACCATCAGCTGCATGCCGTAGCAAACGCCCAGCACCGGAATTCCCAGCTCCCAGATAGCCGGGTCACACACGGGAGCCCCCGGCTCATACACCGAACTGGGCCCGCCGCTGAGAATGATGCCCCGGGGGGCAATCGCCCGCAGCTCCTCGGCCGTGGTGGTGTAGCCCATTACCAGGGAGAAGACTTCGGTTTCCCTAACCCGCCTGGCGATCAGCTCCGAATACTGGGAGCCGAAATCAAGAATCACAATCGCCGGATAGCGCGTCGATTGGGAAGTGGCGTCAAGCTGGGGCACTGGGACGGTAGGGGAAGCGGCGGTAGGGGAAGCGGTGGAAGACATCGACAACGCTGGGCCCTAGAGCATTCGAACCAGCCTAGGCGTCGCTCCGGGCAGGGCTGCGTAAAGCCGTGAGCAATTCCAAGCCAACCGGTCCCTGGCCGCAGATCTGGCGAGAGCGATCAAACAGCACGGCCCCCACCGCCATCGACTCCTGGCCATAGCGGGCCAGATAGCGCAGGCTGCGCTGCTCCACCGCCGCCGCAATGGCCTGACGCAGGCGCTCGGCTCGCGGCCCGTCCCGCTGGGCCAGTTCTCCCAGGGCCGCCTCCACGGTGGGGGCATCGTGAAGAGCTTGCAAGGATTCACCCCCCAGCCCGGCCAAGGCCGCCAGGGCCGTGAGCACCTCGGCGCGGCCATCGGCTAGGTGGTGGTGGGTGTGGAAGATGCCGCCCGCCAGCTTGATCAATTTGCCCTGATAACCCAGCAGCAGCAGGCGGCGCACCCCGGCCTCGGCCGCCGCCACGAGCAGCGGTCCGAGCCAGTTGCCCGCCTTGAGCAACAGATCAGGTGGCAAACCCAGCCTGGGCGCCAGATCGAGCCCGTTCTCACCGATCACCAGCACCAGATCACCGCAGAAAGCAGGCGCTGCGGCGCGTTCGCGCAGAGCCGCAAGGGCCTGGACCAGCTGGTCGGGGCCCGCGCTGCGCTGCACCTCAGCCTGGGTGCCGATCAAGGCCAGGCCATCCACCACCCCAAAAGCCGCATTGCTGGTGCGCTCAGCCAGACGCCTGCCCTCTGGAATCACCACCTGCAACTCCAAACGCCTTCCCGGCGGCACCAGGGGCCGCAGGTTGCACTCGAGCAGCTTTTCGGCATAGGCAGACACGCACGCCTCACCACTGGCCTGCAGCACCCCCACCCCCTCGCCGGCCCGCAACTCAAGCCACTTGCCTGGCCCCTCCAGCCAGCGCAATTGCACCCATAGCTGCAAGCCACGGGTGAGGTCGAGCACCTCCGGCCCCGGATCACAGCTGGCCATGGCCAGCACCCAGCCATCGGCCAAGGGCGCGGCCGCTAGCACCGGCACCCGGGCGGGCAGCTCGCCGGCTGCCGCAGCGTCGGGATGGAGCCAAAGGGGCTGGTGACGCTGCCAGGGCTGGCCAAGCAGGATCACCAGGGCCGCCCGGGCTGCGGCCGTAAGCCACACCGGCACGGTGTATCCGGCAGTGGCATCCGCCGAGGCAGCGTCGATTTGGTTCAGCTCAAGCAACGGGGGAAAGAGCACTGTTTTTTATGGTGGTTGATTGTGCGGTCCGCCGCCGCCCGCCGTATCCCCTAACCATGCAGGACAAACTCAGCCTGATGATCCCCGGCCCCACCCCGGTGCCGGAACGCGTCCTGCTTGCCATGGGTCGCCATCCGATCGGCCACCGCAGCGCTGACTTTCAGAAAATCGTTAAGCGCACCACCCAACAGCTGCAGTGGCTGCATCAGACAAAGGGCGACGTGCTGGTGATCACGGGCAGCGGCACCGCTGCCATGGAGGCGGGAATTATCAACGTGCTGAGCAAGGGCAACACGGTGCTCTGCGGCGACAACGGCAAGTTTGGCGAGCGCTGGGTGAAGCTGGCTAGGGCTTATGGCCTGAATGTGCAGGTGATCCAGGCCGAATGGGGCCAGCCCCTGGACCCCGAGGCCTTCCGCGCCGCCCTGGAAGCCGACACTGCCAAAGCGATCAAGGCCGTGATCATCACCCACTCGGAAACCTCCACTGGGGTGATCAACGATCTGCAGACCATCGCCTCGCACGTCAAGGACCACGGCACCGCCCTCTGCATCGCCGACTGCGTCACCAGCCTGGGTGCCTGCAATGTGCCCATGGAGGACTGGGGCATCGACGTGATCGGCTCCGGCTCCCAGAAGGGCTACATGATGCCGCCGGGATTGGCTTTCGTGGCCATGAGCGACCGGGCCTGGGAAGCCTGCAAGCACTCCGATCTGCCGAAGTTTTATCTGGATCTGGCCAAATACCGCAAATCGGCCCATGCCGACAGCAACCCCTTCACCCCGGCCATCAACCTCTACTTCGCCCTCGAAGCAGCCCTGGAAATGATGCAGGCAGAGGGTCTTGAAAAGATCTTCGCCCGCCATGCCCGTCACCGGGCCGCGGCCCAAGCAGGTATGAAGGCGATTGGTCTGCCCCTCTATGCCGCGGAGGGCTGTGGCAGCCCGGCCATCACCGCCGTGGCGCCAGAAGGCATCGACGCCGAAGCGATGCGCAAAGCCGTGAAAGAAAAGTTCGACATCCTGCTGGCTGGCGGCCAGGATCACCTCAAGGGCAAGGTGTTCCGCATCGGCCACCTGGGCTTTGTTTGTGATCGCGATGTGCTCACAGCCGTAGCTGCAATCGAAGCAACCCTGCAGGATCTGGGCTTACACAAAGGCAGCGCCGGTGCTGGCGTAGCCGCCTGTGCAGCAGCCCTGGCCC
The DNA here is from genome assembly GCF_003011885.1 of Cyanobium usitatum str. Tous. Taxonomy (GTDB): domain Bacteria; phylum Cyanobacteriota; class Cyanobacteriia; order PCC-6307; family Cyanobiaceae; genus Cyanobium_A; species Cyanobium_A usitatum. The sequence continues at coordinate 55,847 of NZ_PXXO01000010.1, forward strand.
AGGGCTGAGCAAGCGTCCGGGGAGAGCAGGCTTTGCGCCGTTCTCCCCAAGACTCTGCTAATTTAATTTATACACCTTGCGGGTGTAATTCAGTGGTAGAATGTCAGCTTCCCAAGCTGAACGTCGCCGGTTCGAGTCCGGTCACCCGCTTTATTCTCAGGTCATCAGATTGGGCAAGAGACGAATTTGCCTAGCAGGCGAATTAGCGAATTAGGCCAGCGGAATTAGCCTGATTCAGCCCCGGGGCTTGATCAGCTGCAAAACCTGAGGGCCGGTGGCCGCCATCCGGCGCTCGCCATCCAAAGCCGCAATGATGAAGCGTGCGGCTTGGGGCAAATCTCCTTGCTCAGCGGCAAGGCGCGCCCGAGCCTCATCGGCCCGTATCGAAACAATGAATTGTTCGCGCGCGTCAGCCGAGGGTGCGGCCAACGAAGAAGTACGCGCAGGACTAGTAAAAATGGCAGTCATCTCAACGGTATCTGAACGGGAATGGCCCATGCAAAATCGGCTTTAGCCATCCTGGAAAGGGTTGATATATCCCTTGCAAGATCAAAGCATCCATTTTGATCATACGCCAGGCTGAACATAGCCAGTGAAAACATCACCTAGCTCCCCCAGGCCCCCCGCGCTTCATGTTCCTGGCTCTTCCCGATTGCCACCCAACGCGGCAATTTGATCACGCAAAGACTGGGATCTCTGTTCGTCACCCCGGGTGAGGGCCACTGCCAGTGCAAACTCCAGCTTCTCCAACTGATGCTCCCCCTCTCCTGAGGTAGGTGGGTAGCCGCTGCGGCCGGAAGGAGCCTGGTTGGTAACTGACGGGGCTAAGCCCGAGGCTTGCGAGCAGCGATTGGTGGAACCGTTTTGGGAGGGAGTGGGGTATGCCATAACTACTTTCTTCCCATTCTGACACCGCTGACCAGCCCCCGGGATCAGGCCGCTGCCGCCATTTCATCGTTTTGGTCGGTGAGCTCGTTTTGGTCGGTGAACCCATCTTGATGGGTGAGCTCGTTGTTGTCGGTGAGCTCGAGCAAGGCGCGACAGTCGACCAGCAGTCGTTCAACGTTGTCGAGACTGGTGATCTCCTGGGGATCATGCTCTCCCTGGCGATCAAGTTGCAGCTCCGTGGCTTCCAAACGCTGCTCCAGTCTCACCAGCCGCTGGGAGAGGGCGTGCACGGTTTGGGCCAAATCTTCAGCATTACGGCTGATGCGGAAGGAAACCGACTCGTAAGCCATGGCAATCAGGGCATGGGAGCCGATCACAACACACAAACCAGCACCAGCCAAGGCCAGAGCTCTTCCCTGCCCCAGACTCGACTTAGGCCAAAGTGATCGATACGTTGGGCCCCGGTCTCCCCGTTGACGCCCCAGGCCATGGCACTAAAAATGACTTTGAGGCAGATTCCCGGGCTACGCCGAGCCCTGCTGGTCCTGGTTGGCAGCGCTGCTGGATTCGGCCTCGCCCTACCCGGCCAGGCCCAGACAGCTGAGGCCAATACCGCCGCCGCCAACGCCGGCTCAGGGGGCAAGGGGGCTCAGATCTATTGCTATATGCGCAGCAGCGGCAACAGCCACCAGGTGAGCTGGGATGCCGCCTATGCGGTGATCAAACGCCAAAACGACAAACTGTTCAAGACCTCCCCGGAACACGCCGCGGTGATGATCACAGAAGCTGTGGTGCAGAACCCCAGCGTGTTTCCCGACTGCGGCCGCTACCTAGGTGACCTGTTCGCAAAACCCGAAGCCAAGCCAGAAGCCAGCACCAGCCCAGCGCCTAGTGGCACCTCCCGCAGTGAGCGGCTGGGTCAATAAGGCTCGCCAATATTTATGCCGAGCCGGATGCCGAAACGGATGCCGAGCGGGGGGCAGCTTGGCCGCCCTGGCAGGGCTGCTGCTGCTTGCCGGTGGCTGCGCTGAAGAGCCCTTACCCCAGCGCCAGGTACGCAGCGACGACTGCCTGCAAACCGTGCAGCTCGACCAGCTAACGGAACAGATCGGCCGCTGCGACGCCGTAGTGGCGGCATTTCCAACCAACCCAGGCCCTCTCAACGATCGCTACCTGCTGCACAGCCTGGCGGGCAACGAGGCAGCAGCCTGCGCTGATATCAACCGGGCTGCAGCCCTTGCCCGCTCTAAACCACCAGCCAGCCTGGATCCCCAACTGCGCACCGATCTGAACCTGCGTCAACAGCTCTGCAGGGAAGGCGGTGGCAAAGGCATGGGCGCAAACCAAGACCGCCCCCAACCCTGAGCAGCCTCACCAGCGACCCATCAGGTCTCTCATCATGGCCGGCAAATTGCGGCGCTCCAGCAGCTGGGAGCGCCGCTGCAACAACACGGCGATGCGCTCAGCCTTACTGGCCAGTAAGCCGTCCACCAACTGGTCGGCAACGCCCAGCTGCAGCCAATGGCTGGTCAGGCAGGCCCCCATACCGATGCGGTGACAGCGATCTTCTGCCTGTTCCGCATCCCCTGGGGTCCAGGGGCGCTCGACTAGCACCACATGCCGCGCCCGGTGCAGGGTGAAGCCCAAGCCCCCGGTGCCATAGGTAGCGATCAGCAGGGAATGCTCGCCGCGCTGAAACGCATCAACCTGAGCCTGGCGCTGGGCCGGCGGCAGGGCGCCGGTGAGAACACAACTGTCTTCAAAACTGCGGTGCAACATCTCAGCCGTAGCCACGAAGGCCGTAAACACAACCACCGCCTCTCCCTTGGCCAGCAACGGAGCCACCAAGGCCCGGGTGGCTGGGAGTTTGTAATCGGAGCCGATCTGGCGCAGGGCCGTGAGCACGGCCAGCACCTCGGCATCGCGGCGCACCTCACCGAGGGCAGCCCGACGGCGATAGTCGTCGACCTTGAGCTGCAGGCGGTGCTGAAAGCCGCGGGCCGAAGGCTCATCCAGCTCAACTGGCCACAGCTGGCGCAGCTTGGGGGGCAGGTCGAGGCAATCCTGCTTACGGCGATGCAGCACCAGGGGCCGCACCAGCCGCTGCAGGTCTTCCAGATGGCTGGCCCCATTCGCCTGCCAGAGGCGCCGTCCGCCCTGCTCGCGCCAATGGCCCTGGCAGAAGAGTTCCTCAAAGGCCCGTTGGTCGCGGGCGAGGGGGTGGCCGATCGCCGCCAGCAGGGGAAATAACTGGGCTGGGCGGCCATTTTTCATCGGCGTGCCGGTCAGTAGCCAGATGGCTCGCAGCCGGGGGTGGCGGGCCAGGCGCAGCAGCCCCTGGCTGCGGCGGGTATGGCCGTTTTGGGCGAAGTGGGCCTCATCGGCGATCAGCACGGTGCCGGCGGGCGGCAAGGCGTCGGGCAACCGGGCCCAGCTGTGCAGCTCCAGATGCAGGCCAAGGCTGGCCGCCTCACCCTGCCAATGGTCGTGCAGACCAACCGGGGCAATCACCAAGATGCGGCAATCGGCTTGGCGCACCATGGCCCGAGCCGCCATCAGGGCTGTGAGCGTCTTACCCAACCCCATGGCATCCGCGAGCACGGCACCGCGGCGGGCCAGTAGCCAGCGCACCGCGGCCCGCTGATGGGCAAACAGGAGGCGGCCATCCAGCAGGGGCTGCTCCAAATCTGCCGACGCCACCAACTGCCGATGGGGCGGCAGGGGGGGCAGGGGCTGCTCCAACCAGGCGAGCCACTGGGCCAGCTCGGGCTGAACAGGAAACCGGCCTGCCAGGGCTTGCTGCAAGGCGGCGGCAGCTTCTAGGGGAAATGACCAGCAACGCTGCCGACCAGACCAACTCCCCCGGGGGCGGATCGCCCGCAACTGGGCTTGGGTGACCGCGTCGTAGGGGCTAACTACCTCAATCAAACCCGTCGCCCCCAGCCGCAGCAGACAGCGCATCCGCGGAAGTGCAATCGTCGACACATTGACACCCCAGGTGATGGGGGCAAACTTTGCTCAACCGAGTCGCGCTGATGCAGGCCAGGGATGGGGTGTTCCTTGAGGATCTCTGTCCCAAATTGCGCGTCAGACGCTGGCGCCAATCCCTTCATCTCATCACCGACCAACACTGCATTTATTGCGGTGAGCGCTCGGAATCAATCGACCACGTGCACCCCCAGAGCCGGGGCGGGCTAAGTGTCACCGAGAACTGCGTGCCCGCCTGTCTGGCCTGTAATGGCGACAAGGGAGATGCGGATGCCTTTGCCTGGTACCGGCGACAGCCCTTTTACGACCCCCGCCGCTCCATGGCGATTCGTGCCTGGACTGATGGAGACCTGCGTTTAGCAATGCGGCTGCTGCAGTGGGTACATCCCGGCCAATTGGAAGAACTGGTGGAACCTCACCAGACCCGGCAGGCCTCGGCGCCGTTGTGGCGCTGGCAGATGGCCTCCTGAACCTGGGGTCCCTCGGGGGCAACCACCAAAGCCAGCAGCAGCAGCACCCCCGCCAACACCGCCGGCACGGTGATCTCATGACCACTGGAGCGGGACCGCTGCCTTGAGGAGACCGGCGTCTTAGAGATTGGTGCCGGGAACTCAAGAGCAGCCCGCAAGCCTGGCGCAATGGAGCTTGCAGCACGAGAACCAGCAACAGGAAAGGCTGAGACCGGAAAAGCTGAAACCGGCAAGGCTGAGACAGTGAAAACTGGGACCGTGAAAACTGAGACCGTCATGGCGATCACTTCAGGGATAATACAGGTGTACTCATGATCCAGGCACTTGTCAAGCCCTCCCGCCAACTGCTGGTGATCGGCGGCGGCTTCACGGGCCTGCGGCTTGCCCAGGCCGCCCAGCGCAGCGGCATGGCGGTTCGCCTCACCAGCCGCCAACCACGCTCCAGCGGCGAGGGCCTGAAATGGCTCCCCTTCAACAGCTCTCCAGACGGCGCCTCCCTACCAGCCCCTAGCGCCCTGGCTGGCATCACGGATGTGGTGGTGTGCGTGCCCCCAGATCCAAGCCAGGGTGATCCGGCGCTGCGCTTACTAGGACCAAGCCTGCGAGAGCTGCCCCTGCAATGGCTGGGCTATCTCTCCACCACCGGCGTCTATGGCGACACCGCTGGGGCCTGGGTTGACGAAACCGCCCCAACCCCAGCCCGAGCCGGCCGCAGCCAGGCCCGGGTTGCGGCGGAGCAGGCGTGGCTAGCCACAGAACTACCCGTGCAGATTTTCCGGCTGCCAGCCATCTACGGACCCAACCGCTCGCCATTTGCGGCCCTGCAAGCGGGGCAAAGCCGTCTCATCCACAAGCCTGGCCAGATGTTTTGCCGAGTACACGTCGACGACATCGTCGGTTGCCTGCTGCACTGCCTGGCCCGGCCGCAGCAGGAGCGCCCGACCGTGGTCAATGTGACCGACAACTGCCCCTGCCCCTCCAGCGAGACCCTGGGCTATGCGGCCCACCTACTGGGGCACAAACTGCCACCAATGGAGCACTACGCCGAGGTCGCCGGCAGCATGAGCCCCATGGCCCGCAGCTTCTGGAGCGAAAACCGGCGGGTCAGCAACCAGCTGCTGACCCAACAGCTGGGCTACAAGCTGCGCTATCCCAACTACCGGGAGGGCTACCGGGCCTGCTTAGCGGAGGAGCTAGGTGGCGGGCAGTCCCGCAGATCCCCGGGATCAACCACGTAGGGCAGGCCCAAATCAGCCAGCAAGCGCCCCCAACGCAACTCGATCCAGCCCTTGCTGAGCCCCGTGCCCAGACCCAGCAACAGACCCCCCAGCAACAACCAGCGCAGCATGGGCTCCACCACAAGCGGCCAAGCCCCATCCAACCCCACCCCAGCCCGGCTTGCCATTGCCCTAGGGGATCCTGCCGGCATAGGCGCTGAGGTAACTCTCAAGGCCCTGGCCAGGGCGGAATGGCGCTCACAGCAGCCCCTGCTGGTGGGTTGCCGCCGCTGGCTGGAAACCAGCTACCAACTGCTCAAGCCCAGCAGCAGCGAACCGCTGCGGGATCCGGCAGAGCTGGAGATTCTCGATCTGCCCTTAGTGGAGAGCTGCCAGCCAGGACGCAGCACCCCGGCCTGCGGAGCAGCCAGCTTCAACTGGCTCACCGCCGCCGTCGAGCTGGTGCAAAGCGGCCGCTGCCGGGCCCTGGTGACAGCGCCAATCGCCAAGGCCAGCTGGCACGCTGCCGGCCACCCCTACCCAGGCCAAACCGAGCGGCTGGCGGAACTCAGCGGCAGCCCCGAAGCCTCGATGCTGTTTACCGCGCTAGCACCCGCGGGCCACTGGCGCCTCAACACCCTGCTGGCCACCACCCACATTCCCCTGGCCGCCGTACCCCAACATCTCAATGGAGCCTTGGTGCAACGCAAGCTGGATAAGCTCCTGGCCTTCTGCCAGCGCTCCAACCCAGCCCCCCACCTAGTGGTGGCAGGACTCAATCCCCATGCCGGCGAGGCGGGGCGCCTGGGGCAGGAGGAGAGCACCTGGTTGGAAGCAACCCTGGAGGCCTGGCGCCGGCAGCATCCAGAGGTGCAGCTCGAAGGCCCATTGCCGCCGGACACTTGCTGGCTAAGCGCGGCCGCCGCCTGGCCGGGCCCCAGACCAGGCCCCGATGGCTACCTGGCGCTGTATCACGACCAGGGACTAATCCCGGTGAAATTGCTGGCCTTTGATGCCGCAGTCAACACCACCTTGGGGTTGCCGTTTATGCGCACCTCACCAGATCACGGCACAGGCTTCGCGATCGCTGGCCAAGGCCTAGCCAGGGCCGACAGCATGGCGGCTGCCCTGATTACGGCAAGGGATCTGGGCTAGCCGCTCAGGCCGGCCGCACCCGCATCAACACCTGACCGAATTCCACGGGGGTGCCGTTTTCCACCAGGATTTCAACCACCTCACCGCCCACCTCAGACTCCAGCTCATTCATCAGCTTCATCGCCTCAAGAATGCAGACGGTCTGGCCGACTTTGATGCGGCCACCCACTTCCACAAAGGGGGCTTCGCCGGGAGCTGCAGCTCGATAGAAGGTGGCAACCATCGGGGCTGTGACCTCAAGCAGGTCGCCGCGGCTGGCAGCAGCCGGTGGCGGTGGAGCCGAGGGGGCAACGGGCAGGGGGGCCGCTGCCTGCAGCACCTGGGCCGGAGCGGTACTGGCCTGGAAAACAGTTGTAGGAGCTGCACTGGGAAGGTTGCGACGCACCTCCAAGCGGAAGTCGTCTCCTTCGAGCTTCAACTCCTGGATGTCGCTCTCGCCAAGCAGGGCGAGAAGGTGCTGAAGCTGGTCGTGGTTGAGCTGCATGGCGATCAGTTCTCCCTGCCCAAATAGCTGTCGGTACGAGTATCTATCTTGATTTTCTCGCCGATCGACAGGAACAGGGGCACCATCACCTGGGCTCCCGTTTCAACGATTGCAGGCTTGGTGCCGCCAGTGGCCGTATCGCCCTTGACGCCCGGATCGGTCTGGGTGATCGCCAGCACCACCGAGTTGGGTAGTTCCACCTCCAAGGGTTTGCCGTTCCAGGCCACCACGTTCACCTCCATGCCCTCCTTGAGGTACTTGCGGCTGTCACCAATCTGTTTGGCCGTCAGCCGGGTTTCCTCGTAGCTGCCCATATCCATAAACACGTAGTCGTCACCCTCCATGTAGGTGTGCTGGAGGGTGCTCTTTTCGAGAATGGCTTGGGGCAGCATCTCGCCTGCCCGAAAGGTCTTCTCCACGACGTTGCCGCTCTGAACCGCCTTGAGCTTGGTGCGCACGAACGCCGATCCCTTGCCGGGCTTGACGTGCAAAAACTCAACGACCCTCCACACCTGGCCATCCAGCTCGATTGAGGTACCGGTTCGAAAGTCGTTGCTGGAGATCATTCCGGCGGTTCAGATCTGGGGGATTGTAAGGCTGGCTACCGGAACGGGCCTCTGCGGGGCCATTCCGGAGGCCCTGAAGTTGTGCCAAAGTCCGCTCAACGACAGGGTGTTGCCATGGCACGGGGCCAATCCAGCTGGGCGAATCGCTCAACGTGGGCGCGCTGGTTTGCTGGCTTGGCCAGCTTGATGCTGGTTGTACTGCTCGCTGCCCCCACCGCCTGGGCTGCCCTGCCCCAGGGCAACGCCGTAACCGACCCTGCAGCGCTGCTGCGCAATGCCTTGCCAATCAAGGCCCCCGACCTGCAGGAGCTTCAGCATCGCCTCGAGGCCACCAGCGACGACCTGCGCGCTAAGCGCTGGCCAGCCCTAGCCAGCTCCGTGCGGCGTTGCATTTCCTTACTGGGCAGCCGCAAGGCAGCCATGCTCGAAGGCTTCGATGCCCCAGCGAAAACCGAGGCCGCAACTCTGCTGGACCAGGTGGGAGAGCAACTGCAAGTGCTCGCCGCCGCCGCCGAAGGCCAGGAGCGCGACCCATTCCTGGCAGCCCGCCGTGAGGCCCTCAACAGCATCGGCAAAGCCGAAGACCTGCTGGTGGGGCCGTTCCCCTATCAAATTCCGGCTGAATTTGCCGATTTGCCCAGGCTGCTGGGCCGGGCAACCGTGCAGCTCACCACCACTAAAGGCGACCTAACTGCGGTTGTAGACGGTTACAACGCGCCCCTCACCGCCGGCGCCTTTGTTGATCTGGTGCAACGCGGCTTTTACGACGGACTGCCCTTCATTCGAGCCGAAGATTTTTACGTGCTGCAAACCGGCGATCCGGAAGGCCCAAATGATGGATACATCGACCCGAAAACCAAAACGGAGCGCAAGGTGCCGCTAGAGATCAAGGTGCCAGGCCAGAGCGAGCCCTTCTACAACCAAACCTTCGAAGACCTCGGCATGTTCAAGGCCGCACCAGAACTACCCTTCTCCACCAAGGGCACCCTGGGCTGGGCCCACTCCGATGAAGTGCTAGACGACGGCTCCTCCCAGTTCTTCCTCTTCCTGTTCGAACCTGAACTGACCCCTGCCGGCCTAAACCTGATCGACGGCCGCTATGCCGCTTTCGGTTATGTGGTGGATGGCTTTGATGTTCTCGAAGAACTCACGGCTGACGACGGCATCGTCAAAGCACGAGTGCTATCAGGATCCGAAAATCTCCAACCCCACAGCTGAATTTCTAAAGTAAGCATTAAAAAGCCGCCCTCAAGGGCGGCTTAAAAGTTGGTGATTTGCTCAGCTCATTTCCATTGCTTGGCAACAATTTCAGCCAAATCAACAACGCGCTGGCTGTAGCCCCACTCGTTGTCGTACCAAGCAATAACCTTCAGCATGTTGCCACCCATCACCAAGGTGAGCTCCGAATCAATGATCGTCGATTCGTCGGTGCCGGCATGATCGCTGGAAACCAAAGGTAGATCGCAATACTTGATGATGCCCTTCATGGCATTCTCCGATGAGGCCTTGAGCAAGGCATTCACCTCTTCCTTGGTGGTGTCGCGACTGATATCAAGCACCATGTCAACCACCGAGACATTCGGTGTGGGCACTCGCATAGCGATGCCGCTGAGCTTGCCCTTCATCGGCGGATAGACCAACGCCACAGCCTGGGCAGCGCCGGTGCTGGTGGGAACAATGTTTACCGCAGCGGCCCTCGCACGGCGCAGGTCGCGGTGGGCCGCATCCAAGATGCGCTGGTCACCGGTGTAGCTGTGGGTGGTCGTCATCGTGCCCTTGACGATGCCGAATGCTTGATCCAGCACCTTCACCACAGGAGCCATGCAATTGGTGGTGCAGCTGGCGTTGCTGAGAATGTCCCAATCTTCGTGGCGGTACTGATCGGCGTTAACGCCCACCACAAAAGTGCCAACCTTCGCGCCCTTGCCAGGCGCCGTGAGAATTACCTTTTTGGCACCAGCTTCAAAGTGCTTGCTGGCACCCACATCATCGTTGAACACTCCGGTGGATTCGATCACCAGATCGACGCCCCATTCCTTCCAGGGAAGGTTGGCGGGATTGCGGTCGTAGAAGGTTTTGATTGTCTTGCCGTTGAGGACGATCGTGTCCTCGGTGGTGGTGACGTCCACGCCCCGCAGGGGGCCGAGCATGGAGTCGTACTTGAGCAGGTGGGCCATGGTGTTGGTGTCACCGGAGCCATTGATGCCCACTAGTTCGATGCCAGTGTTGGCCCCACGGCTCAGCCAGCAGCGGGTGAAGTTGCGACCAATCCGGCCAAATCCATTGATCGCAACGCGCAAAGTCATGGCCGATTGCGGCAAAAGCCGCTAACGAAAGTGGTTTTGGCTGCCGATCATACAGAAATTGATCCGGTCTCCCCTCTTGCAGGAAGGGCGCACGCCGAGGACCATGCGCAAACGCGCAGCAACTCGTAAAGGTTTTCGGGCTGTTGTCAGTTTAATTTTGTGCTCATCTGAACCCTGATTTGGAGTTGCGTTTGGCGCCCCTGCTCGATCGTCACCAGCCACTCCACTTCATTGGCGTTGGCGGCATCGGCATGTCTGCCCTGGCAGGGATCCTGGCGGAACGGGGCTACGCGGTAAGTGGCTCCGACCCCCGGGACAACGCCGTGCTCGACCGCTTGCGGCGGCTGGGGGTGCGGGTGTTTTTGGAGCAGAACGCCGCCACGGTTGCTGCTATCCGCAGCGGCACCTCGGTCTCACCTCAAGTAGTGATCAGCTCCGCGGTGCCAGAGACCAACCCGGAGCTAGTGGAGGCCCGTCGCATGGGTCTGGCGATCTGCCACCGCTCCGACGTGCTGGCCGCCTTGATCAATAGCCAGGACTCCATCGCCGTAGCCGGGAGCCATGGCAAAACCACTACCAGCACCCTGATCGCCACCCTGCTGGCTGCTACCCAACACGACCCCACCGCAGTGATTGGCGGCATCGTGCCCGCCTTTGGCAGCAACGGTCGCCATGGCGAAGGCAGGCTGCTGGTGGCGGAGGCGGATGAATCGGACGGCTCCTTGGTGAAATTCCGCTCATCCCTCGGCGTGCTCACCAACGTCGAACTCGACCACACGGACCACTACCCCGACCTCGAAGCCCTGATCACCACCCTGCAAAGGTTCGCTGGCAACACATCAAGGCTCCTGGCAAACCACGACGACCCGGTGCTGCGCGAGCGGTTCAAAGCCAGTCATTGGTGGTCGATCGAAAGCGCCGCAGGCGTCTCCTTTGCAGCGATTGCCCAAGAGCAAAGGGGGGACGGCACCATTGCCGACTTCTATGAAGACGGTGAGCTGGTGGGCCGCTTTGAACTGCCCTTGCCCGGTCGTCACAACCTCAGTAACGCGGTTGCGGCCATGGCCGCCTGCCGGCTGGAGGGGGTTTCATTTGCCGAGCTGGGCGAGGCGGTAGCCGCCCTCCAGGCCCCAGGACGGCGCTTTGATTTCCGCGGTTTATGGCAGGGCCGGCTGGTGGTCGACGACTACGCCCACCACCCCAGCGAGGTGGCCGCAACCCTGGCCATGGCCAAGCTGATGGTGGACAGCGGCCGCAGCGCCCTGCCCGTGGCGCCAAGGCGTTTGGTAGCAGTGTTTCAGCCCCATCGCTACAGCCGCACAGCCCAATTTCTGGACGGCTTTGCAGCGGCCCTATCGGAAGCCGATTCCGTGCTGATCGCGCCCCTCTACGCCGCTGGTGAAGCGCCGATTCCAGGCATCTCCAGCGCCGCCATGGCCGAGGCGGTGCGGCAGCTGGCACCCAACCTGCCGGTGGCGGTAGCCAGCACTCTCGACGAGCTCGCCGCCCAGGTGGCAGCCAAGAGTCAAGAGGGTGATCTGGTGATCGCCATGGGTGCTGGAGACGTCAACAGCCTCTGGGAACGCCTCGAGCAGCGCCAGCAAGCAGTTGACAGCGCCATCACTGCCTCTGAACTCCCCCTGGCGGCCTGAGCCTGATGATTGCGGCCCCCAGCTGCCACCCGGCCCTACGCCAAGGGGTAGGACTTCAGTCCTTCACCACCTGGAAGGTGGGAGGTCCAGCGGAGTGGTTTGCCGAGCCTGGAGAACGCGAAGAGCTGATTTCTCTGGCGGCCTGGGCCCGGGCCCAGGGCCTGTCCTTGCGCTGCATCGGCGCAGGCTCCAACCTGCTGATCGCCGATAGCGGCCTGCCCGGCCTCACCATCTGCAACAGGCGGCTGCAGGGGAGCCGGCTCGACGCCGCCAACGGCCTGGTGGAAGCGGAAGCCGGAGAACCGATCCCCACCCTGGCCCGCAAAGCAGCCCGGCTTGGCCTGAGCGGGCTGGAGTGGGCCGTGGGCATTCCAGGCACCGTAGGGGGCGCGGTGGTGATGAATGCGGGCGCTCAGGGCGGCTGCACGGCCGAATGGTTGCACTCGGTGCGGGTGCTGGACCCGGCCAATCCCGCAACGCCCTTCGAGCTGGAAGCCCAGGAGCTGGACTTCGCCTATCGCCACAGCCGCCTCCAGGCGGAGAGCTGGATCGTGCTGGCAGCCACCTTCCAGCTGGAGGCCGGCCACGACCCCGCAGCCATCACCTCGCGCACCAGTGCCAATCTGCACAGCCGCACCAGCACCCAGCCCTACCAACAACCCAGCTGCGGCAGTGTTTTTCGCAACCCAGAACCACAAAAAGCAGGGCAGCTGATCGAAGCGCTGGGCCTGAAGGGATTGCAGATCGGTGATGCCCAAGTCTCGCCAATCCACGCCAATTTCATCGTCAACATTGGCCAGGCCAGCGCCAGCGACATCGATGCCCTAATCGCAGAAGTGCAACGCCGGGTGCTGGCCAGCCACGGCCTGACCCTCCACCCCGAGGTAAAGCGGCTGGGCTTCGGGCCGGAGCACTAGCTGCCCCTTAGCCTGAGCCGAGCAACTTTTAGGGCATGGCTGGCTTCGGACTCCCCAACTTCGGTCAGCTCACCGAGGCCTTCAAGAAGGCCCAGGAGCTGCAGCAAAACGCCCAGAAGCTCCAGGAAGAACTTGATGCAATGGAACTGGAGGGCCGCAGCGGCGACGGCCGGGCAAGCATCTGGCTCACGGGCAACCAGCAACCGCTGCGAGTGCAACTGGCCCCCGAACTGATCGCCGAAGGGGCTGCCGCCAGCGAAGCCGCCGTGCTGGAAGCCTTGCAAGCCGCCTACGAGCTGTCCACCGGCACGATGAAAGGCCGCATGGAAGAACTCACCGGTGGCCTAAATCTCAATCTGCCAGGTCTGGGCGGCTGAAATCCGTCACTTTTCCAGTGCCAGCCTGGCCATCCTCTTCCCCATCCAGCAGCTGCTGACGCTGGCGACGCCGGGAGAGCTGCCGCAATCCGGGCGCCAGGCGGGGCTCTAGACCCTGACCGCGGCGCCGCAGCCCCGACCCGTCAGGGGAGTCCGCAACCCGGCCCGTTCGCTCGCCATCCAGCAGCAGATCGCTCAGGCACTGGGCATAAAGGGGGTAACGCTCCCAGTCGGAGCCAACGGCACAGCCGGGATCGCCCTGGTGCAGGCAATTGCTGAAGCGGCAGCAGCCCAAGCCCAGTCGTTGCCGAATCTCCGGAAACAGGGGGCCTAGGGCAACGGGGTCGGCGGGCAGCCGCGGCCTATTGAATCCAGGCGTGTCGGCCAGCAGGGCTCCGGGCGCCAAGGGGAAAAGCTCCACGTGGCGGGTGGTGTGGCGGCCCCGCTGCAGCCGCCCTGACACCGCCGCCACCCGCAGGCCGAGCTCGGGGCAAAGACGGTTGAGCACGCTGCTCTTCCCCACCCCAGAAGGTCCACAAAGCACGGCGATACCTGGCTGGGCCAGCCGCTGCAGCAAAGGCTCCATGCCCTCGCCACTACTGGTAGATACCGCCAGGGCGTCGTAACCCCAGGCAGCAGCTCGCTGGCACCAACTAGCCACCTCGTCAGGCGAAACCAGATCCGCCTTGGAGAACACCAACTGCACCGGCCGCCCCGTCGCCTCAGCCGTCAACAAAAAGCGTGTGAGCTGGAGCAGATCCAGCTCTGGCTCCGCCAGCGCCACCACCACCACCACGAGGGCCACATTGGCCACGGCGGGCCGCTCAAGCAGGCTCTGACGCGGCTCCAGGGCCGCCACAGCCGCCCGGCCAGCGGGCCAGTCGATGCCATCCACCCAAACGCGATCCCCAACGGCGATGGTTTGGCCGCTTTTGCCAAGGCGGGTGCGCCGGGTGCACAAAAGTCGACTCAGGCCAGTGGGCCCTAGCTGATCCAGTTCCACCCAGCAGTAATTGGCCAGCAGGGCCACCACCTGCCCAATTAGGCGCAACCGCCCAGGCTCAACCTCCATGACAGCGAACCTGCAGCCGCACGGCCCCTTGTTGCTCCGGGTGATCGCAGCAGGTAACCCCATGACCTGCGCTCTCCAGCCCCTGGGTCACCTGCTGCTGGGGCTCTCCCCGATCTAGGTCCACCTGCAGGATCTGGCCAGGAACCAAACGCTCCAGGGCCAGCTTGGTGCGAATGAAGTTGAGCGGACAAGCGATGCCACGCAGATCGAGCTGGGCATCTGGGTTGCCGTCTGCCCAACTGGCGCTCAACCGAAGAGGCCCCCAAACAAGCCGCTTTTATGGGGATGCTTGTGGCCCTTGTTGGTGTGGTGGCCGGCCAGCTGCTCCAGCAACTCCCGCTCCTCAGCATTGAGCTTGGTGGGCAGCTGCACCTTGATGCTGACCAGGTGGTTGCCTCGAGCCACCGGATTGCCCAGCTTGGGCACCCCCTTGCTCTGCAGGGTGAGCACCGCTCCGGGCTGGGTACCGGCTGGAATCTCCAACGACTCCTGGCCGTCCACCGTGTCTACCTCGATGGTGTCGCCCAAAATGGCCTGGAGGTAATTGAGCGTCACCTCCGAGTGGATGTTGATGCCATCGCGGCGTAAGCCAGCAGCCGATTGAACGCTGAGGAACACATAGAGATCGCCGGCGGGACCACCCCGCTGGCCGGCATTGCCCTCATTTGCCACCCGCAGCCGGGTGCCGGAATCAACCCCAGCTGGGATGTTGATCCGCAGCTTTTTCCGCACTTGCTGCAGACCTTGGCCACCGCAGGCGCCGCAGGGGTCGGCAATCACCTGGCCGCTGCCCTCACAGGTAGGACAAGCCGCCACCTGGGTAAAACTGCCGAATGGGGTGCGGGTGGCCCGACGCACCTGGCCGGCGCCGCCACAGGTGCCGCAACTTGTGGGTCCACTGCCCGCCTTGGCACCGGATCCCTGGCAGGTGCTGCAGGTTTCGAGATGGCGAATCTGCACCTCCTTCTCGATACCAAACACCGCCTCTTGGAAGTTGATGGTGAGGTCGAGGCGCAGGTCATCGCCTTGACGGGGACCACGTCGCCGCGGACCTGCTCCAGCACCCGCCCCCCCAAAGCCACTGAAGAAGGTCTCAAACAGGTCGGCAAAGCCGCCCATGTCGCCCATATCAGGGGCGCCGCCGCCGCCTAGGCCCGCCTCACCAAACTGGTCGTAACGGGCGCGAGTCTGGGGGTCGCTGAGCACCTCATAGGCCCGGCCGATCTCCTTGAATTTGTCTTCAGCCCCAGGATCTTTGTTGACATCCGGGTGGTACTGACGGGCCATCCGCCGGTAGGCCCGCTTCAAGGTGTCTGGATCGGCGTCGCGGGCAGTGCCGAGCAGGTCGTAGTAGTCGGCCATCAGCCGTCCTGCTCCTCAGCCTGGCCATTCTCAGCTGCTTGGGGGCCAGCGGGGACGGCGCCGGAACCAGGCCCCATCGACACCTTGACCAGGGCGTGGCGCAGCACCCGACCGTTTAGGTGGTAGCCGCGCTGCAACTCCTCGATCACCACATCTTCGGCGTGGGCCTCGCTGGGTTCACGCAGTACCGCCTCATGCAAGCTGGGATCGAAGGGTTCACCCTCTACCCGCATCGGTGAAACCCCCAGCTGCTTGAACACATCCACTAGCTGCTTGTACAGGCCCTGATAGCTGCGATGCAGCGCCTGGGCTTCCTCATGCTGGGGATTCAGCTGCTGCCTTGCCCGGTCGAAGTTATCGACCACCGGCAAAATCTCACCCAAGGTGGAGCAGGTGATCTGGAGGCGCAGGTCTTCGCTGTCGCGGCTCTGGCGCTTGCGGAAGTTGTCGAAGTCGGCAGCCAGACGCATGTATTGGCCGTTGAGGGCCTCATGCTCTGCCTTGAGTGCCGCCAGCTGGCCAGCCAGATCGGAACCCTGATCAGAAATCTGGTGAGAGCCGGCCTCCTGTCTAGCCTCCATCTCCGGAGTAGCCGGAATCTCGCTGGGATCAGCTGCTTGGGGGGCCCCAGCTCCCAGGTTGCTGTCACCGCTCATCGAGGTGTCACCGCTCATGGCTGACAAGGTCGGACTTTGGTTCTAGACATGTTGAAGCGCCGGGCCTACCTCCCACAAGCGGCGGAAGCCCGCACCTTCTGGCTCCATGACCCTCACCCCTTCCCGCCCCGTCCCTGAAGCCAGCAGCGAAGAGCAGCAGCGTCTGGAGGTGGAGCTACTGGTTGGTGAACCGGTGCTGCAAGCAACCGAGTTGCAGACCCTTGGTCAAGACTTACTTTTTAGGGGCAAAGGGCTGCCAGAAGCCCGCTGGCGCGAACTGGGCGCCTTGCCCCTTCAAGAAGCCAAAGGAAGATTGGTAGTTGCCGTACCGAGCAACTGGGGGGCCCAGCAGCGCCAGAGTTTAAGTGAGGAATTGCAACGTGCCGGCTTCAACGCGGAGCTGAAGTTGGCCTTGGCGACAAATCTCACAACTGCACTCACTGCAAAAGCACCAACTCCCGCTCCCGAAGTCTCCAAGCCAGCCCAACCGCGACCACCTGCAAGCTTTAACGCCCCCCGCTCCCTAACCAAAGACCTAGGCATCCCTGGCACCGCCGAGGGGCAGCTGCAAGAGGTTGCCGATGTCGAAGATCTGGAGATCAATGCTGCTGCAGCCAGCAGCAGTGCCAATGCTTCACCAATCATCAGCTTGGTGGACAGAATCCTGATCGAGGCCCTCACCTCTGGTGCAAGTGATATTCACGTGGAACCCCAGGAAAACACCCTGGAAATTCGCTTTCGCCTCGACGGTGTGCTGCAGAAGCACTTCGAGGACCTGCCAAAGAGCCTGACACCAGCCGTCACATCACGCATCAAAATCATGGCGGAGCTGGACATCGCCGAGCGGCGATTGCCTCAAGACGGCCGCATCAGGCGCATGTTCCGCGGCCGCAAAATGGATTTTCGGGTAAGCACTTTGCCCAGCCGGAACGGTGAAAAAATATGCTTGCGCCTACTTGACAGCGGCGCCACCCAGCTCGGCCTGGAATCCCTAATCACCGATGCGGATGCCAGAAGAACCCTGCGAGAGCTGGGATCTAAACCCTACGGAATGATTCTGGTAACGGGCCCGACCGGCTCGGGCAAGTCAACCACCCTCTACGCCCTACTGGCTGAGCGCAACGATCCAGGCATCAACATTTCCACAGTTGAAGACCCGATCGAATACACCCTGCATGGGATCACCCAAACCCAAGTAAATCGAGAGAAGGGGCTCGATTTCAGTACGGCTCTACGTGCCTTTATGCGACAGGACCCCGACGTTTTGCTGGTGGGGGAAACCCGCGACTTGGAGACGGCCAAAACGGCGATCGAGGCCGCACTTACGGGCCACCTAGTGATGACCACCCTGCACTGCAACGACGCAGCCAGCGCCATCGCCCGCCTCGATGAAATGGGTGTGGAGCCCTTCATGGTGAGCGCATCACTGCTGGGCATCGTGTCCCAGCGGCTGCTACGACGGGTGTGTACGGCTTGCCGAATCAGTTACACCCCCAATCCGGAAGAACTGGCCCGTTTTGGTCTGTTGAGTAGCCACGAAACCACGGTGACCTTCTTCAAGGCCAACACCCAGAACCGCAACCAGGAAGGCTGCTGCCCTGCTTGCAGCGGTGCCGGCTACAAAGGAAGAATCGGTGTCTACGAAATCCTACGGATGACGGATACCTTGGCAGCAGCTGTCGCCAAGAGGCAACCCACAGATGTGCTGCGGCGAATGGCGCTTGAAAACGGCATGAAAACCCTTTTGGGCTACGGGCTGCAGCTAGTGCGCGAAGGTCACACAACCCTGGCCGAGGTCGAACGGATGCTGCTCACTGATTCAGGCCTGGAAGCTGAACGCCGCTCTAAATCACTAAGCACGCTCACCTGCAGCAACTGCGGCGCCGGGCTCCATGACGACTGGCTTGAATGTCCCTACTGTCTAACCAGCCGCTGAGGGTCCCATGGCCGTGATGATTGAAGACTTGATGACCGAGCTTGTAAAGGATGGCGGCAGTGATCTCCATATCAGTGCAGGCATACCTCCCTATGGAAGGTTCAACGGTCAACTGAGACCCATACATGATGATTCCCTAAATGAAGAAAACTGCAATAAACTAATCTTCTCCATGCTAAATAATGCCCAGCGCAAGCAGCTAGAGCAAACCTGGGAACTAGATTGCGCCTATGGCCTTAAAGGGATCGCCCGCTTCAGAGTCAATGTTTATCGCCAGAGGGGTACCTACGCCGCCTGCCTGCGAGCCCTTGCCAACACCGTGCCCACTCTGGAAAGCCTTGGGCTACCACCGATTGTGGAGGAAATGAGCCACATGCCCAAAGGGCTGATTCTCGTAACAGGCCCCACCGGCTCCGGCAAAACCACAACCTTGGCGGCGATGCTCGAGCACATAAACCAAACCCGGGCAGAACATATATTGACCATTGAAGACCCGATTGAATTCACATACAGACCAGTAAAAAGTGTCATCCATCAGCGCCAGCTAAACGATGACACCCGCAGTTTTGCCAATGCCCTAAAGGCCGCCCTTCGGGAAGATCCCGACGTAATCCTGGTGGGTGAGCTCCGAGACCTAGACACCATCCAGTTAGCAATTACGGCAGCAGAGACCGGTCACCTGGTATTTGGCACCCTGCACACCAGTTCGGCCGCCCAGACCGTGGACCGCATGGTGGATGTTTTTCCCCCCACCCAGCAGACCCAGATTCGGGTGCAGCTAAGCAGCAGCCTTGTGGCCGTTTTTGCCCAGACCCTTTGCAAGCGGCACAATCCAAGCCCGGGCCAATCTGGTCGTGTCATGGCCCAGGAGATCATGATCAATACACCAGCCACCGCAAACCTGATCCGGGAAGGTAAAACCGCACAGCTTTACTCTGCGATTCAGACAGGCGGTCAACTATCCATGCAAACGCTGGAAAAAGCCCTTGGGGATCTGGTTCTCAGCAACCAGGTCACGATGGATGAAGCCCTTTTGAAAACCTCAAGACCTGAAGAGCTCAAACGTTTAGTCAACCAACTGGGCTGATTCACCACTAGGAACTCCTAAGCCATGCCTGCCTTCGTTGCCACCTACGTCAATCCTCAAGGCAAGTCAGTGCTTGTGGATATCGAGGCGACCGATCCGGCCCAGGCCAAGCGCAGCCTGAGGCTGCGAGGCATCCGAGCCACCGAAATCAAGGCCAAGCCGAAAACCACGGCGACGGGATCTAGTGCCGCAGCCCAACTAAGTGAAAAACTCAAATTCTCAAAACTCAATGAACTGCTAGAGGCGAAACCTGGCATCAAAGATAAAGCTGTATTTGCCAGCAAGATGTCGGCCCTTGTCAATGCTGGCGTACCAATTGTGCGCAGCATCGACCTAATGGCATCTCAACAAAAGATGCCCCTGTTTAAACGGGCCCTACAATCGATCAGCCTGGAGGTAAACCAGGGGATCTCCCTAGGCGAAGCCCTGCGGCGCTGGCCCAAAGTATTTGACAAGCTCAGCATCGCCATGGTGGAGGCGGGGGAAGCCGGCGGTGTGCTGGATGAATCCCTAAAGAGACTGGCCAAACTGCTTGAGGACAACGCCAAGTTGCAAAACCAGATCAAAGGGGCCATGGGCTATCCGGTGGCTGTGTTGTTCATCGCCATCTCAGTCTTTCTAGGAATGACAATCTTCATCATTCCCACTTTTGCGGGTATTTTTGATGGCCTAGGCGCCGAACTCCCCTGGTTCACCCAGATGATGGTGGACCTAAGTAGCCTACTGCGCTCAACCTTTTCTCTGTATCTGGTATTAGGACTTATTGCCGGGATATTTCTATTTGGTAAGTTTTATGCCACACCGATAGGCCGGCGGCGAGTAGATGCCCTTGTGCTCAAGCTCCCCCTGTTTGGCGAATTGATTCAAAAAACAGCAACGGCCCAGTTCTGCCGGACCTTTAGCTCCCTAACGCGAGCGGGGGTGCCCATTTTGATGTCACTTGACATAGTCAGGGAAATCACAAATAATTCCATTATCTCAGATGCAATTAGCAATAGCCGCCAAGACGTGTTGCAGGGAATTCCGTTAAGTGTGGCGCTTGGACGCATGAACGTATTTCCTGATATGTCTATAAGCATGCTCTCCATCGGCGAGGAAACAGGCGAAATGGACGCCATGCTCTCCAAGGTGGCTGACTTTTATGAAGACGAAGTGGAAGCCACCGTCAAGGCACTCACCTCCATGCTGGAGCCCGCCATGATCGTGCTTGTCGGCGGCATTGTGGCTTCAATCCTGCTGGCTATGTATCTACCGATGTTCTCAGTGTTTGATCAAATCAAATAACTCTCAGCCAAAGCCTGGCCAGCCAGCCAGCCGCTGCTCCAGCAGTGCTGGAAGTTGAACCCCCCCGTCACCCCGTCCACATCCAAAAGTTCACCCACCAAATAAAGACCAGGCTGCTGGCGGCTCTCCATCGTCGCCAGGTTCACCTCACCTAGAGGAATGCCCCCTGCCGTCACGAATTCTTCGCCGAAGGGGCCCCGCCCGGTAATGGCCAGCCGGGTATCACGCAAGGCCGATACCAACAGCTGTTGGTGCCGCTTAGCAAGATCAGCCCAGCGCTGCTGAGGGTCTAGGCCATGGCGCTGCAACAGGGCCAGCCATAGGCGCCGGCTGAGGGCGGGCCAGGGGCGCCAGTTGGCTAGTTGCCGCTTGGCCTGGTCTCGCTTGGCCTCGGCAAACAAGCCCTCAAGATCCTGCTGGGACAAGCCACCACTCCAATCAAGGCGCAGCTCACCCCGATAGCCACTGGCCTTGAGGGCGCGGGCAGCAAAAGCCGTGAGCCGCAGGGTGGCTGGACCGGACAGACCCCAATGGGTGATCAGCACCGGGCCCCGCTGGCGAAAAGGCTGGCCAGCCCGAGCGGCCTGGGGCTCCTGGGGCAGGTGCAAAGCCAGCTCCACCGGATCCATCACCACTCCGGCCAGCTCCAGCAGGGGATCGCCAGCCAGGGCCAAAGTGAATAGGGAGGGCACAGGCGCCACCAGTCCATGGCCTAGGGCCGCCGCCAGCTGGCGGCCGCTGGGATGGCTGCCGGTGGCAAGCACCAACCGATCAGCTCTGATCGCTCCGCCGCCCCGTACTAGCAGGTCAAAACCACCGGCAGCAGCAGCGGCCCTCTGCAGGCTCACCCCTGTGTGCAGCTGCACCCCGGCCTGGAGGGCCGCTCGGCGCAAGGTGGCTGCCACCGATTCGGCACGATTTGAGCGGGGAAACAGGCGGCCGTCCGGCTCCTCCACCAGCTCGAGGCCATGGTCAGCAAACCAGGCGACGGCATCGCCGGGAGCAAAGCGCGAAAAGGGACCCCGCAGGGCTTGGCCACCCCGGGGATAGTGCCCCACCAACGCCCGAGGATCCCAGCAGGCATGGGTGACATTGCAGCGCCCACCGCCACTGATCAACACCTTGTTCAACGGCTCGTTGGTGGCTTCCAGCAGGGCGATATCGCCAAGGCCGGCCTCAGCAGCACAGATGGCTGCCATAAAGCCGGCGGCACCGCCACCGGCCACGACAACGGCAGCATGAATTGGCAGCATGGGGAGATGGGCCAGATCGATCCAGCCAGTTATCGCTTCAGTGTGGCCCCGATGATGGACTACACCGATCGGCACTTCCGGGTGCTGATGCGGCAGATCAGCAGGCGCAGCCTGCTTTACACCGAAATGGTGGTAGCCCAGGCCCTGCACCACGCCAGGCAAGCACCTGATGCCAGCGCACCGGGGGGGCGGCTGGAGCGCCTACTTGGCTTCGATCCGATCGAAAAACCCCTAGCCCTGCAAGTGGGCGGCGACGATCCTGGCTTGCTGGCTGAGGCCGCTGCCCTGGCGGCTGATTGGGGCTACGATGAAATCAACCTGAATGTGGGCTGCCCCAGCGAGAAGGTGCAAAAAGGCCGCTTTGGGGCCTGTCTGATGGCCGATCCTGACCAAGTGGCCCGCTGCGTTGCCGCCATGGCCGCCGCCTGCCCCTTGCCGGTAACGGTGAAACACCGCATCGGCATTGACGAGCGCGACTCATACGCCGAGTTGCTGGCCTTCGTGGATGCGGTGGCGGCAGCGGGAGCCCAGCGCTTTGCAGTACACGCGCGCAAAGCGTGGCTGGAGGGGCTCGATCCCAAACAGAACCGCACGATCCCACCCTTGCGCTACGACGTGGTGCACGCCCTCAAGCGCGATCGACCGCAACTGAGCATCGAGTTAAACGGCGGTCTGGAAAGCCTGGACGACTGCGTGCAGCAGCTCGAATTGGTGGACGGGGCAATGGTGGGTCGGGCTGCTTATGCCCATCCCCTCCAGTGGAGGCAGGTGGACCAGCAGATCTACGCCGACGACAGCCAGCCGCTGGCCACAGCCTCCAGCGTGGTGGGTGGTTTGGTTGCCTACGCCGAGCAATGGCGCAGTCGGGGCGGGCGGCTGTGGCCCATCGCCCGCCACCTAGTACATGTGGTGGAGGGGGTAGGCGGCGCCAAACGCTGGCGCCAGCAACTCACCGAAAAAGCAGGGGCAAGGGACGCAGATGCTGGCGTTCTGGCAGCCGCGGCCCTATCCCTGGCAGAGCGGGGCTACTAGCCCTCGGCACCACCGTAGAAGTCGCCACCACCGCTATCGCCACCGCCACTGCGGCGGCGGCGGGTGCGCCCAGCGTCGAAGCTGTCGCCACCAGCAGGATTGCCAGCGCCATAGCTCCGATCTTCCCAGCCACGGGCACCAGATCCCCGATCGCCACCACCCGCATAACCACCACCACCGCCTGCTCCACCACCACTGCCGCGGTTGTAGCCACCGCCGCCGCCGCCACCTGCGTAGCCGCCACCACCGCCTCCTCCGTAACCGCCACCACCGCCGCCATAACCACCACGGCGCGGGCCACCACCACCACCAGCGCCACCGCCACCGGTGCGGGGCTCCGCTTTGTTGATGCGCAGGGGACGACCCATCAGCTCAGCACCCTGCAATGCCTCAACGGCCTTTGCCTCCGCTGCTTCATCGCCCATCTCAACAAAAGCGAAACCACGCTTGCGCCCGGTATCCCGTTCAAGGGGTAGGGAACAGCTAGACACCTCACCGAAGGGTGCAAACAATTCCGCCACGTCTTCCTGCTCAGCGCGGAAGGGAAGGTTGCCGACAAAAATACTCACGAACTGAAGATCGGCCGCGGGACCGATGCATGTGGGCCAATGGGCCACTAACCGATCCACCCTAAGACGACTAACGAAAGCTGGCTGCTCTCAGGAGGCAAGTCGCATCCGAATTTGCTGCAACTGCTGCTCAACCTGGTCAAAGCCCGTGCCCCCCTCGCTGCGCCGGGCCGCCACCACCTGCTGGGGAGTAATGGCCTTATAAATGTCGGCTTCAAAGGCAGGGTGCAGCTGCTGCCAGCGCCCCAGGGGCAGGTCGCGCAGCAGGATTCCCTCAGCCAGGCAGCCCTTCACCAGGCCGCCCACCAACTGATAAGCCTCGCGGAAGGGCACCCCCTTAGCCACCAGGTAGTCGGCCACATCGGTGGCGTTAGAGAAATCCGCCGCCACT
Organism: Cyanobium usitatum str. Tous; assembly: GCF_003011885.1. Classification (GTDB taxonomy): domain Bacteria; phylum Cyanobacteriota; class Cyanobacteriia; order PCC-6307; family Cyanobiaceae; genus Cyanobium_A; species Cyanobium_A usitatum. The sequence continues at coordinate 79,509 of NZ_PXXO01000010.1, forward strand.
GCCGCCTCCAGGCGCTGGGGCCGAAACTCGAGCCCCTCTTCAAACAGAATCGCCATTGCCTCCAGGCAATCGAGGCAGGTGCGCACCCCGTCAAACAGGGCCTCCTTGTCTTCCTGGAAGTCCTTGTTGTACGCAAGGGGCAGGCCCTTGATCATGGTGAGCAAGCCCATCAGGTGGCCAAACACCCGGCCGCTCTTACCCCGCACCAGCTCGGGCACATCAGGGTTCTTTTTCTGGGGCATCAAGCTGCTGCCAGTCGCACAGCGGTCGGTGAGGCCGATAAAGCCAAACTCTTCGCTGGCCCAGAGAATCACCTCCTCACTGAGCCGGCTTAGGTGCACCAGCACCAAGCTGGCGGCAGCCATGAACTCAACCGCAAAGTCCCGATCACTGACCGCATCGAGACTATTGGCGTAGATGGTGTCAAAGCCCAACTCGGCGGCGGTCTGGCGCCGATCGATGGGCACCGGCGTGCCCGCCAGGGCCGCGGCCCCCAGGGGACAGATATTCACCCGGCCGCGCACATCTGCCAAGCGGGCCCGGTCCCGCTCAGCCATCTCGATGTAGGCCAGTAGGTGGTGGGCCAGACACACCGGCTGGGCCCGCTGCAGGTGGGTGTAGCCGGGGATTAAGACCGTGCTGTGCAGCTCAGCCTGAGCCAGCAGGGCCCGCTCGAAGCGCAGCAAGCCCCCATCAATGGCATCAATTTGGCCGCGTAGCCACAGGCGCAGGTCGGTGCCCACCTGGTCGTTGCGACTGCGGCCGGTGTGCAGTTTCTTGCCCAGGGGGCCGAGTAACTCAATCAGACGCCGCTCAACGGCGAAGTGCACATCTTCAGCCTCCAGGCCGGGGTTGAACTCGCCCCTGGCTGCCTCAGCTCTCACATTCTCCAGGCCCTCGATCAACTGGGCCGCCTCGCTCTCGCTGATCACAGCGCAACTGCCCAACATGCGGGCATGGGCGATGGAGCCGTCCAGGTCTTGCTGCAGCAGGGTGATATCAAAACCGATCGAAGCGTTGAAGCGCTCGATCGCCGGATGCAGGCCCTGCTCGAAACGCTGGCTCCAGGTAGACGCGGTGGAATCAACAGCCATTCGGGGCTCGGTGGGCGGCGCTAGGCAGGGAATCAGCTTGGCAGGGAGGGCAGCATCAGCTCCTCCTTGACCTTCAGCACCACCATCGAAGCGTCATCGTCGAGCTGCCGGTCTGCCCCCACAAAGCGATCCAGCCGGGCAAACAGCTGGTCGAGAATCCCCTGAGCGCCGATGCCGGAGCGGCAGGCCGCCTGCAGCTGAAGCACCAACCGCTCCTCGTCGAAGCGCTCGCCGCTGAAGCCGGTGGCCTCAGTCACCCCATCTGTGTAATAGAGCAGCACATCGCCTGGCTCCAGCACGATCTGCTCAAGGCCGTAATCGGCTTCGCTCTGCAAACCAATCAGCAGACCTGGGGCATCAAGGCGCTCCACCTGGTTGCGCTGGCGCCGCCAGATCAACGGCGGATTGTGGGCCGCATTGGCGTAGCGCAGCAGGTGGGTGCGGGGGTCGTAATCGGAATAAAAGAGGGTCACAAACCGGTGCGACTGGGCCAGGTCTTCCTGGGCCAGCTGGTTGAGGTCGTGAAGGATGCGCTCGGGGGAGTGGCCGCTCAGCACCTCGGCCCGCAACATGCCGCGCAGCATGGTCATCAGCAGACTTGCCGGCACGCCCTTGCCCATCACATCGCCCATCACCAGCGCCCAGCGGGCCTGTTCGCGGCGGCGGCCCAGCAGCTGGGGCCGGGTGGGGATGAAGTCGTAATAGTCACCGCCCACCTGGAAGGCGGGGCGGCAGCGGGCGGCCAGCTCAACGCCATCGATCACCGGACAGTGGTCCGGCAGCAGCTGGGCCTGGATTTCAGCACCGATGCTGAGCTGGCGATCGAGCCGCTCGTGGCGCCGCATGGTCTGGAGCAGGGCCTCGTTTTCCAGAGCCACGGCGGCAAGGTCGGCCACCAGCTGCAGGTGGCGGCGATGCACCTCGCTCCAGGCAAAGCCCTGCCGATTGCTGAAGATGTAGAGGCGGCCTCGCTGGAGGCTGCGGGAAACCACCGATGTGGCAACCACCTGGGCTTCGCCCAGCAACCGGCCCACCCGCTGATCAAGCAAGGCCGCCACAGCCGCATCACCGCTGAGAGCTGCCAAATCCCCATCCACCAACGCCGCCAGCTGGCGCACCAGCTCGGCGCAGGGCTCGGCAGGCGTGGCCTGCAGATACTCGCGCCAGAGGCGGCCATCCTCGTGGAATACCACCAGCACTGCCCCCTCGGCTTCCACCAGCCGGGCCGCCACCAGCGGCACCAGCTCCAGAAAGCGACCCAAATTAGTGAAACTGCGCAGGGCAAAAGCCAGGGAAGCCAACAGCTCCTGGTTGCGCCGCTGCTCCCGGCTGAGGCTGTCGAGCAGTTGACGCAACGAGGCTGCAGCCGACAACAGGGCCGGACCCTGGGGAGAAACCGGATGGGGGGGCGGCTTGTTGCTCACCGATTGGGCACGGTGCGGCCGCAGCGGTTTCGCAAGATAGCGGCGACGCGGGCAAGTGCCCTACCTGCCTGGGCAAGCAGGACCTCAGCGAGCCAGCAAGGCCTCAACAAACTCAAAGCTGTTAAAGGGGCGCAGGTCGCGAATACCCTCACCAGCGCCAATGAAACGGATTGGCAGCCCGGCTTCAGAGGCGACGGCCAGGGCCACACCACCACGGGCGCTGCCATCGAGCTTGGTGAGAACCACGCCGGTTAGTCCGGCGGCCTTGGCAAAAGCCATGGCCTGACGCAGGCCGTTCTGACCCTGGCTGGCATCCAGCACCAAAAGCGACTCCACCACCGCCTCTGGCGCCAGCTTGTCGACAATCCTGCGCACCTTGCTGAGCTCCTCCATCAAGTTGTGCTTGGTCTGCAGGCGGCCAGCCGTATCCACCAGCACCAGCTCAGTGCCCTTGGCCTGGGCAGCACCGATGGCGTCGTAGACGACTGCCGCTGGATCGGCATTGGCGCTGGGATTGGAGATCACCGGCACCTTGCTGCGCTCACCCCACACCTGCACCTGCTGCACCGCCGCGGCCCGGAAAGTATCAGCAGCAGCGATCAAGCAGCTGTAGCCGCTGCGCACCGCCAAGTTGGCCAGCTTGCCGAGCGTGGTCGTCTTGCCCACGCCGTTTACCCCCACCAACAACCATACGTTGAGCTGCTCGCGGCGGGGGGCTAGCAGGGGCTGGCCACTGGCCTCGATCGGTTGGTCGAGGATGGCGCGCAGCTGCTCCTTAAGGAAGCGCAGGCCCTCGGCGGGATCCACCACCTCCTGATTGAGCCGCTGGCGCAGGGCGCCAAGGGCCCGGTCGGTGGCCTCCACCCCAACGTCTGCCCGCAGCAGGGTGGTTTCCAGACCATCAACCACCTCGGGCGTAAGCGGGTCATCACCCAGGTTGTCGAGCAGCTGGGTGACCAAGCCCTGGCGGGTCTTCTCGAGGCCCTGGCGCAAACGAGTGAGCCAGTCGATCTCCTCAAGCGAAACCTGATCAACCCGCTTGCCCTGGGCGGCGAGTACCTCAGCCGACCAGGTGAAGGTGGCGTCGAAAGCGCCCAAGCTGGGCTCAGCTAGTTCGGGCGCTGCAGGCGCTTCAAGGGCGGGAGCCTCTGGCGCCGTGATCGCCTGTTGGCGTTCGGCCCGCTGGGCCGCTGCCTGCTCCAGCAGGGAAAGGGGCGCGGCCACTGGAGTAGCCGGTTGGGCAACCTGCTGAGGATCCTGCTCAAGACCCTGTTCGCTCTGCTGGGTATTAATCAGTACAGGCTGTACAGAATCTGGAAGAGGGAGCTCAGGGGCAGATTCGGGCTCAAGCTGCCGCCGCTTTTGCTCCTCCTGCTGAGCCTTGAGGCGGGCGTAGGCCTGGCGAGCCCATTCCAGCGCCTCAGCGTTGGGATCGGAGGAAACCTCAACAGGCTGTTCTTGAGCCTGTTCTGGACCCTGACCCGAAACCTGCTCAGAAGCTGGCGGCGGGGTTGCTGATGGTTCAGCTGGGGATGGGCCGGTGCGATTAAACCAGTCGTAAACCATGGCTTGCTCAGGCCTCCGCCGCGGAACGAGCTGCCGTAAAGCGCCGCAGCACCCCGTTGATCATGCGGCGGCCCTGCTCATCGCTATAGCGATTGGCTAACTCCACAGCTTCATTACAGGCCACGGCAGGTGGGGTGCGGAAGCTCTCGAGGTCTACGGCTGCCAGCCGCAGGATGTCCCGATCGATGCGGGGCAGGCGAGTAAGACGCCATCCCTCCATCACCCGATCCAGCCGCTCATCGATCGCCTGACGGTCGCGCAGCACGGCCTCGACCCGGGCGATGGCACCTAGGCGCACCTCTTCTTGGTCGGCCAGCATAAGCAGCCGGGGCAACTCCAGGCTTGCAGAAAGGCGGTTAAGGGCCTGTTCAGCCGCGACCAGGCCGGCGTTGAGGTGCTGGCGCACCCGGGGCAACTGCTGCTCACCCTGCTCCTGCAACTCGCTATCAAGCAGTTGCTGCTGGGCGGCCTGCAAGTCTTCGGCGGAGCGATCCAACGACTCACGCACGTCCTGGCTGAGGGTGGCGAGCACCTGCTGCAACAGGCCCTCCATGCCAGTTGGTAAGGCCGGGGCAGACGAGCCGCGATCACTGGTCTGACCAAGCATCAGCAGGGCCAGTTCACGGGAGAGGGTGCGGCTCTGCATCAGGTGGGTTCTGCCTCAGGAAAGTTGGGGGGTGCGTAGCTGGGCCAGCAGGCTGGAAAAGCTGCGATTCGGGGTGGAGCGCTCGTCGGGGTTGACGATGCCGGCGGAAATGATTGTGCGGAAAGCATCCTCCACCGAGATCTCGAGATCCTTAACAGAACCCTCTGGCACAACGGTGTACCAGCCGGTGGTTGGATTCGGCGCAGTGGGAATGAACACACTCAGCATGGGCTCTGTGAAGCCTGCCTGCAGGGCAGAGCCGATCGCGCCAGTCACAAAGCCCAGGGCGTAGAGACCCTCGCGGGGATACTCCACCAGCACGACCCGACGAAACTTGCTGGAGTTGCCCTGGAGGAAGGTTTCCAGCAATTGCTTGAGGGTTTTGTAAACCGAGCCAGCTAGGGGGATGCGCAGCAGAGTCCCTTCGCCAAACTCAAGCAGCCAGCGACCAACAATGTTGCGGGCCATCAGGCCGATCAACAGGATGCCGAGCAGGGGCACCAGTAGACCAACGCCCAGGTTGATCAGCTCCTGCAACACCGGATTGAGGGTATTGAAGGGATTGAACTGCTTAGGGATAGAAGTGAGAAACGCCAGCACGAAACGGCTGACCGTGGTGCCCAACCAGATCGTGGTTGCCAGTGGAATCACCACCAGCAAACCAGCGATCAAATCGTTCTTGAGATCGGATTGAAGCCGATCCCCTAGGGGCTGATCCGATCTGGGGCTGGATTGAACCAAGTGACAATCCGGAGATCCGGCCTGCAGCAATCTGCTTTCAACTTAGCCAGCCGGCCTCACAGCAGGGCCACTAAGGCCAAAAGCACGAAGCCGATAGCCAGTACCACTGCTGTGCCGGTGCCGCCGTAGCGACGCTGGTTGACCGTGAGATCGCGAGCGCGCTGTTGCTGCTGAAGCTGATCTTCAGCCTGCTGCAACTGGCGCTGCATGAAACTCTTAGCAGCCGCCTGCTGCTGCTCCGGAGTGGCATCAGCGGGGATCTGACCAGCCTGGGCCGCCTGGGCAATCAATTGGTCGATGACCTGGGGATTGTCCATTTGGGCGCGGGCCATAGCCAGTTGACCCTTGCGCGCAGCCAGCTGCTGATCTGCCTGTTCGGAGAGGCTGCGGTCGCCGCTGATTGAAACCGGCACCGCCACAACCAAGGCAAGGGCCAGCAGGATGCTCACTACAGCCACAAGCCAGCGCAGCGGGGTGCGGCCAGCGGCGGGATGGTCGAGGCGACTGCCGAATAGCATCAGAAGCAAACCGACTAAAGCCATCGGCGACTGGCTAACCAGTCGATCCATCAGCAGCTGGCGATATCCCTCTTCAGCCCAGTTCCAAGAGCCCAGGAGCACCAGCAACTGCAGGGCAAGCAACACGACCAAGGTGAGGCCGAGCCAACGCAACAGGTGGCCCAGGCGGCCGAAGGAAGCAGTGCTCACAGAAGGGTCTCGCGGCAGATTTAGACAACGGCGCAACTGTACGGGCGATGACGCTGCACGCCCACCACGACCTTGCACTCCGTCTAAAACAGCAAGCCCAGCAGCTTGGGTTTGACCCGGTGGGCCTCGCCGCCGTACCAGCCGGAGAGCGCCTAGAGCTGCGCACGGCGGCCCTGGAGCGCTGGCTTGCAGCGGGCTATCAAGCCGACATGGCCTGGATGGCCGACCCGCGCCGGCGCGCGGTGGAGCAGCTACTGCCCGGGGTGCGCAGCCTACTGGCGGTGGGCCTCAACTACTACGTGGAGGCCGATCGGGCACCGGGGGCGCTCAAGGTGGCCCGCTACGGCTGGGGGCGGGACTACCACCGGGTGATCGATGGCCGCCTGCGCCAGCTGGGTCGCTGGTTGGAGCAGCAGGTGCCTGGGGTGGGTTGGCGGGCCTGCGTCGACAGTGCACCGCTGATGGATAAGGCCTGGGCCGAGCAGGCCGGCCTGGGCTGGATTGGCAAAAACGGCAATCTGATCAATCGCGAGCGTGGCTCCTGGCTACTGCTGGGCCACCTGCTCACCACCTTGGAGCTGCCTGCCGATGCTGCCGCCACAACCCTTTGCGGCAGCTGCAGCCGCTGCCTGCCGGCCTGTCCCACCGGCGCCATCACCGAGCCCTTCGTGGTGGACAGCCGCCGCTGCCTGGCCTTTCACACCATCGAAAACCGCGATCCCGAACTGCCGCAAGCGATCACCAGCAAATTGGAGGGCTGGGTCGCCGGCTGCGACATCTGCCAGGACGTGTGTCCCTGGAATCAACAGCCGCTGCAAAGCAGTGAAGACGCGGATCTACAACCCCGGCCCTGGCTGCTGAACCTGCAGGCCGAGGAAGCCCTGGGGTGGAGCGACGCCGACTGGGATACCAAGCTGCGAGCCTCGGCCCTGCGCCGACTCAAACCCTGGATGTGGCGGCGCAACCTGCGGGCCAGCCGGAGCGGCACTGCCTAGGCTGGCCAAACCCGTCTCCCCGTAATGGCTCCGCGCTGGTCGCGCCCTGATTTCAGAACTGCCCTGCTGCCCGCTGCCCTCGGGCTGCTGCTGACAGCGGGGCTGCCCGCCCGGGCGTTGGTGCCCTACGTGTACGTGCCCCAACGTCAGGAACTCGAAGCTGCCGGTCTGGGCATCGCCCAGGCGGCGGCCCGGCTGCTGCGACTTGGTCAAGCCAGGGACGCCGCCAGGCTGGCTGCCCTGACGGTGCAGCTGCTACCAGAAGATCCCCGCGGCTGGGTGTTGCTGGCTGAGGCCCAGCTGCGCAGCAACCAGCTGGAACAGGCCGGTATATCACTGGCCAAGGCCAAGAAACTCGATCCAAGCAACCCTGGGATCTGGTTTGCCGAGGGTTCCCTAGCCCTACGGGCCGGCAAACCCAATGAGGCCATCGGCCTGTTGGAACAGGGCCTGAAACTGGACAAGCGCAACGCCGGCGCCTATTTCGACCTGGGCAACGCCCACATCCTGCTAGGCCAGAGCGGCCAAGCCTTGGCTGCCTTTGAGCGGGCCTCTTCCCTGCGCAAAGGCTTCTGGGAAGCCCTCAACAACCAGGGGCTGGTGTTGTTCGAGCAGGGCAATAAAAAGGCGGCCATCAGCCGCTGGCGCGAGGTGTTGAAGATCAAGCCAGATGCGGCTGAACCAACCCTGGCCCTGGCCGCCAGTCTGTTTGCCAATGGTCCGGAAAATCGCAGCGAAGCTGTCGAATTGGTTGGCAAGGCCCTCGACACCGAACCCAACTACGTGCTCGACAGCCACCAGAAGGACCAGCTCTGGGGACCGAAGCTGCGCAGCACCACCGCCGAACTCTTCAAGCTGGCCGAACTCAAACCCGTGGTGGATCGGGCCCTTGCCAATGCCAGCCCGGAGGGCGAAAGCAGCGACGAGGAGTAGTTGGGGAGCCCTGGACATCATCTGTAGGCTGAGCCCCAGCTTGCTGCCCCAGACCCCAACACCGGATGGCCGAGGAGCGATCAGGCGAATCCATCGGACCGGGCAACGACGCCCGCATCGAACCGATTGCGCTGCACCTGGAGATGCAGCGGTCCTACCTCGAATACGCCATGAGCGTGATCGTTGGCAGGGCCCTGCCGGATGCACGCGACGGGCTCAAGCCAGTGCAGCGCCGAATCCTGTTTGCGATGCACGAGCTGGGGCTCACCCCGGATCGCCCATACCGGAAATGCGCCCGGGTCGTCGGCGACGTACTCGGCAAGTACCACCCCCATGGTGATCAGGCCGTCTACGACGCCCTGGTGCGCCAGGTGCAAACCTTCGCCAGCCGCCATCCCCTGCTGGATGGCCACGGCAACTTCGGCTCCGTGGACGACGACCCCCCGGCGGCGATGCGCTACACCGAAACCCGCCTGGCTCCGATCGCCAACGAAGCGCTGCTGGATGAAATCGGCGCCGACACCGTTGACTTCGCGGCCAACTTCGATGGCTCGCAGCAGGAGCCGACGGTGCTGCCAGCCCAGCTGCCCTTCCTGCTGCTAAATGGCTGCACCGGTATCGCCGTGGGCATGGCCACCAACATCCCGCCCCACAACCTGGGCGAGGTGGTGGATGCCCTAATCGCCTTGGTGCACAAACCGGAGCTAAGCGACGAAAAGCTGCTGGAGCTAGTGCCCGGCCCAGACTTTCCCACCGGCGGCGAGGTGCTGGTGGGGCAAGGGGTCCGCGATACCTACCTCGTGGGCCGCGGCAGCATCCCGATGCGGGGCGTCGCCCACATCGAGGAGGTACAGCCCGGAAAGGGACGCCATCGCCGCGGCGCCGTGGTGATCACCGAGCTGCCCTACCAGCTCAGCAAAGCCGGCTGGATCGAGAAACTGGCTGAGCAGGTAAACGACGGCAAGATTGGCGGCATCGCCGATATCCGCGACGAAAGCGACCGTGAAGGCATGCGGGTGGTAGTTGAACTCCGCCGCGACGCCAACGCCGAAACCGTGCTGGCCGACCTGCAGCGCCGTACCGCCCTGCAAAGCAACTTTGGCGCCATCATGCTGGCCCTGGTAAACGGCCAGCCGGTGCAGTTGAACCTGCGGCGCCTGCTGCAGGAATTCCTGGACTACCGGGAACTGACCCTGATCCGCCGCACACGCCACGCCCTCAAGCGCTGCGAAGACCGCCTGGAGGTGGTGGAGGGCCTAATAAAGGCGCTCCATGCCCTGCAGCAGGTGATCGCCCTGATCACCGCGGCCCCCGATGCCGCCAGTGCCCGGGCGGCCCTGCAGGTGCAACTCGACCTGAGCGAGCGTCAGGCCGATGCGGTGTTGTCGATGCCGCTGCGGCGCCTCACGGGCCTTGAACAGGAAAGCCTGCTCAAGGAAGCTGCCGAATTGGCCGTGGAACGCGAGCGGCTGCGCCACCTGCTGGACGACCGCACCGTGCTGCTCGACACCCTGGTGGCCGAACTCAAAGCCCTGCGCAAGCGCTTTGCCACGCCCCGGCGCACCCGGCTGGTGGAGGGCGGCGATGCCCTGGTGGCCCAGCGAGCTGCAGCCATCCGCCCCAACGCCGAACTGCAGCGCCAGCAAGCCTTTGGCGCCCTGGCCCCGGAAAGCCGGCTACTGATCCAGGCCGATGGAGCTGTGAAAATCCTCAGCGCCCAGATGCTGGGGCGCCTGCACCTGGATGAACCCATCCAACTAGGAGAGCATCCGGCACCAGCCCGGCTGATCCTGCCGATCAGCGAGCAACCGCTGCTGCTGGCCTTCACGGGTAGTGGCCGGGTGGCCTTGCTGCGCTGGGAATTCGCTGGCCAGCAGCCGGGGAAGCTGGAGCGCTTCCTACCCGACAGCATCGAAGGCGAAGCGGTAGTGCAGGTGCTTCCCCTACCCCGCCAAGGCAGCCTGGGACTCCTAAGCAGCGACGGGCGTTTCAAACGTCTGCCAATTGAGGAGTTTCAGGAACTGTCTGGCCGGGCCACCACCGTGCTCAAGCTCAAGGAGGGCGTTACCCTGCAGCGGGTGGTGGCCGGCCAGGAAGGAGACACCTTGATAGTGGCTACCAGCACTGGCCGCGTGCTGCGGCTAAGCCTGGACGAAACCCAGCTGCCCCTGATGGGGCGCGCTGCCCAAGGCCCCCTACTAATGCGCCTGTTGCCAGGTGAGCAGCTGGTGGGTGCCGCCTGCCTGACTGCAGCGGAAACGGAAACCACCGGCGCAAACCAAAGCACAGTGGTGGTGGCCACCGCCAGTGGGCAACTGAAGCGGCTGCTGGTGTCGAGCCTGCGGCCTTGTCAGCGAGGCGACATGGGGCAGATCGGCCTGCGGCTGCAGGAGCGGGGCGATTACCTGGTCGACCTGCAAAGCCCAACCAGTGCTGCGGTTGGAAGCGCCGTGCTGGGACTACTGACTGATAAGGGCTGGAGCTGCCGCATCGACTTAAACGAGCTGGAGAGCGAAGACACCAGCGGCACTGGCATCAACCTGAAGCTGCCCCAAGGACAGCAAATTCAAGAACTGATTCCTCTTATCAACTAACTGCCAATCAATTAACTGACTATCAACTAACTGCCTATCAATTAACTGCCAGGGCAACCAAGCAGCCCTTAGAGCTTTTGCAGCACCTTGGCAGCGATGCCAGCCGGCTCGAGCATCAGCTTGCTGGAGCTCACCTGCTCATCCATTTCGATGGGATAGGCACCGTCAAAGCAGGCGGTGCAGAAGTGGGCGGAATTGGCATGGGCCGCATCCACCATGCCCTGCTTGCTCAGGTAAGCGAGTGAATCGACGCCAAGGTGGGCGGCGATTTCTTCCAGGGTGAGGCGAGCAGCAATCAACTGGTCCTGGGTGTCGGTATCGATGCCGTAGAAGCAGGGATGGGTTACTGGCGGCGAACTAATTCGCATGTGCACCTCGGTGGCGCCGGCATCCCGCAGGGCTTGCACCAACTTGCGACTGGTGGTGCCCCGCACGATTGAATCGTCGATCACCACGACGCGCTTGCCGGCGAGCACATCTGGCAGGGGGTTGAGCTTCACCCTGATGCCGGCCTCCCGCATCGCCTGGGTGGGCTGGATGAAGGTGCGGCCCACATAGCGGTTCTTGATCAGGCCGTCAGCAAACGGGATACCGCTGAGCTGGGAGTAGCCAATCGCCGCCGGAATACCAGAATCGGGAACGCCGATGACTATGTCGGCTTCTACCGGTGTTTCACGGGCCAGGGCCTCGCCAATTCGCACCCTGTAGCTGTAGAGGGATTCGCCGAAAAAGCGGCTATCTGGCCGGGCGAAATAGATCATCTCGAAGACGCACAGCTTGGTGGGCTGCTCGCACCAACGGCTGCGGCTGGGTTCGGCTTGGCCTGGACGGAAATGGATGATTTCGCCGGGCTCCACATCGCCATCAAAGGCGGCTCCAATGATGTCTAGCCCGCACGACTCACTGCTCACCACCCACTGGGCTTGCTGCGTTTCACCGATATGACCAAACACCAAAGGCCTAATACCATGGCCATCCCGGAGAGCGAAAAGGCCATCAGTGGTGCCGATCACCAGGCTGAAGGCACCGCGACAGCACTCGGCAGCGGCCCTAATCGCCCCATCCCAATCCAGGCCCCGGTTCACGGCCTGCTGAATCGCAAAAGCGATCAGTTCGGAGTCGGTGGTGGAGGTGAGCTCACTGGCAATGGACGCCAGGTCGTGGCGGAGCTCGGCTGCGTTGACCAAATTGCCGTTATGGGCAAGGGCGAAAGGACCAATGCGGGTGTTGAGCACCACCGGCTGGGCGTTGCAAACCTTGCTGCTGCCGGTGGTGGAATAGCGGTTGTGGCCGATAGCTAGATCGCCAGTGAGGCGCTCCAGCACGGCCTGATCAAACACCTGGCTCACCAGGCCCATGTCCTTGTGCAGGCGCACCTTGCGCTCTGCATCAAACACGGCGATACCGGCTGATTCCTGGCCCCGATGCTGCAGGGCGTATAGACCGAAGTAGGTGAGGTTGGCCACCGGTTGCCCCGGCGCCAGCACGGCATAGACGCCGCAGGCTTCCTCGGGCTTGTCCGGACGCATCACCAGCACAGGCCCATCAACAGTCACGGTGAAATTTCATTCTGCACGAGCGCCCTCGCCCATTCGCCGCGGGATGGCCTGCTCGTAGCAGGCCTCCAATGCCGCCAGGCTCTGCTCAAGCAAAGGTTGGCCTGCTTGGCGAATTACCAGGCTGGTAGCAGCTGTAACCGCGCCAAGCCGCTCTGCCGGCACTGCAGCCAACGCCAGAGCCTGCTGCCAGGCGGCATCCTGATCGGCGGGCACGCTCACCAGAATGCGGGCACCACCCTCGGCAAACAGCAGCCGATCCAGTCGGGCGCTGCTGGCCGTGATCTCCAGCTCAGCCCCCAGAGGTATTAATGCCATGGTGGCGATGCAGCACTCGGCCGCAGCCACCGCCAGGCCGCCATCGCTGAGGTCGTGGGCGGAGGCCACCAAGCCCTGGCCAATCGCTTGGCGCAGGAAGACCTGAACCGAACGCTCCAGAACCAAATCAATCTCGGGCGGCCGCCCCGTGACGGCTCCATGCAGCAGCTCCAGATAGCTGCTGCCGGCCAGGCTCAAGCGGGGATCGGCGGGAGCCTCACCTGTTTCCAAAGGCACCCCCAGCAGCCAGATGGCGTCGCCGGCCTGGCGCCAGGCCTGGCCGCGCACGTGCTCAAGGTTGTGCACCAGGCCCACCATGCCCACCACGGGGGTGGGGTGGATCGGCTGCATGCGGCCATCGGGCAGGCGGGTCTCGTTGTAGAGGGAGACGTTGCCGCCGGTGACAGGGGTATCCAGGGCGCTGCAGGCGGCCGAAAGGCCGCGGCAGGCCATCGCCAGCTGCCAGTAGCCGGTGGGGGTTTCCGGCGAGGGGAAATTGAGGTTGTCCGTCACGGCCAAGGGCTCGGCGCCGACGCAGCTGAGGTTGCGGGCCGCCTCGGCCACCGCCGCCATGGCGCCGCGCTCGGGATCGAGGGATACCCAGCGGTTGGGGCAGTCCACCACCGCCGCCACGCCACGGCTGGCTGCCGCCATGGCGCCCTCGCCCTGCTGGGGCCGCAGCCGCACCACGGCCGCATCGGCGCCGCCGGGGGGCACCACGGTGTTGGCCTGCACCTGGTGGTCGTACTGGCGGTATACCCAGCGCTTGGAGGCGATGGTGGGGTCATCAAGCAGGGCCAGCAGGGCCCCATCCCAGCTGAAAGGCAACTCAGCTGGTAACTGGGTCTCGCTCCAGCGCCAGTGGGCCTGGATCTCAGCAGGCGGCTCGCTCAGCAATGTGTGGTGGTTGATCGGCGTGTCGTCCGCCAGGGCGCTGGCGGGCACCTCGGCCGCCACCTGGCCGTGCTGCAGCACCCGCACGATGTTGTCTTCCAGCACCCGGCCCACCACTGCTGCCTGCAGCCCCCAGCGCGTAAAGCGCGCCATCAGCGCCTGCTCCGTGCCGGGCTTGACCACAAACAACATCCGCTCCTGGGATTCGCTCAGCAAAAACTCGTAGGCGGTCATGCCGGCCTCGCGGGCGGGCACGCGGTCGAGATCCAGCTCAATGCCCAGCCCCCCCTTGGCAGCCATCTCCGAGCAGCTGCAGGTGAGGCCGGCGGCGCCCATATCTTGAGCCGCCACCACATCACCGCTCTGGAAGGCCTCCAGGCAGGCCTCGATCAGTCCCTTCTCAAGGAAGGGATCGCCAACCTGCACGGCGGGGCGATCATCCAGGGAGGCCTCGGTGAGCTCAGCGGAGGCAAAGCTGGCGCCGCCCATGCCGTCGCGGCCGGTGGTGCTGCCCACATAGACCACGGGGTAACCCACTCCTTCAGCACCGGAGCAGACGATCTCCTCGGTTTCCATCAGCCCCAGGGCCATGGCGTTCACCAAGGGGTTGCCGGAATAGCTGGGGTCAAACGCCACCTCCCCACCCACGGTGGGCACGCCCACGCAGTTGCCGTAGTGGGCGATGCCTGCCACCACGCCCTCCATCAGACCCACGTTGCGCTCGTCCTCCAAGGGACCGAAGCGCAGGGCATTGAGCAGGGCGATCGGCCGGGCGCCCATGGTGAAGATGTCGCGCAGAATGCCGCCCACGCCGGTGGCCGCGCCCTGGAACGGCTCCACGGCCGAGGGGTGGTTGTGGCTCTCGATCTTGAAGGCCAGGCGCTGGCCTTCACCCAGATCAACCACGCCTGCATTCTCGCCAGGGCCCACCAGGATGCGCGGGCCGGTGGTCGGGAAGCCCTGCAGCAGCGGCCGCGAGTTGCGGTAGCAGCAGTGCTCCGACCACATCACCCCAAACATGCCCAACTCAGCGCGGTTGGGAGCGCGGCCGAGCCGACGACAGATCTCGTCGTAGTCGGCCTGGCTGAGGTTCTCCTTCTTGAGGGCATCGGGAACCGAATAGGCCGGTGCTTCGAAAGAGGCGGCAACCACGTGCAGCTGGGCAAGATCACTGCAGTCTCGCCGAGCGGGCCTCACAGCAACTGGAACTGGTCTACGCGAGGTTCAAATCCAGGGATCTTCATCATCAGCAGGCGGTCCAGAACGGCGGCGGCGAGGGGGTGCATCGGTTTCGTAGGGCTGATCTAACCCCTCCGGCTCCTGCCAGGGCGGCTCCTCAAGCCAGCCCTCCAGCCTCTCCTCAAATCGGTTGCCCGCCTCCTGCACCTGATCGCGCCACCGCCTTGAACGACGCAAAAACTCTTGCCGCACACTTGCCCGGGCTAGGGGCAGGTCGTCGATGCTCTCCAGCGCGGTGAGCACCTGGCCGGGCTGTTGATCCAGCAGGCGATCCAAGCTCAATCGCCAACGGCTACTGCCCGGCAGGCGTGGATCACTGCGACTCACCAAATAGTGGCGAATACGGCCACTACGCAACTCGATGGCGGCATCAGCCAAGGTGCCGATCGGTTGCTGGCGGCGATCCAGCACAGCCGCATCGATCAAGGTCGGCAGCTTCTCCAACACACCAAGGTCGGTTTCAGCTGGTTCACCTTGCACAAGTGCTTCCAGCTCAGAAATGCCTCGCAACTGGTTGAGACGCCACACCTGGCGGCGATTGCCAAAAGCCGACGGTTTTGAAACCCAACCCAACACCCGATGCACAGGGGGATGCATCCACACCTGCACGCCCGCACCGTGATCGAGCCCCTGATCGCAGCGGACATGCCGGCGCAGCAAATCACTCAGCAGCACCTGCTCCGGAAGGGGAGCCACCGTCAGCTGCGGATCTGAACGGGCATCACCAAGTAGGTGAATTGATCCCCTTCCGCAGGAGTCAAAATCGCCGGCGTGGTGGGGGCGTTGCACTGCAACAGCACCCGATCACAGGCCATGGCCTTGAGACCATCGAGCAAGTAGCGCACGTTGAAGGCAATCTGAATCGCTTCACCCTCAATGGTGGCAGCGAGTCCTTCAGAACCACTGCCCACGTCCTGGGCATCAGCCTGAATCAATATTTGACCGGTGGCGGGCTCGGCACTGAGCTTGACGACATTGTTGTGCTGGTCAGCAAGCACAGCCACTCGCTCAAGGGCCGAAACCAGAGCGCGGCGCTCGAGGTTGATCGTGCGCGTGAAGCTCTCTGGAATCAGCTGGCGGTAGTTGGGGTAGGTGCCATCAAGGCTGCGGCTGGTGAGCACCTGGTCAGACCAAAGGAACACCACCTGGCCGCGATCACAAAACAGGCTCAAGGGCTCTTCAGATTGACGTCCTGAGAGCAGACGCTCCAACTCCCGCAACGAGCGAGCTGGCACGGTGACGGCAAAAGGCTCCTCGGCTTCGTTTTGCCCAGAGGCGGTCGCATGGGCAAGCCGGAGCACGGCCAGGCGATGGCCATCGGTTGCCGCACATTCCAGCCCGGCCGGATCAAGGCCCAGGTGCACGCCAGTGAGCAGTTGCTTGGCTTCATCGCCACTGCTGGCAAAAAGGGTGGCGCGCAGACCCTTAACCAGGGCTTCCGCTTCCAGGCGAATCGGTGTACCGCTCTGCACTAGGGGCAGGTCAGGAAAATCATCTGCAGGCATGCCCCGCATCTGGTAGCTGCCCGAAAGGCTGGTGAGCTCCACCTGCTCGGAACCCTCAGCGCAATTCAGCGTGATCGGGCTATCACTCGAGAGGCGCGAAACAATTTCGCCAAACAACCGGGCGGGCAGGGTGATGGCGCCGCTGGTTTCAACGCTGGCGCTGATGCTCGTCTGGATACCCAGGCTGAGGTCAAAACCGGTGAGGCTGAGTCGACCCGTGCCCGCATCAGCGGTGAGCAGCACGTTTGCTAGCACCGGATGGGTGGGGCGACTGGCCACGGCCCGGCTGACCAGCTGCAGGCTGGAGCTGAGTTCAGACTGGGAGCAGACCAGCTTCATGGCGTTTGTGCTGGGAAGCCTGACGGCTTGATCAAGGGTGACACCACGCTTCCACAGGGCGGCTGATTGCGCAACGCCGGTGATCCGTCTTGCTCCGCTCTTCTAAGGGTTTGATTGATCAAGCTCAAGAAAGAAATTAAAACCGTTTTAGTAGGGGTTGAGGAAACCGGGGAAAACCGAAAAACTCTCCGCTGCAGCTGGGTTTGATCTGGATCAGCCCTGGGGTTTGGCCTGGGCCAGCTGGGGTAAAAATCAGCTTTTCCGCCGTTTCCAGCAGGTGTGGAAAACATTGGTATTGGGGAGCTTGGCCAAGCCGAGAGCTTCTCCGCGGTTTCTAGTGCCTTTTCCCCAGCTGTTCAGCAGACGCTTTGCTGATTGGTTGAAGGTTTTGGCTAGGCCCGGGCTTGGGTGAGGTCTGGGCTTGCTTAAAAACCCATCACTTCGGCCACCTTGGCGGTGTCCGCCTCCAGACCGGTATGGAAACGGGCGTCATTGTTTTCGATGGCGGTAGTTGGATCCTTGAGGCCGTTGCCGGTGAGCACACAAACCACCGTGGCTCCCTGGGGCACCTCCTGGTGGTGCTTGAGCAGGCCTGCGACCGAGGCGGCACTAGCTGGCTCGCAGAACACGCCCTCGCCGCTTCCCAGCAGCTTGTAGGCATCGATGATTTCAGCGTCGGTGACGGCCATGAAGTTGCCACCGCTTTCGCTGCGCACGTTTAGGGCTTTTTCGCGATTCACCGGGTTGCCGATGCGGATCGCCGTGGCGATGGTGTCTGGCTGCTCAACCGTGTGGCCCAGCACCAAAGGAGCAGAACCCGCCGCTTGAAAGCCCATCATTCGGGGCAGCTTGCGGCAATGGCCCTCTTTTAGGTACTCGTTGAATCCCATCCAGTAGGCGCTGATGTTGCCGGCGTTGCCAACCGGGATGCATAGCCAGTCCGGCGCTTCACCAAGGGCATCAACCACCTCGAAGGCGGCGGTTTTTTGCCCCTGCAATCGGTAGGGGTTCACCGAATTAACCAGGGTGACCGGGTATTTGTTGGCAACTTCCTGCACGATCGCCAGGGCTTTGTCGAAGTTGCCCTGGATGGCGATCACCTCGGCGCCGTAGAGGAGGGCTTGGGCCAGTTTTCCCTGGGCCACATAGCCATCTGGGATCAGCACGAAGGCCCGCATACCGCCGCGGCGGGCGTAGGCGGCCGCGGCGGCCGAGGTGTTGCCCGTGCTGGCGCAAATCACTGCTTCAGAACCGGCCTCCTTGGCTTTGGAAATCGCCATGGTCATGCCCCGGTCTTTAAAAGAGCCGGTGGGGTTGAGGCCGTCGTATTTCAGATAGACCTTGACGCCGCGGCCGATTCGTTCGGCGATCACCGGGGCTGGGATTAGGGGTGTGGAGCCCTCCCGCAGGGTGATTACGGGTGTGCGCTCTGAAACTGGCAGCCAGCGCCGATAGGCCTCGATCAGTCCAGGCCAGTCCTGCATGGTGGGACGGGCAGCAAAGGGGCCCTTGCTCAAACGCTGCAGAGAACGGAGCAAGGACACGATTTGGACAGTGACTTCAGTGAATCTACGGCGCAGCAGCTGGCGCGTCGCCCCGCAACCCATCCAGGGGTGATTCGGAGAAGAAGCGCACCAGCTCGGTGATCGAGCTGGTTTTGCTGATCAGGTTCATCAAGGCGGGGATGCTCACTTCCATCTGCTGGGCGGGATAAGCGCGCAAGAAAGAAATTGCGGATATCGAACCGTTGCCTTCAACGACCCCCAGCACCATGGCCGAGCGCATGGCTGGAATCCCGGCCTGGGATGCCTTGAGCGGAAACACGATTACAGACAGGCGCTGCAGGATTGCCTCGCCGATTCGGGTGTTGAGCAGCCTGCTCACCAGGCTTACCGGCAGGCTCACCGACTGATTCAGCAGCTTGGCGATTTCCTGGGGATTTTGGCGGCTGAAGCTCAAAACATCTGCTAGCAGGCCTCGGGCTTGGCCGGTCTTAGCCAGATGCTCCAGGTCTGCAACGGCGATGGAGCGGCGAAAGGCACCGCTCACAAACACCAGGTTTTCAGCAGCACTAGCTGGCGGCAGGCTGACCGCAGGCCAGGGAACGACCAGGCTCAGGCCCAGGGCGATGGCAACAAGGGCCTGACGTTTACGGCCTAACGACGCTATTTGCATGGCGATAAGCCTACGGCGATTGCTTTCAAATTCAGGCGGCGACGAGCACATCTCGCACTAGGCGAACCATGCTGCGCTCGGCCAGACCCTTGGCTAGTTGAACTCCCATCTGGCGTAGTTCCGGTTCTCCCACAAGGCGTGGCAGGCGGCGCAGCAGCATCTGGGGTTCGAAGCCAGGCAGGGCTTTGAGTATGCCCATTAACTGGCGCACCGGCTCGAGGTCGAGCAGCGGTTCAGCCGCCTCGCTTAGCCGGTGACGGCGCAAACCTGGAGGTTGGAACCGTTCTGGCAGGCGCTTGCCGATGCGCAGGGTGGTTTGCCAGGCCATGGCGTCCATGCGGCCCACCATGGCGTCTACCAGCTGTTGGCGTAGCAGCCCGCCGTTGGCTGAGAAAAGAAAGCTCAGCACCTGATCGAGCAGCCCCTCGAGATCGAGCTGGGCTCCTTGGGAGGCGCTAGCGATCAGGTTGTCGAGCCGTTGCCAGCGGAAGATTTCGCCGTCGAAGAGCATCTCCTTGAGGCTCTGGCGCAGGGTGGGATCGGGGTCTTCCATCAGCCGCCGGGCGAAGTAGGGGTAGGCGGCGCCAAGGATCTTGAACTCGGGATCAACGCTGAGGGCGATTCCCTCCAGGGTCACCAGCGAGCGGATGATTAGGGCGTAGTAGGGCGGTACCTGGAAGGGGAAGCGATACATCACGCCGGAAAGGTCATCCGTGACCGCCTTGAAATCCATGCGGCTTACTCCCTGCTCGATCGCTTGACCGAACACCTTTTCAAAAGCCGGCACTATCGGCTCGAGATTTACGTCTTCGGCCAGGAAGCCCAGGCTGACGAAATCCTTACTCAGCTTGCCGAAACTGCGATTTACCAGGTGCACAACCGCCTGAATCAGGCCGGTGCGCGATTCGCGGCTCACCTCGCTCATCATGCCGAAGTCGAGGTAGGCGAGCCGGCCATCCGCCATCGCCAACAGGTTGCCGGGGTGGGGGTCGGCGTGGAAAAAGCCGTGCTCCAGTAATTGCTGCAGGCTGCAGTTAACACCGACGTTCACCATGTCGTCGGGGTCTACGCCGATGCCGCGCACCGCTTCGAGATTGGTGAGCTTCACCCCCTCCATCCATTCCATCGTGAGCACCCGGCGGCTAGTGGCCTGGTGGTAGATGCGGGGAACGGTGATACGGGGATTGTGGGCGTGTAATTCGGCGAAGCGCTCGGCGTTGGCGGCTTCGTTGAAGTAGTCCATCTCCTCAAACACCCGCTTGCCCAGTTCATCGATCAGGGCCACCAGGTCGGAGCGGATCAGGCCGACGTTTTGGTTAAGCCAGGAAGCGATGTTGCGCACGATGTAGAGGTCGAGCGTGATTTGCTCCCGCAGGCCCGGGCGCTGCACCTTTACGGCCACCGCCTGACCCCCCTTGAGCACGCCCTTATGCACCTGGCCCAGCGAAGCGGCCGAGATCGGCTCGGCGTCAAGTTGCTCGTAGATGTCGAGTACTGCAGCGCCCAGGTCCTCTTCGATGCAGGCCATCGCCAGGGCGGAGTCGAAGCCCGGCAGCTGGTCTTGCAGCTGGGCAAGTTCCTCCAGCAGCAGCGGTGGCACGATGTCGGGCCGGGTGGAGAGGGCCTGGCCGGCTTTGATGAAAGCGGGGCCTAGCGAAGCCACTAGATCCGCTGCCTCCTTGGCGCGGGACCTGGCTACCTCCGTCGCCTTGAGCCGCCCGGTGAGCCAGTCAAAGCCCACCCCAAGTAGATAGAGCCCGATTGGCACCAGGGTTTGCCACAGGCGCCGGAATAGCCGTTGCGGGTGGCCGGTGTAAATCCGGGTGATGGCGGCCGGGTCGTAGCTCAGCAGGCCAGCGGCCTCCAGAAAATCACCCAACTCGGCTTGGTTGTTGTCGGGATCCATGGGAGTTGGGCGGGCAAAGCACCGCTAAGGCGCACCAAACCCCTTCTAAACGAATCCCACTGCCGCTACGGTCTGGCCGGTACACCAGTCCGGTTAGCGGAGGCCGACGTGCTCACGGGACTGCGCCTCAGCAATATCGCCCTGATCGAGCGGCTGGAGCTCAGCTTCAGCGAGGGCTTCACGGTGCTGACCGGTGAGACGGGAGCAGGTAAATCGATCCTGCTTGATGCCCTCGATGCCCTTTTGGGTGGGGCCCAGGGCAGCGCCGGCGCCCGGCTGCTGCGCCGCGGCGCTGAGCGCGGCACGATCGAGGCCAGCTTCAGCCTTTCGCCCCCTTTGCAGGCCTGGTTGCAGCAGCAGGAGCTGGAGGTTGAGGAGGGCGAACTGCTGCTATCGCGCGAGTGGCGCCTCACAGAAGAGCGCCTCAGCAGCCGCAATCGGCTTAATGGCGTGGTGGTGAGCCGGGCCCAGATCCAGGAGTTGCGGCCCTTGCTGCTCGATCTCACCGTTCAGGGCCAAACCCAGCAGCTGGCGCGGCCCGGTCAGCAGCGCCGCTGGCTGGATCGCTTTGGTGGTGAAGGCCTTTCGCTTTTGCTGACGCCGGTGGCGGCGGCCTGGCGCCAGTGGAAACAGGCGGCGGCGGCGTTGGAGCAGGCCCGCAGCGACTGGGACCAGCTACAGCAGCAGCGTGCGGCCCAGGAGCAACTGCTGGCCGACCTGGAGGCGGCCCAGCTGCAAGATCCCCAGGAGCGTCAGCAGCTCCAAAACGAGGAAAACCGCCTCGCCCATGGGGTGCGGCTGCAGGAGGGGGTGATGGTTTTGCTGGGCCGCTTGCAGGAGGGGGCAGAGCAGGCGCCATCGGTGCTGGATCACCTGGCCGCCTGCGAACAGGAGCTGCTGCAGATGGAGGCCTTAGATGGCGGCGTCAGTGAGCTGCGCAGTTGCTGTAGCGATGGTTTGGCGGCTTTGCAGGATCTGGCCCGCGAACTGGATCGCTACGGATCTGGTCTTGATAGTGACCCAGAAAGCTTGGCGGAGCTGCAGGAGCGCATGGCCCAGCTCAAGGCCCTGGAGCGGCGCCATGGTCAGGAGTTGGCTGGCTTGATCGCCCTGCGCGATCGCCTGCGCCAGCAACTGGCCCCCGGCGGTGGTGAAGCTTCCCTGGAGGCCCTGGAGCTGGCGGAGCAGCGAGCCCGCCAGCTTCGCGATCAGGCCAATGCCTCGCTCAGCGCTGCCCGCCGCCAGGCCGCCGCTGCCCTGGAGCAGCAACTGATGCAGGCGCTGCGGCCGATGGGATTGGCCAATGTGCGCTTCGCGGTGGCGATTGCACCAGCGCCAGCCGGGGAGGAGGGAGCCGATGCGGTGCAGTTTCAGTTTTCCGCCAACCCGGGTGTGCCCCTGGCGCCCCTGGCTGAGGTGGCTTCAGGCGGTGAGATGTCGCGCTTTCTGCTGGCTCTGAAAACCTGTCTGGCTGCGACAGACCAGCACGTCACCCTGCTTTTCGATGAGATCGATACGGGCGTGAGTGGCCGGGTGAGCGGAGCCATGGCCGAGCTGCTGGCCCGCCTGGCTAAGCAGCGCCAGGTGTTTTGCGTCACCCACCAACCCCTGGTGGCCGCGGCGGCAGACCACCACTTCCGCGTCTCCAAGCAGGTGTTGGAGGGTGTCACCCATACGCGGGTGTCCCAGCTGCGGGACACCCAGGACCGTCAGGCGGAGCTGGCCGAACTGGCGGGTGGCGATTCGGGTGAGGCCAGCAGCTATGCGGCCAGCCTGCTGGATCAATACGGTCGCTAGAACCCCTCCAGCACTGGTCTGTGCCCAGGGCAAGGGGGAGCATCCGTAGACTTGCTAGTCCATGAGCCGTCTGGATGCCCCGCGCCAAGAGCTCTGCTGTCCCTAGCTCTGCCACCAACGGTGCAGCCGCTAGCAGAACCCTCGCCCAGACCGTTCACGAAAAGGCCCTTGACCCGAGCCGTGTGCTCAGCGGCGGCTCCTTTGAGGATGTGATCCGGGTGCGGGGCGCCCGTCAGCACAATCTCAAAAACGTAGACCTCACCATCCCGCGCAATCGCCTGGTGGTGTTCACCGGTGTGAGCGGCAGCGGTAAGAGCTCGCTGGCTTTTGACACGATCTTTGCCGAGGGCCAGCGCCGCTACGTCGAGAGCCTGTCGGCCTATGCGCGCCAGTTTCTGGGCCAGGTGGATAAGCCCGATGTGGATGCGATCGAGGGGCTCTCACCGGCCATTTCGATCGATCAGAAATCCACCAGCCACAATCCCCGCTCCACCGTTGGCACGGTGACGGAGATCCAGGACTACCTGCGCCTGCTATTCGGCCGGGCTGGAGAACCCCATTGTCCTCAGTGCGATCGCTCGATTCGGCCCCAGACCATCGACGAGATGGTGGATCAGATCCTGGCCTTGCCCGAGGGCACCCGCTACCAGTTGCTGGCGCCGGTGGTGCGCGGCAAGAAAGGTAGCCACGTCAAGCTGCTGGGCGGTCTGGTGGCCGAGGGCTTTGCGCGGGTGCGCATCAATGGCGAAGTGCGCGAGCTCGCCGACAACATCGAGCTAGATAAAAACCACGCCCACAACATTGAGGTGGTGGTGGACCGGCTTGTGGCCCGCGAGGGGGTGCAGGAGCGACTCACCGATTCGCTGCGCACAGCCCTTAAAAGGGGCGATGGTCTGGCGCTGGTGGAGGTGGTGCCCAAGGCCGATGAGGAGCTGCCCGATGGGGTTGAGCGGGAGCGGCTCTATTCGGAAAATTTCGCCTGCCCGGTGCACGGCGCTGTGATGGAAGAGCTGTCGCCTCGGCTGTTCTCTTTCAACAGCCCCTACGGCGCCTGCCCCGACTGCCACGGCATCGGCCACCTGCGCAAGTTCACCGCCGAGCGGGTGTTGCCCGATCCCTCCCTGCCCGTTTATGCGGCGATTGCGCCTTGGGCGGATAAGGACAATTCCTATTACTTCTCCCTGCTTTATTCGGTTGGGGAGGCCTACAAGTTTGAGATCAAGACGCCTTGGAATCAGCTCAGCGCTGAGCAGCAGGAGGTGCTGCTGCATGGCAGCCAGGAGCCGATCAGCATTCAGGCCGACAGCCGCTATCGCAAGAGCGCCGGCTACGAGCGTCCGTTTGAGGGCATCTTGCCGATCCTGGAGCGTCAATTGCGCGACGCCAGCGGCGAATCTGTGCGCCAAAAGCTGGAGAAGTTTCTCGAGCTGGTGCCCTGCGCCACCTGCCACGGCCTGCGATTACGGCCGGAAGCGCTGGCGGTGCGGGTGGGCCCCTATGCCATCCACGAACTCACGGCGGTGAGCGTGGGCGAAACCCTGCGCCGGATCGAGTCGCTGATGGGGGTGGGTGACAGCGAGGGTGCTGATCCTTTGCTCAGTCCACGCCAGATCCAGATCGGTGATCTGGTGTTGCGGGAGATCAGGCTGCGCCTGAAGTTTCTTCTGGATGTGGGGCTCGATTATCTGAGCCTGGATCGGCCCGCCATGACCCTCAGCGGTGGCGAAGCCCAGCGGATTCGGTTGGCGACCCAGATCGGCGCGGGCCTCACCGGAGTGCTCTACGTGCTGGATGAGCCCAGCATTGGTTTGCACCAGCGTGATAACGACCGGCTGCTTAATACCCTGCTGAAGTTGCGGGATCTAGGCAACACCTTGATCGTGGTGGAGCACGACGAAGACACGATTCGTGCGGCCGACTACGTGGTGGATATTGGCCCGGGGGCGGGGGTGCATGGCGGCCACATTGTGGCTGAGGGCAGCTTTGAGGATCTACTTGCCGCAGAGGATTCCCTTACCGGGGCCTACCTCAGTGGCCGCCGCTCGATTCCAACTCCAGCTGAGCGGCGCAGTACCGGTAGCCGCCGGCTCACGATGGTGGACTGCGAGCGCAACAACCTGGCCGGCTTCGATGTGGAGATTCCACTGGGGCGGCTGGTGTGCGTCACCGGGGTGAGTGGCAGTGGCAAGAGCACCCTGGTGAATGAGCTGCTGCATCCGGCCCTGGAGCACCAGCTGGGCCTGAAGGTGCCATTTCCACCTGGCTTAGGTGAGCTGCGCGGTATCAAGGCGATCGACAAGGTGATCGTGATCGACCAATCACCGATTGGTCGTACGCCCCGCTCCAACCCCGCCACCTATACGGGCGCTTTTGACCCGATCCGTCAGGTGTTTGCGGCCACGGTGGAGGCCAAGGCTCGCGGCTATCAGGTGGGTCAGTTCAGTTTCAATGTGAAGGGTGGCCGCTGTGAGGCCTGCAGTGGCCAGGGCGTCAATGTGATCGAGATGAACTTCCTGCCGGATGTATATGTGCAGTGTGATGTATGTAAGGGAGCCCGCTACAACCGCGAAACGTTGCAGGTGACCTACAAGGGTCACACGATTGCTGATGTGCTGGAGATGACGGTGGAGCAGGCCGCCGATGTGTTTTCAGCTATCCCGCAGGCTGCCGATCGGTTGCGCACCTTGGTGGATGTGGGCTTGGGCTACGTGAAGCTCGGCCAGCCGGCGCCCACCCTCTCAGGCGGTGAGGCCCAGCGGGTGAAGCTGGCCACCGAGCTCTCTAAACGGGCCACCGGTAAAACCCTTTATCTGATCGACGAACCCACCACCGGACTCAGCTTCTTTGATGTGCATAAGTTGATGGATGTGATGCAACGCCTGGTGGACAAGGCCAACTCAATCCTGGTGATTGAGCACAACTTGGATGTGATCCGCTGTGCCGACTGGATCATTGATCTGGGACCCGATGGGGGAGATAAGGGTGGTGAGATTGTGGTGGTGGGAACCCCTGAAACGGTGGCAGAGCATCCCACCAGTCATACGGGCAGATACCTCAAGCAAGTGCTGGAGCAGCATCCGCCAGAGGTCTTGGCAGGTTGAGTGGTGGCTTAGTGGTGGTTTTGGAGGGTTAGTGGAAGGGCTGGGAGTGGCTTGGGTGGTGGCTTGATTCGGAAGGGAAATGCCTATAGTTGGGTAAAGAAGGTAGTGCGGTGTGGGCAAACCCAAGCGGAGTGGCAGTGGGTTCTCAGCTGCTAAGCAAACAGCAGCCCCCAAGCAGCAGGTGACCAGGAGTTCTGCTGATCACACCGCTATGGAGCAACAAGCTATTGAACTGATCAATCAAGGGAAACTTGAAGAAGCAGAGACGATTTATAGAAAACTAATTGAAGAAGGGACGAAAAATCACATTGTCTATGGAAATCTAGCGGCTATCTGCGGAACGCAGGATAGATTTGACGAACTCATAGAACTTCTCAGGAAAACGCTTCACCTCAAGCCCAACTACCCAGGCGCTCACTACAACCTTGGCAATGCTCTCAAGGCGCAGGGGGACCTAACTGCTGCCATTGGCTCTTACAACACTGCTCTGCAACTCAATCCCAACCACCCCGATGCTCACAACAACCTTGGCAATGCTCTCAAGGCGCAGG
>NZ_PXXO01000011.1 GCF_003011885.1 Cyanobium usitatum str. Tous
TAAAACATTCATCCTATTAAATTGCCCCATCTTCTTGAAAGAGGATGGGGCAGTTAACTCAAAAGCCACCCGAAGGGTGGCTTTTTTGTTGGTTAAGCTTCTTGGTGGGGCTTGGTAACTACAGCGTCTGCGTCTAGTGTCCATCTAGTTCCAGACGGTAGCTAGGTAGTGCGTTCACGAGCTCTCCGGGACCTGCGTAGATGGGATGGTGCTCAGAGGCAAGGTTTACTGCCCTTTTGGCTGGCTTATAAGTTGTGGCTGAAGCTCGACTGTGTTGACCTCAGTGCTGCTTTCGCATATCACAGTCTTCAGTCTTTGTTCCCCGTACTTCTGATAGCACTTTCCATTGCGGCAAGGTTGCTAGGCGGGGATGAGGGTTTGGTTGAAAGATTGTTGGTAGTCGTTTCGGAAATCTTGCCCAGCTCGGCGATGCCGATTTTCTCTTCCACATTGTCAGCTTTTTTAAGGCAAGGATTTGGGGCTGGAATCCTTGGTGCCGTTGTGTTGATTTTAACGGCAAGCAACGCCTATCTCACTTTGCAGCGTGGCGCTGATCGTCTTTGGTGGAATCGCCCGGCTGGGCTTGAGGATTTGCCATGGAAGCGTTTGGTAGTCCGTTATCTGCGTTTGCGTATCAAGGCTTTTGGTCTTGTTTCATTATTCGCTCTTTTTATTGTTGTGGATCAGGCTTTCACCAGCATGCGACTGCTGGGTTCGGCAAGCCTGTGGGCCCGTGCCCTGGAGATTTTGCCCATGGCTCGCGATTTGCAGCGTCCCGTGTCATCAATTCTCGATTTGTTTATTTCGTTGCTGATTGCTATTGCTTTAGCCATGTTGTTGTTGTGGGTATTGCCATCGCGTCGTGTCGCTTGGCAGCCTCTGTTCCCTGGAGCGCTTTTAATAGGTTCAACCCTCACCATCCTTAATTTGGTGCTTGGGCGCATTCTGTTGGCAGTAGGAGTGCGCTTCCAGGCCTATGGATTGGTGGGTGGTGTGTTGTTGTTGAGTCTTTGGGTTTGGTTGGTTGGTGTCATCCTTTACTACGGTCAGTGTTTGTGTGTCGTCCTGGAACGGCGCCAGCGCGTCAGGATGGATGCATCTCCCCCAATTGAGATCAGCTGATGGAGCGATCACGTACCTGGCTCTGGTTGCTGTTAGCGCTGTTGCTGCTCCTTGCTCCCGGTCCGGCAGGGCGCTTCGTGCTCGATCTGCTCGGAGGCATAACCTTGCTCCTGGTGCTGTTGCCCCTATTGCTGGGAGCGGCTGGCTTTGTGGCTTGGCAGGTGATTCAAAGAAGATTGCGTACCTGTGATACTTGTGGTTTCACCTCCATGGAGCAGGAAATTTGCCCAGGTTGTGGCAGTGCTTTTGCCGCTCCTGCGGAGGGTGCAGAGCCCAATGAACAGTTTGATGTTAGTAATGTCACCATTGATGTACAGGTCGTCAGTGAAGACGACCCGTCTTCTTGAGCTTTTCGCTAATTACCTACCGCTAATTACTTGCCGCTATTTCCTGGCCGCTAGGCTTAGGCTCTTGGTCGCGCGCAATCTCCTCCAGGCGGCGCTCTCGTAAATACAAGAACAGTGGGGCTCCACATGCGAAGGCCAATGTTATGCAGCTGAGCAGTACCCAAGGCAGCCCTCGCATCTGCAACCGCTTGCTCTCCTGCACAATCCAAATCACCACTGCCGTTGCTCCTATTGCTAGGTCTCTTGATAGGGAACTGGCGGCTGGATTTGCATTTGCAAGACGGACAAACATGCCCAAGTCGAAGCTTGATCCGTATTCCCTGATGTAGTCAACGTTTGCCAGCCAGGGCAGTACTGCACCGCTGATCGCTAAGGCCAGATACAGCCATTTCAAGGGTGAATTGCCCTGAATGGCGGTGGTGGTGTTGCTAGAGCTGTTTTCGGAATTGGCGGCCATGATTTGAGGTGGTTCTAGGTGAGATCTTTAAAGGGGACTACACCGTTATCTTCTTCCTGCCACAACATCACTTCCTGCTCCACGTGGGCGAGTACCGCTTCACAGCGATTCAGGTAGGCGCGGGCTTGCCGGTATAGGCCTGTCATTGCTTCTACATCCAGGTCCGTGGCTTGCAGGGCTGATAAGGCCACTTGTAGGGCGGTGTGGGCTTCGTTGTATGAGAGATCGGCGCCAACGTTTTCGACGCTTTCATTTTCTTGTGTTTTGCTTGTGGCTTTTGCTTTAGGCATCGTTCAGGGCTTGGCCTCCGGAGCTTGATGCAGAATCTCGCGCACCACGGCGCTCGCCTGCCCATCTGTGAGTTGGGCGATGACTTCGCCGCCTTTTTCAAGTTGCTGCACGGAGCGCACCACAACCCCTTTGCCATCGCTCAGCAAGCAGAATCCTCTCTTGAGCTGGTGTGCGGGCGAAAGTGCTTGCAGCAGCTGCTGGGCATGCCCCAGGGCCTGGCGACGACTGGTCAAAAGGGCGAGGGGATTTACCCCCGCTAGTCGTTCCCGATCCCGAGTGAGTCGCTGACGCTCTCCCTGCAGTCTCAGTTGGATGAGTTGCTGCAGGTGTCTCCCCTGCTGCTGCAATGTCTGCACCGCTATGCGGTGATCTGGCAATAGGGCCACCAAGGCAGCGGTGGGGGTGGCGGCCCTGTAGTCGGCCACCAGGTCTGCAACGGTGGTGTCATCTTCGTGGCCAATGCCGCTGACCACGGGCACTGGGCAGGCGGCTAAACACCTCGCCACCACTTCGTTATCAAACACGGCTAGGTCTTCGCGGCTGCCGCCACCTCGGCCGATCACGATCGCATCGATGCCCAACCGCTCCACCTGGGAGTTCAGTTTTTCCAGGGTTCGGCAGATGGTTTCGTGTACGGGGCCTTGTACTGGTATAGGCACCACGACCACTGCTGTCGCCGGCCAGCGTTCGGCGCTGGTGCGCAGCATGTCCGCCAAGGCGGAGCTCGGACAGCTCGTGAGTAGGGCAATGCGCCTTGGGAACGAGGGTAGGGGGCGCTTGCGGGCTTGATCCAGCAGCCCGTCAAGGGCTAGCCGCTCCCGCACCTGTTCGAACTGACGCAGGACTGAACTCAGGCTTGGCCTGATGTCCAGAGCCTGAACGCAGAGGCTTGCCCGGTTGCTCCAAAAGTTGAGCTTGCCCACCACCACGACCCCATCTCCGTCTTCGGGAACGAAGCTGAGCTTCGCCAGCTGGGAAGCCCAAACCACTGCCGAAATTGATGCCTGCTCGTCGACCAGGGTCATCCAGAGATGTCCCTTTTTGAGCTGGGGCCTGCTCACGGTTGCGTCAAGCAGAAATCGAGGTGCAAAACCGCGCTCTAGCAGCGATGCGACCGCGCCATTCAGTTCTGTCACGCCGTAGCGCGGTATGCCTGAAAATTCACCGGCCGCAGTCACGGCTGGAGCTGCCGGTAGCAGATCCACCAGTAGAGGCTCACCAGGCCTGCTATCAGCGCTACCGATCTCCCAATCGGATGGTCAACGCGCATCAGCCCTGCGACGCAGATCACTAGGGCGCTGCTAAGCAGGCGCGAGCCATCACGACGGTTGTTGACGTAAAAGCGAGCCAAGGCAGCCTTGCCGGAAAGTTCCAGTTTGGAGCAGGCAGGTGCCTTATTGCCCCATGCCCCTCAGGCTCGATGACTCCCCTGTTGCAGCCCTGCTTTGGTAAGGGCCGTCGCCTGGGCTTGGCACGGGTCTTCTGGCCAGGGGTGACGGGGGTAGCGCCCGCGCAACTCCTTGCGCACCTCCGGATAGCTGCGCTCCCAGAAGCCCGCCAGATCCTGGGTGATCGCCGCCGGCCGGCCGGCCGGGGTGAGCAGGTGCACGGTTACTGCTAGCTGACCTGATAGCACCATTGGGTTTGTGCGAGCGCCGAATAGCTCCTGCAGCTTTACCGCCAGCACGGGCTGGCCGCTGCTGTAATCGAGCTTTACTTGGCGGCCAGAGGGCACGGTCAGGGCCACTGGCAGCAGCTGATCTAGTTGGGGACGCAGGCTCCAGGGGGCGTCACCCCAGAGGGCTTCGCCAAGGGGTATTACCTGCAGGTCTTCGCGGCTGCGGAGGCCGTTGAGGTGGGGGCCGAGCCATTCACCTAGCTGGTCAAGTAGCTGTTGGGGGCTGCAGTCGGGCCATGGGTCTCCTAGGAGCTGGTGGGCCAGGCTGAGGCGTTGCTGGAGTTGGCGGCTAACGGGATCCCATGGCAGAGCTTCCAGTCCCAGCTGCCGCAGACCCTCTAGTAGGGCGATGCGAATCAAGGCCGGTTCTGCTTCGCTCCAGCTGCGGCGCTCAAGCACCAGCGCCCCTAGTCGCAGGGAGCGTTCGCAGCGCACCCGTTGACCTTCTCCATCCCAGCGCGCCTCCACCGCGATATTTCCTTGCCCGCCGGGATGCTCCGCCAGTTGCCGCAGTTGCCCGATATCAATGGGGATCGCTAGCTGGATGCGAGCGTCCTGGCCCTGGCCATCAAGCTGGGCCACTGCCAGAGCAGTGCAGGCCACCAGGGGATCGTCTGCATGGAGCACGGCGCCGCGGCCGCCACTGAGTAGGTAGCGGCCAGGCTTTCCTGCTCTGGCTAGGGCTAGCCGCTCGGGATAGGCGGCGGCAACTAGCGAGGCCGCCGCTTCCGACAGGGTTACGGATCGGCCAACCGGCATTGCAGCTGGAGGACTGGAACTAACACCACCTAGCTGCCTGACCTGGCGCTGCAGCTGGCTTTGCAGCTGACGCAGCCGGCGCTGGGAGCTATCTCCAGGGCGGTTTTCACCTAGCCAATCAAGCCGCCGCAGCAGGTCACTGCCGGCCTCCTGACGGTTGAGGGGATCGCGCTCGCTCAGCAGCACCGCCAGGCCGCAGGCCAGCTCCAATTGGCCTAATTGCTCGCCCAGCAGTAGCAGCTGGGCGAGGCGCGGATGCACCCCCAGCCGGGCCAGGCGCTGCCCGTGGCTGTTCAGCCGCCCTGTGGCTGCCAGAGCACCAAGCTGGTCGAGCTGCAGACGGGCCTCCTTTAGGGGTGCAGGCGCTGGTGGGTCTATCCAATGCAGGTCCCTGCCAAGGGGATCGCCCCACTGGGCCAGTTGCAGGGCCAGGGGCAATGGATCTACCTCGAGCAACTCCGGTGGATCGAAAGCGGGACGACGCTGCTGTTCAGCGGGCGACCAGAGGCGCAGGCAGCGACCTGGACCCAGGCGCCCGGCCCGGCCGGCCCGTTGATCAGCGCTGGCTTGGCTTGCGGGTACGGTGACGAGGCCATCAAGTCCACTTCCGGGATCGAAGCGGTTGCGGCGGCTCAGACCACTGTCGAGCACCAGCGTTACCCCGGCCAAGGTAAGGGAACTCTCAGCGATGGAAGTGGCGAGCACCACCTTGCCCGCGGCGCTGCTGGCCGGGCCGATAGCGCGGCCCTGGGCCTCCAACGGCAGGTTGCCGTGCAGGGGAACGCACTCCACGCCCTGATGGCTGGGCTTTCCCCAGTCGGTGGCGGCGATCGCCCTGCTGCAGTCCTGGATCTCCCTCTGCCCGGGGAGGAAAACCAGCACGCTTTCGCCGTCGCCGCGCGGCTCTAGCCAGTGCTGCTCAAGGGCGCGCACCACC
Source organism: Cyanobium usitatum str. Tous (assembly GCF_003011885.1). GTDB lineage: Bacteria > Cyanobacteriota > Cyanobacteriia > PCC-6307 > Cyanobiaceae > Cyanobium_A > Cyanobium_A usitatum. The sequence goes on from NZ_PXXO01000011.1 coordinate 5,592, forward strand.
TGTTGCGCCAGCCTTTCGCCTGGTCGCGGTGGCTGGTGGCTGATTGCCACCGGATAGCAACGCCCTTTGCTGGTCAGCACGGTGGCCCCAGGCAGCTGCTCCGCCAGCGGAGCCAGGTTGAGGGTGGCAGACATCAGCACCAGCTGCAGCTCTGGCCTCAGCAGCTCCCTGGCCTGACGCACCAGGGCAAGGGATAGGTCGGTGTCGGCGCCGCGCTCGTGGAATTCGTCAAAAATCAGGCAGTCCACCCGATCAAGACCAGGATTTGCCTGCAAGCGCCGCAGAAACAGGCCGTCTGTGAGCACCTCCAGTCGGGTGGCGGCTGAGATGCAGGATTCGAGCCGCACGCTGTAGCCAACTTGCTGGCCGAGGGGCTCACCGAGCTCGGCCGCCAGCCTTTGGGCTGCCGCTTTGGCTGCCAGGCGACGGGGTTCCAGCATCCAGATGCGGCCAGATGCGGCACCCGGCTTACCCGACTCCAGGTTGAGTCCTGCTAGCAGAGCTAGGGGCACACGAGTCGTTTTACCTGCTCCAGGAGGTGCCTGGAGCAGCACGGTGGCACCGGGCCTGCAGGCTTCGAGCAGCGGCGCCAGCAGGCCGTCAATCGGTAGCGGGGGCGTTGGCAGGGGGCTGTCCTTGGGGAATCAGCGCACGTGGCGAATGCCATCTACCGGGTGGTAGGCCTCGCCTGTGAGCTCCTCGTAGACGATCGCCGGTAGGCCGGTTTCAAACATGGTTTGCAAGGCCTCCTTGAGGTAAGGATTCCAGCCCCCGGTGCTCACCTTGCCGTGGCGAACAGTCCAGTCCCAGGTGCCTTGCAGGTCCCTGGGGATGCGCCCCTCTCGGTCGCGACGGGCCACGAGATCCTGAGATTCAACCAGGCCTACCAAAATTGGATCCCTGCCGTAGGCAGGCGTGATGCTCAACTCCAGCCGAATCGGATCTTCCTTGATCAGCTTGAGGCGAAAACGAGGTGGCAGTTTGAGACTGGTCAGCACTGCAGCCACTATTCGGGTCCGTTGATCCACCTTCTGTCTCCGCTGAAAAACGCTTGCTCAACGGAGAGCCTATTCAGCTGAGGTCACCTGGGTAAGCAGCTTGCTCGTTGTCGCCGCTGAAGCGGACGGTTAAGAGGTCTTCCTGGGTGATCTGACCATCTGAATCAAGCAGCTCCGGATGGATGGTGAGTCTGCCGGTGCGGTCGTGATTGGACCTGATTTCGGGTGCTTGTGCTGCTGGCGTACCCATGGCATCTCGATCACCGGGACGGGGAATGGCGCGGAATCCTTGGCCCATCACCCTGAAGGCTTGCCATAGCAGAGCCACAAAGCAGGCCCCGTAGAGCAGGGGTAAAAGCTGGGAGAGCACAGTGTTCATGGCCTTAAAGCTGGCCTCAGATAGATGGTTGCGTGTCGCAATTCCATCATTGCCTGGAGCGAGCCGTTTGGGGATCAACGACTGCAACCTCTCTAGTATTGGCAACCATCCAGGCCCACAGGGTGCTGCAAGCGGCACCGAAGGCGAGAAAAGCAATTAGCAGTCGCCCGGTGTCCATAGATTGAAAGATTTGTTTACCTATATTAGGGCCGATCCTGATCGCCCGTGGCGGCTTGCCTGGGAGGGAAATCCCGCTCTAGGCAGTCGCTGGCTGGTTGCTTACGTTTTGACTAGTTGAGTCCTGTAGTGATGGCTGATTCGCGGGCCTTGCCCTGGCTGGGTTCAGGGCTGGTGCTGATGGCTCTACTGTCTCCCCCGGCTCCCTGGCCAGGCGCTGCCGCCCTCGCCCAGGGTGCAACTTCAGTCAGCCTGAACCGCCAGTCATTTGTGGCGGCTGCTGTTCGCCGCGCTGGACCCGCGGTGGTGACCATTGACACGGAACGGACCGTGGCTGCCTCAGGTGGTGCTTCGGGAGGCTTGCCAAGAGGGCTGCTCAACGACCCCCTGTTTAGCCAATTTTTTGGCATGCCCCAGCAGCAACAGCAGCCCTCTCAGCGCACGGAGCGGGGGCAGGGAAGCGGCTTTATTTTTCAGGCTGAGGGCCTGATTCTGACCAATGCCCACGTGGTGGAGAAATTAGACCGGGTGACCGTGGGGCTGCAGGGCGGTCGTCGGGTTGAAGGCACGGTTGTCGGTCTCGATCGCCTCACGGATTTGGCGGTTGTGAGGTTGGCGGGCAGCGGCCCTTGGCCAGTAGCGCCCTTGGGCAACTCCGACAGCCTGCAAGTTGGCGAGTGGGCAATTGCCGTAGGCAACCCTTACGGGTTGGACAACACCGTGACAATGGGGATCATCAGCAACCTCAACCGCAATGCCAGCAAGCTGGGCATCACAGACAAGCGCTTGGATCTGATTCAGACCGATGCAGCAATCAACCCGGGCAATTCAGGCGGTCCGCTGCTAAACGCTGATGGCGAGGTGATCGGAATTAACACCTTGGTGCGTACCGGGCCTGGTGCGGGCTTGGGATTTGCTATTCCGATTAACCGGGCCCAGGATATTGCCCGCCAATTGCTTACCTCTGGCCGTGTCAGCCACCCATTTATCGGCGTAAGTCTCGACGGGGTTCGTGCCGGTGATGGCACTGGGCTGAATCAAGGGGTGCGGGTGATGGCGGTGCAAGCTTCCGGGCCAGCGGCGCGGGCAGGCCTGCAAAAGGGCGATGTAATAGTTGCCGTGGGTGATCAGCCCATCGCTAGCCCCTCCCAGCTGGTAACAGCGGTGGAGAGGGCGGGGGTGGGGGGAAGCTTGGAGCTTCGGCTGAATAGGGCCGGAACATTGATGCGCTTGACGGTTATTCCAGCCCAATTAACCCCAGCCCCCTAGGCCTCTTGCCCCCACGGACTACCCAGGCTTGGCGAAACTTGGGTAGGTGCACCTAGTTGCTGACGCATAACCCACTGGGTTGCCGCCTTTTGGCTATGCCAGGCCTGGAGTAGCTGCTTGGCAATGCCTTGCAGGGTCTGGGGATCGGCGGTGGCTTCAATAGCCCGGTTCATGCGCTCCAGCTCAAACTGCTGACCGAGGCTGAGGGCGAGTGGTTCAGACATGGCACGCACCACAGGTAACCATTTGACCCCCTAACGCTACAAACTGTTTCATTCGCTTGCGTAGCGGTTGCGACAGGGCGCGCTGCCTGTGCTGATTTGCTGTTGCGCGGTGATGGGCTGGCCGGCGTCTGAGCTCAGGGCTGTTCGCGTAGCTCTTCAACGCAGCGCGTCACGCAGGCGCCGTCATCCAGGGAGCAGGTGGTGATGCATTCGAAATACACCTCCAAGGCGTCGCCTTGGCGGCCATTGTCTTGATGGCCGGCGACGTGATAGCTGGTGCCCTGGGCGTTGGGGCCCATGTGCTGATTACCCATGATCTCCTGCGGTGGCGACTCCTTGTCAGCCTATGCACACCAAACCAAGGGGGCTAGTGAAATGAGTCTTCCTGCCTAAGCAGCTGTGAAGTTCTGTGTACCCGCTGAGGCGGGGACTGCGGGCTGGGCTGCTCAGCTGGATTTTGACTGGGATTTTCGAGAAGCCTGCTTGGCCTTGTTGGCGGCCTGTTTTGCCGTTTTGCGTTCTGCTTCTTCGGCCTGCCGGGCCAGGCCAGCTTCCTCTTCTTTCTTGGTGAGGTAATAGGAATAATCGCCGCGGTAGAGCACCAGTTGGCCATCCCGGATCTCCACGATCCGGTTGGCCACCCTGGAGATGAAATAGCGGTCGTGGCTCACCAGCAAGGCCGCACCCTCATATTCGATCAGCGCGTCTTCCAGCATCTGCTTGGCTGGAATATCAAGGTGATTGGTGGGCTCATCCAGAACTAGGAGGTTGCAGGGGCTGAGCAGCATTAACGCCAGCGCCAGCCTGGCTTTCTCTCCTCCAGAGAGTTTGCCGGCCTCCTTGAATACGCTTTCGTTGCTGAAGCAGAAGCTGCCTAGCAGTGAGCGCACTTGGGTCTGAGTCCAGTCGGGCACTACCTCGAAGATCGTGTTGATCACGGTTTTGGAGAGGTCTAGGGCTTCGGCCTGGTTCTGCTCGAAGTAGTTCGCTATCACGTTGTGCTCCCCGAGGCTGGCGCAGCCGTCCTCGGGCTGTTCGCTGCCCATGATCAGCCGCAGCAGGGTTGATTTACCGGCGCCGTTAGGCCCGACAAAGGCGATGCGGTCACCCCGTTCCACCTCGAGCTCAGCCCCTAAAAACAGAATCTGCTCGCCGTAGCTGTGGGTCAGGTTTTTGATGTCTGCCACCACGCGCCCAGAGCGTGGTGCTTCGGGAAAGCGGAATCGCGGCCCGCCGACACCTTCGAGCGGAGCTTCGACCCGCTCAACCTTCTCCAGCAGTTTCTCCCGGCTTTTGGCCTGGGTGGAGCGGGTGGCACTGGCCCGAAAGCGGTCGATGTAGGCCTGCTGGGCTCCCAGCTCCTTTTGTTGGCGATCAAATGCGGCCTGGGTTGCTTCGCGCTCCAGGACTTTCTGCTCTAGGTGCTGGCTGTAGTTGCCCAGGTAGGTGCGCGATACCCCCCGTTCGGTCTCCACTATCTGGTTGCATACCCGATCCAGAAAGGTGCGGTCGTGGCTGATCACAACTAGGGCCGCGGTCTGTTCGACCAGATAGCCCTCGAGCCACTGGATCGTTTCAACGTCCAGATGGTTGGTGGGCTCGTCGAGCAGAAGCAGATCCGGTTCCTGGAGGAGGATTTTGCCGAGGGCGATGCGCATCTGCCAGCCGCCGGAATAATCCCCCACCAGCTGTTCGGCCCCCTCGGGGCTGAAGCCAATGGTGGGCAGCAGTTTGTCGATGCGGGCATCGAGCTCGTAGCCGTGCAACGCCTCGAAACGGCTGTGCAGCCGGCCTAGCTCGTGGATTAGCTCGTCGAGATGGTCGGGGTCGTTGGCGGCCTGCTCGCTGGCCATCTCGTGCTCCAGCTGGTGCTGGCGGATCAGCACTTCAGCTGCTTCGCCGAATGCTTGGAACAGCTCCTCTCGCACCGTGCGGGCTGGATCGACGTCGAATTCCTGTTGCAGGTAGGCAATGCTGGGTTCGCCTTGCTTCACCACCAAGCCACTGCTGGGCTCTTCCAGCCCGGCAATGATCTTCATCTGGGTTGACTTGCCAGCTCCGTTGACGCCCACCAAGCCAATGCGGTCTCCAGGCCTCACCTCCCAGGTGACATCCCGCAGCACCTCGCCAGTGGGATAAATCTTGCCGAGGCGTTCGAGGCGGAGCACGGATAAGGGTCTAGGGACCAATTCCATCATCCCTGGCGACCCGTCTGCCGGGGGGCGGCTAGGCAATCATCTGGTGCAGACTCGTCTCACCTGCCTGTGTGATTGCCATGATCAAGCGCCTTGAGCAGGTGGCGGCTCTGGTTGTCGCAGCTGGTCTGGCGCTAGTGAGTTACTGGCTCTTTTTCAGCTGGGCAGGTGGGGAGCGTGATCAGCGACAACAGCGCCGCACCAACTCAGAGCCCCCCCCGAGCCTTCACCAGCCACTGCTTGCTGACGCTGTCATCCAGGCTGGAGATGTAGGTGCGGATCTCTTGGGAGGTGACCGGCAAGCCGAACTGCTGGCCCAGCTCAATGATTCGGTTAATGGCCCCGGAAGGATCCTGTAGGGCCTGGCGGAACAGCGCTTGGGTTAGGTCGTGGTCGGCACTGATTTGGGCGTAGAGCTCAGCAGGATTGCTGGCATGCAGAGGTCGTTCGGCTTCGTCTTGTAGGGCGTCGACTCGTAGGACGTAGTCGTTGCTGGCGGTCATTGCTGGCAGCAAATTGACTGAATTTTAATTGAATCGGTTCAGGCTGCCACCTGGTTTTCGCCTTGCTCAGGTGTGCCACAGGCTGAGGCGTCTTCCATGCTGCGGGCATCTAGGCAAAGCACTTTGCGCAGCTCGGCGTAGTTGGCTGCAAGTGCGCCTCTTCCCTCCTGCTGGGCGCTGTATTCGGCCCGCTGCAGAACGTGATGCAGGTGGGTGAGCAGGTAGGTGCTGATTACTGCGGAGACGAGCACATCGCTGCGTTCGGCTGTCCGGCGCTTGCGGCCCTGGGCAGCCGAGGCAGGGGTTGAGGTGCGTGGGGTGGAGGAACGGGGCACGGTGTGCACCTCCGATGGGATGGTTGCCTTCAGCATAGTCTTGGATACTACCCTTGTGCATCTCTGTACACTGATTGGTATCTGAGGGGTATGAACTGGGGATTGCAAGCCCCAGCTCTGCCCCTCGCTCACCAGTGGCCAGCACCACTGCTTCGCAACTCCGTGGCCACCCGGCAGACCTCCTCGAGTGGCAAGTCCAAATCACCTCGCATTCAGGTGGTGTTGCCCGAGGAGCTCTGCCAAAAGTTGGCTGAATTCGCGGATGCCGAGTCCCGCACGGTGAGCAACATGGCCAAGGTGCTGATCCAGCAAGGTGTGGAGCGGCTGCAGCAGGCCCAAGCCAGCCAGGCTTCCCCGGTTCAGGCGGGTTTCCAGGCTGAGCTTTTTCGTCAGGGACTGGAGGCCAGTCAGGCCCAGAAACCCCAGCGCCTGCGCGGAGCTCCCCGCAGGGTTCGCTTGCACCGACCGGACTGAGGACGGGCGCACAGCCCCAGCACGGCGCCGCCGCTGGCGCCGGTGACTGAGGGCAGATTCCCCTGATGCCCCAGGGCGTGCCACCAGGCCAGCAGGGCGAAGGCCAAGGCCTCTCTCTCTGCCTCGCCGATGCCAAATTCCGCCAGCGGCCGCACGATCAGGCCGCGGCAGCGGTGTTGCAGTTGTTCTACTAGCAGGCTGTTGCGGCAGCCACCGCCAGCCACCAGCAGCTCGATCGCTTGGGGCCCATGGCCCAACTCCTGGGCTACAACCGCGGCACTGAAGCCGGTCAGGGTGGCTAGGGCATCCGCCGCGTCTCTCCCCTTGACTTCTGCCAGCCGTCGCTCCAGGTCTGCCTGGCCGAATAGCTCTCGACCGGTGGACTTCGGCGGTGGGCTCTGGAAATAGGGCTCAGCTAACCAGCGTTGAATCAGGGCTTCATCGATCTGTCCCTGGCGGGCCCAGGCCCCATCAGCGTCATAGCTCTGCTGGCCGCCACTGAAGTGCATGGTTGCCAGGTCCAGCAGGGTATTGGCAGGACCACAGTCCCAGCCCCGCACTGGCAAGCAACTTTCGGGCCCCTGGGCTGGAGGGATCAGGGTGAGGTTGGCGATGCCCCCCAGATTCAGTACCGCCCGCCAGCCGCCGCAACGACCCAGTAGGGCCTGGTCTGCAGGTGGGACAAGTGGCGCTCCCTGACCGCCAAGGGCCAGATCGGCACTGCGGAAATCGAATACCACCGGTGTAGCCAGCAGTTCCGCCAGCAGCGGCCCTTGAAGTAGTTGCCAGCTGGCACCCCGCTGACCAGCCTGGGGCGGGCGATGCCAGAGGGTCTGGCCGTGGCAGCCAACTAATTGGGCCCCGCCCTGGGGGTCGCATGCTCTGGCGGCGAGAGCTTGCTGCTCGGTCACGGCTTCCGCCAATTCGAGCAGCGTTGAACTATCGAACGATTGGCCTTGGCCAACGCCAATTAGCTGGCGTTGGAGCTCGGCGGGGTAAGGGTTGAAGTGGTGCTTTTCCAGCTTCCAGCGCGGACGTTGGGGCGGCCCGCTGAAGCTGGCCAGGACTGCATCCACGCCATCGGCGCTTGTGCCGCTCATCAACCCCAACACCCGCATCAGCCCAAGCTCACTTGTTGGGCTGGGGGGTCATGCGCAGGTAGGGCTTGATCTCAGTGACGCCCTTGGCAAACTTGGCGCGGGCATCTTCGGTGGAGATCGATGGCACCACTACGCAATCGTCGCCGTCTTTCCAATTCACCGGAGTGGCCACGGAGTGGTTGTCGGTGAGCTGCAGGGAATCAATCACCCGTAGGATTTCGTGGAAGTTGCGGCCAGTGCTGGCGGGGTAGGTGATCTGCAGGCGCAGTTTCTTGTTGGGATCGATGATGAACACCGAACGCACGGTCAAATTGTTGAGTGCGTTGGGGTGAATCATCCCGTAAAGGTCGCTCACCTTTTTGTCGGCATCCGCCAGGATCGGATAATCAACTGTTGTGTTCTGGGTTTCGTTGATATCGCAGATCCAGCCGTTGTGGCTTTCGGCGGAATCCACGCTCAGGGCGATGGTTTTGACGTTGCGCTTTTCCCATTCAGGGCGCAGCCGGGATACCTCTCCCAATTCTGTGGTGCAAACAGGGGTGTAGTCGGCTGGGTGGGAGAACAGCACAACCCAGCTGTCAGCGCCGAAGTCGTAGAGATTGATCGGCCCGAGCTGGGAATCCTGGGTGAAATCGGGAACGGTATCGCCGAGTTGGAGGGCCATAGAGGCTGAAAGGGAGGAAGAAAGCAAGTTCTGATCGTGCCACAAGTCAGCGCGCAGATGTGGTGTTTTCGTCCTCAGGCGCTGACTCGGGCCAGCTGCGCAACTCCTGGCGCAGGTGCTGCAGGCCCAGGCAGGCGGTGGCGGAAATGAACAGGGCCGTTGGGGCTAGCGCCCGGGCTCGCTCCACCTCCCCGGCTGGGCAGCGGTCGATTTGATTAGCGATCAGGCGCCTGGGGGCGGTTGCTCCAAGGGAATCGAGGATGGTGTTTACGGTGCGCCACTGCTCGGGCCAGGCCGGGTCGGCCAGATCAACCACGATCAACAGGCCCTCAGCTTCAAGGGTTTCCTCCAGGGTTGAGCGGAAGGCTTCCAGCAGGGGCGGGGGCAAATCGCGGATGAAGCCCACCGTGTCAGTGAGCAGCACCGGTTCCGGCAATTCAAGTCGTCGGGTGGTGGGATCAAGGGTGGCGAACAGCTTGTTTTCAGCCAGAACGGCGCGGGCTTCGCTGGCCTTGGTTAAGGCGTTGAGCAGGGAGCTTTTGCCGGCGTTGGTGTAACCCACTAGGGCCAGTCGCCGCAGTCCCTGGCGGCTGCGGCGCAACCGGGCCCGGTGCTCGCCCAGCTGGCTCACCTCCCGCTGCAATCGCTCAATCCGGCGGGCGATGGCGCGACGATCTTTTTCCAGCTGGGTTTCGCCCGGTCCCCGGGTGCCGATGCCTCCCCCCTGCCGCGACAGGCTGCGGCCGCGGCCGGTGAGTCGGGGCAGCCTGTAGCGCAGTTGGGCCAGCTCCACCTGGAGGCGCCCGGCGGCGCTGGCGGCCCGTTGGGCAAAGATGTCGAGAATCAGTTCACTGCGGTCGCTCACCGGCAGATCGAGGAGCCGCTCCAGATTGCGGGCTTGCACCGGTGTGAGCTCCCGGTCTGTCACTACCAGGGTGGCGCCGAGCCGCCGGGCCTCCAGGGCCGCTTCACCCACTTTCCCCTCACCCCAGAGAGTCTGGGGGGCAACCTGGCTGCGGCGCTGCTCCACCACTCCCACCGACACGGCACCGGCGCTGACTACGAGTCCCTCCAGTTCGGCGATCAGGCGCTGGGCCTGGCCGCGGTCGCCGGGGGTGAGGGCTAGCAGCAGCACCCGTTCAGGGCCGTCTTGGCTGGCGCCAAAGTCGCCAGCGCTGGCTGCATTTGGCGGGGTGAGGCTGAGGGGATCTCGGCCGCACAGCTCGGCTAGATCTTCAGTCGCTTCGCTTGCCCAGGGTTCGGGGGCGTCGGGGTGGGCCACCAACAGTTGGGCGGCCCATTGGCCCCCCGCCCCCGCCCTGTCGCCGAAGCGCAGCCAAACGATGGGCGCTATATCCAGCCCCACGATTCCCTCCTGGCGGCCGGCTTCGAGTTGTTTGGTTCGGCCGCAGCAGGTGATCAGCCGCAGCTCGGAACCCTGGCGGCGCTCCGAGCCGGGCAGGCGCTCCAGTAGCCGGCCCGATTGCTCCAGCGGCCCCACCCAGAGCAGCCGGCACAGGCCCCGGCTATCCACTACCAAGGTGAGCGGCAGCTCCAGCTCACGGCTTTCGCTGGCAAGCCGCTGCAAGCAGAGCAATTCAGCTATCTGGTCGTCCGGATGGCGGCGGTGACAGAGGCGTTCCAGGCGTCTTTTTTGGGCGGGTCGCAAGCCGGCCGTGCGCCCCGCCAGGCCGCCTTGTTTCACCACAGGCCTTGTTTCACCACAGATAGCCAGCGATTACGGATTTGATCATGGGCGGGCCTTGCCCACCACAAGCTTGGGCTCCCGGCAGGGTCACCGGGGCCAGTCCGCTAGCCAGCCGGCGACCACTTTGAACTGATGCGACTTACCAGGTAAGCGGGCCAGGTAGGCCAGTTTGCGGATCTGAAATGCCGCCGCTCCCGCCAGGGTGAATCCGCCGCCAACGAGGCTTGCTTCACCTCGGCCCAGGCTCATCATTTCGCCGAGGTCGTTGTAGTTGAAGGGATCGAGGGGTTCGCCAGCAAGGGAATGCATCAGGTTGGCGGCCAGGCACTCAGCTTGTTGGAAGGCCACTTGTGCCGTGGCTGGCAGGGGTAACTCCTGCTGGGCGATGTCGCCCAGGGCAAATAGGTGGGGCTGATCGACCAGCTGCAGGGTGGGCTCGCAGCTCAGTCGTCCAAGTCGGTCGACGGGAATTGGCGGCTGGCATTCAAGCGATTGAAAGCGCAGGCCCGCAGTCCAGATAACCCCATCAACCTTCAGCTGTTCCGAGCCCGCTGGCCCCAGCAGCGTCAGTCCACCTGGTTGCACCGCCTCGACGCGGGTGTGGGTTCGCAGCCTCACATCCCGGCGTTGCAGGGCCTGCTCAGCCTGTTCTCGGTTGAAGGCCTTGGCCTGGGGCAGCAGTCCGGGGCCCTGCTCAATCAGGTCCACAATCGTGCTCCCCTGCAATTGGTCGGCCAGCTTGCAGGCCAATTCCACCCCGCTGGCACCAGCTCCCACCACGGCCAAACGCTGCAGGGGCCGGGACCTCTCCTTCAAGGTCTGGATTAGGCGCTGCAGCCGTTCCACGTCTGCCAAGGTGCGAAAACCGAGGCTGTATTCAGCTACGCCGGGGATGCCGAAGTCATTGGCCTGGGCACCCGTGGCCAGCACCAGGCGGCTGAAGGCCAGGCACCGGCCGCTGGCGGTATGAACCTGTGAAGACTGGGCGTCGATGCGCACAACCCGGTCCTGCAGCCAGGCCACCCCTTTGCCGGCCAGCAAACTGTCGTAGCGGGGTGCTATTTCCCAGCTGCGCAGTTCGCCGCTCAGCAGTTCGTAAAGCAGTGGGAGAAATAGAAAGCGATCGTTGGGTTCGATCAGCAAGATTGGTGGATGGTGGCGGCGCTCTGCCAGGGCGAGGGCGGTGTAAAGCCCACCAAAGCCCCCGCCCACGATCACCACCGGTGCGGTTGGCGGGGTCACCGCAGCTTGCGATCGCGCCGCCTCAGGATTCAGCATGGCTCTGATGGTCTTTCGCCGGCACCTGCTTTTGAACCCTAACCAGCGACTCACTCAAAGGGCGATGATGGTTTGATGCAGATGGCCCAAGTCCCAGCTCTTTCACCCGATGGCACCGGCCGGCCGATCGATCTTGACGCTGCCAGGGCACTGCTTGCACCTTTGTCGGCCCAAGAGCGTCTGAGCTGGGCTCAGAGCACTTTCGGGGCAGGATTTGCCTTAACAACCAGTTTTGGCATTCAGTCGGCAGTTTTGCTGCACATGGCCAGTGAGCTGACCGCCAATATCGGTCGGCCCGTAACCGTGATCTGGGTTGATACGGGCTATCTGCCGCCGGAGACCTATCAATACGCCGAGCGCTTGGTACAGCAGCTCCAGCTCCAATTAGTGGTGGCCCAGTCAGCCATGAGCCCGGCCCGGATGGAAGCTCTGCACGGCCGCCTTTGGGAAACCGACCAGCTGGGAGATCTGGAGCTCTATCACCGCATCCGCAAGGTGGAACCCCTTGACCGGGCCCTCACTGATCTGGCTGTGACCTGTTGGGCCAGTGGTGTGCGCGGCAGCCAGACCGATCACCGCAAGGCCATGGAACCGCTGGATGCGGTGCGTCAGCGCTGGTCGCTGCGGCCCCTTCTCTCCTGGAGTAAACGAGATATTTACTACTACATGGAAGAGCACAAATTGCCCCAGCACCCGCTGTTTGAGCAGGGTTATTCCACGGTGGGCGACTGGCACTCCAGTGCTCCTGACCTAGGAGATGTCAGCGGCCGGGCGACCCGTTTCGGTGGTCTCCAACAGGAATGTGGCATCCATCTGCCGGGATTGATGGGCGAGGGCATCTGAGCGAGGGCCGTTGGCTGCTGATCGGCAACAGTCGATGGCACTGGGCAGAGGGTGAGCTGGGCTGCCTGCGTACGTGGAGTGCTCCAGCTGGTGTGGGACAGCTTGAGGGGCTGGTTGCTTGGGCTGCGGTGGGCCAGGTGTCCGCCTCTGCTCCATTGCCGCTGGAGCGGCGTCTGCATTTGAAGGATGTGCCCTTGTTGGAGCAGCCTGGCTGGCTGGGGGTGGACCGTGCCCTAGTGGGTTGGCGGGCCTGGTGCCTTGCCTCTGGTCCCGTATTGGTGGCGGACGGCGGCACCGCCCTGAGCCTCACCCTGGTCACCAGCGAGGGCCGATTTGGGGGAGGACGGTTGCTTGCCGGAGCTGCCTTGCAGTTGCGGGCCCTGGCTGCTGAAACTGCAGGACTGCCTGCCTTGGACCCGCCCTTAGATCTGCCCCCAGAACTTTGGCCTCACTCCACACCAGATGCTATGGCCGCTGGGGTTTTGCGGGGTCTGGCGGCCGCCCTGGCCGCCGCTGGGCGTGAAGCCCAAACAAGCTGCCCGGGCTGCAGTTTTTGGCTCACGGGAGGAGATGGCCCCCTGCTGAAACCATTGCTGCAGCAGCTGCTAGTCAGTGCCATGCCGCTGCAGCTGGCTCCAGACCTGGCCCTTGAGGCCTTGGCTGCACTCAGGCCAGGCCCAGATCGCTGAGGATGTCGTCAGCCATGGTTTCGGACTTCACCTTTGTGTAGATCTTTTCGATCTTTCCTTCTGCATCCACCACAAAGGTGTGGCGCATCATGCCCATGTATTCCTTGCCCATGAATTTCTTCAGCCCATAGCTCCCATAGGCCGCGGCCACTGCGCAGGGCTCGGCGTCGCTTAGCAAGGTGAAGGGAAGGTCATATTTGGCGATGAATTTGGCGTGGCTGCTGGCGCCGTCTTTGCTGATGCCGAGCACGGTGATGGCTTGCTTTTCGAATGCGCCCCACTGGTCGCGGAAATTGCAGGCTTCTTTGGTACAGCCGGGGGTGTCGTCCTTGGGATAGAAGTAGATCACCACACGTTGGCCCTTGAACTGGGAAAGCTTCACCGCCGTTCCGTCTTGGTCTGGCAAGGTGAAATCAGGGGCGGGCTCACCGATCTGCAAGGTCATTGAACGTCCAACCGAACTCACAGGTGAGCCTAGGCAGCAGCTTGGATCTGCCGCAGCGCCCAGCCCCCCAGCTATGGCTGCGCTACCTAGAGGGGGGCGACCTCGGTTGTTTATCTACTGATGAATGGAGTTGGGGCTTGGGCCTGCCTGAGCTGCAGCGAAGTCGCTACTTCCAGAGCCGGGCTCTGCTCCGGCAGCAGCTGGCTGATGTGTTGGGCTGCGCTGGTGCCGCGGTGCCTCTCCATAGTCCGCCCGGCCAACCACCACTGTTAGGTAATGGTCTGGGATGGGTCAGTCTCAGCCATAGCGGCGCTGGCTTGCTGATTGGCTACTCCGGCTCTGCCATCGGAGTAGACCTCGAATCCACTGCTCGACCTATTGAGCCGGCTGTATTGCTGCGTCGGTTTTATCCAGAGCCTGAACAGGCGCAGTTGCGGGATTTGACTGGGGAGGAGCTACGGCGAGCGGTGCTCAATAGCTGGGTGTTGAAGGAAGCGGCCATCAAGTGGCGCCATCGCACCCTTGCAGCAGAACTGGCTCAGTGGTGTTACGACCACACCAGCGGTAGCTTGCTAAATCTCAGTGATGGAGCCAAGCCGGATCACAGCAGCGCTCTGCAGCAGGATTGGCGTTGGGCGGCGGTTGGCGAGGGTTGTGCAGGTTTGATGTTGCAGTCGCCAGGACAGCCTGAAGAATTGATGGGGCAGCAGGGCGCATGATTTTTCTAAATACGCAGATTTACTACTGAAATCCAGCGGAAATCTTTCAGTTTTGTGTCGATGCGCCCCGCTGACTTGCATCTTTAGTGACATGCGGCATTGCGTGGCTACGTTCGGAATGAACTGATTCCACGCCTCTCTTGATCAAGCGTTTGCTGGCCGGCCTTTTTGTGGGTACGGCCCTCTCGGCGGTGGCTATGCCAGCGTCCGCCGCAGTTGACAACAATCTTCCCGTTCGTTGGAACACCGGCGGCGCCGTGTGGTCTACCAACCAGGATGCCTTCAATACATTTCTGCAGTCTGGTGAAGTCACCGATCGGGGCCTGGAAGGGGGCCTGAACCGCTCCGGCTGGACCGCTGCCGAGGTGCGTGAGGGCATGAACAAGTCCTACAACGTGGACTTGGTTGGCGTCTCCCGCTTCCTCTACTCGGATGCAGGTGTGAAGTTCCTCAAGAACCAAACCACCAGCTACTTCCCCTACTGGAGCATGAACACCTTCGCGGTGCAGGCTCTGCGATCGGCGATCGTGGCCGATGCCCGTGACGGCCAGATCTCCTCGGCCGGCATCATGAATGCCCTGCCTACCGACATGCGCCTGGCCGACTTCTGCAACACCTACACCGGTGCCCAGAACGTCTGTGCTGAAGGTCGTTGCCAAGGTGACGCCCAGTGCACCTCCCTGCTCTCCTGGTACGTGTTCCTGCCGGCCTGCATCCAGGCCAACCAGATGGCGGATCCCGTGGCTCAAGTTCGCACAATGGCCCCGGCCCCGGCCCCGGTTCAGCAAGTTGAATCTGAAGCCATTCGCGGCCTCTGGTGAGCCTGGCCTTTGGTGAGCATGGCCTTGGTGTTCGACTCGCCTTAGGCGATTCGCGCCACCTCAGCTGCCCCGGCTTGCGCCGGGGCTTTTTTATGGGTTTAGGGGTGTTTGCAGTGCGTCTGCACGCCTTGCCCTTACCAAGGTGTGCTCAAGTGCCTGGGGCATGGGCTGGCCCAGCAGACGGCTGAATGCTTCTCGCAGGCTTTGCACGGCATCACTGGCTAGGGGCTTGCCCCGGAGTACGGCCATCGCTTCGAGATAGGAGCTGGCCGGGGCCAGCCAGCGTTCGATCAGCTCGGCAGTCAGCTCGAGTTGGAGTGATTCCTGCCACTGCTCCTGTTGCACTTGCCATCCCGCGGCGATCAAGCTGCGTTGGCTGATTAGGCCGGTGCTCTGGGCCTGGATCAGTCGCTGCCCCTCCAGGTGAGTTAGCTCCTCCAGCAAGGTTTGCAGGGAGGTTTCTGCCTTGCCGAGCAGGGCCCGCAGGCCTGCTGCTGGACCGAGTTGGGGAGTGCTGAACAGCAGGCGCCATTGGCCGTTTTGGCCCAGCAGCGCGCCAGCCTGGCTGATCCAGTCCGCGATTTGTTCGGCGCTGAGGCCCTGCCAGGGTTGACGCGCTATCACCCAGTCGAAGCGGGCCCCGGAGTCAAGGGCGAGTTGCGGTTCGAGCTGGGAGTTAAGAGCGGCAGGGGTTTTGGGAGGCACCAGCAGCAGCTGGGGTTGGCGCAGGCTGTCGAGCACCTTCAGCTGGGCTTGCAGCCGCTCCCGGTCGGAGGCCTGGGCCACGGTGATCACTACCCCGCCCTCGGGCGTAGCGGCCAGGGGATCAAGGGCCCATAGCAACGACCTCGCTTCCAGCACCAGCACCCGCGCTTGGCGTTGCCAGATCACGCCTGCCCAGAAGCGATGTCTCAGGGTGTCGAGTCGTTCTCCCTCGGCGGCGGCTTGCCGCTGCAGCCAGCGCTCCAGCTGGGGATCTTCCGGACTGCTGCTAAGCACGTCGCCCTGATCCGCCGCCATCTCAGCGGCAGCCGCCAGCTGGGCGGCCCGTCGCTGTTGCAGGCGCTCGCGCCTCTGGCCCTCCCAGCCCAGGCTGCCCGGTTGCCAGAAAATCTCACCTTGAAGTGCGCCAGGCAAATACTGCTGGGCTACCCAGTGCTCGGCGTAGGCATGGGGGTAGCGGTAGCCCACTCCATCGCCAAAAGCCTGGCCATCACGGTTGGCATCGCGCAGGTGGGCGGGCACCTGTTGGCGGTTGGCGCTGCGCACGCTTTTTAGGGCATCGAAGAAACCGAGCAAGCTGTTGCTCTTCTCCGCTCCCGCCAAATAGAGAGCTGCCTGGGCCAGCGGGTAAAGCCCCTCTGGCAATCCCACTCGCTCAAAGCTGGCCGCGCAGGCTTCCACCACCACCACGGCCTGGGGATCGGCTAAGCCGATGTCTTCCCCGGCAGCGATCAACATGCGCCGGAAGATAAAGCGCGGGTTCTCGCCCGCCTCCACCATGCGGGCCAACCAGAAAAGGGCCGCATCTGGATCGGAACCGCGCAACGATTTGATGAAGGCACTGATTGTGTCGAAGTGGGCATCCCCCTGCTTGTCGTAGAGCACCGCGCGCTGCTGAATCGACTCCTCGGCGATGGTCAGATCGATCCTGATGGAGCCATCAGCACCGGGAGGAGTGGTCTCCACCGCCAGCTCCAGGGCATTCAGCAAGCTGCGGGCATCGCCGCCGGCCACATCAACCAGGTGGTCGGCCGCTGCTGCGGCTAAGTCAATCGAGCGTTCGCCATAGCCCACTGCCGGATCCCGCAGGGCCCGTTCCAGCAGTTGGCGCAGGTGTGCTGGCTCAAGCGGTTGCAGGCGAAACAACCGCGAACGGCTTACCAGGGCTTTGTTCACCTCGAAAAAGGGGTTTTCGGTGGTGGCTCCGATCAGATTCACCGTGCCGTTTTCCACCCAGGGCAGCAGGGCGTCTTGTTGTGCACTGTTGAAACGGTGCACCTCGTCGATGAACAGGGTGGTGCGCAGGCCATGGTGCGCCAGGCGCTGCTGGGCTGCGTCCACCTCGGCCCTCAGATCCTTGACGCCGGCAAGTACGGCATTGAGGCTGCTGAAGTGGGCCCTGGTGCTGCCAGCAATGATCCGGGCCAGGGTGGTTTTGCCCACCCCCGGCGGGCCGTGCAGGATCAGGTTGCCGACTCGATCTGCAGCGATGGCGCGGCGTAGCAGGCGCCCTACGCCGAGGATCGACTCCTGACCGACGAAGTCATCAAGGTTGCGGGGCCGCAGCCGGTCGGCCAGGGGTGCGACCCGGGCCAGGGTTATGTCGCGTTGATGGCTGAACAGGTCGCTCACGAGGTCGCCGCAGCGCCGTTCTGAGTCCATCATCGGGCCGCCGGCGATACGCTCCGGCCACGCGGCGCGCCCGTTCCACCATCACACCATGCTCCGCCCTGTTGTTTCCCCCTTTTTGATTCTCACGGCGATGGCCTCTGCCCTGGTTGTGGGGTGTCAGCAGGGGCGCGAGCCAGCCCCGCGGCTGCCTGTGGTGCAGAGCCAGCGCCTGGAAACTGCTGAATTTCAAGCCAGTTTTGACACCGTGAGCACCCTGGAGGCAGAGGAGGAGGTGGATCTGGCGGCCCAGGCGGGGGGCCGCATTCAGCGATTGTTGGTGCGTCAAGGAGATCGGGTGCGCCAGGGCCAGCTGCTGCTGGTGCTCGACCAGGCCCAGCTCAGGGCTGAGGTGGCCAGCCTGCGCGCTCAGATGCAGACCAACCGCCTCAATTACCAGCGCTATCAGGATCTAGCCCGACAAGGTGCTGCCAGTGCCCTGCAGCGGGATGAATTTCGCCAGGCCTTCATAGCTGCCCGCGAAGCCTTGGTGGCCAGGGAAGCCGATCTCGCCTTCAAGGATCTGCGGGCGCCGATCAGCGGCACGCTGGCCGATTTGCGCGTCAAGCAGGGCGATGTGATTGCCGCGGGCGTGCCGATTACCCGCTTGATCCGCAACGCCAATCTCCTGGCCCGCATCGACGTACCCGCCACCTATGCCGATCGTGTTCGGCCTGGCCAGCGGGTGCTGCTGCTGGCCGCCTCCAGCTCCCAGCCCCTGGCGGAGGGCCCGGTGATCTCGGTGGATCCGGGGGTGAGCGCCCCAACTCAGACGCTGCTGGTGAAGGCGTCGTTTGCTAACCCGCGGGGCAGCCTGCGCAACGGCCAGCGCAGTCGCACGCGCTTGGTGCTGGATCGGCGCCAGGAGTTGGCCGTTCCCTTCACCGCGGTGACCCGGTTGGTAGGACAGCCATTTATTTATTTGGTGGGTAGCTTGGCTGAGCTGGAGCGGCGGCCGGGCAAGGCCCCCATCGCCGAGCTGCGCCGGTTGCCGAGAGGCACCCTGTTTGCCTTGCAAACTCCAGTGCAGATAGGAGATCTGCAGGGAACCCTCTATCCACTTGAGCGCGGCGCTCAGGAAGGCGATCGGCTGATTACCGCTGGCCTGCTCAACCTTCGCCACGGGGCACCAGTGCAGCTGGCCCAGCAGGGTCGACGCTGAATTGGGCGAATTCCCATGAACTCTATAATTTATCCACATGCCTAGTTTTTGTGGTTCGCGCGGTTCCGGCGTTGTCCTTGGTGGGTGTGTTGCTGGTGGGCTGCGCCGCCAAGCCGGTGGCCCGGCAGCCTCTGGTCGTGCAGGCCGAGACCATCGGTGAGGCCAGTTTCAGTCCGTCGATCGACGTGATGAGCCAGCTGGAGTCCACCACCGACGTGGCCCTGCGTCCCGAGGTGGATGGCCGGGTCGTCAAAATCCTGGCCACCCAGGGGCAGCGGGTGAAGGCGGGCCAGCCGATCTTGGTGCTCGACAACGTGCAGCAATCGGCAAGCCTCGATGCCAGCAAGGCCGAGTCCCGTAAGGATCTGGTTAATGCGGAGCGCTACATCTTCCTCAATGAGCAGGGCGCCGTGTCCACCAAGGACCGCGATTTCTACGTCACCCAGGCAATTCAGTCCCGCGACCAGGCGCGCGCAAAAGCGGCGGACCTGGGCTACAAATACGTCACCGCTCCCATCAGTGGGGAGATCGGCGACCTCGACACCGTCAAGCTCGGCGATTACATCCGCCAAGGGCAGGCGATCACCGGCATCGTCGACAACAGCGATCTCTGGACCCTGATGGATGTGCCGGCCACCCAGGCCTCCCGGGTGCAGTTGGGCCAGCCAGTGGAGCTCAAGTCCCAGGGAATTCCGCCGGTGATTAGCACAGGCAAGGTGGTATTCATCTCGCCCTATTTCGGCATCAGCGGCAACCAGTCGTCGCCGAACACGGTGCTGGTGAAGGCCTCCTTCCCCAACCTCACCGGCAAGCTCAAAACTGGCCAGTACGTGCGCAATCGGATCATCACAGGCAGCACCCGCCAGCTCTCGGTGCCGGTGCAGGCCGTGATGATGCAAGCGCAGCAGCCCTTCGTTTACCGCATTTTTCGGCTCAAGCAGGTGCTCGCCAAGATTCGGGCCTCCACCCAGATTCCCGACGCCCAGAAGCAGAAGTTGGAGGCCCTGCCGGCGGAAACGCCGATCGTGGTGCAGATGCCGGTGAAACTCGGCACCTTGCAGGACAACCGCTATCCCGTGCTCTCTGGCCTGATTGCCGGAGACCAGGTGGTGGTGAGCAACACGGCCCTGTTGCGCACCGGCATGCCGGTGAAGCTGGCCGGTGCTGCCCAGCCGGGTGTGAACTGAGGATCACCCATGTCGCTCTCCGATAATTTCATCAAACGGCCGGTTCTGACGACCGTTTGCAGCATTTTGATCGTGCTGATGGGCATCATCGCGATCCCAACCCTGCCAATTGAGAACCTCCCCAACATCGCGCCGCCCCTGATTCAGGTGACGGCCAACTACGGCGGGGCCAACTCCGTGGTGACCGAACAGGCGGTGACCAATCCGCTCGAGCAGCAGATCAACGGTGTGCCTGGTGCCGCCTATATCTCCTCCACTAGCTCGAATACGGGGCAGAGCATCATTCAGGTTTATTTCAACGAAGACACGGATATCAACATCGACCAGGTGAACGTGCAGAACCGCGTGTCCCTGGCTATGCCCCAGTTGCCGCAGCAGGTGTCGGCCACGGGGGTGTCGGTGATGCAGAGCACGCCCTCGATCCTGCTGGCCTATCAGGTGACCTCAACCGAGGGACAGTTTGATTCGCCTTATATCAATGGCCTCATCTATGAGCAGCTCTATTACCAACTGGAACGGGTTCCCGGCGTCGCCCAGGTGAGCATGTTGGGCGGTAGCAATCCAGCTTTCTGGCTGTTTGTTGACCCCAACAAACTCACGGCAAACCAATTGACCGCCGATCAGATCGTTAATGCTGTCAAGAGTCAAAACAGTGTTGCGATTGGCGGTCTGATCGGTGGCCCGCCAGCCGGAGGAGACCAGCTCTTCGCCTACCCGATCCTGGTGGCCGACAACGGCAACCTGATGTCGGTGGAGCAGCTCAACGATTTGATCGTGGGCAAGTCACCCCAGGGCAACCTGCTGCGGCTCCGGGATGTGGGTCAGGCCACCTACGGCTTCAATACATTTGCCCAGCAGGCCGTCAGCGTTGAGGGCAACCCAGCGATCACCGTGGCGGTGTTCCAGACCCCCGAGAGCAACGCGCTGGATGTGTCGGAAGCGGTCGTAGCGGTGATGGACCAGTTCTCCCAGACCGTGCCTGCGGGGATCACCGTTACGCAGATCTACAACATCGGCCAGTTCATCGAGTCGGCCGTGAGTGGTGTGACCGATGCCCTAGGCCTGGCGATCGTGCTGGTGCTGGTGATCCTGTTCCTGTTTCTGCAGAACTGGCGCGCCACGGTGGTTCCCAGCCTGGCGATTCCAATCTCCCTGATCGGCACCTTTGCCTTCATCAAGGCGTTTGGCTTTTCGATCAACCAGCTGACCCTGCTGGGCTTGGTGCTCGCCACCGGCCTGGTGGTGGATGACGCCATCGTGGTGATTGAGGCCGTCTCCAAAAACCTCGAAAGTGGCATGAGCCCGCGCAAGGCGGCGATGGAGTGCATGGGCAGCCTGATCGGCGCGTTGATTGCCACCTCCTTGGTGTTGATGGCGGTGTTCGTGCCGGTGGCCTTCTATCCGGGCGGCATCGGGATTATTTACAAGCAGTTTGCGCTCACGATCGCCTTCTCGATCGCCATCTCCACCTTCAACGCCCTCACCTTCTCGCCGATGATGTCGGCCCTGATCCTCAAGCAGGAGAAGCCCCCGAAGCCGAAGGGTTGGGGTTGGACGATCGGGGGCGTGGTGGTGGGTCTGGCCTTCGGTCGCTTCAGTGCGGCCTCCTTCGGCCCTGGTGCCTATGTGTTCGGGGTGGTGCTGTTCGGCATCGCCGGCAGCCGGCTGGCCCTGATCTTTGATCGCTTCAACAGCTTCTTTGCCTGGCTGCAGCAGCGCTATGCCGAGCTGCTGGGGGTGCTGATCCGCAAGCGCAAACTGGTGTTCTCCGGGTTGATCGGCGGCATCGTGCTCACCGCTCTGGCGTTTTCTGCTCTGCCTTCGGCGTTCATTCCAGAGGAAGATCAGGGCTACGGGGTGGGGATCTTCCAGCTGCAGAACGGTGCCTCCCTCACCCTCACCCAGCAGACAGGCCAGGAGATCGCCAAGGTGCTCAAGCAGGAGCCCGATATCACCGCGGCTTCGGTAATCAGTGGCTACGGCTTCAACGGCTCCAGCCCGGATCAGGGGGTGTTTTTCTTTGGCCTGAAGCCCCTGGAGGAGCGCAGTGGGGCCGATCAGAAGGCCCCGGCCATCGTGGCGCGGCTCAATGCCAAGCTCTCCAAAATAAGTAGCGGTCTGGTGGTGGCCGCCCAGCCCCCGGCAATTCCGGGCTTTTCGGCCCAGGGGGGCTTCTACTTCCAGTTCAACGATCTCAGCAACGGCTCCTACAGCTTCAACCAGCTCGATCGTCTGGCCCAGGAGTTGGTGGCCGCCGGCACTGCCTCGGATCAGTTTTCCAGCCTCTACACCCAGTTCATTCCCAGCGCGCCGGCTTTTGGCCTCACGATTGATCGCTCGATCATGGGTACTCTGAATATCGACTTCCAGCAGGCGATGCAGACGATCGCTGTGCTCGCCGGTGGCAACTATTCCGGACTCACCTATGAGAACGGGCAGGTGCGCAACATCTATGTGCAGTCCGAGGCGTCGGGGCGCAGTACGTTAGAGGATGTGCTCAGCTATTACGTTCGCAACCGCGACAATAAGCTGGTGCAGGTGAGCGAGTTTGCCTCGTCTGATCTCACCAGTGCGCCGCCGGTGATCAGCCACTACAACCTGTACCGCACCATTCTGGTGCAGGGCGCTGAGGCCATCGGCAAGAGCTCGGGACAGGCCCTCACGGCTATTCAGCAGATTTTCAAGAAGCTGGATTTCAATAACATCGGTTATGCCTTCACGGGCCTGGCCTCGTTGCAGCTATCAGCTGGTAGCGCCAGCGTGCTGGTATTTGGCCTGGGTATTTTGATTGTTTATTTGGTGCTTTCGGCTCAGTACGAGAGCTACGTCACGCCGGTGATCATCCTGATGACGGTGCCGCTGGCCATGCTGGGTGCCCTGGTGTTCCTGGCTTTGCGCTCGATCGATCTCAACATCTATGCCCAGGTGGGTCTGGTCACCCTGATCGGTCTTGCGGCCAAGAACGGCATCCTGATTGTGGAGGTGGCCGAGGAGCATCTGGGGGAGGGAATGGGCATCGTTGAGGCGGCCATGGCAGCTGCCGAATCCCGCATGCGGCCGATCCTGATGACGGCTATTGCCTCGTTGGCCGGTTTCCTGCCGCTGGTGGTGGCCACCACCGCTGGCGCCAACAGCCAGCAGTCGCTGGGCACCGTGATATTTGGAGGCCTGCTGGTGGCCACTGTGCTGTCCCTGGGCGTGGTGCCTCCCTTCTATGTGCTGATCAAGCAGCTGGAGGAGCGTTGGTTCGGGGAGGGTGGCCAAGGTGACTCCCGAACCGTGGTTGTTCCTACCACCTCTGGACAAGATTGATGGCTGCTGAGTCTCGCCAGTCAAAGCCCAAGGGGTTTGGAATGATGACAAGGATTGTCTATTTCCATCAGGCCATTTGTTTGGCCTTTTTTGTATCCGGGTTGCGGCTCTCTTCAGTCCCTGGTGTCGAGCAGCTTGTGCTCCACCGCCTTGTGGGCATTGTGGTTTCGCTTGCCAGCCTGCTCGCCATGTTTGCTGTTGCAAACGGGAAGTCTCTGAAGGCTCTTGACTGGTTGCGAGTGGTTTTGTGGATTGGGGTTTTTAAGATCTTGATTGTTCAACTGTGGCTGCTTGGCCAAGGCGAAATTGGATTGCCCTCCTACACCCGTGCCATGTTGATCAACGAGTTGGTTGCAATTCCTCTTGCTTTGTACTGGTCTAGGCCCAGTCACTTTCATTATCTCTCTTCCGTCGATCGCGGGACTGGCTCTACAGCGGCTTGAGCCTTTATTGCTGCTCGTAGGGAGTTGGCCTGGATGCTGTTGGTGCGATGAACATTGAATAACGCGGAAGCCTGTGGTGGCCAGATGCATATGGCCAATAGTGAATTTGATATTGATTAAACGTCTTGGGTTAATCCGCTTTTGTCCCTTCGGATTGTGAGCTCAAGGTCATCATCCTCTGGACAAGGAAAATCAGTTGAGCGGCGCTCCATCCGGCCATCAAGACCCCGTTCACAGCTTCTCCCACGCTTAATAACTGCCAACATTTTGCCAGCGTGACATCTCCATAGCCAACTGTTGTGAATGTAATGCCGGAGAAATATATACTTTCTTCTAAGCCGTGAATCGCGCCGACGTGGCGATAGACCCATGCCCAGAGGAGAATTTCCAGGAATAATGTGGCCGCCGTCATGAGTGCGCCAATGGCAATCAGCAAGTGGCGCCGTCCGCTGCTTGTTGAGCGCCAGGCGCTGAGACCTTTTGAGTGAACCAGGTCTGCCTGTATGGATGTCACTACTGTATGGATGATTGTTGTGGCAATGAACATTCCCAGCACGATGCCCGGGAGGCTGCCGATCTCAGGGCAGCGCAAAAGCTGGGGCGTCGTTGGATAGTTGCTTAAGACGATCCCGGCCGCTGATGCTCCGCCCAGTAGCACCCATTTCATGTGTTTCCACCTCATCTGACCAGTCAATC
This sequence comes from Cyanobium usitatum str. Tous, assembly GCF_003011885.1. Taxonomy (GTDB): domain Bacteria; phylum Cyanobacteriota; class Cyanobacteriia; order PCC-6307; family Cyanobiaceae; genus Cyanobium_A; species Cyanobium_A usitatum. The sequence goes on from NZ_PXXO01000011.1 coordinate 29,604, forward strand.
CTCGAAGTTACTTGTCGTGAATGGCATCAGCCAATCGCTAGAGAGCCACTGCGATTCCCATGTTGGCCAACATGCCAGGAATCCAGGGGCAGGAGCTCGGCATAGCGGTGGCATGGGGACTGCGAGCATTTTGATGGATTCCGGCGCGAGAATCAACGGCTTCATGCGTCCGTTCCAGTTCGTTTGAATCTTTGATTGCATCCAGGCCGCCGACGTTGTGAGCATCTGCGCCAATCCCCTGGATTCACGCTTCGTAGAGTGTTGTGTGTGGGCAGCCTGAATTCTTTAGCGCGTCCTGGGCTTAATGATGGGTTTATTGAACAGTTATTTTGATCGTCCAGGTCTTCCTCGGCTGGCGCCGAGGTGGTCTCTGGGCTCCCCCATTGCGACCGACGGAGCACCAAGACTGCGGGCCTGATGCAACCCAGCCTCAGCGTCTGTGTCCGGGACTTCCCTTATCGGTTGGCGAAGGAGATGATTCTTCGCAACACTGATTTCTGACATGGCTGATCCTGGGTCTGCCAGCCAGGGCCTCGGCGCCCTGCTTGGTGAGCTGGCCGCTTTCGGCCTGGCGATCGGCTTCTCGCCGCTTCACATCGGTCTGTTGCTGTTGCTGTTGCTCGGCCCCCGGCCGCTGCAGCGGGGCGGTTGGTTTGTAGCCGGTTGGCTGATCACCGCCGTTTTGGTGGTATCGCTGCTCACCACCGCCGGCCATGGACTGTTCCTCGGCATGGACAAGGGCAGCAGCCACCGCACCGGCCTGGATCTGGTGGCCGCAGGCGTCCTGCTGGGGCTCGGGATGAAGGAACTGCTGAACAAAGGGGATGGGAGCGCAGAGCCCCCGGGTTGGACCAGCAAACTCGACCAGTTCTGCGCCATGCCGCTGCCGCTGCTGCTGGCGGTCAGTGCTGCCTTGGAGGTGGTCAGACCCGACGCTCTGTTTCTGTTCACCAAGACGGCCGGCAGCCTGTTGGCTGCCGGCCTGGGCACGGGCACAGAACTGCTCGCCACGGGTGTGTTCAGCCTGGTGAGCGCCAGCCTGCTGTTGATGCCGCTGTTGGCTCTGCTGTTGGCCGGCCCTGAGCGCGTGCTGGCGCTGTTGGAGCGGGGCAAGCAGTGGTTGTTCGCCAAAGGCGACCTGCTGGTGGGTCTGGTGAGCGTGGCCCTGGCGTTCTATCTGGGCTGGCAGGGCATCGAGAGCCTGCATCTGGGGTGAGCGAGAAGCAACGGGCTCTGGTGAAGCCCCAAGGGGGAAGGGGCGGCCCTCAGGTGATCACGGTGGGGCGATCCATCCCCGTGCGGGTCTTGATTTCGGCCAGTCCGTCGATTGCCGTGATCAGCTCGCCGAGGGCCATTTGGGGATCCTGGCTGAGGTTGCCGCTAGGGGGCACATAGCTCTCCAGGTACACCCGCAGGGTGGCTCCCTGGGTGCCGGTGCCGGAGAGGCGCAGCACCACTCGGCTGCCATCTTCGAGCAGCAGACGCAGGCCTTGGCCGCTTGTGAGAGATCCGTCCACCGGATCGGTGTAAGCGAAGTCGTCGGCGGTAGCGATACTGCGGCCGGCGAAGCTTTGGCCCACCAGTGCGGGCTGCATCTCCTTGATGCGGTTGTAGAGGCCGTGGGCGGCCTCGCTGGCGATGGCTTCGTAGTCGTGGCGAGAGTAGTAGTGCCGGCCGAAACGGCTCCAGTGCTCGGCCATGATCCTGCTCACCGGCGCCTGCTTCCTGGCCAGGATCTGCAGCCAGAAAAGCACCGCCCAGAGGCCATCTTTTTCGCGGATGTGGTTTGAACCCGTGCCGAAACTCTCCTCACCGCAAAGGGTGATCCGCCCCGCGTCAAGCAGGTTGCCGAAGAATTTCCAGCCCGTTGGCGTTTCGAAGCAGGCCAGACCAAGCTCCTTTGCCACCACATCGGTGGCGGCGCTGGTGGGCATTGAGCGAGCCACACCGGCAAGGCCATCGGCGTAGCCCGGGGCCAAGGTGGCGTTGGCGGTGAGCACCGCCAGGCTGTCGCTCGGGTTCACGAAGCAGCGCGCCCCCAGCACCATGTTGCGGTCGCCGTCGCCATCGCAGGCGGCACCGAACTTGTAGGCATCGCTGCCCATTAGCAGCTCGGCCAGGTCGTGGGCGTAGGTGAGGTTGGGATCGGGGTGGCCGCCGCCGAAATCTTCCAGGGGGATGCCGTTGCGCACCGTGCCCGCGGGAGCGCCGAGCAATTCTTCGAAGATCCGGCTGGCGTAGGGGCCGGTCACCGCGTGCATGGCATCGAAGGCCATCGGAAAGTCGCCCCGCAGCAGATCGCCGATCTGGTCGAAGTCGAACAGGCGCTGCATCAGCGCTACGTAGTCGTCGACGCCATCAATAACCTCAACCTGCAGGTCGCCAATGCTGCTGAGCCCTGGCGTTGAGAGGTCGGGATCGCTGCCGCCTGCGCAGATCCGATAGCCGCCTAGTTCCAAGGTGGCGGCGTAAATCGCGTCGGTGATCGATTCCGGCGTGGGGCCGCCGTTGGCGCCGTTTATTTTGACGCCGAAATCGCCATCGGGGCCGCCGGGGTTATGGCTGGCCGAGAGGATCACCCCGCCTACGGCGCCGTGTTGACGTATCAGGTGGGAGGCGGCTGGGGTGGAGAGGATGCCGCCGGTGGTGGTAATCAGCCGGGCCACGCCATGGGCGGCGGCCATGCGGGCGATCACGCTGATGGCTGCGAGGTTGCCGTAGCGACCGTCACCTCCCACTACCAAGGTGCCGCCGGCCACGCCTGGCAGCACCTGCAGGCTCGCTTCGATGAAGCTCTCTAGGTAGTGGGGCGTCTGGAATTGGCGACTGCTCTTGCGCAGACCGGAGGTGCCGGGCTTCTGGTCGCTGAAAGGCTGGGCCAGGGAAATCTGCCGAATGCTCAAGGGATTACTGCTGGTCATCGGCCGAATCCACAGGGGCACTGGGGCACCAAATTAGCCTTGGCTTGTCACCTTTCCAGAACTGACTAGCTTCCAAGGGAAGGCAGTTGAATGGGGACAGGGGTGTTGGCCGAAAACAGGTTTGCCAGCGGGCATATTTGGAGAGTGGCTTGCTTAGCTGGCTTGGCGCTAACAGCCAGCTCTCTAGCGGCCACAGAAGCCGGCCAGGCGGCAGTGATGGGGGGAGCCCGCGCCCTTCCGTTGGGGGAGGCGGTGCAGCGCAGTCGGTTGGCAGCTGAAGCCGTGATCCAGCGACGCGGCAAGGAAACCTGCCTGCGCGGCAAGCTCACCAATGCCTTACTGGGCCTCTCTGCCAGCTGTGAAGTTGCCGCTCAGAAGGATGGTCTCTGTGCCCTGGCCGATCAGGCGGTGGTGCAGGTCGGCTGGTCGCTCGCTTTTATGGACAGCACTGCCCAGCAGGTGCTGAACCTGATCGAGAGCCAGCCGGGATCAGGATCGGGACCAGGATCAGGATCCAGGAATTAGGTTGAACACACCTTTTTTCTCCTTGGGTTTGGTGTCGGTTTTGCTCGGGGCGACCGAGCGGGTCTGCTGTTTGCAGAAGGGGATCACGTCTTGGCCGGTTCGGTTGAGAGCTTCGCGCCTTTCAAAAGTGTTTGTGGTAGCTGGCTTTGCCCGTTCGAGGATTGTCCAGATGGCGTCCTTGCAGGTGGCGCCAAGGCGGGGGTGATCCATCAGCGGATCGGCCATGGTGCTTGCCTTGCCGCAGGCTTCAATTGTGTTGTCTCTTCCGCAGGCGAAGGTTTGGAGCTGGAGCTCGCGCAACAGGTCCATGGATGGGTACGGCGGGTCCTTGGGTGCTGCCTGTAGGGGGGCAGCCAGCAGGGCGATCAGGCCAAGGGCAAGTGCGGGATCAATCCGAGGCGCGGCCATGGTTCCACCGGGGTTGCTCCCATCATGGCGGTCATGGCAGCTGGGCTAGCCCCTGACGCAGCGGCTGTTGCTGCTGGCTCCAGTGGGCAGCGATCGCGGGGCCCACAAGGGGTGCGGCGATCGCCAGAGCCCCCCGCAACCAACCCTGCTGCCGCAACTGCTCTCCCCGGGCGGCTTCGGCAGCCTGCAGGGTTTGCATGCGGATGATTTCGGGCCGCCGCTCCGCCTCAATTTGGACGGCCACCCCATCAAGGGCAGCGCCGCTGCAGCCACTGCTGAGCAGAGGCAACAACCGCATGGCGGCTACCCAGGCATCACGCAGGGCCATGTTGATGCCCTGGGCTCGCACCGGTCCCATCGGGTGGGCCGCATCGCCAAGCAGTAGCAGGCCCGGTTGGCACCAGCGCTCCGCTAGTCCCACCTGCACCGTCAGCCGGTTGGGCGCCCCCAATCCGCCGCGCCACTGCCGTAGCCAGGCCGCTAACTGAGGCGGACTCAAGGCTGCCATCCGCTCGATCCAGCCTTCTCTGCTGAGCTCTGGTGTGGCTTGAGACTTGCCTATAACCCAGCCCAGCTGCACGCCGCCGCTGGCGCTTTCGAAAGCGCTGAAAACCCCCTGGGGCCCCACCAGGGTGGTGAAGGAGCCAGCTAAGGGCGAGGCCGCGGGACTGGCCAGTTGAAACCAGAGCAAGTCGATCGGGCTGGGGCTGCTCTGCAGAGCTAGCCCTGCCTTCTGGCGCACCAGGGAGCCCCGGCCATCGCAGCCGACGACAAGGTCGGCAGGTAGCTGACTGCCATCGCGCAGTTGCACCCCCGCCACCCGCTCCTGCTGCCACAGCAGGTCAACCACCGGTTGGCCCCGCTCAATCGCAAAGGAGGGGTAGGTGCTGCCCCGTTTCAGCAGGGCCTCCAGCAGGGCGGGCTGGCTCACCAGGGTGCAGGGCCGGCTGGGATCACCGCCGAGGGGCTCGGTGGCGGTGAATAGCTCCTGGCCATTCACCACGAAGCGCCATTCCACCAGGGGCCGGTGGGGCAGGCCTGGAATCAGCTCGAGCAGCCCCATGGCCGCTAGGGCCTCTAGCCCTGAGGGCATCAGCGCTTCGCCGCGGAATTGACGCTCCAGGTTGGTGCCGGCCTCCACCAGGGTTACGGCCATACCGCCACGGGCCAGCAGTAGGGCCAAGCTGGCCCCCGCCGGTCCGGCACCCACCACCACCACCTTGGTGCGGTGGCTCAAGGGGCCACTCAAACGAAGGAGTTGTAGTTGCGAGTGGCGCCGCTCACCGGATCGACATGGCCCGTCAACTGGCTTTTCTTGCTGAGCAAATATTCCACCAGCTCCTGCTGAACGGCCAACAGTTCATTGGTGCAGCCGCGGAATGCGGCCCGGTGGCGTATTTCATCGTGCCGGGTGTGCAGGTCGCGCAGCATCAGCTGGATGGCATCCAGGGTGGCCGACGTGTTGCGGGAGGCCGGCGGGGCATTCAAGGCACGCTCCGTTCCACTGACCATGGCCACAGCATTGAGGGGAAGGCCAAGCGTAGGAGGGGGGCCGCCTGGATCACGGCTCCCGATCAGCAGTCGCCAAACAGGGTGCTGGACACCTGATGGAATGTTTCAAAGGTGTCTTGGTGGTCCAGCCCGCTCACCGCCAGGGAGACGGTCTGTTGGAAGGGGTTGCATTCCACCGCCAGGCTCACTGCCTTGGCGCCATGGTCGGCATGGAAAGCGGCGCTCTGGCCGTCAACGGCGTAGAGGGTTTCGGGGGCGTGGGTGAAGCCGAGCTGGTTGGCCAGCAGGCTGATGCCGGCGAGGGACTGGGCCAGGCTGCCGTCGCAGCGGATGGCAGTGGTGTAGACCACCGGCGCAGCGGGGGTGGTGTCCTCACCCGGCAACACCAGGGAGCTCGCCAACGACTTCATCAGGCTGCCGGTCTTAGCCAAGCTGCCGGTCTTCACCAAGGTTTTCATCGGCGTCGTTGGCCATCCGAACAGTTGAACTTTAGGTGCAGATCGCTAGATGTGGTGCTTGGGGTTGCTAGAGGCCCACATATGGTGGGTGGAGCGCCCATACCCCGCTTTCCCGACTCAGCTGCGCTGAACCCAGCTCCATCAAGGGTTGATCTGTTGCGATTGCTGGCCCGGTCTGCTGCAGGGGCTCTGTTCTCGCGAGACGAGCGACCTTGCCCGTCCGACTCGGATCAAGGGGGTAGGACGTTTATTCCGATATTTCTTTGCTGACGAAGCAATTGCGACCCTTCGCTTTTGCCTCATAGAGCAACTTGTCAAGCTCTTGAATCACGTCTTCAAAAATGACTTTAACGCCAGAAGCGCAATAAAGTATGCCTGCACTCATTAAGATCCCTTCGGGGAAATCAGAGGCTCGTTTCGCTTGGCTTCGGAGACCATCTTGAATGGCGCTGAGCCAACTTATGGTTTCATCGGGCAACTGCGAGGGAATGGCGATAACAAATTCGTCGCCGCCAAATCTTGCGGCAAATGCCTGATCTCCTAATTGCGCTGATAATGCAGCTCCAACCCGCTTCAGAGCCTCGTCTCCTCTTGCGTGTCCGTAGTTGTCATTGATCAACTTGAAGTTGTCAATGTCAATCATGATCAGGCTAATAGGCTCCGTTGCCTGAGTTTTTAGTCGCAATTTCTCGAACTGCTCAATGAATGCGTTTCTTCGCAGGCATCCGGTGAGCTCATCGATGTTGGCGCTGGCGTGCAAACGACTGTTTGCCTGTTTCAGGAGCTCAAGCTGACGCTCGAGTTGACGTCTTTCCCATGGATGGGCGTTGGCCGAATTGAGGTTGGTAGATACGGCTTCCTCGCTGAGGGCATCCCGTTGGGCTTGGCCTGAGAGCTGGGCAACCATGCCTGTCACATCAATGGCTGTGCCATAGGTGCCGATCACCTCTCCATTCTGATTGCGACGGGATCGGGCGGTGTAGGCCAAAATGACCGGCTGACCATCAACACGTAAGTGCTTAGTGATGTGGTTGTTCACTGAGTCACCAGCTAGTAACCTCTGAAATATCTGGAGGTCGTAAAGTAATTGATCAGGGTCAACTCTTTCGGTAAAGAAACTACCTAGCAGGCCTTCGGGGGGCGATGCCGTAAATGGCATTGCACGCAGAGTTAAGGTATGACCATTTCCCTTCAATGTCGACCTCCCAGAATAGATCTGGATGGCTCTCTATCAGCTCTTGTGGGAAATTAAGATTTGACGCAAATTTGGGAAGATAATTATGGCTATTTTGGGGCGGGCAGGCCGTGCTTGCTAAATAGTTATTCCGAGAATCCTCAGGTGAAGTATCGGCGTCAGTCATGTATTGATCTTTTTGTAAATGCTAGGGAATAGGCATCCGCTGGGGCCTCGGAGGCGTACTGTTAAAAATTAAATGCTCTGCATTTTTTGTGATTTTACGCCATTATGCATCGCCTTGGCGTAACGCGTAGTAAATCTTATGGCCAGGCATGGGTTATGGCTCTGAAGTGTTCTATGCAGTGCTTGCATAGAAGCCTGGCTTACAGTGTTATCGCTACATCTCAGCGATCCCCGTTCTCCCCTGAGTCAATATTTAGAACTGAGGTGGTGTGAGTTTGGCTTGAACCCGTCTCTGAATGCCGCTGCCCCGAACAATTGCTTGTGCAACATTCCTTCAATGTATGGGCAATGAATTCAGGTTCATTGTTCATTCGCCGATGGGTAGGTGCCGATACCTCCAATTCTGGCTGGTGTCGCTGATCAGCAGATCAGCGAGCCCAAGTTCCACTACGCAGGTGGCGGTGTCAGCGGCTCCGGCGTAGATCAGCAGTGAATCCTCCTGTTGGATGATGCCAGTGGGGAACACCACATTTGGCACAAATCCCAGACATTCATACTCCATCTCTGGTGCCAAGATCTGCTCTCCTGCGCTGAGAATCTTCGAGGGCTGATCGAGATCCAAAAGCAGCTTTCCAGCCCCATAGCTGCCGATGCCGCTTTCACCTTCGCCCTTATCGTTGCCGTGATATATCACCAACCATCCCTCCCTTGTGCGGATCGGTGGTGTGCCCGCGCCGATGCGGCCGCAATCCCAGCCTGCACTAGAGCCCAGCAGGGGCTGGTGCTTGCCCCAATGCAGTAGATCGGGTGATGAGGCCAGCCAAATCTCCGGACGGGAAAAATCATGGGCAGTGGTGGGCCGATGCAGCGCGAAATACTGGCCGCCGATACGCTCAGGGAACAGCACCACATCCTTGTTTTCCGGGCAGAAGATCGGCCCGTGGAACTTGAAGGAGCTGAAATCAAGTGTAGAGGCCAAGGCTGTTGCCGCACCGTGGGGGGATACGGCTACATAGGTGATATAAAAATGACCATCAATTGGCGTGATGCGGGGATCCTCGATGCCATAGCTCTCACAGCCGAGGCTGGGCCGGAGGATTTGCTGCTCACTGGGCTCGATCTGGCGCCCGTTAGCGCTGCGAACTACGCGCAGATGGGAGGTGGAAGTGAGTCGCAGCAGGCCCGTTTCCTTGATCTTCACCACCCTGGCATCTTCAACAATCAGTTCCTGCTCAGCCAGCCAGTCGATAACTATTTTTCCTGCCTCCAGATCCCAGTGCGGCAAACCCACGAAACCCGGCCGGATCTGCCGAGGCGCCTCGGCCACCCTGATCAGAAGCACAACTCCCTGCTCCGTTGTGACGGCGCCTGGATTGAAGGCGCCAACAACCCGCATGTCTTGCTGAGAAGGGGCAAGCTGCCCAGGGGTCAGCAGGCAGCTGCTAAATAAACGGGGTCTCATCCGCCAGGCTCAGCTAGCCGGGTTGCCGCGCAGGCCATGGCAAGGGAGTTGCGGCCATTCTCCTCAGTGATCAGCCGTTGATGGGAACGATCGGCAATCCAGGCGATCTGGTCTACGAACAGTGCCCGCAGCAGCTCGCAATAGCGGCGCATCTTCTCGGCCTCCAATCCAGCATGAAGATCGATCTTCTGATAGGTGTCAAAGTCTTTGTGGCGTCCTCGGGCTAGGCGCCTAGAGCCGCTATAGCTTTCGAGAACATCAAGCCTGGCGCCAGGGAAGATCTGCATCAACCTGCGCGATTGCTCTTCATCCACTACGGCCCGCAGCCGCACCCGAGTAGGTACCCATTCCTCCAGGGTCAATTCACCGTGTTCAAATAACAGCCTGAATTCCTGGCGCTCAAGCCGTGCCGGCTGGGTGAAGCCGTGATAGAAGTTTATTAGGGCACCATTGCCGTAGCGCACCACGCACTGCACCTGCTCCTCAATGCCGGAGCCTGGGCGCAGAGTCCGCTGGGAGGAGACAACCTCTCCCTTCCCCAGCCAACCTTCGAATAGATCAAAGAAATGTACGCCATGTTCAATGAAGATGCCGCCACTTTTGGTGCGATCCCAGAACCAATGCTCGGCTGAAAGCCCCTCATCGCCGGCGGCATTGTCAAACCAGCCATGCAGGCACTCGCCGATCACCTTGGAATCGATCAGTTGGCGCACGGCCTCAAACAGCGGGTTGTAGCGCTGCATCAGGTTGGCGATGCAGAGGCGATCGCTGGAGCGGGCCAGCTGCAACAGCTCATCAGCCTGGGCCAGGCTTAGCGCCAGTGGCTTTTCGCAAATCACATGCTTGCCTGCCTCCAGGGCTGCACGCACCTGGCCGTAATGGAGGAAGGGCGGCGTGGCGATGTAAACAAGGTCAACCTGATCAAGTTGGAGCAGGCTCTCCACATCGAGGGTTTCAGCAATTCCAAAACGGCGGGCCATGGCGAGGGCCGCCTCTCGATGGGTGCCAGCCATCGCCACCAGCTCCGCCCCCTCAACTTGTAGAAACTGTTGGAGAGCAAATAGGCCAAACCCACCCGCTCCAATGGCGCCGATGCGGATCTTATTCATGGCTTGGGGATTGAATGGCGAGCGAGTTCGATTAGTCGCATCTCCTGCAGAGCCAGGAGGAAGGCCAGGGTTGATTCGGCACCTTGGTTCATGTTTACGCTGTCGTCTTGAAGGCCATCGAAACAGCCGCCAGTGCGTGCGTCATAGAGCGGCAGGTGCAGGTCGTTGTCGCCTAGGAACCAGGCAAAGGCTCGCCAGGCCTCGCGCAGCCAGAAGCTATCGCCCGTAGCTGACCAGGCCTCAACGCAAGCCGACACTGAAGCGCAGGCCTCCAGTGGTTGCTGGTCGAAGGTGGCCCGCTGCTGGCCTCGGCGGTAGAAGCCATTGGAACCAATTGGCCTGAAATGGCCAGCTTCAGCGGTTTGCTCTGCCATCAACCAGCGCAGACTGCGCAGACCCACATCAAGGGCTTCGCTTCGATTCGACCAGCGGCCACTGAGGATCAGGGCGTGCGGCAGGGAAGCATTGTCGTAACTCAGCACATCCTCAAACCAGGGCCATTCATCACCGGAGTTTTGATCGAAGGCCACCAGTAACTGATCGGTGAGGGTATCGCGCATCAGATCGACGGTTCGATCACCACTCAGCTTGCGCAGATACTCATGAATAGCCTTGAGTCCAAGGGCCCAGGCCCGTGGACTCGTTGTTTTGGTGACCGAGGGCAGCGCCAGCTGAAACAGATCCACTGCCCAGTGGCGCAAATCATCGCGGCGGGATCTGCCTACACAGGCAGCCAGGGCTAGCAAGGTGCGGCCCAGGCAATCATCGGAGCCATCCTCATCGAGCCAGGTGCGCTCGAAGCTCATGAAGTTATGAAATCGGCAAGTTCCTGGGATGTAGGCATAGTTAATAAACGATGCATAACAAGTAGCCAGTGCTTGTACATCGGGCGTGGCATCGCCCGATTCTTCGAGCATTACAAGTAATTGCAGCGCGCGAACATTGTCATCCGTGCAATATCCTTCCTTGAAATTGGGAAATGTGAATTTGGCGTGCTGATAAACACCTGTTGAATCCGAGATTCTCTTCAGATGCTCAAGCCTTAAGGCCGGCAGCTCGCGCGGTTCCTGCTCCAGAGGCTTGATTGGGGAGTGCAGCACCACTCCGTTGCCACGCTCTAGCCTGGCTCGCTCAAAAGAGTTGGCATAAAGTTCAGCTACCTGGCTCCAGATCATGCCCCTACCCAGTAGGTAGGCCTGCTTGCGCATGGCATGTCTACGCACTTCATCGATCAACAAACCGATCAGGGCTTCGGCAATTGCATCACTGTTGCGAAAGGGCACTAACACGCCCCGGTCTTCAGCAAGCAGCTCTTCTGCGTGCCAGTAGGGAGTGGAGATCACCGCCTTGCCGCAACCGAAGGCATAGGAGAGGGTGCCAGAGGTGATCTGATCACGGTTGAGATAGGGAGTGATATAAATATCCGCAACACCAAGAAAATCTTTAAGCTCTTCAGCGCTCACAAAGCGGTTATAGAAGATCACCTGCTTTCTCACCCCAAGCTCAAGGGCAAGCCTCTCAAGGCTTAAGCGATAGGTTTCGCCCTGCTCTCGTAGCAGATGGGGATGGGTGGCACCCAATACGATATAGACGACCTCGGGGAACACCTTGACCACCTCAGGTAAGGCCCGGATAACGTTTTCTATTCCCTTGGCTGGCGAGATCAGCCCAAAGGTAAGAAGAACTTTTTTGCCCTCAACACCAAACTGATCTTTGTAATAGTTGGGATCTACAAACGGCATGTCTGGCACGCCATGGGGGATCACATCTAGATGATCTGCTTGCAACCCGTAGATTTCCTCAAGAATTCGGCGCCCCCGTTCACTCATCACAATGATCCGTGCTGAAAGTGCGGCGAGCTCCTTCATCACATGCAGATGTTCGGCGCTGGGCTCCTCCAGGATCGTATGGAGTTGGGTAACCACAGGGATATGGACGTGGCGTAAAAGTGTGAGGATATGCTTGCCAGCTGGGCCGCCATAGATGCCAAACTCGTGCTGGAGGCAGATGACATCAGTGTCGGTGAGATTCAGGAAATCGGCAGCGCGGCGATAGCTGCTCAAATCCTGCTCCGCAATCTCAAAACGAACTTCCGGTGGATAGGCGTAGCCTTCGGGAACGTCGTTTACCGCAACGATGAAGCATTCGTTGTCGGCTGCGTCGTCGGAGAGAGCTCGATAAACCGAGTGGGAGAAGGTGGCGATCCCACATTTCCTTGGCAGATAGTCGCCAATGATTGCAATTTTTCGAGTAGATCTTGGCTTCAAGGATATTTCTCCAGTGGGTTGGCCTTCAATTTTCGCAATAACTCATCAACGGATACGGTGGCAAAAGTGGCTGACTGATCGCTCATGGCGTAAGGTATGATCAGCTTATCGGCATGGATTAGTGATCCGCAACTATAGACAACATTCGGAACATATCCCTCTCTCTCCTCCTTGGTTGGCTCCAGCAGGGGCTCCTTGAGGCGGCCGATCACTTGGCTGGGATCGTTAATGTCGAGTAGAATCGCGCCTATGGTGTATCTACGCATTGGTCCAACGCCATGGGTTAGTACCAGCCAGCCGGCATCGGTTTCGATAGGCGAGCCACAGTTGCCAATCTGAACGAACTCCCAGGGGTAGGTGGGCCGCATCAAAATACGCTTTTCGTACCAGAAGTGCAGCTGATCTGAATACATCAGGTAGATATTCTCTCCATCCTGCCTGGAAAGCATGGCGTACGAGCCTCCCAGTTTCCTTGGGAATAGGGCCATGCCCTTATTTGCCACTTCAGGGCCGTTTAAGGTGCTTATCTTGAACTGGGTGAAGTCTTTAGTTTCCAGCAGCTGGGGGAAGACAAGCTGACCGTCATAGGCGCTATAGGTCGCATAATAGGTAGTCTGCCCGTTTTCCTCAAAAGCAACAAATCGAGCATCTTCAATGCCACGACTTTCGGTGGGAGAGGTGGGGAAGATAGCTCGCTCTGAGCAATCATCACCTGGGTCGAAGCTGAGCTCGTAGTTTGCGCGTGCCAGCGATAGTACGCTCTCCGCTATATGCATGCTGTCTGTATTGGCGAGACGGTCACTGCGCAGGGCCTGGTTGGTTAACTCCTTGAGTTCCTCAAAGCTGAAAAAATCAGGCAGCTGATCCATCAGCCGCTGAGCAAGATGCGTAAGCAAGCCCATTTCAACAAGCTTTCGCTCGAAAAGATGCTTTTCATAGCTTGGGTTTGGATGCACATCAGCAGCTGCCACAAAGGGGCTCGGCTGATCGAGGGCGATGCCTCCCTCTCGGTTGATAACGCCAGTGCGAAAAACAATTGAGGAGATATGGCCTTCGCCCGTCGCCCGTAGGCTTAGGAGAAAGCGCATGCTGCCTTCATCGATTCCCGATTGATCCGGATGCCGCACGATTGACGGATTGAAGAGAGCCGCCGCTTCAAGGGAATATTCCAGCGTGAAATAGGCACCGATCAGCAGCCTTTCGCAGCGGTTTAGGGGCCGATCGGTGATCAGATGCTCGCTCACATGTCCGAAACGAGTGAGCAGAAAGGCCTGCAACTTTTCATGGCGGCCTTCAAAGCTCTTCAGCATGATTGTGGCTTCGCGCTCCGCCTCGGAGCGGCTTAGGGCCATGACCCGAGCAACAATTCGTTGAATGCGTTCCCTGCCACTCGTTTCGAAGGCCCTTAAAAACACCCGCGAAGGGTCCGGTCGAATTTGAATATTTGTTCTGTTGACCTGAAGTGACATGGTTTATAGCCTGCCTAAGGGATCAAAAATGCTAGAAATAAAAAGTCGGGTTAAAAGCAAGAATATTGTTGCCTTTGTGTTTGGTACCCGTTCAGGCCTGGATTACTGCTGCGAATATTTGCCTTGCTGCACCCTAGATGCTGGCTTCAATTTTGGTTGCATTTCAGGTAAAAAGTATTCGCGATATGTTCCCTTGATGCTGCGATTTCAGCGACAGACTCACTTGCGACTCCAGTAGTCGTCCTTGCCTTGAGTTCGGCTTAGCTACTGCAGAACGAGTAACCCCTCCGCAGGGTCATCCAGGCGCTGGTCAGGAGCTGCTGCCGAGCGAGCTTGGTGTTGTTTCCAATGAATCACGCTTCCCCCCTTTGCACCCCGCTGCCGCAGCGGGTGCGTTGCCGTTCTTGCTTGCGGGCCAGCCGCTCGGTGATGCCGAGCTCAGCGCCTTTCCAGAGCCGATTGATCTCAGAGGTGAAGTGCTCGGCTAGCAGGGGGGACTCAAACACCAGCAGGGTTTCGTCGTTCTGGTGGGCGGCTGAGGGGCTCCAGTTGAAGGAGCCGGTGATCACGGTGCGGTTGTCGATGACAGCCAGCTTGTGGTGGAGTTTGTCGCCGCTGGCCAGGCGTGGTGTGCCGACACTTTCCAGGGGGCGCTGCCAGGGGCGGTTCGCCGCTTCCACGCCGCAACGGTGATCGGGCAGTTGGGTGCCGAGCAGATCGAGCACTTCGCTGAAGGCGCGGTTTGCAAAGCCGGGATCGGCCAGTAGGCGGATGGTTACCCCCTGCCCCTGCAGGCGGGCCATGGCATCGGCCAGCCGTTGTTCAGAGAGTACGAATAGGGCGAGATCCAGCTGCTTGCGGCTGCCGGAGAGCAACTTCTCCAATAGCAGCAGGCCCTGGTGGGGATCGCTGCGGCGATGGGGCGCGAACAGCACCGTCACCGGCGTTGCCCCCACCAGCAACTTTTGGGGAGCTCCGCCGCCCTTGCCCAGCCCAAAGCGGCTGTCGGGCTGGCCGCCGGGGCCGTCGCCCCACATCCGCTCAAACTCGGCCAGAAAGGAGTTGGCCAGTTCACGGCTGCGCAGACGCAGCAGGTGATTGACGTTGCCGCGGCTGCGGTCTGCCCCCGGATCGCCGTGGATGCAGGAGGGGGTGAAATTGGCTGAGCCGGTCACCACCACGGCCCGGTCCACCACCATGAATTTGTGGTGCATGAGGCCACTGCCGGCGCTGCCATCTGCGGTGTCATCGATCAGGGGCACGCCGGCCCGCTGCAGGATTGCCACAGCGTCTCCCCAACCGAGGGCCTTGAGCTGCTCATGGCGTGTGCGCTGGTGTGGGGCCAGATCCGCCGGATGTTCTTCGCTCCAGGGGCTGCTGTAGGTGTTTTCCAGCACCACCTTCACCGTCAGCCCCTCGCGGTGCTTAGCCGCCAGCGCTTCGGCCAGCTTCGGCAGCGACAGCTCCTGCACCGCTACCAGGATTTCCCGCCGCGCCGACTGAATACTTGCCAGCACGAAAGCCTCGAGATCATCGCCCTGACGCCATTGACCGGTGATAGGGCTGCGGTAGCGGCTGGTTTCAGCGTGGTTGAAGGCCAGCTCGATGCCCTTGGGCAGGGGCTTGGGCCGGGCTGACTGGCCAAGGAGCTGGGCGTCAGCGCTGCAGCCAGCTAAAGCCAAGCCCACAAGGCTTGCCCAGGCGAAGGGGTGGCGCGGCGAAAGGTTGGCCATGGCAGCCCTGGGCGGTTGTACCCAGGGTTCCCACATTGGATCAAGCTGGGGCTTTATCTAGTGGTGGCCCGGCATCTCGGCGGTGCGCAGCATCACCACGAACCAACCAGTACCAATCAACACAGCGCTGAGCATGGCGGCTGGCAGGCCGAAGCGCATCAACACAACCGGCACAATCAGCGGAAATGCCAAGGCTCCTGCCACCGGTGTGAGGGCGACGGCTGAGCGCTTCAGCGCCAAGGCTCGATTTAGAACCATTCGCTTACGGCCTTTTCGGCTGGGTTGCTGTTGTCCTCAGGGGTAGAGCGGCTGAATTCCAGGGTGATGTTGCGCTTCTGCTCGCCATCGGCGGCGACCGCCTCGATCGGATAAAGCTGCTGACCATCGCGGAAGGGCACTTGCACCCGGAAGGTGCCATCGGCGGAAAGGGGCACCTCCTCACCGCCAATGGTGAGGCGGGCAGCGGGATCGGTGGCCCCATAGACAATCAGCTCAGCATCAGCCACAAGCCAGAACGAGCGTTGACGGGAGGCGACCCCGCCGATGCCAGAGGCGTTGCGGCCACTGGCCCAGATGCCGGCACCAGAGGTGTTGAGTTCACTGGTGTCCAGGCCGGCTGCGTGTAGCTCATGAAAAGCCTCAGAACCCCTGCCAAGACTGCGCCAGCGGGCTGTAGCTGTTTGATATAGGCGTTCGTGTAGTCCTGCATCGGCTGGCTCCACCGGCGTCGGCAGGATGGCTGGAGCCGTGTCCAGCGAAAAGGGCACGAACTGGTCGAGAATTTGCTCGCTGGGGTGCTGGGCGGGTACCCGTGCCACTGAAGAGAAGGCCAGGGAGATCCAGCCGCCGCTGCCTTTGCGGTAGCCGAGTTCCACCCGGTAATCCCGATCGCACAGGGGCACTGGCAGATACCACTCGGTGGCATGGCTGTCGACCACCACTTCCTGCAGGGTGTGGGGGTGGGCTGAGCCGCCCGGCAGGCCAGTCACGTCGGCGACGCGCAGGCAAAGCTGGGAGGCACCAGTTGCCAGGGCTGAGGCCCGATCGCTTTGGGAGATATCCCAGAACACATAGGCCCACTGGGGATCGCGGGGCAGAAATACGACGCTGGTATTTGCTGAGCTGGGTCGGGGAGCTGGGGGTAGCTCTGCTTCGATTGCCTTGAGACTGATGGGCGTGTCCTCCTCATCCTGGCGATCATTGATGGCGGCTAGGAGTTCATCCTTGGACTTACGGCTGTACAAGCCCACCCCAAGGTCCCTAGCGACCTGGCGAAGCTGACGCAGGGTCATGCGTGCCAATGCGGTGAATGCCTGCGTCACAGCAACAGATTTCTTTTGGGATCAGTGTGGACGAGTTTCTCCTGGCTCGGGTAGCTCGATCTAGAGCCGTCAGTAGATGCTGACGGCCTGGGTGCTGATGGCCCACAAAAAAGGGCGGCCTTTTGACCGCCCGGGGATTTAGTTGGAGACAGGCTTCAGCGGCCGATGCTGCGGTACGGAACCTTGGACAGATAGTCCATGCTGACGCTGCCGGATGCACCGCCTTGGCTGCGCATGGCAGGCAGATTGCGCACCCAGGGGAGGTAGTCCTCGGGGAAGCCGCCACGGCGCTGACGGGAGCGAGCGGGGATCGTTTTGGCGGTGCCGGTGTACACAACTTGGGGGAAGCCCAAGATGCCGCGGTAATAGGCCTCGTATCGCGGAGTGGTGATGTTGAAGGGGGTTTCGCCCAGATCGCGGGAGCCCACCACGCGGTTGCGGTGGAAGGGAACGGTGTCGTAACCGAAGGCGTCCAGGTATTCTTGGCCGTTGAGGATGTCGTCAACCATGCCCTTGACCCCGCGGGTCATCAGCACGGCCGCCCAGGCGATCTCCTCAGACCTGCCGTGGGTGGGGCGACCCAGCAGCTTTTCCACCAGGTGGCGCACCACTCGGTAATTGCTGTTCAGGTTGTAGAAGCTGCGGGTGAAGGTGTCTGAGAGACACAGGGAGCGAATGAAATCCCGCACACTCATTTGGCCGTTGCGCAGCTGGCTCTCCAATGTCGAGTTGCGGTCGACCTTGAAGGCATAAAAGAAAATCTGTCGATAACACGACTCAATGACCAGATTTAGGTCTTTGGGATCCATTGCCCTGTCCATGGACATGGGTTTGGGGTCCTCATCCGAACCCACCCGAAGCGGGTCAACCCGCGAGTTTTGGGTAGTGGGCGCGTATTTCAGGAGGGGCAGGGCCACACAACTTCATCATCCGTCGTTGCTGATCGTAGAAGTGCAGCCGCGGCCGGGTTCGGCTGGCCGTGACAGGGCTCACAGTCCGTAACGTTCGTCACCATCCCAGGGGAGACAGGGGCTGCTCGGAAACGGTCTCTTGGCCTGGGGCTGGGGACCCAGGCTGCGGGCTGTCTAGCAGCCGTGTCTCGACGCAGAAGGACGCCGTATTGGAGAGGCCCTCCACCGTGCTGGTGCGCAGACGCACATTGGGGCCGGCAAAGCTGAATCGCTCCAGGCTGGCCATGGTTTCGTAGCCGGTGGTGAGCAGTAGACCGTCGCGCTCGTCCATGGCGAAATGACCTGCCACGGGGGCGGTTTCGGCGTAGCCACGGTCGCGCAAAAGCAGGCCTGACCGGCCTAGCTCATCGGTGGGGATCAAGCCGAAAACACTTTCTCCCTCGTGGGCTTCTCCGGCCTTATCCCACGCCATTGAGGCGTTCCAGGTCACTCGGCAGCCCCCAACGAGGCCGGCAGGATTTTCGCCGTGGAGCTCGGCGATGGCGATCAGGCGGGGGTCGGACGAGGAGATCTCCACCACCTCAATGAAGGAGCCTCCCGCCTCAGCTCGCCGGTGCAACAGGTGATGGCTGCTGCGCTGGGAGCGCCAGCGACCGCAGCTAAGGCGGAAAAAGCTGAGGGCGTCGGCGATCGACTCGGAATGGATTTCGCTCACTGGCGTGTTGGGTCTGGGGCTGGGGCTGTCTCTGTGGGGATGATCGCAAGCCGCGGCGATTAGGTCGCCCAGCTCTAGGGCCAATGGCGCCCGGCCAAGGGCGGCGGCCAGTTGCTGCAGCTGCCCGCCCGCCGCCTCTAATTGCTCCACCAGAACTTCCTGGAAGCGGGGGGAGTCGGCGAGCGCGGGCTGCTGGCTGGCCCAGGCGCGCATCGCGTCGTGGCCTGGCAGGGCCCCTGCGGGCTGGTGGGCTGCGATCGCCTGCAGGCTGCGCAGGCTGTGGGCCAGAAGGCGCAGATGGTGCCGCTCCAAGGCAGGCAGGAGGGTGGCCTCCAGCTCCGCCAGTTCTGCTGCTGAAAGGGGACTTTGGGCCTGGGGTGGCGGTGCTTCAGTCTTCACGGCAGGGCGTCAGGCGAAAGCCGCAAGAGTGACCCTTCTCCAAGCGCCATTGCACTCGATCCACCTGACAGTCGGGAAAGGTGTGGCGAATTAGCTGTAGCTCCTGGTCGCAGATGCAGGGGAATTGCTCGGCGATGCGCATCACTGAGCAGTGAAATTCACTGAGCATCCAGGCTTGAGGGTTGCCGGCATCTTGGGAACATTCCGCCAGGTACCCCTCTTGCCGGCGTAGATCCACCAATTGCTCCAGTCGCTCTTGAAGCGAGCCTGCGCCGATGCGGTGGCGGTAAGCGTCAGCCTGCTGAATGGCTTGTTGTTCTAGGAGTCCCTGCAGGGTTTCAGGTGGCAGGTTGCTAGCCAGAGATTGCAGCAGGCCGAGGGCGAAATGGTCGCTGCCATCGGGAAATTGCCCCTGCCCCTTGGCGGTAAGGCGCCAATAATTACTGGGCCTGCCCGGACCCTCCGCCGAAGGGCTTGCCTCGACCAGGCCATCGTCTTCTAGGCCCCGCAAATGGCGACGCACAACCTGCACCGACATCGCCAGGTGAGTTGCTAGGGCGCTCGCGGTGGCCTCTCCATGCCTGACCAGCAAGGTGAGGACCGTATCCCGGGTGGATGCCGGATCGGCGTGCTGGTGAATGATTTCGGGAATGGCGCTCACGGCAAAGGCCGGTTGAGACAACGATGCCACGACTGGCGGGAGGTTGGGGATTAGGCCCCGCTGGCGGCCTTGGTGTCTTAGGCTCAATCCCTAACGAAACACAATGGTTTCGTAATGGTCTGCCGGCAAATCCGATTGCTGGCTGCCGATGGCACCGGATTCCGAGGTGCTGTTTGACTATCGCCTTCTGATCACCTTCGCTTTCGAGCCATGTCCGACACTCCGGCCAGTTCGACCGCTGAGAGCCCCGCAGGGAGCTCGCCGGCGCACTCCGACAGCTTGGAGGTGATCCGAAAGTTTGCTGAAACCTACGCGCAGCGCACCGGTACTTACTTTTGTAGTGATCCCGGTGTGACCGCGGTGGTGCTTGCTGGCTTGGCCAAGCACAAGGATGAGCTTGGTGGTGCCCTATGCCCCTGCCGTCATTACGAGGACAAGCAGGCAGAGGTTTCCCAAGCCTTTTGGAACTGCCCTTGCGTGCCCATGCGGGAGCGTAAAGAGTGCCACTGCATGCTGTTTCTCACCGAGGACAATGCTTTCCGCTGTGACCAGCAGACAATTTCCTTAGATGAAGTTAAAGCCCTTACTGCCAGCTGAGTCGGTTTACCTCAATGAGTACTGCAACCGTTGGCGATCTAGTTTCACAGCCGTATAAGCACGGTTTCGTCACTGATATTGAAACTGAAAAGATCGCCAAGGGTCTGAGTGAAGACGTTGTGCGTCTGATCTCCTCTAAGAAAAGTGAGCCTGAGTTTTTATTGGCTTTTCGGCTGCGGGCCTACCGCCAGTGGCTGCAGATGCAGTCACCAGATTGGGCGGCACTGGGTTACCCACCGATTGATTATCAAAACATTATTTACTACGCAGCTCCTAAGCAGCAGGAGAAAAAAGCCAGTCTCGATGAGGTCGATCCAAAGCTGCTGGAAACATTTGAAAAGCTTGGCATCCCCCTAAGTGAGCAGAAGCGCCTCTCCAACGTGGCAGTCGATGCTGTTTTTGACAGTGTTTCAATCGCCACCACCTATCGTGAAAAGCTTGCAGAGCATGGCGTTGTTTTCTGCTCAATCAGTGAGGCTGTAAAAGAATATCCAGACTTGGTGGAGAAATATCTTGGCACGGTCGTTCCAAGTAATGACAACTATTTTGCCGCCCTGAACTCTGCGGTTTTTAGTGACGGTTCTTTTGTTTTTATTCCCAAGGGTGTGGCCTGCCCGATGGAGTTGTCAACCTACTTCCGGATCAATTCCGCCGACACGGGTCAGTTTGAGCGCACTTTGATAATTGCCGAAGAGGGTGCTTCGGTTAGCTACTTGGAGGGGTGCACGGCCCCGATGTTTGATACCAATCAACTCCATGCAGCCGTCGTGGAGTTGGTGGTACTTGATGATGCTTCTATCAAATACTCAACGGTTCAGAACTGGTACGCCGGTGACGAGCATGGGGTAGGTGGCATTTATAACTTCGTGACCAAGCGCGGCCAGTGCCGGGGCGACCGCAGCCGAATTAGTTGGACTCAGGTGGAAACTGGATCAGCAATCACTTGGAAATATCCCAGTTGTGTGTTGCAAGGTGCTGATTCGGTGGGCGAATTTTATTCGGTTGCCCTCACTAATAACTATCAGCAGGCTGATACTGGTACCAAGATGATTCACGTCGGTCCGAGGACCCGCTCAACCATTGTCAGTAAGGGCATCAGCGCTGGACATTCTTCTAATAGCTACCGCGGCCTTGTCCAAATCGGCCCTAAAGCGGTAGGGGCTAAGAATTACAGCCAGTGCGATTCGATGTTGATTGGCGATCAGGCTGGCGCTAATACCTACCCCTATATCCGCTCTCAGCAACCGGATGCCGCAGTGGAGCATGAGGCAAGCACTTGCCGCATCTCCGCAGACCAACTCTTTTACCTGCAAAGCCGGGGCATTGGTTTTGAAGAGGCTGTTTCGATGATGGTCAGCGGTTTTTGCCGCGACGTGTTTAATCAACTGCCAATGGAATTTGCTGCTGAGGCAGACAAATTGCTTGCCCTCAAGCTCGAGGGATCAGTGGGCTGAGCCGCACCGATCTGTTCTATCTGTCAGTTCCCCTTTCTCGCCCTTCCTTACCTGCTGTGATTCGCCCAGACGCCCCGGTATTGCTCGAAGTTTCTGACCTGCACGCGCGGGTTGAGGAGCAGCCAATCCTTAAGGGGGTGAACCTCACGATCCGAGCTGGTGAAATCCACGCAGTGATGGGGCGTAATGGCAGTGGCAAAAGCACACTTTCCAAAGTGCTGGCCGGCCATCCCGCCTACACGGTCACAGCCGGGTCGGTTTCATATATGGGCTCAGACCTCCTTGAGCTAGCCCCAGAACAGCGCTCCCGCTTGGGCTTATTCCTGGGATTTCAATATCCGGTGGAGATCCCGGGGGTTAGCAACCTTGAATTCCTACGGGTGTCCACTAACGCCCGCCGCGCTCAAAGGGGTGAGGAGGAGCTGGACACCTTTGCTTTCGAGGACCTCGTGCGCGAGCGCCTCAAGGTGGTGCAGATGGATCCGGCCTTTTTGGATCGCAGTGTCAACGAAGGCTTCTCCGGTGGCGAGAAAAAGCGCAACGAGATCTTGCAGATGGCGCTACTTGAGCCTTTGGTGGCGATCCTCGATGAAACCGATTCTGGCCTTGATATCGACGCCCTACGCATCGTGGCCGATGGGGTCAATCAACTCGCGGGCCCGGAAAATGCCACCTTGTTGATCACCCACTACCAGCGCCTGCTGGATCTGATCACCCCCGATTTCGTCCATGTGATGGCTGCGGGCCGGATCCTGCGCACCGGAGGCAAGGAGCTGGCATTGGAGCTTGAGCGCACTGGTTACGAATGGGTGGATCAGGAGCTGGCCAGCCTGGGCCGGGAACCTGCGGAGGTGCTGTGATGCCAGCTGCGGTTATGCCAAATACTGCCGATTGGCTCACCCAACTTGCTGGCGCTCCCCTGCCGGGCCGAAGTCAGGAGGAGTGGCGATTCACAGGCCTGGCTGCCCTAGAGGCCTTGGCGCCCGAACTCTGGAGTGGTGTCGATCCATTCGCCCAACTCAGCTTGCCCGCTGGCATTAGCTGCATCGGCGCTGATCAGGCGCAGGGGTTGCAGCAGCAGGTGCTCAAAGCCACAGGCGGCAGCGATGCTTGGTCGGTGCGACTTAATCAAGGCGCTTCGCCCCGCTGTCTGGCCTTGCGGGTGGCTGGAGCAGCGGATCCGTTGCAATTGCATTTTGATGCCGGCGCGGAGCCGGGTCTGCGGGCACTGCAGCTGGTGCTCGTGCTTGAGGAGGGCGCCAGCCTGGAGCTGCTTATTCAGCACGGCTCCAGTGGCCCCAATGCCACCAGCTTGGTAGCGGTGGCCCAGCTTGGCCGCGGCGCCGAGCTAAATCTGGGGCTGCTGGCGCCTGGCGATGCCCGCGCCAGCTTGCTCAGCCACCTGTCGATCACTCAGGCCCCCGCCAGCTCCCTCCAGCTCACTACCGCAGTTGGGGGCTGGGCCCTCAGCCGGCTCGAGCCCTGCATCAGCCAGCTGGAGGGAGCGGCCCACACCCAGCTGCGGGCCCTGCAGCTGGTGGATGGCCAGGAGCTGGCCGACACCCACAGCCAAGTGCGTTTTGAAGGCCCCGATGGCCAGCTCGACCAGCTCCACAAGGTGGTAGCTGATGGGGCCGGACGCAGCGTGTTCAACGGGGCCGTGCGGGTACCGCGCAGCGCCCAGCAAACCAACGCCGCCCAGCTCAGCCGCAGCCTGTTGCTCTCCGATCGGGCTCGAGTAGATACCAAACCCGAGCTTGAAATCGTCGCGGACGATGTCAAGTGCGCCCACGGCGCCACCATTAGTCGGCTGCAGCAAAACGAGCTTTTTTATCTGCAGAGCCGGGGTATTGGCGCTGAACAAGCCTCTCGCTTGCTTTTGCGGGGCTATTGCGAGGAGGTGTTGCGCGAGCTTCCCGCGGCGGCGGCGGCCCTGAATCCGCTAACGCTGCTGCTGCGGGAGCATCCATGACCACCACTACCTCCACCGCAGCAGTAACCACCACCGCATCTCCCACCAGCCTTGAGGTGGTTGCGCCGGATCTTGCTGCCCTCACCCGGCCTGATTTCCCCCTGCTGGCCCAAACGGCTTGCCTTGGCCAGCCGCTGATCTACCTCGATTACGCCGCGACCAGCCAGAAGCCCCGTCAGGTATTGGCGGCCCTGCAGCACTACTACGACCACGACAACGCCAACGTGCACCGCGGCGCCCACCAGCTCAGTGCTCGCGCCACTGAAGGCTTTGAGGCAGCCCGCAGCAAAACCGCCACCTTCATCGGTGCGGCCAATGCGAGAGAAATCGTGTTCACCCGCAATGCCAGCGAGGCGATCAACTTGGTGGCTCGCAGCTGGGGCGAGGCCAACCTGGGCCCCGGTGATGAGGTGTTGCTCACGGTGATGGAGCACCACTCCAACCTGGTCCCCTGGCAGCTGCTGGCGGCGCGCACTGGCTGCGTGCTGCGCCATGCGGGCCTCACCGAGAGCGGTGAGCTGGATCTGGAGGATCTGCGCGGCCAGATCAGCGAGCGCACCAAGCTCGTAAGCCTGGTGCAGGTGAGCAATACCCTCGGCTGCCTCAATCCGATTGAGCAGGTGGTGGCGCTGGCCCACGCCGCCGGCGCTCTGGTGCTGGTGGATGCCTGTCAGAGCCTGCCCCACCTGGTGGTGAATGTGGCCCAGCTGGGCTGCGATTTTTTGGTGGGCAGCTCCCATAAGCTCTGCGGCCCCACCGGCATGGGCTTTCTTTGGGCCCGCGAGGCTCTGCTGGAGGCGATGCCGCCCTTTCTGGGCGGAGGCGAGATGATCCAGGACGTTTACCTCGATCACAGCAGCTGGGCCGAATTGCCGCACAAATTTGAGGCGGGCACCCCGGCCATCGGCGAGGCGATCGGCATGGGTGCCGCCCTCGACTACCTCAGTGCTATTGGTCTCGAGCGCATCCACGCCTGGGAGCAGCTGCTCACCCGCCAGCTGTTTGCGCGTCTCCAGGCGATTGAGGGGGTGCGCATCTTGGGTCCCACCCCCGAGCAGCAACCCGATCGCGGTGCCCTGGCGGCCTTCACGGTGGATGGCCTGCACGCCAACGACATCGCCGCCCTGCTGGATTCAGCTGGCATCTGCATCCGCAGCGGCCATCACTGCACCCAGCCCCTGCACCGCCTCTACGGCCTCCCCGGCTCAGCCAGAGCCAGCCTGGGCTTCACAACCACCCCTGAAGAGATCGACCGCTTCGCTGAGGAGCTTGAGGGCACGATCACCTTTCTGCGCGAGCACAGCTAGTTGGCTGGTAAGCCGTTTGGGTTTCGATGATTTCTGAGAGCCCGGGCCGGGCCGAGTTGTTTCTGGCGGTGCTGGGCGGCCGGGCGCTGGGCTGCCATATCGAGCTCCACGACGTGCGCTTCGTGGCCGGCGCCACGATCGAAGCGGCGCTTCCAGAGTTGCGGCGGCAGTGGTTCGGGAGGCGTGAGGGCCTGCACCTGGACAGCTACCTGGCGGTGCGAGCGGTGGATGGCTTCGCGGTGAGCCTCGGGCGCGAGCCGGCCGCGCCCCGGCCCGAGCGGCTGTGGTTTGTGAACCTGGGCGCCTACCGCCCCGAATCCCTAGCGGAGCTGCACCACTTCGGCCTGGTGGTGGCCCGCTCACCCCAGGCGGCCAAGGCGGCCGCCAAGCGCCAGTGGCTGCGCGGTGCCCTGCAGCAGCACAAGGATGATCTGGTGGCCGTAGACGACTGCCTGGCGATCGAGCAGCTGGAGCTGCTGGGCGGCGAGCGCTGGCATGTGCAGCTGGAGCCCCACCCGGAGGGCCTGAGCCAGAGCCAGGTGCCGGATTGGTTTGGCTACCGGCTGATTTGAGCAGGCGGCAGGGGGCGCTGTTGTGTTGGCGACAGGCTCAGGGATTCTGTACAAACTGTACGGATTTTGAGACGGTCCATTTCAGGATCGTTCCGCTTCTGGTCCTGGAGCTGATCTGCTCCAGTCCCCCCCCCAGGGATGATCAGGGTCTGATTTCGCTCCACATGCAGCCATGAACATCGACGGCAAGGCCTGGCGCACGATCTGGCTAGAGCCGGACAGCGGCTTGGGCTCCTACGCGATCGGTGTTATCGATCAGACCCTGCTGCCCCACCAGTTCACGACGCGCACCCTGCGCAGCTGCGCTGAGGCGGCAGACGCGATCAGCACGATGGTGGTGCGCGGGGCGCCTCTTATCGGCGTGACAGGCGCCTATGGGCTGATGCTGGCCCTGCAGGCCGATCCGGGCGACACCTCACTGGCGGCCGCCTTCGAGCAACTCAATGCCACCCGGCCCACGGCGATCAACCTGCGCTGGGCCCTGGAGCGGGTGCGGGCCAAGGTGCAGCCTCTGGCGCCGGCCGAGCGGGCCGAGGCGGCCAAGGCGGAGGCCGCGGCGATCGCCGATGAGGACGTGGCCATGTGCGATGCCATCGGCAACCACGGGCTGGCGATCTTCCAGCAGCTGGCGGCGGCCCGGCCCGGCGCCAGGCTCAATGTGCTCACCCACTGCAACGCCGGCTGGCTGGCCACGGTGGACTGGGGTACGGCCCTCGCCCCCATTTACAAGGCCCACCGCGCCGGGCTTCCTATCCATGTGTGGGTGGATGAGACTCGCCCCCGCAATCAGGGGGCCTCGCTCACGGCCTATGAGCTGGCTAAGGAGGGCGTGCCCCACACCGTGATCGTGGATAACGCCGGCGGCCACCTGATGCAGCACGGCCAGGTGGATGCGGTGATCGTGGGTACTGATCGCACCACCCGCCGCGGCGATGTGTGCAACAAGATCGGCACCTATCTCAAGGCCCTGGCCGCCCACGACAACGGCGTGCCCTTTTATGTGGCCCTGCCCGCCTCCACGATCGACTGGACGATTGGCGATGGCGTGGCCGAAATCCCGATCGAGGCCCGCAGTGCTGAGGAGGTGACTCACATCCAGGGGCGCGGCGCCGATGGCGCGATCACGACCGTGCAGCTGACGCCAACGGGCAGCGCCGGCTTCAACCCGGCCTTCGATGTCACGCCGGCGCGGCTGGTGACGGGCCTGATCACCGAGCGGGGCGTGGCAGCGGCCACCGAGGCTGGGTTGCAGGAGCTTTATGGCAATGACTGAGCAGGCGCAGCGCCAGCAGCTCGTGGAGGTGGCCCGGTGCCTAAACGCCAGCGGGCTCAATCAGGGCACCTCAGGCAACCTGTCGGTGCGTATTCCTGGTGGCCTGCTGATCACGCCCAGCTCCCTGCCCTTCGAGCAGATGGAGCCGCAGGATCTGGTGGCGATTGCTGCCAGCGGCAAGCCCCTCGAGGCGGCAGCTGGTCAGCGGCGGCCCTCCTCCGAGTGGCGGCTGCACGCCGATCTCCTGGCCAGCCGGCCTGAGATCCAGGCGGTGCTGCATTGCCACTCGATCCATGCCACGGCCCTGGCCTGCCATGGCCGCCCCATCCCCCCCTTTCATTACATGACCGCCGTGGCCGGCGGCGATGACATCCGCTGCGCCGGCTACGCCACCTTTGGCACCGCCGAGCTTTCGGCCCTTGCTGTGCAGGCCCTCGATGGCCGGCTGGCCTGCCTGCTGGCCCAGCACGGCCAGGTGACGCTAGGCACCAGCCTCGATCAGGCCCTGCGCATCGCCATCGAAGTGGAAACACTGGCCCAGATGTATCTGCAGGCCCTGCAACTCGGCGAGCCTCCGCTGTTGAGCGCTGCCCAGATGGCTGCGGTGCACCAGCAGTTCCGCTCCCTGCACTACGGGGCATGCGCCTGAGTCCGCGCCAGCCACAGCCCGGTGCCGCCAAACAGCAGTACCAGGGCAAAACAGAAGCCGGTCCAAAGCGGCAGCCCCCAGCCCGCCACCGCCAGGGGGGCCACCACCGTCACCACCCCTCCGGCCAGAAAGGGCTGCAACATCAGCTGCTTGATCGAAAAGGCTGGTAGGGCGTCGCTGCGGTCGTCTGGATCGGCCATGCGCAGCAGCAGCAGGCCGCTGGCCGCCACTCCCGTGGCCTGGCCAAACTCAATCACCGCCCGCTCAAACCAGTCGGCGGGCAGCAGCCGCGGTGCTAGGAGCAGGGTCACTGCCAGGTTCCACACCAGGCCGCCTAGGGCAAGCACCGTGAGCGGCAGCCAGTCGGCCTTGAGCAGGGCCAGATCCAGCCCGGCGGTGGCGGCGGTGATCAGCAAATCTGCTGAAAGGGTGCCCACCTGGCCCTGCACCGCTGAAGAGGCCCAATGGGCTTTGCCGCTGCGCTCCAGCGCTAAACGCACCAGCAGCGAGCCCACGATCGCCAGCGGAAACACCGGCAGCGCATCAACAACGCTGCCAACGCCATCCCCCAGCCCAGAGGTGAGCCAGCGCAATCCCGCCAGTAGCGCCACGCCAGTGAGCACGGCCATGCCCGCCAGGGCCAGGTTCACCGCCCAAGCCGCTGCCCTGGCCGCCACGCCACCCGAATCGCCGCTGGCCGTGATGGTGGGTTCGCTGGGTGCGCTGCCTGGGGCATCGGCTAGCAGCCAGCCGCGGCTGCGGGCCACCACCACCACCAGCCCCCCAACCAAAGTGGAGCTCAGCAGCCCCACCGTGGCCATGGCTAGGCCCAGGGCCTGGCCGCCGGGAAAGCCCAGGGCCGCATAGCTCGGCCCCATCGCCGCGGCGGAGCCATGGCCGCCCTCGTAGGCCACCTCGATCAGGCAGGCCATCACCGGGCTCACCCCCAGCCAGGGCTGCAGCACCAGCAGCACCGCCAGGCCCCCCACCACGAATTGCCCAAAGGCCAGCACCAGCGCCAGCGACACCTGCCCAGACACCGGCCGCCACAGCCCCTCCAGTTTGGGCAGGGGTTTGCCGAGCAGCAGAGAGCCAAACACCAGGGTGAGCAGCACCAGCGGCAGATCGGCCCATAGCTGCATCACCTGAGGAGGCAGCAGCGGCAGGGGGCCGCCCGGGGCCAGTAGCAGGCCCAGCAGGCCGGCCAGCAGGGCTTCGGGGATGCCCCAGAGTCGCAGCTGCAAGCGGGCACCAAGGGCTCGCCCCACCGCCAGGATCAGGCTGAGGCAGGCCAGGGCCAGGGCCAACCAGCCGAAGCTGGGCAGCAGGTCGCTCGCCAAGGTTGCGATCACAGGTTGAAGTGCCGGCGGAAGAAAGCCTCAGTGGCCTCCAGGACGCGGATCAAGCTGGCACCCTCGCGGAAACCGTGGCCCTCCTGCGGGAAGCGGTGCACCTCCACCGGGATGGCGTTGGCTTCGAGCGCTGCTGCCATGCGGTCGGTCTGCTCCGGTGGCACCACCTTGTCATCGAGGCCCTGAAAAAAGATCACCGGGCAGCGGATTTGATCGGCGTGGGCCAGCGGTGAGCGGGCCTCGTAGGTGGCGCGCGCTTCCGGCCAGGGGCCGATCAGCCCATCGAGATAGCGGGCTTCAAAGCGATGGCTCTCAGACGCCAACGCGCTGGGGTCGGCTACGCCGTAGCGGCTCGCGCCGGCGCGAAATACGTCCGTAAAGCACAGGGCGGCCAGGGTGGTGAAGCCGCCGGCACTGCCGCCTTCGATGGCGATGCGGTCGGGATCGGCCCGGCCCGCCGCCACCAGGGCCTGGGCGGCTGCGGCGCAATCGTCCACATCCACCACGCCCCACTGGCCAGCGAGCCGCTGCCTATAGGCGCGGCCGAAGCCGGTCGAGCCGCCGTAGTTCACATCCACTACCCCCCAGCCTCGAGTTGTCCAAAACTGAATCGCCAGGTTCAGGGCCGTGCGGGCCATGGCGGTGGGGCCGCTGTGACTTTTCACCAGCAAGGGTGCCTCCCGGTGGGCTCCCCCGGCTGGGGGGTAAAACCAGGCGTGGCTGCGGGCGCCGCCGTGGCCCTCAAACCACAGCTCCTGCGGCAGGCTGATCGCCTGCGGCGCCAGAGGGCAGGCGGCAGCAGGGCTATGCCACCAGTTGCCGCTGGCCAGGTCCAGCTCGAGCAGGCCCGCTGGTTCGGTTGCTGAAGCGGCGATGCAGGCCAGCCGTCCCCGTTCGGCGCAAATACCAGCCAGATCATCAAAGGGGATGGCCAGGGGCTGCCACTGGCCGGCACCTCCGCTCTGGCTCGGCAGCTCCACGCGGCCCAGCTGCCAGCGCCCCTGCAGGCAGGCGGTGGCCAGCAGCTGCTCGCCATCCCAGGCCTGGGTGCCCATGCCGAACACCCACTGGGGCAGGCCGAATTCGGCCTGCATGGGCAGCAGCGGCCGCCAGGCAAGCGGCGCCTCTGCGCTCAGGGTTTCTGCGTCGAGGGTCTCTGCGTCGAATCCCTCGGCGTTGTCGAGCTGCTCGAGGTTCCAGAAGCCGGAGCGATCGTTTGCCACCACGAGGTGGGGCCCGCACCAGAGCGGCTGGAACACAGAAATGTCCGGGTTTGGCCCCGCCCCCGATCCTGCGACCAGGCGGCGGCCGCTGAGCTGGCCTGCCGTATCGAAGTGCCCCAGCCAGAGCTGGCTGCGCTCCCAGGGCATGAAGGGCTGCTGCCACTCCACCCAGGCCAGCCCTGCGCCGGAGGGGCTCAGGGCCGGGTAGCCGCAGAAGTCGGCTGGCACCACCAGCGGCTGGGGCTCGCCACCTTCCAGCCCAACAGCCACCAGCTGGTCGCAGCCAGCACCTTCATCACTGCCGCTTTCCCGTACGCCGATCCAGCGGTCGCGGCCGGCATCGATCAAGCCGCCGCCGTAGGCACCTGGCGGGCTGAGCCGTCGCGGCTGGCAATCGCTGCTATCGAGCTCCAGCAGCCAGAGGCAGCGGTCACCGTCGTGGCTGAACACCGCTACCGGCCGGCCATCGCTCCGGAGGCCCAGGGCCGTACTGCCGCCACCGTATTCATGCACCCGGCTGCGCAGATTCCAGCTGCCAGGGGTTAACTCCTCTGCTGGCTGGTCTGGCCCCAGGCGCCGCAGCAGGGTCGTGCGCCCCCCTTCATGGGGTCGCTGCTCCAGCCAATAGAGCACCCCGTCAAGTAGCCGTGGCTCCCGCAGGCTGGGGGTTTGGCCCACCACAACAGCGGCGGGAAGGGCTCCAGGGGGGTCAGCCACCGCATGCACCGAGGGATAACGACTTAAAGTGGATGTCGTTCGATCAAGTATCGCGTTGGCCCGCAGTTCAGCCGGCAGCTTTGCCCAGATGGCACGCTCCGCCGTTCAGGCCAGCCGCGGCGTTCAAGTGCCCAAGGATGCCCTTGAGGAGTCCCCCCTCACGATCCACACCCTTGGCGATGGGGTGCTGCGCACCCCTGCCAAGCGCATCAGCAAGGTTGATGAGAGTGTGCGAGATCTGGCCCGGGACATGCTGCGCAGCATGTATGCGGCCAAGGGCATCGGTTTAGCGGCACCCCAGGTGGGAGTGCATAAGCAGCTACTGGTAATTGATCTTGATCCCGAGAATGCCGCCGCGGCGCCGATGGTTCTGATCAACCCCGAGATCGCCTGCTTCGGTGCTGCAATCGAGACTTATGAGGAAGGCTGCCTCAGCATCCCTGGCGTTTACCTGAATGTGGTGCGCCCGGCCACGGTTGAGGTCAGCTATCGCGACGAGATGGGCCGCCCCCAACGGGTCAAGGCTGATGGCCTCCTGGCCCGCTGCATCCAGCACGAGATGGACCATCTCGAAGGTGTGCTTTTCGTTGACCGGGTCACCGATGAGCTCAGCCTCAATGAAGGCCTGCTGGAAAAGGGCTTTCAACGGGCAGATGTCCGTTCCATCCGCTGATCGTTCTTCTCCATGCCCATGAAACCCCTGGCCGGCTTGTTCCTGGCTCTTGCCTGCATACTTGGCATCGCCTCCACGGGCTCGGTGTTTGAGCTCGCCTACGGCGACCCCGACCTGGGACAGCAGACCACCTTCTGGATCCTGGGCCTGAGCCTGCCCGGCACGGTTGCGGCCCTGTTGGTGGCCATCCGGATCAACAAGCCGGCCTAGACCTTGCCGGATACCGTGCATACGATTAAGCACATGTCGCTTGCCAATGCCGTGATGAGATTGCCCCATCTGGGTGTCAATTCCCTCCCCCTGGCAGCTGGAGCTTTCGCCGCTGGGGTGGTATTTGGTCCCACCCCAGCGGTGGCCAGCGCCCTGTTTCAAGCTGCGGATCTCAGCCAGGAGCGTTTTGTTCTGGTGGCAGCGCCCATCGGCGATGGCGTCCGCGCCCAACTCAACATCTACGAGCAGGTCAAGCCGACCCGGCCTTGTTTTGCCGTGGCCCCAGGGTCACCAGCTCCGGTGAGCCCCCTGCTTGCAACTTTTGATTTCAGCGGCATCTGCAGCCGCTTCATCGATGCCAACGGCTACTCGGTGCGAGTCGGCGGTGCAGATCTGGCCACGAGTTACCGCCTAACAGTTCTGCGTCAGAGCGGCGACAACGTGCTGCTTGCCGTGCCAACCAAGGCCGGGGCGGGCCCGGAAATGCTAGTTGCTCGCACTAAGGGCCAGGGTGCTGGCTTCCTCCAGTTGGTGTTTGAACCGGGCTGGCAGCTCAAGCGCCGGGCCTATGGCGGTCGCAATCTGGGCCACGTGTATCTCTACCGCGATACCTGGCCTGATGCTGCGATCCAGCCTGGGCTGCCGGTAGTTGCGCCCAGCCCCATTTCAGGCCTCTCTGGCACCAAGCGCTGACCTCGAAGTAGTGGGGAATGGTCAGAGCGGAAAGGCAGTTGCTACATTGGCAAGCTCTGTGAGCAGCGCAGCGCTTCATGACCCAGGTCACCGTCGGCGAAAACGAAGGGATTGAATCGGCCCTGCGCCGCTTCAAGCGCCAGGTGTCTAAGGCGGGCATCTTCGCTGACCTAAAGCGTCTGCGTCACCACGAGACACCTGTCGAGAAGTACAAGCGCAAGGCCCAGCAGCGCCGCCGCCGCCGTTGATCGCTTTGATCTGGTCTCCCGCTTAGCGAGATACCCCTTGATCAAACGACCGGTAGGTAAGCGCTTCGGCAATTGCAGTTGCGCCAATGCTGGCTTGATCGTTTAGGTCGGCGATAGTTTGGGCAACCCGCAACAGCCTGGCGCCAGCCCGTGCACTGAGCTGCCGGTGCTGAATCGCAGCCTCCCACACTTCTAAGGCTTCGCTTTCCAGTTGAAGCACTTGCTGCAGCTGACCTCCGGCGATGCGGCTGTTGCAGCAGCCACCGGGATTGCGGGCAGCCATATGGGCCCGGGCCCGGCGGACTCTTGCTCGCACCTCAGCGCTTGATTCATCGCTGGCCGGGCTGCCGCCCTGGTCCCTAAACGGTGCCGTTAGGGCGGCGCTGGATGGCCGTCTCATCACCACCTGCAAATCAATGCGATCCAGCAGGGGGCCCGACAACCGGCCCCAGTAGCGCCGCCGCTGGCCCTCCCCGCAGCTGCAGCTGCGCTCTGGGTCGCCAAACCAGCCACAGGGGCAGGGATTGGCCGCGGCCACCAGGGTGATGCGGCAGGGGAAGCGAGTTCGCTGGCGGGCGCGGTGAATCCAGACTTCGCCGTCTTCTAGGGGCTGGCGCAATTGGTCGAGCACGGACCGGCGAAATTCGGCCAGCTCATCGAGAAACAGCACTCCGTGGTGGGCCAGGGCCAGCTCTCCTGGTCTGGGTTGGCCACCTCCACCTATCAGCCCCGGCCCGGAGCAGCTGTGGTGGGGGCTCCGAAACGGGCGCGTTTGCAGCAAGCCCTGGCTGCTGTCCAGCAGTCCCGCCACCGAGTGGACGGCGGTGAGCTCAAGGGCCTCCGCTGGATCGAGCGGGGGTAGCAGCCCCGCCAGTCGCTGGGCCAGCATTGTTTTGCCGCTGCCGGGTGGGCCGCAGAGCAGCAGGTGGTGGCCTCCGGCTGCGGCGATCTCCAGGGCCCGGCGGCCGTGGGGCTGCCCTTTGACGTCGGCAAGATCTTCAGCTGCGGGCCTGGCGGTTATCGGCGCCTTGGCTTGTTTAAGGGCAGGGGCAGTGGCAGTGGCAGTGGCGGCCGGACGGGCCCGCGGATGCTGCAGTCGCCATAAGGCCTGGCCGAGATCGGCGGCGCCCCACACCCGCAGCCCCTCCACCAATGCGGCCTCCCAGGCATTGGCCTGGGGCACCACCAGCGCCCGGGCGCCATGGTTACGGGCTGCAATTGCAATCGCCAGCACCCCCCGGATCGGCCGCAAGCTGCCGTCCAGCCCCAGCTCGCCGGCGCTCCAAACCTCGTTGTTGCTGGCGGCATCCAGCTGGCCACTGGCCAGTAGCAGGCCCAGGGCGATCGGCAGGTCAAAAGCCGGCCCCTCCTTGCGCAGGTCGGCGGGGGCCAGATTCACCACCACCCGCGTCAGCGGCACCTTCAGGCTGCTGTGGCGTATAGCCGAGCGCACCCGCTCCCGGGCTTCTTGCACAGCCGCATCGGCCAGGCCCACCAGCTGCAGGCCCGGCAAGCCGGGAGCCAGATCCACCTCCACCAGCACTGGCCTGGCCTCCAGGCCCTGCAGCGCCGCCGTCTTGCACCGTGCCAACATCAAGCCATGGGCCACTACATCGTTAGTGCCACCCCTGTCCCACCCCCGTTGCCTTTGTGAGCCAAGACACGATCTTTGGGCGCATCCTCCGCGGCGAGATCCCCTGCGATCAGGTGTATGCCGATGAGCATTGCCTAGCTTTCCGCGACGTGACCCCCCAGGCTCCAGTCCATGTGTTGGTGATTCCCCGGGAGCCCATCCCCCAGCTTTCCGAGGCCCAAGCCGAGCACCAGAACCTGCTGGGCCACCTCCTACTGGTGGCCGCCAAGGTGGCCAAGCAGGAGGGGCTCCAAGACTTCCGCACCGTGATCAACAGCGGCGCGGATGCGGGCCAGACCGTGTTTCACCTGCATGTGCATGTGATTGGTGGGCGTCCGCTGGCCTGGCCCCCGGGCTGACCGCGGGCCCGCGACAATGACCTGATCCGACCTGCCCCATGAACCCCCTCAAGGCTCTTCGCGGTCAACTGGCGAAGTTGCAACGCCTGGCCCAGCCCTATTTCCTGCCAGTAGACGACACCAAGAGCTGGCAGTTTCTCCTGCTGGTGGTGGCATTGCTTGCGGTGGTCGTAGGTAGCACCTTGTTGCTGCTCACTGGGGTTTTGGCCCTGACCGGTGCCGTGATTCCCGAATTGCGCAGTCGTTTCCTGCCCGGGGTGCCCGAGCAGGTGGCAGCAATTTGGAACAGCCCGATCGGGCCGCTGGTGATGGTGCTGCTGGCCGGAGGGCTGGGCTGTTTTGTGGCTTTCCGAGGCAAGTTGCGTCACGGGCGCTGGTTGCCTTGGCTGTTGATGGCGGTGATCACCTTGCTGATCCTGGTTATCAATGGCATCAACGTGGGGATTAGCTATGTAGCTCGCAATATTGAAAATGCTCTAGTCGGCTATAAGGCTGAGGAGTTTTGGAAGATCGTTGCTATTTATGCTTTTTGCTTGGTTATAGCCCTGCCGATCAGGGCTATTCAAAGTTATTTAATACCCAAGCTTGGCCTGCTGTGGCGCGAGTGGCTGAGCGGCCGCCTGTTGAGCCGATATCTTTCAAATCGGGCTTATTACGTTCTCAATCCGAATGATGAGTCAATCGAGGAGATTGATAACCCCGATCAGCGCATTTCACAAGACGCGGCCAGTTTCACTGGTACCAGTCTCAGTGTCACGGTTGAGATAATATCTGCCCTGCTCACTTTCGTTAGTTTTATAATTGTATTGTGGACTATCAGCGACAAGTTGGCCTTGGTGCTGCTTGTCTACTCTGTTGGTGGCACAGGTCTAATTGTTTTTGCCAGCCGGAAGCTGGTCAACTTGAATTATCAGCAGCTCAAGCTGGAGGCTGATTTCCGCTACGGGCTTGTCCATATTCGCGATAATGCTGAATCCATTGCTTTCTATCGGGGCGAGCAACAGGAGGGCCGTGAGGCAGGCAGGAGGCTGGAAGGGGCCATTCGAAATTATGATCGCCTGATCATCTGGGAGGCGCTCATTAGTGTCATTCAGCGTTCCTATGATTATTTTTCTCGCTTCCTGCCTTGGCTGGTAATAGCTCCTATTTACTTCGCCAAAGATGTTGATTTTGGAGTCTTTGGCCAGGCAAGTATTGCTTTCAGTCAGGTC
Source organism: Cyanobium usitatum str. Tous (assembly GCF_003011885.1). Taxonomy (GTDB): domain Bacteria; phylum Cyanobacteriota; class Cyanobacteriia; order PCC-6307; family Cyanobiaceae; genus Cyanobium_A; species Cyanobium_A usitatum. The sequence continues at coordinate 64,979 of NZ_PXXO01000011.1, forward strand.
CTATTTTCGGTGAGCTATATTGTTAATAATATTGATCGTCTTGCGGCCTTCTCTGCTTCGATCAGCCGTCTTGAGGGTTTTCAGGGCAAGGTTGATTCAATCGGCATTGAAGCTGCAGCTCTTGAAGCCCAGTTGGCTGCCACGAGCACTGGTAGTAGTGGAAATTCGATCCTGGTTAGCCATGTCGACTTGGTGCCGCCCCGCACCAACCGCACCTTGATCCGCGACCTCAGTGTTGAGGTGAATCTTCATCAGCGCTTGCTGGTTGTGGGCCCATCGGGCTGCGGCAAAACCTCTTTTCTGCGCATGGTCAGTGGTCTGTGGCCCCCGGCTGCTGGTCGGGTGGAGCGGCCCAGCGAGGGAGATCTTCTGTTCATTCCCCAAAAGCCCTACATGCTGCTTGGCAGCCTGCGCGAGCAGCTTTGCTATCCGCTGCAACCAGATCGCTTTAGTGACGAACAGCTGCGCCATGTTTTGGAGCAGGTGCGGCTGCCCGAGCTTGTTGGGCGCTATCCCGATCTAGACATCATTCAGGATTGGCCTCGCCTGCTTTCTTTAGGTGAACAGCAGCGACTGGCCTTTGCCCGCCTGCTGCTCAATTCACCGAGTTTTGTTGTCCTAGATGAGGCCACCAGCGCCCTTGATGTGGCAACGGAGCGTCACCTGTATTCCTTGCTAGCTGATCGGGAGATGGCCTTTGTGAGCGTCGGTCATAGGCCCACCCTCACCGCCTTCCATGACACCGTGCTGGAGCTCGATGGAAGCGGCAACTGGCGGCTGCTACCCGCGGCCGGCTATGACGTGGGCCGCCACGCCTGATCCCCTACCTGACCCCATGCCTGAACCAAGCCCGGACCAGACCCCAGAAATCAGCCCTACAACCAGTGCCGCAACTAGTGCAACAACTAGCGAAGTGCCGGCCTTTGGTTGGAGCGGCTACGCCGAGAGGGTGAATGGTCGCTTTGCCATGGTGGGCTTCCTTGCCGTGCTGCTGATCGAAGCCCTGAGCGGCGAGACGTTTCTGTGCTGGTCTGGCTTGGTGCCCTGAGCGCCTGGTGCCCTATGGAATTTGCACCAGATCCACCTGCCAGATCCCGCCCCTGCTCACCTGAACAGCTAGCTGGCGACCATCGGTCTGCAGCTGCACCTGGCGGGCAACGCCGCTGGGGACCATCGGTATGGGTTGCAGGCTCTGCACGGAGCGCCGGTACAGCACCAACTCGGTGCGTCCCTCTAGCTGCCGCACCAGGGCAATTCGCTCTCCTGCTGCGTCGACGCTGACGCTCACCGGTTGGGCATCGGCCCGGTTGAGGCCTGGAAGGTCTATGGGCTGCTGGCGCTCCAGATCAAGCAGCAGCACTTGTTCGCGGCCGCCCCTGCCGCTGATTAGGGCCAGCCAGCGCCCTGAAAGGGCTGGATCCCGGTTGGCACCTATGGCTTCCAGCCGGGAGTTGAGCGGCACTATGGGCTGCGGCATGGGGGCAAGGCAGCCACCTAGTAGCAGGCCGGTTGCAACTGCTGCGATGGCTCTTTTTGCTAGTGAGCTCCTCACGGTGAGGGCTCCGCTCCGCCCCCCTGAACGGCAAGGCCGCCGGGCAGGTCTGGCTCAAGCAGGCTGCGCAGATCAAACAGCTGCACACGCCACTGGCCAGCCTGGGCCACCTGCACCGCCAGCTGGCGTGCCTCCGGGGACAGGCTGAGGCGCACTGCAGTGCGGTTCGACGGTAGGGGAAGCCGGTGCAGGTTGCCGTTGGCTCGGTCTTCGATCAGGGCCAGTCTTTGGTTTCCCTGTTGCACCAGGGCCGCCACGTAGCGACCGTTCCAGCTGAGGGAGGGGGAGCTGTGGGGCTGGCGGTTTTGGAAATGGCGCAGGGGCAGTATTCGGCCGCTGGGCTGCTCCTGCAAAAGCAGGGTGGCCCGGCCACCTCGATCAACCACTGAGGCAAGAAATCGCCCCTGGCCGCTGAGGGCGGGTTCTTGGCGGCTGTTGCCGTTGAACACCCCAACCGGGCCAGCACTGCGACGGGCCAGCCACGCCCCACCTGAACAGCCGCTGACAAGCAAGCTCAGGGTTATCAGCAGCAGGGCAGACACCCCTAGGGGACGAAATCTGTTGACGGCGAAAAGCTTCAGTCGTCGAAGCGGGAGCTGTTGTCCCGGGGGCTAATGCCTCGGGGGCTGGGCTCGGGGCGACTGGAGGGTTTCACTGGGGTGAAGTCCGCATCACTGATATCGCTTGCCGCTGGGCGATTGCTTCTGCCGCTGGCAGGGGTTGCTGGGCTGATCGGTGAGCCTTGGGGTACTCCCGCTGGTTGGGAGGCCCTAGGAGCTTCTGAGGCCGAAGCAGGGGCCGGGGGCGCGGGCCTGCGGCTGGAGCGAGGCATGGCCTCACTAGCGGCTGTCGGCCGGCTGCCCCGTCGTGGCTCTACTGAGCCATCTCGATCACGCCTGCGGGCACCGAAATCGATACTGGGCCTGCTAGAGCTTTGGGGTGCCCAATCCTCTTGGGGAGGGCGGCGGCTGGCGGCTCTTTCAGGGATGGCGGCCCTACTGCTGGGACGGGGTGCCCGGTAAAAATCTTCCTCATCTGGCGCATAGGCTTCGCCGCGGGAGGGGATGCGGCGCCTAAGCGGCTCCGGCTCATCAAAGCGATCTGTAGAGGCCTCCCCCCAGGCGCGGCCACCCATTCTGGGCCTGTAGGGGCCTGGTTCGGGCATTGGTTCGTCGTCGTCGAAGTAGGACGACCGGCGAGCCTGCTCCGTGGTTACCCCTCTAAGGCGCACACTTTCGTAGGCGAAAAAGACCGTGGTGCCGGCGAGCAAAAACTGACCAAATTGCAGGATTGGATCGAGGCGCCAACCCTGAAAAAACAGGATGCCGCCGCAGAGCAGGCCAATCGCAGCGAAAAAGACGTCGTAATCGCGGGCGAGGGCGGGCTTGAAGCTCCGCATGAAATAAAGCAGTGCACCGCCCACCGCAAGCACTATGCCCACGATGCTGGCCCAATTCAGGCTGGCATTAACCACGGTTTTTCACCCGACAGTCCGTCTCGTAAGTGTAGGCAGTTGAGCCCGAGCAGCTAGAGACCTGGAGTTACTCAGGTGCAGGAGCTCAAAGGCGACGATCAAGCTGATCGTTTTGGCTGATCAGCACCAGACCGATTGTGATGGGCACCACCACGATCACGGCGCCGGCAAGCAGGCTGGTCAGGAAATTGGCCAGGGATGGCGTCATGGCAGGAACAGCTCTATGGCTTGATTCGTGGCGCGATCCTAGGCAGTGGTGGCGGCTTCCTACGCTGGGAGCCCAGCTACTTAGAGCTTTGTGACGGCAGCCACCTCCCTACCCCAGTCCTGGCTGCCGTTGTTGTCCGGTTTGCACTTGGCCCTGGCCCTGGGCCTGGCGCTTTGGACCTTGCTTTTTCTGTTTCGCATCGTGCTCACCTGGTATCCCCAAATTGATCTGAGCCGCGGAGCGATGCGCCTGGTCGGAGCCCCTACCGAGCCCTTGCTTGCCCTCACCCGTCGGCTGATCAAACCGATCGGTGGCGTTGATGTGACGCCGGTGGTGTGGGTGGGACTGCTCAGCCTGGTGCGAGAAATTTTGGTGGGGCAGCAGGGGCTTGTCAGTCAGGTGTTGTTTCGGGCCCAGAGCGTCGGGATCGGCTGAACTCAGATCCGGCTTAGGTGCCCTTCTGCGGAAGCATGTCCTGTTCGACAAATTTGGTGTGTACGTCGCCCGCCTGGAATTCAGGGCGATCCAGCAATTGCAGGTGAAAGTCGATGGTGGTGGGAATGCCGGTCACCGCGCATTCCGATAGGGCCCGGCGCAGCCGCCTGAGGGCGTGGGGGCGATCGGTGCCCCAGACGATCACCTTGCCGATCAAGGAGTCGTAGAAGGGCGGGATCTCATAGCCGGTGTACACGTGGCTATCGACCCGCACACCTGGGCCGCCAGGAGGTAGCCAGCCGGTGATTTTGCCGGGGGCGGGACGGAAGTTTTGGCGGGGGTCTTCGGCGTTAATGCGCGCCTCGATGGCGTGCCCGCAGAGCTTGATCTGGTCTTGGGTGACCGAGATCGGCTCCCCACCGGCAATACGCAACTGTTCGGCGATCAGATCTACCCCTGTGACCATCTCGGTGACCGGATGTTCCACCTGGATCCGGGTATTCATTTCCATGAAATAAAACGCCCCGCTGCGGTCCACCAGGAATTCCACGGTGCCGGCGCCCTCGTAGCCAATGGTGCGGGCGGCGGCCACGGCCGCATCGCCCATCTGGCGGCGCAGGTCGGCGTTGATGGCCACGCTGGGGGCCTCTTCCAGCAGCTTTTGGTGGCGGCGCTGGATCGAGCAGTCGCGTTCGCCCAGGTGAATCACGTTGCCGTGGCGATCGGCCAGCACCTGCACTTCCACGTGCCGGGGCCGGTCGATGAATTTCTCCATGTATAGGCCGGGGTTGCCGAAGGCAGCCTCCGCTTCTCCTTGGGCCGCTTTGAACAGGCTCTCGAGTTGATCGGGCCCAGGCACCAGGCGCATGCCGCGGCCGCCGCCACCAGCGGTGGCCTTGATCATCACCGGGTAGCCCATCGATTCGGCCAAGCGCGCAGCCGCCTCTGGGCTGGCCAGCAAGCCGGCACTACCGGGGATGGTGGGCACCCCCACCCGCTCCATGGTGGCCTTAGCGGTCGACTTATCTCCCATCGAGCGGATGGCCTCGGGGGAGGGACCCACAAAGGTGATGCCGTGGTCGGCGCAGATCTCGGCGAAGCGGTCGTTTTCGGCCAGGAAGCCGTAGCCGGGGTGAATTGCGTCAGCACCCCGGGAGGTGGCCGCCGCCAAAATATTGGGGATGTGGAGGTAGCTCTTGCTGCTGGGCGCCTCTCCAACGCATACGGCTTCGTCGGCGAGCTGCACGTGCAGGGCGTTTTTATCCACCGTGCTGTAGACGGCCACGGTGGGAATGCCGAGCTCCCGGCAGGTGCGCAGGATGCGTAGGGCTATCTCGCCACGGTTGGCGATCAGCAGCTTGCCGATGGGCATCCGCGGCGTCTCAGCTGATATTGGCTGAGGCGGACTGTATCAGTGCTGCCTGGACAGCTCCCCCATAGGGTTCTGGCGCCGGCGATGGGTATATTGCTCGCACCGGAGCGCCCAGCGATCCGAACCACATGCGGATGTGGTGGAATTGGTAGACACGCACGTTTGAGGGGCGTGTGGCTTCGGCCTTACGAGTTCAAGTCTCGTCATCCGCATTTCTTAATTCGAGCCATCCAGGCCTTGCCCGAATCGATCCGGCCCTCGGCAGCGATCGTGCTTGTAAGCAACGGCCCAGGAGAGCTGTCTACCTGGGTTAGGCCCCTCGCCCAGCGCCTGCATCGCCAGATGGCGCTGCGACCTGATGTTCCTGGGGCAGCCTGCAGTCTCAATTTGTTGCTTGTGCCCTGTCCAAACGGCACGGGAAAGGAGCATCGAGCCGCCGCCGCTTGGGGCCTGTTTGAGCGCATAGTGCCAGCTCGTCAATTTTGGTCGCTGCTACTGCGCCCCAAGCGGTTTGGTCCCTGGCCCCGCCAGGGACTGGTGGTGTTTTTAGGGGGTGATCAGTTTTGGACTGTGCTGCTCTCGGCACGGCTGGGTTACCGCCATCTCACCTATGCGGAATGGGTGGCCCGCTGGCCCCGCTGGAACGACCGCATCGCTGCCATGGGACCCCTGGCTGCTGACCAGTTGGCCCCGCGTTGGGCATCCCGCTGCACGGTGGTAGGTGACCTGATGGCAGACCTCTCGGAGTCGGCCCGCAGCGAGGCGCCCTTGCCGGCAGGGGAGTGGTTGGCGCTGCTGCCGGGCTCGAAGCGGGCCAAGTTGCGTGTGGGCATGCCGTTTTTGCTGGAGACGGCCGATCGGCTGGCGGCCCTTCGTCCTGGCTGTCGCTTTCTGTTGCCCCTGGCTCCCACCACTGCGGTGGAGGAGCTGCTGAATCAGGCTGGCCCCGCCAATCCGATCGCCCGTACCTACCGCTCGGGTCAGCCCCGCCTGCTGGCTCCGGATCTACTTGAGACGCCAGCTGGCACCAGGATTCGGCTGGTTCGGGAGAATCCGGCTTACGGCAGCTTGAGCCAGTGTTCCCTGGCCCTCACCACCGTGGGCGCCAATACCGCCGAACTGGCTGCTTTGGGGGTGCCGATGCTGGTGCTGGTGCCAACCCAGCACTTGCACGTCATGCAGGCCTGGGATGGACTGGCCGGAATGCTGGGGCGGTTGCCCCTGCTGCGCTGGCTGTTTGGGGTGCTGATTACGGCCTGGCGGCTGCGCCACCGGGGCTTTCTGGCCTCTCCCAACATTGCCGCTGGCCGCTTGGTGGTGCCGGAGCGGGTTGGGGCGATCACCCCTGAGGCCATCGCCGCCGAAGCTGCCGACTGGCTGGCGGCACCGGAGCGACTGGAGCAGATGCGCGCCGATCTGCGCAGCCTGCGGGGCCAGCCGGGGGCGGTGGCCAGCCTGGCGGCTCTGGTGCAGGAGCTGCTGCCCCCAGAGCTGAGTGCCTTAGAGCTGAATATCCCCGACTGAGCTGCCTAGGCTTGCGACTCATTTCGCTGAGTTCGATGGCCGACGCTGCTAGTTCTTCCGACCCTTCAGCCTGCGGCCTCGACAGTGGCTTGGCCCGCGGGGCCAGCGAGGAGCAGTGGCGCCAGCAGCTGACGCCTGAGCAGTTCCGGGTTGCCCGCCAGGGCGGCACCGAGCGTGCCTTCAGCGGCGCCTACTGGAACCAGAAGGGCAATGGCAGCTACCACTGCATCTGCTGTGATGCCGAGCTGTACAGCAGCGCCACCAAGTTTGATTCTGGTACCGGCTGGCCCAGCTTCTGGGATGGGGTGAGCGCTGCTGCCATCAGCACCCACACCGATAAGGCCCACGGCATGGTGCGCACCGAAATTCGCTGCGCTAATTGCGACGCCCACCTTGGCCACGTCTTCAACGACGGCCCGGCCCCAACCGGTCAGCGCCACTGCGTCAATTCGGCGTCCCTGGCTTTCAAGGCGAGCTGAGAGGGCTATTGAGCCTCGATCCTGGACTATTTCACCAGGGATCTTCTAGGTCGTTGCTGGCCAGGTCTTCAGCCTCCACATCCAGGGGTTCGCGGTAAGGGGTGGGGGCTGGCCGCCTCTCTAGGGGGCGAGTTTCTCGTGGTCGAGCATCAAGTTGTCGAGCATCAAGAGATCGAGCCTCGAGGGGGCGTGCCTGCCTGGGCAGGGGTTCGGCCTGCAGGGGGCGGCGACTGGGTTCAGCTGGACGCTCTTCGTAACGTGATTCCTCGTAGCGGGTTTGCTCGTAGCGGCTCTCCTCCTCGTCATCGAGGTAGCGGCGCTGGCGCAGGGGTTCCCGTTGGCGCTGCTCTTCGAGTTCGACGTAATCGAACTCCTCATCGGGTTCGAAGGTCTGGCTGGTGGCCGGCTGGATGCGGCGCTGTTCCTGCACTGCCGGCTGGCCTGCAGCCAGTTGGTTTTCCACGGGCACCATGCCGGTGCGGTATCGATCCCGCTCCTCCTGCTCCCAGCTCGGCCCACCAATACCAAGCTTCTCCAGTAGCCCGGAGCCCAACTGCTTGAGCTTGTCTTCGGCGCCCTCGTAAACAATGATCCGATCCGGCCCGCTGCTGACGATCTCTTCAACGGTGAGTTCCCAGGTGCTCAGCACGCCTTCACCCAGCAGGGGCACTCCCAGGGCGCCGATCACCAGGGTGGCCAGCTCGCCGGTTTCGATGTCGAAGCTGAAGCCCAGCACCCGGCCCAGCTGGTCGCCCGCTTCGGTGATCACCTGGCAGTTGATCACCTTGCCGTAACGGTCAGGGTTGAAGCCCTCGGCCAGCGAATCGGCGGAATCCACCAGGATCACATCGCCCACCTGGCGGATCCGGTCGAGGGGCATCCAGCGCGGCAGGCCTGGCAGGAAGCGGGTCAGAGGGTTGTCGCGCAGCCCCAGCGCAACCACTTCGCGCCGGTCGATATCCACCACCACCTCGCCCACCACGCCCAGCCGGCGGCCGGTGTCGCGGGTGATCACCTGGGTGCCCATCAGCTCGGAGCGCAACCAGAGGCGATCACTTGGGGCGGCAGCCGTTGCCCCGGGATCTGCGGAAGGGGGGATGGAGGAGGTCAATGAAAGGGTCGTACCCGTGGCCCAGTCGGCCCATTGTGGCTCACCTGCTCCGCTGGGGAAGGGGCGGCTCAGGCAGCGGGCGGTAACCCGACCACCTGGGTGTGGGCGCCCCGGGCTTGGGTGACACCAATGGTGCGGGTTGCGGCGGCGATCATCGGGCGCCGGTGGCTCACCACCATGAATTGGGCCTGGTCTGCCTGGCCGGCAATCAGGGCGGCGAGGCGCTCCACGTTGACGCCGTCGAGAAAGCTGTCGACTTCGTCTAATGCATAGAAGGGCGAAGGGCGGAAGCGCTGCAGGGCAAACAGGAAGCTCAGCGCCGTGAGCGATTTCTCGCCGCCACTCATGGAGTTGAGACGCCGCACCGCCTTGCCCTTGGGGTGGGCCACCAAGGTGAGGCCACCTTCAAGGGGTGCTTCCGGGTTTTCCAGCTGCAGGTGCCCCTCTCCGTCGGATAGCCCTTCAAAGATTGTGCGGAAATGGCCATCCACCGCTGTGAAGGCTTCAAGGAAGGCCTCCTGGCGCAGGGTGGCCACGGTTTCGATGCGCAGCAGCAGCTCTTCGCGCTCCTTGCTGAGCACTTCGAGCCGCTCCTCTAATTCCGCCAAGCGGGTTTCGAGCTGCTCAAGCTCCTCGAGGGCGAGCATGTTCACCGGTTCGAGGGCTTCCATCCGGGCCCGCAGGCTGCGCAGCTCCGCCTGCAGGGCTTCCAGACCCGCCTCCCGCACTTCTGCGGGAATCTCCGGCCTTGGCTCAGGCAGTTCCCGCTCCAGTTGTTCTAGGCGCAGCTGCTCGCCACGCTGCTGTTCGGCCAGCGATTCGATCTCCTCGCCGAGGCGTTGCAGTTCCCATTGGCGCTGTTGCAGGGCCTGGCGCTGGGCGGCCAGCTGGGCTTCGGCGGCATCGCGGGCGCGGCGGCTTTCGCCAAAGCGGGTTTGCAGCTGCTGCTGCTCGGCTGCCAAGGTGCTGCGCCGCAACTGATCCGCCTGGTGCTGCTCTTTCCAGCGAGCTCGCTCCTCCACCAGGGTGTTCACAGCGGCCACCAGCCGCTGTTCATCGGCGCTCAGGGCCTCGAGCTGGTTGCTGAGGCGCTCGGCGCTCAGGGCCCGTTCGCGCCGGGCCGCCAGCAGCCCATCACGCTGGCTGCGGGCCGCGGCCAGGGCCGAGTCGGCCGCCTCCAGCTCGCTCTGCAGCCCCTGCCAGCGGGCCGCATCGCCGGAGGATTGCACTGCAGCTTCGGCCTCTTCCAAGGCGAGGCGTTGTTGCTGCAGCGGCAACAGCAGGGATTCGAGTTGCTGCTGGCGCTGCAGATCGCTCTGCAAGGCCTCCTGCAGTTGGCCCAGGCGACTGCCCAGCTGCTGCTGGCGTTGCAGTTGGGGGGCTAGGGCCCGCTGGGCGGCGCTGCGCTCGGCCTCCAGGCCCGCCTGGCGCTGCTGGTGTGAGAGCAGCCGGGGGCGCAGGGCCTCGAGCTGCTGGCCCAGCTCGGCTTCCTTGCGCCGGCAGGCCAGCAGGCTCTCGCCCAGTTCCAGCAAGCGCTGGCGTAGGGGTGCGGCTTCGTCGCCGTCCTGGCTGCGGCCGAAGCTGAGCTGGCTGCCCCGCTGTTGCAGGCTGCCGCCGGTCATGGCGCCGCTCTTCTCCAGCAGTTCGCCGTCGAGGGTCACGGCCCGGCAGCGGCCCAGTTCGCGTCTGGCATTGGCCAGGCTGTCGAACACCAGGGTGTCGCCGAAGACGTAGCGGAACACCTCGGCGTAAACGGGCTCGTAACCCACCAGATCCACCGCCTTGCCCACCAGCCCACCGCTTGCAGGGCCACCTGCTGCTCCCCCGCGTTGCAGGGCGGCTCCGCCGCTACCACTGGAGCCGCTACCGGAGCCACCCCGAATCTTGTTGAGCGGCAGGAAGGTAAGCCGGCCTGCCCGGCGACTTTTGAGCAGCTCGATCGCCCGGGCGGCGATGCGGTCGTCGTCGACCACCACCTGGCCGAGGCGGCCGCCGGCGGCCACTTCCAGCGCCAGGCGCACCCGCTCCTCCACTTCGCCGAGCTGGGCCACCGGCCCGTGGATGCCGTCCATGCCAGCCTCCAGCAGTACCCGCAGGGCGCCGGTACCGCGGCTTTCCTGCAGAGTGTCGCGGCGGCTGTCTAGCCGGGCGATTTCGCGCTCGAGCTGGGTTTGCTCCTGCTCGAGGCGGCTGCGGGTTCGCTGCTGAAGGGCCAGGGCTTCGGCTAGCTCCTGCACCTGCTGCTGCTCCAGGCGGGTGGCTTCCAGCACTTGCTGCCAGCTGCTTTCGGTGGCCTCCAGTTGCTGCTGGGCACTGCGATGGCTGGCCCCTTCCTGCTGCTCTTCGGCGCCGAGCTCGGCCAGGCGCTCCTGGTGCTGCCGCAGCCGCTCCTGTAATTGCTGACGCTCGGCCTCCAGGGGGCTGATCTGCTCGCCGAGCTGCTGGCGGGCGCGGCTGCGCTGCTGCTGTTCTTCCAACCAGCTGCCGGAGCGCCCCGCCACCTCGCCAAGCCGGCGGCGCGATAGCTCCACGGCGGCTTCGGCATCGCGGCAGCCGGCGTCGGCATCACTGAGAGCGGCTTGGTCGGAACTGGTCTCGAGGGCCTGCTGCTGCTGGCGCAGCTCGCCCTGAGTGCGGGCCAGCTCGTGGCGCTGGCGTTGCAGGGCCTCGGCATCGAGCTGGTGTTTGCCTGCCTGGCGGGTTAGTTCGCGGCCAGTGGCCTCCAGGCCTGCCAGCTCGGCCTGCACGGCGATCAGCTGATCTTCACCTAGGGCTTTTACCTCAGCTTGGAGTTGCTCGAGCACGGTGGCGGCGGCAGCCAGGCCCGTTTCTCCCTCGCTGATCGCCTCGCGTTCAGCCTGTTGCTGACTGGCGAGGCTGGCGCTGCGTTGCCGCAGGGCAGCTTGGTTCGCCTGGGCTGCTTCAAAGGCCAGCACCTGCTCCTGCATGCGGCCGTTGTGGTGGCGCTGGCGCAGGTCTTGATAGGTGCGGGCTTTGGCGCAGTCGCGCTCAAGTTTCAGGCGGGAGCTGAGCAGCTCCTGCTGCACGATTGAGCAGCGCTCCTGACGCTCTTGCACCTCATCAAGCTTGCCGCGGCTCTGTTCGATGCGGCTGTCGAATAGGGCGACACCAGCTAGCTCGTCGATGATGCCGCGCCGGTCCCGGGCGCTCATCGAGACGATGCGGGTGACGTCTCCCTGCATCACCACATTGCTGCCTTCCGGATCCACCCGTAGGCGCCGCAGCTGGCTTTGGAGCTGTTGCAAATTGCAACTCACCCCATCGGCGCTGAAGCTGCTGGCATAGGTGCCGCCGGGGGCAACCCGCAGGCGCCGGCTCACCGTCCACTCCTGTTGGCCTGGCTTGATCCAGGGCCCTTCTTCTGGGGGCTCCAGGCCAGCTTCGGCCTGGTCGGGTTGCCACTCACTGAGGTCAAAGCGCACGCTCACCGAGGTTTCGGCGGCCTTGCCCTCGCGCAGCATGGCGCTGTTGATTAGATCCGGCAGGCGATCTGCCCGCATGCCGCGGCTGCTGGCCAGGCCCAGACAAAACAACACCGCATCAAGGATGTTGCTTTTGCCGGAGCCATTGGGGCCCGTGACCACCGTGAAACCTTCTTGCAGCGGAATCGTGATCGAGCCGCCAAAGGACTTGAAGTGGGTGAGCTCGACCTGATTGATGTGAACCAACAGGCCCGTGCGCCGAGCAGCAGAAATGTAGCGGAGGGTTTCGAAAGCTCAACCCCCTCCTTACCTTGTGGTCTGAGCTTCGCAGTCGCCCTCTCTCACCATGACCGCAGAACTGCCATGACCGCTGAAACGCCTCCCCGCGCCGCCAGCCCAGAGGGCTTCCGTGACCGTTTTGAGACCCTGATCCCCACCATTCAGCGGGAGTGGCCGGCCGTTGCCCGCCAGACCCTGGAGGCCACCCGGGGCAGTTTTGATGAAGTGGTTGAGGTGATTTCCAGCCAGACCGGCCGCACCGCTAGTGCGGTGAAGGACCAGTTGCTCGACCTCCTCGAGGTGGCCGGGGACCAGACCAGCCGCCTAGCGGACAACCTGGCGCCCTTGGAGGCCCAGCTGGAAAACCTGCTCGATGAGCTCAACACCACCTTGCGGCCTCGCATTGAGAAGCCGGTGCGGGAGCGTCCGCTGATGGCGATCGGCATCGCCACCGGCGTCGGGGTGCTGCTCGGTCTGCTGCTCGCCTCGGGCCGGCGTTCCTCATGACGGATCCGAACTCGCCAGGCCCTGCCCGGGTGGCGGCCGGCCGGGTCGGTGCCTTGATGACCTCGGTGATGGACCTGCACGTGCGCATCGCCCTGCAGGAAGTGGACCGGGAGAAGCGGCGCCTGATCAGCGGTGGCCTGCTGCTCAGCGGTGGCCTGGCGCTGCTGCTGTTGGCGCTGATCGGCGCCGAGCTGGCCCTGCTGCTGTGGCTGCACGACGCCCAGGGGCTCAGTTGGATCCAGGCCGCCCTGGTGGTGGCAGCCCTGGATCTGGTGCTGGCCGGGGTGTTCGTGCGGGTGGGCGGCCAGCTACTTAAGGGGCCCTACCTGCCCCAGACCACCGCTGGCCTGAGCAAAACGACCAAGGCGCTCCTGGGCCGTTAACGCACCTCATAGTGCAGCCAGCGGCAGTCAATTCCTCCGTTGCTGATTGGGATGCGGCGGCTGGCCTTCATTTTGAGGGCGCCGGTGAGCTCCGGGTTGCCGCTGAGCAGCCACAGGCTCCAGCCGCCGCAACGCTCTTTCACCATGCGGCCCAGGTCGGCGTAGAGAGGCTCCAGAGCATCACGCTCGCCGATGCGCTCCCCATAGGGCGGGTTGCACACCAAGATGCCCGGCCCTGGCGGAGGCACAAAGTCGCGGCAGTCGCCCAGGCTCAGTTCCAGGGCACTTGCGATGCCGGCAGCCTCAGCGTTGCTGTGGGCTTGATCAAGCACGCCGGGATCTTGCTCCCTGCCAACGATCGGCGCCAGAGCTTCTCCGCTGGGGAGCGTCTCTCGGGCTAGGGAGCTGGCCGCTCGCCGCTCCTGTTGCCAGAGCTGGGAGTCGAACTTTGGCCAGCGCTCCAGGGCGAAGCGGCGGCCCAGACCCGGCGCCCGGCCCAGGGCCATGCAGGCCGCCTCAATCAGCAGGGTGCCGGAGCCGCAAAGGGGGTCGGCCAGGGGCACCGAGCCATCCCAGCCGGTGAGGGCGATCAGGCCGGCGGCGAGGTTTTCCTTGAGCGGGGCCAGGCCCATGGCAGCCCGGTAGCCGCGGCGGTGCATGCTGCCGCCGCTGCCATCGAGGCTCAGGGCTGCTTCGCCGCCGCCGAGGTGCAGATGGATGGAGAGGTCGGGATCGTCGAGGTCAACGGAGGAGCGGGCGCCCCACTGCTGGCGCTGCAGATCCACCAGGGCATTTTTGACCTGCAGGGCGCTGTAGTGACTGTGGTTGAGGCCAGGAGCGCTGCCGGTGGCATCGACGCGGAAGGTGGCGCCAGGAGGCAGCCAGCGGCTCCAGTCGACGGCGCGCTGCACACCGTCGTAGAGCTCGTCCTTGCTGCGACAGGGAAATTGAGCCAGTTCAAGCAGGAGCCGGAAGGGCAGGCGGGCTTGCAGGTGCAGCCGGTAGAAGCCAGCCAGGTCTGTTTGGAAGCGCACGGCCCGGCGTAGGCGTGCTGCGGCTTGGCAGCCCAAGGCCGTGAGCTCAGCCGCCGCGGCTTCTTCGAGCCCCGGTGGCACAACCGCTATGCCGCTGATTGATGTGCTGTTTGGTTCGGTGATGCCCACCCCTGCGCCTGCCCTTGCTTGCTGCCACAATGAACCAGTCAGGTTTCGGCCTGACTAGGTGGCTCACACCAGTGCTTCGGACAGCGGTTCGATTCCGCTCAGCTCCACTTAAACGGGGCTGCAATGGTTTCGACGGGGTATAAGGAGGGTGACTGAAGCCTGCTCGGTAAGAGCACACACGTAACAGCGAACAACATCGTTGCTTTCTCCCGTCAGACCGCCCCTGTGGCTGCCTGACCCTGTAAGGGAGATGGGGTGAGGTCAGCCTTATCACCCAAATGATCCATGGGCCCTGGAAGGGGCCTTCCCATTGCAGCTCGCCCGAGCGATGGCCTGTCCCCACTGCGGCAGTTGGTCGGTTAAGGCGGATCGCAGCCTGGCTGGACGACTGGTGTGTGGTGGTTGCGCCAGGCCGCTGGGGGCAGCCCAGACGCCCCGGCGTCAGCGGCGCTCCCGATCGAGACGCCCAGGTCTCTCTTTAGGCATTGGCCTGGTTGCGCTGGTTGCCTTGGCTGCGCTGTTGGCAGCCTGGGACGAGCAGCGGCTCAGATTCACTGCGCCGCTCGAGCGCCTCGCCCCTAACTCGCAACTAAGAACCCCAGGATTGTTCTGAGCCTTGCGCTTCAGAGATCCCCCAGGGACCGCAGTCTTTGCACGGCGGCTGCTTCAGGGTCGCCCGATTGCCCGCATCACTGCGCCCTGGCATAGGCCGCCATGGGAGCACAACGGAATCGCCTGGCCGTTTACCGAAGCGCCGCTGGGTGCACCGCTAGCCATGTTTTGAGTTGAGCTGCCAAGCGGAGCGGAGGAAGGGCCTGGGTTGGAGCCTGAGCCTGTTGCATCTTGCTGGGTGGTGGCGGTGTTGACGGTGTTGCGGGCTTTATCGAGCGCACCTGTGTAAGCAGGCATGGAGGTGCCCTGCAGGGTGCCTTGAATAGCGCTGGCTCCAACCATGGGCGCCAATCCTTGGGCTATTGCATTGCCGGCTGGCAAAACGACGGCCGCAACGAGAGCGGCTTTCAGCAGATTCGAAGACATATTGAGAGGCGACTAGGAATCAAGGCTGGCTTGGCTTGGCAGCTCCGCTAAAGCCGCTCCACACTTTCAGCTCCTCAATTGTTTGTACCCCTTCGCGGCGCTCCTTGCCCGCCAGGTCCCAGGTGGGGAAAGCCCGTATCTGGGCGGCCATGCAGCGGCTACGGCCATCGTCAGTCTTGTCGCACTCCACATAGGGGAGGGAATTGCCCCCTTCCTTGCCAAACAGGTTTTTTTGCTGGAAGCAGGCCGGGCACCACCAGGCGCCATAAAAAACAGCTCCCTTAGCGCGCAGGTGGGCACTTAGCTCTTTTTGTTCCTGCGTAGAAGCAGAAAGGGCCTCCCCCAAGGTGGCAGTGGTGGAGCTGCCGGAAGCTGTGGCGCCGCTACCGGCGCTGGCAGTGGCCGTAAAGCCAAGCAGCACAGTGCTGAGGGCGATAAGCAGGCCGGAGCGCAGGGAGCCAAACCAGGGCATCAGCTTCCAGAAGCAACAACCAAAACTAGTTCCGTTGCTTGCTTTTGCCTGTGTGTGTGGGCAAAACACAGCCGATGGCCGCGCCGCCGCGTTCGGCCTTCCGCCCTTCCTTGGCCCAGCGGAAGTTCCCAGCGGCTGAGACACTGAACAGGTGCGGTGGTTTTGTGGTCGATGAGCGCGAACGGCTACCTCGATTACTTCAGTGTCCTCGGGGTTGAGCGTGGCGCTGATGCCGACGCCATCAAGCGCGCCTTTCGCAAGCTGGCCCGTCAGTACCATCCGGACGTGAACCCCGGCGATGCGGGGGCTGAGGCCAAGTTCAAAGAGGTGAGCGAGGCCTATGAAGTGCTCTCCGATCCTGATAAACGCCGTCGCTACGAACAATTTGGCCAGTACTGGAGCCAGGCGGGCGGTGGCTCGGCCAGTGGCGGCGTTGATGTTGATTTTGGCCGCTATGGCAACTTCGACGACTTCATCAACGACCTGCTAGGTCGATTTGGCGGCCCCTCCCCCGGTGGTGCCCCGGGCGGTTTTGGTTTCAGTTCAGGCTTCCCTGGTGGCTTTGCTGGCGGCATGCCCGGCGGCGGCCGCAGCGCCCCGATCAATCTCGATGCCGAAGCCAGCATCAGCCTCTCCTTTGCCGACGCTTTCCGCGGTTCCGAGCGCACCTTGGCCGTCAACGACGAGCGGGTGCAGGTGCGCATCCCGCCAGGGGTGAAGCACGGCAGCCGCCTGCGGCTGAAGGGCAAGGGCAATCTGCAGCCCGGCACCGGCCGCCGCGGCGACCTGTACCTCAACCTGCAGCTGCAGGAGCATTCGGTGTGGAAGCTCGATGGCGACCAGCTGCGAGCCGAGCTGCCCCTCAGCCTTGATGAATTGGCCCTCGGCGGTGAGGTGCGGGTGGCGACCCCCGACGGTGAGGCCTCCGTGCAGGTGCCGCCTGGTATGACCCTGGGCCGCAGCCTGCGCCTCAAGGGCAAGGGCTGGCCCCTCAAGGACGGCCGCGGCGACCTGCTGCTTACGCCGGTGCTCAAGTTGCCCGAGCAGCTCAGCGCCGAGGAGCGCCAGCTGCTGGAGCAGTTGCGTGCTGCCCGCAGCGCCGATCCCCGCTCTGGCTGGATTCAGGCGGCCCGTCTCTAGGATCCGCGCCAGCCAGGCCGTTTTCATGGAGCTCACCTACCGTCCCCGCCGATTGCGCCGCACCCCGGCTTTGCGGGCGATGGTGCGGGAGCATCACCTAAGTGCTGCCGACTTTATTTATCCGCTCTTCGTGCACGAAGGCGCCACCAACGAGCCAATTGGTGCCATGCCAGGAGCTATGCGCTGGAGCCTCGAAGGCTTGGTGCAGGAGGTGGGCCGCGCTTGGGACTTGGGCATCCGCTGCGTAGTGCTGTTTCCCAAGGTGGCCGATGGCCTTAAAACCGAAGACGGCGCCGAATGCTTCAACGAAGGTGGCCTGATACCCCGAGCTATTCGCCGGCTTAAGGAGGTGCACCCCGAGATGGCGATCATGACGGACGTGGCCCTCGATCCCTACTCCTGTGACGGCCATGACGGCATCGTTAGCGATGAAGGGATAGTGCTCAACGATGAAACGGTGGCGATCCTCTGTCGCCAAGCCGTTGCCCAAGCTCGGGCAGGGGCGGATCTGATTGGCCCCAGCGACATGATGGATGGACGAGTTGGGGCTATCCGCGAAGCCCTCGATGAGGAGGGGTTCGAGCATATCGGCATTATTAGCTATACAGCTAAATATTCTTCCGCTTATTACGGCCCCTTCCGCGAAGCTCTTGATTCGGCCCCTCGGGTTGGCGCGGGCAAGCCAATTCCGAATGATAAATCAACCTATCAAATGGATCCGTCCAATGGACGTGAAGCGCTCACCGAAGCCCTGCTCGATGAACAGGAGGGTGCTGATATTTTGATGGTTAAGCCTGGCCTTGCCTACCTAGACATCATCTACCGTCTGCGTGGCGAAACCGAGCTGCCAATTGCTGCTTACAACGTAAGTGGTGAATACGCCATGGTGAAGGCCGCCGCTGAAAAGGGCTGGATCGACGAGCGGGCCGTGGTGCTGGAAACCCTGCTGTGTTTTAAGCGGGCTGGCGCTAATTTGATCCTCACTTATCACGCCTGTGATGCTGCGCAGTGGCTGCGCCAGGGGTAATTTTATTAATTCCCGATATTTTTGGATTTGGCCTTGTCTGGCTACAGCTACTTACATCGCTTTGATGACTGCGCTGGCCAGGGCTAGTGGCATCAGTTATCTGTTGTTTCCAGAGCTGGGGGCGCTCGCCTCTGTTGTGCTTGCCGATCCGCTCAGTAGCTGGGCCCGTTCCCCAAAACTCCTGGCTCTGACACCCGTATTAACTGCTGCGCCTGGAGTGCTGGTCACCCGCACCCTGCCCTATGGCCCCACCGCGCTGATATTGGATCTGGCGATCTGCTTGCTTGTGATCCGGCTTCTACGCTCGCCGGTTATTCCGGCAATTTCGGCCGGGGTATTGCCCTTAGTGTTGGGAATTACGAGTTTTTTGTACCCGGTGGCGATTCTGGTGGGCACAGGTGGGCTGGCCCTAATCGTCATGCTTCGCTCTCAATTGATGCCGCCGCTGGCTCGGGCTCAAGTCTCCCCCTCGGTGCCAACTATCTCAACTTTGGTTGCTCCTAAGTCCTGGTTGCAAAGGGTTCCTTGGCTGCTGCCTTTGGCTGTTTTCTTGCTGGGGGCTCTGGTAATGGTTCAGCTGCTGGGATCCCACTTGGTTTTGTATCCCCCTTTGCTGGTGATTGCCTGGGAGATGTTGGCTAATGCTGATGAGTGTCCCTGGCAAGGCCGCTCCTTAGCCGTCCTGGTGGTTACTGCTGGAGCGGCTGTGGCTGGAACTGTATTGGTGCTGGCTCTAGGGGTGAGTCCGCTGGCCGCGTTTTTGGCTGTTTTGGTTACTGCGTTGCTACTCAGGTTGGCTCGCCTTCGTTGTCCTCCGGCCTTCGGTTTGGCCCTGCTTCCCTTCTTAATTCCTGCACCCACGCTCGCCTATCCCCTCCTCACCTTGGCCGGCACCACCTGGCTGATTTTGGTGGTGAAGCTCGATCAGATCCTCAAGATCCGTTTCTGTAACCCACAATGAACTCACCCGGTTCAGTTGCCATGGTTCCTGCTGCTGTTCATCACCTTGGCCATGTGGCACTGCGGGTGCAGGACATGGAGCGGGCCAAGGCCTTCTATGTCTCCCTGGGCCTGCAGCTCTGCTGGGATGCACCCGATTGGGCCTATTTGCAGTGGCCTGGGGCCGACACGGGCTTGGCCCTGCTCAGCCCTAGTTACAAAGCTGCCGGGCCCCATTTTGCTTTCCATTTCCGCGACCGCTCAGAGGTGGATGCGGTGCACGCCCAGCTTGTGGCGGCCGGCCGCTCCTGCGGCCCGGTGCATGACCACCGTGACGGAACTGCCAGCTTCTATCTCCAAGATCCGGAAGGCAACTGGCTAGAGATGCTCTACGAGCCCCCTGGCGGCATCCCCTCCAACCTGCCCGGGTGAACGACGTCACCGCCCCATTGGCCCCAATTCAGCAGGAGGCCCTGGAGCTGCTCGAGTGGCCGCGGCTCGCTGAGCAGCTGGCCAGCTTTGCAAGCACAGCTCCGGGCCGCTGTGCCTGCCTGGCGCTGGCCCTGCCCGCTGGCCTCGCTGCCAGCCGCAGCCTGCTCGCTGAAACCACCGAGCTGCTGGGCCTCGACGGGCTGCTGGAGGGGGGGCTGAGTTTTCAGGGAGTTGCCGATATCGCGGTGCTGGTGACCCTCTGCGCCAAGGGCGGCACGGCTCCGGGCGAGGAGTTGCTGGCCTTGGCTACCACTCTGGCTGCGGCCCGCCGGCTGCGGCGCCAGATCGACGATCCCCAGCTGCGGCCGGTCTGTACGGCCCTGGTGGCCGAGCTGCGCACCCTGCCGGAGCTGGAGCAGCGGCTGCATTTTTGCCTTGAAGAGGGCGGCCGGGTGGCGGATCGGGCCAGTCCGCCCCTGGAGGGATTGCGGCGCCAGCTGCTTGGGGCCCGCTCAGATCGGCGTGATCGACTGCAGGAGCTGATGCGCCGCTGCGGCGCCATGCTCCAGGACACGGTGATCTCGGAGCGCAACGGCCGTCCCGTGCTGGCTGTGAAGGCTGGCGCTGCCGCTCAGTTGCCAGGGCTGGTGCACGACAGCTCGGCTTCGGGACAAACGGTGTTCATCGAACCCCAGGCGGTGATTGCCCTGGGCAATCGCATACGCGACCTGGAGGGGCGCGAGCGGGAACTGGAGCGGGCCGTGCTTACTGCCCTGAGCGCCCAGGTGGGCGAGGAGGCTGAAGCTCTGGCCGCACTCCAGCAGGTGCTGGTGCGCCTGGATGCGGGGGTGGCTCGGGCGCGCTATGGCCAATGGTTGGGAGCGGTACGCCCGGAGCTGGCAGACGACCCCAGCGCCCCCTTCGAGCTGCGTGAGCTGCGCCACCCCCTGCTGCTTTGGCAGCAGCGGCGTCAGGGAGGTCATGCGGTGGTGCCCGTGAGCCTGCTGGTGGCAGCGGAGTTGCGGGTGGTGGCAATCACGGGTCCCAACACCGGTGGCAAAACCGTGACCCTCAAAAGCGTTGGCTTGGCGGCTCTTATGGCCCGGGCTGGCTTGTTTCTGCCCTGCAGCGGCACGCCCCGCCTGCCCTGGTGCGCCCAGGTGCTTGCCGATATCGGCGATGAGCAATCGCTGCAACAAAACCTCTCCACCTTCAGCGGCCACATCCGCCGCATCGCCCGCATCCTCGAAGCTCTTCCTGGGCCTGGCGCTGCTGGCGGCGCCTCCCTGGTGCTGCTCGATGAGGTGGGAGCCGGCACCGATCCCCTCGAGGGTTCGGCCCTGGCCACGGCCCTGCTCAAGCACCTGGCCGATCGGGCCAGGCTCACGATCGCTACCACCCACTTCGGTGAGCTCAAGGCGCTCAAATATGCCGATCCACGCTTCGAGAACGCTTCGGTGGCCTTCGATGTGGACACCCTCTCGCCTACTTACCGGCTGCAGTGGGGTATCCCGGGTCGCAGCAACGCCCTGGCGATTGCACGCCGGCTGGGGCTGGGGGAGCCGGTGCTGGAGCTCGCCGCCGCCCAGCTGGAGCCCCTTGGCGAGGGCGAGGTGAACCAGGTGATCGCCGGCCTCGAAAATCAGCGTCAACGCCAGCAGGAAGCCGCCGAGGAAGCAGCCGTCCTACTGGCTCGCACCGAGCTGTTGCACGAGGAGTTGCTGCTGCGCTGGCAGCAGCAGACCCAGCAGAGCGCCGAGCTTCAGGAACAGCGGCGCCAGCAGTTGGAGCGCTCGATTCGTCAGGGACAGAACGAGGTGAAGCGCATCATCAGGAGGCTGCGCCAGGGACCTGATGGGGGGGAGGCCAGCAGCGCTGCCCTAGGCGAAACCGCCCGCCAGGCCGGCCAGCGTTTGAAATCGCTGGAGCAGCAGCACCGCCCCACCCCGGAGCGGCGCGAGCACCGGGGCTGGATGCCCGCCGTTGGTGATCGGGTGCGGCTGTTATCGCTGGGCAAGGCCGGTGAGGTGCTTGCCATCGCCGATGACGGCCGGGAACTCACGGTGCGCTGTGGGGTGATGCGGCTGACCCTGGAGCTGGCTGGCATCGAGGGGCTGCATGGCGAAAAACCCTCAGCCCCTGAGGTGCGCGTGCAGGTGAAGGGTCAGCGGGGGCTGGGGGGCCGGGGTCCGGATGTGCGCTCCGAGCGCAACACCGTTGATGTGCGCGGCCTGCGGGTGCATGAGGCCGAGGCGGCCTTGGAGGAGCGGCTGCGCGCCGCCAATGGTCCCGTGTGGGCGATCCACGGCATCGGCACGGGCAAACTCAAGCGCGGCCTACGGGCCTGGTTGGCAACGGTGCCCTACGTGGAGCGGGTGAGTGATGCCGAGCAGGGCGACGGCGGGGCTGGCTGCAGCGTGATTTACGTGAAATAGGGCAGGGTCGGCTCCAGGCTTGCGGGCTCAGGGGGCAGGGGCAGGGCCTCGCCGCTCGCATCAAACAGACGCCAGCCGCGGGGATCTATATCGAGGTTCAGGCTGGCCCCCGGCGGCAGGATTGTTTCAGGGCCGACCCGCACCTGCACCAGGTGACCGCCCTCCTCCAGTCGGCAGGTGAGTAGTTGTTCGTTGCCCAGGGCTTCTCCATGGCTCACCTCGGCCCGCAGGTTGCGGTTGGTGGCGGGAGCTAGCTGGAAGTGCTCGGGCCGCAGTCCGCCAGTGAGCTCCTCCCCTGCCCGTGATGCCAGCATCTCGGCCAGGGGCCCCTCAACTGCCATCTTGCGGCTGCCTAGTTGCACCTGGCCCGCACCTATCGCGGTTACCGGCAGCAGATTCATGGGCGGGCTGCCGATGAACTGGGCTACAAACAAATTGGCGGGCCACTGATAGAGCTCCATCGGTGTGCCGAGCTGCTGCAGCCTTCCGGCATTGAGCACGGCGATCCGGTGCCCCATAGTCATAGCCTCCACCTGGTCGTGGGTCACGTACAGGGTGGTGGTGCCCAGGCGTCGCTGCAGCTCAACGATTTGGGTGCGGGTGCCGGTGCGCAGCTTGGCGTCGAGGTTGCTGAGCGGTTCGTCCATCAAAAACACCGCCGGCGCCCTGGCGATGGCCCGGCCCAGGGCAACCCGCTGCTTCTGGCCACCGGAAAGCTCCTTTGGCAGCCGATCGAGTAGCTGGCCGAGCTCCAGGGTTTCCGCTACCTCGGCGATGCGCTGGGCGATGCGCTCCTCCCGCCGTGAGCGCAGCCGCAAGGGCCCTGGCAGCCGCCTGGTGGCCAGGTGCAGGCTGTCTTGAAGCTGCTCAAGGGCCGTGCGGTTGCGGCTGCGGCGCAGGCCGAAGCCGATGTTGCCGGCCACCGTGAGATGGGGATAGAGCGCATAGCTCTGGAACACCATCGCCACGTCTCGTTGGGCTGGGCGCAGCGAGCTCACGGGCCGATTGCCCACGTAGATCTCCCCCTGGCTGGGCTGCTCTAGGCCAGCCAGTAGGCGCAGCAGGGTGCTTTTGCCGCAGCCGGAGGGCCCAACCAACACCAAAAATTCGCCGTCCTGAATCTGTAGATCCAGCTGGCGCAGCACCTGCACCGGATCACCACCGCGCCGGGGTGGGTAGGTCTTACTGACCTGCTGGAAGCGAACCTCTGCCAAGACGGGCCTTCAGACGGCGCGATCCTAGGTTTGTTCCAATGCAATTCATCGATCAAGCCCGCGTAACGGTCAAAGCCGGCCGAGGCGGCGACGGAATCGTGGCGTTTCGCCGCGAGAAATATGTTCCAGCCGGCGGCCCTTCCGGCGGCGATGGCGGCCGTGGTGCCGACGTGCTGCTGGTGGCTGACGCCAACCTCCAGACCCTGCTGGATTTCAAGTACAAGCGCCAGTTTTTGGCGGTCGATGGTCGCCGGGGCGGCCCCAACCGCTGCACCGGTGCCAGCGGTAACCATCTGGTGATCAAGGTGCCATGCGGCACGGTGGTTCGCGATGCCCGCACCTCAATTTTGCTCGGTGATCTCACCGATGCAGGTGAGGAGCTACTGGTGGCCTTTGGCGGCCGCGGCGGCCTTGGCAATGCCCACTACCTCAGCAACCGCAACCGGGCCCCGGAGAAGTTCACCGAGGGCCGGGAGGGAGAGGAGTGGCTGCTGCAGCTGGAGCTCAAGCTGTTGGCTGAGGTTGGCATCATCGGCTTGCCCAATGCCGGCAAGAGCACCTTGATTTCGGTGCTTTCGGCAGCTCGGCCCAAGATCGCCGATTACCCCTTCACCACCCTGGTGCCCAACCTGGGGGTGGTGCGCCGTCCCAGTGGTGACGGCACCGTCTTTGCCGATATTCCTGGTTTGATCGCTGGAGCGGCCCAGGGGGCAGGGCTAGGGCACGACTTCCTACGCCACATCGAGCGCACCAGGCTGCTGATCCACCTGATCGATTCCAGCGCTGAGGATGTGGTCGCCGACCTCAACGTGGTCGAGGGGGAGCTCACGGCCTACGGCCATGGGCTCGACCAGAGGCCCCGCCTAGTAGTGCTCAATAAGATCGAATTGCTCGATCCAGCCAGTCTTGAAGAGCTGGTAGAGAAGGTGAGCCAGCAGGTGCAGGCCCGTGGCGGCTTGCCCGTTCTGGCTGTTTCAGCTGCGGCCTCCAAAAATTTGCCGCAGCTGCTGGCCGCGGTGTGGCAGCAGCTCGGCATTGTTCAACTTTAGGCAGTTCAGCCTTAGGCAATTCAGTCGTCGTAGACGCGGCACTCGGGGGCAGAAGGGTTCAGGTCACAGAACACTTCCAGTGGGGTTGGGTCGTGGCTGTCCTCGGGATGGTGCTCTTTGAACTCCTTGAGACCCTGGAGCTCTTCCTCCAAGTGGCGGACCTTGCCTAGGTCGCCAGCGGCCTTGGCGGCCTCGATCTCGCTCTGGTCTTTCTGGATGTGCTCGTCGATGCTTTTCATTCGGATACCGGTCACTAGGTACCGGAGCTCGTCGCCGATCACCTTACGGGCGCCTGTTCTGGATCGACGCCCCGAAGATGCACTGCCAACTCTTTGAGCACTCCCAATGGCGCCGGGAGCTGAGCTTTGGTGATGTGTTGGATTGACAACAATGTGCGTCCAGCGTTCTCCGCGCTGCTGCCAGCCATGGCTGCGGCCCCCGTTTCACCCCGCCAGCTCGCTGAGTTCGAGCCAGCGCTCTTCGCCGCAATGGATGCGCTCAGTTAACGCGGCGAGCTCCTGGGTGAGTCCCTCAAGGGCGGCGTAGTCGCTGCCTGAACTGGCCAGGGCCAGCTCCAGGTCACGGCGCTGCTTCTCCCAGGCAGGCAGGTTTACCTCCAATTCGCCCAGCTCCCGGCTCTCCTTAAAGCTCCGCCGCCGCGTCTGGGTCTTGCTGGCTTGGGGCGCTACCGGGGCTGGATTCTTGGGGTTCTTGGGTGCGGCCTGGCGGGTAGAGCTCGCTTCTAAGTAGGCGCTGTAGTTGCCCTCAAAGCGCTGCAGCTCGCCATTCTCAAAGCAGAACAGCCGATCCACGGTGCGATCGAGGAAGTAGCGGTCGTGGGAGACCACCACCACGCAGCCGCGAAAGTCTTCAAGGAAGTCTTCGAGCACGCTCAGGGTCTGTACGTCCAGGTCGTTGGTGGGCTCGTCGAGCAGCAGCACGTTGGGGGCCTCAATCAGCAGCCGGCAGAGATGGAGCCGCCGCCGTTCGCCGCCGGAGAGCTTGGCCACCGGTTGGTGCTGTTGGGCTGGTGGAAACAGGAAGCGCTCCAGCAACTGGGAGGCGCTCAGCTCTTCGCCGTCCACTGCCACCCGACTGGCGGCAGCTTGAACCACCTCCAGCACCTTCTGGTCGGGCTTGAGCAGCACATCGCTGTGCTGGTCGAAGTAGGCGAGCTTCACGGTGGAGCCCAGCTCCAGGCTGCCGCTGCTGGGTTGGCGCCGGCCGGCGATCACCTCAAGCAGGCTCGACTTGCCCACCCCGTTTGGGCCAATGATGCCGACCCGGTCTTCCGGGCTGAAGTCGTAGCTGAAGGCGCGCAGCAGGGCCCTGGTCTCAGGTCCTTCGCCCACACTCACCTCCAGGTCCTCGGCGGTGATGGCCCGCTTGCCGAGCCGCCGGCTGGTGGTGGCCAAGCTCACCTGGCCGCGGCCCTGCCGCAGAGGTGCCTCCCGCATCGCCTCAATTCGCTGGATACGGGCCTTCTGCTTCGTGCTGCGGGCTTTGGGACCCTGCCTGAGCCAGGCCAGTTCCCGCCGCAGCGTGCCCTTGAACTTGGCGGCTGAGGCCGCTTCAGATGCCTCCTCTTCAGCTTTATGGGTGAGATAGGTGGCGTAGTTGCCGTCGTAGCTGCGGGCCAGGCCCCGATCTACCTCCACGATCCGGCGGGTGACCCGATCGAGCACGTAGCGGTCGTGGGTCACCAGCACCAGGGCGCCGGAGAAGCGCTCCAGATAGCTCTGCAGCCATTCCACCCCGTTGGCGTCGAGGTGGTTGGTGGGCTCATCCAGTAGCAGCACGTCCGGCTCGGCCACCAGTGCTGCAGCCAGGGCGACCCGCTTGCGATAGCCGCCGGAGAGGTCGCCCACCTTGCGTTCGATGTCGGCGATGCCTAGCCGCTCCAGCACCTCGCGGCACTGCTGCTCCAGCCCCCAGGCATTGAGCTGATCCATGCGGCCATGCAGGTCGCTGAGCTGGGCCAGGGCGATGGCGTTGTCGGGGCCATCAGCCACGGCCTGACTCAGGGCCGTGTGCTGCCGCAGCAAAGCCATCTTCTCGCCGCTACCGGCAAACACCTGCTCCAGCACGGTGTGCTCGGGGTCTAGCTCGGGCTCCTGGTCTACGAGCACCACCCGGGTGCGGGGGGCGCAGCGGCGTTGGCCGCTACCGAGGGGCTCATTGCCCGCAAGCACCTTCAACAAGGTGCTCTTGCCGGCCCCATTGGGACCTATCAGCCCGAGCCTCTCCCGCTCGCCGATGTGCAGGGTGAGGCCCTCAAACAGGGTGCGGATGCCGAAGTCCTTGCTGGCTTCCACCAGGCTTATCAAGCTCAAAGTGCAGCCTCCTCAGCTGGGCCAGCTTGGCCTTTGAGGTAAGCAAACACGCTCTTGTCGCCCACATCAGCCGCGGCGGGCATGGGAAACTTGCGCAGGCACAGCACCAGCAAAAGCCCGCTCTCCAGGGCCAGCAGGGCCGTGGTGATTGCTCCTGGCAGCAAGCCGCTGAGGTGGCCCAGCAGGGCGATAGGCAGCAGCAGGGTCACGCCGATCGCCTCCGGTCGCCTGAAGCAGAAAAATTCCTTGAAGCCAACCCCCGCCAAGGCCGCGAAAAAGGGGCCAATGGCCAGGATCCAGAGGGGCTGGCTGGCCAGGGCCGGCATCATGGCGCCGGGGCCGCTGCGGATCGCCAATGCCAGGCCCCCCAGGCAGCCCAGTAGCCAGAAAAGCTGCAGGGCCCGGTGCAAGGGCACTAAGTAAATGTGAATCCAGCGCAGGGCTAGTCCCAGCCCTGCAGCCATCAGCAGCATCCAGGGCCAGAGCTGGTCGGCTCCCAGCTGCCGCCACTGCACTAGCAGGCCTGCTTGGCCAATGGCCACCGCCGTGAGGGCAAGGCGGTAGCCGAGCACCTCCCTCCGGTCGGTGGCGTCAATCGTGTAGGTGCCGTACACCCCTTCAAAGATCTGATCAGTCATGGATGGGCACGGCCTTGCACCAGTGTGGCGAGTGGCGGCCCGGCCGGGATGATTCCCGATGGATGGAGGGGAAAGAGGGCGCCGAAGTAATCGCTGCGCCAGGCCTCCGGGAAGCAGGTCTCGGCCACTCCGGGCAGGCTGTAGAAGCGCCGGCGCCAGTCCCATAGGGCTGGAAGCTGCCAAAGGGGTAGGCGGCTGCAACCAAATAGGGGCGCATAAACCAGCTCCAGCCGGATCAGGGTCGGGAAAAGCCCTATGTCGGCCAGGGTTAGTTGGGCCCCACTTAGCCAGGGAGATTGCTCCAAGGCCCCATTGGCATCCAGGAGCGCTGCAAACAAGGCCGTCTCGGCCCGGTCGTAGGCAGCCTGGGTGCGGGCGAAACCACAGCGGTACACCCCGTCATTGACGTCGCCCTGCAGCCGCGTGCGCCACATTTCTGTGGTTTCCTGCTGGTTATGGGGCTCCAGATCGGGCCCTGCTGGTGCGGGCCAGCGGTTGAGCAGCTCGATCAGCCTGGCGCTCTCCGTAACCAGGATCCGCCGCTCACTGCGGGAATAAAGCGCCGGCACTGTGGCCCGCTGCCCCGGATCAGAGCCTGATTGCTGGTAGAGCTCGATCAAGCTGGCGCAGCCTTCGAAGGGATTGGCAAAGCGCCAGCGCCCCTCGGCTGGATCGGGGTCCACCACCACCAGGTTGATGCTGCTGCCCAGTTGGCGCAGGCTCCACACCAGCCAGGCCCGGTGGGCCCAGGGGCAGCTGCGCCCCACAATCAACACGTGCCCATCAGCCGCGCCGGCTTCGCTTGGCAGGGGCGGCAGCGCCGTGAAGGCTCCGCTGGGACGGCGGTAGTTGCCCTCGGCATCAGCTGGTCCCAGGCCACCCATTAACAGTTGCCATTGCCAGTGCCAGAACGCGCGGGCCGTGCGCACCAAGGGGGCGGGGGGAGGCATGGTTGCGGGGGCGGCAGAGCTCTGAATCTGCGTCAGGCTGGGTCCGAAATCCATTTCTGGCCTTCTTCTTTTTGATCAGCCAAATCGTCAAACCGGCCCAGGTGCTGGTCGTGGCCGGCACCCACGGCAATGAACGCAACGCCCCCTGGCTGCTGGAGCACTGGCGCCGCCAGCCCGAGGCCCTGCAGCGCCACGGCCTTGATGTGGCGTTGGTGCTTGGCAACCCAGCTGCCCACAAAGTCAATCAGCGCTATGTGGAGCGGGATTTAAATCGCTGCTTTGCTCCCGAGCTGCTGGCGGATTCCTCGAGAAACGAAGCTGATCTGCAGCGCGCTCGCCAGCTGCTCGCTTGCCATGGCCCTGATGCCGAAGCTCCTTCGCTGGTGGTGCTCGACCTGCACAGCACCACCAGCGCTATGGGTAACTCCTTGGTGCTCTATGGCCGGAGGCCGGCCGATCTCGCTCTGGCGGCGGGTTTGCAGGGGGAGCTGGGGCTGCCGATTTACTTGCACGAGGCCGATGCTTCCCAAACGGGCTTTTTGGTTGAGCGCTGGCCCTGCGGCCTGGTTATCGAGGTGGGTCCGGTGCCCCAGGGGGTTATCCAGGCTCAGATCTGCCGTCAAAGCCAGCTCGGCGTTGAGGCGGCCCTGGCCGTGTTGGCGGCAGCCCAGCGAGGCCGCCTGAGGCTGCCGGCTGAGCTGGTGGTGCATTGCCATCTGGGCAGCTTGGATTTGCCGCGTCATCCAGATGGTTCACCTGCCGCTTGCCTGCATCCGGAGTTACAGCATCGCGACTGGCGTCCCTTGCGTTCGGGAGATCCGGTGTTTATCGATCCCTGCGGCAAGGAAATTGGCCTGGCCCTACCGCCGGATTTGGTGGGGGAGTCCGTTTGCCCCGTCTTTGTGAATGAGGCCGCCTACGGCGAAAAGGGCATTGCCCTAAGCCTCACTCGCAGGGAGTGTTGGCCGGTTGGGCCTGACTGGTTGCTGGCTCTAACAGACATTGCCTCCCAGTTGGCTCAACGCGGGGCGCCGTTGTAATCGATGCCAAGGACGGTGCTCCCGTCACTGGAGATGCGGATTTCGGTTTCCACCGAAGCCGCCAGATTTAGTTGCTGCCAGCCAGGCGCGCCGCCTAGGAAGCGAAAGAGATAGCCATCACTGGTTGAGCTGATCAGGCATTTGTTGCCGGCGCTAGCCGTTTCAAACATGCACTTGTCTGGTCGGTAGAGCCCCAAGCCCCCGTTGGTCTGCACTGCGGTGTTGCGAGCCAAGTTGAGGGCCCGCACGGCGCTGTACGGGACGGGTGCCTCCGCCTGGGCCCGGGCCGGCGCCGCATTCACAAATGAAAGGCTGCCTGCGCCCAGGCAATTGGCCACCAACAAGCAACCCGCCAGCAGTCGCGGACTCAACAACGCCGCTGCTGAAGCAAAAGGTGAACCCATGGGTTTATCTACTTAAGAGATCCAGCTCAACGCAGCGGCTCTGTCAGTGTCAAGGCCACTTACCCACACACCAAGGTGGCCTGCTCCTTGGTGCAGGGCAGGTCGCTCTTGCTGCCATCAGCCCAATAAACGCGTAGGCGATCGTCTGAAGTGCCGCTGCGGTACGTCAGGGATTTGATCGCTCCAGCCGGGGGCTTGCCAGCTGGGTCGGCGCCGTTAGCGGCGGGTGCCGCGTTGAGCTTTTGCTCTAGCTGCTGAATCTTTACTTCCAACTGCTCCTGGCGCTGCTGCAGCTTTTGCAGCTCGGCCGAGGGTTGGCGCTGACAGCCAGCAGAGAACAGGCAGGCTGCGGCCACGGTTGCTGTGGCCAGGCTGGCCCGTAGAGGCAGGGCTTTAAATCGAACGAGCAGGGCCATGCCGGAGACGCATCCTGAGCTGTCCTCTGCTTAGCAGTGGGCCGGCCCGCTGGCTACGGATTGCCGCCGCCGCACCCCGGCATAAGCAGTACTTATGGAATTCATCAGCAGGGCTTTGGCGACTCCCGGCCGCCCTTCTCACTAATCCCGCAATCTTCCGTTACAGTCCTGTTACGCAATGTTCTTGCGCTCGACGGGATTCCGTCTGGT
>NZ_PXXO01000012.1 GCF_003011885.1 Cyanobium usitatum str. Tous
CCCTCCAGGTAGGAGCTGGCAATTCCGTGGGTGTACCAGGAAGTGACAAAGGTGGTGCCGGTGAGCCAGCCACCCAGGGCCAGATAGGCCGTGGGGAACAGGAGCAGACCAGACCACCCCACAAATACGAAGCGGTCGCGCTTGAGCCAGTCATCGAGGATGTCGAACCATCCCCGCTGCGGCGCGCGGCCTAAGGCAATCGTCATGAGAACGGCTTCATGAAGCGTTACACAGGAATACTACGGGTCATAACCGTCAGGTGCGCAAACCCACCGCAACGCTGAGCAGATTTACCTAGGGGCCGCCAGTTGCGTTTTGCCCAAGTCGCTTCTTGCACCATGGGGGACGGGATTCGCCACAGTGGGGCCAGCCCAACCCCCATCCATGTACGTAGTCGAGCTCTCCCTCAAGCTCAGCCCCATGCCTGTTGCCGTTCAGCGCAAGGAGTTGAACGATGCCCAGGCCCTCTACAACCAGGTGCGGCAGGTCCTCGAAGGCGATGGCCCCCGACTGCTGGAACTCACTTGCGAGAAGGAGGAGGAAAAGCGGATCACCTTGCTTTGCAGTGAAGTGGTGGCGGTGCAGCTGTACGAGAAATCAGCCATGGGTAGCGGCGGCAAGCGCCCCGGTTTCAGCTTCGACAGCTGAGCTGCCACGGCATCGCGCTGGAGCCACCCGGTCATGACGACTCCTCTCACCGTTGAGCGCCTGAGCTTCGCCTGGCCCAATGGCCGCCCGGCCCTGCGTCACTGCAACCTGCAGATCCCGAGGCCAGGGCTATGGATGCTGGTGGGCACAAATGGCAGCGGCAAAAGCACATTGCTGCGGTTGATCGCCGGCCTGCTGGAGCCCCGCAGCGGCCGTATTAGCGCTGCCGGCAAGGCTGCACTCGTCTTTCAAAACCCAGACCACCAGCTGCTGCTGCCCAGCTGCGCCAGCGACCTGCAACTAGGCCTGCCAGCAGATTTAGGCGACGATAAACGGCGCTCGCGAGTGGCCGAATCCCTTGCCCAAGTGGGGTTAGGCGGTTTTGAAGAGCGGCCGATCCACACCCTCAGCGGCGGCCAGAAGCAGCGCTTGGCCATAGCCGGCGCCCTTGCCAGCGACGCCGATCTAGTGCTGCTGGATGAACCAACCGCCCTGCTAGACCCCGACAGCCAAAACGGGGTTTTGCAGTTGCTCTGGCAGCTCACCCACCGGCCCGCAGCCCCACTCACTGCCCTTTGGATAACCCACCGGCTTGAGGAGCTGCAGCACTGCGATGGCGCCGCCTTGATGGAACACGGCTCCGTGGGGAGCTGGCAGAACGGACAGCAGCTAGCCCAGCGCTTG
The DNA here is from genome assembly GCF_003011885.1 of Cyanobium usitatum str. Tous. GTDB lineage: Bacteria > Cyanobacteriota > Cyanobacteriia > PCC-6307 > Cyanobiaceae > Cyanobium_A > Cyanobium_A usitatum. The sequence continues at coordinate 1,333 of NZ_PXXO01000012.1, forward strand.
GCCCCCTTGCAGGGCGGCAGGGCCGAAGGGTAAGGTCTTCGGACCGGTTTGATCCGGCTTATTCCTCGGTAGCTCAGCGGTAGAGCGATCGACTGTTAATCGATTGGTCGCAGGTTCGAATCCCGCCCGGGGAGCTTATTCACCAAACCGCAGCCCTTGGGTTGCGGTTTTTTATTGCCCGCGCCGCAACAAAAAACCAGGAAGAAATCCTGAAGATTCTGGCCAAACTGACAGCAGCAGGGCTTGCCCCCACTGGCCTGAGTCAGGCGAACGGGCGCGATCAGCCCAAAAGAATCGTTTCAGCAAGTCTTCAATCAGCGGCCGGAGCTCACCCATCCGGGCAAAAACGGAGAAAATGCGCTGAAGTTCGCTGCGGCGGTAGCGATTGCTCCTCTACCTGATTCCATGAAGCCCTGCATCCTGCTGATCGAAGACGACAGCGACATGCGCGAGCTGGTGGCAGGCCACCTGGAGCATGGCGGCTTCGACGTTCAGCGGGCCGAAGACGGCATCAAGGGCCAGGCTCTAGCCCTGCAATACAGCCCTGATCTGATCCTGCTGGATCTGATGTTGCCCAAGGTGGACGGCCTCACCCTTTGCCAGCGGCTACGGCGCGATGAGCGGACTGCCAAGATCCCGATCCTGATGCTCACGGCCCTCGGCAGCATCAAAGACAAGGTGAGCGGTTTCAATTCCGGCGCCGACGACTATCTCCCTAAGCCCTTCGATCTCGAGGAGCTGATGGTGCGGGTTAAGGCGCTGCTGCGCCGCAGCGACCATGCCCCCCTCTCCACCAAGCACAACGAAATCCTCAGCTACGGCTGCATCACCCTGGTGCCGGAGCGCTTTGAAGCCATCTGGTTTGACAAGCCGGTGCGCCTCACCCACTTGGAATTCGAACTGCTGCACTGCCTGCTGCAGCGCCATGGCCAAACCGTGGCACCTTCCCTGATCCTCAAGGAGGTGTGGGGCTACGAACCTGACGACGACATCGAGACCATCAGGGTGCACGTGCGCCACCTACGCACCAAGCTCGAGCCCGATCCCCGTAAACCCCGCTTCATCAAAACGGTGTACGGCGCCGGCTACTGCCTGGAGCTACCCAGCGAACGCCAAGCCCAGGCCAGCTGATCAGATCCCCGCCAACTCCAGCAGGGCCACTTCCCAGGCCAGCCGCGGCTGCACGTAGGCGCGCAGCTGGCTACGCAGGCGTTCCAGACGCTGGAGCTGGGCTGCCGGGGCCTGCCGCCTCCATAAAGCCAGCTGCCACCAGCCAAGCAGCCATAGCTGTTGTTCAGCATCAAGGGCCTCGGCCAGATCCCTTGCCAGGGCCAGGGCCTGGAGGGGCTCCGCAGCTGCTGCCAAATCCAGCAACCTTGCCGCCAGCCCCTCAGGCAGGGCTGCCCAGGCCTGGCGGCAACGCAGCAGGCCCCCCGGCGAACCTGCAGCCAACTCCAGTAATTCAGGTGGATCGGCCGTTGGGGCGGGCTCACCGCAGCGCTCCAGCACCACCGCCAGCTGCTCGGAGCTGAGCCGGGTGAAGGGGATCTGCTGGCAGCGGGAGCGAATCGTGGTGAGCAGCTGCTCTGGCTTCGCCGCGATCAGGATCAACAGGCCCTCGCCGGGCTCCTCAAGGGTTTTGAGCAAGGCATTGGCTGCCCCCTCAGCCATCGCCTCGGCGTCCTCCAGCACCACCACACAGCCCCTGGCTTCCACGGCCCTGCGGGATAAAAAGCGCGAAACGTCGCGAATCTGCTCAAGCCGCAGCTGGGGCGCAGCCCGGCGCGCCAACCCCAGCTCCTCGGCCTTGGAAGCCGGCACCAACTGGCCTTTGTCCTGATAGGTGGGCTCGACCCAGAGCAGATCCGGGTGGTTTCCCTCCTGCAGACGCCGGCGGATACCGGCATCGCCCTGAAGCCCTGCCAGCACACCCTCCAAAAAGCGCAACGCCGCCAACCGCCGCCCGACGCCATCTGGGCCGGCAAACAGATAGGCCGGCGCCAGCCGCCCCTTAACCAAGGAGGCCTCGAGCAGGGCTACGGCCCTGGTCTGACCAAGCAGGTCCTCAAACAGGGCCGTCATGGGGGAGAACCAGCCGCAAGCTCGGCCAGCAAGCCGCAGCAGGTTGCCGCCACCTGCTGCGGTGCCCCGGTGGCATCAACCCGCCGCCAGCCCCGCCCTGCGGCCAGGGCCGCAAAACCCTCGATAACCCGCTGCAGAAAAGCCTCGCCGCTGGCCTCGATGCGATCGGCAGGGCGCTCACCGCGGCGGCGCAGGGATTCGGCCAGGGGCAACTCCAGCCAAAGAGTGAGATCGGGGGCCAGACCTCCCGTAGCAAGCTCCTCCAACTGGGCGATACGGGCCAGGTCGAGGCCGCGGCCATAGCCCTGATAGGCCGCCGTAGAGCCGCTGTAGCGATCGCTCAGCACCCAATGGCCGGCCGCCAGAGCCGGCCGAATGCATTGCTCCACATGCTGGGCCCGATCGGCGGCGTAGAGCAGCAGCTCGGCCATTGGCTCCGGCGCCGCCTCACCAGGGGGGTGCAGAAGCAGCTGACGCAGGGCGGCCCCCAGGGCAGTGCCACCCGGCTCCCGGGTCACCAGCAGCTCCACCCCGGGTGCCAGCAAGCCACTGGTGGGCAACCAGCGACGTAGAGCCTCGATCTGGGTGCTCTTGCCACAGCCATCGATGCCCTCAAGCACCACGAACCGGCCTTGGGGAGCCACTGCCGGCTCTGACACCTGGAAATCAGCTGTCATGGGTCCTTCCATCTTGCAACAACAGGGCATTTGCCACCACCGTGATCGAGCTAAGAGCCATCAGCAGGGCAGCCAGCGGCGGGGTGAGCATTAGCCCAAAGCCGGGCAGCAACACGCCGGCCGCCAGGGGCAGCACGATCAGGTTGTAACCAAAGGCCCAAGCAAGGTTTTGGCGCACCTTGGCCATGGTGCGGCGGGCCAGCAGCAGGGCCCGCACGATGCCGTCGAGCTGCTCGCCCATCACCACCAAATCGGCGCTGTCCTGGGCGATCTGGGTGCCCGTGCCGACGGCAATGCCAAGGTCTGCCGCAGCCAGGGCAGGGGCGTCGTTGATGCCATCACCCACCATCGCCAGGGCCCCGTAGGCCGGATGCTTCAGGATGCGCTCCAGCTTCTGCTCTGGCCGCAGTTCCCAGGCCAGCTCGGCCTCAGCCAGGCCCAGCCTGCGGCCCAGCTGCTGCACCGGCTCACGCCGATCACCGCTGAGCAGGCCAAGATCCAGATCCATGCCCCGCAGGGCTGCCAGCACCGCCGCCGCATCCGGGCGGGGCTGATCATTGATTGCTACTAATCCGAGCAGGCCCAGCTGGTCGTCGGCCACGGCCAGCACGCTGGCCCCGTGACACTCGAGTAGAGCCTGGCGGGCAAGCAATGGGGCTGAGGGCGCGGGCTCCACCCAGGCCAGCCTTCCAACCCGCAACCGCCTGCCCTCCACCAAGCCCGCCACGCCTTCACCGGCTGTGGTGTGGGAATCACCCAGCTCAAACAGCGCCAGATCACGGCGTTGGGCTTCCTGCAGCAAGGCCTGGCCCAAGGGATGGCGACTGCCCGCTTCAAGACTGGCAGCCAGTTGCACCAGCCGATCGGCATCAAGATCAGCGAGGGGCTCCACCGCCGCCACCAAGGCACGCCCCAGGGTGAGGGTGCCGGTTTTATCGAACAGCACAGCCTGGAGCCGGGCAGCGGTTTCAATCGCATCACCACCTCGAAACAGCAAACCCTCCCGGGCAGCCCTACCGGTGCCCACCGTGATGGCGGTGGGGGTAGCTAGGCCCAGGGCGCAGGGGCAGGCCACCACCAATACCGCAATTGCTAATTGCAGGGCCAATGCAAAGGGGGTTTCGGCGCTGGTGCCGAGCACCCCATGGCCGGAGTGGCCCCCGGCATGACCGGCGGCATGGGGGGAGTTGAGCACCTGGGGCCAGATCTCGGTGCCTAGCAACCACCAAAAAAGCAGCGTCGCCACCGCTAAAGCCAGCACCACCAGGGTGAAACGCCCGGCGATCCGGTCCACGAGGGCCTGAATTGGCGCCTTACGCGCCTGGGCCCGCTCCACCAAATGGATGATCCGGGCAATGGCGCTGTCGGCCCCACGGCGACTCACCTCCAGCACCAGGGGCGCTTCCAAATTGAGGCTGCCGGCGGCGAGCTCGCTGCCGGCAGCGGCCTGCAGCGGAAGCGGTTCGCCGGTAAGACCTGAAACATCCACCGCCGAGCAGCCCTCCAGCACCACGCCATCAACTGGCACCCGGTCTCCGGGCAGCAACCGAACGCGGTCACCGGGGCGCAGGCCGCCAACCCGCACCGGACGTGGCGGCCCATCGCCAAGCAGCAGCAGGGAGGTGTCAGGTTGGAGCTCAGCGAGCTGCTCGAGGGCACGGCCGGTGCGAAAGCGGGCCCGTTCCTCCAAAAAGCGGCCCAGCAGCACAAAGCCAAGCAGCATCACCGGCTCATTGAAAAAGCAAGGCCAGCCGGTTTGGGGCCAAAGGAAGGCCACCAAGCTGGCCCCATAGGCACTGAATACCCCCAGCCCCACCAGGGTGTCCATGCTGGGCAAGCCGGCCAGAGCTCCCTGGATTCCCCGCACCAAAATTGGCCGCCCGGGCCCTGCCAAAGCTGCAGTGGCCACCAAGGCGTGAATCCAGAGGGCACCTAGCCCCGCCCCTGGCAGATGGCCGAGCACGGACACCAGCAGCAGCAGCAGGGCCACCACCAGCTGGCGCCACTGCTGCCACCAGCTGCGCGCCCGCAGGCGCTCCCGAAGACTCGAAAACTCGATTTCAGTGGAGCGCAGTCGCGCCTGAAAACCCAGCTCTGCCAAGGCCTCAACCAGGATCCCTTGATCCGCTTCCGCAGAGGCGAGATCGACCCAGGCAGTGCGGGTTAAGAGGTTGACGCTGGCCTGGCGCACCCCGGGCTGATCCAGCAGGCGCTGCTCCACGGCCCGCACGCAACCGCCGCACTTCATCCCCTCGATCTCCAGCAGGAGGGGCTCCAGCAGAGGCGGCTCCTGGAGCGAGTGCAAGGCCAAGCAGGTAAAGGAGTCGGCCCAGGCTAGGGACATCCGCCAGGATGGGCCCACGAAGTCCGCAGACCCAGCCCGTGCCCCGCAGTCAGCGCAACGACAACTTCATCGATAAGAGCTTCACGGTGATGGCCGACTTGATCCTCAAGGTGCTGCCCACCAACCGTCGCGCCAAGGAGGCCTTCGCCTACTACCGCGACGGCATGAGCGCCCAGGCCGACGGCGAATACGCAGAAGCCCTTGAGAACTACGAGGAGGCGCTAACCCTCGAGGACGACCCCAACGACAAGGCTTTCATCCTCTACAACATGGCGTTGGTGTTTGCCTCAAACGGTGACCACGCCAAAGCGCTTGATTTCTACGGCCAGGCCCTGGATCTCAACAGCAAGATGCCCCAGGCCCTTAACAACATGGCGGTGATTCACCACCACTTGGGCTCGATCGCCGAAGAGAGCGGCGATGCCGATGAAGCTGACCGCTGTTTCGATCAGGCAGCCGACTTTTGGGGCAAGGCGATCCGGCTGGCACCAAACAACTACATCGAAGCCCAGAACTGGCTCAAAACCAGTGGCCGCGGCAGCGTCGACGTGTATTTCTGAACCGGATTAACCCCGGTCGTCGGCCGGATTCACCCCCAGGGCGGCTACCAGCGCCTCAGCCACGCCACCGGCCTCCAGTAGCTGCAGACCAAACCCAGCGGCCGCCTTGGCCAGGCCCGTGCCCCTCGGCACCACCGCCCTGGTGAAGCCCAGCCGCGCCGCCTCCTGCAGCCGCAGCTCCAGCTGCCCCACGGGCCGCAGCTGGCCGCCCAGGCCCAGCTCCCCCACCAGCACCGTGCCGGGCGGCAGGGTGAGATCGCGGTAGCTAGCCACCACCGCCGCGGCCACGCCGAGATCCGCCGCAGGCTCCTCCACCTCCAGCCCACCCGCCACCGCCAGGTAGCAGTCAAAGCGCGACAGGGGCAGGCCCAGGTGCTTTTCGAGCACGGCCAAGATCTGGTGCAAGCGATTAACGGCGATGCCGGTGGCGCTGCGCCGCGGGCTGGCGTAACTGGTGGTGCTCACCAAAGCCTGCATTTCCACTACCAGGGGTCTAGTGCCCTCGCAGGCCACGATCGTGGCGGTGCCGGCGCTGGGTTCATCGCCGCCGAGAAATAGCTCGCTGGGGTTGGTCACCTCGGCCAGGCCCCGATCACGCATCTCGAAAACGCCCAGCTCATGGGTGGCGCCGAAGCGGTTTTTCACCGCCCGCAGCAGCCGGTGGCTGGCAAAGCGGTCGCCCTCAAAGGTCAGCACCGCATCAACCAGATGCTCGAGCACCTTCGGGCCCGCCAGGGCGCCCTCCTTGGTCACGTGGCCCACCAGCAGCAGGGCGGTGTCCTGGCGCTTGGCGATGCGGGCCAGGGCGGCGGCACATTCCCGCACCTGGGACACCGAACCAGGGGCGCTGCCCAGTTCGGCGTCATGGAGGGCCTGAATGGAGTCAATGATCGCCACCGCTGGCCGCAACGCCTCCAGCTCCTGCAGCACCAGCTCCAGATCGGTTTCGGCGAGCAGCTGAAAATCAGCCCCAGCTTTGGATTCGCCAGCTTCGAGTTCGCCAGCTTCTGGTTGAGCAGGAGACGCCTCGGCCAGGCGACGCCAGCGCAGCTTCACCTGCTGGGCCGACTCCTCCGCACTCACGTAGAGCACCGACGCCCGACCCGCCATAGCGCGGGCGCTCTGCAGCAGCAGGGTGCTCTTACCAATTCCCGGGTCGCCGCCCACCAGCACCAGGGAGCCGGGCACCAGGCCGCCGCCCAGCACCCGATCGAATTCGCCGTAGCCGCTGCTAAGCCGCTGCAAGGCCCGCTCGCCCACCGCTTGGATCGGCTCGGAGCGTCGCGGCTGGCCGGCGACAACGGCTTCAGCGGCAGGAGCCTCGGCCACCGGCCGCCGGCGCCGACTGTCGGCCGCCGGAGCAGCTTTTTGCTCCACCAATGTGTTCCAGCTACCGCAGCTGGCGCACTTGCCAAAAAACTGGCGGGCCTGGGCTCCGCAGCTAGTGCAAACAAAAAAAGTGCTGGGCTTGGCCACGAACTAAGGGCTGAGGAGAGGGGGCTGTATGAAGAAAGGTGGCATTGAATAAATTTCGCCCCCTCCCGCCTTTTCAGTGGGGGCTATCTGATGTAGCAGCCCGGCTGCAGTGATGACGGCATCCGCCCCAACCACCACCCTCGGGAACAATCACGGCAAGGAAATAATCCTTGTCGTCGACGACGAAGCCAGCATCCGGCGGATCCTGGAGACCCGGCTATCGATGATCGGTTATCAGGTGATCACGGCCTGCGACGGCATCGAGGCCCTGGAATTGTTCAAGACCACTCAGCCGGATCTGGTGGTGCTCGACGTGATGATGCCGAAGCTTGACGGCTATGGCGTCTGCCAGGAGCTGCGCAAGGAATCGGATGTGCCGATCGTCATGCTCACCGCCCTAGGCGATGTGGCAGATCGCATCACCGGCCTCGAGCTCGGCGCCGACGACTACGTGGTGAAACCCTTCAGCCCCAAGGAGCTGGAAGCCCGCATCCGCTGCGTGCTGCGCCGGGTGGAGAAGGACTCCATCGCCGGTTCTCCCAATTCCGGGGTGATCACGGTGGGCGAACTGCGCATCGACACCAACAAGCGTCAGGTGTATCGAGGTGATGAGCGCATCCGCCTCACCGGTATGGAGTTCAGCCTGCTGGAGCTGCTGGTGAGCCGCAGCGGCGAGCCCTTCAGCCGGGGTGAAATTCTCAAGGATGTGTGGGGCTACACCCCGGAGCGTCACGTGGATACCCGGGTGGTGGATGTCCACATTTCACGTCTGCGCTCCAAACTGGAGGATGATCCAGCCAACCCCGAGTTGATCCTCACAGCTCGCGGCACCGGTTATTTGTTCCAACGCATCGTTGACGCCGTTGCCTCCGAAGGGACCTGAAAAGCGCGCCAAGCCCAGCCGGGCCATCCGCCGGCTGGTGATCTGGTATCGCCGCAACGCTGCGGTAACCAGCCTGGTGGATAGCGCCACTTCTGCCGCCAGCTCCGCCGCCAACACTGCTGGCAATGTGGCTGGCACCGCCACCAGCGTGGCCGGCAGCATGGCCAACACGGTGCTGCAGCCGCTGGTGTTCGACCCCCTACGCCGCCTGCAACGGGGCCTGGGCGGACCGGGCGAAGACACTCCGATCAACGACTCCGACCGCCTCTGGGTAGCGGTGGATGGCATGGGTGGGGACCACGCCCCTGGGCCAATTCTTGAGGGCTGCCTGCGGGCCGTGGAATTGTTGCCCCTGCGGGTGCGTTTCGTGGCCGAAACGGCCCTGCTACAGGCCGCCGTGACCGCCATGGGCCTCCAGGACGAACTCAACGAAGCCGTGGCTCGCGGCCTGATCGAGCTTGTGGCCAGCGGCCCCTCGGTGGGCATGAACGAAGAGGCCACGGTGGTGCGCAAGAAGCGCGACGCCAGCATCAACAAGGCCATGGATCTGGTGAAGCAGGGCGAGGCCACGGCGGTCTATTCCGCTGGCAACTCCGGCGCCGTGATGGCTGCAGCGATATTCCGGCTGGGCAGACTCAAGAGCATCGATCGCCCAGCCATCGGCGCCCTATTCCCCACCAAAGACACAGAACAGCAGGTACTGGTGCTCGATGTGGGCGCCAACATGGATTGCAAGCCCGCCTACCTGCACCAGTGGGCGCTGCTTGGGCACATCTACAGCCGCGATGTGTTGCAGGTGGCCCAGCCCCGCATCGGCCTGGTGAATATCGGCGAAGAGGAGTGCAAGGGCAACGAGCTCTGCCTGCGCACCTACCCCCTGCTGGCAGCAGAGGAGCGCTTCACCTTCGCCGGCAACTGCGAAGGGCGCGACATCCTCTCGGGCCAGTTCGACGTGGTGGTGTGCGACGGCTTCACCGGCAACGTGCTGTTGAAGTTCCTGGAATCCGTGGGCAGCGTGCTGCTGGATGTGATCAAAGAGGAACTGCCCAGGGGCCGCCGCGGCAAGGTGGGCTCGGCCTTCCTGATCAACAACCTGCGCCGCATTAAAAAACGCCTCGACCATGCCGAACATGGCGGAGCCCTACTGCTTGGGGTTAATGGGGTATGCGTAATCGGCCACGGCAGCAGCAAGGCTCTCTCGGTGCTCAGCGCCCTGCGCCTGGCCCACTCCGCCGCCAGCCACGGTGTGATGGCCAACCTCCACGCCCTCAGCGAAGCGGGCAGCCCCGAAGCGCCAGTCGCCTGTGATTGACTGAGCCAACTGTGAGCCTTTCCCGGTGTCGCTCGGCGGAGTCAACACACCAGAGCTAAACGCAACGGGCCTGCTGGGCATGGCCTTAGTTGGATGCGGCAGCGCAGTGCCAGCCGCCAGCATCACCAATCAGCAACTCAGCGAGAGGGTTGACACCAATGACGAGTGGATCCGCACCCGCACTGGCATTGGCGCCCGCCGGATCGCAGGCCCCAGCGAATCCCTCACCTGCCTAGCCAGCCGCGCCGCCCAGGCCGCCCTCGACCATGCCGGCTGGAGCCCAGACGATGTCGACCTGATCCTGCTGGCCACCTCAAGCCCCGACGATTTATTCGGCACGGCGCCGCGGGTGCAGGGGGCCTTAGGCGCCAGACGCGCGGTGGCCTTCGATCTCACCGCCGCCTGCAGCGGCTTTCTGTTTGCCCTGATCACCGCCAGCCAATATTTGGGCAGCGGCGCCATGAAGCGGGCTCTGGTGATCGGCGCCGACCAGCTCAGTCGCTGGGTCGACTGGGACGACCGCAGCACCTGCGTGCTGTTTGGCGATGGTGCCGGTGCCGTGGCAGTGGAGGCTTGCGGAGCGCAAGACAACGGCCTACTTGGTTTCCGCATGCGCTCCGACGGCAGCCGCAACGGCTGCCTAACTCTTGCCCAGCTGGATAAACACGCACCTCTGCTCGGGGAGCTCACGGCCCAGCGGGGCGGCTTTGCCCCGATCCAGATGAACGGCCAAGAGGTCTACAAATTTGCGGTGCGAGAGGTGCCGGCAATCCTCAGCGAGTTGCTGGAAGCCACCGGCACCGCCCCCGAGCAACTCGACTGGCTGCTGCTGCACCAGGCCAACCAGCGCATCCTCGACGCCGTTGCCGACCGCTTCGCCATAGACCACAGCCAGGTGCTGAGCAACCTGGCCCTCTACGGCAACACCTCGGCCGCCACGATTCCATTAATGCTCGATGAAGCCGTCAAGGACGGCCGGGTGCAGCCTGGCCATCTGCTGGCCAGCAGCGGCTTTGGCGCCGGCCTTAGCTGGGGTGCAGCTCTCCTGCGCTGGCAGGGCCCCACCGACTGAGACCTAATCTCCTGCCGACTTAGTTTGAGGGTGAAGGCATGGGCATTGCCTGGGTATTTCCTGGCCAGGGCTCGCAGAAAGTGGGCATGGCAGAGCCGGTGCTGCAGCTGCCTGGCGCCCGGGAGCGTTTCGAGCAAGCCTCAGCCCTGCTGGGCCGGGACCTGCTGGCGATCTGCTCAGGCACGGGGGGTGGCGGCGACCTAAGCGATCTCAACGACACCCGCAACACCCAACCGGCCCTATTTGTGATTGAAAGCCTGCTGGCAGAAGCCCTGCAGGCCCAAGGACGGGTGCCCCATCTAGTAGCTGGCCACAGCCTGGGCGAGCTGGTCGCCTTGCATGTGGCGGGGGTGTTCGACTTCGCCACCGGTCTGCAGCTGATGAAAAGCCGCAGCACCTTGATGGCCGCTGCCGGCGGCGGCGCCATGACGGCGGTGATGGGCTTCGAGCGGAGCGAACTGGATGACCTGGTGGCAGCCACCGAAGGGGTGGTTGTTGCCAACGACAACAGCGACGCCCAGGTGGTGCTCTCCGGAAGCGCCGAGGCGGTGGCAGCCGTCAGCAGCAGCTTGAAGTGCAAACGGGCGATTCCCTTGGCCGTTAGCGGTGCCTTCCACTCCCCCTTCATGGCGGCAGCAGCCACCGCCTTTGCCACCGAGCTGGAATCGGTGGCCTTCGCCGATGCGGCGATCCCCGTGCTCAGCAATACCGATCCCAGCCCCGAAACCAACGCCGCCGCGCTCAAGGCCCGCCTTGTGCGTCAGATGACCACCGGCGTGCGCTGGCGCGAAACCATGGCGCAATTCGGGGCTCTGGGCATCGATGTCGTTGTGGAGATTGGACCTGGAGCCGTGCTCAGCGGCCTAATCAAACGCAGCTGCCCGGGCAGCCAAACCGCCCAGATCAGCAGCGCCGCCGACCTGGCGCTATGAGCCAATCAAGCCAGCCGCCGGCCCTGATCCGCACACCGCCGCCGAGCCTCACCTACCGGCTGATCAGCTATCTGCTGGTGTTTCCGATTTACCGCTTGTTGTTTCGCGGCCGCACGGCTGGCAATGGCAACGTGCCAAGGCAAGGGGCTTTGGTGGTGGTGGCGAACCACGGCTCCCACCTTGACCCCCCCCTACTGGGCCACGCCCTTGGCCGGCCAGTGGCCTTCATGGCCAAGGCAGAGCTGTTCAGGGTGCCGATACTCGGCGCCATCATCCGGGCCTGCGGCGCCTACCCGGTGTCCCGAGGTGCCAGCGACCGCGAGGCCATCCGCACCGCCACCAACCGCCTGCTCGAGGGTTGGGCCACCGGCGTATTCATCGACGGCACCCGCCAGAGCAATGGCCGGGTGAATGATCCCCAGGCTGGCGCCGCCCTGCTGGCGGCCCGAGCCGGCGTGCCCCTGCTGCCGGTGGCGATCATCAACAGCCACCGGGCCCTGGGGCCTGGGCAATCGGGGGCACGGCTGCTGCCCATTCACATCCGGATTGGCACGCCAATTGCACCACCCGCCTCACGGCGGAGAGCCGACCTCGACGTCGCCACGGCCGCCTGTCAGGCCCAGATCAATGCTCTGCTCGACCAGGGTTTGATCAGTGGCCGCCAGCTGGGCCCAACTGGCCAGGCAGGCGAGCTGCCGCCCAGTCCTTGAGGTCTCGGCCACTCAGCACCCACAAGGCAGCCCGGAGTCCATCGCCCCACACCTTGCGCCGCCCCTCCGGCTGACAGCTATCGCCACAGGAAACCGGCACCGGAGTGAGGTGGATGCCGCGGCTGCCGGCCACGATCCTTCCCACCAGCAGAGCCCGGTCCATGTGGTCACTGCTGGTGACAAGCAGGGCGTGGCGGATACGGGCTTGGCGCAGATCGTCCACCAGGGAGGTGAAATTGGAAAGGGTGTCGCGAGCTCGGTAGTCGAGCTGCACCTGGTGGGATGGCAAGCCCTGGCGTTGCTCAAACAACCAGTGGGCATATTCAGGATTACTGCCGCCACTGACCACCACCGGCAACCCCCGGCGGGCCGCCAAAGCCGCCGCCTCCCGCTCCCGCGCCAGATCGCCGCCCAGCACCAGGATCATCTGGGCTGGCGGGGGCGCCGGCCACCACCAACCGCGCGACAGCCAAAGAAAACCACCAGCCAGCAGCAGCGCCACCAGCCCCCAGGGGCTGGGGCGAGGCCGGCGAGAGCGCCGCTTGCTGGAGCGCCCCTGAACACGGCGAAGGGGAGGGCGCTGCAGCGGATCGGGTTGGGACACCATCAGAGCCCCGCAACCGGCGAAGTGGGGTAGGAGGGCAACACGGGCTGCCAGGGAGCTGCCAGGCCCTGATCTGCCGCCTGCACGCTTAGCTCAAGCAATTGCTCAACGTCGTTGGGCAGCAGGGCCGCGGCGGACAGCTGGGGACCCGGAGGCAAGGGCGTATCTGGGGCAAACAGCCGGGGCGCCTGCAACTCAATGATGGCGCGGTCTGGGCCAGCCGGGGCATAAAGCCCAGCCACCACGCCGCGGCGCGGCAGCTCCTGCACCAACCAGGTTGGCTCGCCAATCCCCTGCCGCCGGGCCACCAGCAAAAAGCTGCCCACGCCGTCGAGGGGCAACTGCAACTGCTGGGCCAAGGTGCGGGCCAGCACCACCGTGAGCCGGGTGCCGGTGAACCCGCCTGGACCAGTGGCCACCGCCAGGCGGCTGAGCTGGGGCCACTGCTCAGCTGGCAATAGTTGTTCAATGCAGCTGAACAGCTGATTGGAGAGCTCGCGGCCGAGAGGAAAGGCGCGCACCACAGTGCGGCCCGCCAGGCCGCTTGGCGCGTCAAGCCAGCGAACTCCTACACCGAGCACCTCACTGGAGCTGTGCAAGGCCAAAACAGCAGCCATCAGCTTGTCCTCATCGCGGCAGGACTGCGCCTGGGCAGAGACGCTGCCAGCGGCCCGCATCCCGCTGAAAACTGCCGCAGGCGCGCACGTCCCACTCCACTCCCACCCCACCTGCGGGAAGATCCTGCACCTGCACGTGAATGCGTGGCTCGGTCGGGCTGAGATCGGGCTCCAGGCAGAGGTGGGGTGCACCGTGCTGACGCTCCACCGCGTGGTAGGCCTGACAGCGGTCGACCCAGTGGCAATCCACGCAGATGCACATGCTGCCCAGGCTGAGCCAGGAGCCCATTGTGACGGCTCACCGCCCCACTGGCGAGGTGGCAGAAGAGCTGTGGCAGCGCCTGCTGGCCGAGCCCTGGCCCCTGCCCCGAGAAGCCCTGCCACCTGGCACGGCCCTGGTGGGCGGCGCCGTGCGCGATGGTCTGCTGGGGAGCCTGGAGCGCCAGCCGGACCTGGACGTAGTGGTGCCTGGAGATGCCCTAGCCCTGACCCGCCAGCTGGCCAGGGAGCATGGGGGCACCTGCGTGGTGCTGGATGCGGAGCGCAGCATCGCCCGGCTGGTGCTGGGGGGATGGAGCCTCGACCTGGCCCGCCAGGAAGGTTCAAGCCTGGAAGCGGACCTGGGGCGCCGGGACTACACAATCAATGCCATCGCCCTGCCCCTGCCCGCCGCCGGCGCCGCCGCGGCAGCCCTGGTGGACCCCACCGGCGGTCTCAGCCACCTGGGCAGCCGCCAGCTGGTGGCGGTGAGCGAAGCAAATCTGCTCGCCGACCCCCTGCGCCTGCTGCGAGGCATCCGCCTGGCCTGCTGCCTGAACTTCGAACTAGACCCCACCAGCCGCCGCTGGATTGAATCCCATGCCAGCCAGCTCGCCCAGGTAGCCGGCGAACGGGTGCTGGCGGAGCTGGAGAAATTGGCCTGCGCTGCCTACGGAGAAACGGGCCTGGCCCTGGCCCTGGAATGCGGCCTACTAGGGAGTTGGGGCGCCGATGCCACTATCACCGGTACGACTGAGACGGGTGCCGCCGCCCTAAGCGCACTGGGCCTGAATCAAGCCCAGGATCGGGGCCTGGAAGCTGAAGAAATCTCTTGGGCCCTACCTCTTGCGCGCCTAACTGCCCTGCTGCCCCCCGAAGCCCTGGCCGGTCTGCGCAGCAGCCGCAGGCTGCAGCAACGCAGCCGGGCCCTGCGCCACTGGCGCCAGGAGCTGGGCTCAGTGGGTGGCTGGGATGGGCTGCCGGAGGCTGGACGCCTGGCCCTATGCAGCGAATTAGAGGCCGATCTGCCCGCCCTGCTGCTGCTGCTTCCCCAGTCGGCGGCGGGCCTACTGGAGCGCTGGCGCCTGCCAAGCGACCCCCTATTGCATCCAGCGCCGCCCCTAGATGGCCTCAGCCTGCAGCAGGAGCTGGCGATTCCCCCAGGGCGCCTGCTGGGGCGCCTGCTCGCACACCTAACCCTCGAGCGAGCATTCGGGCGCCTGGTTGCAGGGCCCGAGGCCCATGCTGAAGCCCGCGCAGAAGTGTTGGCGGCGGCACAAAGCTGGTGGCAGCAACACGCACGGGAGGGAGGCGAGGACCGGCGGCGTGATTAACTTTCTGATGTAAAGGCGCTTCGAGAGGCTTCTCCTCGCCTGCAGAAAGTTTTTCTTCCCCCTTCCCCATGAGCATTCGCCTCTACGTCGGCAACCTGCCGCAGACCTTTGATGCCAAGGAGCTCGAGGCTCTGTTCAGTGCCGTGGGTGAAGGAGTGCGTTTCAAGGCCGTCAACGACCGCGACACCGGCGCTTGCCGCGGCTTCGGCTTTGCAAATGTCGAAGATCAAAAGACTGCCGAAACGGTGATCGAGCAGCTGAACGGCAAGGATTTCGGCGGCAATGCCATGCGCATCGAAATCTCTGAGCGCAAGGACAGCCGCAGCCCTGCCCCCGGCGAGCGTCGCCCCGGCGGCGCGGCTCCTACCGCTGCCCGCAAGGCCGTCAACAAGGTTGTGCACGCCGACAACGTCGATAGCGAAGCTCCCGATCCCCGCTGGGCCGGCGAACTGGCCAAGCTCAAGGACCTGCTGGCTAATCAGAAGGCTGCGGTCTGAGCCAAGCACTTACTGATACGGATCCGATCCCCAGCGACTGGAACTGGCAGGGACATCGGATCCACCTGCTTGCAGCGGGCTCGCCCAGCAGCACAGACCGGGTTGTGCTTATCCATGGCTTTGGGGCGTCTGTGGGCCATTGGCGCCACAACCTGCTGGCCCTCGCTCCCCATGCCCGGGTGATCGCCCTCGACCTACTGGGCTTTGGCGCCAGCGATAAGCCTGTTTCGCGATTAGCTCAAGAGCCGCCAAGGCAGGGCGCTGTTCAGTACTGCTTCGACCTCTGGGGCCGCCAGGTAGCCGACGCGGTGAGGCAATTGCTTCTGGCCGATCCTGGCAGCAGCCCAGCCCAGCCCCGCGTGCACCTGGTGGGCAACTCGATCGGCGCGATGGTGGCCCTCACCGCCGCCAGGCTGCTACTGGCAGAGGGTTTCCCACCCTTTCAGGTGATCCTGATCGACTGCGCCCAGCGCACCCTCGACGACAAACGGGCGGCTCAGCTGCCGGGATTGGAACGGGCCAGTCGCCCCCTGGTGAAGCAGCTGGTGCGGCAGCGCTGGGTGATCGCACCCCTGTTTCGCCTACTGGCTCAGCCGGCCTTCATTCGCAGCGTGCTGGCGCGGGCCTACCCAAGTGGTGCCCACATCGACGAAGAGCTGGTAGCCCTGCTGCACCGGCCCAGCACCGATCCAGGTGCCACGGAAAGTTTTCGCGGCTTCGTCAACCTGTTTAACGACCACCTGGCCCCCGATCTGCTGGCCGACCTAAGCGCCGCCACACCAGCGCTGCCGGTGCGCATGATCTGGGGGGAAGCCGATCCCTGGGAGGATCCAGCCGAAGCACGCCGCTGGGCAGAGCAATACTCCTGTATTCAGGATCTACGCGTGCTGCCAGGGCTTGGACATTGCCCCCACGACGAAGCACCTGAGCTGGTGAATTCAATTCTGCTGGAGTGGATTCAAGGCGGCGCTACTCAGCGCACCTGAGCTACCAGATAGGAAAAAGGTAGATCGAATAGCTTGCCAGCCCTAGGCACAAAGGCTCGCTTGTTAAAAACGTCGTAGTGGTGCTCCTCTATTACATCAAGAATGCCCCTATAAAGCCGCAGCGATGCCCATACGGGCCATCGAGCGTCGGGAGCAAGCCAGCGCACGCCTGCCTCTGAGCGGGCAAACCACATTCGAGCTCTCTCCAGCTGAAATCGCATCAGTGCACGCCAATTATCGTTAACAGTGCCCGCAAGTAATTCGGCTTCGCTGTAACCAAATCGCTCCAGATCTTCCTGGGGAAGGTAGATACGCCCTCTAGAACGATCTTCGCCCACGTCGCGAAGAATGTTGGTGAGCTGGTTGGCGATGCCGAGGGCTACAGCTGCGTGGGAGGTATCCGGCCGATCACTCCAAGGGGCGCTTGTATAGGCAGGATCCAATCCCATCACCTCCTGAGTCATCAGGCCAACGGTGCCTGCCACCCGGTAGCAGTAGAGCTCTAGATCTTCGAAGGTGGGGTAACGGTGAAGGCGCAGATCCATCCTCTGCCCCTCGATCATGTCTAAGTAAGCCTGCAGGGGCTGGGGGTAACGCTCCATCGTGTCCCGCATGACCAGATCCAGGCCATCGCAAACCTCGCCAGCAAACAGGGCCCTAGTGCGCTCCTCCCAGGCATCTAGGCGATCTGCCAGCTCTGCCACAGGACGGGCTTGGGCCTCCGCACTATCCATCAGCTCATCTGTGCGGCGGCACCACACATAAATCGCCCAAATCGCCCGGCGCTTGGCCGGCGGCATCAACAAGGTGCCCAGATAAAAGGTCTTAGCCCACTCGGCCGTCTCCTGCCGGCAGGCCTCATAAGCCTTCTCCAAATTTGGGAGCGAGGAAACCACCACGACTAGACCGCCGTACCAATCGCCTGGGCACACTGCTTGCCGCTCAGCACCGCCCCCTCCATTGAGGCCAGGTAGCGCTGCATGGTGTAGCAGCCGGCCAGGAAGAAGTTGGGGATCGGCGAGGCTTGATCGGGCCGCAGTTGCTGGCAGCCAGGCACGGTTTTGTAAACCGATAGCGGTGTTTTGACCACGATCGACTTGCGCAAAGTGGCCTGGTCGTTGCCGGTGAAGTGCATCGGGAATAGGCGCTTGAGCTCCTCCATCGTGGCCGCCACGATGTCCTCGTCAGAGCGACCAATCCAGTCTTTGGCTGGGGCAAACACCAGCTCCAGCATCGAGCGCTCCGGATCCTCGTATTCCTTACAAGTATTGCTCATGTCTGCATAGACGCTCAGCAGCGGGCTACGGCTGAACAGCAGGTGGTCGATATCGGTGAGCTTGCGATCAAACCAGAGGTGAATATTGATCACCGGCACCCCATTGAGGCCATCGAGCTTCTTGAAATAGGGAATCTCCTTCCAAGCCTCAGGCAGCAGCAGCTTGAAGGGATCTACCGGCATGGCGCTCACGTAGGCGTCGGCCGTAAGCGTGCGGGGCTCCTGGCCCTTGATGCCACCAATCTGGAAAGCCTTCACCGTGCCATCGGCATTGAGCTCGATCTGGCGCAACGGGGAATTCAGGTGAACTTCCCCGCCACGGGCTTCGACGTAATCGACGATCGGCTGGCACAAGCGCTGCGGTGGGTTCCCATCAAGGAAGGCCATCTTGGAGCCATCACCCTCCTGCAGGAAGCGATTTAGGGCGGTGAGCACCACCGTGCTGGAAATTTCATCGGGATCGATGAAGTTCAGCGCCTTGGCCATGGCGATGAATACCTCGTCATTGACCCGCTCGGGAATGTTGTGCAGCCTCAGCCACTCGGTCCAGGAATACTTATCGCATTCTTCTACATATTGCTGGCCGCGCAAAATTGCCGGCACCAAGCCCATGCCGAAGGCAATCTTCTCGGGCCAGGTGAGCAGGTCGTTGTTGCTGAGAATGGCCGCCAAACCATTGAAGGGGGCGGGGATGTCGGGGAAGTCAAAGCGGCTGTAGGTGCCTGGCGTCTCCATTTGGTTGAAAATCATCGAGTGGCTTTTCCACTGCAGACGGTCTTCGATATCCAGCTCCTTAAACAGCTGGCGCATGTTGCGGTAGGCGCCGAAAAAGATGTGCAAACCGGTCTCATACCAGTCGCCGTCTTCGTCCTGCCAGGCCGCCACCTTGCCGCCCAGCACGTCGCGGGCTTCCACCACCACCGGCGTATGGCCGGCATCACAGAGGTACTTCGCGCACGACAGCCCGGCGAGCCCTGCTCCGGCAATGACGACGCGCATACCAACTTTCAAAAATCCAGATGCAACCTTAAAGGGGGCGCCTGACCCCTGCGGCTGGGGGGGGGGTTTCTAGAGTTGGGACATCGGGTGCCCGCAATCCCCTCCCCATGGCTGACCCTCGCCTCGCTGACTCACTCCCTGCCGAATCCCGCCCTGCAGAGACCTTGCTGAAGTCCACCACACGCCATGTGCGGCTGTTCACCGCCCGAGTGGAGGACGGCAACCTGCTGCCTGATCCCAGCCAGCTCACCATGGATGTGGATCCCGATAACGAGTTCCTCTGGGACGCCCCGGTGCTGGCCAAGGTGCAAGACCACTTCCGCGAGCTGGTGGCCGCCCAAGCCGGCGCCGACCTCACCGAATACAACTTGCGCCAGATCGGTTCGGAGCTGGAAGGGCTAATTCGCCAGCTACTCCAGGCCGGCGAGCTTCGCTACAACCCGGATGCCCGGGTGCTCAACTTCTCCATGGGCCTGCCCCGCAGCACGGAAAGCCTGTGAGCCGCTCCCGCTACAGCTCAGATCGCTACGCCGGTGAGCGCCCGGATGAGGGTCGTCCCCCCGGAGGGCGTTACGCAGAGGATGCCTATGAGCGAGGCGGTCGCCGCAATGAGCCCAGGCGGCCGGCCGGGGGCGGCAATAAAGGCGGCCCTGTTGGCAGTGGTCCTGGCGGAAGTGGTCCTGGTGGCACAGGCCCCTTTCATTTCAACGTGGGCACCCTGGCGATCCTTGCCGGCGTGCTGGTCGTAGGAATCGGCATCGGCACCGCCATCTCCAGCACCACCCAGGGCGACCAGGGCAACATCGCCAGCAGCCAGCAGCTCGACATGGCGGTGCCCGATCCGGAGTTCTGCCGCCAGTGGGGCGCCAGTGCCTTCGTGATGGACGTGGAGCTTTACACCACCATGAACCCCAGCTCCAGCTTCGTGACCCAGCCGGAGCTCAAGGCCGGCTGCGTTATTCGCCGGGAAAACTGGAGCGTGTTGCAGAAGGAAGGAGCCGTAACCAACGAACAGATGCGCCAGTGCAAGCAGCGCATGAACACCTTCGCCTACATCGGCTCAGTGAAAGACAAGCCAATCGTGCGCTGCGTCTACCAAACAGACACCAGCCAAAACAAATTCCTGACCAAGGGCGTGGCTGATGACACGGTGGGCGTCACCCCCGAAGCCGATCAGTTCTGAGTGAGAGCCTCCTGCTGCTGCTGCTGCAACGGCCGGCGCAGGGGGCTATCGGGGCTGGCAAACACGGGCAGAACCTCCTTGCGGAAGGCATCGGCAGCCCGGGAGCAATAGCGGGCTGGATGGGTGATCAGCTTCAGTTGGCGGCGCACGAGCAGATCGGCCACCTGGGGACGATGCAGGCTGCCAGCCGAGAGCTCCCGCTCAATTGAGACCACTGGCAGGAAGGCGGCCCCAAGACCCGACTGAACGGCGTTTTTGATCGCCTCAAAGGAATTGAGCTCCATCTCGATCTTGAGCCGGCCCACATCCAGCCCGGAGCGGGCCAACAGCTGGTCAACCATTTTGCGAGTGGTCGACTGGGCATCAAGGCAGACAAAGCCCAGCCGGTAGAGGTCGTCTTTCGTGAGCTCGGGCAGGCGGGCCAGCGGATGCTTCACCGG
Source organism: Cyanobium usitatum str. Tous (assembly GCF_003011885.1). Classification (GTDB taxonomy): domain Bacteria; phylum Cyanobacteriota; class Cyanobacteriia; order PCC-6307; family Cyanobiaceae; genus Cyanobium_A; species Cyanobium_A usitatum. The sequence continues at coordinate 21,575 of NZ_PXXO01000012.1, forward strand.
CAGCACCAGGGCCAGCTCATCGCTGGCATAGGGCACCACCTGCAGCAGCTCCCCCAATTCAGTGGGCAGCTCTCCGCCGATGATCGCAAGATCCACCTGGCCATTGGCCACGCTCCAGCCGGTGCGGCGGGTGCTGTGCACCTGCAACTGCACCGCCACTTCGGGGTACTTCTGCCGAAACAGACCGATCATTCGCGGCATTAAATAAGTGCCGGTGGTCTGGCTGGCGCCAACGATGAGCGAGCCGCCGCGCAGGTTGTGCAGGTCTTCTAGAGCCCGGCAGGCCTCCTGGCACTGGCTCAGGATTCGGTCGCAGTAGCTGAGCAGCAGGTGGCCGGCCTCGGTGAGCTGGGCCTTGCGCCCGCCCCGATCAAACAGGCTGACGCTGAGCTGCTTCTCCAGATTCTGAATTTGCAGGCTCACCGCCGGCTGAGTCACGTAAAGGCTGTCTGCGGCCTTCTTGAAGCTCCCCTCAGAGGCGATGGCCCGCAGGATGCGGAGCTGATCAAGAGTGAAAGGCAGGTCTGCCATTGGGTTGCCTGGATCGGCCGGAGCCTGCCAGCTGGCGAGTACAAAACTCTAGGGGGGAAGCCTGGCAGCGAGAATTAAGAGCTTCACAACTCCCCATCCGACCCGTGCCCCCCAGCTCTTTGCACCACAGCAGCTGGGTAATGCTCGCCCTGTTGCTGGCTTTCGCCGTAATTCACAGCGGGGGAGCCTCGCTGCGGGTGTGGGGCGCAGCAAAAATTGGCGAGCGGGCCTGGCGGCTGCTGTTTGCCGCGGTGAGCATCCCCTCAGCCGTGGTGGTGATTGGCTACTTCCTGGCCCATCGCTACGACGGGGTGCGCCTCTGGAATCTCCAGGACCAGCCTTGGATCGTGCCCGTGGTGTGGGGAGGCACCGCTATCAGCTTTTTGTTTCTTTATCCAGCCACCTACAACCTGCTGGAAATCCCGGCGGTGCTCAAGCCCCAGGTGCGGCTTTATGCCACCGGCATCATTCGCATCAGCCGCCATCCCCAGGCTGTGGGCCAGGTCCTCTGGTGCGCCACCCACCTGCTCTGGATCGGCAGCAGCTTCATGGTGGCCACCTGCGCAGGCCTGATCGCCCACCATCTCTTCGCCATCTGGAATGGCGACCGGCGCCTGGCCAAGCGCTTCGGTAGCGCCTTTGAGGAGCTGAGGGATAGCACCTCGATCCTTCCCTTTAGAGCGATATTGACCGGCCGCCAGCAGCTGGTTCCCAGCGAATTTCTACGGCCAGCCCAGCTGGGCATTGCCATTGCCGTAGGGGTGTTTTGGTGGGCCCATCGCTTCATCGGCCTCGGCGCAACGAGCTTCGCTCGCACAGGCTTGGCCCACCTGCTGGGCTGAGTGCTGCTCGCCGCCAAGCTCCCCGCCCATGGGCGAGCCCGCACAGGCCTGGATATGCACCTGTTTGGCTGCCTACACTTGCGCCAACCAGCTTGCAGCGCATGCCGTCAGCCGCCGAACTCGCCTGGTTGATTCCGGTGCTGCCCCTGGTCGGGGCTTCTATTACCGGTCTGGGGCTGATCAGCTTCAACCGCACCGTCAATCGGCTGCGCAAACCAGTGGCCTGGTTGCTGATCAGCTGCGTAGGAGCGGCTGCCGTGCTGAGCTACGCCGTATTGGCCCAGCAACTGGCGGGTGCACCGCCCACCGAAGTGCTGTTCAACTGGGCCAGCGCCGGCACCTTCAACCTGCAGATGGGCTTCCGGGTGGACGCCCTCGGCGCCGTGATGCTGTCGTTGGTGACCACCATCGCCGTGCTGGTGATGGTTTATTCCGATGGCTACATGGCCCACGACAAGGGCTATGTGCGCTTTTTCACCTACCTAGCCCTATTCAGCAGCTCGATGCTGGGCCTGGTGATCAGCCCCAACCTGCTGGAGATTTATGTGTTCTGGGAGCTGGTGGGCATGTGCTCCTACCTGCTTGTGGGCTTCTGGTACGACCGCGATGGCGCCGCCAATGCGGCCCAAAAAGCATTTGTGGTGAACCGGGTTGGCGACTTCGGTCTGCTGCTGGGAATCCTGGGTCTGTTCTGGGCCACTGGCAGCTTCGGCTTTGAGGAAATTGGCAGCCGGCTGCAGGAGGCCGTGGCCGGCGGCAGCGTTTCCAATGCTGCAGCGATCCTGCTGTGCCTGCTGGTGTTCATGGGACCGATGGCAAAATCGGCCCAATTCCCCCTGCACGTCTGGCTGCCGGATGCAATGGAGGGCCCGACCCCCATTTCCGCCCTGATCCACGCGGCAACCATGGTGGCCGCCGGTGTGTTCCTGGTAGCCCGGTTGCAACCCGTTTACGAACCCTTCCCGGCTGTGCAGGCCACGATCGCCGTGGTGGGAACCATCACCCTGGTGCTTGGGGCTTCGATTGCTCTCACCCAGATGGATCTCAAGAAAGGTCTGGCCTACAGCACCGTTTCCCAGCTCGGTTACATGATGCTGGCCATGGGCTGCGGCGCTCCGGTGGCTGGGATGTTCCACCTGGTGACCCACGCCTTCTTCAAGGCCATGCTGTTCCTTGGCTCTGGGTCGGTGATCCACGCCATGGAAGAGGTAGTGGGCCATGAGCCCGTGCTCGCCCAGGACATGCGCTTGATGGGTGGGCTGCGCAAACACATGCCGATCACCAGCAGCACCTTCCTGATTGGCTGCGTCGCCATCGCCGGCATTCCCCCTTTGGCTGGCTTCTGGAGCAAGGACGAGATCCTCGGCGTGGCCTTTGGTTCATTCCCCGTGCTCTGGGTGGCTGGCTTCATCACCGCCGGCATGACCGCCTTTTATATGTTCCGCCTCTACTTCCTCACCTTTGAGGGGGAGTTTCGCGGCAATGATCAGGCCATGCGGGCCCAGCTGCTGGCTGAAGCAGGGAAAACCACCGATGACCAGGGCGATGGCCACGGCGACGACCATGGCCACGCCAGCCATCCCCATGAATCCGGCTGGCAGATGGCCATGCCCCTGGCCGTCCTGGCCGTGCCCTCTGTGCTGGTAGGCCTGCTGGGCACCCCCTGGAACAGCCGCTTTGGCAACCTGCTCGACCCCAAGGAGGCGGCCGAGGTGGCGGAACACTTCAGCTGGAGTGAATTCCTGCCCCTAGCCGGAGCCTCCGTTGGCATCTCCATCGCCGGCATAACCGTGGCCGTGCTGGCCTACGCGCTGCACAAAATCGATCTGGGCAAAGCCGTAGCCGCTCGCTTCCCGGCACTTAATGCTTTCCTGGCCAATAAGTGGTATCTCGATGCGATCAACGACAAGTTGTTCGTGCAGGGCAGCCGCAAACTGGCCCGCCAGGTGCTGGAGGTTGATTCCAAGGTTGTTGATGGGGTCGTAAACCTCACCGGCCTGGTGACCCTGGGCAGCGGCGAGGGGCTCAAATACTTCGAAACCGGCCGGGCCCAGTTCTATGCCCTGATCGTGTTTGGCGGTGTCATCGCCCTGGTTGTTCTGTTCGGCTCGCTGGGCTGATCGGTTCGGCCGTTACGCCCGCTGCGCGGGCAACACGGCCTCGGCCGCTCAGCCAAGCGAGCCTCACACCGCGCGCGATTACCCTGCCGCACCAGCGAGCCTCAAGCCGCGCGACCGCCTTCCCTGCCTCGCGACAACGCCTGCGCCCGCCCTTGGCTGATCCCCAGGCGTAAGCGCGTAGCGCGTGCCTGGGGATCAGCCAAGGGCGGGCGTGAGGCACAACTCTGTGTGACATCCCCCATCAGCAGAGTGCCGGGCCCGACTGCATTTCTACACTCCGGGCAAACGGTGAGGCCTGGTTCGTGCCCTTCCCATGGTTGAGCGCGTCGATCCTTTTCCCGATCGCAGCGGCCCTGGTAATTCCTTTCATTCCCGATGCCGGCGACGGCAAGCGGATTCGCTGGTATGCCCTTGGCATCACCCTGATCACCTTCTTGATCACCGTGGGGGCCTACCTCAACGGCTATGACCCGGCGGTCGAAGGACTGCAGCTGGTGGAGCGGGTTCAGTGGCTACCCAGCCTGGGGCTGGCCTGGTCGGTGGGGGCAGACGGCATCTCGATGCCCCTGATCCTGCTTACCAGCTTCATCACCTCCCTGGCGGCTCTGGCGGCCTGGCCGGTGACCTTCAAGCCCAAGCTCTTTTATTTCCTGCTGCTGCTCATGGATGGCGGCCAGATCGCCGTGTTCGCCGTGCAGGACATGCTGCTGTTCTTCCTGGCCTGGGAGCTGGAGCTGTTGCCGGTGTATCTGCTGCTGGCTATCTGGGGCGGCAAAAAGCGTCAGTACGCAGCCACCAAATTCATCCTCTACACAGCCGGTAGCTCCCTGTTCATTTTGGTGGTGGGCCTGGCGATGGCCTTCTACGGCGGTGGCACCCCCAGCTTTGAGTACACGGACCTGATGGCCAAGGACTTCTCAACGAAGTTCCAGCTATTCGCCTACGCAGGCCTGCTGATCGCCTTTGGGGTGAAGCTGCCGATTGTGCCCCTGCACACCTGGCTGCCCGATGCCCACGGCGAGGCCACGGCTCCGGTGCACATGCTGCTGGCTGGCATCTTGCTGAAGATGGGGGGCTACGCCTTGCTGCGCTTCAACGTGCAGCTGCTCCCCGAGGGGCATGCCCAATTTGCGCCGCTGCTGGTGGTGCTGGGGGTGGTGAACATCATCTACGCCGCCCTCACCTCGTTTGCCCAGCGCAACCTCAAACGCAAGATCGCTTACAGCTCGATCAGCCACATGGGCTTCGTGCTGATCGGCATCGGCAGCTTCAGTGCCCTTGGCACCAGCGGCGCCATGTTGCAAATGATCAGCCACGGCCTGATCGGAGCCAGCCTGTTCTTCCTGGTGGGCGCCACCTACGACCGCACCCACACCCTCCAGCTCGACGACATGGGCGGAGTTGGCCAGAAAATGCGCAAGATGTTTGCGCTGTGGACTATCTGCTCCCTGGCCTCCCTTGCCCTACCAGGCATGAGCGGCTTTGTGTCCGAGCTGATGGTGTTCACGGGCTTCGTGACCAGCGAGGCCTATTCGCTCAGCTTCCGCATCGTGATGGCGGCTCTAGCGGCGGTGGGCGTGATCCTCACCCCGGTGTACCTGCTCTCGATGCTGCGGGAAATCTTCTTCGGCAAGGAAAACGCTGAGCTCGCCTCCCACACGCACCTGGTGGATGCGGAGCCCCGGGAGATCTACGTGATCAGCTGTCTGCTGGTGCCGATCGTGGGCATCGGCCTCTACCCCCGGGTGATGACCGACACCTACCGGGCTTCGATCGAGGCCCTTGTGCAACGGGAGACCACCGCCCTGGCCAAGGTGATTCAGCCGCCGCCGGGCGATCTGATTCGCCAACCGCTGCTTTCGGCGCCAGCCCTGCCGGCCTGATCCGCCGCCCTGGGTAACAAAACTGTGCAGATAGCCCGCGGTGGGTTCACCCCTGGGTTGGCCTAATTACGCTCCTGAGATGAAACAGCTGAACTTTCTGCTGATCTTCAGCTTTGGCCTAGCCATGGTGATGTTCACCCTGGAGAACACAGCCCCCACCACGGTCCACTTCCTGCCAGGACTGAGCGGCACCCTGCCCCTAGCCGCCCTGCTGCTCCTAGTTGGCGGCATCGGCGCCACCGCTGCCTGGGTGTTTGCGGTGTGGACCGGGGTGGTGCGCAAGGTGGAAACGGTGCAGAGCCAGGGCGAATTCGCCGCCCAACAGGTGCGCATCCAGGAGCTGGAAAACGACCTGCAGCGCTACCGAGCCACGGTGGATGCCCAGCTGGGGCTGCTGCCAGCGGCCGGGCAAAGCTCGGCTCCCACCAGTCCCGATGCCGACGAAGCCGTGACCGTGTCAGTTGGCTGACCCCAGCGGTGGTGCTTTGGCAGGGGTGCTGGTGCGAAATGGCCAGCACCGGTAGCGTGCGGCCAATGACTCAGCGGAGGCCTCGGGGCACCATTGGCTGAAGGAGGCGCAAGATTGGCCATACGCCTGCTCCAGGATGCGGCAGAGCGGGGCGATATCGACCCATGGGATGTGGACGTGATCGCCGTGGTGGATGGTTTTCTCGACCAGCTGCGCCAGCGCATTGAGGTGCCCCGCCTGGTGGTAGCAAACGCTCCAAGCCGGGGCGGCAGCTACGAACAGGACCTGGCTGAAGCCAGTGAGGCCTTTTTGGCAGCCTCGGTGTTGGTGAGCCTCAAAGCCGAGGTGCTGGAAGCGGCCACCTTTGCGCAGGAAGCTCCAGACCAGGACGACATCGGCTTTGATTTCGATGCCGATGGCCAAGGCTGGCTGGTGAACCCCGCCCTGGCCCTGCCTCAGCGACCGGAAAGGCACCTCTGGCGCCGGCCCGTAGCGCCGCCACCCCTGCAACGACCGGTGACCCTGGGGGAATTGATCCGCCAGCTCGAGGACATCGCCGAGCGACTCGAAGCGGACGAGGGTCGGATTCGGCCGCGCCACCGCCCTAAGCGCTACAGCGAAAGGGCCGCGATTGAGCAGGTGGCGGCCCTGGCGCACCGCGAGAAGTTGCCGGAAACCACCGCTGCTCTCAGCCATTTTTTACTTAGCTGGGATCCAGCCCACGCCTGGGCCGGCTTCAACGAGCTGGTGCAGGACTGGGCTGCCCACGTGGAAGCCAAGGCTGCGGACGCCGAGCTGGACCGGGACCGGGTGGGGGTTTTCTGGGCTCTGTTGTTTCTCTGCCACCAGGGCAAGGTGGAACTCGACCAGCAGGGCGGGCTGTTTGGCCCTCTGCACCTGCGGCGCCTGCTCCATCCTGGCGAGACCCGCCAACTGCCCCTGGTGCCAGCCCTCGGTGCGGCGGAGCAGGCGCTGGCGGCTTAAGCAGTAGGTCTAAGCTTGCGCCCATGAAGGCGATGATCCTGGCTGCTGGCAAGGGAACACGGGTGCGGCCCATTACGCACACGATCCCCAAGCCGATGATCCCCATCCTGCAAAAACCCGTGATGGAGTTTCTGCTGGAGCTGCTGCGGGAGCACGGGTTCACCGAAATCATGGTGAACGTCTCCCACCTAGCTGAGGAGATCGAGAACTACTTCCGCGATGGTCAGCGCTTCGGTGTTGAAATCGCCTACAGCTTTGAAGGCCGCATCGAAGACGGTGAGCTGATCGGCGACGCGATGGGATCGGCAGGAGGGCTGAAGAAGATCCAGAATTTCCAGCGCTTCTTCGACGACACCTTTGTGGTGCTTTGCGGTGATGCCCTGATCGACCTTGATCTGAGCGAAGCGGTGTGTCGCCATAAGGCCAAGGGCGCCATGGCCAGCATGATCACCAAGCGAGTTCCCAAGGATCAGGTGAGCAGTTATGGCGTGGTCGTCACAGACGACGACGGCAGGGTGCGTTCCTTCCAGGAAAAGCCGGCGGTTGATGAGGCCGCCAGCGACATGATCAACACCGGCATTTATATCTTCGAGCCAGAGGTGCTCGACTTTGTGCCAAGCAACCAGCCCTTCGATATCGGCTCAGACCTATTTCCCAAGCTGGTGCAGGCCGGCGCAGCTTTCTACGCCCTGCCGATGGAGTTTGAATGGGTTGATATCGGCAAGGTGCCGGATTACTGGCAGGCAATCCGCAGTGTTTTGCAGGGCCAGGTGCGTCAGGTTCAGATCCCTGGCAAGGAAGTGAGGCCAGGGGTATTTGCCGGCCTCAACGTGGCTGCTGACTGGGATCAGATCAATATCACGGGCCCAATTTATGTGGGCGGCATGACTCGCATTGAAAACGGCGCCACAATTATTGGCCCAGCGATGATTGGCCCCAATTGCCACATCTGCGAAGGGGCCACAATCGACAACTCGATCATCTTTGACTACTCCCGCATCGGGGCCGGAGTGCGTCTGGTTGAGAAGCTGGTGTTTGGCCGCTACTGCGTTGACCGCAACGGCGACCACTTCGACCTGCAGGAGGCCGCCCTCGACTGGCTGATCACCGATGTGCGCCGGCAGGATGTGTTGTCGCCATCGCCGCAGCAGAAGGCAATGGCCGAACTACTGGGCACCGATCTTGCCCTGAGCAACTCTAACTAGCCCAGCGCTAGGGGCTTCAGGCCGGCCTGCAGCAGGATCGCCGGAATTCGCTCCTCAGCCTTAATGGCCATCAGATGTACCCCCTGGGCAATCTGGAGATAGGCGCCCACCTGTTCCGCGGCGATAGCTATGCCCTCAGCCGCCGGATCTGGCGCCGCAGCCAGGCGGTCGATCACGGCCTGGGGAATGTTCGCGCCGGGCACCACCCGGTTGATGAAGGCGGCGTTGCGGGCCGATTTGAGTAGAAACACACCCGCCAGCACGGGCAGATCAAGCGGTGCGGCGAGGTCACCGACAAAGCGCTTGAGAGCTTCGGCGTCCATCACCATCTGGGTTTGAATGAAGCGGGCACCGGCCTGCTTCTTGCGCAGCAGCCGGCTCTTGAGACCACTCCAACTAGCCGACTGGGGATCGGCAGCTGCACCTGCAAATAGGTCGGTGGGTCCATCGGGCAGCTCACCTTGCACCGGATCCTGCCCGCCATTGAACTGCTGTACCAGCTGCAACAACCGCACCGCCTCCAGCTCATTCACCGGGCGGGCCCCGGGCTGGTCGCCGGCCCGCACGGGATCGCCGGTGAGGCAGAGCAGGTTGCGCACGCCCAAGGCATGGGCGCCTAGTAATTCGGCCTGCAGGGCAATGCGGTTGCGATCGCGGCAGGCCAGCTGCAGCACCGGCTCGATGCCGGCGTCAAGCAGCAGGCGGCATAGGGCCAGGCTGCTCATCCGCATCACGGCGCGGCTGCCATCAGTGACGTTTACCGCATGGACCCAGCCACGCAGGGACCCTGCGGCCGCCAATGAGCGCGAGGGATCCCCTCCCCTAGGTGGCATCACCTCTGCGGTGAGAGCTGGCTGCCCGCTAGCAAGTGCCCGTTGAAGCAACAAACCAATCGCGCCACTTGGGACCATCATGGAACAGCGCCCTGCCTACAGTGCTGGCAAGCGCTCGGCTTGGGCCCATGGATTCCAATCACGCCACGGGAGGCTCCCTCGGCCAGGTGCGCCATGAGCTGTCGGAGCGGGAAATTGAGATAATTGAATTGGTGGCCAAGGGCCTAACCAACCAGGAGATCGCCGAATCGCTGACGATCAGCAAGCGCACCGTGGACAACCACGTGAGCAACGTCTTCACCAAAACAGGCGCCAAGAACCGGGTAGCCCTGCTGAATTGGGCCATGGACCACGGCAAAATCTGCCGTGACGGCTTCAACTGCTGCTCGATTGAACCCGGCAAGTCTTAGCTAGCTGCAGGCTCGAACAGGGCCAAGCGCTCCGCTTCTGGCCAGAGAGCCAGGGGCCGGCGGGCCAGGGCCGCATTGCTTAGCTCATGGCGCCCGGTTAGCTCACGCCCGCACCAGGCGGGCGGCTGGAGGGCCAAGCCTTGCTCCAGCCCCTGCGGCTCCAGTTCCACCTCGGCTACTACCAGCGGTGCATTCGCACCCTCAAATACGTCGAGCACCCACTCCCCACCTGGCAGATCAAGTCCGTAGCGCACTTTGCAAAGGCGCTGGGGCGCCAACGCCAGCAGGGCAGCAGCATCCGCCTCTGGAATGGCGTATTCGAATTCCTGGCGCACCAATCCCTCCGGCAGCAGGCCCGGGGCTTCAAGAGGCTGCTCGCTGCGGGCCTTGAGAGTGAGCCAGGCACCGGCTACGGCCTCTTCACCGCTGGCACGGCGCACCCGCACGGTGAAGCCATCGGCGCTCGCCACCAAGTAGCCCTGTTGCAGCTGGGCTTGCCAGCAGATATGGCGGCGCCAGTCCAGCCCCTCCACCAGAAAGCGGCGTTCAATTTCCAGGGCCATGGGGCGATTTGGGGCGGGGGGAGCAGGGGGGTTTAGTTGTGGGACGGCTCGATGGCGGTGAGGCTGCCAGCCCAATGCAGCTTGTGGGTGAGGGTGCGGTAGTAGGAGGGGCTTTGCTCAAGAAGCACCTGCAGGGCCGGGTGGGGGCTGCGCTCCACCAGGGCCCGATCGCCTGGTTCCAGCACGGTGGCATGGGCGCCATCCTTCCAAAGCTTGACCCGGCGACTGGTTTCGCCCAGGGGCCACACCGAAAGCTGGGCCCTGGGCGGCACCACCACGGCCCGGCTCGAGAGGCTCATCGGGCAGATCGGATTAACCACGATCGCTTCGATGCCCGGGTGCAGGATCGGCCCACCGGCAGCCATGGCGTAGCCAGTAGAGCCGGTGGGAGTGGCGATGATCAGACCGTCGCCACGGTATTGATCCACTACCTCACCATCGATCTCCAGCTCCAGCACGCAGGTGGGGGACACCTCATCGAGGCAGGGCCGGAAATAGAAGTCGTTGAGAGCCAGATGGGCAATTTCTGAGCCATCAACGCCGTCGCCCCGGTCGATATGGGCCTGCAACATCATGCGCCGCTCCAGGGCATAGCGTTCTTGACGCAGCCGGTCCCAGAGGCTCTCCTCCTCGCTCTTGAGGGCGTCGGTGCTCAGGCGCAGCAGACGGCGATCGTGGGTGAGAAAGCCGAGGTGGCCGCCCACGTTGAAACTGAGGATCGGCACATCGAGGGGGGCCAGATGGCGGGCCGCACCGAGCACGGTGCCATCGCCCCCCAGCACCAGGGCTAGATCGGGCAGCTCGGCTTCCGTGGCCAGCAAACCGGGAAAGGGATTGCGAGCCAGGCCACTGGAGGCCACCACCACATGAACCCCCTGGGCCGCCAGATCTTCTGCGCAGCGCTTGGCCTGGCGGTGGGCCGCCTGGCTGCCAGACCTAGAAATCAGCCAGACCCGCTCAAGCCGCATCGCTAAAGGACCGGCTACCAGCGCAACAGGTTGAAGCGCTCCATATCAACCGTTTCGCGGTTGCGATAAAGGGAGAGCAGGATCGCCAGACCAACGGCCGCCTCAGCCGCGGCCACGGTGATCACGAAGATGGCAAACACCTGGCCGCGGATCAGCTGGCCATCGAGATAGTTGGAGAAAGCCATCAGGTTGATGTTGACGGCATTAAGCATCAGCTCAATGCTCATCAACACGCGCACCGCATTGCGGCTGTTGATCAATCCCCAGACACCTGTGCAAAACAATACCGCCGCCAGGGCCAGGTAGGCCTGCAGGGGGATGGTGGTGGGGATGGTGAACTCCATGGCGGTGGCAATGATGGCGGTGGCAGTGAGGCTGAGAGGGCGCTGAAACGCCCGCTAGCGAGGAGAGTTTTCCAGCAACAGGGGGGTGCGCTCCTTCTCGATCAGGCCCTGATCGACTGCCTCACCTGTGATCACATCGCTGCTGAGCACATCGCGGCGGGCCAAAACGATGGCGCCGATCATCGACATCAGCAGCAGCACCGAAGCCAGCTCAAAGGGCAGGAGGTAGTCACTGAAGAGGTGCTCGCCAATGCGAATCGTGGCCTCCTCGCCCACGGGTTCTGGGCCAGGTAGGGGCCAAGGGGTAGTGAAGGCCACCCGAATCAGCAGCAAAAACAAGCCACCGCAGACAGCGCCGGAAAGCAGACGCCGGAGACCAAGCCCGGGAATGGCCGCCAGATTTTCCTTTTTATTAACGAGCATGATCGCGAACAGGATCAGCACGTTGACGGCGCCCACATAGACGAGCACTTGGGCCGCTGCCACGAAACTGGCATTTAGCAGCAGGTAGAGACCCGCCACCGAAAGAAATACTCCGCCCAGCAGGAAGGCCGAATAAACAATGTTGGGCAGCAACACCACCCCGAGGGCTCCTAGCACCAAGGTGGCGGAGAGAGCCACGAAGCAGATCAGCTGGGTAATGGAGGAGATAGTCATGACGCGTCTCCGCTAGGCAGGGATTCGAGCACCTGCTCGGGCAGTTTGCCCACCCGCGGCGCCGTATCCGGCACATCATGAGGATCGAGTACTCCCTTGGGCAGGTAGACCAGCTCCCGCAGGGGAACTACGGCCGGATCGCTGGTGACACTTGTAGGCAGGCGACCAAGGGCGATGTTGTCGAAGTTGAGGCTGTGGCGATCAAAAGCTGCCAGCTCGTATTCCTCGGTCATCGAAAGGCAGTTGGTGGGGCAGTACTCCACGCAGTTGCCACAGAAAATGCACACCCCGAAGTCAATCGAGTAGTTGCGCAGCTCCTTTTTCTTGGTGGCTTTGTTCATCACCCAATCCACAACCGGCAAGTTGATCGGGCAGACCCGTACACACACCTCACAGGCGATGCACTTGTCGAATTCATAGTGGATGCGGCCCCGATAGCGCTCCGAGGGGATCAGCTTCTCGTAGGGGTACTGAACGGTGATCGGCCGGCGCCGCAGGTGATCAAAGGTCACCGCCAGACCCTGGGTCAGGTAGTTGGCCGCACCCACCGCATCGCGGGTGTAGTCACCGACTTTCTTGAGAAACCCGAACATGGAGTTGGCTCTGGGGGGAGGCGGTCTGAGTGGGTCAGCCCATGATGGCTGGTCTGGAGAAAAGCTGGGTTCAGGCGCGGTCAGCCGCCAAACACAGCCGGGAAGGCCAGCTTGAGCGCTGCCGTGATCAGCAGGTTGACCAGGGCAATCGGCAACAGAAACTTCCAGCCCAGATCGAGCAGCTGGTCGATGCGCACCCGCGGCGTGGTCCAGCGCAGCAGGATCGCCAGAAACACCAGCAGGTAGGCCTTGAGCACCGTCATGACGATGCCTACGGAGCCGGTGATCAGCTGCACCAAGGGTGCATCGATCGGCTGGTGCAGCCAGCTGGCCAGCCACTCAACGGGGATGGGGAACCCCCAGCCGCCTAGGTAAAGCACCGACACCAGCAGGGCCGAGAGCACCAGGTTGATGTAGCTGCCCAGATAGAAGAGGGCGAACTTCATGCCCGAATACTCGGTCTGGTAGCCAGCCACCAGCTCCTCTTCCGCCTCGGGGAGGTCGAAGGGCAGGCGCTCACATTCGGCCAAGGCGCAGATCCAGAAGATCACGAAGCCCACCGGCTGACGCCAGATGTTCCAGCTGAGGATGCCAGCGCCGGTCTGCTGGTTGACGATGTCAACGGTGCTGAGCGAGTTGCTCATCATCACCACCGCCAGCACAGCCAGGGCCAGGGGAATCTCGTAGCTGATCGACTGGGCCGCCGCCCGCAGACCGCCCAGCAGCGAATACTTGTTGTTTGAGGCGTAGCCGCTCATCAGCAGGCCGATCGGCTGAATGCTGCTCAGGGAGATCCAAAGGAAAATACCGATCCCCACATTGCTGATCAGCAGGTGCTGGCCGAAGGGCACCACCAACCAGCTGAGGATCACCGGAATCAGCACCAGCACTGGGCCGAGGGTGAACAGCAGGCCGTCAGCCCGGGCCGGAATGATGTCTTCCTTAAACACCAGCTTGAGGCCATCGGCCATCGGCTGGAGAACGCCGAGGGCGCCGGCATATTCAGGACCGATGCGCTGCTGCACCGCTGCTGAGATCTTGCGCTCCAGCCAGACGTTGACCAGCACGCCCACCACGGCCGCCACCAGCACCAGCACCATGGGCAGGGGTAGCCACAACAGGTGGGCGGCGGCAGGACTAAGGCCGAAGCCCTGCAGGGCCTGTTCAAAACTGGCCTCTAGATCCAGGCCCGGAGCCGTAGTGGTCAGCATGGCGGCAGCTCAGATGAGGGCAACTTAGCGGGCTCCCACGGGTTGCCAGTCACGGGAGGGCTGACCGGTATAGATCTGGGAGGGCCGGTAGATGCGATTAGCCCCCAGCTGCTCCTTCCAATGGGCCAGCCAGCCAGCCGTGCGGGCGATAGCAAAAATGGGCGTGAAGAGGTCTTCAGGGATGCCGAGCTTGCGGTACACCAGGCCTGAATAGAAGTCGACGTTGGGGAAAATTCCCTTAGGCCCCAGGCGCTCGGCCGCGACCTCCTCCAGCTTGCGGGCTAGGTCGTACATCGGATCGTGACCGAACTGGTCGAAGAGCTGCTCCGCCAGGGTTTGGAGAATCACAGCCCGGGGGTCCTTGACCTTGTATTCCCTGTGGCCAAAACCCATGATTTTTTGCTTGCCGGCAATCGCCCGATCCAGCCAGGGCGCCACCTGATCTGGGCTGCCGATCTGGCCGAGCATCTCCAGTACATCTTCATTGGCACCGCCGTGCAGGGGGCCCGCCAGGGTGCCAACCGCTGACGCCACCACGGCATAGGGGTCGGTGAGGGTGCTGGCAGTCACCCGGGCGCTGAAAGTACTGGCGTTGAGGCTGTGCTCAGCGTGCAGGATCAGACAAGCGTCAAAGATGCGGGCCGCCAGCGGATCGGGCTCCCGCTCCGTGAGCATGTAGAGAAAATTGGCGGCGTAGGCCAGGTCGTCGCGGGGCTGGATCGGATCTTGACCCTTCCTGATCAGCTGGAAGGCCGCCACCATCGTGGGGATCTTGGCGATCAGCCGCACCACCGCCGAAACGATGTATTCGGGGTTGTCGAGGGCTCGACGGGAATAAAAAAGGCCCAGGGAGGCGGCGCTGCTCTGCAGCGCATCCATCGGATGCCCCCCGGAGGGGAAGCACTTCATCATGTCCCTAATGCGGAAGCTGACCCGGCGGTGCATCTGGACCTCCTGCTCAAACTCCTGCAGCTGCTCAGTAGTGGGTAGCTCGCCCCAGATCAGCAGGTAGGCCGTCTCCAGGAAGGAGCTGCTGGATGCCAGCTGGTCTAGGGGGTAACCGCGATAGGTGAGCACCCCCCGCTGGCCATCGATGTCGCAGATCGACGACTGGGTAGCCGGCACCCCTTCCAAACCCGGCCGAAATGGGGCTGGGGTAGCCGCTCCTGTTACTACCAAGCTTCTCCACCGCACTCACTAAGGCGAACTTACGGCTGCCGCTTGCCATCCCGCCGTAGCCGCAGCAACCGTGGGCCAATTAGGGCCTCCAGGCTGGCCCCGGTTGGGCCCAGGCGCAGCAGCACGATGCCTGCCTTGCGCAGAGAAATTGTGCCCGCCGGCAACCCCAGCAGGCTCGAGGCCAGCTCGCCCAGGTCTGGCTCATGGCCCACCAGGCCAAGGCGCTGCCAAGTGCCATCCTGCAGCAGCGGCAGCGGATCACCACCCGGCGCCAGGCGATCCTCCAACTCCAGCGCCGGCGCTAGACCAGCCGCCACACCAATTTCAGCGGTCTGCAGCGCCCGCCGCAGGGGGCTGCTCAGCAGGCGATCACAGTGGAGCTGCAAGCTGCACAACTCCGCCGCCACGGCCGCAGTGCGCTGGCGGCCTTGAGCCGTAAGGGCCCGCTCCTGCTCAGGGCGATCAGGGTGGCGATCTTCGGCGATGCCATGGCGCCAGAGCAGCAGTTCACGCTCGACTGGTTCAATCTCAACCGGTTCGCGCTCAGCTCTAGCCATCAACCGAATTCAAGGCGGGCCTTGAGGTGCAGGTTGGCGTCAGGCTGAGCTTCCCAGCCCAGGCTCAGGCTCTGCACGGCCGGGGCCAGGGGCTGGCCGGCCAGGGCCGACAAAAGCTGCCAGGTGCTCCAGCGCTGCAGCAAGGGCTGGGCCCGTCCCGCCGCCATGGCCCACTGCAGGGGAGCCTGGGGTAAATCGAGGCCGGAGAGCTGCTCCAGCCGCAGCCGGGGCGGCTTGCGGGAGTCACGCTGCTCCTGCAGCACCGCGAGGGTCTGACCCCACCAGGCCAGGCGGCCCTGGCTGGAGCGGGCGCCCTCCAGGCTGGCCTGCAGCTGGTTGACATCGCCGCGGGCGAATCGGCCTCCAGCCTGGCCAGCCTCCAGCCTGGTCCACACCCGTAGATCGGGATCGCCTTCCACCGGCAGCGGCGCGGCGATCAATCCCTCGGCAGCGAGCACCCCAGCGAGGGCGTCCGGCTGCGGTTGGTCGGCGCCAGTGCCGAGCAGCCAGCCCTGAATTGCCTCACTGCGCAGCAACGGGCCATCGGCGGCGGCAGTCACCAGGGCCGGGAACGATCCCGGCTCGGCCTGCAGCACTGCCGCCAGCATGGGCTGCCAGTAGGCCGGCCAAGCGGCGGGGCTCTGCACCAGGGCCAAGCTCTCTGAGGGGCCCTGCAGGGCCGCTAATAGAGCGGCTCCCGTGGAATCAATTTCCCCAATGCCATCCGCAGATGGAGCCGGCACTGCGGCATCTGCAGCGAACTGCAGAAGGGCATCCAGCTCCAAGGAGCGGTTGTCGGGGCGCAGGCTGGCCACCAGCTCCTGCACTACCCCAGGCGCCGTGAACTCACCCGGCAACCCCAACCAAGAGCCCAGGGTTTCTGGCCGGGCTGTTAGCAGCAGCGCCCCCTGGTCAAGGCGTTGAACCGCCTGCTTAAAGCGGGGGCTGGCCGCCTGGTTGAGCTCATCAATCTGGGAGACGTCGAGGGCCTGCTCCAGCACCCCCCGGCCCGACGCGATCAACACCAGGTCGTCGTCGATCAGCGCCGTAGCGATTGGCACCGGGCTGGTGCCCACGAGGGCACCACGGCCACTGATCAAGCCCATGCCGCGATAGCTGCTGATCTGCAGGTCGGTGCCAGCAAGACTGCGGGTCTGCCAGAAGCGCTGCAGAAAGCGGCGGGCGCCGTCAGCGTCGCGACTGCGCAGGGCCAGCAACCAGCCATCGGGCGCCGCCCCGGGCTCTGAGGCCAGTAGGGCAAAGCCGAGTTCGCGGCCCAACCAGGGGGCCAGCTCGCCGGGATAATCGAGGCCGGCGGCGGCGAAAGCACCATCCCTAAGACCTGCGACCGCCTCAGCCGCCTGGCGCCGCTGGCGGGGGGGAGCCACCGCCCGGGCGTAGCCAACCGGCTGCTCGCCATCGCTGAGCAGATAGAGGCTCAGAGCGGCTTGGCGGGGCACAAAGCGGGCCGCCCGGGGCGACACCAGCTGCTGGTGCTGCAGCTGTAGGGGGGAATGCTGCAGCACCAGCCACCAGCCACCCGCCGCCAGGCTCAGCAACAGCAATGCCACAGCCAGCACGACCGCCAAAAACGGGCGGGCCTTCATGCGCCCCACGCAGGATGGGTCCATCTTGACCCCAAGCCACCCCGTCTGCCCGCCATGGCACCTATCGAGACGACACCGCAGACAATCCGGGCCCGCGACCTGCAAGAGCGGCTGGAGCGGGGCGAGGCGATCCAGCTGGTGGACGTGCGCGAAGACACCGAACTGGAATTGGCCCGCCTGCCCCATGCCGTGGTGCATCTGCCCCTGGGCCGATCTAACGAGTGGATTGGCCAGCTCAACCAGCTGCTCGACCGCGACCGCCCTGTGGCCGTGCTGTGCCACGCCGGCGTGCGCAGCTGGCATCTGGGCTGCTGGCTGATGCAGGAACACGGCTTTGGTGCCGTCTGGAACGTGCAAGGGGGCATCGACGCCTGGAGTGTGGAGGTCGATCCGGCCGTACCCCGCTACTGACACCCGCAGGGCTGCGTACGATCGCCTTACTCCTGCGGCGCCCGCTTGCAGTCCGCCTCACCCAGGCCCTTGCCCGCCCGGCAGCAGGAAGTACTGCAGCTCGCCGTGCGCCACTACGTCGACACGATGGAGCCGGTGGGCAGCCAGACCCTGGTGCGCCGTTTTGGCCTGCAGGCCAGCCCGGCGACGGTGCGCTCAGCCATGGGGGCGCTGGAGCAGCGTGGCCTGCTCACCCAGCCCCACCCCTCCGCTGGCCGAATCCCCAGCCAGCAGGGCTATCGCACCTACGTAGATCAGCTGCTGCCCGCACCAGGCGCGGCCGCCCTGCAGCTGGAGCGCGAACTCACCGGACTCAGCCTGCAGTGGGCAGCCCTCGACGATCTGCTCCTGCATCTGAGCCGGCGCCTGGCAGATCTCACGGGCCTGCTCAGCCTGATCACCAGGCCCCAACGCCAGCAGTCCCAGCTGCAGGCCCTCCGACTTGTGGCCAGTGGTGAACGCCTGCTGGTGTTCCTGGTGGAGGGGGGCTCCACAGCCAGCAGCCTCAACTTGCGGCTGCCCTGCCTTGCAGTAGCGGAACTGGCGTCCCTGGAGCGCTGGGTCGCGGTCCAACTGGAGGGCGGCAGCATCGACTGGGCCGCCCTGCCCTCCCATCTAACCAGCAGCGGCGCAGTGCTGCGCCAAGCGCTGGCTAGTCATGGGCAGTCGCGCCAGCTGGAGGGCGAGGGCGCTGTAGCCATGGGCCTCGCTGGCCTGCTTGCCCAGCCGGAATTCAGCCAGACCCTCAGCCTGCGCCCCTTAGTGGAGCTGGTGGAGGATGCGCCCCAACAGCTCCTACCCCAGCCGGGCATTTGGATCGGCGCCGAGCATCCCCACCGGGCCCTGCACCAGTGCGCCGTGGTGCAGGCCAACTACCGCAGCGGCGACGGCGGCGTGGGCCAGGTGGCCTTGGTGGGGCCGATGCGCATGGCCTATGCCACGGCCCGAGCCGCCGTGGGCTCGGTGGCCCAGGCGCTGGAAAGGCTTTTGCGCTAAATCGGGCCCTTAGCGCTCAATTGCAATGCCAAATATTTCCTCAGCTAAAGCCGGTAAACTGATTTCAAACATCAGACCATCCAGTTAATGGACCTCCAATCAGCAGGAGTGATCGATCCTGAGAATTCTCAATCTGGCTGCCCTTGCAGATGGCGGGGTATCTATTGAAGAAGAGAACCTCCTGGACTCTCTGAGCAAACAATACAAACTTCAGGCCAAAATTATTAATTGGGAAGATCAATTATCCGATCCCTCCTGCATAGAGGAGCTGGCAGCTTTGATAAATCCGGAGCGACGGGAACTGGCCATGAAAACCGCCGTGATGGTGGCTTCCGCATCAAGACATCAGCAGGAAGATGAATTCATCTGCGAGCAAGAGCGCTCGATCCTTTCACGACTTGCCAGCGGCCTCGAGCTGAGCCCCGATCAGCTGAAAACGATCGAGAGCGAGGCAGCCGAGGAGCTAAAAGAGCACCCCAACCTGTGGCAGGTGCTTTTTTCGCTTTTCGGCAATCGTTTCGACTTCCCAGTCCTGGGCTGATGCCAGAGCGGGCTGGGATCAGCCCCCCATTTTGTCGCCGAGCTTCTCGGCCACTGTGTTCACGTCCTTGTCGCCGCGGCCCGAGAGGTTGAGCACCACCTCGGTGCCGGGGGCCAAGGTGGGGCAGAGCTTCTCCAGCCAGGCGAAGGCGTGGGCCGTTTCCAGGGCCGGGATGATGCCCTCTAGGCGACAAAGAAGCTGCAGGGCGTCCAGTGCCTCGGTGTCTGTCACGGCGCCGTATTCAGCCCGGCCGATGGTTTTGAGGTAGCTGTGCTCCGGTCCCACACCGGGGTAATCGAGGCCGGCGCTGATCGAGTGGGCCTCCTGCACCTGGCCCTCCTCGTCCTGCAACAGCAGGCTCATGGCGCCGTGCAGCACCCCAACGCGGCCCTCGGTGATGGTGGCGGCATGGCGGCCTGTGGCCACGCCATCGCCGGCGGCCTCAACCCCCACCAGACGCACGTCCGTGTCCTGCACGAAGGGATGGAACAGGCCCATGGCATTGGAGCCACCACCCACGCAGGCAACCAGCACATCGGGATTGCGGCCAAAGGCCTCGTGGCACTGGCGCTTGGTTTCCTCACCGATCACGGCGTGGAAATCGCGCACCAGCATCGGGTAGGGGTGGGGGCCCGCCACCGAACCGAGGATGTAGTGGGTGCTCTCCACGTTGGTGACCCAGTCGCGGATCGCCTCGCTGGTGGCGTCCTTGAGGGTGGCAGTGCCGGCAGTCACAGGTTGCACCGTTGCCCCCAGCAGCCGCATGCGGAACACATTGAGGGCTTGGCGGCGCATGTCTTCCGCGCCCATGTAAACGACGCACTCCAGCCCGAAGCGGGCGCACACGGTGGCGGTGGCCACGCCGTGCTGGCCAGCGCCGGTTTCGGCAATGATCCGCTTTTTGCCCATGCGCAGGGCCAGCAGCGCCTGCCCGAGAGCGTTGTTGATCTTGTGGGCGCCGGTGTGGTTGAGGTCTTCTCGCTTCAGCCAGATGCGGGGGCCGCCCTCGGGCCGGCGGTAGTGCTCGGTGAGCCGCTCGGCCTCGTAGAGGGGATTGGGCCGCCCCACATAGGTGCGCAGCAGGTGGTTGAGCCGGTCGGTGAAGGCCGGATCCTTCCAGGCCTCAGCGGCAGCCTGCTCCAGCTCCGCCAGGGCGGGAATCAGGGTTTCCGGCACGTACTGGCCGCCGAACTGGCCGTAGCGGCCCAGGCTGTTGGGGCGGGCTGCGCGCTCCAGGGCCGCTGGATCGACGCCGCTGGCTGCGGAGATGGGAGGGACGGTGCTTGTCACCGGTGGGAGTATCAGTTCTTGTAAGCCTAAGAAGCCAGCGGCCGGCAGCAGCGCTTCCAGCACACGAGCATCGTTGGACGACGCACGGCGATCCAGAACCACGGCCTGCAAGGGTCCAGAACGAATCAATAATGGTTGTATCGCCTTGAGATCGCTGGCTGCCTTGGCCAAAACCATCACACCCAAAAACCTGCCCGACGCGCTTCATGCCCGGCTCGCCGCGGCGGCCAAGCGGCACCGGCGCAGCCTCAACAATGAAGCGATCGTTTGCCTAGAAGCCGGACTAGGCCATGACCACTTGGCCGAATAGCAGCAGCTAGGAGAGATTCGGACCCTGCGCGACAGCCTGGCTCAGCAGAGCTTTGATCCGGCTGAGATCGATGCCTTCAAGCGCGAAGGTCGGCCTTGATTGTTGTCGACACCAACGTCCTGGCCTATCTGCTGCTGCCAGGGCCCAAAACAAAGTTGGCAGAAGCTCTGTTGCTCGATCAACCCCGCTGGGCAGCACCGCCGCTCTGGCGCAGTGAGTGGCGGAATGTGCTCACCACTTACCTACGGCGTGACCTGCTCCAGCTCTCTCAGGCCGTGGCACTGATGCAACTGGTAGAGGCGCTGCTGGCCGGTCAGGACGAACCCGTGGCGTCCGAACAGGTTTTGCAGCTGGCTCACAGCAGCCGCTGCAGTGCCTACGACTGCGAGTTTGTGGCTGCTGCGCAGCAGCTGGGGGTGCCGCTGGTCACGGAAGACCGCGCTGTTCTTGTTGCATTCCCGGATGTGGCGAGACCCCTGGGTTAAGGGCCGAAGCGGGGGCATTGCAATCCGGGGGAAGGCTGCGCCGACCAGAATCCGAACCAGCGTTGCAGGATTGGGCATGGCCAAGAAGGGCAGCTGGCAGGAATTCAGCAGCAACGCCGCAAGCACGGCCAGACCCACCGCCGCTGGGGCCGGCCCGGCGGGCGCACCCACCCCAAAGGCCCAGCAGCGGGTGCGAGTGCAGCGCACCAAGGCAGGCAAGGGCGGAAAACTGGTGACGGCGATCACGGGCCTTGAGGCGCCGGAAGCCGAGCTGAAAACGCTGCTCAAACAGCTCAAGGCCGTTGCCGGCACCGGCGGCACCGTCAAAGACGGCGTGATTGAGCTGCAGGGCGACCAAGTGGCTCCGGCGCTCGCTGCCCTTGAAAAGGAGGGCTACCGGCCCAAGCAGGCGGGGGGCTGAAAGGCAAGCGCCACGAACCTCAGAAGCTGGCCTTGCTGAAATCGTCGCCTATGTAGCCAAGGGGCAATCGGTCACGCTCAGCCAGGGCCGCCGCAAAACAATCCCCGAAGTTCAGCTGGGCCGGATGGCCCTGGCCCTTGCCAAAACGCAGGAAGATGCCGAGAGCGCGCTCTGCCAAATCCGCATCCACCGGCACAAGATCGGGGTCAATCAGATCCAGCAAGGTCTGCATCGGTTCGAGCACACCACGGCAGTGAGCAACCAGCAGCAGCTCCTGCAGGGTGCCAGCGGACATGCGTAGGACCTCTACCTGCTCGAGCGCCTGCTGGTGTCGCTCCCACCCCGGCTCTCGCTGCAGGATCGCCAGCAGCAGCGAAGTATCCAGAATCACGACGGCAAGCCCTGCTCGTCGTACAGCGAATCGGGATGGAAAGGTTTGGCCGTCTCAATGGCCTGATCCTGCAGGACTGGTAACTCGGCACTGAGGCGCCTGCGCCGGCTCAACCACCGCTGCCGCTGCAGCTCCAGCTCCAAAGCATCCCGCACAATCTCCGTGACGCCCCTGCCCGTGAGCTGGCGCAGCTGCTCGAGCAGGGCGTCCACCCGAGGACTCTTGATGCTGACAGCCATTGCGGAAAGCATTTATAGATTTCAATTCTAGAATCAAAATCAGGCCATTGCCGCCAAACAACAAAGCACCTCTCAAGGGCCTGACGCGGGGCACAGGAGAGAATGTCCCCATCCGCCCCAAGCCCTGCGCCGATGTCCGCCGCTCCCACCAACCCGACCTACGGCGAAGTCACCACCCAGGGCGCCTCGACCAACATCGCCTGGCACCACACCTCGGTGGACCGGGCAGCCCGGGCCCTGCAGCGCGGCCACCGCAGCGCCATCCTTTGGTTCACCGGCCTCAGCGGCTCGGGCAAAAGCACGCTGGCAAACGCCGTGAACTCCGCCCTGTTTGAACAGGGCCTCAGCTGCTACGTGCTGGATGGCGACAACATCCGCCACGGCCTCTGCAAGGACCTGGGCTTCTCCGATGCCGCCCGCGAGGAAAACATCCGCCGCATTGGCGAAGTGAGCAAGCTTTTTCTAGATGCGGGGGTGGTGGTGCTCACGGCCTTCGTGTCGCCCTTCAAGGCCGACCGCGACAAGGCCCGCGCCCTGGTGGACCCCGGCGACTTCATCGAAATCCACTGCGCCGCCGACCTGGAGGTGTGCGAGGGGCGCGACACCAAGGGGCTCTACGCCAAGGCGCGGGCCGGCGAAATCAAGGAGTTCACGGGCATCTCCAGCCCCTATGAGGCCCCCGAGCAGCCCGAGCTAAGGGTGCCCACCGGCAGCCAAAACCTGGAGGAGTCGGTGGCCGTGGTGCTCAGCTATCTGGCAGCTCAGGGCGTGATCCCACAGGGGAGCTGAACACCGGCGCCTCACCGGAGCGCAGCTGCTCTCCCCAAGCATCAAGAAAGGTTTTGGCGCAGCTTGCCACCGGCACCGCCAGCACCAGGCCGAGCAGATCCCCCAGGCCCAGCAGGCTGCCCAGGCGCGCACCCAACGGCAGGCTGATCAACAGCCAGGCCGGCTGCAGCCCCACAATTCGGCCCATCAGCCGGGGCTGGATCACCTGGTCCACCACCTGACCAACGCTGATGGCTGCGGCCAGCACTTCGAGGCCCGTGCGGGGATCATCCAGGGCAAGCAGCACACTCACCGCCACGATCGTGAGGGCACTGGCGTAGGGCACCAGGGTGGTGAAGCCAATCGCCACCGCAAACAGCACTCCATAGGGAATGCCCAGCAGGGTGAACACCACGATCTGGGCAACGCTGAGAATCAGGGCCAGCAAAACCTGGCCGGCGAAGTAGCCGCGGAAGGTGCGGTTCAAGGTCGTGACCACCAGGCTGCGCGCCCGTAGGGGAAGCCACTGGGCCAGGCCGGAACTGATGCCCTCCCCTCCCAGCAGTAGAAACACCGCCAGCACCAGCACGATCACGGTGTTGACCGTGAGGCCCACGGTGGTTCCCAACAGACTGAGCAACTGCTGGCTGAATTGGCGGGCCAGCTGGCTGGTGCGGGTGAGCAGCTCGCTGCTGAGGTCGCCAAAATCGGTGGGCAGACCCCGCGCCAACGCCCAGGCCTGCAGCTGCTGCAACAGGGTTTCCCCCTGGGACAACCAGCCCGGCAGGGCCGTGATCAGCTCGCCCAGCTGCTCGATCAGCCGGGGCACCAGCCAGACGGCGGCCAGGCCGATCAGGCCCACACTCACCCCCACCACCAGGGCGTAGGCAAGCCAGCGCGGCAGACCACGGCCCATCAGCCAGCGGCTGGGCAGATCCAGCAGGAAGGCAATCAGGGCCGCCGCCACAAACAGGGCCGGGAAGGGCGCCAGGGGCAGCAGCAGCTGGCGCAGCACCCAGAGGTTGAGCACCAGCAAGGGCAGGGCCAGGCCGGCCTTGAGCCAGGGGGGCAGAACGAGCCGTTCCAGCATCAGCCCATCTGCTCCAGGTAGGCCCGGCTGCCCAGCTGCTGCAGGCGGGCGTCCTTGGCCGTTACTTGGCCGTGCAACCCATCGCGGTAGTCCGAGATCTCCTGGGCGAGGCGGGGATCAGCGGTGGCCAGGATCTGCGCCGCCAGCAGGCCAGCGTTGAGGCCATTACCGATCGCCACCGTGGCCACCGGGATACCAGCGGGCATCTGCACAATCGAATGGAGCGAATCCACACCCGATAGGGCCCGGCTTTGCACCGGCACGCCGATCACCGGCAGGGTGGTGAGCGCGGCCACCATGCCGGGCAGGTGGGCGGCGCCGCCGGCGCCGGCCACGATCACCTTGAAGCCCCGCCCGCGGGCCATCTGGGCAAATTCCACCATCTCCAGAGGAGTGCGATGGGCCGAGAGCACCCGCACCTCTACCGCCACTCCAAACCGCTCCAGCACCTGCACCGCCGGCTGCATCGTGGGCAGGTCTGAGTCGCTGCCCATCACCACCGCGACCCTGGGAACACCGGGGCCCGCGGGCGAATCGGAAGGGGGGATGGCAACCACGCAGGCGCAGGCGGAGAATGGCATTGTCCCGTCTGGCGGCCCTTCTGCCCATGCGCTGGCTCAGCAATGTGCGACTGCCCCAGGCCAAGCGCTGCAGCCATGGCGCCAACCAGCGCTGGCGCATCGGCCTTGACGACGACGATCTGATCAGCCTGGTGGAGCCTTTGCCCGCCGATAGCCGGGCCGCCGGTGACGACTGGCACGGCGACTGGCTCAGCCCGGCCGGGGTGGATCTGCAGATCAACGGCGGCCTGGGCCTGGCTTTTCCGGAGCTCACACCGGCCGATCTCCCCCAGCTGGAAGCGCTGCTGGAGCTGCTCTGGCGCGATGGGGTGGAAGCGATCTGCCCCACCCTGGTGACCTGCGCCGTCGCGCCCCTGCGCCAGTCGCTCGCCGTGCTTGCTGAAGCCCGGGAGCAACATCACGCCGGCCGGGCCCAGCTGCTGGGCGCCCATTTAGAGGGCCCTTTCCTGGAGCCCCGTCGACGCGGCGCCCACCCCCAGGAGCACCTCTGCCCCCCAAGCCTGGAAGCCCTCGCTGAACGTATTGGCGGGTTTGAAGCCGATATCGACCTGGTCACCCTGGCCCCGGAACTGCCTGGATCGGAAGCGGTGATCGCGGCCCTACGGGAGCAGGGGATTGTGGTCAGCCTGGGCCACAGCGCCGCCACGGAAACCGAAGCGAACGCGGCCTTTCAAGCAGGCGTGGGCATGCTCACCCACACCTTTAATGCCATGCCCGATCTGCATCGGCGGGAGCCAGGGGCGATTGCGGCTGCCGTGCTGCGAGGCGACGTGGCGATGGGGCTGATTGCCGATGGGGTGCATGTGGCCCCATCGATGGCGGTGCTGCTCCAAAAGCTCGCCCCCGAGCAGGTGGTGCTGGTAAGTGATGCCCTTGCTCCCTATGGCTTGAGCGATGGCGAACACCGCTGGGATGAACGCACCCTGCTGGTGACCAACGGCACCTGCCGGCTGGCGGACGGCACCCTGGCCGGAGTCACTCTGCCGCTGCTGGAGGGGGTGCGCCGCCTGGCGCAATGGGGCGTGCCACCCGAGCAGGCGATCGCCGCGGCCACGATCACGCCCAGAAGAGTGCTGGGAGATCAGCGCAGCACCGCCGAGCTGCTGCTGAACCTGCCGCTGAACGAGGGTCTGCGCTGGAGATCCGCAGGGGAAACCTTGCACTGGAATCGGATTGACGGCTGAGGCCCAGCAGGGCAAACTGAGCGCCAGAAGGGTAGCTCGAGGATGGCCTTTCACGATCTGGAAACCCTCTCCGCAGCGGCAGTTCAGGCAGTGGCCAACTCCTGTGAGGCCCTGGTCACAGCCGAGGGGCAAGAGCAGGCCACTGCCCGTGAGCAGGCTCTGCTGCAGAGCCTTTTTCCGGCGCTGCTAGGCCAGCCCTGGCCGGAGAATTGCTTGCCCTCGGTACCGCCAGGGTTGAGCGGACTGGTGCTCACCCACCGCCAACGCCAGCAGGTGATGCAGCTGCTCACGCTCCTGGCGTTTCTAGAGCCTCGCCTGGATGCGGCGAAGGTGAAGCTGCTGCAGAGCATCGCCGCGGAGCTCCAGGTGGAGCCTGGCGTAGTAGCCGATCTGGAGGAGGTGTGCCGCGGGCATGTGCTCAAGGCCTTCGCAGACATGTACCGACGGACCTTTCGGTCGCTTAACAACGACGGGGTCGTGCAGGGCTACGCACGTTTCATCCTGCCGATGCTGGGGGTGGGGATCGATCGCAAGCACGAGCTTCGCTACGCCGCCTTGGGCGCGGCCACGGCCGGCAGCCTGGGGGCGGGCCTCCACGCCTACTACCAGCACAACGGCTTTCCCTTCCCCGGCAGTCGCACGGGCCTTCCTTACGCCTATGTGGCCATCCACGACGTGCACCATGTGATCGGCGGCTATGCCACCGATCCCGACGGCGAACTGGAGGTGCTGGGCTTCACGATGGGCCTCTTCCCCGACCACGCCCTGCTGATCGGCCTGCCGGCGCTGTTGCAGTTCCAGATGGGCATCGCCGATCCCTTGGCGGGAAGCGTGGCGCCAAAACTGAAGGATCAGCTCGATGCTCCGGCCTTCGCCCAGGCGCTGCAGCGCGGTGCAGCCACAACCGGCCCGATCCGCGATTTCCACTGGGACTTCTGGCCGTGGATCGACCGCCCCCTGGCCGACGTGCGGCGCGATCTGAAGGTGCTGGAGGCCAGCAGCGAAACGCCATAAACCAGATCACAAACCAGGCTGCAGCTGCGGTGGGGTTGCGCTATTCCATGAAAACTGATGGCCCCGGGAGGGTCTGAGCCTGCCGCCACCGGCACTTCCTAGGATTCGGCCCATTCCGAGGCCTATTGCCGCGCTCGATGCCCACCGCCGCCAAAACAGCAGCCGAAAAAGCCGAGGTCAAGACCTACTTCGAAACCACCGGTTTCGACCGCTGGAAGCGCATCTACAGCGACTCCGAAGATGTCAACAAAGTGCAGCGGAACATCCGCATCGGCCACCAAAAAACGGTGGACAACGTGCTGGTCTGGCTGCAGGAGCAGGGAAACCTGCAGCAGCGCAGCTTCTGTGACGCCGGTTGCGGAGTGGGCAGCCTGACCCTGCCCCTGGCCCAGCTGGGAGCCGGCTCCATCTCCGCCTCCGACCTGTCGGCCGCGATGGTGCAGGAGGCTGAGCGCCGGGCCGCTGAGACGGGTGTCAAACCTGGTCAAATCAGCTTCCTGGCCTCCGATCTGGAGAGCCTCCGCGGCCGCTACGACACCGTGATCTGCCTGGACGTGTTCATCCACTACCCCCAGGCCCCGGCCGAGGAGATGGTGCGCCACCTGGCCTCGATGGCGGAGAGGCACCTGATCGTTAGCTTCGCTCCCTACACGCCGCTGCTGGCCCTGCTCAAGGGCATCGGCCAGCTGTTCCCAGGCCCCAGCAAGACCACCCGGGCCTACACCCTGCGCGAGGATGGCATCGTGGCCGCCGCGGCCAAAGCCGGCTTCAAGCCCATGCGCCGCAGCCTCAACAAGGCTCCCTTTTACTTCTCAAGGCTGATCGCCTTCGAGCGGGGCTGAGCAGCCCTAGGTAAGGGCCCGCACCACCCGAAACGTCAGGTTGAGGCGCTGCTGCTGCAGCCGCAGCCGGCGCGGCAGGGCGTGCTGCCACCACAACTGGGTGGGGGGCTCCATCAACAGCAAATCGCCGTTATGCAATGGAATGTTGAACGGGGTGCAATGGTCAAAACCAGCAGGCAACTGGCAGGCACCGGAGGCGACAGCGGCGCGATTGCGCGGGCTGGGCTGGGGCCGCAGGCGGAAGTCCCGGGGGGCGCCGAGGCTGAGGGAGGCGATTGGGGCTGTGGGCTCGAGCTCGGGTTCATCGTCCGCATGCCAGCCCATGGCGTCGCGGCCGTCGCGATAGCGGTTGAGCAGCAGGGAGTTGAAGCGCCAGCCGGTGAGCACCTGCAGGGCATCGCGCAGCTCGGCGGCAGCCGGCGACCAGGGCTCAATCGCGTTGGCCAGGCCGCTGTAGCTGTAGCCGCAGCCGGGATCGGCCATCCAGCAGGTGAGCCGCGGCAGCAGGTGGCGGCGGCCGTAAATCGTGATCGCCTCCTGCTTCCAGGGCACCTCGAGCTGCAGGCGCTCCAGCAGCTCAGCCGCGGCGCTGGGCGCCAGCCAGGCCGGCCAGTGGCGCAGGTGCAGGCCCGGAGCTTGAACTTCAGCCATCGGCAGCTCCGCGCAGGGCCTCGGGCAACGGCGCCTCCAGCGCAAGCAGGTCGCCATCGGGGCAGACCAACCGCAGCCGGTGGGCGTGCAGGTGGTATCCACCGTCCCCCGGCAGGGCCTGCTCGGCGGCCAACCCGCCCGGGGCGTAGAGCGGATCTCCCAGCAGGGGCGCCCCGGCGGCGGCGGTATGGATGCGGATCTGGTGGGGCCGCCCCGTAGCGATCGTGACCTCCACCAGCCAGGCCCGCTCGCCTCGCTCCAGCAGGCGCAATTCGCTGCGGGCCGGCAGGGCAACCGGATCCGACGGAGCAGCGGCCCATATGGTGCCAAGCCGGGTATGGGGACAGCGACCAATCGGCGTGGTGAGGCTGAGCCGTTGGTCGGGCTCCAGCGCCAGCAAGGGGGACTCGGGGACCGGGGGCTGGAGCAGGGCCCGGTAGGTCTTGGTGCAGTGGCGTTGCGCCGTGCTCTCCCGCAGCAGGGCGCTGAGCCAGGCTCGGCTGCCGGAGCTGCGGGCACATACCAGCAGGCCCGAGGTGAAGCGTCCCAGGCGGTGCACGGGCCGGGCCTCGGGCCAGCGGTCCTGGAGCTGGGCCAGCAAGGTGTGCTCCAGGAAGCCGCCGGCCGGCAGCACCGGCAGGCCGCTGGGCTTGTTGAAGACCAGCAGGTCGCCGTTGTCGAACAGGGGGCTGGGCAATACCGGCACGGCCGCCTCCTGCCAGGGGGGCCGATGCCAGATCAGCTGATCTCCGGCTGCGAGGGCCCCATCGGCCTGGAGCTGCTGGCCATTCCTGGAGATCTCCCCGGCGGCGAGGCGCTGCAGCCAATCGGTAGGCGTTGAATGGCGATAGCAACCGGCATAAAAAGCGCTGACGCTCCGGCCGGCGGCCCTGGGGGCGATGCGATCCCTGTAGGCGAAGCCGCCATTAAGGGCAGGCGCCAGCCAGCCTGTCTCAGTCGACAAGACTGTCTCAGTCGACAAGACTGTTTCAGTCAACAAGCCCGTGCTCGAGCGCGTAGCGCACCAGTTCGGTGCGGCTGGCGGTGCCGGTTTTGATGAATAGCCGACTGACGTACTTCTCGACGTTGCGGATCGAGGTTTCCAGCCGCCGGGCGATCTCTTTATTCATCATCCCCTCGGCCACCAGCTGCAACACGCTGGCCTCCCGCGGCGTGAACACATGCTCGGGCGCGCTGGCTGGCTTCTTGGCACTGCCCGTGGCGAGCAGGGAGCGAATCTCGGTGATCTGCTTGGACAGCTGGCCAATGTCGGCATCGGCGAAGCGGGCCGCCTCCGCCAGCAGCCGCTGCTGGCGCTTGACGACGTTGTTGACCCGGGCCACCAGCTCGTCGGGATCAAAGGGTTTGGGGATGTAGTCGTCGCAGCCGGCCTGGAAGCCGGTGACTCGATCAGCAGTCATGCCCTTGGCGGTGAGAAAGATCACCGGCGTGCCGCCCAGCCGCTCGTCGGCCCGCAACTTCTGGAGCAGGCCGTAGCCATCGAGGCGCGGCATCATCACGTCGCTGAGGATGACGTCGGGCAGCATCTCCTGGGCCACGGCCCAGCCCTCCTCACCGTCGTTGGCGGTGGTCACCGCAAAGCCCTCATCTTCCAGATAGGCCTTTACCGCCGTGCGCAGGCCGGGCTCGTCGTCGACTAGGAGCAAGCGCACGGGCGTCACTTCAGGTTCCTGGGCCGGGGTCAGATCTGGGTTCATGGCGGCCACTCTGCAGGTATCCAGTCGACATGAATCAGTCTGCAGGCGCTCAGCGGTAGCGTCCAGGCACGATCTGCTCGGATTCCCGCAGGCTGCCGCTGTAGCCGAGCTGGCGGGCCAGGGGCCCCAGGCCAGCTGGATCCTTGCCGGCTTGCTCAGGGAAGCAGGTGGCCCACCACACCAGGTGGTCGATGTGATTGGCGGTCGTGATCGCTCCGCCCGGGTT
Source organism: Cyanobium usitatum str. Tous (assembly GCF_003011885.1). Classification (GTDB taxonomy): domain Bacteria; phylum Cyanobacteriota; class Cyanobacteriia; order PCC-6307; family Cyanobiaceae; genus Cyanobium_A; species Cyanobium_A usitatum. Next base: position 51,728 of record NZ_PXXO01000012.1, read on the forward strand.
CAGCTCGCGGATGTAAAGGTTGGGTCCATCGCTAGTAACCCGCATCGGCGCCGCAGGGGTGCAGCGGATGGTTTCGCTGCGCACCTTGACGTCGTTGGGCTGCTCATCCCAGAGCTTGATGCGCCACAGGCCGGGGGTCTTGGCATCGGCTACAGCCCCATAAATACCAATCGCCTGCTTGCCGCCCAGGCCGGGGCGCTCCTGCAGCAGCAGCAGTCCTGGCGGCCGGGCATCCTCTGGCCGCACCCCACCGCCCTCCGCCCAGCTGGGTGGCGCCAGCGCTGCTGCAAGGGCCACCAGCAATAGGGTTCTGGTTGGCAACATGGAAGCCTGCAAGCACCCCATGCTCGCCTACCTCGACCACCACGCCACCACTCCCTGCGATCCGGCGGTGGTGGCAGCGATGGCGCCCTGGTGGAGCGAGCACTGCGCCAATCCAGCCAACCGCCTCTATCGCCCGGCCCTGGAAGCTGCCGCTGCCGTGGAGCGGGCCCGGGGCCAGCTGGCCCGAGTGCTGGGCAGCAGGGCCGAAACCGTGATCTTCACCAGCGGCGCCACCGAAGCCAACAACCTGGCCCTCAAGGGGGTGTGCGAAGCGGCCCTGGCAGCTGGCACCCCCCGGCGGCGACTGGTGAGCCTGGTGAGCGAACACCGGGCCGTGCTCGACCCTCTGGCCTATCTGGGCCGCCATGGGTTTCCGGTGAGCCTGGTGCCCATCCAGCCCGATGGCCTGGTGGATCTAGCCCAGCTGGAGGCGGCCCTCGGCGACGACGTGCTGCTGCTGAGCGTGATGGCCGCCAACAACGAAATCGGTGTGCTCCAGCCCCTGGCCGCCATCGCGGCCCGCTGCCGGCAGCGGGGAGTGCTGCTGCACGTGGATGCGGCCCAGGCCGCCGGCCACATCCCCCTTGCCATCGACGAGCTGGGCATCGACCTGCTCAGCCTCAGTGGCCACAAGTTTTATGGACCCAAGGGGGTAGGGGCCCTGCTGGTGCGCCCGGGGCTCAAGCTCGCTGCCCAGCTCCATGGTGGCGGCCAGCAGGACGGCCGCCGGGCCGGCACCCTGCCGGTGCCCCTGGTGGTGGGGCTGGGCGAAGCGCTGCTGGGGGCTGAGGCTGATCGGGAGGAGCGGGCCGGGCGGCTCGGAACCCTGCGGGACGAGCTCTGGGCAGGGCTGGAAGCCCTCGGCGGCATGGAGCTCAACGGCGTAGAGCTCAACGGTGGAGCGCCACGGCTGGCCCACAACCTGAACGTGACGGTGCAAGGAGTGGATGGCACGCGCCTGCACCGGCTGCTGCGCCAGCGGCTCGCCGTGAGCAGCGGCTCGGCCTGTAGCCAGGGCTCCCCCTCCCATGTGCTGGCGGCCCTGGGCCGCAGCCGTCAGCAGGCGGCCGCCTCGATCCGCTTCGGGCTGGGGCGTGGCAGCAGCGATGCCGAGATCACCCTGGCCATAGAAACAGTTGCGGCCGCGGTGCGGGAGCTGCGCTGAGAGCACAGGCCAGCTCAGCAAGCTCAGCGCGTCAACAAAATGAAGCCGAGTACCCCCACCACACCCAGCAGGGCTTGAGCCAACCTGCTCACCAACATCCCCACCAGCACCGCCAACCCCACCTGCAGCGCCCTGCCCAGGCCACCGCGAGCTGCCAGCCACTGGGCCAGGCTCGCCCCCAGAAAGGGGCCCAACAGCAGGCCCAGCAGGGGGCCACCAACGGGCAGGGCCGGCAGCAGACCGAGGAGGCCCACCAGCAAGCCCAGTCCGGCGCCCAAACCCGCCCAACGACTGGCCTGAAGCTTGGCTGGACCAAGCACCAACCCCAGGGCCTCGGCGCCCCAGCCGAGCACCAGCAGCACTATCGCCAGCAGCAGGGACGGCCAGCCGACACTCCAGCCCACCGCCCACATCCATAGCAGCGCCCCCAGGGGCAGCAAGGCCAGTCCCGGCAGCACGGGCAGCAACGCACCGGGGATCGCTAACGCCTGAATACCCAGGCAGAGCCACCAAAGCAGCGGAGCGGCATTGCTCAAAGCATCACAACTGGGATGCGCCTTGCTGTCTTCATAGCTACTGTCCGGCGCATCTGCCCTTGATCATGGCCCTCACCCCCTCCAGCGACAGTCAACTGCACGTGCTCCAGGCCGTAGAAGACGGCTGGGCAGCTTTTTGCCGCGCCCCCTGGGCCTTTTTGCTGTTCGAGGCCCTCTCCGCCCTGATCCTGCTCCCCTTCGCCGCCCTGGCCGCCGTAGGCGGGGCTCGCCTAGCCAGCGTGAATGAGGTGATGGCTGTGCACCCCACCGGCGCCTGGGCCGCCCTGATCGTGGGCGTGATTGGCTACGTGATCATTGCGCTGTGGACCGTGGTTGGCCTTACCCGCGGCGCCTGGCTGAGCCTGGAGGGCCGCAAGCCCTGCTTCGCCGACTTCACCCGCTGGGACCGTCCCGCCAGCGCCCGCCTGCTCGGTTCCGGCATCCTGCTGGCAATCGTCATAGCTGTGGCCGGTGCCATAGCCACCCTCATCGGGGCAGGCCTGGGCAAGCTCAACGAGGCCCTCAGCGTGATCCCCATGATCGTGGTGGCAATCTTCTACATCTGGCTGCTGGTCTCCCAGAAGTTCCTGATTCAGGTGTCGCTACTGGGCACCGCAAATCCCACCAAAACCATTGGTTCTGGCGTGAACGTGGTGAATCCCAGCTGGTGGATGGTGCTGTGGCTCGGAATCATCGAGGGCGTGGTCCACACCATCGGAGGCCTGTTCAGCTACGGCGGCCTGCTGGTGGTGGTGCCCCTGGTGCTGTGCATCTCCACCGCCGCCTTCCGCCAGCTGTTTGGCGCCGAAGACCGCACCGGCCTGATCGGCTGAATTTAAAAATTCAGCAAGAGTCCATCTAGCCCTCAAATTTAAGGCGACCTTAAGGGTCGGCAAAAAGAGGCCGGTTGTGCTCAACAGCACAATCCCGACGTAACCCTTGCGACCACAATAAGACTTAGGTATAGTTCCATCGGTGCCTCCGATTGCCAGCAGTCTAAAAGCACAACTAACATATCTCAATTATTTAATAATGAGCCCACGGGTGCCCCCCCTTAAATTTATCAATTCTGCGTCAACGAGCAGCAAGGCTCGTCGTGTTGTTGGTATGCGTTGGGCTTTTGGCATTCACGATTGACGTACCGATTGCCCTGCTTACCTCAACACACCCCCTCCCGAAAGAGATAAGCAATATCCTCCGCCTTTCAGAAATAGGAGGCCACGGCACTGGTGCAGCAATGATTCTCATTGCGGCTCTAGCGATAAAGCAAATCAACTGGCGCAAAAAGAGGGACCGATTAATTGCCTGCCAACTAATCGCCGGAAGCTACCTTGGCGCATTAATAGTTGACCTTCTAAAACTAACGATAAACCGTGTAAGGCCCCATTCAGCACTCCTTAATCTACGAACAAGCTTTCTCGACACTTTCGGGCAAGAATTACTCAAACCGGATTCCGTTAGCAGATCTGTCCTAATGAGCTTTCCCTCAGGGCATGCGGCAGTAGCGGCAGGCCTTGCAGTTTCACTCTGCTGGTTTTACCCAAGAGGCAGATCAGTATTCATAGTCCTTGCAATACTTGCATCATTTCAGAGAATAAACAGCCTATCACATTTCCTGAGCGATATTTGCATAGGCGCAGCAATAGGAATAGCGGGGGCGTTAGTTTTTGCCCCCACACCCAATCATGCTGACCGAGGCCAATGAGCCGGCAATATAAATGAAAATCTTATTTCAAAAGATTCACAACTGGATCAGAGTCAAAATCCAGACTAATGATATTACCGCTTCATTAATACTGGTTTTACTGTGTTTATTTCTATACCTTCCAGGCATCTCAAGCCTACCAGCCACGGATCGAGATGAATCCCGATACATGCAAGCAACAAAGCAAATGGTGGCGACTGGAAACGTAGTCGATATTCGCTTTCAAGACAAACCACGATACAAAAAGCCTGTGGGCATTTACTGGCTGCAAGCAACTGCCAGCAGAATGGCCAAGCAAATAGGAATAGCCTCCACTGAGCGCAGCCCCTATCGATTACCCTCCACAATTGGAGCAACAAGCGCTGTTTTGTTTCTCTATTTGGGATTTAGAAAAATAGTCGGCAATCTCCAGTCATTTTGCGCCGCAGTTCTACTGGCATGCAGCCTTTTAATCGTAGTTGAGGCTCATCTTGCAAAAACTGATGCAATGCAACTGGCTGCCATAGTTGCCATGCAGGCAGGCCTCGCACAGATTTATTGCATGCCTAAGGTTCATGAGCTTCTGCGCGCACGCATATTCTTTTGGCTCGGTCTCGGTGTCGCATTATTGATCAAAGGGCCGGTCGCACCCGTTCTTGCCTCACTCACCTTGGCATGGATCTGCTGGAAAGATCGCAGCATCTCAACCTTAGTAAAAATACAACCATGGCCCTGGCTACTAGTCCCTTTAATATTAATTAGCCCATGGCTTTTCAGCATTCAGACACTTAGCGATGGGCAATTTGTACAAGATTCTATCCAGCAGGATTTTTTTAGCAAAATTGTCAGTGGCCAGGAAAGCCATGGTGCCCCACCAGGAACATATCTGTTAATCACACCATTTTTGCTCTGGCCTGCTTCCTGGCTATTGCTTCCCAAGGCTTGGGCAGGACTACGGAGATCTTCAGAAGCCCTTAGCCGTACAACACAATTCCTGTGCGGTTGGCTCGTGCCAGCCTGGATTATATTTGAATTAGTGCCCACAAAGTTGCCTCACTATGTATTACCACTAATCCCACCTCTATGCCTTCTGGCAGGCATTGGCATCATTCAACCCGATCGGCTGCGAGATGGTCCTTTGCTTAGGCTATCTAAATGGCCACAAAGGATTGGGATGTTTGCCTGGATAGCTTCGGGCTTAGCTCTCGCTATTGGCGTACCCCTACTAAGCATTTGGGCTAGCGGCAGCGTAACCGTTGCCGCACTCCTAATAGCTCTGACTTGCATCTTCAGCGTATTGACATTAGGGAAAATCAAGACCCCCAAAAGACAGCTATATGCTTCAGCCCTATCTGCAGTCGTTGTTTTTGGGCTTATTTTTGAAGCTTTTCTGCCAAACCTAAATAATGTTTGGCCAGCAGAACAAATTAAATCAATTATTGACTCCAACAATTTTGGCGCATTGCCGGTCGCCGCGGCCTCATACCACGAGCCTAGCTTGGTCTTTAATCTGGGCACAGACACAACATTGACTGATCTTGATGGGATAATGCAGCATGCCGCAAAACATCCATCAGCCATTTTAATAATTGAATCAAAAGAGGTCGATAAAACGAGAGAACAACTTTCGCTCATTAGCAATATATTTATCCTGGGAAGATATAGCGGATATAACTATTCCAAAGGGAAGCCCATCAATCTTTCAGTCCTAAAAAGTGACTGGATCAAAACAGATAAATCTAAATAAATGGGCGACCAAGACGCAACCATAAGAAAAATACTATTCTCCTGCTTGTTGGCTGGAATTATCATAGCGGTTGGCGATTTCAAGATCCTATCCTTCTTTAAATCGAATGCCTGGGTCCTAAAAGGAGACGTTTACTATCTTCTCAGGATTGGTGGAAGTATGTGGACATGGTTATTGATTTCAATTTCGATAGCACTGGCATTTCCCCGGTCAGATTCTCCATCTCCTTTAAAACTTAGGGTTGAGAGAGGAAGCGTATCATTAAAAATAGCTGCCATATCGATCTGTCTTAGCGCCGGCCTAGGAGGGCTTATTGCAGAATTTTTGAAACTGATTATTCGCAGAGAGCGTCCGATTGATCAAGAAGTTTATGTATTCCGGGCCTTCTCCGAACGAGCCTGGTCAACAAGTGGACTAGGACTGCCGAGCTCACATGCCGCAGTTGCTTTTGGTGGAAGTCTCGCCTTGATAACGATCTTCCCAACCCTGCGATGGCCCGCACTGGGGATGGCGATTGGCTGCGGATTCACAAGAATCAGCAGCGGCGCCCATTACCCAACCGATGTAGCAGCTGGAGCCTTGGTCGGCTTCTTTGCTAACTATCTTGCAGGGCTTTGGCTAAGAAGAGAATCATGGAAGCACAATCGGACAAGCAAATAAAAGTGTTTTAAATCAATTAGAGATTCAATAGGTTACCTATCAGGATCGCGCAGCTTGCGAGCAATTACGCGGCATCTTTCGAGCTGATCCATTGAGAGCGCTTGGGATTGATAGCTTCGCGCGCAGTGGTAAATCTCGTTAATACCCGCTTCATGCTGAATATTGCCCATAAGAGTGGCATTGAGTGCGCCCCCCGTAACTGATCCAATCACGAATGTGGCAAGCGCCAACGAATTTGCTTGTTTCTCTTGCATGGGCAAATTGAATTCCTCAGACGTACTTACATAGCATCTAGTCATCCTCCAGCTACTCACTGCGCCGCTGTGCCACCCGCAGCCGGGCGCTACGGCTGCGCGGATTGGTTTCGGCCTCCTCGGGGCTGGCCTTAATCGCCTTGCGCGTTACCCGCTCCAGCCGAGCGTCGGCCAGAAAGGCCGTTTTCACCCGCCGATCTTCAAGGGAGTGGAAGCTGATCACAGCCAGCAGCCCGCCTGGCTCCAGCCAGTTGGGGGCGTTGTGCAACAGCTTGTCCAACACCCCCAACTCATCGTTTACGGCAATGCGCAGGGCCTGAAAGGTGCGGGTAGCTGGATGGATGCGGCCGCGGCGCGCCGCCGGTGGGTAGCAACCGGCCACCAGGTAGGCCAGCTCGGCGGTATGGCGCGGCTGTTCGGCATTCCCCCAGGGCCCCTGCTCCTTGATCCGCCGGGCAATCCGCCGCGACAAGCGCTCCTCGCCGTAGCCATAGATCAGATCTGCCAGCTCGCTCTCGCCGGCACTATCAAGCAGCTCCCCAGCCGTTTGGCCGCGCTCGGGGTTCATGCGCATATCCAACGGCCCCTCGAGCCGGAAGCTGAAGCCCCGGGCCGCCACATCCAGCTGGGGACTGCTCACCCCCAGATCAGCCAGCACCGCTACGGCCGGCTCCGCAGGGATGTAATCGGCGAAGTTGGCGGCCACGATTGTGACCCGATCGCCAAATGGGGCGAGGCGCTCGGCGGCGGCGGCACGGGCGCTTGGGTCCTGGTCCAGCCCCACAAGTCGCAAGCCGGGATTGGCCTGCAGCAGCAGCTCGCTATGGCCGCCGCCGCCGAGGGTGCAGTCGATCAGCAGGCCTGCTGGCAGGCAAGCAAAGCCCGCCAGCACCGCCTCGGCCAGCACGGGCACATGTTCAAACAAGCCGCTGCCGGCGGGATCAGCCATGGCCATTCAGCGGCGGCGGCGGTGGGGAGAAGCCCAGCGGGCTAGCCGCTTGCCCAAGCCATGGCGAAAGCGACTCCACCAGCTGGGCGCAGGGCGAAAGCGGCGGCAGAGCTCGGGCAGCTCCCGCTCCAGTTCCGGGTGACCAAGCACCTGGAGCAGGGTCTGCAACAGACCGAGTTCCGCCGCCTTTCCCTGGCCATCCGCCGCCGCAAACAGGCAGTAGCAGCGGGCAATGGCTAGCCGCTGGACGGGATCTGCGATGGCGGCAAGGCTGGCGCTGATCCGCTTGGGATCGGGTGGGCCATGCAAATCCGCGCTCTGGCGCTGGACATCGCTGAGGCGCAGGCTCTTCATGCAGAAGTAAAAAAGCTCCCATTCCTCCTGGTCAAAATCGCCATCAGCCAGGCTGAGGGCCCGGGCGCCCTGCAGGATCGCCAACCCCACCTGGCTGCTCTCCTCCGCGGTGGGAAGCACTGCCGTGAGGCTGTCGATAAGCTGCTGGCGCTGGCGGGCCGCCAGGAGCTGGTGTGGAGCCAGCAGCCAGCGCGAGAGGGTTGCGGCTGCCGATGCCGTGATCCTTCGCAAAGGCGCTGGCTGGTGCTGACCCATGGTTTGCGCGGATACAACACGGCCCAATCAAGCTTAGGAGCCCTATCCGGGGACGCTGGTGCGATCTTCGCCGTCACAGATCCCCTAGCGGGCCCTTCCTTCCTAAGATCACCGCAAAGCGCTTAACCCCTCGGCCCCATGACGCAGCTGGAGACGCGCACGGAACCGATGGTGGTCAACTTCGGCCCCCACCACCCCTCGATGCACGGGGTGTTGCGGCTGGTGGTGACCCTCGATGGCGAGGACGTGGTGGATTGCGAGCCGGTGGTCGGCTACCTCCACCGCGGCATGGAGAAGATTGCCGAAAACCGCACGAACGTGATGTTCGTGCCCTACGTGAGCCGCATGGACTATGCGGCCGGCATGTTTTACGAAGCGATTGTGGTGAACGCGCCGGAACGGCTGGCCGATGTGCCCGTGCCCAAGCGCGCCAGCTACATCCGGGTGCTGATGCTGGAGCTCAACCGCATCGCCAACCACCTGCTCTGGCTTGGCCCGTTCCTGGCGGACGTGGGCGCACAAACGCCGTTCTTCTACATCTTCCGCGAGCGGGAGATGATCTACGACCTCTGGGAAGCGGCCACCGGCCAGCGGTTGATCAACAACAACTATTTCCGCATCGGTGGTGTAGCCGCAGACCTGCCCTACGGCTGGCTGGAGAAGTGCCTCGACTTCTGCGACTGGTTTGGTCCCAAGATCGACGAATATGAAAAGCTAATTACCAACAACCCAATCTTCCGTAAGCGAATTGAGGGTCTAGGTGTGATCAGTCGTGAGATGGCGATCAATTGGAGCCTGTCGGGCCCGATGCTGCGCGCCTCGGGCGTGCCCTGGGACCTGCGCAAGGTGGATCACTACGAGTGCTACGACGACTTCGACTGGGACGTGGTCTGCGAACAGGAGGGTGACTGCTACGCCCGCTACCGGGTGCGCGTCAAGGAAATGCGCGAATCCCTCAAGATTCTGCGCCAGGCCTGCGCCATGATTCCCGGAGGAGCCACCGAGCACCTGGAGGCCCGCCGCATGGCGGAGGGCAAGGGCAGCGAATATGCCGGCTTTGATTATCAATATGTGGCCAAGAAAGTGGCCCCAACCTTCAAGATTCCCGAAGGTGAGCTTTACACCCGCCTGGAATCGGGCAAGGGCGAAATCGGGGTGTACCTGCAGGGCAACAACGACGTCACCCCCTGGCGCTTCAAAATCCGCGCCGCCGACTTCAACAACCTGCAAATCCTGCCCCACATCCTCAAGGGGGCCAAGGTGGCCGACATCATGGCCATCCTCGGCTCCATCGACGTGATCATGGGATCGGTTGATCGCTGATTCCAGCAGCTGGCTGCTGCTATGCCGCACCGTGCGCTTCGGGGACACCGATGCCGCCGGGGTGATGCATTTCCACCAGCTACTGCGCTGGTGCCACGAGGCTTATGAAGAAAGCCTGGAGCGCTATGGCCTGCCTGCCGCTGAAATCTTTCCCACCCCGGGGCACATACCCGCCATTGCCCTGCCGCTAGTGCATTGCAGCGCCGACTTCCTTTCTCCCCTTGTCTGCGGCGACCCCCTAGCAATCCAGCTGGAACCCCGGCGCCTGGATTCCGGCAGCTTTGAGGTGCACTACAACTTTCGCAGCGGCGAGAGGGCCGCAGCCAAGGCACTCACCAGGCACCTGGCGATCGAGACGGCCAGTCGCCGGCGCTGCCCCTTGCCAGCTGGGCTACAGCGCTGGCTGGAAGCATCGAGCCTGGGCCAGGGCATCCAGCCCCTTTAGGGCCGGCTGAACACGTAAAGCAGCGCCGCCAACTGCAGGGGCAGCAGGGCCGCCATCAGCGCCAGCGGATGCAAACCGTCGTGGGGAATAGCGGCAGCCAGGCCAAAACTGAGGGCACCAGCTCCAGACAAAAGCAACAAAACCGGTGCCCGGGCTAATAGCTCAGAACCAATCTTTTTGGCCATCTAGGTATTCGGTTTCAAATTCTGCTTTGGATTTCGTCAAGTAAATGACGCCCTCAATAATGCCAATGACCTGAAAAACAAAATAGCCCACCCCGCAGGTCAAAAGCGATACCACCAGCATGATTACCGCCGGCTTGGTGTAGCCAAGAATGAATTTGTGCACCCCAAAGGCGCCCAGAAAGATTCCGGTGAGACCCGCCGCCAGCTTCTTATTGCTGATTTCGGTCTCAGACAGGCTCGACATCGACTGACGCGGGAGAAACGACCTCAACAGCTTTTAGCTGATCAACCCAGGCCCGCCAATGATTTCGTTGCCATTTGCCCAGCTCCGCTGGCGCCAACTCGGGGCAGAGCAGCCACCGACCTGGCCGCTCGGCCGGTGGCCAGGAATCACAAATCGCCTGCAACGCCAACTGCAGCTCCTCCCAACCTTGCTGGGGCGAGTCTGGCCGCACCAGGGCCACCAGCCGCTGGCCCCAGTCGGGATCATCGATTGGCAGTAGCAAAAGCGCCTGCAGTGGCAAGCCGGCGGCCTGGGCCAGCTGCGCCAGCCGCTGCTCCAGCACCTCCGGAAACACGGTTTCACCGCCGCTGTGAATGGCCCCATCAAGGCGTCCCAGCAGCTCCAGCCCCGTTAGGCCCAGCCGGCCGGCATCGCCACTGCGCCACCAGCCATCGGCAGTGCGCGGCAGGGGCTGGAGCCGGCCAGCCTCCAGCCAGCCCGGACTAAGCCGCTCACAGCGCACCTCAACGGCCTGCTCCGCCCCTAGCCGCAGCTCCACGTCCCCCAAGGGGGCGCCGCAGCCCGAAGATCCCGCCAGGAAAGCTTCGGGCGCCAGGGCACACACCATCGCCGCCGTTTCCGTGGCCCCGTAGCAAGGGGCCAGCCGCAACCCTGCCAGCCTGGCCCGCTCCGCCAGCGCCGGCGGCAACGGCGCCCCACCCACCCAGATCAGGGCCAAACGCTGCAACCAGGCCACGCCCTCGCCAGCAGCCAGCAGCCGCTGCAGCTGGGTAGGCACCAGGGAAAGCAAGGCCGGACGGCCTGGATCCAAAGGGGCAGCTGCAGCCAACAGGCCCGGATCGCGCATCCAGGCCGGATCAAGACGCTGGTGGCCGGCGCCCCAGTGCTGGGCGCGCACCCAGGGCAGCAGCCCACTGACGTGATGCAAAGGCAGGGAGTTGAGGTGCAGGCAGCTCGCCGGATCCAGCCCCAACCCCTCCAGCCAGCGGCCGGTAGCCGACGCCGAAGCCTGCAGGTGGGCCAGGGGCTGCAGGCACCAGCGGCGACCGCCCGTGCTGCCGCCGCTGCCTATCACCACCCCCGGCCCCCAACGCTCTTCCAAAGGGCCAAGGCCATCGGGCCCGATCGCCGCCGCCAAAGCCTGCTGGTCGCTGGCGGCCGGGCCCGCCAAGGCCACCAGGCGGCCGGCATCCCAGAGCTCTTGCAACTGCTCTGGCGTCATGGCTGCTGATCTCGACTGATTTGGGCGGCGGCAGCCCACACCGCTGCCGGATCGGCGCTGGCCAGGGCTCCGGGGGCTTGCCAACCCGGCGCCAAGCCCGGCGCCGCCGGCGTGGGGCCCTCGGCCTGCAGGGCTGCCAGATGCTCTAGCCAGCGGCGGCCGATGCCGGTTTCAAAGGCTGTGCTGAGCATCAGCCGCGGCCTGCCCCGCTCCAGGGCCGCCAGCAGCACTCGAGGGTCCCCCTCCTGGCTGGGGCGGCGCACCTGCCAGCCCGGCCAACTGCTGCGCAGGCCCGGGTCGCACTGCAACGATTCATCCAGAGCCACGGGAACCTGGGACGCCAAGGCCTCCAGGCCCGCCTGGTCGGCCGGGGCTAGGGGCTGCTCCAGCCACTGCAGCCGCGGCTCGCCCGCCAAACGCCCGGCCCAGGCCGACGCCGTGGCCCGGCTCCAGCCGCCATTGGCATCAAGGCGCAAGCGGGCGGTTGCTGGCAGGCGCTGCAGCAGCTGCTCCAGCAGCTCGCGCTCCAAGCCATCGGCGCAAACGGCCACTTTCCACTTGAACACCGGAGCCGGCCCCATCTCAGGCCCAAGCTGCTCCAAAACCTCGATGGCGGCTGGTCCTGCCGGCAGCAGCCGGGCCGCAGGGGGCGGCGGCAGCCAGCGGCGCTGCGGCAAGCCGGCCAGCTCGGCCAGGGCAGCCCCGAGGGCAAAGGCAAGGGTTGGGGGCAACTGACCCGCCTGCAGCAACCTCTCGAGTTCGGCTGTCCCATAGCTGGCATCCAAAGCAGCGAAAGCCGCCGCCAGGGGCTCCAGCTGGCCATCGAGGGGGGCGGCCTCGCCCCAGCCCAGATCGCCCTGGGGGCTCTGCAAGCGCAGCAGCCAGCCGCACCTCTGCTGCACGGAGCCTGCAGCCGTAACCAGGGGCTGGGGCAGGGCGAAGCCGAAGGGCCGCCACTGCAACTGCAGCAGGCCCCCCTGGCTCATCCTGTGAAGCGCCCCAGGGCCAGGCCCAGGGCCAAACCCAAACCATTGAGCGCCTGAAAGCGCAGGGCCAGAAATTTGCTGCCGCTGATCCGCCCAGGCTCGCCATGGTGGCGCTGCAACAGGGCGATCAGCTGACGGGCGGGCGGCAGGCCGATCACACCGAGCAGGGCCGTGAGCGGCCACTGGCCCAGCAGCACCGGCGCCCACTGCAGGGCCAGGCAGCCGGCCACAAACCAGGGCACCAACCCCGAGGCAGCCGCCGTACCCAGATGCACCACCGGCGAACGCTTGCCATGGGCGGCGTCCTCATCAACCTGGTGGAAATGGGAGCAGAACAGCACCAGGGTGGTGGCGAGGGCCGGGCCACTGCCAAGGGCCAGGGCGATGCGCCAGGGCACCCCGCTGGCCCCAGCTGGCGCCAGGGCCAGCAGGCCGGCGGCGGTGGCCAAGGGACCGAAAGCAAGCCAGCAGAGGGGCTCACCCAGACCCCGATAGCCCAGCCGAAACGGCGGCCCCTGGTACAGGTAGCCCAGGCCGCAGCAGGCCAGCACCAAAGCCAGCACCGCCGGGCTGCTGCGCCAGGCCACCAGCGCCATCAGAGCCAGGCCCAGCAGCAGGCAGCCGTTGGCCAGCCCCGCCACCCGATCGCGGCGGCCGGTGAGATTCACCACGGAATGGGGCTTGCCGTCTGCATCCACGCCGGTGTCGGCATCAAAAACATCGTTGGCCAGGTTTTCCCAGGCCAGCAGCAGCACTGCCGCCAACAGAAACAGCAGCAGCTGGTCAAACCGCACCGGCAGGGCCTGGCCCAGGCGCCAGCCGGCGGCCAGCAGCACCGGCATCACCGCCACGGCGTACATCGGCCACTTGATCGCCGCCTGCCAGAGGCGGCGGCGATCGACGGAATTGGCGTAACGGCTTGCGACGACCTTGGGCTCAGTCATGGGGGCCGCAGGCGGCAGCCACTGCAGGGCCCATACATTTGAGCAGCTCTTCGTCGCGGCCCCGGCCCTTCCTGGTGCAGGCCCCTTCTTCCTTCACCGATTCAACGGGTGATTCATTCACCAGTTTGCTGGTCGCCGCCAACGAGCGGGCGCGCCAGCTGGAGGAGGAGGGCGTCCTCAGCCTGGCCCTACCCCTGGCCGGCGGAGACCCGATGCTGCTGCTGCCCCATCTGGAGCCCGAGGATGAAGCCCTGGCTCCAGGCGGCGACAGCTTCCGCTTCCTGTGGGACGGGGCACCGGGGCTCTGCATCGCCGCCGCCGGCCGCACCAACAGCCTCGAGCTCAGTGGTCCGCGCCGCTTTGAGCTGGCCCAGCGTTTTGCCAGCGCCTGCCTCAGCCGCCTAGCCACCCCGGAGAGCGGCCCGCCCCTGGCCCGGCCGCGGGTGCTCCTGGCCTTCGGTTTCTTTGAAGCGCCCCTGCAGCCGGGACCCACAGCAATCCCAGGCGTACAGGCCGTGCTGCCCCGTTGGCAGCTGAGCCGCCAGGGCCAGCACTGCTGGCTGCGGCTGCAGCGCAGCCTCGGTGGCGGCGTGACGCCGCGTCAGCTAGCCGAAGAGCTGTGGGAGCAGGCCCGCCGGCTGGAGCGCCTGGTGCAACAAGACGGGCTGGAGCCGAGGGTTGTCAGTCGAATCGCCATCCACCGCAGTTCGCCATGGCGGGAGAGCTACCGCTCCGCGGTTGAGCGGGGCCTGGAATTGGTGGAGAGGGGCGAGCTGGAAAAAGTGGTGCTGGCCGTGCGCCAGGAGCTGCAGCTTGAGGCCGCGCCCCATCCCCTGGCCCTGCTGGCCCCCCTACGGCGCCACCAGAGCGGCAGCTGCCGCTTTCTGTGGCAGCAAGCCCGCGGGACTGCCCTGATCGGCGCCTCCCCCGAACGGTTGCTCACGGTGCACCAGGGGCAACTGCGCAGTGATGCCCTAGCGGGCACCGCCCCAGCTGGAGAGCAGGCCGCAGGGCTGCTGCACTCCTGCAAAGATCGCCATGAGCATGAGCTGGTGGTGGACACGATCACCGCCGTACTCGCCAGAGCGGGCCTCAACCCGCGGCGACCGCGCCATCCACGCCTGGCCCGCCACGGCCAACTGGTGCATCTGCACACCCCGATCACGGCAGCCCTGGGCCAGCACCAGCCCCTGAGCATCGCCGCAGCCCTCCATCCCACCCCTGCTGTGGCCGGCCTGCCGCGGCGCGAGGCGATGGCCTGGCTGCGCAGCCTGGAGCCCTTCGAGCGCGGCCACTACGCCGCTCCGATCGGCTGGATCGACAGCGCCGGTGACGCCGACCTGCGGGTGGCGATCCGCAGCGGCACCCTGCGGGGCGACCGGCTAGAGCTCACCGCCGGTGCTGGCCTAGTGCGGGGTTCAACGGTGGAGCGGGAGCTGCAGGAGGTGGCCCTGAAACTGGGCGTTCTGCAGCAGCAGCTCAGCTGCGCCACCGACCATCAAGCAGCCAGCAGCCGCGCCATCGTCTGATCCGCCAGGGGAATCCCGGCCAGCCGCTCCACCTCGCGCACGCCGGTGGGGCTGGTCACATTGATCTCGCTGAGGAGGCCGTCGATCACATCGATGCCCACAAAAAACAAACCTTCAGCCCGCAACGCTGGCGCCAACTCAGCGCAGATAGCCCTCTCCGCTGCCGTGAGCTCCGTTACCTCCGGAGCACCGCCCACGGCCAAGTTGCTGCGAAACTCGCCACCGGCGGGGATGCGATTCACCGCCCCCAGGGGCTCGCCATCCACCAGCAGGATGCGCTTATCACCAGCGCTCACCCCGGGCAGGAAGGCCTGCACCATCACCGGCAGCTGCTCCTGGCCAGTCACCAGCTCCAGCAGGGCCCGCAACCCCGGCGTTGCTGCAGAAGCAAATACCACCCCCTGGCCAGCCCGACCCCCCAAGGGCTTGAGCACCACCTCGCCATGCTCGGCGGTGAAAGCGGCCAGCGCCGTCACCCTGCTAGCCACCAGGGTGGGTGCCATCAGCTGGCTCCAGCGCAGGGCACTGAGTTTTTCATTCCAGGCTCGCAGCGAAGCGGGCCGATTCAGCACCCGCACTCCCTGACGCTCCCCCAGCTCCAGCAGATGGGTGGCATAGAGATAGGCCTCATCCACCGGGGGGTCCTTGCGCATCCACACCCGCGGAAAGGCGTTGAGGGGCAGCAGCTGGGGATCGCCAAGTTCAAACCAGGGCTCGCAATTCACGGGGGTGGCCACCACCCAGGCGCCATGACCGTGCCGGTGGTCTCCTGGCACTGGGGCGGCAGAAAGATCGGCGATGGTGCACACCCACACATGCTCGCCGGCTCGCTGGGCTGCCTGCATCAGGGCAACGCTGGAATCTTTGGCTGGATTGAGCCGGGCGATCGGATCGATCACAAACAGTTGGGATGCCACCGCTCAGCTCGCCAGCAGAACGTCCAGCTGGCCGGAGCGCTCGAGGGCATGTAGGTCGTCGCAACCACCCACGTGCTGACCATTGATGAAGGTCTGGGGCACGCTGCGGCGCCCGCCGCTCTTAGCCGCCATCGCCGAGCGGGCCGACTCGTCGCCATCGATGGCAAATTCGGCGTAAGCCACTCCCTTGCGGTCGAGCAGGGCCTTGGCGCGCACACAGAAGGGACAGGCCCGCCAGGTGTAGATCTCAACGGTGGCGGCCATTTAGAGGGCTCCAGTCAGGTTTTATTGATCGTAGAAGCGGGCCAGGGCGCGCGGGCCCGGGAGCCTCGCACCTATATAGATTAGCTAAGCCAAGACTTAGCCAATCAACAAAACCGCTCCCCCAGCCCCGCCCCCTCGCCGCGGAGCTGGCCGGCGCTGATACCGTCAAGCAACTATCCAGCTGCACCGGTGCTCGATCTCACCGACTTCAAGCGCGACCTCTCCGAGCTCACTGACCGCCTGGGCAACGCCCAGGACTGTCTTTGACGTACCGGCCCTGAAAGCCCGCCAACAGGATCTGGAGCAGCTGGCCTCCCAGGGCGACTTCTGGGACGACCAGAAGCAGGCCCAGGTCAAGATGCGCCAGCTCGACGAGGTGAAGGCCCAGCTTGAGCAATTGGCGAAATGGCAGGCCAGCGTCTCCGACGGGGAGGCCACCGTGGAGCTCTACGGCCTCGAGCCCGATGAAGATCTGCTTGCCGAATCCAACCAAGCCCTGCAGTCTCTCAAAGCCGACCTGGACCGCTGGGAGCTCGAGCGCCTGCTGAGCGGCCCCTACGACAAGGAGGGCGCCGTTATCAGCATCAACGCCGGTGCCGGCGGCACCGACGCCCAGGACTGGGCCCTGATGCTGATGCGCATGTACACCCGCTGGGCCGAAGACCACGGCATGAAGGTGAGTGTGGACGAGCTCAGCGAGGGGGAGGAAGCGGGCATTAAGAGCTGCACGATCGAAATCGAGGGTCGCTACGCCTACGGCTACCTGCGCAACGAAAAGGGCACCCACCGGCTGGTGCGCATCTCCCCCTTCAATGCCAACGACAAGCGCCAGACGAGCTTCGCTGGCGTGGAGGTGATGCCCCAGATCGATGAGGATGTGAAGCTCGACATCCCCGACAAGGACCTGGAGATCACCACCTCGCGCTCCGGCGGCGCTGGCGGCCAGAACGTCAACAAGGTGGAAACGGCCGTGCGCATCCTGCACATCCCCACGGGCCTGTTTGTGCGCTGCACCCAGGAGCGCTCCCAGCTGCAAAACAAAGAGAAGGCGATGGCCCTGCTGATGGCCAAGTTGCTGGTGATTGCCCAGGAGCAGCGGGCCTCCGAGATCGCCGACATCCGCGGCGACATTGTGGAAGCGGCCTGGGGCAACCAGATCCGCAACTACGTGTTTCACCCTTATCAAATGGTGAAAGATTTGCGCACCCAGCAGGAAACCACCGACGTGCAGGGCGTCATGGACGGAGATCTCGATCCCTTCATCCAGAGCCTGCTGCATGCGGGCGTCGAGCTAGCTGGAGGCGGCAGCGATGACTGATCCCCAGCCCAGCGAAAACCCCAGCTTCATCAAGCTGGCGATGCGCAACATGGTGCGCAAGGGCCGCCAAAGCCTGTTTCACTTCGGCCTCACCGCCCTCGGGCTCACGGGCTTCCTGGTGCTGATCGCCTGGCTCGGCCGCCCCCAACTACCCGGAGGCTGAGATGGCCACCTCGACCGATCTCGACCTGGCCTTTAGCGCTGATCCCGATCTGGAGGTGGCCCCGCTGCTGTCAGATGCCGATCACTGGCAAGCCCTTTTGAGCGCCTGGCTACACCAGCTGGCCCCGGAGCTTCCCGCCGCGCTGCAAGCGCCCGCCTACAGCCTGGGGCTGAGCCTCGTGACTGACGCCGAAATCGCCGAGCTCAATGCCGACTGGCGCCAGAAGGAAGGACCCACCGACGTGCTGGCCTTCGCCGCCCAGGACGAAGCAACCGATGGCGCCCCGCCAATGCCGGCATCCGGGCAGGCGGAGCCCCTGGAGCTTGGCGACATCGTCATCTCCATAGAAACGGCAGCCCGCCAGGCACCGGAGCATGGCCACGACCTGGAGCAGGAACTGCTGTTTCTGGCTAGCCATGGCCTGCTGCATCTGCTGGGCTGGGACCACCCCGACGAAACCAGCCTCGCCGCCATGCTGGCGCGCCAGGAAAGGCTGGTTAAGGTGCCAGCGGAGCCATGATCAATCTGCGCCCCTTACCGACCCCAGAAACTCGTGGGCGCCGCCTCAGGGCCCGGGCCTGGACTGTGGCCAGTGACCTGCCGGCGAGTTTTCGTTATGCCGCCCAGGGCCTGGCCTATGGCTTTGCCAGCCAGCGCAACTTCCGCATCCATGTGATCACCGGGGCGGTGGTCTTTGGCCTGGGGCTGTGGCTGCAACTACCCACGGCCCAGCTGGCCGTGCTGGTACTCACCGTGGCGGCAGTGCTGGTGCTGGAGTTGCTCAACACCGCCACCGAAGCGGTGGTGGATCTGGCCATCGGCCGCCAGTTCCACCCCCTGGCCCGCATCGCCAAGGATTGCGCCGCGGCGGCGGTGCTGGTGGCGGCCCTGTCGTCACTGATGATCGCCCTGCTGCTGCTTGTGCCGCCGCTGCTGAGCCGGCTGGGCCTTTGAATGGGGGCAGGCCAGGCGCGGCGATGCTTCTCGTTCTCGACAACTACGACAGCTTCACCTTCAACCTGGTGCAGTACCTGGGCGAGCTGGCCGCTGAGCACCCGATCGCGGCCAAGGTGAGGGTGGAACGCAACGACGCCCTGAGCCTGGAGCAGATCCGTGCGCTGGCCCCGGACGCCATCTTGATTTCACCGGGCCCCGGCGACCCCGACCAGTCAGGCGTCTGCCTGGAGGTCCTGCGGGAGCTCAGCCCCACCATCCCGACCCTGGGGGTGTGCCTGGGCCACCAGTCGATCGCCCAGGTGTATGGCGGCAAGGTGGTGCGCGCCAAAGAGCTGATGCACGGCAAGACCTCGCCGGTGCTCCACAGCGGCCAAGGTGTGTTTGAGGGACTGCCCAACCCGCTCACCGCCACCCGCTACCACAGCCTGATCGCCGAGCGCGAGACGCTGCCCGACTGCCTCGAAATCACCGCCTGGCTCGAGGACGGCACGGTCATGGGCCTGCGCCACCGCGATTTCACCCACATTCAGGGAGTGCAGTTCCACCCCGAGAGCGTGCTCACGCAGGAGGGTCACGCCCTGCTGGCCAATTTTCTGCGTCAGGCCAGCCAGCCAGCCACAGCAAGTCAGTTGGGTTAGCTTCACAGCGATTGCCGCTTCTCCATGCGCCCGCTGCCCACCTTCGCTGCTCTCACCTTGAGTTCGCTCGGCCTGGGCGCCGCATTGCTGGCAACTGGCCCAGCCCTCGCAGGCAGCGGCGTCACGATCACCAGCTACGGCCACAGCGCCCTGTTGATCAGTGGTGGCGGGGCCAGCGTGCTGGTTAACCCCTTTAAAGCAGTGGCCTGTGCCGCCGGACTGGCCGAACCCCGGGTGAGTGCCACGGTGATCCTGGCCAGCAGCCGACTACTGGATGAAGGTGCCCCGGTGGCCAAAGGCAAGATGCTGGTGGATCCAGGCTCCTTCAAGGTGAGTGGCCTTTCAATCGAGGGCATCGCCGGCCCCCATGACCGCGTTGGTGGGCGCCGATTCGGCCAATCCACCCTGTGGCGCTGGAAGCAGGGCGGCCTCGACATCGCCCACCTAGGTGGCACCGCGGCCCGGCTCAGCCCCGCCGACAAGGTGATTTTGGGTCGTCCCGACGTACTTATCATCGGCGTTGGTGGCGGAGCCAAGGTGTACACCGGTGCTGAAGCCGCCGAGGTGGTGCGCGAGCTCCAGCCCCGCCGCGTGATCCCGGTGCAATTTGTCAGCGGCAAAACACCCAAAGACTGCGACCAAACCACGCTGCAACCTTTCCTTGACGCGATGGCCGGCACCCCGGTGAAGCGCCCCGGCCGCACCCTCAGCCTGCCGGGCAAGCTCGGCGATGGCATGGTGATCGAAGTGGTGCGCTAAGGGGCCTGCAGATAGGCAGTCCAGAAGCGCTGCATCTGCTCGGTGGTGCCGATGCTCACCCGCAAGGAGCCGTCGATCAGAGGTTTGGCCGCCATCGAGCGCACCAGGATGCCCGCCTGCCCCAGCCTCTGCTCCACCTCCTCAACCGGGTGCTCGGGCCAGATCAGCAGGTAGTTGCCACCTGCGGCGTGGTGGCGCACACCGGCCGCTTGCAACTGCTGCACCAGCCAGGTGCGGGCCCGCAGCACCTCGGCCACATAGCTGTCCACATAGGCCTGGTCCGCCAAGGCCGCATGGGCGGCAGTTACCGCAAAGCTGTTGATGTCGTAGGGCCCCGTGACGCGCCCGATGCGATCAATCACCGGCGCCGCCCCAATGGCAAAACCGATGCGAAGACCAGCCAGGCCGGCGGTCTTCGCCAGGGAGCGCAGCACCAGCAGATTCGGGGTGGCAGCGAAATCGGCGGATGGCAGCAGGCTGTCGCCAGTGAAGGCCTCATAGAGCTCATCCACCACCACAAGAGTGCCCGGCGCCGAGGCCGCTAGATCCAGGATCAGCTCCGGAGCTAGCCGGGTGCCGGTGGGGTTGTTGGGATTGCAGATCAGCAAGATGCGTGGGCAGCCCTGTAGTGCCGCCCGCAGTTCCTCCAGGGGGAAGCCAAAATCCGGCAGCCGGTAGGGGATGGCCTCAATCGCCATGCCCTGCATCTGGGCGCAGGGGGTGTAGTAGCCGAAGGTGGGCGATGTGGTCAGCAGCGTGTCGCCCCGGTCGCCGTAGGCATGAAAAATGGCATGAAGCGCCGCGTCTACGCCGTTGAAGAGGCCGATCTGCTCTGGGGTGAGCGGCTGGCCGAGGCCAGATGCGGCGAGATTGGCAACCACCGCCTCCCGCAGGCCGTCGTACTCGGGATAGACGGCGTACTGATCGGGGGGAATGGCGCGGATTGCCTCCACCACCTGCGGACTCGGCCCCACGGTGTTTTCGTTGAAGTCGAGCCGAAGCAATCCCCGGCGGCCCTCCAGCGGAGCGCTGTAGGCCTGGAGCCCTTCAACCTCGGGGCGCGCCTGGGGCTCCATCACATCCGCTCCAAGGTGGGAATGCCCAGCAGGCCCAGGCCCAGGGAAAGGGTGTCGGTGGTTAGACGGCAGAGCGCGAGGCGGGAAGAGCGGGCCGGCTCCTCGGCCTTGAGCACCGGCACCTGGTCGTAGAAGCGGTTGAACACCTGGCTGAGCTCAAACAGGTAGTTGCAAAGCCGATTGGGCAACAACTCCTGCTCCACTTCAGCAATCACCCCATCAAACTTGAGCAGCTCCCGCACCAGCGCCCACTCCTGCGCTTCGCTGAAGGTGAGTGAGGCAACGGCGCCAGCCCCAAGATCGCCGCCCTTGCGGGCGATGCCGGCGATGCGCACCACCGCATAGAGCAGATAGGGCGCCGTGTTGCCCGTAAGGGCCAGCATCCGATCAAAACTGAACTGATAGTTGGTGATCCGATTGGTGCTGAGGTCGGCGTACTTCACCGCCGCCAAGCCCACGGAGGTTGCCACCTGCTGGATGAAGGCCTCGTCTTCGCTGCGCTGCTCATCGGCAAGGCGCTGACGCAGATCAGCCTCTGTGCGCTCCACCGCCTCATCGAGCAGGTCCTTGAGTCGAACCGTGTCGCCGGAGCGGGTCTTGAGCTTTTTGCCGTCGTCGCCCTGCACCAAACCGAAGGGCACGTGCTCGACGCCGCAGGGGGAGGGAATCCAGCCCGCCCGCTGGGCCACCTGGAATACGCCAGCAAAATGGCTGGCCTGGCCCGCATCGGTCACATAGATAACTCGGCTGGCCCCATCGCCGCCCGGCCCAGGGGCGAAGCGATAGCGAATCGCCGCCAGGTCGGTGGTGGCGTAGTTGAAGCCGCCATCGCTCTTCTGCACGATCAGCGGCAGGGGCTGGCCGTCCTTGCCACTCACCCCCTCAAGAAACACACAACCGGCGCCGGCATCGACCACCAGCAGCCCGACAGCCCTGAGGTCATCAACCACCGCCTGCAGGTGGGGGTTGTAGAAGGATTCGCCGCGCTCGGTGAGACGGATACCGAGCTGGTCGTAGATCTTCTGAAATTCGCGGCGGCTCTGGTCGCACAGCAATCCCCAAGCCTTGAGCGACACCGGATCGCCCCCTTGCAACTTCACCACCTCCTCCCGGGAGGTGGTCTGGAAGCTTTCGTCGTCATCAAAGCGGGCCTTGGCCTGGCGATAGAAGGCCACCAGATCACCCAGATCCACCGCATCGGCCATGGTGAGAGCCTCTGGCGCCACCTGTTTCAAGTGGGTGATCAGCATCCCAAATTGGGTACCCCAATCGCCCACATGGTTGAGCCGCAGCACCGGGTGGCCGCGAAACTCCAGCACCCGCGCCAGAGCATCACCAATGATCGTGGAGCGCAGATGCCCCACGTGCATCTCCTTGGCGATGTTGGGGCTGGAGAAGTCCACAATCACCGGGGCTTGCATCTCCACCGTCGGCACCCCTAGACGCGGATCGCCGAGGCGGGCCTGCAGCTCAGCCGCCAGCCGCTCGGGCCGCAGGGTGAGGTTGATGAAGCCGGGCCCAGCAATCTGGGGCTCCAGGCAGAGCTCAGCAAAGGCGGGATCGGCCGTAAGTTGCTTCACGATCGCCGTGGCAATAGCCCGGGGCGGCTGGCCCAGAGGTTTGGCCAGGGGCAGGGCCCCATTAGCCTGGAAGTCGCCGAATTCCGGCTTAGACGCTGGCGCCAGCTGGGGATCGAGGGGCTGGCCCGCCTCCTGGAAGGCCCGCTGCATCGCTGCCAGAAGCTGGCCCTGCAGGGCGTGGAGAACGGTCAGCATGGCAACGGTGGGCCGCAGTGGCGGCAGGCACTTGCTGTGATCATCCCTCCCCAGCCAGCTGCAGGTCTGCCTCCATTCCCTGCAGCACTACATCGGCCACCAGCTTGATGCGATAGCGGCAAGCCTGGGTTTCGGTGCAGTCGAAACTGCGGTGCTCCCAATATTTGTTGCTGCCCGCACCACCCCCGCACAGCCCGAAGTACTCACACTCCTGGCGGCAGCGTTCCACACCGGAGTGAATTTCCTGCAGCACCCGCTGCAATTTGTCAGTGGCGGCGATGGCTTCCAGGCTGTCGTGCAACACATGACCAAAAGCAAAATCGCCGTATTCGGCGGTGGGCACCGACAGCAACTCGGGATCAAAGGTCGACACATTGCCGCGGGCGTCCACATTGACGATCGCGAAGGGAGCATTCATGTCGGTTTGGGCCATGCGGGCATTGCTGCAGGCCAGGCTGACGATCCCGTCAAATTCCCGCAGGCGCAGGCTCCCTGGCTGCTCCATGCAGCGCTGCCAAAACCGCTCTAGAAACACCCGATAGCGCTGCTCCGCGCGGGGGGCCTTGAGGCTGGAGGCGGCATTTTCACCTTCGGTTTCCTCCATGTTGAAGCCCACGTCAGTGATGCCGTGCTCGAGAAAGAAATCAAACAGGCCATCGGCATGGTCGAGGGCGTCGGCGGTGAGCACACAGATCACCTGAAAAGCAATCTGGCGCCGCACCAGCCAGTCGATCCCCCGCATCACCGCCCCATGGGTGGGCAGGCCGGTGCGGGTAACCCGGTGGGCGTCATGCAGGAAGGCAGGGCCGTCCATGCTCACCCCTACGTGAATGTCATTGCGCTCAAAGCAGTCGCACCAAGCCCCATTGATCACGGTGGCATTGGTCTGCAGCGACTGGACGATCGTGCCGGCGGGCAGGCCGCGCCGCTCCAGCAGCTGGCGCAGGCGAGCACTGGCTTGGTCGTAGAAGGCGATTGGCGCCATAAGAGGTTCGCCCGCATGCCAAAGCAGGGTGAATTGACCCTCGAAATAGGGGCTATCGAGCACCCGCTCCACCGCCACCTCCAGCAGCTCCAGGGAGAGCTGGGTGCGATCACCCCGATCGGGCAGATAGCAATAGTCGCAATCGAGGTTGCAGTAGGGGGTGGGCTGCACCACCAGCAGCCGCACGGGGCCGTAAGCCTGGCTTTCCACTTCAGCAGCCTGGGGAGCGATCAGCGCCAGTAGCGACCACCACCATTTAGGAAGCCCCCATTGCGGAAGCCGCCATTACGGAAGCCGCCGTTATAGAAGCCCCCATTGCGGAAGCCTCCGTTGTTGAAACCGCCGTTATAGAAGCCGCCGTTGCGAAAGCCGCCGTTGCCCCAGCCCATGCCCCCGCCGTTGACGAACACGTAGGACACGGCGTCATCGGGCAAGCCAGAGGCTTCGGTACCGTCGCGCTCCTGCACTGCCGCCGCAATTCGGCTCAGCCGCTCCTCAATGCTGAGGGAGGTTGGTTTAGCTGCGGTTTGGCCCTGGGCTGAAGGCTCGTGCTGGGCGCTGGCCAAGGCCAGGGCCGCCGCCCCATCGAGGGGCAGGGAGGCCAGCAGCAACAGGCCGAAGAGATGGGAGCGGTTCAAGAACGCCATAACAACTGCAAAAAGGATTTCAGCGAGGGGATCAGCGGGCGGTCGAAGCAGCCTGACCTTCAAGAACGGGGCGAATCGTCTCAACCCCCAACAGCACAGCCTCAAAGCTGGCGCGGATCGCAGACTCGGGCAATCCCAGCGCACTCGCCGGACCGAGCCAGCGGTTCACGGCGGTCACCGTGTCTGGCTGGCCATCGAGATAGCCCTGGAGCAGCCGGGCAATCGCCAGATTGACCACGTTGCGGAAGGCCGAGTCGTTTTCGGCGAGCACACAGCTCACCGCATAGGCCTCGTAGGGCAAAGCCGGACTGAGGGCCAAGCCGGGCAGACCCTGCTGGAGCACCAGCCCCGCCAGCACGATCGTGTCGCCAATTACGCCATCGACGCTGCCGGCCTGCATGGCGGCCACGGCAGCTTTGAGGCTATCGAAGGCAACGGGCGTGGCCTTGGGCTGCATGCCCCGCAGTTCGGTTTCACCAAGCGACTGGCGCACCACCCCGATCCGCCGTCCCGCCAGAGCGGCCGGGCTGCCATCAAAACGCCCGCTGGGCGCCAGCAGTCTCACGCCGGAAAGGCCGATCGGCAGGGAGAAATCCACCTGCATGTCCAGCCCCCAGCTGAACGGCAGACCGCAAGCAAGATCCGCCTTGCCGCTGGTGATGCTGTTCACCAGGCTGGCCGGATCCCCAATCGGCGCAAAGCGGACCTTCACAGGCCGGCCCACGGCCTGGCTGAGCTCAGCGGCAATGCGTTCAGCCACCAAGATGCCGTAGCCGGAGGGCTGGCCCTGGGGGCTCAGCATCATTAGGGGCGGGACGTCGGCGAAACCACTCAGCACCAGCTCGCCGCTGCGCGCTGCCCGCTGCACCGCCCCCTCCAGCTGGGGCTTGGCTGGGGGTTTGGTTTGGGATTGGGCCTGGACCGCCGCCGGCATTGCGGCCAGCAGTCCGAAAGCCCCCACGCCAGCAGCCAGCCGGCGACCAAGGCCAGCTAAGCGAGAGCTGCGCTTGGAAAAGCTGCGCTTTGGTGCTGCCACCCAACCTCGACATGAACTAACAGAAGTATGCAGAGGCTCGGCGCCACTGCCAACGCAGCTTTGCCAACTGGGCTCAAAAATCAAACCGCATGCTGAGATCAAGCCAGGCGCTGCGGGTGATCGGCGCGCTGGTGGAGATCAGGTCGATGCCGCTGCTGGCGTAGTCGCCTAGCTGCTCGGGCTGCACGCCGGAGGCTTCCAGCACCAACCGGCGGCCGCCGGCCAAGCTGCGCAACTCGGGCACCAGCTGCCGCAACTGGGCCGGCAGGAATTCATCCAGCAGCACCCCATCGGCGCCCGCCTGCACCGCCGCTGCCGCCTCAGCCGCCGTTTCCGCCTCCACAATCACCCGGGCCGGCCAAGGAGCATGGGCCCGCACCGCCGCGATCGCCGCCTCCAAACCACCAGCCACCCCACCCGCCCAAGCCAGGTGGTTCTCCTTGAGCATGGCGGCGTCATCGAGGCCCTGGCGGTGGTTGCTGCCGCCCCCGCAGCGCACGGCGTACTTTTCAAGTCGACGCAGACCCGGCGTGGTTTTGCGGGTGTCGGCAAGGCGCACGCCCGTGCCCTCGAGCTCGGCCACCAGGGCAGCGGTGGCAGTGGCGATGCCGGAAAGCCGCATCGCCAGGTTGAGGGCCGTGCGCTCGCCGGCCACCAGGGCAGCGGCCCCACCCTCCAGCTCCAGCAAGCGCTGGCCTGCCACCACCGGCTCACCATCAGCCACCAGCAACTGCAGCCGCAGCGCCGGATCCAGCAAGCGGAACAGCGGCTCCACCAGCACCCCGCCGCAAAAGACCCCTGGCGCCTTGGCCAGCCAGTGGGCCCGGCCAGGGCGACCAGCCAGGGCCGCAGCCGTGAGATCGCCGCGGCCAATATCTTCTGCCAGCCAGGAGCGCAGCTGCGGCTCCAGCTCGGGGGTGATGGGCAGATGGGCAGCAGGCATTACCCCTCCGGAGCAGGCCTTCCCATGATGGGTGGTGCCAGTCTGATGGGCAGTTCGCATCAGAGCGCTGGCATGTCCAAACCCCGCTGGTGGACCGCCGGTGACCTCGATGGCTTCCTCGGCCTCGGGCTCGACAACCTGATCCAGATCCTGTTGATCGTGTCCCTTTGCCGCGGCGTGCTCGGCTACCCCGACAGCCTGATATTCGGCGCGATCCTGCCGGCCACCGGCATCAGCCTGGTGGTGGGCAACCTGGCCTACGCCCGCCAGGCCTTTCAACTCGACCTACGCGAGGGCCGCGACGACCGCACCGCCCTGCCCTACGGCATCAACACGGTGAGCCTGTTCGCCTATGTGTTTCTGGTGATGCTGCCGGTGAAGCTGACGGCCATAAGCCAGGGCCTGGATCCAGCCGCAGCGGTGACCCTCTCGTGGCGAGCGGGGCTGATCGCCTGCCTGGGTTCGGGGTTGATCGAATGCTCCGGTGCCTTCATCGGCAACAGCCTGCAGCGCTGGCTGCCTCGCGCAGCCCTGCTCTCCACCCTGGCTGGCATTGCCCTCGGCTACATCGCCTTGGGCTTCCTGCTGCGCACCTACGCCCAACCGGTGGTGGGGCTGGCAGTGCTGGCCGTGATCCTGGTGGGCTACTACGCCCCGGTGCGCTGGCCGGTGCCCGCCGGCCTGGTGGCCGTGCTGCTGGGCATCGCCCTGGCCTGGGCCAATGGATTGATCGACCTCGATCCGGTGCGCTGGCAGAGCAGCACGGCCCTGATTGGGCTCCACATACCCAAGCTGCAGCTGGCAGACCTGTGGCAGGCGCGCGGCCAGCTAGTGCCCTGGTTTGGGGTGATCGTGCCGATGGGACTTTTCAATGTGATCGGCTCGCTGCAAAACCTGGAGAGCGCCGAAGCCGCCGGCGATCGCTATCCGGTGCCCAGCTCGATGCTGATCAATGGCATCGGCACCCTGGCCGCCGCCACCTTGGGCTCCTGCTTTCCCACCACCATCTACATCGGCCACCCGGGCTGGAAGGCCATGGGCGCCCGCATTGGCTACTCCTGGCTCAATGGCGTGGTGATGGGCGCCGCCTGCCTGCTGGGCTTGTTTGGAGTGGTCGGCCAACTGGTGCCGATTGAAGCCGGTATGGCGATCGTGCTTTACATCGGCCTGGTGATCGCTGCCCAGGCCTTCCAGGCCACGCCGCCTCGCCATGCTCCGGCCGTGGCCCTGGGGCTGTTGCCCGGGCTGGCCGGCTGGGGCGCCCTGATGCTGAAAGCGGGGCTGCGGGCCGGTGGCAGCGGCACGGCCGCCAACCCCTTTGGACCAGCCATGCTGGCGCCCCTGACCCAGGCCGATGTGTGGGCCGCCGGGGCCTTCGCCCTTGAGCAAGGCCAGATCATCACGGCGATGCTGCTGGCGGGCATGCTCGTGTACGTGATCGAGGCCCGCCTGCTGGCGGCAGCGGCCTGCGCAGCCATCGCAGCCGTGCTGTCCTGGTTTGGTGTGATCCACGCCTGGCAATTCACCAGCTCCGACACCGTGCTGCAGCTGGGCTGGGGCGTGGGCCAGAGCTGGGCTCTCGGCTATGGGTTGATGGCCCTGGTGTTCCTCGCCGCCCGCTGGGGCCTCCGGCCTCAGCGCTGATGCTGCAGCAAACCGAGGGTGAGATTGTCTGGGTCGGTCTGCAGGTAGACGTAGCCGCCACCATTGGCTAGCAACACCACCTTGTAGTTGTAGGAGGCGCCCGCAGAATCTCTCTGGGTCATCGAACCCAGGCAGCTGGCAGCCAGCTTGAGATTGCCGCTGTAGGTGGCCCGGTCCTGGCGGCCGGCGTAACTGGACAACGCCAGGCCCTGAACCGTCCCTGCCTGCCACCACTCCCGCTGCACCACCGCATTGGGCTGCCAACTGCCGGCCAGCCAGCTCTGGCCCTGCTGCTGGCTGGTGACCAGGCCATCAAGCTGCTCCGGCCGGCAAGCGCCTGGGGCCTGGGCCACGTAGCGCAACGACAGCACCTCACTAGGTGCCACCACCAGGGAAGTGCGCGGCCGGCCCAGGCCATCCAGGGCGACCGCGTCAGCCATCGCCCCGGCCGAACCCTGGCGCTCAACTAATGCCCAACAGTTGGCATCGGCTTTCACCTGACCGCTGTAGCGATCTTCCGTAAAACGGCGCCCCTCCCGCAGGTAGCGCACCCCTTCGATACGGCCATCGGCAAACCAGCGCTCCTGCATCATCAGGGCCGTGGGTTCACCCCGCTGCTGACCGCTCCCGAGCACCACAAAGGTGCCAGCCGCTGGTGCTTTGCACTGGGCCAGGGCCGCCGCCGCCGACTTTTCAGCAGCTCCTGCCCCTGGCACCAGGCCAGCGCAAATAGCCACGGCAGCGAGCAGGGCGCGGGGGCTGGCCATCGACGCACACCATCAAGTGGATGCAGTTTGGCAAGAGGCAGTTTTGTAAGAGCCCTACTTGCCAATACAGAAACGCGAAAACACCCGATCCAGCACCGCCTCGCTAACCGCCTCGCCGGTGATCTCGCCGAGGGCACGCACGGCGGCGCGCAGGTCAATCGTCCAGAAGTCCCAGGGCAGCTGCTGCGCCGCAGCCTCAAGGGCCGCCCCCAGACTCAGGGCTGCCGCCGCCGCCAGATCCCGTTGGCGGGCATTGAGTGCCACCTGCACCCCTTCAAGGCAGCCAGCTCCGCAGCGGCGCAGCAACTCCGCCACCAGCTCGTCGCGGCCGGCGCCAGTGAGGGCGCTGAAGCGCACATCTGCCGGCTCCCCATCCCCCGGGGGCACCAGACCCACCGGCAGGCCAGCCCCATCGGCCTTGTTGCCTGCCACCAGCAGCACGACGCCCTCGGGCACCAGCTCCCGCAGGGCCTGATCCTCCAGGCTCCAGCCCGCCTCCAGATCAAACAGCAACAGCACCGCATCAGCGGCGGCCAGGGCCTGGCGGGAGCGCTCGATGCCCAGCTGCTCAACCCGGTCGCTGGTGGGGCGAATGCCGGCGGTGTCGAGCAGGGTGAGCGGCACGCCGTCGAGCACCAGCTCGCTTTCCAGCAGGTCGCGGGTGGTGCCGGGTAGGTCGGTCACGATCGCCCGCTCTCGCAGGCTGAGCAGATTGAGCAGGCTGGATTTGCCCACGTTGGGCCGGCCCACGATCGCCACCCTCAGGCCCCGGCGCAGCAGCTCCCCCTGGCGCGCCTCAGCCACAAGCTGCTCCAGCTCAAGCCGCACCGCCTCCAGTTCCGCGGTCACCGCCGCACCATCGAGGGGGGGTAGGTCTTCCTCGAAGTCCACCCGCGCCTCCAGCTCCGCCAACTGATCCAGCAGCCGCTCGCGCAGGGCGCCGATGCGCAGCTGCAGACCGCCATCGAGGCCAGCCATGGCCAGCTGGGCCGCCCGGCGGCTGCGGGCCGTGATCATTTCGCTGATCGCCTCGGCGCGGGTGAGGTCGAGCCGGCCGTTTAAAAAGGCCCGCTGGCTGAATTCCCCCGGCAGGGCCCGCCGCGCCCCAGCCGCCAGCACCAGCTCCAGCACCCGCTGCACCGCCACCAAGCCGCCGTGACAGTGAAGTTCCACCACGTCTTCCCGGGTGAAGCTGCGGGGGGCCCGCATCAACAACAGCAGGGCTTCGTCGAGCCGCTCGCCACTAGCAGGATCCACCACATGGCCGTAAAGCACCCGGTGGCTGTCCCAGCTTTGGCTGCCTGGGGCCACAAACAATTGATGGCCGATCGGCTCGGCCTCGGGGCCAGAAATCCGCACGATCGCCACACTGCCCTCGCCTGGAGCCACAGCGGTGGCCACGGCGGCGATGGTGTCAGCAAATCCGGCGGGGTCTGGCATGACCCCATTTCAGCGCCAAAGCGCCCGCAGATCGAGCACCCAGCTCAGGGATTGGCCAGGCCGGGAAACACCATCAAATCGATATGGCCGCCAACGGGATGGCGCCATTCGCGGAATTCTTCGGCCAAGGCGTGCTGCTCGCGGGGCAGGGCTTGGGCCTGCAGGTCCTGGAGCCGCTGGTGCACCAAGTCCAAGGTGTCGTCTATCAACCGAGAGGCGTCTTCGCCAGACATGGTGCGCTTCCGAACAGTCGCAGGGTTATAGGTACCACCACACCGCCGGGCGGTAGTGCTGGTCACGATTCCTCCCTGCGTCAGAAATCCCGCACCAACCGCAAGAAATCGAGCACCACCGACCACCAGCACTGGGATCCGTGACCGAGTTGCCAAATGAGGGACTCCTGAAAAAGCGAACCGCACGCTGGATTCGATTGCAGCCAAATAGCAGGGTGTAGGCAGCCCAAACTCACGGTTATCCAGTGGCCAGTGATTTGTGTGTTTCAAGCTGCCAAATGTTCCTGAGTCCCATCCAGAGACAACCTGGCCATTTCCAGTTGCATAACCAGGCAAAATAGTGATAAAAAGAGGCGGAGGAGCCTCCGGATCTTCTCTGCGCACATCACCACAAAGGCCATGGAAATCGAGTTTTCTGCACCTTTGCTAAGCCGAGCCATAATCAAATCTAGTGAATACTTTCTCTTTCCTGATCCAAAGCATCCTTCCACTTCGTTTCGCCTTCGCTGGTCTGCGCTTAGCTGCTGCTTTTGTGCAGCACTG
>NZ_PXXO01000013.1 GCF_003011885.1 Cyanobium usitatum str. Tous
CTGCTGGCAGGAGATGCGGAGCTGCCGGAGGAGCGGGTGGATGGAGAGTGCCTAAAGGGCGACCTGCGAGCGCTGCTTGAGCAACTGCCGGAGCTGCAGGGGCGGGTGCTGAAGATGCGTTACGGGATTGAGGCTGGGGAGCCGCAAGAGAGCTCGGAGCCGATGAGCCTCAGTGCCATTGCTAAGCAATTGGGCATGAGCCGCGACAAAACTCGCAATCTGGAGCGCAAAGCCCTCGAAGGCGTACGGGCCCAGTCAGGCATGCTTGAGGGTTATCTGGTGGCTTGAGCTGACTCAGCCGGTGGAGCTGACGCTGCGAGCAATCAGTACTGTCAACATCACGATGGCAAGAAGAACCTGAAGAGCCATAACGAGCTTGGCTCTCCGTGACATAACGGCTTCAGATGTGGGTCCGTAGGTGGAATTGACGTTCATCGAGATAAACAGGTAGTCGATGATGTGGGGTTCTGGTGGTTCTTCTCCCTGTCGGCTGGGCCAAATAAATGCACCGCCTGGAGTGCTGACATCAAGAAAGATATAGACAAACATAAATACGAGTACGCTTTCCATATAGACGGCTGCCACATCCCACAATCCTGCCAGTCCACCGCCTTGATGGCTGCCAGCAGTTGCAACCATGGACAGCACGTTGGCTATCACCTGAAGCATTGAAAACAGCAGATAGGCCAGGGCCCAGCGGAACAGATGGCGGTTTTTGCCGCGAAATAGGCTGACCGTTAGCCCGATTGTTACGGCGATGAAGGCAATTGTGGCAATGATGTCGATGCGGTGTACCAAATCGCTGAGATTTGGAGCAATCAAGCTGCGATGCCGCAGATGATTAACCAGCAGAAGATCCATTCCCCAGACGCCTGTCGTAGCAGCAATTACCGCTAGTCGCCCCCTGCCGCTAGTTAGACGCTCGCGCAGCATATCGGCGGGTCCAGCGCTTGTCTGGTTTGAAGGCTCACTTGCCATAATTTTGCTCCGGCTGATGGTGGGATGAAATATTTAGGTTTAATTGGGGAATTTTTGAACCAATTCAAGCGATGATATGGCAGCTATGTATATATTCTTTTGGTGATTATCTTGATTTTGCCGCTTATTTCAGGGGCAAGCCGATGTCTTTTTAAGTAGTAAAATTAGAAAAACTGATCGAAGTTGTCGAAGTCGACTGCGCTGAAGGTGCCTGCTTCTACCTGAGCCATAAGCCTTTCCAGCTGCACCCACAGGGCGCCAGCTGTGGCAATCGACAACACAAAAGAAACCAGCAGGGCAACCCCCGCCGAGAAACCGAATACCTGCAGGCTGCCGCCAATAAACAGGGTGATGCCGATCACCACGCCGAAGTAAGGCAGGGTGACCGCAAAACTGCCAAGCGGTAGCAGGGGCAGGCGATCCTGTTTCCAGCCCTCCAGCTTGTTTTCTACCAATTTGGCGAAGGTGAGCCCGCAGAGCACGCCGATGGCCAGACCCACACCAGCTACTAGGTAGGGGGGCTGGATGATCTGGGCATATTCCAGCAGGATGTCACTCGCATCGAGGTCGGCATACATCCAGCCGTCCGGCAGGGCGCTGCTGTCCATGGCGTCGAGGGGCAGGCTGGCCATCTGCTGAGACTGGTCTGGGTGGCCGAGACCCTAGGCCCTCACGGTTCCCAGCGCTGGGAACCCAGGAAGGTGAGTTCGACGAAGCTG
This sequence comes from Cyanobium usitatum str. Tous, assembly GCF_003011885.1. GTDB lineage: Bacteria > Cyanobacteriota > Cyanobacteriia > PCC-6307 > Cyanobiaceae > Cyanobium_A > Cyanobium_A usitatum. Next base: position 1,698 of record NZ_PXXO01000013.1, read on the forward strand.
CTGCCGTTGTGGTCCTGGGGACCCAGTTGCACCCGGTAGCCGCCAAGGTCTAAATCGCGCATCGTTTCAAGCGCGGTCACAAAGCGTTGGCGGGTTGGCGCCGGCCCGGCCCGACGCAGGCCTTCCACCGTCATCTTGGCGGCAAGGAAGCCCTCGAGGCTGATGAAGCCGAATTGGGGTTTGGCCTGCTGGCGGCGCATTAATTTCTGGTATTCCTTCACCACTGGCACCCTTTCGTTCCAAGGGAAAGGCACCACCTGGGCCACGCCAATGCCACTGGCCTCATGGCTTTGCAGCGAGGCCCGCAGGGCGCTGGTACCTACAAACGACACGTTCATCAGCTGGGCTGTGCTGCCGCGCCGCCGCATCTCGCGGCTTAAGGAGGCCGAGCTCGGGTAGGCCGCTATCACCAAAACCGCGTTGGCATTGGCGTTTTGCACCATGCTGGCTGCCCCGCCGGTTTGGTTTGAGTTGCGCTCAACGCTGGCAGTGGCCACTGGCTTGAGGCCATGGCGTCTCAAGGCCTTGAGAGATCCCTTGAGGCCGTCTTTACCAAAGGCATCGTTTTGATAGACAACCGCAACGCGATGGCGGCCGCTGCGCACCAGGTAGTCGACCATCCGGTCAATTTCCATGTGGTAGCTGGTACGTAGGTTGAACACCATGGGGCGATGGGGCTGGCGTAGCAGCTGGGCGCCGGTGAGTGGAGCTATTAGTGGAATTTTCTGTGTCTCAACCAAGGGCAACACCGCCTTGACGGTGGGGGTGCCCACGTAACCAAATAAAGCAAACACCTTGTCGCGTTCAACCAGCTGCTTGGTGTTGCGCAGGGTGAGAGGTGGGTCGTAGCGGTCGTCGAGGCTCAGCAGCTTCAGTCGCTTGCCATGGACGCCACCTTGGCGATTCACTTCGGCGAAATAGGCCAGAGCCCCTTCCCGGTATTCGCTGCCGAGCATGCCGGAGGGGCCGCTGAGGGCCGCCGACTGCCCCAGCACCATTTCTGTTGATGCCAGGGCAGGCAGGCTCAGCGTCAAGGCCAAAGCCGCTGCGGTGCCCACTCGCCCCCAACCGGCTTTCGGACTTAACTTCAGCAAACTGCAGCGGTTGGGCATGGGTAAGCGCAGGCAAAGGCCTTGGAACGTGCTGGCGATGGTTGCCGTTGTTCTGGCGGCCATCCTGGCAATTTTGGGGATCGGGCGCATTGATGTGAGCCCAGTGCTAAGCCGCGACTCTTTGCGTCTCTCTTCCGCGTCCCGTGCTCTCACCACCTTGCCCTTCGGCGAAAAGCCTGCCCTTGGTGTGTGGAGCGCCATGCGGGGAGACCAGCTCAGCGCCGGGGAGGAACGGGTGGATCGGGCTGAGTTTGAGAGAGCCCAATACAAGGTAGAAGTAGGAGTGTATTCAACTAGCAATTATGAGCTTGATCTAACGGTGCCAACCTATTCGAGTAATGGCTATGTTTGGCTGCGCTGGGAGGAGCCTATGCAGCGCTATGTGGAGGCTCGCGGTGGAGATATTTCGAGTATGTTTATTGTTCTTAACACCCTGCTTTCTGACAAGGATTCAAGCCTTAGGCCGGTGGGCAATGTTCCCGCGCGGCTTGCAGATGGTAGTTACTATCAATTGTTTACCTATGTGGGTCGTTATTATGTAGACAAGGCTAGTTTTCGGCACTATCCTTTCATGAGCATAAGTCTGCCACTTGTGATTGAGGCTAACGATATAGACGGCCAGCTTAGCTATCAAAATCTCCGTTTAATTCCAGAGATACGCAACAGCGGCATGGGTCTCTATGCACGCATTATTGGCTGGCTAAATACCGGCTGGTCGATTGCGGAATACAGGCACCACTACGCTACGAATTTTGGGCTTGGTGGCGAAGAAAACGACTACAGCCAAATCCTCTTTGAGATTTCCTATGGCACCTCTTCGTGGTCGTCTTTCTGGAGATTGTTGTTGCCCCTCTCCGTGTTGATGGCCATGGTATTGTTGGTATTTAAGGTGCGCCCTGATGAGCAGGATGCTCGTGCCAGTATCCCGGTCACTGTGCTCCTTACCCTGGTTTTTCTACAGCAAACCTATCGTGACAAGTTGCCTGATTTGCCCTTTCTTACCTTCCTTGATCAAGTGTACGTCGTTGCTTACGTAGTTACTCTGACGGCATTTGTGTTGGTTCTATGGATTGGACGACGCTATGCCGTGATGGAATCGATTGAAGATCCCGCCGAGAAACAAGCGTTATTGCTGCATCTAAATCGCCTTGATGATACCTGGCCCCTAGTGGTGGTTCTGTTGGGTGGTACTGCAATTACCTTCTGCTGGATGACGATCCCTCAGGTTGGTTGAAATATCTATTGTTTAAGCCTAATATTTAAGAACATTGTTTAAGTATGTCTATGGTTTAAGCGGGTTGCAGTGTGAGTTTCGCCAGCATGCCACTCACCAACTTGCGAGGTGAAAAAGTACGTCCCATCAGGCCCATCAGGGCTCGCAAATCGTCTGTGTGCAGGCGATCGCCCTGAACCAGAGTAAGTAGGAGCCGTTGCCTCAGGCTGCTGCCCTCTGGACCCAGAAGCAGCTTCAGGCCAGCCCCCGCAACTGGAAGCAAGTCGGGACTAGTGGAATCGTTCTCCACAACCGCCAATAGATTTTCTAGTCGTTCAAGCTGCAGGCGTCCTTCTCGATCAAAGAGCACCTCAAGTAGTTTTTCGCGCATCTCACTGGTGTCGCCTGCCAGCAGGCGGCGGGCTACGTATGGATAGGCAACCCTGATGATCTTGAAGCTGGGATCAAGCCGCAGGGCCAGGCCCTCCTGGCTCACCACCGCCCTGATGATCAGGGCGAAGCGAGCCGGCACACGAAAGGGATAGGCATACATCAGCTCCGAAAAACGATCGGTGATGGCTTTGAAGTTGAAGGAGCCCACGTTGTCGCCTAGGGCGCCACCAAGCACCTCCTCAAGGGCAGGAATGATTGGCTCGAGATCGGCCCGGGGATTGAGGAAACCCAGGCTGACGAAATCAGCCGCGAGGGCGGTGAAATCCCTATTGATCAGGTGAACAACGGCACCTGTGAGGGTGAGGCGATCGCTGTCGCTGATCGAATCCATCATGCCGAAATCCACATAGGCCACATGGCCCAGGGGGCCGGTTTTGCCGGAGAGCGCAAACAGGTTTCCGGGGTGGGGATCAGCGTGGAAGTAGCCAAATTCGAGCAGTTGCTGCAGCCCGGCGATCACGCCAGTGCGGATCAGGGCCGAGGGGTCCAGGTTGCGAGCCTCCAGCGCCTGGCGTTCCTGCAACTTGGTTCCATTGATCCACTGGGTGGTGAGCACCCGCTGGCTGGATAGCAGTCGCTCCACCCGCGGCACGGTCACTTCTGGTTGGCGGGCGAACAGATCGGCAAATCGTTCGGCGTTATTGGCCTCGAGCCGGTAATCAATCTCCTCAAACAAAGTTGAGCCGAATTCATCGATGATGTCGCCGAGGCCAAAGCCCAGGTTGAGTGGCAGCAGCGGCGCACTCAGCACAGCCAACAGGCGGATGATCACTAGATCCCGCCGCAGAATGGTGGGCAGATTGGGGCGTTGCACCTTGACGGCCACCCAGTGGCCATCAGCGAGCTGCGCTTTGTAGACCTGGCCCAGGCTGGCTGCTGCTACGGGGTAGTCGGGGAATACTTCAAATAGCTGGTCGGCCGGGGCGCCCAATTCCTGCTCAATGGTTGCCAGCGCAATCCCATGGGGATAGGCGGGCAGGTTGTCCTGCAGCTGGGTGAGCTGTTCGAGCCAGTCGCGCCGCACCAGATCGGGCCGGGTGGAAAGGGCTTGGCCCACCTTGATGAAGCAGGGGCCCAGGTCCGTGAGCGTGGTGAGAATGCGCCTTCCCAGCCGTTGCTGCACCTGGGCATTGCTGCTGTTCCCCTGCACCACCAACACCAGGGCCAGGCTGGACAGTTGCCAGATCACCACGAGCAGCCGGGCTATCAGCACCCAGGGGCGCAACAGCAACCAGCGCAGGTCTCTGCCTGGGTCGTAACCCAGCTCGCTGGCAGCTTCGGCGTTGGTCAAGTCACGGCAGCGGCTAGTTGAGCAGACTCTATTAACGCCATCCCTCTTTCCATGGGCCTGCCGCTGCATCTGCCGGCCCACGGCCGTGGTCGGGGTCTGTCTCCTGCCCTGCGGCGCCTGCTGCGCCAGCGGCCGGGCAGCTGGGATCTGCCGGAGCTGCCGGAGCAGGGTGGTCCCCTGATCGATACCGGCGCCGTCGCTGATGCTCAGCGGCGTTGTGCCTCCCAGCTTGGAGCGGGGGCGCTCTGGTTTGGTGTTAATGGTGCCAGTGGCCTGCTGCAGGCAGCCCTGCTAGCCCTCGCTCCCCCTGGCAGCCGGGTGCTGCTGCCCCGCAACCTGCACCGCTCCCTGCTGCACGGCTGCGTGCTGGGCCAGCTGCGGCCCGTGCTGTTTGACCTGCCCTTCGATCCGGCCAGCGGCCTGTGGCTGCCACCGGGTCCAGCCCATCTCGAGGTGGTGCTTGCAGCAGCCGAGCAGGACGGTCCCCTGGCGGCCCTGGTGCTGGTGTCGCCGAGCTACCAGGGCCAGCGCGCCGAGCTGCCGGCCCTGGTGGCATTGGCCCACGGCCGTGGGCTACCCGTGCTGGTCGATCAAGCCCACGGCCGCGGCGAGGCCTTGGCGGCCGGGGCCGACCTGGTGGTGCTCTCGGGCCAGAAGGCTGGCGGCGGTTTGGCACAGAGCGCCGCCCTGCTGCTGCAGGGCGGCAGGGCTGATCGCGATGCCGTGGTCCGGGCCCTGCTGTGGCTGCAGACCTCCAGCCCCAGCGGCCTGCTGCTGGCCTCCGCAGCAGCTGCCCTCGATGACCTCACCAGCTCGGCGGGCCGGCGCCGCTGGCAAGCGGCATGGCGCTGCGGCGAGCGCCTGCAGCGCCGCTGCCGTGCGCTGGGCTTGCCCCTGGTTGCAAATGACGACCCGCTGCGGTTGGTGCTGCACACCGCTGCCATGGGAATCAATGGGCTGGAGGCCGATGAATGGTTGCTGCAGCGGGGTGTGATCGCCGAGTTGCCTGAACCTGGGGCGCTCACTTTTTGCTTGGGTATGGCGCCGCCCCCTGGGCTGCTTTGGCGCCTGCCCCACCAGCTGCTGCGCCTGCGGCGTGCCCTGGGGGGACCACCCCTGCCACCCTTCAGCGCGCCACCGCTGCCGCTGGTAGCGGAGCCGGAGCTGCCCCTGGCCGAGGCCTGGCGCGCTCCGGCCGAAGTCGTGGCTTTGGCGGCGGCAGCTGGACGGATCGCCGCCGAACCCCTGTGTCCCTATCCGCCCGGTATTCCCCTGCTGGTGCCCGGCGAGCGGATCGATCTGGCTAGGGCTACCTGGCTGCGGCAGCAGCAGCACCTTTGGCCAGGCCAGATCGCTGATACGGTGAAGGTTGTGGCCGGATAGGAGGCCGATGGATTCCAGTGCCGCGGCCGACCTAGGCCAAGCCTCCCAGCAGCCGACCTACCAGTGGGATTTCGTCACCCCTGGGCTGCCGGATAGTGCCTTTGAAGACGCTCCGGGCTTCAGCCCCACCCCCATGGAGCTGAGGGTGATGCTGCTGGCCCATCTGCGCCCCCGAGCCGATTCCCTGGTGTGGGATGTGGGCGGCGGCACCGGTGCCCTGGCCCTTGAAATCGCCCGGCTGATGCCCAGGGGTGCGGTGCATACCCTCGAGCGCGACCCCGATGCCATCGAGTTGTTGGAGCAAAACCGACACCGCTTTGGCATCACCAACCTGCACATTCACGCTGGCGCTGCGCCCGATGATCTGGACCAGCTGCCCGCCCACCCAGATCGGGTGCTGCTGGAGGTGGGACGGCCCTTGGGTGATGTGCTGCTGGCGGTATGGGAAGCGCTGGTGCCCCGCGGGCGCTTGGTGATCAGCACCGCCAGCCTGGAGGGCTTGGTGGATGCCACCGATACCCTGGGCCAGCTGGAGGCCCGCGATGTGCAGGTGGTGCAGGCCACCGTGCACCGCATGCAACGGCGCGGCAGCCAGGCCAAATTGGCTGCGGCTGAACCACTGTTTTTGATTGCTGCCGAGCGCTCAGCTAGCTCTGAGCCCTCCTGATCGCCGCGTGTTGATACCCCCTACCCAGCCAGCTAAACCCCGCACCGCCACCTCCCTGCCCCGGCTGCTTAGCGGCTGGCTGGCTGGGGGCTTTGGCTTCGTGGTGGTGATGCTTGGCGGCTGGTGGTTCACGGTGGCCGTAGGGGTGATCGTGCACTTGGGGCTGCTGGAGTTCTTCCGGATGGCCCAGTTCAAGGGGATCCGGCCCGCCACCAAAACCACCCTGGTGGCGGTGCAGCTGCTGCTGGTCACCACCCAGCTGGCCAGTGGCAGTGGCTTAGTGGGTGGCGGTTGGTTTGCCGGCGATGTGGCCGCAGCAGTGCTGCCGGCCTCTGGGGCGGTGATCTGCGGCTGGCTGCTGTTGCAGCCGGTCACCGGCACCATCGCAGACATCGCCGCTTCAATTTTCGGGCTGTTTTATCTGGGTTTTCTGCCCAGCTACTGGATACGTCTGCGCGACCTGGCAGGCGACGCTCTGGCGCCCAACCTGGCGGGCCAGCCCTGGCCCGCCAGCGCCGGGCTCGCCCTCACCCTGCTGGCCTGCTTCCTGATCGTTGCCACCGACATCGGCTCCTACGTGATCGGCCGCCGGCTGGGGCGCCATCCGCTTTCGCCAATCTCCCCTGGCAAAACGGTGGAGGGTGCCCTGGGCGGGGTGGCCTGTGCTGTGGCGGTGGGTGCTTTCGGCGGCACCTTGATCGGCTGGAGCTGGGGCTGGCTGATCGGTGGGGTGCTCGGGGCGGTGGTGGCCCTGTTTGCCCTGGTGGGTGATCTCACCGAATCGATGATGAAGCGCGATGCAGGCCTAAAGGATTCCGGTGATGCCATCCCTGGCCATGGCGGGATCCTGGATCGAATAGACAGCTATCTGTTTGTGCCGGCGGTGGTTTACTCGCTGGTAACCCTGGTGTTGCCGCTTTTGCAGGGCTAGTGCAGGGCTAAGGGCTCACCTGGGCTGTGCCAATTAGCTGCACCATGCCTGCTTCTATGCGGGCATCACTGATGTGGATGCTGGGATCCATCGGCAGCCTGCTGCTGACGTTGCCGACTACGGAGCTGATTTCGATGCTGCCCCTGGCTGCCACAACGGTGGTGGCCAGCTCGACCAGGTCTGGAGTGCCGAGGGCCCGGGCTGCAAACACCAGGTTGTCGCGGCACATGCGCAGTTCCACCAGGGGCACGATGCCAAGTAGGGCTTCGCCTAGGCCATCGCCTAAGGCGCGCCACTGGGGGGCGCTGAGGGAGCGGGTGAGGCCGTCGGCGGTGAGGCTCACCTGGCCCTGGATCTCGAAGGCCCGCTCCAGCTGCAGCGGTTTGCCCTTGAGCAGGTTGCCGCTGTGCACTTGGATGGGGCCACTACTTAGCTCCACCAGCTCGAAGTGGAGGTCTTTGTAAATCACCCGGCGGGCCAGCAGTTGCACGCCGGCCAGGCGACCGCGCAGTAGTTGCAGGCCAGTGCCTTGCAGCTGGATATCGAGACTGCCGATGGACTGGGACTGTTGGCGCACCCAGAGCTGCAGGCCGCTGGCCAGCAGCTGCATCACCGGGCCGCCTGGTTTGTCGTCGCTGCTGCTCATTGCTGGGAAGGGGCGCCGAGCCAGGTGGCCGCGACGGTGGCGGTCTGGTCGAGGTGCGGTAAGTGGCCGCAGGCATCCAGCTCACGCACCCGCTCTCCTAACAGGGCCAGGGCCGCCCGCTTCTGGGGTGCCCGCAGGATGCGGTCATTGGCGCCCCACAGCACCGTGATTGGTTGGTTGGGCAGGGGGGCGCCGACGCCGGCGAAGCCACCGGAGCGGGCAAAGCGCCGCAGGGCATCAGCCCAGCCAGGGCTTTGCAGGTGCAGCGAGGCGATCTCCAGTTCGGCAGCTCCCACGGCGGCGTCCGGATCGGAGAAGGCGGTGCGGCAAAGGCCCCGGCGCACCCCTGGCAGGGACAGAAAGCGCACGCCCAGGCCATCGAGCAGGGGCGGCAGGGGCATGGGACGGCCAGTTAGGCCGGCGGGAGCAAGCAGCAGTAGGCGATTCACCTGCTCGGGCAGGCGTCGGGCCAGCTCCACCGCCACCGAGCCACCCATCGAGGCGCCGATCAGGCCGAGGGGGGCGGGATTGCGGTTGCTAATTTCCCGCGCCAAAACCTCCAGGTGGCGCAGCACGCCACTGGGGCTGTAATCGCCGCCGGTGGGTCTTGGGCAGAAGCCAAAGCCGTAAAGGTCGGGAATGAATAGCTGCACGCCGCTGGCCAGCAGGGGGGCCAGACGCCGGAATTCCAGGAAGGAACTATCAAAGCCATGCAGCAGCAACACCGGTGGCCCTTCGCCCAGCACGGCCACAGGCCAGGGCCCCTCCTCGCCGAGTTCAGGCAGGGGCCACCACTGCACCTGCGCTGCCAAGGCCCTGCCCTGGGGATCCAGCAGGCTGCGGGCCGCTGCCGCCACCAGGGCTTGCTGGGCTGTGGGCTCGCTGTTCACGCGGGCTGGCGCTCGCTGCTGCAGGTGCTCACCAGGGCTGCCAGTAGGTCGTTGGGCCCTACGGCAAAGGGCAGGTGGTGCAGATCGGAATCATCGCTGCAGGCAAAGGCGCAGGCCTGCTGCAGCTGGTGCAGGCCTGCCTCAGCCAGACCAAGCTCCTCCAGGCTCACCGGCAGGCCGAGCTTGCGGAACAGGGGCAGCAGCTGGCGCCGGGATTGGCCGGCGAGCTGGTTGCCGCCGAGCACCTCCTCCAGCCGCAGCTGCACCAGGATCCCGAAGCCCACCTTCTCGCCATGTAGGCGGCCATGGCTGGCCTCCAGTTGGGTGAGGCCGTTGTGAACGGCATGGGCAGCCACGGTGCGGCAGCGGGCTCCCCCAATACCGCCGATCAAGCCAGCGCTGAGCCCGCAGGCTTCAGCTACCCGCTCCCAGGCGGCGCCGTGGGGATCCTGGAGGGCAAATTCAGCTTCCAGCATGAGTTGGTCGCGCAGCACCCGGGCCATCTGAACCGCTTGCTGCACCAGGCCATCGCCGCTGGCGCCACTACTCACCGACGACTCGTACCACTTGGCCATGGCGTCGGCGATGCCGCTTGCCAAGGTGCGGGCTGGGGCTTGGCGGACTAGGTCGTGGTCAAAGATCAACAGATCTGGGCAGCGGGCCAGGGCCACATCGCCCAGAAAGGCACCTTCAACTGAATAGATGTTTGCCAGGGCAGTCCAGCCCGCGCAGGTGGCCGCACTGGTGGGCACGGTGATGCAGGCCAGACTCAGCCGGTGGGCCAGCAACTTGCCGGCATCGAGCACCTTGCCGCCACCAATGGCCACAACTGCATCGCAGCCTTGGTTTTGACAAATGGCAGAGACCTTTTTCAGGTCTTCTTCGCAGCAGTCGAACTGCAACTCGGCGCAGTGGGGCTGGAGCCCAGCCTGGTGTAGGTCGGCAACCAGTTGCTGCCTCAGCTGGGCTGTTACGGCGCTGCGACCTAGCACCAGTGGGCGCTGGCCCAAGGCAGCTAGCCGCGGGATGCCCTGGAGCCACGCTCCAGGGCCCCTCAACACCTCTGCAGGTGCGATGGCGTGTTGGCTCAGGGAGTTGCTCATCCCGCTGCTTCTTTCATCCCCAAGTGATGGTACGGGGTAGACCCGAATCCCCTCAAACTCCAGCCGCAGCCAATTCCGGCTCGGCCGGCAGGGCTGCCTGCTTGCGGATAAATACCTGCTTGTCCTCATTGACATCCACCAGGGCGGAGTCGCCATCGCCAATCCGTCCGGTGAGGAATTCCTCAGCCAGCGAATCTTCGAGCAGCCGCATCACTGCTCGGCGTAGGGGACGGGCGCCGTAGGAGGGGTTGTAGCCCTCCTCGACCAGCCGTTCCTTAAAGGCTTCAGTAACGGATAGGGAAATACCCTTCTCCAACATCCTGCCGAACACTTCTTTGAGCATGATCTCGGCAATGTCTTTGACTTCCTCGCGGTTGAGCTGACGGAAGACAATGATTTCGTCGAGGCGGTTGAGGAATTCGGGGCGGAAGTATTGCTTCAGCTCCTCATTGACTAGCGAGCGAATGCGGTTGTAGTTGGTTTCATCCGCGTCACCACCGCCGAACTCAAAGCCAAGGCCGCCGCCGCCCTTTTCAATCACCTTCGAACCAATGTTCGAGGTCATGATTATGAGGGTGTTCTTAAAGTCCACCGTGCGGCCCTTGGAATCGGTCAGGCGACCGTCTTCGAGCAACTGCAGCAGCAGGTTGAACACATCAGGGTGAGCTTTTTCGATCTCGTCGAATAGCACCACGGTGTAGGGACGACGGCGCACAGCCTCGGTGAGCTGGCCACCTTCATTGAAGCCCACGTAGCCGGGAGGGGAGCCGATCAGCTTGCTGACCGTGTGGCGCTCCATGAATTCGGACATGTCAAGCCGGATCATGGCTTCTTCGCTGCCGAAGAAGTAAGCCGCCAACGACTTGGTGAGCTCGGTCTTACCAACACCGGTGGGGCCGGAGAAGATGAAGCTGGCAATCGGGCGGTTGGGATTTTTCAGCCCCACTCGGGCCCGGCGGATGGCACGGGACACGGCCTTAACGGCTTCGTCTTGGCCAATCAAACGCTGGTGGAGGGTCTCCTCCATGTTCAGCAGCTTGGCTGTCTCGCTTTCAGTGAGCTTTTGAACAGGCACACCAGTCCAGGAGGCAACGATGTGGGCGATGTCCTCCTCCGTAACCATGGGCGTGCGATCGCCTTCGGCGGCGCCTTCAAAAACCGCTACGGGTGCACTACTACCGGCCTTAGCGGCCACGGCCTCGGATGCTGGCTCTTCATCTTTGCGGGTCTGCAGGATCGAGCGAATCTGCTCGCGCAGCTCTACTTCCTTATCGCGCAACTCACCAGCCTTGGTGAAGTCTTGCTCGCGCACGGCCTGTTCCTTGTCTTTCTGGACAGCGCGCAGCTGCTTATCGACTTCCTTGGCCGCCGGCGGCAACTTGGAATTCATCAGCCGCACTCGGCTGCCGGCCTCATCAACCAGGTCGATTGCCTTGTCTGGAAGGAAGCGATCAGAGATGTAGCGGTCGCCCAGGGTGGCTGCCGCAATCAGGGCCTCATCGGCGATCTTGAGGCGATGGTGAGCTTCGTAGCGATCCTTGAGACCGCGCAGAATTTCGATCGTGTCGATAACGGAAGGCTCGCCCACCATGACCGGCTGGAAGCGACGCTCCAAGGCCGCGTCGCGCTCGATGTGTTTCCGGTACTCATCAAGGGTAGTGGCACCGATGCACTGAAGTTCGCCCCGGGCGAGGGCAGGCTTGAGAATGTTTGCGGCATCGATTGCACCTTCTGCTGCACCTGCGCCGATCAAGGTATGAACCTCATCGATCACGAGGATCACGTTGCCGGCGCTGCGAATCTCCTCCATGATTTTTTTGAGGCGTTCCTCAAATTCACCCCGATATTTGGTGCCTGCCACCAGCAGACCGATGTCCAGGGTGAGGACTCGCTTGTCTTCGAGGATGTCTGGAATATCACCAGAATTAATCCGCTGAGCCAAGCCCTCTGCGATGGCTGTTTTTCCTACGCCTGGTTCGCCAATTAGGACCGGATTATTCTTAGTGCGACGACCAAGTATTTGAATTACCCGCTCAATTTCGTTCTGACGACCCACCACCGGATCGAGCTTGCCATCGGCGGCCTGCTGGGTGAGGTTGCTGCCGAACTCATCGAGAGTTGGTGTTTTTGTGGAGCCCTTGCCGCTGCCGCCACCGGCGGCGACTTCGGCTGTTTCGCCCAGCATGCGGATCACCTGGGTGCGCACCTTGGCTAGGTCAACGCCAAGGTTTTCCAGGACCCGAGCAGCTACACCCTCACCCTCACGGATCAAGCCAAGCAGCAGGTGCTCGGTGCCGATGTAGTTGTGACCAAGCTGGCGAGCTTCTTCTAGGGAGAGTTCAAGCACTCGCTTGGCGCGAGGAGTGAAAGGGATCTCCACGGCGACGAAGCCGGAGCCTCTGCCGATGATTTTTTCAACTTCAACGCGGGCATCTTTGAGGTTTACCCCCATCGACTTGAGCACCTTGGCGGCAACGCCAGTGCCCTCACCGATCAGGCCAAGCAAGATCTGTTCGGTGCCCACAAAGTTGTGGCCAAGGCGGCGGGCCTCCTCTTGGGCCAGCATGATCACCTTGATGGCTTTCTCGGTAAACCGCTCGAACATGGGCCTAGGCCTGGTGCAAGTGCTTCCAAGCTACCAGGGTTAACAGGTGAGGTGTGGTTTACGCCGCATCAAAGGCAGATCCCCTGCGGTGGCTGGCTCTAAGGCGTTCGAAGGCAACAATGCAAATTGCTGAATTGCCGGTCATTAGCAATAAGAAAAGCCGGTTATCCACACCATGGCTACGCATCATTCATGTCAGATAACCGCAGCCATTGGATCAGGGCGTCTTCGCCATTGCGGTAGTAACCGCGACGCACTCCTGCATCACGGAAGCCCAGTCGTCGGTATAGGGCCACTGCCGCAGTGTTTGCCGGGCTTACTTCCAGGGTGGCGTGCAGGGCTCCCTGCTGCCCGGCCTCCAGTAGCAGGGCCTTCAGCACCTGCTGGCCTAAGCCCCGGCGCCGCTGCTCGGGATCCACTGCCACCACGGTGATGTGCAGTTCATCTACCACCAGCCAACCGCTAGCCAAGGCCAGTAGCTGCTGCCCTTGCCAAAGACCCACCCCGGGGCGCCGCTGCTCCGCCAGCTCGCTCTGCCACTGGGCGCGGTTCCACAGGCCGCCGAGGCTGGCCTGGTCGAGGTTTAAGCAGGCCTCCAGGTGCTCAGGAGCCAGGGCTGTCAGGTGCAGCGCCGCCAAGTAGTTCCTTACATTCATGCTCACTTGACCCGCGCGGCCACAGTCATGCTGACCTCCCATGAGCCCGTTGCGCTGCTGAATCCCTTTGAACGCGATAGGGATCCCCATAGTCCTAATCGCAATCTCACCCCCCTCACCACTGCCCTCGACAGTGAGGGGCGCCTGGTGGTTGGTGGCTGCCTGCTGAGCGACCTGGCCCGCGATTACGGCACACCTTTATATGTGCTCGATGAAGCCACCCTGCGGGGCACCTGCCGGGCCTACCGGGAAGCCCTCGCCGAGCACTACCCAGGGCATGCCCTAGCCATCTACGCCTCCAAGGCGAATAGCTCCTTGGCCATAACTGCCCTGGTGGCATCCGAAGGCCTGGGGCTTGATGCGGTTTCTGCTGGCGAGTTGCTCACCGCCCTGCAGGGGGGCATGCCGGCGGAACGCATCGTGCTGCACGGCAACAACAAGAGCCGCGAAGAGCTGGCCCTCGCAGCTGAGCAGGGCGTCACGGTGGTGGCTGACAACTGGCGCGATCTTGAGCTGCTGGCTGCCCTGGCCCCTGACTTGCAGCGACCGGTGCAGCTGATGCTGCGGTTTACGCCGGGTATTGAGTGCCACACCCATGAGTACATCCGCACCGGCCACCTCGACAGCAAGTTTGGTTTCGATCCCGACCAGCTAGCAGCGGTGCTGAAGCACCTGGCGACCTGTTCCTGGGCCCAGCTCACCGGACTGCACGCCCATATTGGCTCCCAGATTTTCGAGCTCCAGCCCCATCGCGACCTAGCTGGCGTGATGGCCGATGCCCTGGCCTTGGCCCGCTCCCTGGGTCACCCGGTGGTTGATCTCAACGTGGGCGGTGGCCTGGGTATTCGCTACACCACCAGCGACGATCCGCCGAGCATCAGTGAGTGGGTGCGCACCGTGGCCGAGGCGGTGGCGGCGGCCTGTCAGGAGCGGGGGCTGGAGCTGCCCCGTCTGCTTTGTGAACCGGGGCGTTCCCTGGTGGCCAGCGGCGGGGTCACCCTCTACGAGGTGGGCAGCCGCAAGGACATCCCCGGCATCCGCACCTACCTCTCGGTGGACGGCGGCATGAGCGACAACCCCCGGCCGATCACCTACCAGTCTCAATACACGGCGGTGTTGGCCGATCGCCCCACGGCCGAGGCCACCGAAACCGTCACCGTTGCTGGTAAGCACTGCGAATCTGGCGACGTGCTGCTCAAGGATCTGGCCCTGCCGCCAGCTGGCAGTGGCGATGTGTTGGCGGTGTTTGCCACCGGCGCATACAACGCCTCGATGAGCTCAAACTACAACCGCATCCCACGGCCAGCGGCGGTGCTGGTCCACGACGGAGTCGCTGATTTGGTGCAGCGCCGCGAGCAGCCGGAAGACCTACTGCGCTACGACGTTTTGCCAACTCGGTTGAGATCGGTAAAGTGAGTTAACCAACTGGAGTACGCGTGATCGGGCCGCAACTGGGTGAGTTGCTACGGCTGATCGATTTGCGCTTGCTCCTTGATCTGCTGTTTGCCTTCGGCCTGGGCGTGCTTGTGCTCGGCCGGGTCACCGAAGCCCGCACCCTCTGGCTGCTACGGGGTTACTTGTTGCTGGTGGCCCTGGCCTGGGTGGTGCAGCGCTACGCCAACCTGCCGCTCACCAGCAAGCTTGTTGATGCCCTGGTGCTGGCCTGCAGCCTCGCCCTGGCGATTCTCTGGCAGGGGGAGCTGCGCAGGCTGATGGAGCTGCTTGGCACCGGCCGCATCGGAGTTTTGTTTGGCAGCCGCAGCCAAGATCAACTGGGATCGGGATCGGTGGCGGTTCTGAGTGAGGCTGCCGGCCGTCTTTCCCAGGCCCGCCGCGGCGGCTTGATCGTGGTGGATCTGGGCAGCGACCTGCGCCCCGAAGACTTCTTGAATCCCGGCATTGGCCTCGACGCCAAGCTGTCGGTGGATTTGCTGCTCAACCTTTTCGCCGCTGACACGCCACTACACGACGGTGCCGTGCTGGTGAAGGCCAACCGCATCGTCGCTGCAGGTGTGATCCTGCCCTTATCCCGTCAGGGCATAAACCGCTATGGCACCCGCCATCTGGCGGCTCTAGGGCTGACCGAGCGCTTCGATCAGTGCCTGGCGATCGTTGTGTCGGAGGAAACCGGCACCCTGTCGCTGGCGAGTCAGGGCCGCCTGGAGCGGCCAATTACCAGTAGCCGTCTGCACGACCTGCTAAGCCAGGCCCTGGCCTTGCCTGTTGGGCGTAGCGTGGCAAAGGACACGCCGGAATCACGCGGATGAGTCGCGCCCTGGCGACCACTACTGCGAAAGCCTCCCAGCCCGTTCCGGTTGGCCTAGATCCCGCGCGCCTGCCGGTCCATGTGGCCGTGATCATGGACGGCAATGGCCGCTGGGCAAAGCAGCGCAACCTGCCCCGGGTGATGGGCCACCGGGAGGGGGTTGAGGCCCTTAAGCGCACCTTGCGGCTCTGCAGCGACTGGGGCATCGGCGCCCTCACCGCCTACGCCTTTTCCACCGAAAACTGGAGCCGACCTGGCGAGGAGGTGAGCTTTCTGATGGCCCTGTTTGAGCGGGTGCTGGCCCGCGAGCTTCAATCCCTGGAGCAGGAGCAGGTGCGGATTCGCTTTCTTGGCGATCTTGAGCCCCTGCCGGAGGGTCTGCGGCGCCTGATTGCCGATGCCACCGAGCGCACGGCAGTTAATACGGGCATTCACTTCAACGTTTGCACCAACTACGGCGGCCGAGCCGAGTTGGTGCGGGCTGCCCAGCGGCTGGCGCGGCGCTGCGTGGTTGGGGAACTAGATCCTGCCGCAATCGATGAGCAGCAGCTCGCCGCCGAGCTGCACACCGCTGGAGAGTGCGATCCGGATCTGTTGATCCGCACCAGTGGCGAGAGGCGCATCAGCAATTTCCTGCTTTGGCAGCTCGCCTACGCCGAAATCCACATCACCGATGTGCTCTGGCCCGATTTCAATCAGGCGGCCCTGCTGGATGCCCTGCTCGACTACCAGGGCCGCCAGCGCCGCTTTGGTGGTGTCGAACCCTGCTGAACTCGCCTTGATCACGCGTCACGACTGGTCCCGTTCTGAAATCCAGGCGCTGCTGGAGCAGCCGCTGATGGAGTTGCTTTGGCAGGCCCAGCAGGTGCACCGCGCCGCCAACCCCGGCTACCACGTGCAGCTGGCATCCCTACTCAGCGTCAAGACCGGCGGCTGCGAAGAGGACTGCGCCTACTGCCCCCAGTCGCTGCACAACAGCAGCGATGTGGCGGGCCGGCCCGAGCTGGAGGTGGAGCCGGTGCTGGAGCGGGCCCGGGCCGCCAAGCAAGCCGGGGCCCATCGCTTCTGCATGGGCTGGGCCTGGCGTGAAATCCGCGACGGCGCTCCCTTTGAGGCAATGCTGCAGATGGTTCGCGGCGTGCGTGAGCTGGGCCTGGAGGCCTGTGTGACCGCCGGCATGCTGAGCGATTCCCAGGCCGAGCGCCTAGCTGAAGCCGGCCTCACCGCCTACAACCACAACCTCGATACCAGCCCCGAGCACTACGACCGGATCATCACCACCCGCACTTACCAGGAGCGGCTGGAGACCCTGGCCCGGGTGCGGCGCTCCGGCATCACCCTCTGTTGTGGCGGCATCATCGGCATGGGCGAAACCGACGCCGACCGGGCCGGGCTGCTGCAGGTGCTGGCCAACCTGGATCCCCACCCGGAGAGCGTGCCGATCAATGCCCTGGTGGCGGTGGAGGGCACCCCCTTAGAAGACCTGCCGCCGGTCGACCCCCTAGAGCTGGTGCGGATGGTGGCCACGGCCCGGATCCTGATGCCCCAGGCGCGCGTGAGGCTCAGTGCAGGCCGCGAGCAGCTGGGTCGGGAGTCCCAGATTCTTTGCCTGCTCGCTGGTGCTGATTCAATTTTTTATGGCGACACCCTGCTCACCACCTCCAATCCAGCCGTCGATGCCGACCGGGAGCTCCTGGCCGCCGCCGGCGTGCAGGTGGGCGGATGAGTGTGCTGGTGGCGGCGTTTTATCGCTTCGCCGCCCTTGAGGGCCTGCCAGACCTGCAGCGTGAGCTGGGCGACCTGGCGGCAGCCGAGGGGGTAAGCGGCACGATCCTGCTGGCGGCTGAGGGGGTAAACGGCACGATTGCCGGAGCAGATGCTGGCGTGCAGGCGCTGCTGGCTCGGCTGCGGCAGGTGGCAGGCCTGGAGCGGTTGGAAGCCAAGTTCAGCCGCTCGGAAATTCAGGCTTTCCACCGGCTCAAAGTGCGGCTCAAGCGCGAGATCGTGACCATGGGTGAGCCCCAGGTGAGTCCCTATCTGGCCTCGGAGGTAGGCACCCACGTGCCCCCAGGGCAGTGGGATGCCTTGATAGCCGACCCCGACACCCTGGTGATCGATACCCGCAACTCCTACGAGGTGGCGATCGGCAGCTTTGAGGGTGCGATTGATCCAGGCACCGCAACTTTTCGCGATTTTCCCCAGTGGGTGGAGCGGGAGCTCAGGCCGCTGGTTGAGCAGCGCCAGCCCCGGGCGATTGCGATGTTCTGCACTGGTGGCATCCGCTGTGAGAAGGCCACGGCCTACCTGCAGCAGCAGGGTTTTGCCGGGGTGCACCACCTTGAGGGGGGCATCCTGCGCTACCTCGAGGAGATCCCCGAGCCGCTAAGTAGCTGGCGCGGCGAGTGCTTTGTGTTTGATAAGCGAGTAGCCGTCAACCACCAGCTCGAGCCCGGTGAGCACAGCGTTTGCCATGCCTGCGGCCTGCCGCTTTCACCTGCCGATCGTGCGCTGGCCAGCTACGTGGCCGGGGTGAGCTGCCGCCACTGCATCGAGCGCTTCAGCGACGCTGATCGGCAGCGTTTCGCCGAGCGTCAGCGCCAGATGGAGCGGGCCCGCCAGCGGGGTGAGTACCACCTTGGTGGGCGCCCCGTTGGCTGACTACCAGCCAATTTTGTTCAGCTTTCGCCGCTGTCCCTACGCGATCCGGGCGCGGCTGGCTTTAGCTGCCGCGGGCCTGCAGCCTGGCCAGGACTTGGAGCTGCGCGAGGTGAGCCTCAAGGCCAAGCCCCCAGAGCTGCTGGAGGCCTCCGCCAAGGGCACGGTGCCAGTGCTGGTGCAGGGGGCTCAGGTGCTGGATGAAAGCCTGGCAATCATGCGCTGGGCCCTGGAGCGCCGCGACCCCCTCGGCTGGTTGGCGGGCTGGAGCCCTGCCCAGCTGGCCGATATGGATTCACTGCTCGCCGCCAACGACGGCCCCTTCAAGCAGTATCTCGATCGCTTCAAATACCCAGATCGCTATCCAGGGGAGCCAGCCAGCACCAACCGGCTTGCTGGCCTCACGATCCTGCGCCGCTGGAACGAGCAACTTGGGGCAGGAGGCTGGCTGCTCGGCGATCGCCCTTGCCTGGCCGATTGGGCCCTGCTGCCCTTCGTGCGCCAGTTCCGCCTGGTGGATCCGGCGGGCTTTGACGCCGAGCCGCAGTTGGCGGCGCTCCAGGCCTGGCTGGGTCGGTTTTTGGCTTCTACGGAGCTGGCGGCCGTGCAGGCGTTTCCCTGGGCGGCGCGGACCCCTTGGCGCTCACCTGGCTTGCTGTATCACCTGGCGCTGCGGCAGGAGTGGCAGGAGGCCCGGGCGGTTGGCGCCTATTGCCGCTCCACCCGGGGGCGCTCCCTGGAGGAGGTGGGCTTCATCCACCTGAGCAACGCCCACCAAGTGGAGGCCACCGCGGCCCACTTTTATGGCGACCTGCCTGCCGGGGCGTTGCTGCTCCTGACGATTGATCCCCAGCGCCTGGCCGCCGCCGCTCTGGAGGTGCGTTTTGAACAGGCCGGCGGCGGGGAGTCCTTTCCCCACCTGTATGGGCCCTTGCCCCTGGGGGCCGTGCTGCGAGCCGAGCCCTGGCTGCGGTGACTTTGGGCGCCTGCGTCACTGGATCACCCCTAGCTGCAGGAGTTTGGCGGCCTGGTTGAGGCGTCGGTCGAAACAGGCGAAGGTCAGCGGAAGGGCAAAATGCACATGCAGCTGATGGGCTGCAGCCAGTTGCACGCTGTCGTAGCCGCGCAGGGCGAACGCTTCTGCGTACATTCCGGCTTTTTCAACCAGCGGCTGGGTGACATCAGCGATCACAAAGTCAGGCCAAGCCTTCTCAAACATGGATCGAGCCTGGTCTAATCCAGACTCGCTAGCACCCTTGAAGCGAGTGCGCCGAGCAAAGGCAGCCATCGACTCAGCCCAGGTGATTCTGCAGACCGCGATTCCTTCTGATGAAGAGCTTGCCTCGATCATGCTGTCGCTGCCCTGCTCGTCGATGAACAGCTTGAGAAGGGCAGATGTATCACAAAAAAGGATCACGGTGTCTAACTGCGATCTTCGATCACGATGTCACTCATCAGTGGCCCGCCATCATTCAGCTTTACGGGTGGAGGAATCACAGGATTCTTGCCATTCCAGCTGATCACGCCGGCATCAATCGCCTTCTGCAGCGGATTGGTTGAGGCTGAAGCCGCTATGTCCAGAGCCGTGATGCGAGCGATGGGCTTGCGATGGGAGGTGACTTCCACCACCTCGCCAGATTGAGCGCGGGCCAGCCATTCGGAGAGATGGGTCTTGAGATCCCGCACCGAAACCCGGCTTGCGACTACTTCTGACACGCTTAGCACTGTATATGCGACTACATTAGCCGCCTCCCGCTACGGAGGGCCGTTGGGCAACGGTTGAGACTGGCCCAGGCCGTGGCGGTTGTGGATGTCCAGCTCTTCCCCCGGGGTACTTACCTGCCCCAACCCCAGCCCTCTGCCAGCACCGAGTCTGGAGCAGCTGGAGCAGGAGGCCCGGAGGCGCGGTCTGTTGCTGCGCCTGCAGGTGGGCCGGCCAGCTGGGTTGGCCTGGAGCCTGCGGCTGGGGGTGGCGCGCAGGGATGGGGAGAGGTTGGTGCTGCTGGGTGAGATCAAAGGCTGGGCCCTGCCACGCCCCGCAGGCCTGCGCCTCGACACCATGCGGGTGCAGGGGGAGAACACGGCCGCCGTAGGCCCCCTGATCTGGGCGGCCACCTTTGCCTGGGCCCTGGAGGCAACCCCCTGCCGCCAGGCCACGATCCTGGCCATCCGCGACAGCGAGGCTCAGCACCGCCGCCTGGTGCGCTACTTCCGCCAGCTCGGCTTCAGCCCCCTGCGGGAGCTCGATGCCGGTGTTGCCGATCTGGCCCCCCGGCTGATCTGGGGTGGCGCGGGTCTGCTCATGCGCGCGGACTGCGTCGACGGTCTGCGCCGCAGTGGACGGCGGCTGGGCTTGGGCTGATCAACTTCCAAGCCGGCATCGGCTTGCAGCTGCTTCAAAACTGCAGCTGCAAGCCGATGCCGGCCGCCAGGATCGGCTCGGCGTTGCTGCCATCGGGGTTGAGGATCAGCTGCAGCACAGGCTGAAGGCTGAGGTTGGCGTTCACCAGCCAGCTGTAGTTGAGCTCGAGCACGGTTTCACTGCTTTGGCCAGGCGAGAGGGTGGGGCTGAAGCGGCTGCTGCCGATCCCTAGGGCCAGTACATCGAGGGGGCGGCCTGGCACTAGCCCCTGGCTAAGCCAGCCCCCACCGAGAAACAGGGGTACTCGATTGGTTTCCCACTCGAAGCCGGCGTTTACGCCCAGCCAGAAGCGGTTGTCGAGCCCCAGTGGCAGCTGCGCCGCCATGGTGAGGGTGGCCATGGCGGCGCCATCCAGGTTGCCAGTGCTGCGGTTGTCGACGTAGCCGCTGGCGATTTGTAGTAGGGGCGGCGGCAGCTGGCGGGTGATTTGCTTGTCGCCGGCGCGGATTGGCTTTTGCATCGCCGCCGCTCCCGGTAAGCGTTCATAGCTCCACTGCACAATCTGGAGGTGGCCGTTTAGGCGCTGCTGGTCGGGGTTGACGCCGAATAGGGAGGCCAGGCTGTATTCGGGATCCAGCAGAAAGGCGCCGTAGTGCCATTCGCCCCAGCGGCCGGCAGGCTCCGGTCGCCAACTCAGCTGTAGGCCAGGGGCGGTGTAGGGGTTGATTGGCAGCCCATCAACACTGAGGTTGAGGGTGTCGTTGAGGGCTGAGTGCACGTAGGCATCAAGCACCGGTGCACTGACGAAACCGGGATTGAGCGAGAACACCCCGGCCTTGACGCCGATACCGCCCTGGCCTGGCTGGCGCTCCACGCTGGCTTCGGTGAGCCAGAGGCCGGTGGGGTGGGCCGTGCTCTGCAAGGGGAAGGCGGCGCCGAGGCTCTCTGCGTAGTTGGCATCACCGCTGAACAGCATCAGCTGCAGGTTGGTGCGCCAGTGGTCGGCCTCTTGCCACTGCTGCGGCTCCTTGGCCAGCCCGCTGCCGAGTGTTGCCCCCAAGGTGAGTTGCTGCATCCAGCTGGCGCCTTGACGGTCGCCACCGCTGGGGTTGGCCAGGGGCTGGGCCTGCAGGTTGAAGTCGAGGTCGAGCCAGCTGGCTGTTGGCGCTGGCTCGGCCAAAACTGAATACGGCAGCAGCCCATGGCTTGCCAGCAGCAGTAGGGGTGCCAGCAGGCGCTTGGGGAATCGTGCCGCGCCGCGCAAACCCTTACAGGCTCCAGATGGGGCTTGCAACTGGCTTGGAGCGGCATCGGGGCAAGTATGCCGCTGCTGGCATCTCCGTGCTCCGCAAGAATGGCGGCCTGGGTTGAGGTAGGCGGTTGGATGGGTTTTGATCCCCGCCACTGGCGCCCCTCTGCCACCTCACCTCCGGTTACGGCCAATCTGGAGGAGCTACTGGCCGAAAACGAGAGCCTGCGCCGGGAGGTGCGGGCTCTGAGGCAGCAGTTGGACCAGCACGCTTGGTCGCAGCAGCAAGCCTGGTCACCCAATCGGGTCCGCAGCCGCGTCACCTCCGCTGCTTCCCACGGGATCACCGCGGCGCGGCTGGAGCGCTGGGGAGCCGCCATGGCATCCCATCCCCGCTGGCAGGAGCTGCGCCTGGGGCCGCCCGCTGGTTTGCGGGGTTTGGTGGAGGAGTTGCGCAGCCAGTGGTGGGATCCGCGACTCGAGCTGGAACAGGAGCTAAACCGCCGCTGCCCCGGCCTGGGCTCTGAGCTGGTTGAGGCCTTGCGGGGACCTCACTGCCGCTGGCGTTGGGCTGTGCGGGCGGCCTTTGCGCTCTATGGTCCGCGCGCTCCGGAGTGGCTGGAGGAGGCCCCAATGCGGGTGGTGGAGGAGTTGCTGCGACGCAGCCCAGACAGCTCTGGCACAACCGCCAGCGCAGCTGATCCTCGCCAGCAAGCCCTAGCACTACTGGGCTTGGCGCCCGGTGCCAGCCCTGCCGAGATCCGGCGGGCTTACCGGCGACTGGCTAAAAATCACCACCCCGATCTAGGGGGAGAGGTGACGGCCTTCCATCGCCTTGATGCCGCCTATCGATTGCTGGTCGGTTGAGGGGCTGCGTGATAGCTGCTACGCACCAGCGGGCCGCTGCGCACCTGCTCAAACCCCAGCTCCCTGGCCCTGGCTCCCAGCTGATCAAATTCTTCTGGAGTCCAGTAGCGAGCCACCGGAATGTGGGCAAGGGATGGGCGCAGGTATTGGCCCAGGGTTAGGCGCTGGCAATCGACTGATCGCAGGTCGCCCATCGTCTGCAGCACCTCGGCTTCGGTTTCGCCCAGCCCCAGCATCAGCCCACTCTTGGTGGGGATGGCGGGCGCCAGTTCGCGGGCAGCGGCCAACAAGGCCAGGGAGCGGCGGTAGGTGGCGCCCCGTCGTACCTCCCCCTGAAGGCGCTCCACGGTTTCGAGGTTGTGGTTGAAGCAGGCGGGTTGCGCCGCCAGCACTGCGGCCAGCCGTTGGCGTTGGGCCGCCAACCCCTCCTGTTCGTCGCGATGGCCGCCCCAGAAGTCGGGGGTGAGCACTTCAATGCCCACTCCGGGTGTCCGCTGGCGGATCGCAGCCATGGCGGTGGTGAATAGGTGGGCGCCGTGGTCGGCCAGGTCGTCGCGGGCCACGGCCGTGAGCACCACATAGGAGAGATGGAGCGCGGCAACTGCCTCGGCCACCCGCTCGGCCTCGCCTGCGTCTAGGGGCTGGGGTGCCTGGCCCTTCTCCACCTGGCAGAAGGCGCAGCTGCGGGTGCAGATCGGGCCTCCCAGCAAAAAGGTGGCGGTGCCAGCGGCATAGCACTCGGCTCGGTTGGGACAGCGGCCCTCCTCGCAGATGGTGTGAAGCCGTTGCTGCTTCACCAATCCCTGCACGTTTTCCAGGGCTGAAGCATTGCCCACCGGACGTCGCAGCCACTCAGGTAGCCGTTCCGATGGGTGGATGGCGCTGTAGCGCGTCATGGGCGCTACTCCACCTGGCGGCGACCTTCAAAGGCCCGGGCCAGGGTGACTTCGTCGGCGTATTCCAGCTCGCTGCCGACGGGTAAGCCGTAGGCAATGCGGCTCACGGTGGTGAATGGTTTGAGCAGCCGGGCTAAATAAAGGCTGGTGGTATCCCCTTCGACGCTTGGTGTCAGGGCCAGGATCACCTCAGTGATGGACTCCTTGTCGACCCGGTTCACTAGGGGCTGGATCTGCAGCAGCTCGGGGCCGATGCCATCCATTGGTGAGATCAAGCCGCAGAGCACGTGGTAGTGCCCCTTGAACTCCCGGGTGCGCTCCATCGCCAGCAGGTCGCGGGAATCGGCCACAACACAAAGCTGGCCGTTGCCGCGCTCTTCGTTGCGGCAGATCTCACAGATCGGCTCGGCCGAGAGGTGGAAGCAGCACTTGCACTGGCCCACCTGGCTGCGGGCCGCCAGCAGGGCGTCGGCGAAGTTGCGAACCTGCTCCTCAGGCTGGCGCAAAAGGTGCAGAGCAAGCCGCTGGGCCGTGCGGGGGCCAATGCCAGGTAAGCGCTCGAACTGGTCGATCAGCCTGGCCAGGGGGCGGGTAAAGCCGCTCAGCAGTCCGCCGCAATTGCTCAGAACTTAGGCAGCCAGCTCGATCAGCTGGGATTGGGGGCACCGCTATCGAGGCTGGCCCTATCAAGTTGTGCTCCATCAAGTTCTGCCCCATCAAGTTGGGCCCCCTCCAGCAGGGCACCCTCAAGATCTGCGCCAACCAGGATCGAGCCGCGCAGGTCGGCATCGCGCAGATCAGCACCGCGCAGGTTGGATCCGCTCAGATCGGTGCCGGCCAGGTTGGCTCGGCGCAGCACGCTCCCTTCCAGGTTGACGTTGTGCCAGTGGCCGTTGGCAGCCTGCAGATTGCGTAGGTCAAAGCCCGCTAGCTGCTGGCCGTCGATTGGGAGCCCGGCGCTGTTAAGGATTTCCAGAGCAGAAATACGCCCCACCAGCCATTTGACGCCGGAGGCATTGCAGTTCATCAGCAGCTCGTAGGCCTCGATGTTGTCGCGTTGGCGCCGTTTTTGAGCCTCCAGTACGTAGAGGAAGGCGGCCGTCACGATGCTCAGCGATTCCACATTGCCGACGCTGATCAGGGCCTCCGCATCCCGCCAAAGGCACCCCGGTGACCAGCGGTTGTTGCGGCAGGTGGCGTAGCTGTTCACCAGCAGCAGCAGCGCCATTGCTGCTGCACCCGATAGGGCCAGGCGGAACAGAAAGGAGCCGTCCAGCAGGCGGAAGAAGCGGGAGTCGTGACGACGCTGCTGCCGGTCCACCCAGGTGGATTGGCGTGGCATGGGGAGAGTGGAGATAAGGAGCCCATGCTGACCCCTGGGGGCTCGGCTGCCCAGCAGAATGGCGCCACGCAACGCGCCTTGAGCCATGGCTGTTTTTTGCAATCAGGCTGTTTTTTGCAACCGGGCTCGCCTACGCGCCTTTATGCCGCGTCTGGTTGCCTTGGTGCTGGCGGGGCTGCTGGTTGCTTGCAGTGCTGCGGCAGCCGGGCTCAATGGTTTCCAGAGCCCCGATGGCCGCTATGCATTCCTCTATCCCACCGGTTGGACGCGGGTGCAGGTGAGTGGCGGCCCCCAGGTGGTGTTCCACGACCTGATCAACAGCGATGAAACCCTCAGCCTGGTGATCTCGGAGGTGAATCCCACCAATGACTTGGAAAAGCTGGGCAGCGCCGTGGCGGTCGGCGAGCAGCTGCGCCGCACGGTGATTGCCCCTGAGGGCAGTGGCCGCCAGGCTGAGCTGGTGGAGGCGTCGGAGCGTCAGGAAGGTCCCCGCACCTTCTACGACCTTGAATATGCCGTGCACCTCGAAGACCGCGACCGCCACGAGTTGGCCACCGTGGTGCTTGATCGCGGCCGGCTGTACACGTTTGCGGCCAGCACCAACGAGATTCGTTGGGCCAAGGTGAAGGACATGTTCCATGAGGTAGTCACCTCCTTCACCCTGCTGGTGTGACGGTTTCGGCTCCCGCCGATGTGGTGATCGTTGGCGCTGGGTTGGCTGGTGGTCTTTTGGCCTTGGCGTTGCGGGAGCTGGGGGCGTCGGTGACGGTCGTCGATGCCCCCGCCAGCAATGGGCTTTGCTCCGCTTCAGAGCTCAGTTATGGCGCTCTGCCGGGATGGCCCCTGGCTCCAACCCCCTTAGCTCGTTTGGCGGCAGGAGCCTCAAAGCGCTGGCGGCTCCTGCAAGAACGCCATGGTGACCTGGGCTGGCGGCCCTGCCGCTTGCGTTTGCACGGGGCTGCCGCCGGTTGGCGCCCCCTTAGTGCCTGGTGGCCGCTGCCCTTCGCCCAGGTGGATTCCGCCGTGCTGACGGCGCGCTTGCCGCTAGCGCTGGCGGCGGCTGGAGTGAGGTGCAAAACGGGCCGGGTGGAGCGCTTGGAGCCGCAGGCTGGGGCAGGCTGGGAATTGACCCTCAGTGACGGCTCCAGCCTGCCGGCTGCCCAGCTGGTGCTGGCGGCAGGTGCTCACTGCCGCCAGCTCTGGCCGGCCCTGCCCCAGCGCTTGCGCAGCAGCTGGGCGGCGGCGCTGCAGCTGGCCTCCTTCCCGGCGCCACTGGGCCGAGCGGCTGCCTGGCTGCCGCTCAGCTTTGGGCGGGTCGCTCTGGAGCGGCGCGCCGCTGGCCTGAGCCAGCCGGAGTGGCTGGTGGATGGCGGTTTGGTGCCCCGGGCAGAAGGGGCCTTGCTAGGCCAGCACACCCTGGTGCGACCGGGCCTGGAGCTCGGCCCAGCGCCGACGCCTTTGGAGGTGGAAAGGCAACTGCGCCAAGAACTAGCGGCGCAAGCCTGGGGGGCGCCGCTAGCGGCGTTGCCTGGTTATTTGCGCCAAGCGGCCGTGGCCTTCTGCACTGAGGGCTTGCCCCTGGTGGGTCCGCTGGCAGATGCGCCGGATTTGTGGATGTTCACCGGCTTCAGTGCGGGGTTCAGCCAGGTGCCGGTGTTGGCACCCCTGCTGGCCCAGGTTTTGGTGTCGGGGGGAGCTCGATCGGAAGCGGCGATGCGGCGTCTGCAGCAGCTGGGCCTGACAAGTGCCTTTTAATCCTGCAAACTGGGTGCCATGACTCAGGCCACCCCTACCGCCGCGGAGCCCAGCCATCGCGGCCCATTTCAGCGCTTGCAGTCCCGCTGGCAGGGGCTGAGCGATCACAACCAGGTGGGCGTGAGCCTGGCTGGGGTTGGCGGTGTGTTGGTGCTCTGGGCCCTGTTCTGGCCAGTGCCCACCGAGGTGGAAGGTATGGGCGTGTTGATCTACCCCGACAACGCCGGCATCCTCAACGCCCGGGCCGGCGGCCAGGTGCGGGAGGTGTTCGTCAAGGAGGGGCAGCCGGTGGCGAGCGGCCAGGTGCTTATGCAGCTGTATCTGCCGGTGCTGGAGCGCCAGCTCGACCAGCAGCGCGGCAACCTGCGTCAGTTGGAGCGGCACAACGCCCAGCTCGATGAGCGCGATGCCTTGCGTCTGCTCACCGAGAAGCGGGCCCTGGATACGTCTCTGGCCAAGTTTTCCGACGATCGCCGTCGCTACGGCGAACTGCAGTCGACCTACGCCAGCAAACTGCGCAATCTCGACTTCCTGGCCCAGCGCGAGGTGGTGGCGCCGCTGTCTTCTGAGGTGGTGTCGGCGGAGCAGGGGCTCACCAGCACCAGCGTGAATCTCGATGACGTGAAGATCAACGAGAAGAACGTGGTGACCAACTACCAGCAGGTGAAGCTCACGATCGAAACCCAGGCCCTGCAGCGCCGCTATCAGATCGACAATCTCAAGCGTCAGATCCAGGTCACCGAAGCCAAGATCGCCTACGACGGCAAGGTGCATGCCGACCGGAACGGCACGGTGCTCGATCTGCAGGTGATCGCCGGCCAGACCGTGGGCACCGGCCAGCGGCTGGGCACGATCGGCCGGCCTGAACAACCCAGCGCTAAAGACCGCCCGCTGCGGGTGGTGTCCTACTTTGCGCCCGCCGATGCCCGCCGCCTGCCGCTGGGGCTGCCCGTGGAGGTGGTGCCGCAGTGGAACCAGCGCGGCCGCTTCGGCGGCATCGTGGGCAAGGTGACGCAGGTGCTCACCCTGCCCGCCACCGAAGACGACATCTCCACCACCACCGGCAACGCGCAGCTGGCCCAGGCGCTCACGAAGAACGGTCCGGTGATGCGCAGTGAAATCGAGCTGGAGCGGGATACCTCCAGCGTGGACGGCTACCGCTGGACCCTCTCGGGGGGGAGTGGCGTGTTCCCGATCCGCGACGGACTCACGGTGTCGACCCATGCCTACGTGGAGTGGCGCTCGCCGATCAGCTATGTGATTCCGGGCCTCCGCTCCCTCACCGGCGGCTTCCGCACCCCTTGGATCGATCTGCGCTGGAACCAGCCCTCCCTGCGCCAGCCCAACACCGTTCCATGAGCTCCCCTGTGAAGTCGCCGTCCCTCCCCCGGATCCGCAATCCCCTGCTGCGCCAGGAGTTCCCCTGGCTGGTGAGCGAGGTGGTGCTGCTGTTGATCCTGTTCAACGCCAACCCGCCGGAGCTGTGGTTCTGGCTGGTGGTGCTGCTTGTGGTGCTGCTCTATCGCGTCGAGCGCTGGTGGTCGTCGCGGCCAAACGCCTGAGTGCTCAGCTCACAAGCTCTCGCCATTGGCGTTCGGTGCTCTCCATGGTGTGATCCATGCGGTTGAGCACCATTAACTGAGCGGCCACCCTTTGCAGTTGCTCGGGGCTTAGCCGCCTGTATGCAGCCTTGGATTCGGGCGACTGCAGGGCCTCCAAGGACAGCGTCGAACGCGGTTGGCTTGGCGGTGGCTGTAGTTGGGTTGAATCGCTCAGTTGCTGTTGCCAGCTGAGCAACCGCTCCACAACCCCCTGCACAAAAGCCAGGCCTGCGTCGTAGTCGACCTGAAGACCCCAGCCCAGCCAATCGGCATTCGGTAGGCGCCGCAGCTCGTCAAGATCCAGGATCAGGGCCTCGCTGGCCTGGTCCAGCAGTGCCCACATCCGTGCCACAGGATGCTCGCTCGCCAGTGTTCCCAGTTCCAGCAGGGCGCCCTGGCGTTGGTCGCGCAGGCCCTGCAGGCTGGTGCGCAGGCTACGGATCTGCTGCCCTAGCTGGCGGCGCCGTTGCGCCTGGGATTGGATCGCTTCGGGCGGGTGCTGCACCACCTGCAGCAGGGTGTGTCCCAGATCCACCAGCAGCTGCAGCAGTCCCTCCCGCTGCTGGATCCGGGCCCGAGAGGGCCAGAAAAGGCGCAGGCTCAGCAGGGCCATCAAGATGCCGAAGGCGGTCCAGAGCAAGCGCAGTGGGATCCAGCTGTCGAGCTGCTGCTCATGGGTGAGCCAGCCCATCACCACCACAAAGCAGCAGACCCCATAGCCCACGGTTAGCCGCAACGAGCCGGCGATCAGCCGGGCCAGCAGCAAGGCCAGCGGCAGCGCCACCACCAGCGGCAGCTGCCCCCAGGCCCGGTAGCCGAAGAACACCACGATGCCGCCAATGGCGGTGCCAACCAAGCGCTGACGGCCGAGTTCGAGGGTGTTGCCGTAGTTGCCCACGGTGACGCTCAGCACCGCTAGGGAGGCGTAAAGCGCAAAGGGCAGGCCAGTGAGATTGGCGAAGCCGTTCACCACCGTCACAGTGGCAGCGAGGCGCAGGGTGTCCCGCAGGGCTGGGCTGGTCATCCCTGCGAGGCCGAGAGCTGGGCCAGGCCCGCGCTGAGCAGTGCCCGGCTATGGAGCAGTTGTTCCAACACATGGGACTGCTGGCCGATGGCCAGCAGCAGGGGCTGGGGGGCGCCCAGACGCCCGGCTTCTTCCAGCCAATCTTGAGCTGGGCTTGAGAGGATTGGCGCTGGAGCGGCGGTGGGCTGGGTTTGCAAGGTCCGGGCGAGGCTGGCGAGCGCGCTGCGGAGCAGGGGCTTGGAGCTGCTTGCCGGCAGGGGGGTGTCCAGCTGCCGTAGCAGGGGCTCCAGCAGCAGCCACTGGCTTAACACCTGTCGCCAGATGCTGCCGGCCTGGGCCCAGCGCGACAGCTGGTGTTGGGTGTGGGCGGGCATGGGAAGGCCCTGGTTTTGGTCGCGGAGCTGTTGCAACAGCTGAATGCTGGGCAGCAGATCCTGGGAGCGCAGCGCAGCTGGGGGCTCACCGCCCCTATCCAGCCACTGCTGCATTGCCAGGATTTGGGCCTCGAGCTGGCTGGCGATCCGGGCTTCCAGGGCAGGGAGCTGTTGCAGGGGGCGGCGCGGCCAGAGGGCCCAGGTGGCGATCTGCGCCATCAAGATGCCCACCACCGCCGCGAAGGCCAGGTCAAAAATCGTCGCCCAGTTGAACTGGTTGCCGCGGTGCATCAGTTCCACGGCCCAGCAGCTCAAATACCCCGTACTCAGGCCTTTGAGCAGCCCCAGGCTGCGCACCAGCACACCGGTAATCAGGATTGCCAGGCCCAGCACCACCCAGCTGGTGGATATCTCGTGCAGCACGATGGCTGTGAGGATGCCGATCAAGGCGCCGGCCACCAGCTGGCCAATGCTGCGGGCGGGGGTGAGGTCGTTCTCATTCACGAACAACACAGCCATCACAAGAGCCAGCCCCAGCAGGTGGTTGCGCCCAGACCAAAACAGGATCCCGATCGTCAGGGTGCTGGCCAGCCAGATCCGCAGACTGTTGCGCCAAATAGGGCTCAGGGAGGGCAGGGCGGCAGCCATGGGGTGTCGCCCGTTCAAGGTTGGGTGGCGGGGCTGCTACTGAGTTGCAGCTGCAGCTGGGGCTGGATCGGCAGATTGGGATCCCGGGGCATCGGCAGCAGCTCCTTCAGCAACTTCGCGTAGGTGATGTTCACGTTCACCGTGGCGTTGAGCCGCTGCACCTGGCTGTTGATCAGGCGGTCCTGGGTGTTGGAGAGATTGAGCTCACTGTCGAGGCCTGTGAGAAAGCGCAGGCGTACGTCGCGGAAGGCTTCGAGGGCCGCGGATACGCCGCGGCGGGCTGAACTGAGCTTGGCGAGGCTGGCCTCGTGGTTGAAGAAGGCCTGCTCGATCCGCAGGCGGATGTCGTTGCGCGTGGCGGCGTACTGCTGGGCGGTGGCAGCCTCCCGTTTGGCCAGGGCCCGCGCCTGCCCTGCGGTGGTGCCGGCATCAAACAGCAGCCAGGTGAGGGTGAGTCCCGCCGACCAGTCCCAGCCGTTGGTGGTGCTCAGGGGCAGGGCGGTGGAGCCGCAGCAGCCCCCTCCGCCAAACTCGAAGTTGCCCAGGCTGGTTTGAGAGCTGCTGCCGCCGCCGCTGGCAAAGAGGGAGAGTTTCGGCAGCAGTCCGGCGGCTGTGGCCTGGCTCTGCTGAGCCAGGGCCGTGCGGGTGGCCAGGATCGCTTCCAGTTCGGGATTGCCCCGGTAGGCCGCTAGCAGGCTGGCTTCCAGATCGAGCGGCCAGCGGGGTTGCACCACGATCGGGTCGCTGGGGCTGGGGGTCACGCCGGCCGGCAGGTTGAGCAGCACCGCCAGTTGCCGGCGCGCCACCGCCCGATCCGCCAGGGCCTGGATCAGGGTTTCTTCATCGGAGGCCTGGATGGCCCGGCGCCGCAGCACATCGAGCCTGGGCACCAGGCCCGCCTGCTTGAGTTCGAGGGTGTCCTGCAGGATCACCAGATCGTTGCGCAGGTTGGCGTCGTAGACGCGCACCAGTTGCTCGTCCTGCTGGAGCTTGTAGTAAGCCTCACTCACCTGCAGCTGCAGGGAGCGCAGCTGGTTGGCATAGGTGTTGCGCTGCTGCTCCAGACTGGCGCGGGCCGCTTTCACCGTGGGCGTGCGGGCGAAGTCGAGCAGGGCGTAGTTGAGTTGCAGCCCCGCCTCAACGCCCCATTCCCCGGAGGTGTCCGCCGCGGATCCGCCGTTGGGCACGTAGAAGGGGCCGGCGGTGGGTTTTCCGGCGGAGTCGAGCAGCCCTGCAGGGTCAAACAACGGGCCAAAGCCCAGGTTGTCGTTCGGCTTGTTGGAGGTGGTGGTGCTGCGAGCGCCCTCGTAGCCGCCGTTGGCAAAGGCGCTGATGGTGGGCCAGTAGCTGCCCATGGCGGCCTGGAGGCTGGCCAGGGCGGCGGCCACCTGCTCGCGCTGGGCCTGCAGGGTGGCGCTGTTGGCGAAGGCGATCGCCAGAGCCTGCTCCAGGCTGAGGCTGGCGACGCCGCTGGCCTGAAGCTGCTGGGGGGTGGGCAGATCCAGGGGCGGACCGGCCACCGTGTCGGCGGGTTGGATCGGGCCGGTGGCGGGTTGGTTGGCCCGGATCAGGTTGGCGGGCAGCTCCGGTGTGCTGAGCACGTCGCCTACCGGGGGCTCGGGTTCGCCGGGCAGCAGCTGATCCAGGGCCCGCAGCTCCGAATCCAGCCGCTGCCAGCTGCGCTCGATCAGCTCGGTGCTTTGGGCTTGCCGCGGCTGGCCTGGAAGTGATGCAGGCCGTGGGGCGGACAGCGCAGCCGGGGCGAGCTGGGCCGGGATCAGCCCCAGCCACAACAGTGCCAGAACGCGTTTGCGCATTGCCACGGTGATGTAGATCAGCGCCTTGATCGCCGCATTCTGATTTGTCCAGCGGCTCTGCTGACCTGGGGATGTTCGGCTTCAGGGGCGGCAGCGGGTTTACTCGGCGTGTCCACCGCCTTCGGATTGCCCAGCACCCTGGGTTTTCCAAGCACCCCGGCAATCAGGATGGCCACATAGAGCTGGCCCACGATCGTGATCCACACGCTGGCGGTAAGGCTGGTGAGACTGCCGCTTTTCAGCACCGGGCTGTCGATGGTGGTGAGGCTGGCGAAGGCGGCACCCAGCATGGCGGGTGCGTGGCCGATGCCATCTGGTAAGGCATGCCCATGGGCCGGCAGGTTGAAAGCTGCTGGGTCGAGCACCAGCAGCGAATTGAGCACGATGCCGCCGGTGAAGCCCACCAGTAGATACCCGGCCGCGGCTCCCATCAGCAGGTCGCCGTTGAAAACCGGTTCTTCGGCCAGGGCCTTCACCAGGCTCCAGAGAACCACCAGCATCAAGCTGAGCCAAACCACTAGGTGGAGCACGCTTAACTGCAGGGCCAGCCTGGTGTTGAACTCCAGTGCGGCTTGCCAGAGCAGTTCTACAGCCAGTGCCACGATCCAGAAGCTCACCAGGCGCTGCCGGCGCAGCAGCACCAGCTGCACCCGGCGTCCGAGGGCGCTGGGCATCGCCTGCGTGGCCGAGGGATCCAGGCGGTTCTTGCGAAGCAGCGGAGAGTCCGTCAGCACGGCCACAGCGGAGATCACCAGGTACACCACGCTCACCAGCCGTGGTGCCTGCTGGAGACCGCGCAGGCCCACCAGGGCCAACACCTCCACCGCCAGCAGCCCGCGGTAGAGGGCATGCCGCTGTTGCAGCAGGCGGCTAACAAGGTCCATCGTCATGTGCGTGATGCGGCCATCTGGGTGATGCGGTGATTGGCGTGATTCAGGCCCTGCCCAGGATTACCGCCCAGTTTGCTTCGCCATCGCTGATGGCCTGCTCGGCCTGGCGGCAGAGCATCAGCCGGCTGGCGATCCGCTCGAGCCGCTCCAGGGAAGCCGAGTTGGCGGTGGGATCGTTGAGCTCCTGGCCCAACTGCTGCCAGCTGCGCGGCAGCTGCAGCCCGGTGTCGGGTGGTTTTGGCAACCCATGGCGCCCACGGATCTGCCGTTCCCATTGGCCCAGTTGGCCAGCCATGGCCTGTAGCAACTCCGCTTCGGCCCGGTGCAACTGCACCACCAGCTGGGGATCTTGTAGGGAGGGCGGCTCGCGCACCAGGCCCCCCACCAGGGTGATCAGGCGTGAGGCGGTGGCCTCGAAGTTGGCCATCAGCAGCGTCGCCGGATGGCGCTCGGGCAGCGAACCCAGCTCCTGCAGCAGTGCTGGCCGTTGCCGCCGAATGGCAACGAGCTGGTTGCGCAGGGCCCGGTAGCGGCCGATCCGGTGGGGATCGGCCGCTACCGGGCCCGACCTGGTGGGATCCACCCGCGCCGCTAGGTCGCGGAAGCAGGACTGCAACTGAACAAGCAGCGTGGCGACCTGGCCCAGGCTGCTGTCGAGTCCGCGGGCGGGCCAGAACAGCCGCAGGGCCAGCAGCGTGATCAGCACGCCGAAACAGGTCCAGAAAAAGCGAAGCGGAATCCAGGCGGCCAGGCCGCCCTCGTGCACTAGCCAGCCCATCACGATGACGATGCCGCCCACCTTGTAACCCACCTGCAGCTTCAGCAGGCCGCCCAGCAGGCGCAGGGCGCCGAGGGTGAGCGCGAGCGCCAGCGGCATCGGCAGACCCCGCAACCCCTCGTAGCCGATCAGCAACAGCACCGACCCGAGGGCGGTGCCCAGCAGGCGCTGGCTGCCCAGGGCCAGCGCGCCGCCGTAGGTGCCGGTGGACACCGCCAACACCGCCAGGGACACGTATTGGCTGTCCCCCACCCCCGACAAGCTGGCGAAAGCGTTGCCGAGCCCTGCGGTGAAGGCGGTGCGCAGGCCGTTGCGGTTGATCACAGCGGAGCCATCCGGTTCAGCCCGCCCAGGCAGGCATGCAGCGGGCGCCCCTCCTCCGCGAGGGCCAGCAGCGGCAGCAGTGGGAGCTGGTGCTGCTGGGCCAGCTGCTGCCAACGCTGGGGCTCACGCCCTGGGGTCGGCCCGGGCTCTCCGCTGAGCTGCCGTTGCAGCTCCTCCACCGCTTGCCGCAGCAGATCGGCCTGCAGGGTCTGCTTCTCGGGCAGGCCTGCCATCAGCCTCTCCCAGGCGATCCAGTGAAAGTGGGCGAGCTGCCACAGCCTCAGCCGCTGCTCCCAGCCGCTGCGCTTCAGGGCCTGATGGCGAGGGCCTTTGCGTTCCTGAGCTACCAGTTGTTCGATCCGTTGCAGGTCGTTGGTGAGCGGGGCGGTATTCAGTGGATTGGGCTTGGATCGCTGTTGGGCCAGCCAGTCGCTGTAGGACTGCAGCTGATTTTGCAGAGAGCGACGCAGGCGGCCATCGGCGGCATTGAGTTCGCTGGTGCTGTTTTGGGGCCAGAACAGCAGGCCCACCAGGATCGCCACGATGCAACCCACCACCGTGTCGAGGGCGCGGTTGAACACGTAGTCCCAGCCCAGCGCCGTATGGCCGGGAAGCATCAGAAACATCACAGCGACCAGTGAGGCCGTGTTGAGGGCGCTCTGCCAGCCCAACAGCTGTAATACAGGAATCATCACCAGCATCGACACCAGGACGCCGATCCAACCGCCAAGGATTGTGTGCACCAAGAAGGTGATCAAGCCCCCCGCCACGGTGCCCAGGATGCGGCCGCTGGCGGCCTGCAGCGTGTGGTCGTCGTTATCGTCGACAACCATCACCACTGCTAACAGTGGGTACCAGGCAAATTGGATTCGTTCGGTCCAGACAGCAATGGCGGCTGTAATGAGCACAGCTGCAAAGAGCTTCAGGCTGTTGCGCAGCAGCTGGTTTTGCACTGTCTGCGGCAACGCTGAGCTGCGTAGAGCTTATGGGCACCAGCCCCCTTGCGCTTGGCTGGCTTGAGAGGCCGGCCAACGACACCTTGATCAACGACCCGTAGATGGTCTCGATAACTGCATGCCGCTAAACCCCTTCATGGTGGGGACAGGAGTCTCAGCACCAGCTATCAGGATTTTGCTGAGCTTTCCAGATCCTCTCTCAGGGCGATCTGCCTTGAATGCCCCGACCTAGAGCTGGCTTCTGCACACAAAACAATAAGTAACGTCAAACAACCACTTTCTTGGCATTTATCGGCCTTGGCAGTTATCGGTATCCGTCGCTAGTTTCAAGTTGGTTCTTAGCGCCATGCACCGTTAGAAATGTCCATAATTGCGGATGTAATCGTTGGCGTGCTGCTCCTGCGGTAGTTGCGATGAGAACTGCCATTCCGCCAAGCGCTGTCGGCGAGAACGACGCTGGCCTTCTTTGGGGTAGGCCACGGCAGACTGCTGAAGCTCATCTTCCCAATCCGCTGCCTTGCGCTTATCGCTGTGTAGCTAGGATTTGGCTCTCACCTTTTTCTACAAAGGGATACAAGGCAACTTTCCTCTGTTGATCAAGTGCCATTTGATTGCCAACTTGGCCAGTCAGGGAGCTGGGGGGTGATCCACTCGGAGTAGTGCTGGATTAAGCGGCTATGGCAAGGGCGGAGATCAGCACATCCTGCGGTCTCCTGCTGAAGGGTCTTTGCATTGCTATCTCGCCGTGGCTGCCCAGTCATTGAGCTCAGGGCATTGGCCTGAACCTCTATGGGTTTACGAAGAGCGCTTGAGATGGTTGATTTTTATTATTTTGCGCTTAGTGTATTAGGCATAGTATTAAAATTAGTGAGCAAGTGCCTGGTGCTTCAAGCTATTTAGAAATGTACCGTTCGCTTTTGCTGTGTCTGTGATTGCGGATCGTCCTTTGCTCTCCCTTTAGGGGTGGGCGATGGTTTAGGCGGGAGAAATGGGTGTCGCCGTTCTGCCCTCATTGCTTGCTGTTGTCTTGCTGCTCTTCTGTTCGTGCGGGTCTTGATCGGAGTTCTTGCATGAGCAGTGCTTGCATGAGCAGTATTTGGGGTGCCTGGTACTAGGGGACGTGCGATTGACGCCTGAGGTATCTTGCTTTTATGGCAAAACAAGTCCGCCTGCCCTTCGCCAAGGCAATCGTCAAGTCAAATCTGAGGTGTGCGGAGGCTGGGGAGAAACCGATCACGATTAACTCGCTGGCGGATCAAGCGGGTCTGGCGGTAAGCGCCATCACCCGTCTTGCGAGGAATGACTGCAATGCGGCGTCAGCACCGTTCCTTGACCTAGTTGGGATGATCGTGACAGTGCTGGAAAGTGGGATTGAGGATCTGTTGGAGGTTGTTGAGGGATGACAACTTCCCAAGAACCACACCACCGGAACGCTACTAATTCCCATTCCATTGACCGCTCCACTTCGGCATATAGATGGGAAATTGGATTTTTCCTATGCGCCTCTACGCTGCTGGTGATACAGGTGCTTCTCTTCTATCATGATATAAATTCGCTAGCAAATGGAAGGGTCGCGGTTGCTGTTTATGCTGCCGTTGAGTCGTTTGTTGTTAGGCGCCTAGCCTACCTAACCATGCCCGCCATATATATCCCGCTCTTCTGCCTTCTCTTCTGTGCTCGTCCCCCAGCATGGATGCGCCTGTATTTAGATATTGTCGGTGGTTATATAATCTTCAGGATGATTACACAGTTAATCGGCCTGAATATACTGCTTTTTGACTTCACGACTTCTCGGTTCCTTCTGATAACGCAACTGATATTTTTTCTTCCCTATACTCTTCTCCTGTGGGGGTGGATTTATTGGCGATTGGATTCTTTTGCAAGATTGAGAGGGCGCCCGCAGTTCCGCCTTGATTGCGACAGGGAAATCCCAAGGCCGGTGGATTATTTTGGCGCTTCATTTTCGTCTGTCTTTTCTGCTTCAATAAGCGCAATCAAGGGAAATTCAGCGCGGGCAAGAATGCTGATAATTATTCACGGAATCGTGATATACGATGTGATGGTTCTAACTCTTTCTAGGGCGCTGGCACTTGTTCAGAGTCGCCCCTAATCTCTCTAATTGCCGCCAGCACCAGCCAGCCAGAAGACTGACGCGTCCGGTGTCTATCGCCAGAGCCAGATTCATCAGGCGCACTCCGAGTTCCAGTAGCGCCTTGTTCTGCCACAGAAGAGCCGGTGGCTGACCCCCCTGCTGCACCCAGCCGGAGGACGCTGTCGACGTTCATGTCGGTCGGGACCTGTGGGTGGTTGTGCCAATAGATCCTCGCCATAGCGTTCGATCTTGCTAATTGCGAAGAAACGCTTGATCTCCCCTCCCCCCTCGACTGGCCCCAGGTGATTGCATCCTTAGGTGGGTAAAGCGCCTCTTACTGAATGTCGACCCGATCTCACCAGCGCCTTGCTGCCAGTTCCCTCGGCCTGGCGCTATCCGGCCTGCTGAGCAGTGGGGTGATACTGCCGGCATCGGCCCAGGTGGACAGAGCCCAACTGGGCGGCCGGCCGGTGAAGGTGGCAGCCGTGGATTTCATCCCCGCCTGGGGCGACCTTGACGGCAACATTCGCCGCCTCGTGCAGGCGGCCGAACGAGTTGCGGCCGAGGGGGTTCAATACGCCGTGTTTCCGGAAACGGCGATCAGCGGCTACGACTTCACAGGTCCCGCCCAGTTGGCTCCCTTCGTGGACACCATTCCGGGTCGGGCCACCGATGCCCTGCTGCCTGTGCTCAAACGCACCGGTATGCACATGAGCGTCGGCATTGCTGAGAAAGATGCCAACACGGGGATCTTTTACAACACAGCGGTGTTGCTGGGGCCTGAAGGGATCATCGGCAAATATCGCAAAAACGGCCTCAATGGCCAGGATGTGCAACTGTTCGGCCCGGGCGACACCGATGTCGGTGTGTTTGACACCCCGATCGGCCGCATTGCCCTGATCATTTGTTACGACGACACCTACTGGCAGTACGACCGGTTGGCCGCCCTGCGCGGTGCCCAGATCATCGGCTGGCATTCGGTGTCGGATCGGGTGATGCCCGGCACGCCAGCGGCTCAGGCGAAGGGCAATCACTCCACCGTGGCCAGCGTGCAGCACATCAGCGCCCTCAACGGTTTGTGGGTGATCGGCGCCACCCGCAGCGGCATAGAGCGCAATCCGATCAACGGCAGCAAGCTCTATTACAACGGCGGCTCCAGCATCTGGTCGCCCCAGGGCCGCAAGCTGGTGCAGGCGCCGGTGGTGCCACCCGAGGTGCTGCCGCCGGGATTGAACGGCATCTTCGCCACCACGATCATTCCGGCGGAAGCCGATGCGGTGCGCGAGCAACGCTTGGCGGCCCGCCGGCCTTCGCTCTACAACCCGCTGTTGGCCCTGCGTCGGGCCCCGGTCGACACCACCGCCACCGCGACACCGAGACAGGTGCAGTTGGCCGCCGCCCAGTGGACGGGTGACGCCTCGCGCCTCAGCAGCAGCCAACCCCAGCCCCAGGAGCTGCTGGTGCTCCCCGAACTATCCGGTTTGCCCAGCGGCCTAAATGCTGCTGATATCAGCCGCCGAGCGGAGCGGCGCGGCGGCGCCTTTGAGCAGCTGTTGGCCCGGCGCGCCCAGGCCGGTGGCGGCTACCTGGTGGGGAGTTATCCCGAGCGCGATGGCTCCCAGGTGTTTCACACCGTGGCCTTGGCCGGCCCGGCCGGCACCGTGCTCGGCCGCTACCGCGCCACCCACCTCAGCGCCGCTGAGCAGACCTGGGCGATCCCTGGCGATGCGCCACTGGTGGTGGCCACGCCGCTGGGGCGCATCGGCCTGGCCACAGCCGCCGACCTCGCCGTAACCGAGGTCACGGGGCTCTACCAGAGCCTGCGTACCGATGTGCTGGCGGTGCCTTCCGGGGATCCTGCGGCGTTGAAGGTAGAGATCGATCCCAGGCTCTATGCGGTGAGCGATCCCCCCACCGGCCGCGCCGATCTCCATCCCTACCTGGCCGCCAAGCTCGGTCAGTTTTGGCTGGTGAGTGGTGGCCGGCGGGTTGGAACATCTACGGCCGCAGGAATTTATGGCCCGGAACCCGTGGTGCAAAACCCCACGCTCACCGCCGCCCCTGGTGCGGATGCGGTGCGCCACCGCACGGTGGTGCCGGCGCCAGGCACCTGGATCAACCAGCAGCAGCTGATTGATGGCCAGCGCAACGACCTGTTCAAACCCCTGGTGCTCGATCCAGGCAACGTCTGCTTCCAGCGCTGGAAGCGAGCGGGCCATGGCCCGGTGGGCTGCCCGTGACCTCTGTTCGTGCTCCGGCAGCGGGTGCCCTGGCGTCCCTGGCTGGCTGGTTGCTGCTGGGGCTGCTGTTTGGGCTGCTGATGGGGCCTTATCAGGCCATCTCCGAACTCGGCTTCCGCTTGCAGCGGGAGCTCTGGCTGGCGGCTCAGCCCCAGCCCGTGCTCGGTTGCGTGGTGGTGTTTGCGGCCACGAGCCTGCTGGTGCTGCTGGCCTGGGGTCCTCTGGCCACGGGCCGTGGTGGCGGCACGACGGCCCTGCTGGCCCTCGATCGCGCACCCCAGGCTGTGCGCAGCGCCCGGGAGGCGCTCTGGCTGCAGCAGCTCAGCCTCGCCACCCAGCTGCGGCGGCTGCCCCTGATGCTGCTCACCCACCTGGGTGGCCTGGCGGTGGGGGTGGAGTCGCCCTCGGTGGCGCTGGGAGCGAGCGTGCTGCTGGCCATCCGCCGGCGCTGGCCCGGTTTTCAGCTGCTGGCGGCCCTCTCCCCCCAACTGGTGGCCGTTATCGGCGGCGCGGCCGGGCTGGGGGCGGCCTTTCGCTCGCCCCTGCTGGCGGTGGCCTACGGACTTGAAGAGCTGGGGCAGCGCAGCGGCCTGCCGCTGGTGCTGCCGGCCCTGCTGCTGGCGGGCACTGGCACGCTGGTGGCCACCACCATGGGCCAGCCTGCCCGTCTGCCGGGCCTTGAACTCGGAGCACTGGCACCGGAGCTGTGGGGCTGGGTGGTGCTTCTCACCCTGGCGGGGGCTGCTGGCGGAAGCCTGTTTGTGCGCCTGCTGCTGCCGGCGGCGACCTGGGTAAAACGCCTGCTGGCTAAGCGGCTGCTGGTGGGAGCTCTGCTGCTGGCCGCCAGCCTCACGCTGCTGGCGTTCGTGAGTGGCGGCCTCAGCCTCAACGACGGCTCCCTGTCCCTGGCGGCGGCCCTGAGCGGTGAGTCCGTGGGCTCGCCGCTGCTCTGGCTCTGGCGCCTGCTGGCCAGCGTGCTCAGCATCGCCCTGGGGGCCCCCGGTGGCCTGATGCACGACAGCATGAGCCTGGGTGCCCTGCTGATTAGTCCGCTGCAGGGCCTGCCAGGGCTCACCAGCAACGACCTGGCCCAGCTGGCGGCGGTGGCGGCCACGGCCCTGTTCGCCGCCGCCCATGGCGCGCCGTTGTTTTGCGCCGCCTTTGTGTTCACGCTTCAGGGGGATCCGGCCCTGTTGCCGCTGCTGCTGTTGGTGGCCGCGATTGCGGCGGCTCTGGGCGAGCGCTGGCGCGGCGAGGACTGGAATGAGCACCAGGCGAAAGCCCTGCTGGCTGCCAAGGCCAGCGCTCCTCAGAACCCGAGCGCCACCCCATCGAGCCGGTGATCCACGCCGGCCTCCAGGCTGGTGCATTGGCCACTGGCATCGCGATGGATGCGCAGCATCTGGGCCGCCCCCTTGAAGCTCGCAAAGCCGTAGGAGTCTCCGAGTTGATGGCCGCGGGTCACCAGTTCGTTGCCCACCTCGAGGCTGAACTGCGGATCGAT
The DNA here is from genome assembly GCF_003011885.1 of Cyanobium usitatum str. Tous. Classification (GTDB taxonomy): domain Bacteria; phylum Cyanobacteriota; class Cyanobacteriia; order PCC-6307; family Cyanobiaceae; genus Cyanobium_A; species Cyanobium_A usitatum. The sequence continues at coordinate 42,288 of NZ_PXXO01000013.1, forward strand.
GTGCACCGCCCCGCTCTGCATGATCAGCTTGAAGCGCGGCGCGTCCACGGCCTGCTGGGGATTCATGCCCCGATCGAGGGCGTTCACCAGGATCTGGGTGAGCCCCTGGGGGTGGGCATTGCCGCCGATCACGCCCATCAAAAATTCCGGCAGCCCATCGCGCAGCACCATCGCCGGCAGAATCGAGTGGCGCGGCCGATAGCCGGCGGTCAGGGCATTGGGATGGCCAGGCTGGCTGGAGAATTGGGCGGCTCGATTGTTGAGCACCACCCCTGTGTCGCCTGCCACCAGCCCCGAACCGAACGGACCGCAGATGCTGGTCATCAACGACACGGCGTTGCCCTCTGGATCAACGGCGCACACATAGCTGGTGTCGCCAGCATTGGCGCCCTGGGGCCGGGTGGCGAGTCGGGCTCGGTTGGTGATGCGGCTGCGGGCGGCAGCCAGACCGGCTGAGCTGAGGGCTTGCCGCACCTGCTCCCGCATCTCGGGGGTGGGCTCACCCACCAGGTCGATCGCCAGCTCGAAGCCCAGGCGGATCGCCTCAATCTGGTGGTGCAATCGCTCCGCCTCATCCATCGAGGCGAGCGGCAGGCCGTCGAGGATGCCGAGAGCATGGAGAGCGACGATTCCCTGGCAATTGGGCGGCATCCCCAAAACCTCTCGGCCGCGGTAGCCCACGCTGAGGGGCTCCACCCATTCGGCGCGATGCTGCTCGGCGGCCAGATCGGCAAGGGTGGTGGGCACGCCGCCTGCGCTGATTGTGGTGGCGATCGCCTCCGCTACGGAGCCTTCATAGAAGCCTTGGCGACCCTCCCGGGCCACTCGCTCAAGCGTGGCCGCCAGTTGCGGCAGCCGCATCAGCTGGCCAGGCTGCGGGGCGCTGCCCTCAGGCAGCATCAGTTCCCCCAGCTGGATGGGTCCGCTGGGCCCCAGCAATGCGGCGCCAAGCTCCCAGAAGCCGGCGATCGATTCACCCACCGGATAGCCCTCGCGGGCGTAGGCGATCACCGGCTCCCACCGCTGCTGCAGCGACTGCGTGCCAAAGCGCTCCAGCAGCGCGCACCAGCCATCCACAGCGCCGGGGATCGTGACGGTGGCGGCGCCGTGTTCCGGCATCACCGGCATGGAGCCAATGCGATCGAGGCTGGCGCCGCTCGGGGCCCGACCGCTGCCATTCAGCCCAAAGACCTTCTGCTCCTTGGCCGACCACACCAGCACCATGGTGTCGCCACCCAGCCCACTCATCATCGGCTCGGCCAGCGCCAGCATGCCGGCCATGGCCACGGCGGCATCAACGGCGTTGCCGCCCTGCTCCAGCACTCGCAAGCCCACCCGGGTCACCAGCGGCGAGCTGGAGCTGGCCATGGCGCGCCCGGCAAACACGGGCGAGCGGCGATGCAGAAAGGCAGGGCTTGTCATGGTTGTGCAGTTGATGGCGCAAGCATGACTGCATCAAGGCCCTTCCTTCCTGTTGATCGAGCGGGAGGCATGATCTGTTCTTTTAATGCGCCTAGCTCATCGTTATCAGCGGATTGTGTGCACCAGGAAGCTGATCAGGCCTCCCAGCAACGTGCCGGTGATGCGGTCGGTGGGGTGTGATCATCTTTGTTATCCACAACTATCACTACCGCCATCAGCGGATACCAGAGAAACTGAATGCGCTCGGTCTAGGAGGCGATCGCCGCGGTGATGAATACGAATTTCAGGCTGTTGCGCAGCAGCTGGTTCTGCACTGTCTGCGGCAACGCTGAGCTGGCTAGAGCTTATGGGGATCAGCCACCTTGGGCTGGTCTGTCATGAGGGGGCTGTCATGAGCTGGCTGCCTGCGCTCACTCCCGATCTGGAGGTCCTGCTGCGTCTGGGTCTGGCGGTGCTTTGCGGCCTGGCAGTGGGCATCAACCGCGCCCACCACGGCAATACCAGCCATCCCAACCGCCTGCGGGTGCATGTGTTGGTGGGTCTCAGTGCCTGCCTGATGGTCCTGGCGGCAGGTGACGACCCCCAGGCCCGCAGCCGGGTGATTCAGGGGGTAGCCACCGGAATTGGCTTCCTGGGGGCGGGCGAGATCCTGGTGCCCCCTGCTGCTGATAAGAGGGGCCTGCCCGAGGTGCGCGGACTCACCAGTGCGGCTTCGATCTGGTTTACGGCTGCCCTCGGGGTGACCGTGGCCGCCTCCACCCCCTTGCTTGCAGGGGTGGCCCTGGTTCTGGCCCTGATCACCCTGTCTCAGCGGAGCAACGGCGAGTCGCGGCCAGACATTGACCCTGCAGCAGATCAGAAGAGGAAGCGATAGCGGCCATCGCCGCTGCTTTCAGCTTCCTTGGAGCCATCCAGCACCGGCTGGGGCCACTCCGCTTCCCAATAGCTGATGTCATCGCGATAGAAGGGCCGTCCGCCCAGTCGCTTGGTTTCAAGCTGGGTCGTGCCCATGGCGGTGATAAGGCCGCCCAGCTCCATGGGGCCCAGATCGGTTTTCAGATCCTTACCTGCTGCAGCAAGCAGGATCGGCAGGCGCACCAGATGCTCTGGCCTGGTGAGCTTGCGAAAGAGGGCCTGTAGTGCTGTCTGCTGGCGCTCCAGTCGGCCGATGTCGCCCATCTCATCGTGGCGAAAGCGCAGAAAGCCTTCTAGGTCTTGGCCTTTGAGATTTTGCAGGCCGGGTTGCAAGTCGATGTACAGGCCCTGACTGTTGTCGGTGTAGGCCATGCGTTTCGGCACGTCCACCTCGATGCCGCCGAGGGCGTCGGCCATGCGCCGGATCGCAGACAAGTTCACCACTAGGTGGTGGGTGATCGGTCGACCCAACTTGCGGGCCAATTCCCGTTTGAGCAGATCGGTGCCCCCGAGGCTGTAGAGGGAGTTGATTTTGTGGGGACCGTAGCCCTCTGCCTCGATGTAGGTGTCACGAGGTACCTGGGTGATCCGGGTGATGCCCCCATCCACGCGCAGGCTGGCGATCACATCGGTGTTGCCACCACCCACATCGGTGCCGAGCAGCAGGATGTCTTGGTTGGTGATGCCGCTCCAGGCCGCGAACGGATTGGTGATGGCGTTATTTGCTCCTGAGGCGGTGTCGCTGAGCAGTTCGGAGAGGGGCCCCGCCAGCAACAGGCCTCCGCCAAGGCCGACCCCGATCGCGAGGAGCACGGCACCGCGTTTGCTCCGCTTGCGGGGCCGCTTGGCCGCAGGTGTTCTCATCCCCTCAAAGCTATTGCACCAAGCGAACCTTTAACAAATGGGGGCTTGCCGCTGCCCATAGTGGCCAGGCTCGAACGAGTTGATGAAGCTGTTGACGCAGGCCTGGCTTTCACCGCTGGACGCTCTGCACAAAATAACCCTGCAGTGGAGCTTCCACGGCAGGGTTGGTGTCGCTCAGTGCGGAGCTAGAGAGCTTGCAGTACGTGCTGATGGGGCTGGCTTTACCAGCGGTTGCCGCCACCACCGCCATCGCCGCCATATCCACCGCCACCACCGCCATAACCGCCATCACCACTGCCACCGCCATATCCACCACCACCACGATTGCCGCCACCACGATTGCCACCGCCACCGCCGTAGCCCCCACGGCCGCCACCACCACCACCGCCACCACCTTCTCGGGGAGTGGCTTTGTTGACACGGATCATGCGCCCCATCCATTCGACGTCCTGAAGGTCGTCAATGGCCTTTTGTTCGGCCGCATCGTCGGCTAATTCGACAAAAGCGAAACCGCGCTTGCGACCGGTTTCTCGGTCGAGGGGCAGGCTGCACTGGCGCACCTCTCCGTATTGGCCGAAGAGATCAAGCAAGTCCTCGCGTTCAGCTTGGAACGAAAGATTGCCAACGTAGATAGTCATTAATGGAGCAAATCCTGGAACTGATTCGGTCGAAGCTGCGGTTCTTAGTGGTCCTAGTGGGAACTAGGTGTGCCAAAAGAGAGGCCGTACCCTTTGAATCACGGCAAATGATACCGGGTGGCCTGGCCCCCAGCTAGCACTCGCTGGGCTTCATGGAGAACCGTAAAGCGGTTCTGAAGAGACTCTGAGGTTCAACCGGTGATCCCGGATGCCGTCCCAATGTCAGCAAACTCTGATCAACGCAAACCCATGATCACAGCACCTGTGCCTTGGAGCCTCGCCTGGCGTGAGGATGGCGAACTTGCCACCCAGGATCGTTTTGACCTGCTGCAGAGCCTGGTTGCTTGCGAAAGTGCAGAGGTTCAATCGACGTTGATCGCCGCCGTGGAGCGGTTGTCGATTGCTGATTTGACCAGCCTGAGTGTGGGAGGCGTGACCAGTCTTTGCGCCTGAAGGGCTTTGGCCTGGCGGATCATCGCCCGGAGCTAGGTGCTGGGCTTGCTCACGGAGCGCTGGTCCAGGGTCCGCCCGCAGGCTTCATGGGCTTCCTCCACGTCGCTGCCCTTTGCAACTCGCTCACCAACGCAGGCGCAGGTGCGGTCGAGTTGGGCAGCGGGTGCAACTTTGCCCTCCCTTTGCAGGTCCGCCTGGTAAGCCGACAGGCAGAAGGCTTTCACTACCTCGGCAACGCTGATAGAGCGGCTGGCGGGAACCAGGGACACCAGCCCCAGGCAAAGCAGTCCGATTAGGACCGGGCGCGGGGGGCTGGGGTTCATGGAGCAAAAGGGCTGAAGCCCGAGGAGTTCACCCCTGGAACCTGGAAAGCTGCAGGGGTTTGTTCATCACCCGAAGTTGGCGCAGACCCTGGAAAACATCCTCGGGCATGCCCTTGGGTAGGTCCACGGTGCTGTGGGTGTCGAAAATCTGGATACGGCCGATGGATCGCCCGTTCAGACCGGCCTCATTGGCAATGGCTCCCACGATGTTGCCGGGCTTGATGCGGTCGCGCCAGCCCAGTTCCACCCGGAAGCGCTCCATGTTGTCCTCTGGCGGACCCACGGGGCGTTCGCCCCTGGGAGCTCCCCTGCCTACATCACGGCCAACCTCCCGACCCATTTCCCGGCCCCTTCCCCGGTCCCGGCCGAAGTCGCGACCGCCATCCCTACCTCCATCGCGCCCTCCATCGCGGCCAGGACCGTTCTGACGCACTTGTTGGAAGTTCTCTTCGCCCTGCAAAAGCAGGGGTTTGCCCACCAGGCTCAGCTCTAGGGCCGCCAGGGCTAGCTGCTCAGGACTGGAGCCCTGCTCCTGAGCAACCCGTTGCAGGATTTCACTGAGTAAGGCCCGTTCCTGCTCGCTGCTGGCTGGGGTTTGCAAGCAGTTGGTGAGCTTGGTGCGCATCCGGTCGAGCCGGTTTTGATTGATGGTGGCGTTGCTTGGCACCTCCATCTCTTCGATCGGCTTGCCCACGGCCCGCTCCATGCCGCCCAGGAAACGGCGCTCCCTCGGGGTCAGGAACAGGATGGCGTCGCCGCTGCGGCCAGCTCGACCGGTCCGGCCAATGCGGTGGACATAGGCCTCCGAATCGAAGGGGATGTCGTAGTTGATCACCAGGCTGATCCGCTCTACATCGAGCCCGCGGGCAGCCACATCGGTTGCTACCAGTACGTCCACCTGGCCGCTCTTAAGCCGCTCGATGGTGCGCTCTCGCTGGGCTTGGGGCACGTCGCCGTTGAGCACGGCAACGTCATAACCGTGCTGTTCAAGCGATTCGGCCACGGTGAGCGTGATCGCCTTGGTACGGGCAAAAATGATCACACCCTCACTGGTCTCTGCCTCCAGTACCCGCTCCAGGGCTGCTTGCTTGTGGGGCGCATGCACCATCAAGAAACGCTGACGAATGCGGCTGGCATCGGCGGCCTTTTGCTTGATCGTGATTTCAGCGGGCGCGTTGAGATATTTCTGCGATATGCGCCGGATTTCGGGCGGCATGGTGGCAGAGAACAGCACTACCTGACGCTGCTCAGGTAGTTGTTCGAGCACCCATTCGACATCATCGATGAAGCCCATGCGCAGCATTTCATCGGCTTCGTCCAGCACCAGGGCGCGAAGACTGGAGAGATCGAGGGTGCCTTGACGCATGTGGTCCATCACCCGGCCGGGGGTGCCCACCACGATTTGAACGCCGCGTTTGAGCTGATGGATCTGGTCCCGGAAATCAGCGCCGCCGTAGATCGCCAGGGTGCGCACACCGGGTAGGTGGCTGGCATAGCTGTTGAAGGCCTCGGCTACCTGCAGCGCTAATTCCCGGGTAGGGGCGAGCACCAGCACCTGGGGCTTGCGCTGCTCGGGATCGAGGGCCGCCAGCATGGGCAGGGCGAAGGCAGCGGTTTTGCCGGTGCCTGTCTGGGCCTGTCCCACCAGGTCGCGGCCGAGCATCAGCTCGGGTATGGCGGCCTTCTGAATTGGTGAGGGCTCCAGATAGCCTATGGCTTCAAGGGCCTTCAGCAGTTCTGGGGCAAAGCCGAAGCGGGCAAAGCCCGAGGCAGTGGTTGCTTCTGTCTTGACTTCAGCTGAGTTGATCTGAGCCGAGTTGACTTCAGCTGTGTTGTTTTCGGGTGTGTTGATTTCAGTTGTTTTGGCGGTCGCGTCAATGTCGACGGAGCAAGCAAAGCTGCCGCCGTTGGCGTGTTCGGTCACGGGATGCAAATGGCCTGGTTAATCAGGGCTTGGTGAAGTCCTTGAACGCAGGCCGGCAGAAACCCAATTGAGCCTAGAAATACTGAACGGATGGGCCGTTGCGGGGCAACTGAAGCTGCACTGCTTTACCCGAAGTTCAGTTGTTCAGACCCGCAATTAACAAAACTGCCCTGCCCTTGAAAAAGGCTGAGGACAAATATTATCACCTCCTGCTCCGCTTCACTTCCGGCCGAAGTCATCGGAAAGTCGCTCGATGTCGGCTTCGCTCAACCAGTCACCACGCTGCACCTCCACGATCTCCAGATCCGCCAGACCTCCTTGGGCCCGGTGAATTGCCCCTTGGGGGATGAAGACGCTGGTCCCTGCCGTTGCGGTGACGGCCTCCTCCCCCACTTGCAGTTCACCGTCGCCGGCCACCACCACCCAGTGCTCACAGCGGTGTTGGTGGCGCTGCAGGCTCAGCCGTTGGCCGCGGCGGATCAGTAGGCGTTTGACCAGGTATTGATCTCCGCTGGCCAGCTGTTCAAACCAGCCCCAGGGGCGTTGCACCCGGCTGGTGGGACTTAGGGGCTCAGGGATGTTCACGATTTCAGGCTGACAGCCGCCGCCGCGCCGCGCAACGGGGTGATCAGGCAGGCCCGTCCTCTGGCCCTGGTCAGGGCTGTGTAGAGCAGGCGATGTTGGGGTCTGCCGGTGTCGGGCATCAGCACCCATACCTCTTGGGCCTCACTGCCCTGGGCCTTGTGCACCGTGAGGGCCAAGGCTGGCTCGGCCTCGGGTAGCTGGGCCGGGTGAATCCAGAGCGGCTCGCTACCGCCCTGGTTTGCAAACAGCAGGCGGCGTTCCCGCCCCCGCTTGGTTTCCCTTTCCACCACCAGCCCCACGTCGCCATTGGCGAGCCCCAGTTCGCTGAGGTTGTGGCGGCACAGCACGGGCGTGCCCACTGGCCAAAACTGGGGCGAGCGGGCGGCCGCCTCCCCCAGCAGGGCCTGGTGGATAGCTTCCACCCCCCAGCGGCCCCGGCGCAGCGGTGTCAGCACGAGATAGTTATCCAGGCCCGCCAGCAGGCTGGCGGTGACGGCGGGATCGTCCAGATCGCCTGCCAGGCAGCTCTCCTGCAGCTGGTGCTGGTGCTGCCGCAGTCGCTGCAGCAGCTCTGCTGGCAGCTGGCGTGGGTTGGCCGGCAGCCAGCGCAGATTGTCGTCAGAGTTCAGCGGTGTGAGCAGGGCCTCGAGGGGCTGCTCAGCCTCCCGTAGGGCCGCTGCTACCGCAGCGATGGCCCCGTTGTTGCGGTAGGTGGTGCGCAGCTCGATGGCGGCTCCGCCCAGGGCCTGGCGGCGTTCGGGTGCCTGCAGCTCCAGCAGCACTGGCCCGGGGCCTACCGGTGGCAGCTGGGCCGCGTCCCCCACCAGCACCAGCCGGCAGCTGGGGGGCAGGGCCTCCAGCAGGGCCTGCATCAGGGGGAGATCCACCATCGACACCTCATCCACCACCAGTAGATCGAGGGCAAGGGGGTGCTGGCGGTTGCGGCCGAAGCGCTCGCCGCGGCTCTCCAGCAGCCGGTGCAGGGTGCTGCAAGGAAGTTGCAGGCTGCTGCTGGCTAGGGCTGCCCGCAGCCGACTCGCCGCTTTGCCCGTGGGGGCTGCTAGCTGAATGCGGCTGCCTGGTTGCTGGGCTAACACCGCAGCCAACATGCGAGCCACGGTGCTGGTTTTGCCGGTGCCCGGACCGCCCTCAAGCAGCACCAGGCCGTATTGCAGCACCGCCGTGACGGCCCGCTGCTGGTCCGGATCCAGCCCTTCGCTGCAGCTTGCATCGGGACTCGCATCGGGGAGCTGAAACTGGGCCCGCTCGATCAGTGCCTGCAGCACCTGCTGGCGCTGGCGCTGCCAGCGGCGCCACATCAGCCGGTCGCCCTCCAGCACCAGGGGCCCATCCGGCTCGGCGCCCAGGGGTGAAGCCTCCAGGGCGCGGCGATGTTCGGCGCTGGGCAGGCTGATTTCCAGGCGACCCTCCGCCAGGGCGGCAGCCAGGTTGGTGATCAGTTCCGCCAGCAATGGATCGGGGCTGCTGCCATGCAGCCGCGGCAGGGCTTCAGCCAGGGCCGCTGCCAGGGTCTGGAGCCAGCGAGGTTGCTCCAGGGGCGTGGGGCTGCTCATGGTGTGCCCCCCAGGGCCTGGTCCAGTTGGAGCAGGCGAGCCAAGGGCGGCTGCTCCACAAACATGCCGGGCACCGCGCTGGCCGTGGTGGGTCCGGGCACCCCGCGTAGGAACACGTAGACGTAGCCGCCCAGGTGCTGCTCGGGTCGGTAGCCGGGCAGGCGCCAGCGCAGGTAGCGGTGCAGGGCTACCAGGTACAGGTGGGCCTGTAGGGGGTAGTGGTTGGCGGCCATCAGCTCTGCCATGGCTGCTGCTCCGTAGTGGCGTGGACCGCAGTGCAGCGGCTGCCCCTGGTCGTCGCGCTGGCCCAGCCAGTTGCTCTTCCAGTCGGCCACCCACCAGCGCTCGCCCTGTCGAAATACCAGGTCGATCGAGCCGGTGAGAAAGCCCCGGCTTTCCACTTTCAGCTGGGCAAGCTGCTCGGCGTAGGCGCTGCCAAACCAGCCTTCGGGATGGTCGGCAAAGGGGCGTGCCAGGTCTGGGGTGCGCACCAGGCCCAGGGGCAGATCGAAGTTCATCTCATTGAGGCGGGCACCGGGCTCAAGCTGGGCCAAGCTGAAGTCGTTGCAGGGGCCGCCCAGGGGCGTGTGCCGCAGCTGCTCCAGCCCAACTAGCACCGCTTCGCCGTGCTGCGCAGCGATACCGGCCCGCTGCAGCTCGCGTTCCACCAGCTCGGCTTGGACTGCCAATGGTTGGCAGTAGTCGAGCTGCTCAAGGATGCGGTGCAGGCAGTCGCCGGCCTGGGCGCCCCGGGGGAAGGGGGCCAGAGGGCTGTCCTGGGAATCGGCGCCGGGTGATGCCAATGCCTCGAGTTCGGTCACTAGGGCATCGGTTTCGCGGCCCTCCTCCACGGCTGCGGGGGCGGCGCTGTGGCTGCCCTGGGTCCAGCTGGTGTAGCTGCTGCGGCCCCAGCTGCTGTCGAAGCCATGGCTGGGTACGGGGCCTCGCTGCAGGGATAGGCCAGCAGCTGCCGGGCCTGGTTTCAGCTGGCTGTGCTGGCCGCTGGCGGGGGGCTGCACCAGGGTGAGGGGCAGCTGGCGGCGGGCGATTGCCTGCTCCAGCCGCTCGCGCCACTCCGCATCACTGCGGCCGATGTAGGGGTCGTGGTCGCTTGCGGGGGGCTGCTCCTGGTCGAACAGCCAGGGGTGCAGCGGATTGCCCTGCTGGCCCAAGGCCGGGCCCCAGGCCAGCACCAGCAGCAGCTTGGCCCGGGTGGCAGCGACATAGGCAAGTCGCTCCCGCTCCTGCAGCTCGGCCCCAAGCTGCTGCTGGCTGGCGCCCTGGCCCGGGCCCCAGTTGTTGTTCAGGTGCAGGTCGAGCACGGCTTCAGGCTGCCCGCCTCCAGGGCCGCCCGGGTGCCAGCGCACGCCGATGGACTGGCCGCTGCGGCTCTCAGCGCCGGCCTGCCACAGGTAGGGACAGATCACCACTGGATATTCCAGGCCCTTGCTGCGGTGCACCGTCAGCACCGATACGGCCTCATCCACCACGTCGCTGTGGGGCTGGTGGGCGTCGGGGATGTCCCGGTCGGGATCGAGTCGCAGGCGCCGCAGCCAGTCGGCTGCCGCTGCGGGACCCAGTTGGTCGGCATGGAGCCGCACGGCCACCAATTCACCGCACTGCTGCAAATCCGCCAGCAGCCGGCCGCCGAGGGATAGCTGGGCCAGCCCCTTTTGCTCCAGCAGGCTCGCCAGCACCCCAAGCAGGCCCCGGCGGGGTAGTTCAACGGCCAGCTGGGCTAGGCGCGCAGCCAGGTTGCTCCAGGCTTCGGGGCTGGCGGAGGCGATTTGCTCCGCGCTCCAGCCCAGCAGTGGAGAGGCGGCCAGCAGCCGCAGGCGCTGGGTCCGGCCGGGTTCGGCCAGGGCATCGAGTAGCCGTTGCAGTGCCGAGGCGCCGGCGCTTTCAAACACATCCCCCTGGCTCACCAGCTTGCTGGCTATGCCGCAGCGATCTAGGGCGGCGCGCTGCGCTTCAGCCTGACGGTGGGTGCCCACCAGCACGCATAGGTCGTTGGGGCCCAGGGGTTGGCGCTGCTCGCCCCGCTGTTGCATCAGCCCCTGGTTGAGCAATTCGGCGCTGAAGCAGGCGATCTGGTCGGGAAGTTGCCGCTCCAGGGCGCTGCGGCTGGGTGGTTTCTCACCAGCCAGGCGGCTGCCGCCGAGCCAGAGCAGCTGCAGGGGGTGCTGGCCGGCGGGTAGGAGCAGTTTGGTGTCGGTCGCCTGGGGCCGCACCGCTGGTACGGCCAGGTCGCTGCGGCGCAGCCCCGGCCCCATCAGGCCGTTGAGGCCGGCGACCAGGGCCTCGCTGGAGCGGTAGTTGTCGCGGAGGCTGCTGATGCCGCCGAAGCTGGCGGCGGCCTGACGGGCCAGCAGATAAGTGCGCAGGTCGCCGCCGCGGAAGCGATAGATCGCCTGCTTGGGATCACCCACCATCACCAGTCGGTGCCGCTCAGGCTGGAAGGCCCGCGACAGGATGCGCCACTGGATCGGATCGGTGTCCTGGAATTCATCAATTAGGGCAACGGCATAGCGAGCTCCCACCGCCTCTAGCAGGGGGGTACTGGCCTGCTCGCCTGGATCAAGACCCTCCAGCAGTTGGGCGAAACCCAGCCTTCCGCTCTGGCGCCGCCGCCGGCCCAGTTCGGCCCGGCCCCAGTGGCAGGCGTGCAGTACAAGGGCTTCGGCCGGCCCATCCAAAACCTGGGCGATCGCCTCCTGCAAGGGGCGTTCGGGCAGGGAGGGGCCGGGGCCTTTCCCATCGCCAGGTTCGAGGCTGCGGGCAACTTTGAGAAAGGCGCCGGGGTGGAAGTAATCGCGCAGCAGGCCCTGACCTCCGCCCTGGCTGCCCGCCGTGGCGCCGTAGTCGCCGCCGATGGGCTGGGCAGCGATCCAGCCCCGCACTAGAGCGCAGCGGTCCTTGGTGGGTTTGGGAACGTAGGGGCTGGTGGTTTTGAAGCCCTGGCCGCGCCACTGGCTGGCGGCGGCACAAAAGCCGGCTTCCAGGGCTTGGCCGTGGCTGGCCCAGAGCTGCTGGAAGTTGTGCCACGCCTCGTTCCATAGGGCCTCGAGCTGGGGCGCCAAGGGGGCGTCGGTCCGCAGGGTTGCCGGCAGGTAATCCAGGCCTAGGGCTGGATCGCCATCTAGCTGGCGCAACAGGCCCTCGAGGGTTTCGGGGCCGCCAACCTGTTGCTGCAGCCCGGCCAGCAGGTGGCTTGGCAGGGGCAGCACCTGCTGTTGCCAGTAGTCGTGGGCCACCTGGCGCACCAGGGTGCCCTTGTCGGTTTCGAGCTGCAGCTCCGGTGGCAGGCCCGCTTCCAGGGCGTGGCGCTGCAGGGTGCGGCGGCAGAAACTGTGGATGGTGGTGATGTCAGCGGCGTCTAGTTCCTCTAGGGCCAGCAGCAACCGGGCCCGCAACTTTTCGGCCCGCGGTCGTTGCTGCTCCAGCCAGGCGGCCAGGGTGGGATCGGGCGGCTCCAGATCTGGATTTTCCAGGCCTGCCAGGGCCCGCTGCAGGCGCTGGCCGATGCGATCGCGCAGTTCGGCGGCGGCGGCCTCGGTGAAAGTCACCACCAGCAGCTGGCGCAGCCCCAGTTCGGCCTCGGCCACGTAGCGCAGCACCAACTGGGCCAGGGCGAAGGTTTTGCCGGTGCCGGCGCTGGCCTCCAGCAGCCGCAGCCCGGGATCCAGGGGAAAGGCATTGGCCTCAAATGGTTGTGGCAGTGGGAGTGGCAGGGCTTGTTCAGATGCCAAAGCCTGATCGCTGCCGGCAGACAGGTTCATATCAACCGCTCCCGCAGGGGACCAAGCAGCTCCTCAGCCCGGGCGGCTAGCTCACCGCTGGCCAACAGGGCGGCGCCGCTGAGTTCAGATCCGAAACAGAGGGCCTGCTCCGGATCAAGCCGCTCGCCGCGCCGCTGAAAACCGCCTTCCCAGGTTTCGATCGCCCGGGCTTCACCCTTATCGAGCAAGGCCCAGCCGGTTTCCGGTGGCACCGGCCAGCAGCTCTGGCGCCATTGCTGGCGCAACTCCAGCAGCCGCATTAGTTCGGCCCGGGCGCTATATACCTGGGGCGCCTGCAGCCGCAACTGCACGCCGAAGTCCTTGGCACCCCGGGCCACAAGCACCCCATCCAGCGGCCCTTGGTCGGCGGCGGCGGCCAACAGCAGCGCCAGCCACAGCTCTAGCCGGTGGCGATTGCGTGGCCGGGCGGTGTGCAGCACCAGCACCGAACTCCCCCGCCACTGCAACTCCTGCTGGCAGTTTTGCCAGAGGGCCAGCTGGCGGCGCTCGGGGCCCAGGGCCTCGAGGCTGGCGTGCAGGCTGCGCCAGCGCTGACTGAGCCCGCTGGCCTCCAGTTCACCTGCCGCCTGGGGAGGCAGCAAGCCTTGGCCGCGATGGCGAGCCAGCCAGCCGGCGGGCTCATCGAGGCCTGCGTCTCTGGTGCTTTCGAGGGCCTGGCGCAGCAGCAGCGCCCGCCCGCGCTCATCGAGGCTGAGGGGCTCGAGGTCGTCGAGGCTGTCGGCCCATTCCCGCGGCCTTAGCCCCAATTCAGCCAGCCAGCTGGCCTGGGGGGCAAGCAGCCAGTCGCGCAGATCCCCGTAGGCATCGCTGGGTTGGGCCGGGGGCGCGCTAGGGGGTTCGCTGGCCGCCAGGGACCGGGGCGGTTGCGGTGCTCCGCTCTGCTGGCGTGGTTGATCGAGCAGCAGGCGGGCCTTCAGCAGACGCTCGTCGCAGCTGCCGGGCGGCCGCTCGCCGCTGGTTTGGAAATTGGCCCGGTCGAGGGGGTTGGCGGGGTGACTAATCACCAGTTCGCTACCTCCACAAGGCAGCTGCCCCTGCAGCCACTCGAGCCACTGGCGTACCGGTGTGGCCGGTGGCAGCTCTTCGCCGCTGCGGGGGTCGCGGCTGCTCCAGGTCACCAGCAGATGGTCGCGGGCTGAGAGCAGGGCCTCCAGCAGCACGTAGCGGTCCTGGTCGGCCGGGTTGGGATCGCCGAGGTGGCGCTGCTGTTCCAGCAGGTGGAAGCCGGGCCGCTTGCTCTGACGGGGATAGGCGTTCGCATCCAGGCCCATCAGCACGATCACCCGATGGGGAATCGCCCGCATCGGCTCGAGGGCGCTGATGGTGAGGGCGCCGCTGCGGTGGCCAAACCGGCCCGAATCCGCAGCCAGGCGCTCATCGAGCACGGCAGCCACCACGGGTGCGGCCAGCTCCAGGTTGCAGCCGGCGGCGGCCTGCTGCCAGTCGTCAATGGCGGCTAGCACCAGGGGTAGTTCCCAGTCCTGGCCACTGCCGCCTGCCTGGTCGCCGTCGCCGAAGAGGTCGCTCAGCAGGGCCCGCAGGCAGGTGTTCCAGGCCAGGCAAGAGCGGGGTCGCCGCAGCTCCACCAGCCAGTGGCGCAGCCGGGTGAGCAGGTGCAGCCAGCGGCCCAACAGCTCGATGCTCTCGCCACTGGCCAGGGGGGCGGTGGCGGCCGGGGCCAGGCCGGGGTCGCAGGGCAGCACCAGGCCTAGTAGCAGCCGATCGATCACCCAGCTGAGGCTGCCGCTGCCCAGGCCGCCGCGTTCCTCCCCGTCGAGGCCCCAGTGGAAGCCCCCCTGCTGCAGCAGGGGATGCAGGGCCGCCATCTCGACACCACTGAGCTGGAAATGCCCCTGCAGCGCCGGACTCTCCAGCAGGGTTTCCAGGGCGGAGGCGGTGAGCCGTTCCCCCGCCAGCCGCAGCAGCTCCAGCAAGCTGCGGCTGAGGCTGGCTTCGCTTTGCTGGCTGCGGTCGGTGAGGCGCCAATTGAGGGCCACCCCAGTGGCCTCTTGATCGCCAAATACGGCCGCCACCAAAGGCGCTAGGCCATCCACCTGAGGCGTCATCACCAGCACATCGCGGGGCTGGAGCGTGGGATCGGCGGCCAGCAGCTGCAGGATGCGGTCCCGCACGACCTGCACCTGGCGCAGGGGGCCGGGACAGCGGTGGAACTCCATGGAGCTGTCTGCCGGTGCCCGCTGCAGCAGGGGTTGGGCAGCCGGATCCGCCAGTTGTTGCTGCAGCTGATGCAGCAGGGGCGCTGGCCCCTGGCCCCGATGGCTGCTGGCTGGGGCCACAAACAAATCCTTTTCCTGCCACTGGCCCTGGAGGCTCTCGCCGCTGCCTTCGAGCAACTGCTGAAACTCGCCGCCGAGTCGGCCGAAGCGGGCCTCCAGGCCAGGGGCCTGCAGTAGCCAGTCACCATCAAGGGGCTGCTGCAGCGCGATCGCATCGCTGAGCAGTTGGCGGCGGCTGGTGCAGCGCTGCCACAGGTCGCGGCAGGGGGTGAGTAGGTAGAGGTCCACATTTGTGTGCACGCTCAGGGCCTGCAGCAGCTGCACCTGGATCGGCGCCAGGCTGCTGAGCCCAAACAGGCGCAGGGGATCGGGCAGGCTGCCGGCCGGCGGTGCCTTGATCTGCAGCTGGGCTATGGCCTCTAGCACCTGCAGGCCGAAGGGCTTCACCCCCAGGCGCTCCCGTAGCCGCCCCACCAGCAGCCGCTGCCACTCCTGCTCCGGCGGCAGGGGTGGGCCGTCCTCCCCACACCACCAGGCTGCCAGCAGCTCAGGGCGATACAGGGCTAGGTCGTCGAGGGCGTCGGCGATGCTGCGGCCCAGTTGCCATTGGGCCAGCTCAAGGTTGCTGCCGTGCTGCGGGTAGCGGCTTAGCCAGTGCTTAAGCGAGGCAGCTTCTGGCTGCTCCACCAGCTGGGGGAGCATTTCCAGCACGGGCCACACCAGCTGGCTGGCACGCCAGGGATCCTGGTCTGCGCCGTTTTCGCCCAGCACCCCATTCACGATTTGGCGCAGCTGGCTGCCAGGAAATGGGTAGCGGATGTTGGCGGCGATGCCGCCGAGTCCCACGGCCAGCTGTTCACCAAGCCAGCGGCTGGTGGGCCAGGTATTCACCACCACCTGCACCGTCTCGAGCGGCCCGGGAGGCGTGAGCAGCAACTGGGCGGCCAGGAGTTCGGCTAGGTGTTCGGCCCGGTTGCCCCGGAAAACTGTGAGCACAAAAGATGCTCAGCTGTGGGTCGTCATGGCAGGCAGCCTGCCAGCTCCTGGTTGAAGGAGGAGAGCCGGCGCTCTTGCAAGCCGTAAACGGCGTGAATAGCTCGGGTTTCGGGGCAGTAGGCCGAAAGCTCGCCGCCGTAGCAGGCGCCCGTATCCACCATCACGATCTGGCCGAGGCGACGCACTTGGGGCCCGGGGGTGTGGCCGATCACTACCTCACCGAAGCGACCGTCGTAGGCCTGCCAGAAGGGCATGCGGATGCTTAGGTCGGGTTCCCAGGAGTCGGGATTGAAGCCAGCGTGGGTGGCGAGCCAGCCTTCACCGGCGTAGGTGCGGGGCAGCTGCTCCAGCCGCTCCTGCCAGAGGCGGCAGTGGCGATCGCCGAGCTGGCGATAGGTGTCGCAGCCGGCCAAGGCCCTTTGAGCGGTCCAGTCTCCTTGCCGCAGGGCGGCCACTAGGTCGGCTTCGTGATTTCCCATCAGCCAGATGGCCCGGCCGGAGCTCACCAAGCCCCAGGCCAGCTCCATGGTGCGGCGGATCTCGGGGCCGCGGTTGATCACATCACCGCAAAGCACGAGCTTGTCGCCTGCAGGTAGGCGAGCTACCAGCAGCTCAAGCGCGTCGGCACAGCCGTGGACGTCCCCGATCACCCAGTGGTGGCAGGAACGTGTATGGGACGTCATCAGTCCATCGCGTTAGTTCCAGTCTTGCCTGCTTGACGGCCACTTGTCAGCCCCCCAGCGATTCATGTCGACCGGCCAGCGCTGGTACGGTCGCCCCAACCAGTGACAGTCAGATGAATCCAGCGTCGTTGTCGGTGGTCCAGCGGGTAAACGCCCTGGTAAAAGCCCTAAATGGCGCTAAGCGCACCAATGAGGCCTTGGCCCGCTGCGGCAACGGTGAGGAGATGCTCGACGTTCTGCTCGATGCCTCCGCCAAGCTCGGCCTAGGGCTCAGCCGCCAGCAACTGGCGAGCACCCCACCAATCCGCGACTGGGTGTGGTGGAAAAACAAGGAGGCCTTACTCACGATTGGTGATAACAAGCCTCGCTACCAGCAGGATGGCGGTCAGGGAGCCTCCGATGACGGGCCGCGCAAACGCTTCTTGGGGCTGTTTTAGGTCGCGCTGGCGAGGGCGTCGGGGATGGAGGTGCTGGGAGCCTCAAAGCGGCCCGTGGCCACGAATTCCAGGCGCAGCTTCAGAAAGGTGATGAACTTCTCATCGGTGGATACCACCGCCGCCGCCGGCCTCGGCACGGCGCTGCCGATCGGTTCGAGTTGGGGTGCATCGAGAAAGGCCGGCCGTTTCACCAGCCAGAAGTCGATTTCCTTGCCCT
Source organism: Cyanobium usitatum str. Tous (assembly GCF_003011885.1). Lineage (GTDB taxonomy): Bacteria > Cyanobacteriota > Cyanobacteriia > PCC-6307 > Cyanobiaceae > Cyanobium_A > Cyanobium_A usitatum. The sequence continues at coordinate 59,356 of NZ_PXXO01000013.1, forward strand.
GTTCTCCGTAATGGCGCACCCTTTCGCGCAGCACCTCCTCAAGGGGCTCCTCGACGGTGAGGAACGCTTCGCTGGCGGCGATGAAGTGATAAGTGCTCATAGCTGGCGGCTGCCGAACAGGGGGTCGCGGCGCGGATTCTGTATCAGCGCCTTCATCTGCCGAACAGCTTCTTCCAGGCCCACCGCCAGGGCCCGGGCCACGATTGTGTGGCCGATGTTGAGCTCCTCCATGCCTTCGATGGCGGCGATGGGCTCCACGTTTTGGTAGGTGAGGCCATGGCCGGCATTTACCCGCAGCCCGAGGCTGCGGGCGATGAAGCTCCCCTCCGTGAGCCGGGCCAGCTCGGCTGGCTGCAAACTCCAGCTGGCTTCGGCGTAGGCGCCGGTGTGCAGCTCCACCCAGCGCGCGCCGGTGGCGCGGCAGGCCTCCAGCTGGCTCGCCTCGGCGTCCACAAACAGGCTCACGCCAATGCCGGCATCTTGCAGCGCACCCACCAGAGCGCTGAGAGCTGGCTGCTGGCCCGCCACATCGAGGCCGCCCTCGGTGGTTACCTCCTGACGCTTCTCCGGCACCAGGGTCACCATGTCGGGCCGGATGTGCAGGGCGATCGCCTCCATCTCAGCTGTGGCGGCCATCTCCAGATTGAGCCGGCTGCGCACGGTTTGACGCAGCAGCTCCACATCGCGGTCCTGAATGTGGCGCCGGTCTTCCCGTAGGTGCACGGTGATGCCGTCAGCCCCCCCCAGCTCGGCCAGCAGGGCATAGCTCACCGGATCAGGCTCCACCGCGCGGCGGGCCTGGCGCACATTGGCGATGTGGTCGATGTTGACGCCGAGGCTGGCCATGGCTGGGGAGTGGTTGGCAGGCGGTGATACCGCTCAAATCCTATGGATACCGCAACCTGCGCCGGCTCAGGACGCCAGTTCAACTGCCCGCGCTCGAGCCGAGCTCCATTGCCTAGCCCCTAGCTTTGAGCTTGGTCGCATTTAACGGGTTGTTGGCGGTTCAATCCGGCCCATTGGCGTTGTCCACCCAGGCCCCCTCCTCCCGGGAAAAGGGGCTCTGCAATGGCATCAGCCCCTGGCTGGCACCGCTCGCCATGGTGGCTAGCCAGGACATTGGTCTGCGCTTTTTTTTCCGCAGCGTCCAGGTGCTTGGCAGCAAAAATCTGCCGCTCAGCGGGCCGCTGCTGCTAGCTCCGACCCACCGGGCCCGCTGGGATGCCCTGCTGTTGACCCATGCCGCAGGCCGCCGAATTACGGGGCGGGATTGCCGCTTCATGGTCACGGTTGATGAGATGCGTGGGCTGCAGGGCTGGTTTTTGCACCGCTTGGGCTGCTTTCCTGTGAGTCAGGGGCGTCCCTCCCTGGCCAGCCTGCGCTACACCGTGGACCTACTTGCTGCCGGTGAGCAGCTAGTGGTTTTTCCAGAGGGACGCATCGTGCGGGAAGAGATTCCCTTGCGGCTGCACCAAGGCCTCGCCCGCCTGGCCATGCTGGCAGCGGGCCAGGGCGTGGCGGTACCGGTGGTGCCCGTGGGCATCGCCTATGGTAATCGCCCCCCCCGCCGCGGGGATGGGGCCGTGCTCTGTTTTGGACCACCTCTCAGCTTGGAGGGCCAGGGAAGGCAGGCGGCGAGTGCTTTCACCGCCAACCTCGCCGCCGCCATGGCCGTGGTTGAAGACCAGGCCCAGGGAGCCCTGGGTCTAGCCCCCTAAAGTTGATGCATATTTGTTTGCTGGTTGTGCGTAGGCCATCCCGCTTGATTTGTGGCTCCGCTTTGGCCTTGATGGCCCTCGCAGCGCCCCTAGCTCCGGCCAAGGTGCAAGCTCAGCAGGACCCCCAAAAGGCCCTGGAGTCCACCGGCAGCCCGTTCAATCTTGAGGGTGTGCGCGCCCTGTTGGTGCGCGGTGACGCCGCCGTTGCTAAGGGCAATCTGGTCGAAGCTCGCAAGCTCTACGACCAGGCTCGCGATGCCTGTCGCCGCCTGCTCGGCTTTTATCGCGACTTGAGCGGCTCCTTCCGCGGACTCGATGCCCGCATCCCCCGCGAAATGGACCAGAAGGGGCGGGAAGCTTTGGAAACCATGGCTCAGGCGAACCTGCGCTTGGCGGCCTTGTTCCGTCGCCAGAACCAGCCTGAGGTGGCGGTGCCCCTGCTGGTCGAGGTGGTCAAGGTGATGACCCCGACCAGCCCAGAGGGTCGCAAGGCTTTCCAGAGCCTGGTTGAGATTGGCTTCGCCGCCACTCCCTACACAGCCGGGGCCGCGGCAACCCCTGGCAGCTGACCACTAGATTTCCCCAGTTCGTTGGCTCGTCGCTTCGATGGTGCATCCAGACCAGGTGAAGGCCGCAATCACCTTGGCCATGCCCGATGCCCAGGTGGAGGTTGAAGACCTCACCGGTGGCGGCGACCATCTGCAGGTCACGGTGATCTCCGCAGCGTTCGACGGCCTGACCAAGGTCAGGCAGCACCAGCTCGTGTATGGCGCCCTACGCCAGGAATTGGCCAGTGAGGCAATCCACGCCCTAGCCCTGCAAACATCCACTCCCGCCTGAGTCCATGGACGCCACTACCCGCCAACGCATCGAAGAACTCCTGGCCACCAGCCCGGTATTCGTTTTTATGAAGGGCAACAAGCTGATGCCTCAGTGCGGTTTCTCCAACAACGTGGTGCAGATACTGCACTCAGTTGGGGTTCCATTTGAAACCTTCGACGTGCTCTCGGATGCTGAGATCCGTAATGGCATCAAGTCATTTTCCGACTGGCCCACGATTCCCCAGGTGTACGTGAAAGGGGAATTCATCGGTGGCTCCGACATCCTGATCGAGATGTACAACTCCGGTGAGTTGCGCGAGAAGCTGGAAGTGGCTCTGGCTAGCTGAAAGGGGCAGCTAGCCATTCAGCGAGTCAGTAGCGCGCGCTTTCGTAAAGGCTGCGGGGGTCACCATCGGGACCCACAAAGCTGGAGGGATCTCGAATCCAGCGGTCGGTGAGCTCCTCAAGTCGCCGCTGGGAGATCGGATCAAGCACCGCAGTGCGGCGCAGGGCGTGGATGTAGCCATCGGCGTAGAGCCGCAATTCAGCAGGGCTGTGGAAGCGATGGGCCAGTTCCTGGCAGGCATCGCACAGCGACTGGAAGTGGCGGATGGCGTCTGGGTGTTGAAGCGAAGTCATGGGGTCGTGGGACCTTCATCTATTTTGCCCCTTGGAGGCAGAAGCCGCGATTGGGTGGTCTCCGCATAGTTGGTGGTGTCCACACAAACGCATCGACTGATACGCGGATCCCCTGGCGGCTGCCGTTAAGGTGAATTCAACACAGTTGTGGACTCCATCAACTCCTCTAACCCGCCACTGCCGGCCTCTGGGGCCGCCAATCAGGCCGGAAGCCAACCCCAGCGGGTTTTGGTGGTTGATCCCCACGCGACCCTGCGCACGGTGCTGGCCCAGCGCCTGCGGCAGGACGGCCATCTTGCGGCGGCGGTTGCTACGGCTCGTGAAGCTCTGGACGTGTGCCAGGACCAGTCTCCCGATCTGCTGATCAGCGCAGAACTACTCGATGAGAGTTCCGCCCTGCGCCTGGCGGCCCAGCTGCGCTGCTCCGTGATGGTGCTCACGGCCCGCACCGGTTCGGAGCCCGTGGTGAGCCTGCTTGATGCGGGTGCAGATGACGTGCTGCGCAAACCTTTTGGCCTGGAAGAACTGGCCGCCCGCTGCCGCACCCTGCTGCGCCGTGGCGGCACCGGTCTGCAGGAGCGGGTCTGCGTTGGACCGCTTGAAGTTCACGTATTGCTCCGCCAGGTAACCCTGCGCGACCAGCCAGTCGAGCTGAGTCCCCGGGAATTTGCCCTGCTTTGTGCCCTGCTAATGCCCCCTGGGGTTGTGCGCAGCCGCCAGGAGCTACTGCGTATGGCCTGGCCTCCCTTCAGCGGCGGTCCCCGCTCGGTTGACACCCAAGTGCTCACCTTGCGTCGCAAGTTAGAGCAGGCTGGCTTGGGTGAAGGAGGTGGCATCGAAACGATGCGCCAGCAGGGCTATCGCTTCAGCCTTGAAACCCTGCCCGAAGCTGCTGCCGTGGAAGAGCCGGCGCGTCAGCAGCTCAACTCATTGGTTTAAGAGCCCAAACCAACTCTCCAAGCAACATGGCGGCACTCAGGCCGGCCAAGAGTTGGTAGGTCCACGGTGGGCTGATCCGGCCGATTGAGCTGGTGTTGATGCCCGTTTCCTGGCTGAAGCGGCCCAGAAACTGCTCGAAGGCTGCAACCCTTTGCGGCAGCAGGTATGCCGATCCGTCTTCTCCCCTCACGTAAAAGACCCGGCCCCCCTGGCTTGTGTCTACTGGTGTGAGCCCGCTGATCGATTTCCAAGGCAGGCTCCAGCCGCGGCGCAGCAGCCAGGCACACCAGCTGGGATGGCCAACCCGAATGCCATCGGCATTTAGCTCAACGGCTTCACTGGTGGCTGCCACCACCAAACCCAGCCCCAGGGGTAGGGCCAGCCAAAGCAGCAATTTGAGCTCTGCTGGTGCCAGTAGGGGCAGGGGCGCCACCATTGCCAAGTAGAGCGCGATCAGGGTGAAGCGGATCAGCGCGGCCATCGGGTAGCGGTCGCTGCTGATGGCCAAGGTGCCGCTCATCGATCTTCGGGGGAGCCGGGTAGGGGTTCGATCAGGGTCTCTGGCTGGTAGCGGCCGCTGAAAACTTCCTGCTCGCGACCTTTCCAGAATTCGCCAAGTCGCATCAAATCGGCATGGGCCTCCTGCAGGCTGGCCATGTAGGCATCCGGCTCCATGCTGTCCTTGGCCTCCTTGAGCTTGGTGAGCCGGAGTAGCTGCAGCATCCAGGGCTTGCTGAGCTCGCCGCGTTGCTCGAGGTAAGTGGCCAGCTCGGCGGAGCTGGGGGTAGGGGAGCCGGGCATTTCTTGCATTAGGGCTATTGGGCCCAGGCTATGCAGCGGGAAGTGGGATTGTGAGTCGCTTTCCACCCACAAGCTCAACCAGGGCGGCGATGTTTAGGGGCTCAGAAAATAGATAGCCCTGGAATCGGGCCACCCCCATCTGTTGCAGCCGCTGAAAGCTCTCCTCGGTATCCACCCCTTCAGCGACGAGGGTCATCGATATGGAGTTCGTGAGCCTGGGGAGCAGTTCCACGATTTGTTCCGCATAGGAATCGTTGAGAACTCCGACGACAAAACTGCGATCGATCTTCAGTTCGTCAGGCTTAAGCGATAGCAGCAGGCCCATGGAGGAGAAGCCCGTCCCAAAGTCATCGAGGGAAATCCGCATTCCAGCCTCACGGCAATTCCGCAGATTGATTTCAACCGCTGCAGTGGAGTTGAAGATCGCGGTTTCGGTGAGTTCAAGATTGATGCTTTTGCAAGAGATTCCTTGAGCTGCAATGGCATCGATCAATTGGCCTGAAAAAGATGCGTCAGTGAGCTGGGATGGGCTGATATTGATCGCTAGGTCGAGTTGGTTGGGGCTGATCTTTAGAGCTTGGATCAGCTGCTTGAAGGTCTTCAAAGTGGCTTTGATGAGCTGCCAGCCAACGCGACCCATGATTCGATAGTGTTCCGCTACCGGGATAAATAGAGTTGGGGGAACTTCCCCCAGGTCTGGGTGATCCCAGCGGGCGAGAGCCTCAACGGCCAGGACTTCGCCTGCGGCGTTGACGATCGGTTGAAATAAAATCCGGAAGGAGTCGGGCCTCGATGGCTCAAGAGACGCTTCGCAAGCCTGTTGGAGCGCAGTAAATAAGCGATGGTCACTGAGCGGATTGGACTCGTTTTCCGCTGTGAAAAGGTGAATGTGTTCCCCCTGGGATGCCTTCGCTTTATACATTGCCAGGTCTGCTTTTCGAATGATGTCTTCACTGCTGAAGTGGTGTGGATCGCTGATCGTGATCCCAATGCTCAGGCTGAGTCGGTAGGGCGAGGCGGAGTCAACTTGACTTTTCTCAAAGGACTCAAGGATCCGTTGGGCTACCTGTTTGGCATGGATGGCTAGGTCTTCATAGCTGGCGTTTTGAGAGTCTCCCGGATTCAGAATCAGAATGAATTCGTCGCCGCCGTAGTGCGCAAGGAAATCACCCTGGCGGCAGAGGGCCTTGAGTTGGTTGGCTACCTTGCGCAAGGCTTGGTCGCCGATGCGATGGCCATAGGTATCGTTAATGTTTTTAAATTTGTCGAGATCGATAAACAGCAGGACAAGAAGTGTCTGTTCTTCCTTAAGGCGATCGATTTCTCTTTCAAGGTGTTCGATGCAATAGCGGCGGTTGGCCAGGCCGGTGAGTGCATCGTGCATGACCAGATCGCGGGCGGTGCCCAGGATCTGTTCAAACTGATTGGCAATCAACTGGATGTCTACGCGTTGGTGACCAGCGGGTTCGCTACCGGTTGTGGTCGACCCCTCGATCGCTTGGCCGGCAGGGCTGTGATCTGGTGAAGGGAGCGACTGGGGGGCTTTGAATTCAAGGATTTCAATCAGTGCAAGGTGACTTCGGCGGATGCGTTGGGTAGCCCGGCGTTCCTTCTGGCGCAGCAGCATTCTCTGCCGGCGCTCGGCCAGTTTCCAGCTGAGGCGTAGGGCCAGGGCGATCAGTCCCCCGCCGGTTAGCTGCAGCAGCAGATGGTTTAGTTCCCTGAGCTGCTCTGCCTGGCTATTGGCGGGTTTGACGCCCATCAGTCGCCCGTCTTCGCCGAAGGTCTTGGGTTTAAGCGCAGCCAAGGGCTCCCCCGTGGCGATGACTCCAGCTGGGGGGATGGGCTGCAGCTGAGCCTGGATGCGGTTGAGCTCCTCCTTCAAGTGGGTGCCGAACTGGGGTTCGACCAGCGGGTTGAGGAAAATGAGGGTCGCTGTTGTGGAACGGCTGTTGTCGCTGGTGCCGATCGGGGTGGCGAAGCCGACGTAGAGGTTGTTGGTCTCGTCTGAGCAGATCACCCGGATGCCGGCGAGGCCCAGTTGGCGGCGGGTGCGGGCGGTGGAGTCCAGGCAGCGCACCAGCCGTTGATCAGGGGGCCGGCTCGGGCTGCTCAGGCCCACCTGAAGGGCCCGGCGTTGGGCTTGGGCGTCGTAGATCGCCATGGCGGCGCCTTGATCAAAGAGGCTGCTGGTGGCCAGGTTTTGGGAGGGGAAGGAGGGGTTCTTGCCCTCGATGAAGGTATAGCGGTCATACCACCAGCCCCAGTCGCTCGCAATTCGCTGGGCGTCCCGGAATTCGGCTTCGAGTTTTTTCAGGGCGATCGTCTGGTTGGCGACGCTCCGGTTCTTGGTCAGCTGAATCCTCCGGACCGCTTCAATCCCAACCAGGATGACTATCAAAAACAGGATCAGGGCCGACCGTGAATGGCCACGCTTGGCCCAGCTGATGCGCTCTTCTTTGGCCCATGAGCGCCACAGCATTAGCGCGGACTGGCGCCTTGCCCCCGCATAAGGGTGGGAGGGCTCGTTGGTTGTGCCGACCGTCACTGGGCCGCCTCTATGCCCTCTCGAGTCACCTTAGTCAGGCAGGCTCCAGGGATTGAGCCCCAGATCGGCGCCGATGCGGTGGGCGCAGGCAAAGCCACTGAAGGCCACCGCATTGAGGCCCTGGCCCGGGAAACAGGAATCCCCCACCGCATATAAGCCGGCGAGGCCGGTGCGGTTGAAGGGCATCGGCAGCAGCCCCGGCAGGCGCAGGGCTGGGATTGGGCCGTAGCTGCCGCCCATGCGGCCCAGGAAGCGCCGGTGGCTGCGCGGCGTGCCGACTTCGCGGTGATGGATAGCGCCCTTCAGGCCGGGCAGGATCACTTCGAGTCGGCCGATCAGCCGGTCGGCATCCGCCTGTTTTTTGGCGCGATAGGCCGCTGGCGTGAGCCCCTGCCAGTGCTCCATGGAGCTGGGGGTGAAGGCATGCACGATGTGGCGCTCTGCCGGGGCCAGCTCCGGATCCAGCAGGGTCGGCATCGATACGAACACCACTCCCTGCTCGGCCTCCATCTCCTCCCAGCGCTCCAGCAGTAGGTGGTGGCAGTGGTAACCCTTGGGCACGATCTGGGCATCGATGCCCAGGTGCAGGGAGAGAAAGGAGGGGGAGGGCTTGTAGCGGCGCCGCCACGTGGTTTCGGCCTTGGGGGTGTGGGCGGCGTCTACCAGAGCGCCAAAGGTGTCCCAGCGGGTGGCGTTGCTCACTACGCGGCGGGCCCGCAGCTCTTCACCACTGGCCAGCTTCACCCCCACCGCAGTGTTGTTCTCCAGCAGCACCTTGGTCACACGCGCCTTGTAGCGAATCGCGCCGCCATGGCTCTCCAATCCCGCTACCAACTTTTCCGCGATCACACCAACGCCCCCTTTGGGGTAATTGATGCCGCCGGCATGACGATCGGAGAACACCATGCCCGCATTGATCATTGGCGTGAGATCGGCCGGCATCACGCTCCAGCAGAAACACTCCATGTCAATGAACTTGAGCAGGGCCGGATCGCTGATGTGCTGCCTCGCCACATCGCCCACGTTCACCGGCAGCCAGCGGGCCAGGCCCAGGCAGGCCAAGGGTGCTTTGAAGAACACCTTGGCTAGGTAGGCCGGATCCTCCAGCGACAGCAGCGGCATCGCATCGAGGCAGCGGAACACCTGCCAGCAGGCGTCGTAGAAGGCGCGGATGCCCTTCGCCTCGTGGGGGAACAGGGCGGTGAGATCACTGAGAAAGTGTTCGTAATCCCTGTCCACAGCCACGTTGAGTCCGCCGGGCAGGTGGTATTCGAGCTGGGCTGGATCGGGGATGGTGTCGCAGTGCTGGCCCACATCGGCCAGGGCCCGGGTGAGCAGGTTGGTGTGCCCCTGCTCGCCGAAGCCGAAGATCATCGAGGCGCCCACGTCGAATGTGTAGCCATCACGCCTGAAACTGCCGCCGGAGCCTCCTGGGATGAGGTATCGCTCCAGCACCAGCACTTTCGCCCCCTTGGCAGCCAGCTGGGAAGCGGTGACCAGACCGCCGATGCCGGCACCGATCACGATCACATCCCAGATGGGGGCAGGGTTGCTGGTCAACGTTGGGCTTGAGATGCTGGAGCGACCCTAGGCAGCGGCGCTGTCGTCGTGCAGTTGTAGGGGCCGAGTGAAAGGCTCAAGATCCGCTAGGGACCGGTCGCGGTAGGCGCCGTAGCGGGCCCGTTTCTCGCGGACGCGTTCGGCTAGCTCGGGCAGTAAGCCGAAGTTGGGCGGCATGGGCTGGAACTTCTTGCTGGGCGCTTCGGCGATAAAGTGACTGAGGGCGCCCAGCATCGTGGTTTTTGGCAGGCTCAGGGGTTCCAGGCCCAGGGCCAGTCTGGCGGCGTTGGTGCCAGCCAGCCAGCCACCAGCTACAGCGGCTGCGTAGCCCTCGGTGCCGGTGATCTGGCCCGCCGCCAGCAGGCTGGGGCGCTGGCGGAACTGCAAGGTGGCATCGAGCAGCTGGGGCGATTCCAGGAAGGTGTTGCGGTGCATCACACCGAAGCGCACAAACTCGGCGTTCTCCAGGCCTGGGATCAGCCGCAGCACCCGTTTCTGCTCGCCCCATTTGAGGTTGGTCTGGAAGCCCACCAGGTTCCAGAGGCGGCCGTCCTTGTCTTCCTGGCGCAGCTGCACCACCGCGTAGGCCCGCTTGGCGCGGCGCACGTCGCGATCGTTCACGTCGCCCCAGCGGGGATCCCAGAGGCCAATTGGCTTGAGCGGGCCGTAGCGCATCGTGTCTTCGCCGCGGCGGGCCAGCTCCTCGATGGGGAGACAGCCCTCGAAGAAGTGAGCGCTCTCCTTTTCAAAGTCCTTTAGCTCGGCCTGCTCGGCGCTTAGCAGCTCCTGCCGAAAAGCAAGAAATTGCTCCCGGTTCATGGGGCAGTTGATGTAGTCGGCATCGCCCTTGTCGTAGCGGGAAGCGCGAAAGGCCACGCCTAGGTCGATGCTCTCGCCTTCGACGATCGGGCTGGCCGCATCGAAGAAGTGGCAGTCGGCCCGGCCCGTGAATTCCCGCAGCTGCTCCGCCAGGGGCTCGCTAGTGAGCGGACCGGTGGCCAGCACGGCGATCTCACCGGGGCCGGGCAGCTCGGTGTGCTCCCGCCGCTCCACCGTCACCAAGGGGTGCTGCTCGAGGGCGGCGGTGAGGGCGGCGCTGTAGCGGCCGCGATCCACTGCAAGGGCGCCGCCTGCAGGCACGGCGTGGGCGTCAGCGGTGCGAATCACCATCGAACCCAGGCGCCGCAATTCCTCTTGAAGCAGGCCTGCGGCGCGATCGCTACTTAGGGCGCCGAAGCTGTTGCTGCATACAAGCTCGCCAAATTCAGAGCTGTGGTGGGCTGGGCTGCGGCGCACTGGACGCATTTCCACCAACCGCACCGCCAGTCCAGCTTGGGCGATCTGCCAGGCGGCTTCCGTACCCGCCAGGCCAGCACCGATAACGAGCAGCTCAGAGCTCAAATGCTCAGGCGCGGGCGCGCTTGAGCAGCAATTGCAGCTGTCCTACGGCGGCACGACCGATATGGAAGACGGCCCAGCTAGCGGCGAGCAGGATCGGAGCAACCACCAAAATCAGCCGACCGTCCATGGGAAGCCAAACGAGTTCTAGAGATCTTACGGACTGAACCTCAGGATTCGCCTGTCCAGCCCCGGATCTGTCGTCATCCGTTCGCCTGGGCATGGGACTGGGCATGGGCACCGGCCAGTTGGCGGTAGCGGCGGGCGTGCTGGCGCTGCTCGGCCCGGGCCTCAGCCGTGAGCTCTCGCTTCACCTGGGCCGGGGATCCCATCACCAGGACTCCAGCTGGTACGTCGCGAGTCACCACCGATCCGGCGGCCACCAGGGCCTCCTCTCCCACGGTGACGCCATTGAGCACGATGGCTCCGATGCCGATCAGGCAGCCGTCTTTAAGGGTGGCGCCATGCACCACAGCCCGATGACCGATGGTCACATCGGCGCCGATGGTCACAGGCTGGTCGGGGTCGCCATGCAGCACTGCTCCGTCTTGCACGTTGCTGCCCTCACCCACCACGATCGAACAGATGTCGCCACGGGCGACGGCAGTGGGCCAGAGACTTGCTCCTGCCGCTAGCTGCACATCGCCGATTACCACGGCCGTTTCGGCCACCCAGGCCTCGGCGTGGATCTGGGGTTTGGGCCAGGGAAAGACGCTCATCCGCTGGATCCAGCTGTTAGGCCATTCTCACGGTTGCCTGGGCCCCCCCTTGGAGGAGGTCGCCCCTGGGTGATACGTTTCACAAGTGCCCAAGGGCGCGGGTCGCTAGCTCAGCGGTAGAGCACTCGGCTTTTAACCGATTGGTCCTGAGTTCGAATCTCAGGCGACCCATTCTTGATCTGGGCCTGCATTCAGGGTCAGAAACATATTTTTTTGATGCTTGCAGTCATAACAAGCGCCCCTAGTTCAAGTGCCCGTAGGTGAAACTGAATCCTCCAAAGCACTGAGCTGCGTGAGGGCCCTAGTTGATCGATGGCAATGGCAAGAGCTAAAAGTTTATAATTAATTGGCGACATTTGGTCATTGCCTGAGTTGTTATGGCTTTGCTGAACGGTCAACCCCTGTTTTAGCCTAAGGCGACGCAAATTGATGTTCATCCTTGTACTTGATGAACATTCCTGCGCGCAGCTATTACGTCGTTTCCATCCATTAAAGATGAGGCTTTTCAGGAGTCTTTGAGGCCGGCTAACCTGGCTTAGAGTAGTTGCAAATGCAACCCTTGAGCCCTACGCGGTGGGGTTACCCCGATTGGTTGGACAGTGATCAGGGCCCCGTGGTGGAGAGTGTCCGGGCAGAGATGAACTGCTGCTGGTGATCTTTCCACCACTGCGTTATCCCAGCAGCATCCCTTGGCCGACATGCTGCGGCTGATCTTGTGGTCCTCCAGCAATTGCCGGTATGGATCAGGCCTCGATGGTGGCGGCCATACCCAGCTGACTACCTGTCGGCCAGAACCTACGATGGTTGCTGGCTTTTAATCCTCGCCTGATTCGTCCGATGATAATTTTAAGTGGATTTTAGTCGCTATATTTAGCTGTTAGATTTGAAGAGCTTGAATAGCCGTATTGCCGTGAGAAGTGTGCCAAAATACCCACAGCTGCTTGTCAATTTAATGCTGCAGGGGGGGGGGGGGGGGGGGGGCGCCACCCCTCCGCTCGCCTACCAACGCGTGTGTGTGTTTCTTTTTTATATTTTGGGTTCGCCTGGGAG
>NZ_PXXO01000014.1 GCF_003011885.1 Cyanobium usitatum str. Tous
GCACGCCGCCAGCGTTCATCCTGAGCCAGGATCAAACTCTCCGTTGTAGTTCACGTCCTATCGGCTTTCGCCTCAACCTGAATTGCTTCTCACCCGCTTCAACCCACTGGCGCAGGTCTCACAGTTGGAGCCCCTTCCTCTGACAGAAGGTTTCAAAGAGTGCATTCAGAAATTTCTTTCCTCTTGACTTTCCCGAATCCCAGATCCGGTCGCGCTCGCCTCTCCCATCGGCACACCAGCTCCTGTTCCCTCGTGAGAAGGCAACAAAAACCAACCAACAGGCGCGTCACGCTTGTTCTTTTTTGACGGGACCTCACACCTTCACTGCTATTTCCGTCACTAGCTGATCTCTCAGCTAATAAAACCAAAGCTCCAACACCCTCCCTCTCAGGCGGTGCAGGCTCCCTTGGTCCGTGACGCAGTGAAAGCGTCAGTTCCTAAACTTTTTAGTTGTCCAGGTGCTTCCGCTTCCTCCCCCTCTCGGGAGTTCTCGGCGGAACGTCGCCTCTCAGCGACTCAGAAAACCTACAACACCGTCGGCTCTCGCCTTCTTCGTCGTAAGCCTGCTCGCTTCGGGTTCTTCCCCCTTGCGCGCAGTCCAAAAACATATCACCTCCTATGCCCTTCTGGCAAGGACCCGTATCGAGCGCGACAGCGCTTCAAGCCAAAACCATTGCGGCCAGGCATTTAGGTGCATTCCATTTGCCGCCTTCCCCCTGGCGCCGCTGCAGGCCTTTCAGCGCCAAATGCGCCAAGAGCACCAATAGGGGACGCCACTGGGGCAGGGAAGCTCCCAGAGCTCTGCCAGGGACGGGCCAAAGCAGCTGAAAGAGCCTCTCTATTCATGCCATAAAAAAAGCCGCGACCAAAGTCGCGGCTTAATGAGGGGAGCTAGACAGAGTGCCTATGCAGATTTGGTCCTAAATCTCAGAACAGACCAAGGGTGAGTGACTTGTCGATCGGCATAGCTGCGCCAATGCCGAGATAAATCGCAAACACCGTGCCGAACAAGAAGGTGGCCATGGCCACGGGCCTGCGGAAAGGATTCTGAAACTTGTTGAAACTCTCGATGAAGGGCACCAGCATCAGGCCCAGGGGGATCATCGTCTGCAGGGCAATGCCCAAAAGCTTGTTAGGAACGACCCTGAGGATCTGGAAGACCGGATACAGGTACCACTCAGGCAGGATCTCGAGCGGGGTTGCAAACGGATCAGCCTTGTCGCCCAGCATGGCCGGATCCATGACTGCCAGACCAACCATGCAGCCAATGGTCCCGAGGATTACCACGGGGAACATGTAGAGGAGGTCGTTGGGCCAGGCTGGCTCACCGTAGTAATTGTGACCCATGCCCTTCGCCAACTTGGCGCGGAGCTTGGGATCGGTGAGATCGGGCTTCTTAAGGATGTGCATGGCAGCTGCCGGCAGCAGGGATCTTTGTGGTGATGGTGTGGAGCTTAAGGGGTGAGATTCGGGAGGCGAGAGGCCCCGAATCAATAGGTCACAAGGGACCAGAGATGCCCTGCTTCCGGATCATCAGGAAGTGCATCAGCATGAAAACGGCAAGCAGCCAAGGCATAACGAAGGTGTGCAGGCTGTAAAAGCGGGTCAGGGTGGACTGACCAACGCTCTCTCCACCGCGGAGAAGCTCAACCATGAAATCTCCGATTACCGGCACAGCCGCGGGGACTCCAGAAACAATTTTGACAGCCCAGTAGCCGAGTTGATCCCAAGGCAAGGAGTAGCCGGTAACGCCGAAGGAAACGGTGATCACCGCCATGGTGACGCCCGTAACCCAGGTGAGCTCCCTAGGACGCTTGAAACCACCGGTGAGATAAACGCGGAAGACGTGCAGGATCAGCATCAGCACCATCATCGAGGCGCTCCAGCGGTGCACAGACCTGATCAACCAGCCAAAGCTGACGTCAGTCATGAGGTACTGGACAGAGGAATAGGCCTCGGCCACCGTTGGCTTGTAATAGAAGGTCATCGCAAACCCAGTGGCGAACTGGATCAGGAAGCACACCAGGGTGATGCCGCCCAGGCAGTAAAAAATGTTGACGTGGGGGGGCACGTATTTCGACGAGATGTCGTCGGCAATCGACTGGATCTCAAGGCGCTCGTCGAACCAGTTGTAAACCGGGTTCGAAGCCTGTCCGGAGTTTCCAGCAGGAGTGTTCGCCATGCAGCTGGGAGGTTTGGTTGCGAGAGTCTACCGATGACCTCGAGCCGCTCGTGAGTGCCCCGCCCATTAGGCCAGCGCCTTCTAAACCGTTTGCAACAGCCGTGAAAAACCGCTTGGCAACACTGCTGCAGCATTTGCTTGGCACCGTGCTGGGCTTGGCACTGCTGGCAGCCAACTGCGCGACGGCCTTGGCCCTCAGCGATACCCAGCAGCTGGTGGTTGAGGCATGGCGCTTAGTGAACCAGAGCTACGTGGATCCAGGCCGCTTTGAAACGGTGCATTGGAAGCGGCTGCGCCAAAAAGCGCTCGAGCAACCAATCAACAGCTCAGGCGATGCCTACGACGCCATCGAATCAATGCTCACCCCCCTTGGGGATCCCTATACCCGTCTTTTGCGGCCTGCCGACTACGCCACCCTCCGCTCCAACACTCAGGGCACCGTGACCGGAGTGGGACTGCAGCTGGGCTTGCGCAGTAACGACCAAGCAGTCGTTGTGATCGCCCCCCTGGACGGCTCCCCCGCCGCTGAAGCCCTTATCCCTAGTGGCGCCGAGGTACTGCAGGTAGATGGCCAGGACACTGGGCTGCTGGGGCTGGAACGCACCGCAGCCGCCCTGCGCGGCCCCGCCGGAAGCCGGGTGCTGGTGCAACTCAACATGCAAGGACAGCCGCGCGAAGTGGAGCTCGAACGGCGGGAGGTGGAGCTGCGTCCGGTGCGCAGCAAGCGGCTGCGGGTGGGAGAGCACACCCTCGGTTACCTGCGTATCACCCAATTTTCTGAACCGGTGCCCCAGGACGTACAGGAAGCCCTCGCCGATCTCAACAGCAAGGCGATCGAGGGACTGATTCTTGATCTGCGCAACAACTCCGGCGGGCTGGTGAGCGCCGGCTTAGCCGTGGCCGACGACCTGCTCAATGGCGAGCCCATCGTGGAAACCCAGGACCGTGATGGACTCAGCTCGCCCCAACAAGCCAACCCCGGCATGCTCTTCGACGGGCCGATGCTCACCCTGGTGAACGGCGGCACAGCTAGTGCCAGCGAAATCCTTGCGGGAGCACTTCAAGACAATGGCCGCAGTGAGCTGGTGGGAGCTCAAACCTTCGGCAAAGGGCTGATTCAGACCCTGATACCCCTGGGCGACACCAGTGGCCTGGCCGTAACCGTGGCCCGTTACCTCACCCCCAGTGGCAGGGACATTCAGCACCAGGGAATCGCACCGGATCTAGTGCTGCCCGAACCCGAACCCTTGGATCCCGGCGGTGAGGGTGACGGCTGGCTTGATGCCGCGGGCCGCTTGCTGGCCAGCCGGCTTGAAGCGACCCTCTGAATATGGGAGAGCGCACGTATCACGATCCACTGCACGGAGCGATTCGACTCGATCGCACCGATCCAGCTGAAGCCCTGGCCATCGACCTAATCGATTCCGCTCCCTTCCAGCGCTTGCGCCGAGTACGTCAATTGGGCCCAGCCTTTCTGACCTTCCATGGAGCCGAGTCCAGCCGCTTCACCCATTCCCTCGGGGTGCTGCACCTAGCCCGCCTAGCCCTGCAACAGCTGGAGCGTCACCACCTTGAACTGGCGGAACATCGAGCCGTGCTCTACGCCGCGGCGCTGCTGCACGATGTGGGCCACGCTCCCCTGAGCCACTCCGGCGAGGAGATGTATGGGCTGCACCACGAGGCTTGGTCGGGGCGTCTAATCCGGGAGCATCCGGCCTTGCGCGACCGCCTCGAAGCCCACTCCCCCGGCACGGCCAGCGTCGTGGCCGACCTGCTAGAGCACGGCCGCCACCCCTGCCCGGCGATCAAGGCCCTAGTGAGCAGCCAGCTGGACTGCGACCGGCTCGATTACCTGGTCCGCGATAGCTACAGCACGGGCACTACCTACGGGCGGCTGGATCTCGAGCGGATCCTGGCCGCCTTCACCTTGGCTCCCGATGGCCAGCTGGCGATCACCCCAAAGGGCCTGATGGCCGTGGAGCACTACCTGGTGGTGCGCAACCTGATGTATCGCAGCGTCTACAACCACCGGCTCAACGTGGTGTGCAACTGGCTGCTCAACCAGGCCATCGCCACCGCCCGACGCCTGGGGCCAAAGCGAGTTTGGGCCGACCAAGTGATGGGCCGCTGGCTGTGGCACTGCGAAGCTCTCGATCTGGAGTCTTTTCTTGCCAACGACGACATCCGCACTGGCTACCACCTGATGCGCTGGATGGAAGAGGGCCCGGCCGAACTGCAGGATCCTTGCGGTCGACTGCTGGAGCGGCGTCTACTCAAGGCCACGGATGTGAGTCACTGCAGCCCCGCCCAGCGACTGGAGCTCCTAGCTGCAGCGAGGCAGTTAAGCGAAGCAGAGGGCCTGAGCGCCGAAACGAGCTGCGGCCTACAGCAGCGCCAGAGCCGCGGTTATCACCCCTATAAGGGTGGGCTGCGCCTTTGGGATGGCGAGCACCTACAGGCCCTGGAGCAGCGCTCAAACCTGGTGCAAAGCCTCACTGTTGAAGTCGAGCTGGCCTGGCTGATCCATCCCGGTGAGGTGGCACCTAAGTTGCGCCAATTGCTAGGGCGCTGAGGGAGAATGGGGATGGAGATAGGGCCGGGAACGGAGTTGGAGCCTGCTCGCGGAGCCTTGTTGGTTGCAGACGAATCTGGGCGAGGCAGCCACCGGCTAGTGCTGCCCGCCTCTTGCCAGACCCCTTTGCCCGCTCTGGTGCAACAAGCAATCGATAGCGGCGCCCTGCTGGCTAATCGGCCAATCGAGGGCCAGGTGCTGCTCGAGGCTGGGGCCTGGCGTATCGGCCTAAGCCAACTTGGCGAGCTGCAGCGCACCCTGAACGGCCGGGGGCTTGAGCTGGTGACGATCTGCAGCAGTCAGCCCCACACCCACGTAGCAGCTGCGGGGCTGGGAATCTTGAGCCAGTGGCCTAATTCGGCCGCTCCTACTAGCCCCGCCAAACCAGATTCCGACCTGCAAGTGCATCAGGGCACCCTGCGCTCCGGCGACCATCTGGAAACATCGGGCAGCGTGCTGCTGCTTGGGGACGTAAACCCAGGGGCACGGATTTCAGCCGCAGGCCATGTGCTGGTGTGGGGGCGATTGAGGGGTGTTGCCCACGCCGGCTGCCAGGGCGACAACTTCGCCCGCATCGTGGCCCTGCAACTACGACCGCTGCAGCTGCGCATTGCCGGGGCGGTGGCCAGGGGCCCCGAGGGCGCCCCCCCAGCCGGGTTTGCCGAAGAAGCTCGGATAGTGGCGGGCGCCATCCAAATAGACCCGGCCCAACCAGTCTGGCCCCTTAGCGGTTAATTACACCCAGACCGCCCAGTACACCGGCCACCGCCATAAACCAGAGCGGCGAAATGCGGGTGCGCAACATCAGCACGCAAACCAGCACTGACACCACCACCCCAGCCCAATTGGTGTCAGCCGTGCGCAGAATCTTGAGCCCCACGGCAAACAAAATTCCTAAGGTTATTGGCCCTAGGCCTCGCTCAAACGCCACGCGCCAGGGGGAGTGTTCAAGGCGCTTCCAACTAAGGCAGGCCATGACCATCAGCAAGGTAGAGGGCAACAGGATCGCTGCTTCGGCGCCGTAGGCGCAGAGCAGGGCCCAGAAAGGCCCCTCCCGCCAGCCGGCCCCGAGACCAAGCAAACCCACCAACATTGAGCTGGGACCAGGTGCCGCCTCCGCCAGGGCATAAAGATCGGCGAATTGGGTATTAGTGAGCCAGCAAAACTGGGCCACCGCCAAATGGTGATATTCCGCCAGCAGGGTGTTGCCACCGCCAAGTGAAAACAGCGACAGCGATAAAAACTGCCACAGCACCTGCACCAAGGTGCCCAAATCCGAGAGGCGAGCTGGCTCACACGCCACCGCCGCGGCCAGCAGCCCACTCATGGATTGCTCTGCCGGCGGGGCCAATACCAAGCCATGGCCAAGGGACCGGCGATCAACACCACTGGAATCAAGCGCTGGTCAAACAAGCTGAGTGCCAGAAAGACCACCACAGCAAGCAACAAAGCAACCCGATCATTCCAATACTGATCAAGAATCTTGAAACCCATGGAAAGGGCCATCCCCGCTGCCGCAGCCACCACCCCGGCCAGCACCCGATCTACCGAGGGGATGGTGTGGAAATGGAAATAGGCCAAACCCAGCCCCATCAACAGGCTGAAGGGGAGCAGCAACATGCCGGCCAGGGCTACTAAAGCGCCTGGCAAACCGTGGAACTCGGCGCCGATGTACACGGCCATGTTGATCTGGTTTGGCCCGGGGAAAAGGCGGGCAACCGTGAGTCCGGTGAGGAATTGCTCGTTGGACATCCAACGGCGCTGCTCGACCACAATCCGCTGGCTCCAGGCTGACAGGCCACCACCAAAGGCCGAGAGCGCCACCTGGAGCATCCCCCAGAACAACTCAGAAAGGCTGGGGCGCCGCTCAGTCATGGACGAAGTGGGGATCTGGTGGCAATTCGCCGTCCTCGTGCAGGCTGGGATCAAGGGGATCTGGAGCGTGATATTTCTTTGCCGCATCCCAATCAGCCTGGAAGGTGCTGCGCAGCCTCTCCACCACCTCGGGGGCATCGGATTCGATGCCAAGCTCGCGCCGCAGATCAAAGGCACTGCGATCGATGTTCATGGAACCGGTCTGGGCGTAGGCACCGTCAACCAAAAGCAACTTGGCGTGCAGTTTTAGATGCTTCTGCCGCCGCACCTTCACACCAAAGCGCTCCATTACCCGCAGCGAAGAGAATGTGTCGTAGATGTCCCAGTCGGAGATGCCGTGCTTGCCACCACAGAGGAAGCGCACCTTCACGCCGCGCTCCCGGGCCGAAATTATTCTCTCCAAAATCACCGCATCCACAAATTTTGGGTGCTGAATCCAAAGGCTTTCGAGCGCCATATCAATGATCCTGGCCATCTGGCCGCGGCTGTGAACGCTGCTCCACACCAGGCCCACAGTGAGATCGGGATGGAAAAAGCTGCGGTTCCAGTCGGCCTCAAAGCAAGCGATCACCTGCTCCACCACAGGCACTGCATAACTGACGACCCCGTAGTCACGGGTCTCAGTGAAGTATTTGTCGCTGAGGTTAAAGGTGGCAATTAGCACGCAGGTGGAATCGACCACCAGCGACTTCTCATGGGTGACTGGAAAGGCTTCGCTGGTCCAGGCCACCTGAATGCCGCAGGCATCGAGGCGGTCATGGGCCTCATCATTCCAACGGTCACCGCCGGAGGTGTGCGGATTGAGCATCACCCGCACCAGCACGCCACGCTGCTGAGCCCGGATCAAGGCCTGCTCAATGGTCTCCGACTGCAACTTGAACTGCTTGATCCGAAGTGTCTCTTGGGCAGAGTCGATCAAAGCCACCACAGCCACTGCGCCGTCATCGGGCATCACCAGCAGCTGCTGGTGATGGTGCAGATGGTTAGGCCCACCTGGGGTTTGGGTCATCCCTTCTCAGAGCCTGAACACCCCTTTTAGAGCAGCTGCCGCCAGTAGCAATGCCAGCCCCAATACCTGCAACTCAAGGTTTTGGCCTTAACCTGCCCTCAATCCAGCCTGTGCCGTGGCAGCCACGTCTACCCGCTACATCCTGATCTGCTCCGGCAAAGGAGGCGTGGGCAAAACCACCCTCACCGCCAACCTCGGCATAGCCCTTGCCAAGCAAGGGGCTCGCACCGCCGTGCTCGATGCCGACTTCGGCCTACGCAACCTCGACTTGTTGCTCGGCCTAGAAAACAGGATCGTTTACACAGCCCAGGAGGTGCTGGCCGAAACCTGTCGCCTCGAGCAAGCATTGGTGAAACATAAGCAGGAGCCAAATCTGGCCCTGCTTCCCGCTGGCAATCCACGGATGCTCGAGTGGCTCCAGCCCGACGACATGCGCATGATCGCTGCCATGCTCGGCGAGCAATTCGATTACGTTTTAATCGATGCGCCGGCGGGCATTGAGGGCGGCTTCAAGAACGCCATGGCGGCTGCACGCGAAGCAATCGTGGTCACAACACCGGAGGTTTCGGCCGTGCGAGATGCCGACCGGGTGATTGGCCTGCTCAACAGTGAAGGCGTAAAGCCAATCCAGCTGGTGCTGAACCGGGTGCGGCCCAAAATGATGGCAAATCAGGAGATGCTGGCCGTCAGCGATGTCACCGACATCCTGGCCCTGCCCCTACTTGGACTCGTGCTGGAAGACGAACAGGTGATAGTGAGCACCAACCGCGGTGAGCCCCTCACCCTCACGGGCAATAGTTCACCTGCTGGCCGCGCCTACACCAATGTGGCCCGCCGCCTGCAGGGTGAAGAGGTGCCGCTGATCGATCCGAGCAAAGAGCGCCAAGGCTTGCGCGCCACGATCGGGCGACTGATGCAAACCAGGATCTTCTGAAGCCGATGACCTTGCTTGATGTGATCAACAAACTGTTGGGGCGGCAGCCCGCCAGTGCCAACACGGCTAAGCAGCGACTGCAGTTGGTGCTCGCCCACGACCGCAGCGACCTCAATCCCGAGCTGCTGCAACAAATGCGCCGCGAAATCCTTGAGGTTGTGAGTCGTTATGTGGAAATCGACTTTGAGGAAGGGGATGTGACCCTGGAAACGGAGGACCGAGTCACGGCCCTCGTAGCCAACCTGCCGATTCGGCGGGCCAAGCTGCCGGCTCCCGCCCCTATCCCTGAGCCAACCCTGGAGAACGAGCTCAGTTCCTGAGACGGTGTGGGAACTCTGAGGAGATGCCGCCCCAATGCCATGCCCTGTTCAACCGCCTTCGAGCATTCAGAACTATCCGCCGCAGAGCGGCGTGTGCTCGAGCAACTGGAACGGGGCTACAGCAACAAGGCAATTGCCGCCGCCTTAATTCTCAGCAGGCGCACGGTCGAAAGTCATATGTCTAGCCTGCTGGCCAAAACCGGCTGCCAAAGCCGCACCCAGCTGCTGCTCTGGGCGCTGGGTGAGCGATAAGCTCAGAACAGGAAGCCGCCAAGCGACTTCCATTGCCGGCTTAGCTCAGTGGTAGAGCAGCGCTTTTGTAAAGCGAAGGCCATCGGTTCAAATCCGTTAGCCGGCTTTTAGGTTCAGATCAGTTGCGAGGGGGGAGGTGCAACGGGTCTTGGGGATCGGGGACTGCCGGAGGAGCCCCGTCGCTTGATAGTGGGTTGATTAATGGGTTGATTAACAACTTGCCTAGATCAAGACTCTGCAGGGCACCAACCAACCACACTCCCGCCTAGGCACCAACGGAGAACAACTCCGAGTGAGGTGCTCGCCTTGAGGAATGAGTCCCTGATGAATCGGGCAGGACGCAGGACATCGATATCCAGATAGTCCCACTCCTCAAAATCTTCAAGGTCATTAATCGTTGCGGCCGATCAGAAAAACCTGGTAAACTACATCGGCCTCAAGGATTACAGCAATCTCTGCGGCTGGATGGTGGGGCGATCAAGGTGATGACTCTCGATCAACCCACGCAGGTGACGGTGCTCCGGCCCTGAGATCCGCTCCGGCTCGGGGGTCTGGCCTAAGGCCTTGGCTTGCTCGCCCGTTCAACGCACCAATGGGAGAGCACATAAATCCAGCACCTGAGGTCAGGCCGAGAGGCTCGCAGCTCGTCCATTGCCTCACCTTGTGCTCTGCGATGCTGATCCCAAGCCCTGGCGGGGAGAGGCCAACGATGAACTCCAGTGTTCGCTTGGATCCGCTCAAGCTTCTCCGGCAACAGGAGGCCACCCGTCTGCCCTGGCTGCTCCCCGAACGAAGGCGCCGCATGGCGGAGAGCCCCTTCGCGTTCTTCCGCGGCGCCGCCATCGTGATGGCAGCCGACCTCGGTCGCCAGCCCCACTCGGGCCTGATGGTGCAGCTCTGCGGCGATGCCCATCTGCTCAACTTCGGCTTCTACGGCTCCCCCGAACGGCAATTGCTGTTCGGCATCAACGACTTCGATGAAACCCACCCCGGCCCGTTCGAGTGGGATGTGCAGCGGCTGGCTGCCAGTTTCGTGTTGGCGGCCCGCAGCCTGGGGCTGAGCGAGAAGCAGCAGAGCAGGGTTTGCCGCCGCACGGTGCGCGCCTATGGCGAGGCGATGGCTGAGTTTGCTGCCATGCCTCAGATCCCGATGTGGGTTGCCCAGCTGCCGCTGGAGCGCCTGATCGACGAGCGCGCCAGTGCCAACTTTCGCGGTCACCTGAAAAAGGTGACGGCGGCCGCCCTGCAACGGGATAGTCGCCAGGCGGTGCGCAAATTGTGCGAGCCCGATGGCAATGGTGAACTGCGCTTTCGCCATCAGCCGCCACTGATCTGGCGCTTTGATGCCCTCGATCAAGCCTGGCTGGCGGGCATGGACTGGCATGACTGGTCGCAGAACGGCCTGCGCAGCTACATGGGCTCGATGGCCTCGACCATGCAGCACTTGATGGGCCACTATCAGCACAAAGATTCCGCCCTTAAGGCGGTGGGCGTGGGTTCCATCGGCACCCGCTGCGGCATCAACCTGTTCGTGGGCCAGCACCCTGAGGACGTCCTAGTGCTTCAGGGCAAGCAGGCTGAACCCTCCGTGCTGGCACCGTATGTGAATCTGCCTGCACCGGAGCATCAAGGGCAGCGGGTGGTGGAGGGGCAGCGGTTGCTGCAAACCGCCAGTGATGCCTTTCTGGGTTGGGGCACCAACCCCGCAGGTGATCACATCTATGTGCGCCATTTCCGCGATTGGAAGGCTTCGGTGGATGTGGCCCAGCTGGATGCCGACGGCCTCAAGGATTACGGCCGGCTCTGCGGCTGGACCCTGGCCAAGGCCCACGCCAGAGGCGGTGATCGGCGAGCCATAGCGGTTCACATTGATGACCCGAAGCGTTTTGCCGAGGGCGTTCTGGAGCAGGCGATCCTCCATGCGGATCTGGCCGAGGCAGACCATGCCTCCTTTGTGGGAGCCATCATCCAAGGCCATGAACCCGGGGCAGAGACGCCCTAGGCCCGAGCCCCCTGCTCAACGCGCCGCTGCTGGTGGCCGATCACCAGCAACACCAGGCTGATCGCGCCGAGCAATCCCACCAGCAGGGCTGCAACAAGCATGGTGCCCCCCAGGCCACTGGCGTAGGTGTCGCTCATCAGCTGGATGGCCGGCGCCGGTAAGCCTTTGGCGTGGCTCAGCATGCCGCTGCCTAGGGCCGCCCGCACCTTGGCTTCGAGTTCAGAACTCCAAACGGTTGTGGAGCCCAGCTTCAGCACCTGTTGATGCAGGTTGGCGGAACCGAAGCCGTCCACCATCGCGCCACTTGCTGCGAAACCCAAGGCGAATCCAAATTGCCCAGTCGTGGTGCGAAAGGCCGTGACGGGGCCGAGCGAGCCCAGCGGAGCCTCCTGGACGAACAACGTCGCCTGGGGAACGATCATGAAGGCCAGACCACTGCCCACCAGCACCATCGGCATCACCAGGGAGCTGTAGGTGCTGTCGGCGCGGATCGCGGCAAACCACAGCAGCCCGAGCACAAGAGACACGGTGCCACCAGCCATCAACTGGGTGGTGCGGCGACCGGCACGCATCAGCCGGCCGGCCGGCACAGCGCCAACGGCACAACAAACGAGCAGGGGGAGCTGGGCCAGGGCCACCTGAGCGGTGCTGAAGTGCTGCACCAGCTGCCAGAAATTGCTCGTTTGCAGCTGCACCACGGCCCAGGCGAAATTCCCGGCGATGCCGCTCACGATCGCCGCAGCGAAGCAACCACGGCGGTACAGCGCAAACGGGAAGATCGGCACCTGACGGCCGCGCTCGATCAGCAGATGCAAGCCGAACAGCACCACCCCAGAGAGGGTGGGCACCAGGAACTGGGGCGAGCTGAAACCCTTGATGGCGTGACTTACGCCACTCAAAAAGAGCACCATCGCTCCCGCGATGCTGATTAGCCCTGGCCAATCGGGCTTGAGCTTGGCGTTGGCGGGCATCTGCGGCAACAGCAGCGGCAGCCACGGCAGACACAACAGCGCCAGCAGGGGCACCAGGCCGAGGGCCAGGCGCCAGCTGCTGTTGGCCAACAGGCCACCCATGAGCGAGGCGGCGATAAAGGCAGTGATGGTGCAGAGGTGCCACACGCCCAAAGCCTTGCCCAGCTGGTCGGGACGGCTTACGGCGCCCACGGCTGCAAAGGACAGCACGAGCACAGCACCAACGGCGATGCCCGCGATGGCACGGCCCAACAGAAACAGGCCCGCATGGGGCGCCGCCATGGCGATCCCATCGCCGGCAATCAGCATCAGCAAGGCGGCCATCAACACCTGACGACGCTCCAGGCGATCGCCGAGGAAGCCCATCAGCAACACGGTGGCCGCCTGAGCCAGGGTGGAGATGCTGGCAGCTAGGGCCAATGTGGCGCCCTGCATCTCAAGTGCTTGGCCGGCCTTCACCAAGGCTGTGTTGGCCACGCTCGGGTCGATCAGTTGCAAGCTGGCCAGAACGCCGAGGAAGGGCACCGCCAGGGCTCTGGTGGGTTGAGCGCTCATGGGGTGATCAACAAAGGTGGTAATCAGCAGCAGCGGCTTAGCCGGCACTGAGGCCAGGTGCGCCTCAGCGCAAGAGTCGCACGATTATGCGTTGAAAAATCAACTTCGCGGGCAGCGTCAGGGCAACTGCGCACCTCTGACTCAACGGTCGCCTTGGGGCACATGAGGAACGGGTCCAATGGGGCACCTCCCATGCTCGTCACGGCTTGACGACCGCAGCTAGGGCACCCTGTTAGGAGTCCGCATGGGTTAACCCGTGGGGCAGTTGACTGGGTCACCTGACGAATGAGGCCGCCTGGGATGACATCGCGCACTCGGCCCGTGGTGCTGGTGCTTGTGGTGGTGCTCTGCCTGGTGCTTACTGAGCAGATCGCCCGCGGGCTTGGCATCGAGCGGGCCGTGGGCCTGCTCAGCCTGGCGAACCTGGCCACCCTGGTGATCGGCATCAAGCTGGGCTGGCGTCAGGCCCTGCTGGGCGTTGGCAGCCTGGCGCTGCTCACCATCCCGGCCGTGCTGAGCCAGGGCGATCCGGCCGCGGGCACCGTCGTGATGACGCTCACAGCCCTCGCTCTGGGCCTGAGCGCCCGTTGGCAGCTGCAGCCGGTCTACTGGCTGATGGTGGTGAGCCTCTGCCTGCTGATCACCAACAGCCCGCTGGCAGCAACTGCCACAACCAGCGACCTGGCCAGGCTGGTGCTCGGCGTGCTCGCCTCAGGCAGCCTCACCACCCTGCTGCTCAGCAAGCTGTTGCCCCTCCCTGATGGGGCAGACACCCCAGGAGCATTTGCGGTGGCGCACAGCTGGCGCCGCGCCCTGGCCTATGGCTCGCTGCTGGCGGCCACCACCTTGATCACCACCCCGTTCGCCCTGCAGCACGACTGGCACATCAATGGGCTGTGGTTGATCCTCACGCCATTCCTTGTGCTGCGTCCGTTCGTGCGGGATGCCTGGAGGGTCGCTCTGCACCGCTCCATGGGAACCCTTGCGGGCGTTGGGCTGGTGATCCTCGTGGCCCCGGCCCTGCACCACACCGTGTCCCCTCAGGTGCCGGCCATCGCCCTGGCGGCGATCACCGCTGCGATCGCCGCCCGCAAAGGCCATCCAGCCCTGATGGTGGCCGTTCTCACGGCCACGATCGTGTTGTTCAACAGCAATGCAAGCGACCTGCCGCTGATGGCCGACAAACGTCTGCTTGCCTGTGCCATCAGCATCGCCATCAGCCTGGGCGTGATGGCCCTCGCCCACCCGATTGAGCAGCGCTTTCGGGCAGTCCACGGCGGAGAGGGACGTTGAACGCTCCATAAGGGAGTTCGCCAGGCCCGTGACGGCTGTCCGAGGAGGTGGCATCTCCGCGGAAGGAGAGAACGTGGCGCTTGGGGCGGTGCACAGAAACCCCAGGACTTCCTTCCGGTCCAGCCGGGCCCCAAGCTTCTTGCTCTGGTAGGCAGGGCCATGGCAGACCGTCAGGTGGGTTCAGTTTTGATCCGTGCGGCCCCAATCTCAGCCCAGCTCTGCGTTGAGGAGGGCTTCATCGGCCTCCAGGTTGGAGGTGACGCTACGCCAATTTGCGGTGTACAAAAACCCTGATGAATCCGGTAGATTGCCTGTCGTAAAGTCGCACTTGGGCTGGTTTACTCGCCTTTGCTGATGTGACTAT
The DNA here is from genome assembly GCF_003011885.1 of Cyanobium usitatum str. Tous. Lineage (GTDB taxonomy): Bacteria > Cyanobacteriota > Cyanobacteriia > PCC-6307 > Cyanobiaceae > Cyanobium_A > Cyanobium_A usitatum. Next base: position 14,330 of record NZ_PXXO01000014.1, read on the forward strand.
CTAGAAAGACCGGAACATCTCGCTACCCGCTATTCCTCGCCTTGGTCGCAGTCTTGGGCTGCGCGACTATTGGATTGTAAATAATCTGGATTTTAAAGTATTTTAAAATCGAAAAGCCATGAGATGCTGATTGGCCATGAGTTGCTGGGCTTCCTTGGGCTATCGTGCTAAAACCTAATAGGCCTATCTACTGTGACTGGTTCTTCGACCTCGCTGCCAGCTTTGCTCGTCTACGACGCTGGGCTGCCTGACCTCGATTTGCTGTTCGACGGGTTAGCCGAAGACGTAGTTGCGGTGCAAGTCGATCGCGATGCTGACGCTATTAGCAGGATCGCTGAGGCCCTATCGGCAACCGGGGCACGTCGCTTGCAGCTGCTGTGCCACGGCAGGCCAGGAGTTGCTCTTATCGGAGCCCAACCAATCACGGCCGCTGTACTTAGGGAGCAAGTGGACGTGGTGAGCAGTTGGAACTTGGAGGTCGTTGACCTGTTTGCTTGCCAAATTGGAGCCGATCAAGAGTTTTTGCAACTATTAGCTCAATACACTGGAGGCAGGGTTGCAGCAAGCAAGGGAGTAGTCGGGCACGCGGGAAACGGAGGTAGCTGGAATCTTTGCGGAGCAATAAGTACAGTAGTTCCTTTCAGCCGTTTTGCACAGCTCTCTTGGAACCATTGCCTCGAGACGCCGTTATCATCTATCTCCCTGTATTCGGCAGCTGAAATAAATGCATTCGTCTCGGATCCTTCCTTTAGGTCTTCCCTCGAGGATTCAAGTGGCAACAATTTCAATGGACATCAGCATATCTTCCTAGATCTCACGGACACCGGATCGATTCCTGCTGCCGACCTGACGGCACTTGATGGTCTAACCGCTGGCACGATCGATGCCACCGCTATTACCTCCATCACCGGCACGTCAACCGATGTCGCTGCTGTCTATGCCGCAAAGGTCGTCTCTGGCAATGGCATCTCTGGCCTCGGCAATGAAGTCGTCATCATTATCGGTAATGACGCAGCTGCAGCTGATCTCCAAAATATCGATGCTGCCACCACTGGCACCATCGATGCCACCGCTATTAACACCATCACCGGCACCCTGGCTGCGGTAACGGGTGCCTATGAATCAAATCAAATATCTGGTCTGGGCGACAAAGCAGTCACCCTCACGGACACCGGATCGATTGCTGCTGACGACCTAACGGCACTTGATGATCTAACCGCTGGCACCATCGATGCCACCGCTATTAACACCATCACCGGCACGGCAACCGATGTCGCTGCCGTCTATGCCGCAAAGGTCGTCTCTGGCAATGGCATCTCTGGCCTCGGCGATGAAGCTGTCATCCTCAACAATGCCCACTCACTCAGCCAGCTCAAAGCGATCAATGACGCCACCACTGGCGCCATCACCCTGGACAATTATTCCGTTTCCCTCAACGGCTCCGCAGTTGATATCGCCGGTGCCCTGACCGGCATCACTGGTTACAGCGGGGCTTTGACTCTCACGGACACCGGATCGATTGCTGCTGACGACCTGACGGCACTTGATGGTCTAACCACTGGTGAGGTTGATGCCAAATCTATTAAAACCATCACCGGCTCGGCAACCGATGTCGCTGCCGTCTATGCCGCCAAGGTCGTCTCTGGCAATGGCATCTTGGGCCTCGGGAATGAAGTCGTCGCTGTTATCGGCATGAACGCAGCCGCAGCTGATCTCAAAAACATCAACGCTGCCACCACTGGCACGATCGAGGCCAGATCCATTACCACCATCACCGGCACGGCAACCGATGTCGCTGCCGTCTATGCAGCCAAGGTCCTCTCTGGCAATGGCATCTTGGGCCTTGGGAATGAAGTCGTCGTCATTATCGGCATGAACGCAGACGCAGCTGATCTCAAAAACATCAACGCTGCCACCTCTGGTACGGTCGATGCCAAATCAATTACCACCATCACCGGCACGGCAACCGATGTCGCTGCCGTCTATGCCGCCAAGGTCGTCGCTGGCAATGGCATCTCTGGCCTCGGCAATGAAGCTGTCATCCTCAACACTGCCCACTCACTCAGCCAGCTCAAAGCGATCAATGACGCCACCACTGGCGCCATCACCCTGAACAATTATTCCGTTTCCCTCAAAGGCTCCGCAGTTGATATCACCCGTGCCCTGACCGGCATCACTGGTTACAGCGGGACTTTGACTCTCACGGACACCGGATCGATTGCTGCTGACGACCTGACAGCACTTGATGCTCTAACAACTGGAAATGTTGACGCCAGCTCCGTTACTACAGTCACCGGCAAGCTGCTTGCCGTTTCCACTGCATATAGATCCAACGGAATCGTCGGGCTCGGCAAAAATGCCGTCAGCTTGACAGATTCTACACAAACTCGCTTGGGCGTTACGGCCTCAAATCAGGATATATTTTATCTGGCTTCAAATAAGCAAAAATTTGCCATCTCGTATAATGGCGATGACAATGACAACCGTTTTACGGGCTTAGCTGGTAATGACATCATCACTGGCAAAGGTGGCAGTGATACTCTAAGCGGGGGCCTTGGTATCGACGTTTTGACCGGCGATTTGGGAGCAGATACTTTCCGCTTCGATACGGCCCTTGGGAGCACTAACGTTGATAGCATTACCGATTTCAATATTGCCGAGGGGGATATATTCCAGCTGGAAAATACTGGTTCTGGTCTATTTACTGCAATCAGGGAGACAGGTGAGCTTGCGTCCAATGCGTTCGTCCTTGGTGCAGTCTTCACAAGTATTGACCAGCGTATCCGTTATGAATCAACAAAGGGTAATCTATTCTATGATCCCGATGGCATTGGTTCTGCGAAATCGGTGCTCTTTGCTAACGTTTCTCAAGGCTTGGCCATGAGTTCCAGTCAATTTCAGATCACATAAGCTAGTACCTGATTGGCCAATTGCCTGGATAAAAGAGTTTGACGCTGGCAGCAATGCAAAGAATAATCGGGCCAGGTGAATTTCAGCCCATTTATTCCGTTATCAATTTCCTTTGTTTATCTTGACCTGCCTAGGTTACTATTTTCGGCCTGTATTGACGTCGATCCCAGAAACTGACCAGACCTTATAGGAGATTCCCTGCCGGCCAGAATTGGCCTGGAGTAGCCCATGAAAGTTAAACGCCAAAGCCCCGAGCAGATCTTTCGCAAGTTTCGGACCGCTGAGTAGCTCTTGAACCAGGGCCAGGCCGTTGCTGATGTCTGCCGAGCCATGTAGGTTTCTCCGGCGACTTACCGCCGCTGGCAGCAGTTGTACGGGGGAATGAAAGCCACAGAGGCCAAACGCCTCAAGGAGCTTGAGCTGGAGAACACACGGCCAAAGCGATTATTGGCAGACGCAGAACTCGATAAGGCCATGCTCAAGGAGCTTGCCAAGGGAAACTTTTAGATCCTAAGCGTCGTCTCCGGGCCGTGATGTGGTGATTCTGCATGATCGATTCCGAGTTTCGCTCCGGCGTGCCTGCAGATTGGCGTGTCAAAACTGCAATGCCCAGCGGCGCTCTGTGCCACGGGCCGCACCATGGAGCCGGTCTATGGGGCCCTGGTCAAGTGGAGCCACGCTGGAATCAAGGCTGGAGGAGATGGGAGTACTCAGATCCTTCTCTCGGCCAAGGGTCTCATACGACAACCATTACTCAGAATCCCTGTTCCTAACTCTCAAGTACCGGCCGGACTACACCAGCACAGCCCTTTGCATGCAAGGACGAAGCCTGCGAATGGGTAGCGTCGTTTGTGGATTGGTACAACCATCGGCACCGCCACAGCGGCATCAAGTTCGTGACTGTCCCGTGTCAATCAGGTTGATGGGCGCTTTGCATCAATCATTTGTTACCCATTTTGATTGACGCTTGGTAACACCTTTTCTCTAGCCTCCGGCTTGTTTTCCGACCGCTGCGCTGCGCTCTCCAGGCATAGCTGCACCCTGGCCACGCGCCAATCCCTGATGCGCCGCTGCAGCGTGCGTTTGTGCTGTGGCCCATAGCGCTCTTTATCCAGTGCGATCAGCCTGTCCAGAAGCTCCTGGCTGCCCACATCTGCTTCTGCCTCTAGCCACTGAGGGATGAGATCGGCATGGGCCTCAAAGGGATCCACGCGGCTGCGGCGGCCCTGCCGCGGCTTGGGCTTTTTCTGTAGAGGCCTGCTCTGACGCCACAGGGCCTGCAAACCCTGCAGAAAACCCTCCAGCCCACGATTTTCTTCCTCGGGGGTCTGCCAGAGCAGCGGATCCCCCGCCATGGCGCTGGCACGTTGGCCGCTGATCAACAGCGTCAGCCGGCTCTGGCAGCTGCGCATCGTGGCCTGCAGCGCCACCGGGTCACACCGCTTTCTGAGCTCTCTGAGGCCCTGGGCTTCCTGATCGCTGAGCACTCCGGTACGCAGGAGCTGCTGCAGCGGTGTTCGCGGCGGGTGGTGCTGCCGCTTGATCCGGCCCCCTTCCCGCACGCTGCTTTTGAGCTTGAACGATGGCTGGAACAGGTTGGTGTAGCCGTAAGGCTTCCGCGTAAGCGGTACAGCCGCAGTGCCGCGTAGAGCTCGGCCAGCAGCTGGGCTGCCTCCAAGCCCACCAAACGCTCGTAGCCCACCACCCGGCGGATCAGCATCCCGTTTTTCTGCTCCACCCAGGCCTTGTCGTTGCTTTGGTAGGCGCGTGAGCGGGTGAGCTCGATTCCCTGTTCCGGAGCATCGCACCACTGCTCCATCAGGGCGTTCATGAAGGCTGGATCGTTGTCGGCATCGATCCCACGCAGGGGGAAGGGAAGTTGCTGTCGCAGCCGCTGGATGGCGGCCAACACTGAGGCTCCATCCCGTGTGATCACGGGCAGGCTCTCGCTCCAACCGGTGGCGATGTCGGTGGCAACGAGGGTCCAGATAAACCGACCCTCCAGGCGTCCGCCGAAATGGGCCACCAGGTCAATCTCCAGCCAGCCGGGCTGCTTGTGGTCATCCCAGCCCTTAAACGTGCGCACCTGCAGGCGTCGCCGCACGCCGCTATGGGCCCGCGGAGGGCGCCGCCATCCATTGCCTCCGCTGCTCTGGCGGACTGGGGCTAGCAGCCGATCAATCGTGGCGCTGCTCATCGTCAACACCCTCGCCCTCACGCCCTGCTCAAGCTGCAAGTGGCCGTGGTGCTCAAGCGACTCCACCAGCTGCGGCAAAGGACATGGAGCCGCTTGCCGCACAGCCGGTGGCTGGCTTCCCACAGCGGCACCAACGCCTCGACTACCTCTTGGCCGTAGCGGCGGCGATGCTGGCCGCGGAGGCTGGTCTGCCGCTGATCGGGTTGCTGGTTCAACCGGCGCAGCAGCGATTTGCGGTGATAGCCGGTGAGGGCCTGCAGTTCATTCAGCAGCATCTGTTTGCCCGTACGGCTCAAGCTCCGGTAACGGCCTGCTGCTGCGCTGAGCGCCAGCGCTATCGGCTCTCCCTCCTTGAGAGAGCCAGCTCGGACTGGCCTCACGCCTTGCTCGCCCCGCAGCGCTGATGCCATGAGAGGTCGTCAGTTCTGATGCAACAACCCTAGACGGGTAGCAGCTTTAAAGATGCAAAGCGCCCCTCAACCAGATTGTCGTCGGACACGCTGCTGGCGCCAACCCGAAGGAGTGTGGATCAACAAGCCAATAGAGGAGCCCATCCGATCCTGGAGCTACCCTTAATCCAGGCCGCCTGAGTGGCAGCCCAGGAGCGACACCTTTCCTGAAAGTCACCGCTCCAGGGGTACTCCCCTGGAGAGCCGAATGCAATGGAGAGTGGCTTAACCATCCAGCAGCTCTCATAAGAACTGAAGCAGCAAAGGGGATCACGTAACCCACGCCCCGCTCAATCATTTCAAAAAAATTCTCGCCAATTTTAGGTTCAATCATGCCGACGCCTGACGACAATTTTAGCGAGTCAATTGATAGCATTGACTTAAAAGACGCACTGGCCCTTGCGGCATACATAGAACAATTGCTCATGACTGAGCAGCAATGGATCCTTAATCGCTTGTCTTGGCTTTTTACCTCTCAATCCTTTCTTATAACCGCCTTTGTTGTGCTTTTGGGCTCAGGCAATCATTCCCCCAGTGCTTATCTCTTGCGAATTACACTGCCTCTTTTAGGCCTGTTTTGTTGTATAAGCGTAGCAATAGCCATCAGGGCCGCTGAACGAGTACGCAAGCCACTCGAAAACAGGCGCGCGTTCTTATCAATGCATATTAACAACATAGTTAAAAGTCCAAAGCTCGTTCCAGTGCTTGGATCAAGCAAGGCCCTTCGTGAAAATCCATGGACATTGCATCATGGTTCATTGCCGCACATTGTTTTGCCTTGGGCATTTGCCGTTCTATGGCTTCTGTTGTTAATGACATTAGGACTTTGAACCAAGGCAGTCTTTCTGCCAATCTCCCTCAATCGCCGCCATAGCGCTCAGCAGGCAGGGGTCCAGTATTGCCGCCGCTCGCCAACCGACTCTCCTGGGTGTTGGCGGCGAAGTAGTGAATCAAATTAACCACCAGACCACTCCATCCCGTCTGGTGGCTGGCGCCAATGCCGGCCCCATTGTCACCATGGAAGTACTCATAAAACAGCAGATGGTCCTTCCAATTGGGGTCGCTTTGAAAGGTCCGCTGGCTGCCAAAGACTGGTCTAAAGCCTTCAGCATTGCGTGTGAAAATGGAAACGAGTCTGTGCGAGAGATTCTCGGCAACTTCGTAGAGGTTTGCCATTTGGCCGCTACCGGTTGGGAATTCAACCTTGAAGTCGTTGCCGTAATACGTGTAGTAGACACTCAAAGAGCGAATGATCGCGAAGTTGACTGGCATCCAGATCGGCCCGCGCCAGTTGCTGTTGCCGCCGAACAGGCCTGAATCGGACTCTGCCGGCAGGTATTGGACAACGTACTCCTGTTGATTGTGGACAAAGCGATAGGGGGCCCGTTCGTGCCGTTTCGAGATCGAGCGAATGCCATGGTCACTGAGAAACTCATCAGGATCGAGCATGATCTTCAGCACGCGGCGAAGATTGGTTTCATCGAGGGCTGACATCATTTGTCGGTTGGCATAGCCCTTGAGCCTGATGTCGTGAAAAGAGCTGTGTAGGCCTGGATATTTATCCCGCATGTGTTGCAAGTAATCGCCAATTTCCGGAAATTGTTCCACGACATCCTGCTCGAACACGTGTACAGCGCACAATGGAATCAGCCCGACCATCGATCTGACTTTCAAGCGAGTTGAGCTACCGTCGCTTTTGCGGAGGACATCATAAAAGAATCCTTCCTCTTCATCCCACATGCTCTCGCTCGCATTGCGATTGACCATCGCGTGGGCGATTCTTAAATAGTGCTTGATAAATTTGGCTATGTATTCGCGATACGTTTCATCGCTTCGTGCCAACTCAACGGCGATATTAACCATCGTCTGGGCGTAGAAGGCCATCCACGCGGTGCCATCGGCCTGCTCGAGCCGGCCGCCCATCTCTGGCGATTCAGTGCGGTCAAAAATACCAATATTATCAAGTCCAAGGAAGCCACCTTGGAACACACTATTACCCTCGGCATCTTTTCGATTCACCCACCAGGTAAAGTTGATGAGAAGCTTGTGGAAGCTTTGTTTCAGCCACTGATGATCAGCCTGGCCATGGAGTGATGCATCGGTTAAGTAGACGAGATAGGTTGCCCAGGCATGTACGGGTGGGTTGACATCGCCGAAGTTCCACTCATAGGCTGGAATTTGCCCGTTGGGGTGCAGGTACTCGCTGCTCAGCATCAAGCTGAGCTGTTGCTTGGCGAAGCTCGGATCCACGAGTGAAAACGCCATGCTGTGGAAAGCAAGATCCCAGGCCGCGTACCAGGGGTATTCCCATTTGTCTGGCATGGAGATCACATCACAGTTGTTCATGTGATGCCACTGCTGATTTCTGAATCCCTGGCCGTTCACGGCACCCATGGGATCAATGCCACGCTGCTGGAGCCAGGGCGCAATGTCGTAGTTGTAAAACTGTTTGGACCACAGCATCCCTGCCACGGCCTGCCTGAACACCAGCTTTTGCTCAGTGCTTAATCCAGCTGGCATCACCCTGGCGTAGTAGTCATCGCAGTCCTGTTTTCTACGATCCAAGATCTGGTCAAAGTCATGAAAGGCAGAGTCGTGATAGGCAGAGTCGTTATTTGATTCAGGCGTTGACTTGGCCAATCGTAATTGGATTGTGCTCGAGGCATGGGCACCAATCGAGAGGTTATGAACTGCGGATGCCTTAGTGCCGCGCTGGGATGGGTTGACAGCTGCTATTTCGCCATGAACGATGTAGCGGTTAATGCCACACTTGGTGTAGGGGGATTGATTCGGTTTGTCGTAGATGATTTCTGTGTTTGTTTCGTTTTCCGTGAACACCAGTTCATCAGCATCCTGGCAGTGCAGCACGAAATCGCCAAGGTTGGGGTGGCTCGCATGGAGGCTGGCTGCACCTGATTCACCCGGCTGCGCTTTGATCAAGGGTTTTAGGCCGCTGCCCTGATCCCAGGTATTGCGAAACCAGAGGGTTGGCAGAACAGCGAGACTGGCTGCTTGATCGGAGCGATTGTGGACCGTGATCTGGATCAGCAGGTCTTCCGGATCAGCCTTGGCGTATTCGACTTCGATATCACAGTATTCATTCTTATCAAAGATCCCCGTGTCGATTAGTTCATATTCCGACTCGTGTCGAGACCTTGCTTTATTTACAGCTACAAGATCTTCGTAGGGAAAGGCATTGAGCGGATACTTGTAGAGGTAACGCATGTAGGAATGCGTTGGTGTTGAATCCAGGTAGTAATAATATTCTTTGACATCTTCGCCGTGGTTCCCTTCGCTGTTGGTGAGGCCAAAGAGGCGTTCCTTAATGATCGGGTCTTTGCCATTCCAGAGTGCTAAGGCGAAGCAAAGCAGCTGGTGGTCATCGCTGATGCCTGCCAGGCCATCCTCTCCCCACTGGTAGGCGCGGGATCTTGCCTGATCGTGACTGAAGGATTCCCAGGCATCGCCATCGGGGCTGTCGTCCTCGCGCACCGTGCCCCACTGCCTTTCGCTCAGGTAGGGACCCCACGCTCTCCACGGCTTTTGGCCCTGGTCGGCCTCCGCTAGGCGCTGGTGCTCAGGCGAGAGGGCTTCTGAGGATTGGGCCTGGGACACCACCATGGTTAACGAAGGCTTGAAATCAGTCCCTCTCACACTAAGGGGGGGCGGTTACGGCTGCTACTACTAGTGGGTGGGGGTAGGGGCGACCCCATGAGCGGCTGGATAAGTGACTACACAGATGGCAAAGGTGCGAGATCCGCGCCAGTATCAATGCCGAGGGATTTGCCTTCTCGCTGCCAAAGCGAAGCAGGAGATAGCAGGCAAGCAATGTTCCCCTAATACTGATCATTCTCCTTGGTCAAGCAGCCGAAGAGAGATTTCAATCATCACCCTGCGGTGTTTCAACCATCCGTTGCTGACCAGAGTTCATCATCTCTGTGTAGGAAAGAGCCCTTGGCCATTCCGGTTCGAAGGTAATAGTCCTTAGGTCTTCTCTTTGATCCCTAGGTTTGCCTGCAATGAGTTTTCTAACCATCCATGCCACGGACAAGGAAGCAACCAGAGCAACAAGGACTGTCATGGGCTCTCCGCAGATCTTGCCTTCCAAATTATGCAGTAGAAACAGCTGCCACCTGAAATACACAGAGCCAAGATCACCAGCGTCTGTGGATCGGCTGAGATCACCAAAAAAATGGCGATGCACTGCGACACCCTGCGGGTGAGCAACCAATCCGGCCAGGGAAACTGGAGCAACTGGCGCCTGCCGCTATCTCAACAGAAGTGGTCCGCCACCGCCAAACCGTTACTAGTCCAAACCCAGGCGCCCTAGGTGTCCTCCTGGGCTCGCCCAGCCAGAAGCCAGATACCAAGGGCCAGCAACAACCAGGGCAAAAAGCTGAGCTGCATCAAGTCGGACAACACCTGCAGCAAGGGCCCCATAGCCCAATAAAACACCGCTACCGAGACCGCCACCACAACAATCAGAGCCCCCATGCCTACGCGCTCCTAAATGCCTGGGGGCAGTAGAGCACCGGCCCGCAATACCCGCCAGCCTCCCTCAGCGCGCCAAGCAACAACCGTGCTGGCCTGACCTGCGGCGAGGGGCCAGGGGATCGGTGCCAGAAGCGGCACCCCGAGAAATTGCTGGGCAGCCTCCTGAGCTGTGCATGCGGCCGGACAGCCTGAAATGTTGGCGCTGGTTGTAGCCAAGGGGCCACTTAGCTGCAGCAAGGCCTGGGCTTCCGCACTGGCCGGCAGCCGCAGGCCCAGGCTCGACCCACCGGGATTAAGGGCCTCTGCCACCACTCCAACGGCAGGTAGCACCAAAGTGACCGCCCCTGGCCAGGCCCAAGCAGCCATCTCCAACCACTCAGTGCGCGGCGCTACGCCAAGGCAAGCAAACAGATCTTCGGAGCTGGCCGCCATCAAAATCAAAGGCTTGTCTGCCGGGCGTTGTTTCAGGCGCCAAAGCTGGTTGGCCTGGCCAGGTGAAGCCGCCAGAGCTGGCAAGGTATCTGTGGGGAACAGGGCAGCTGAACCCTGAAGGAGCAGTGCCGCCAGATCTGACGGCTCCAAGGCTGGAGATGGAACCGGCAACAATCCAGGCTTAATGGTCATGGCAATCCCTGCCCGATCCTGGCCAGCGTGCCGACGCAAAGCGCTCTACACCCTCGAGATCCCCATGGGAGCGCACCTCGGCATATCCGGCAGCACTGAGTAGGTCGATCACCGCCTGGCTCTGGTCGAAGTGATGCTCCATCAGCAACAGGCCTCCTGGAGCAAGAGCCGCCGCTCCACCCGCCACGATTAGGCGCAAGGCATCCAGTCCATCGACTCCACCATCGAGGGCTATTACGGGCTCATGATCCCTCACCCCGGGCTCCAAACCAGCCCATACCGCTGTCGGTATGTAGGGGGGATTGCTCACCACCAGCTCAAACTGTCCCAACCAGGGGCTCAACGGCTGCCACCAACTGCCCTCCAGCAATTGGACCCGATCGGCAACGCCTCCTGCCGCAAGATTTAGGGCCGCCTGACTAAGCGCCCCTGGACTGCAGTCGACGGCCCAGCCGCGACTGGAGGGCCAGGCGAGGGCCAAGGCCAGGGCCATACAGCCAGAGCCGGTGCCGAGATCGGCCCAACAGCCCGGGCCGGAAGGGGCCAGCTCCAGTGCCAGCTCCACCAGTAATTCCGTTTCCTGTCTAGGGATCAGCACTCCTGGAGCGACGCTGATCTCCAGGTCACGCCAGGGGCAGCGCCCCACAAGGTATTGGAGCGGCTCGGCCGTATCGAGATGGCAGCGCCACATCGCCTCCAATTGGTTGAGATCGCAGGCCAATTGAACCGGCAGCTCAGCATGAAGCCGCAGCTGCTGTTGAGCACGCCAGGGCAGGCCTCCCGCCAGATCCAGCAGCCAGTCAAAGTCTCCAGGGCTCCCGCCCAGGGCTAGTTGCTGTCGCCGCCAGGCCAACAATTGAGCCCCATCGAGCTGCCCATTCACCATGGATCAAGGCTAGGCCGGACGCCAGCAAAGCCCAGGCTCAGCCCGCACCAGCCCCTGAAGCTCTAGGGCCAACAGACGGGAGGCAAGGGAGGCCGCAGGCTCCTCCAGCATCAGGCAGAGCTGCTCAAGCGAAGCTCCGTGCCCCAAGGCTGCTAGCAGCGCGGGATCGGCTGATCGCAGCAGCCCATGGGAGGCCGAAGGAGCAGCGGGATCTGGCGAGGCCAGGGGGCCAGGCCCTAGCTGGCGAATTAAATCTGCGGGCTCAAGCAGCACCGTGGCGTCTTGGGCGAGCAGCCGATTGCTACCGGCAGCAGATGCCTTGCCCGCATCAGCCGGCACGGCCCAGACCGGCAACTCCTGCTGCATGGCGAGGGTGGCCGACTGGAGAGCCCCACTGCGCATAGGGCATTCGACCACCACCACCGCCCGAGCCAGGCCGACCTGCAGCCGGTTACGAGCCGCAAAATGACCTGCCTGCACCGCAGTGCCTGCCGGCAACTCGCTTACCAGCAGCCCCCCGGCACCCACCTCAGCCTGCAGCTGCTGATGGTGCCTGGGATAAACCCGCTCAAGGGGAGTGCCCAACACCCCCACAGGCCGGCCACCCTTGGACAAGCAGCCCCGGTGGGCGGCTCCGTCGATCCCTTCTGCCAGGCCACTCACCACCGGCCAACCCGCCTGGGCAAGGGCCGCACCGATCGCCTCAGCCATGGCCACCCCATGCAGGGAGGGCCGGCGCGTGCCCACGACCGCAATGGCCTGGCGGCGACGAAGCAGGGGCCACAACCAGCCCTTACCCCGCCAATACAGGCGCAGAGGCGGCCGCGCCAAGGCGAGCAACTCGGGCGGAAAGGCCGGATCAGCCGGCACCAACACCCCCTTGCCGCCGCGCAGCTCTTGGCAGAGACGGGGCAAGGGATCGGGACCCCAGCGGTCGCGATAGCGCTGAAGCTGGCGGCAGCCCACCGCACCAAAACCGGCAAGGGCAGCAAAGGCCTCGAGCGGAGCGCCCCAGGCTGCCGCCCAGCCACAAAAGTTGTCCCGAATGGCAACCAACCGCTGGGCGCCAATGCCTGGACAACCCGACCACAGCAGCCACCAAAGCCGCTGCTCCTGATTCCAACCGGCGCCATCGGCGCTCCGCAGCAACCCCTGAATCGCCATACCGCTTTCAGTACAGATGTACTGATCCTAATGCGGTCCCCGCACCAGGGCTGCGACCGCGGCCTCCAGATCAGCGGGCAAGCGGCGCACCAGCCGGCGCTGATCCAGCCCAGGGGCGCTCTCCACCAGCACAAGCTCAACCCTTGCCTCAGCCGCCAGCTTTCCGCTTGCAGCTACAAAACGGCTGCGCCAGGGCAACTTCAGACCACAGCGCGGCAGCACCTCGCTCCACAGCTGCACAGCGTCGCCGTGAAACAGGGGCTGCTTGTAGTCAATGGTCAAACTCACCACCGGCAGCTCCAAGCCGCGAGCGGAAAGATCGCTGTAGGCGATGCCAGCTGCAGCCAGGGCCTCCACCCGCGCCTCCTCAAGCCAAGCCAAGTAAGCGCCATGCCACATCACGCCGGCGTGATCCGTGTGCTGGGGCAGCACACGGCGCTCCAGCAACCAGCCTTCAGACACTCTCTTCACCACAGCCGGGCCAGCTTGGCCGGAGCGGGATGGTTGCGGTGTAGCGGGCAGATGGTTTGCACTTGCAGATCGGCCATAGGCTGACAGGCAGCCTGCTACTTCGAGTCTTCTCAGTGTTTCGCAACGTTCTAATCGCCGATTCCGGCAAAGGCCACGTTGAAGAGATGGTGCGCATGCTGCGCGACATCCCGGCGGTGCGTGCAGCCCGCATCAACCTGCTGCACGTGGTGCCTGAGCAGGCTGGTGAGAGCTTCGCGGAGCACTCCCAAAAAGCGGCGGCTATCGCCGCCGAAGCGGTGCAACGGCTCGGGCTCAACCCCAGCGAGGTGAACACGATCATTCGGCAGGGAGACACCAAGCAAACGGTGCTGAAGGTGGCCGACGAACTCAACAGCGACCTGATCGTGATGGGCTCCAGAGGCCTGGGCCGCCTCCAGTCGATCCTCAGCAACAGCGCCAGCCAATACGTATTCCAGCTCTCGACCAGGCCGATGCTGCTGGTGCGCGACGACCTTTACATCCGCCACATCAACCGGGTAATGGTGACCATCGATGGCACCGGGGTCGGAGACGATGCCCTGAAACTGGCCTGCGAGCTTGTGCGGGAGATTCCTGGCGGCAGCCTCACCGGCGTCCATGTCACCCGCCAAGACATCACCCCTTCTCGGGGCGGCAAATCCCCAGCCGATGCAGTACTCGAAAAAGCCAGCCAGCGAGCCCGTGGCTACGGAGTGGAGCTCAAGGCTGTGCATCGCAGCGGCGATGTCGGCCGCAGCGTGTGCGCCGCCGCCGAGGATCTCAAAGCCGACCTGCTGGTGATCGCTTCCCAGGATCGGCGCCCGGTGGTTGCTCGAGGACTGGTCGACATCGACCGGCTACTGGGCAGCTCTGTGAGCGACTACATCCGCGTTCATGCCCCAGCCCCTGTGTTGCTGGTGCGGGAGCCTGAGGGGAGGAACTAGCCCCCCTGGCGGCTGTTGGTTTGAATGTAAAGAATGATCAAAAAGACGGCGGGAACCAACACGAACAAAAGGCTGGCAACAAAGCCGAGATCGTTGGTTTCCATGGCTGAAGGGGAAGTGAGGGGAGGGTATCACCGCCAAATGGGCGCTTTTCAGGAGGCTTCACCGCTCGTTGCGGTTGGGGCCTGTTCATCGCCCTGGCTCTGACCTTCACCCCCATCCTCTAAATCCTCCTCGCCTTCCTGTACCGGAGGGGCAGGCCAGGCTGTGGGGCCGCTAGGCAGGGGCTTGGCCTGGGCCTCCGCCACCAAATTTTCCTGGTCGGCCATGCCCACCTGGGGCCGAGTCAAAACCAAAACGGACTCCTGGACCATGGTTTGACAGGCAAGCCTCCAGGTTTGGGGGCGCCGGCGCAGTTTTTGGTCTTCCACGGCGGTACGGCCGCTCAGCACCTGGGCACCGGTGCCCTCCGGAATTGCCACAAAGCAGGTGATGCACTGGCCGCAGCCGCCGCAATTGCCTAGGGCACCCTTGAGGCCGTAGAGCTGAATGCCCTCCCGCAAAGCCACTTCTCGCAGGTTTTCGCCGGGGTAGCACTCAATGTCGCGGCCCTCGCGAACAAATCGGATCACGGGCATGAAACCTTTTTGCAGAGGTCTTCATTCTGGGCCAGGCCGTTGCGGTCCGTTACCTGGAGCGCACCGCGGCCGGAGCGCCCCTTACGATCGCCCAACCCACCCAGAACTACCCCCATGGGATTGCCCTGGTATCGGGTGCACACGGTCGTCATTAACGACCCGGGCCGATTGCTCGCAGTGCACCTCATGCACACCGCCCTGGTTGCCGGCTGGGCCGGCTCCATGGCGCTCTATGAGCTCGCAATTTTTGATCCCTCAGACGCGGTACTCAACCCGATGTGGCGCCAGGGCATGTTCGTCATGCCTTTCATGGCCCGACTCGGCGTAACCGGCAGCTGGGGCGGCTGGAGCATCACCGGCGAAACCGGCGTTGACCCGGGATTCTGGAGCTTTGAAGGTGTGGCTGCAGCCCACATCATCTTCAGCGGCCTGCTCTTCCTAGCCGCCATTTGGCACTGGACTTATTGGGATCTAGAGATCTGGCAGGACCCACGCACCGGCGAACCTGCCCTCGATCTGCCCAAAATCTTTGGCATCCACCTGCTACTTGCCGGCCTTGGTTGCTTCGGATTCGGGGCCTTTCACCTCACCGGGGTCTTCGGACCTGGCATGTGGGTCAGTGATCCATATGGAATAACGGGACACTTAGAGCCAGTCCAACCATCCTGGGGCCCAGAAGGATTCAATCCCTTCAACCCTGGCGGCATCGTGGCCCACCACATTGCTGCTGGCATCGTTGGAATCATTGCTGGCATCTTCCACATCACCACTCGTCCGCCCGAGCGCCTCTACAAGGCCCTCCGCATGGGCAACATCGAAACGGTGCTGGCCTCGGCGATCGCCGCTGTCTTCTTCGCGGCTTTCATTGTTGCCGGCACGATGTGGTATGGCGCTGCAGCAACCCCTGTAGAGCTCTTTGGACCCACCCGTTATCAGTGGGACCAGAGCTACTTCAAGACGGAAATCAATCGTCGAGTCCAAACCGCGCTCGACAACGGAGCCACCAAGGAACAGGCCTATGCCTCGATTCCGGAGAAGCTGGCCTTCTATGACTATGTCGGCAACAGTCCTGCCAAGGGCGGCCTGTTCCGGGTTGGTCCGATGGTTAATGGCGACGGTCTCCCCACAGGCTGGATTGGCCACATTTCCTTCACTGACAAAGATGGCCGGGACCTTGAGGTGCGCCGCCTGCCCAACTTCTTCGAGAACTTCCCCGTAGTTCTCCAGGATCAAGAAGGCATCGTTCGCGCCGACATCCCCTTCCGTCGGGCTGAGGCCAAGTATTCCTTTGAGCAGACCGGTGTGACGGCAACCGTCTACGGCGGCGCCCTCAATGGCCAGGTCTTTACTGATCCTGCCGACGTGAAGCGCCTGGCTCGTAAGGCCCAGCTCGGTGAAGCCTTCGAGTTTGACCGCGAGACTTATCACTCCGACGGCACCTTCCGCAGCTCACCCCGTGGTTGGTTCACATTCGGACACGCCACCTTCGCCCTTCTGTTCTTCTTCGGCCACATCTGGCACGGTGCTCGCACCCTGTATCGCGATGTGTTTGCCGGTATTGATCCCGACCTGGGCGAACAAGTGGAATTCGGTCTATTCCAGAAACTGGGCGACCGCTCGACCCGTCGTCTGCCCGAGGGCTACGTGCCCCCGGCAGGCAGTCCCCTCAGCTGACCGCCAGCACCCCCGAGGACATCCATGGAAAGCTTCGCTTACATCCTGATCCTGGCCCTGGCCATCTCCACGCTCTTCTTTGCAATCGCCTTCCGCGATCCCCCCAAGATCGGCAAATAATCAGCCAGAGCCCTTTAAAGCCCCTGCTTCGGCAGGGGCTTTTTTGTTGTGCGATTGGCGAATGCAGGCCTTTCCAAATGAAAAAGTGCTGCTTACACTTGAATGACACTCCCGGATGCCAGGGATGCAATGTCCCTCATGCCAACACACCGATAGCCGGGTGCTCGAATCTCGAGCGGCCGACAGTGGTCGCAGTGTGAGGCGGCGGCGTGAGTGTCTCAACTGCGAATTCCGCTTCACTACCTATGAACGGGTAGAGACAGTGCCCATCACTGTGGTGAAGCGCAACTCCTCGCGGGAAACCTTCAACCGCGTCAAGTTGCTGCACGGGCTGCTGCGCGCCTGCGAAAAAACAGGCCTAGAGCCGGCCCGGCTCGAAGGGGTGGTGGATGAAATCGAACTCCAGCTGCAGCAACGCAGCGGACGGGAGGTGAGCAGTGCCGAAATCGGTGAACTTGTGCTTCAGCAGCTCAGCGAAATGAGTGAGGTTGCCTATGTGCGCTTTGCCTCTGTCTATCGCCAGTTCCAGGGCGTAAGCGACTTTGTGTCCACCTTGGAAGGACTGCACAAGCGCAGTGGTGGCCGCTTGCGCAAAGCCAGCTTGGCCACGGTCAGCTGACCTGGTTCAGCTGACCTGGTTCAGCTGACCTGGTTCAGCTGACCTGGTTCAGCTGACCTCATTCAACTGACCGTGTCCAAGCTGAACCAGGTCAAAGCAACGGAAACACGCTGCTGCCGCATTGGTACAGTAACAAACCGGGTTTGCTCTGCTGGCGGGCAGATCATCCGTTCCTTTCCTACTGCTTCAGGCAGACCGCCACCTATCCATGACCGTGACCCCTTCCGATACCAGCACTGAAGCGCTCAACCAAGACGCGATCAGTGCCGAGGCCGAGCTCGATTTCGCCGCCGCCATGGGCGATGACCTCGATCTAGCCATTCCGGAAGAGGTCCCCACCGCCGATGACCCCAGCAGTCGCGCTGCATCCCGCAACGACGCTGATGGCGTGGGTTTCACCCTGGATGAGTTTGCCTCGCTACTGAGCAAGTACGACTACAACTTCAAGCCGGGTGACGTTGTCAACGGCACCGTGTTTGCCCTGGAATCGAAGGGCGCCATGATCGATATCGGCGCCAAAACAGCGGCGTTTATGCCGGTGCAGGAGGTGTCGATCAACCGGGTTGAGGGCCTCAGCGACGTTCTCGTACCAGGCGAGGTGCGCGAGTTCTTCATCATGAGTGAGGAGAACGAAGACGGCCAGCTCTCGCTTTCCATACGCCGCATCGAGTATCAGCGTGCCTGGGAACGGGTGCGCCAGCTGCAGAAAGAAGACGCGACCATCTACAGCGAAGTGTTTGCCACCAACCGTGGTGGCGCCCTCGTACGGGTCGAAGGCTTGCGCGGCTTCATTCCCGGCAGCCACATCAGCACCCGGAAGGCCAAAGAAGAGCTGGTGGCCGACTTCCTGCCCCTCAAGTTCCTTGAGGTGGACGAGGAGCGCAACCGCCTGGTGCTCAGCCATCGCCGCGCCCTGGTGGAACGCAAGATGAATCGCCTCGAAGTGGGCGAAGTGGTGCTCGGCACCGTGCGCGGCATCAAGCCCTACGGCGCCTTTATTGATATCGGTGGAGTCAGCGGCCTGCTGCACATCTCCGAAATCAGCCACGAGCACATCGAGACACCGCACACGGTGCTCAATGTCAACGACCAGATGAAGGTGATGATCATCGACCTCGATGCCGAGCGGGGCCGCATCTCCCTCTCGACCAAGGCCCTAGAGCCCGAGCCCGGCGACATGCTCACCGACCCTCAGAAAGTGTTCGATAAAGCCGAGGAAATGGCCGCACGGTACAAGCAGATGTTGCTTGAGCAGGCCGAAGACAACGAACCAATGGGCGTCACCCTCGACTAAGCCAGGCCCAACTACGAGCCCTCCATGGCCGAGCTGTTTCTGCGGGGACAACCCCTGGCCGATGCCACGGGAACACCATTCCCAATCGAAGCGGTGTTGTTCGACAAGGACGGCACCCTTTGCATCAGCGAACCCATGCTCCACACCCTGGCCTCGGCCAGGGTTTTTCATGCCTGCGAGCTGTTGGGGAAACGCCACCCAGAGCTACCCACCAGCCGAGGCGAAGAACTGGCTCAGCTACTTCAGCGGGCCTACGGGCTCCGCAATATCGCCATCGATCCAGCCGGCGCCACGGCCGTCGGCTCCCGCAGCCACAACCTGATCTCCACCGCCACAGCTTTGGCCCAGGTTGGTCTTGGCTGGCCAGAAGCCCTGGAATTAAGCGAAAGCGTATTTGCGGCCACCGATGGCCTGCATGGCCAGGGAAGTGAGCACCGGCCAATCGCCACCACCGGACTCCACGATTTGATGCAAGCACTGCAGGAAGCAGGAGTGGTGTGCGCCGTGATCAGCAACGATGACGAGGCTGGCATCGAAGCTTTTCTGGCCAGCCAAAACCTCAGGTCCAGGTTTCAAGCCCTGTGGAGTGCCGACCACAACCCGCGCAAGCCAGACCCGGCCGCGGTGCACGCCCTCTGCGCCCAACTGGGTATAAAAGCCAACCGTTGCGCCCTGATCGGCGATGCCAACAGCGACCTGCGCATGGCCCAGCAGGCGGGGGTGCCCGTGGTGCTCGGCTATGGGTCGGGCTGGAGCATCGCCCCGCCACTAGATCCGCGCTTCCCCTGCCTGCAACATTGGCGCGAGCTCCAGGTAAAAGCAGGCCAGCACATAGGCTGAGTTCAGTTGAATTAAGGCTGCATGAGCCGCTACGTCTTCACCTCCGAGTCGGTAACTGAAGGGCACCCCGACAAGATCTGTGACCAGGTGAGCGATGCGGTGCTTGACGCCCTGCTGGCCCAGGACCCGGCTTCTCGAGTTGCCTGCGAGACCGTGGTCAACACCGGCCTTTGCCTAATCACAGGTGAAGTGACAACCACCGCCCGGGTTGACTTCAACACCCTGGTGCGGGGCGTGATCAACCAGATCGGCTATGCCGGGGCCCGCGCCGGCGGCTTCGATGCTCACAGCTGCGCCGTGCTGGTGGCCCTAGACCAGCAGTCCCCTGATATTGCCCAGGGGGTAAATGAGGCCGACGACCACGACGGCGACCCCCTCGATCTGGTGGGAGCAGGCGACCAAGGGATCATGTTTGGCTACGCCTGCAACGAGACGCCAGAGCTAATGCCTCTGCCGATCAGCCTGGCCCATCGCCTGGCGAGGCGGCTGGCCGAGGTGCGTCACAACGGCAGCCTCGGCTATTTGCTGCCCGACGGCAAAACCCAGGTGAGCGTCGTCTACGAAAACGAAGTGCCCGTGTCGATCGACACGATCTTGATCTCCACCCAGCACACAGCTGAGATCGATGGCATCTCGGATGAAAAAGCAATTCGGGAGCGCATTGCCGCCGACCTCTGGAGCCACGTGGTGGAGCCCGCCACCGCCGATCTGGCCCTCAAGCCCTCCCAGGCAGATACTCGCTTCCTGGTGAACCCCACCGGCAAATTTGTGGTGGGCGGCCCCCAGGGTGACGCCGGTCTAACAGGCCGCAAAATCATCGTCGATACCTACGGCGGCTATGCCCGTCATGGCGGTGGCGCCTTCTCGGGAAAGGACCCCACCAAGGTGGATCGCTCCGCCGCCTACGCCGCCCGCTTCGTGGCTAAAGCTCTCGTGGCTGCAGGCCTGGCCCGCAAATGCGAAGTGCAGCTCAGCTACGCCATCGGCGTAGCCAAACCAGTCAGCATCCTGGTGGAAAGCTTCGGCACGGGCGCCATCAGCAATGACGACCTCACCACCCTGGTGCAGGACCAGTTCGACCTGCGCCCCGGGGCCATCATCGACACCTTCGGTTTACGGGAGCTGCCCCAGCAACGCGGCGGCCGTTTTTATCAAGATGTGGCTGCCTACGGCCATTTCGGCCGCACCGACCTGGATCTGCCCTGGGAAAACGTGGACGCCATCGCTGCCACGCTCAAGCAGGTCACCGCAGCGCAGGTCAACGCCTGAGCTGCAGTCCGGCGGGTGAACACTGCACTTGCCCTTGGGGTGGATCTGGGCAGTAGTGGTCTGCGGATTGCCCTGATAGGCCCAGACGGCGAGCAGCTGATCGAAGAGTCCAGCCCCTATCCATCCAGCCTGGAGGAGCCTTTGGGCTGGGTGGAGGGATTAACAAGCCTCTGCGGGCTGCTGCCAGCAGCTACCCGCAAGCAGGTTGGGGCCCTGGCGGTGGATGGCACCTCCGGCACCCTGCTGCTGTGCCGTCCCGATGGCCAGCCCGGCCCTGGCTGCCTAGGCAAAGCCCTGGCCTATCACTTCGCCTGCCGTGAGCAGGCCCCTATTGCTGCAGCCATGGCCGGTTCAGGCCCAGCCGCCAGTGCCAACGGCAGCCTGGCCCGGGCCCTGCACCTGCTGGCACAGGCCCAAGAAATCGGAACGGGCGGCCCCTGGCTGCTGCGTCACCAGGCCGACTGGCTAACCGGCTGGTTGCTTGGTGACTGGAGCTGGGGAGAAGAGGGCAACAACCTGCGCCTCGGCTGGAATCTGCAACAGCAGGGCTGGAGTGGCTCGATTGCGCGCCAGCCATGGGCCACTGCCTTGCCGGCGATCCGCCCCAGCGGCGCGGTGCTGGGGCGGATCGCTGCTACGACCGCCCAAAAGCTGGGACTGGCGCCTGGCTGTCAGGTGGTGGCAGGCAGCACCGACGCCAACGCCGGGGTGCTTGCCGCCCAGCCAGGTAGGGGCGATGGCGTCACCGTGCTGGGTACCACGCTGGTGCTCAAACAGTTCAGCCCCAGGCCGATCGAAGGGCCAGGCATCAGCTGTCACCGAGTAGCAGGAAGCTGGCTGGTGGGTGGTGCCTCCAATGCCGGAGCCGGCATCCTGAGGCGCTTCTTCAGTGACGGACAGATCGAAGAGTTGAGCCGCCAGATCGACCCTCGCCAGCCCACGGGTCTGCAGCTGCGGCCGCTGCCAGCCCGTGGGGAGCGCTTTCCTGTGGACGATCCTGAACTAGAGCCGCTGCTGGGCCCGCGCCCGATCAGCGACGTCCGCTACCTCCAGGCCCTGCTGGAGGGCCTCACAGCCCTCGAAAAACAGGGATGGCAGCGGTTGCAAGCGGCCGGCGCCCCCGACTTGGAGCGGGTGATCACCCTGGGGGGCGGGGCCCGCAACCCCCAATGGCGGCGGCTGCGCCAGCAGAGCCTGGGCATACCGGTGCTGAATCGACCGGGGTGCACAGCTGCCCTTGGCATGGCCAGACTGGCCGCAACAGCCCTGCAAAAACCATGAACGACCGCCTGCGCTCTGTGATCTCCATGGCGGTGTTTGTGGTGCTGGCTGGCTATGTGGGCTTCAGTGCCCTGCGTCTTGGCCTGTTGTTGTGGCAGCGCTTCGGCGCCGCCTAACTCCCTCAGCAGCTTCGTCCGAGCCAGAATCACTCCCATACCCACCGCCGCTCAGCACCATGGCCGCCGACCCCATCACCCCCGCCGTGAGCGATCGGATTTGCCGACACATGAATGACGACCATGCCGAGGCGGTGCTGGCCTATGCCCGTCACTACGGCGGCCTAGGCGCAGCCGAAAAGGCAAGCCTGGTAGCAGTCCGAGCCGAAGCCATGGAGCTTGATGTGGATGGCGCCAAGGTCACAGTGCCCTTCGACCACTGCCTTAGTGACAGTGAAGATGCCCATCGCACCCTGGTGGCGATGTTGCGGGCCCTGCCCCGCTGAAGCCGGCGGCGTGGGAACCCTGCAGGAAACCTGCAGATCCATCCATGGCCTCTTGGTCCCCTGGCCCAACTCCCCTAACAGCAGGGCTGTTAAAGCTGCTGCCCCTGGACTGGATCGCCAAACCACCAAGCCTGCACGCCGATCTGGCGGCGGAATTACCCGAGGGGGGATGCCAGGGCAGTGATCCCATCCATTGGTGGGCCGCTGGCATGTACTCGGGGCGGCTGCGCCGGCAGCTTCTTTATCTGCGCACCCATCCGAATCCAGCAATGGTGGCAGTTCTGGTACAGCCACTAGCCGCAGGACTGGGCGCCGAACCTTGGGCCAGACCACCCCTGCTGGTTGCGATCCCCAGCTGGAAGCGGCGAGCCAACCCTCTGCCCGGCCTGCTGGGCAGAGCCCTTAGCTGGCAACTGGGCTGGCGCCAAGTACCCCTCCTGCAACGCAGTCGGGCAGTGCTGGGCCAGCACCACCTAGGCCGCGAACTGCGCTGGGCTAACCAGGCGGGAGCCTTTCGCTGCTCCGGGTCTGGGCAGCAACAGCACCCCCGGGAGAAAACAGCGGTGGTGCTCTTGGACGACATCCTTACGACGGGTGCTACGGCCTGCGCCGCCGCTGACAGCCTGCGCGAACAGGGCTGGCACGTGGCTGGCATGGCCTGCCTGGCCCGAACCCCGTGGCAGGGCCGTGATCTAAGATCGATTCGTCGCTTAGGCGACGGGCCGGGATAGCTCAGTTGGTAGAGCAGGCGATTGAAAATCGCCGTGTCCCCAGTTCAAATCTGGGTCCTGGCATTCTCATCCCACTACTTTCCTTCCGCGAAAAGCCTGCAGGGTTTGGGATGGCTCAACTAGAAACAGCTGAATATTGCAGCACCATGCGTGAGCATCCACTGAACTCCAACCGGATGTTCAATAACGCCGACAGCTTCGCTCAGGCCTTTGATGAAGCCTGGCAAAAGCATGAACATAGCGATCCCCACCACGGACTTGATCCAGCAGCCAAGGTCGATCTGATGCTCGAGGGGCTTGGCGACCATCCCTTTCTACAAAAACAACCAGAGCTGGCCCGGCAAGTAGCCGCTTTTCGCCTCCGCCTCTTGGGGTTGGCTAGGCCCAGCCAGTAGCGTCAGCCTCACAGCCGTGTAATGGCGTGATGGCGAGCTCCTTGGAGCGATTGGTGCGGATGTTGAGCGGTGGCTTCAGCAACCAGGAGCAGGCTTTTGAGAATCCGCCCCTCTACGCCCACATCCTGGTCAAATTCCGCCCCCTCCCCCAGCTGGCACCGGGCTCCCTGCTGCTGGAGCAGAGCTATGCGATTAACCCTGCAGCTCCCTACCGAATTCGAGTATTGAGGGTGGAAGCACTGAACGGCCAGCTGACGATCGTCAACCAGGCGCTGGCAGAAGATCAACGCTTCTGGGGAGCGGTAGAGGACAGCGAACTCCGTGGCCGGATTCAAACCAGTGACCTATTGCCCCTCGATGGCTGCGCCTACGTGGTGCGAGAAGAGAGCGAAGGATTCGTGGGAGAAGTGGAGCCTGGATGTCGCTGTCTGGTGGAGCGCAAGGGAGCCACCTCCTACCTGGTGAGCCGGCTGGAGCTAAACCCAGCTGGCATGCGCACGATCGACAGGGGCCACGATCCCATCACCCACGAACATCTCTGGGGATCGCTGGCGGGTGCCTTTGAATTTGCCCGAACCGACGACTACAACGACGAGATACCAGCCCATTGGTCTGAGCAGTGGGGCGATTGAGTGGCGCGATTGAGTCTCAGGCGCTGAGCTCATCGAGAAAGGGTTGCTCCTCTTCATCAAGGAAGGGCTCCTCGGCCAGGCTGTCATCCAGAAAGCTATCCTGTAGAGCCTCCTGGGCATGGGCCAGCTGGGGGGCAGCAACTGGACGCAGGTGACGGCCTACGCCTTGATTCTCGATGCCTTTTAGCAAGGCTTCAAGACGAGCCAGTCGGTCTTCGGTGTCATCGAGTCGTAGCTCCGTCTCATCAGACAAAACGCCCTGGCTACCTGCCTGGCCCTCAAGCAGCGGTTCGAGCCTCAACTCCTGAGCGGCAAGCCGCTCCTCCAGTTCAAGGAGGCGGAAGGTGATCGCTTCAGCAACTTCCGAGAGGGTCTGCAGCTGGTCAGCCAGCCGCTGGGTGCAGTCTGCAACCTTTAGCTCAACAGCCATAACCAGAGCCGATGGAATGGGCGGATGGTATCGGCGCAGCCCGGAAGCGCCAGGGGTTGGCGCCCCAAAGCCTGCAGCGCAGCGTTTGTAACGATTCCAAAAGCCTTGTGAACCAACCAAAACAGGCCATGTGGAACAGCGAAGGACAAGCGGTGCTTGCCAACCAATACGGAATGGCCAGGGAACGCCTCAAGAGCTCGAGTCATTGCTCAATCGCAAGTTGTGGAAGGCCAAGTTTTTTGAAAAACGCCCCACCCACCGCATTGTCGAGCGCAAAATGAGGCCCTTGCCGTGGCCCCCTGCACCGAGCAAAACCCTCCAGGCCTTGGGGCAATGACCGTTTGTTAAGGGAGCAGTAGGCAAGCAGGCATCTTGATGAGAATGGGCGAACCAAGTTGACAACAGCCAGGTTGCTGCTCCCTGCCCACAAGGGGCACTGCGCAGCCCTGGGCCCTGACCAGCCTGGAACCCCTATCCACCCTTCCGACTATTCGTCGCGACTAGGAGCCTCCCAATGTTCGACGCCTTCACCAAGGTTGTAGCCCAGGCTGATGCCCGTGGCGAATTCATCAACGCCGGTCAAATCGACGCGCTTGCGGCGATGGTTTCCGAGAGCAACAAGCGGATGGATGCTGTGAACCGCATCACCTCCAACGCATCCAAGATCGTCACCAATGCGGCCCGCGATCTTTTTGAAGCTCAGCCGGCGCTAACGGCTCCTGGGGGGAACGCCTACACCAGCCGCCGCATGGCTGCGTGCCTACGCGATATGGACATCATCCTCCGTTACATCACATACGCCATTTTCAACGGCGATGCATCCGTGCTGGAAGACCGCTGCCTCAACGGCCTGCGGGAGACCTACCTCGCCCTCGGCGTTCCTGGCAATTCGGTTGCTGAAGGCGTTCGCAAGATGAAGGCCGCCGCCATTGCAATTGCCAACGACCGCAACGGCATCACCCAGGGAGATTGCTCAGCTTTAATCAGCGAAATCGGCACCTACTTCGACCGCGCTGCAGCAGCCGTCGGCTGATCAGCTCACTAAAAAGTCAAACCAACTTATTCCCCCCTTCCAATGAAGACTCCCCTTACCGAAGCCGTCGCAGCCGCTGATTCCCAGGGACGGTTCCTCTCAAACACTGAGCTCAACTCAGCTTTTGGTCGCTTTGACCGCGCCAAAAATGCTCTTGCAGCTGCTAAGGGCCTAACAGCCAAAGCAGACAACTTGGTGAACGGCGCTGCCCAGGCCGTTTACAACAAGTTTCCCTACACCACCCAGATGCAGGGTGCAAACTATGCCGCTGACGCCCGTGGCAAGGCCAAGTGCTCCCGTGACATCGGCTACTACCTCCGCATGGTCACCTACTGCCTCGTGGCTGGTGGCACCGGCCCCATGGATGAGTACCTGATAGCCGGGATTGATGAAATCAATCGCGCTTTTGAGCTCTCCCCCTCCTGGTATGTGGAAGCTCTTAACTACATCAAGGCCAACCATGGCCTTGCCGGCGAAGCAGCAACAGAAGCAAACAATTACCTCGATTACGCAATCAACGCACTTGTTTGATCAGGCTTCCTGTAAAAAGTGATTAATAGCCTCCCCGCTCAAGGGAGGCTATTTTTATTGAACAAATAAAAGATATAAAGACTTGCATGCAGAATGTGCGACAAGGCAATAGGCATGTTGCATTAGGCGCGCGCGAAGATTCGAGAAAGACTAGACAGCCCGGGGAAACCGTCCTCCTGCCAAAAAAACCACCATGCCGCCCAATGAAATTTTTTGCATAAAAGACTTAATAAACCAAGCTGGAGAGGAACAGGAGATTCAGTACGGTACGAGCGAGGCACGCTTGCGCATAGACCTAAGAATTGACGACATTGGGCTTTGGAAATCCCATCACGACAAACATCCTGGCAACAAAAATCTTCTACTTGCCTGCGAAAGTAACAGCGGTGAATTATCAGACACCAATCTGACCTGGGTTGTCGGAGCGGCAATCCGTTCAGCCGTGGTTGAAGGAACGTCCGGAGCAAGGGATCTACTTAAAAACCTCGGAGTGTCAGAAGAACTAGTGGATCTGGCAGCTGAATACTGTCCAGACCTTGGCGGGACAGCAGTCTGGGCATTCCATTTGGAGCGACATGGCTGGCTGACCGCTACTCCTGTGGAATCGTGAACCTGACTAAAGAAGCTCAGCAGAAAGTGGTGATCAGCCAACTTGCCAAGGCTGCAAAAGTATGCGGGATAAGCAATCGCAACAACCTCCCCGAAGAGGCAGGAGTGATGATAGCTAAAGCCGATACTTCCAAACGGTTCCTAAGCGCAGAAGAATTAAAAACAATATGTAACTGTTGCAATACCTCAGAAGATGCCATTGAGCTACTGATAGCGGAGTCAAAGCAGGTAATCGACAAAGCAAGGCGACAATTACTAGCCCAACAACCACAGCTCACACTAGCTGGCGGAGAGCTATACCCGGAACCAAGGGCAGAAGCCTGCTGGCGCGATTGCCAACAGTTTCTGCGTGTGATCATTTACGGGGTGGCGTGCGATTGCACAGAAATAACAGATATGGCCGGCATGAGCGCATTACGTCAGTTATACAAAGAGATGGAAGTACCTATCCCTGCGATGATGTATGTGCTATCCCGGATGCGTACACTAACCACACAGCTCCTAGAAACTTCAGGGCATGGTCATGAGGCTACCTGCCTCAACAAGGCTTTTGATAACCTGTGCAGCGCTCTGCTACCAACCGAGCCCTGATAACAGGAAGTGAAGCAAACCAAGCGAGCGATTACCGAAGCGAGCGCAATCACAGAACATAGATGTGTCTGACCACTAGAGAATCAAATCCTGCCTGAAAATGAATCAAAAGCATCAAGCATTTTTGCTACCGGAAGTTCCAAGCCAATGGAGTGCTCCTGAGAAATGCAAACCAACTGCGGCTCAGCATCAACCCGTAGACGCGCGAGGTGCATGCTGGACCAACCGTGTTCTGGAACCACTTGATCTGCGTCAGGCAAACCTTTGTCGTATAGACATAAGAGGTGCAGATCTATCTTCCTGCCTACTAGAGGGATGCAGTTTAAAACTTGCCCGCTATGATAAAAATACTCGTGTACCCGTTGGTATTAATCTTGAAAAGTCAGGTGCAGTAGGGCCTGGCGCAGCTCTTAATGGGGCATTTTTGAATGGTGCAGATCTCAGGGGTATGGACCTACAGAACACCAACTTCATGGGTGCGTACCTAAGCGGATGTGACCTAAGTGGTGCAGTATTAGACGGAGCACGTTTTGTAGGAGCAGACCTAAGGTTTGCAAAAATGCAAGGCAGTCGTTGCATAGGCGCACGCTTTACCGGTAGCCAGTTGCAACAGACAGACTTTAGGGCCGCTAATTTAACAGATGCAATCCTAGATGGGGCTGAAAGTATCAAGGGGGCTGACTTCAGTCAAGCTACGGGTTTGGACACGATACAGCTAGCCAACCTCCTAACTCGCTCACACATCGAACTGGATTGCTGGAACCCACTCACTAGGCAAGCGACCCGGACGACACTGGAATCGCTGCTGGGATCCACAACAAGTCCCGCATAGCGCGCTGGCAATGGCAGACAAAGCGAAGCGATTGAAACAAAAGATTGAGGTTTATAAAGCTACGGTCGAGGGCTATGGGATGCCGGGGATAATTGCAAGGTATCGCCACGAAAGTCATGCCGTTTGGTCCAGCCTCCATCCTGGGTGTGGAGAGCTTCTCCCAAGAGTGCGAGGCACCACGTGAGCTAGTTCCAGGGGACGACGACCAAGCGAAGGAGTCAGTAATCCGGGCTGTCTACAGACAGGTGCTTGGGAATGCCTACGTCATGGAGAGCGAACGACAAGTTGTTGCAGAATCGCAGTTCAAGCTAGGTGAGATCAGCGTTAGAGAACTGGTAAGACGTATCGCAAAAAGCGATCTTTATAGCACGCGCTTTTTTGACTCATGCGCGCGATACCGCTATATCGAACTAGCTTTTCGCCACCTACTCGGACGTGCTCCAGCAGATTTTGAGGAAATGCGGGGGCATGCCGAAAGACTAGATACAAGTGGCTACGAAGCAGACATCGACAGCTTCTTAGATTCTGACGAATATCAGAACACCTTTGGTGAGTGGACAGTTCCATATCAGCGTGGGTGGAAAACAGAATCCTGTGCAACGCTTCAAGAGTTCACCTGGTCATTCCAGTTGCTACGTGGCAACAGCAGCAGCAGCCTAAAAGGCAACTTGGCTGGAATCAGGAGCCGTCTTGGCGGTGCTGCCTATCAAAACCGCCCCCTTCCTGTGGTAGCTCCCTCATCACAAGATTCCCAAGGCTGGAGCTTCCGGCCAGCTGCCAACCTGACAGATCCCGTGACCCGGATAGGTGTACTCGCAGGTGAAGCAGGCAAAGTCTATCGAGTTGAAGTAACAGCATACAGGGCCAATAACGTGCGACCCACATCACGCTATAGGAAAGCGAACAGAGTACTCTTCGTCCCATTCAACAAGCTATCTGAGCAGTATCAACTTATTCACCGCGAAGGCGGCAAGATCGCAAGCATCACACCATTAAGCTGATCCATTGCCAAAACCAGCCCTATTTAGCAACAGAGTTCCCAAATCAGCAAAAAACAAAGGAATTAGATGTCCAAAAACGTCTAACGACTTATCTTCCAACTAACAAAGCAAGTCCGCTAATCCCATAGCCCCATGACAGCAAATCAAAGCAATTCACTTGACTTCGGAGCCACTCAGCTGCTTGAAGCACCAGCAAGGTTTTCTCGACAAAGGACTGATACCGTAGAAACTGCCACAAGCGAAGATCAATTTCGCAACCAGCAGCTACTAAATACGCCGTCTGCATTCACTGCAAACGACAATGCTGCTTTTCACATAGCAGTAAGAGCTGCATACCGGCAGGTATTCGGCAATGTTCAGCCGATGGAAAGCGAGCGCCTGCTGAGTGCCGAATCAAAATTACGCAATGGGGACATAAACGTACGGGAATTCGTACGTAGATTGGCCCAATCCGATTTTTATCGCTCACGCTTCTTTGATGCCGTGTCTCCGCATCGAGCAGTTGAGCTTAACTTCAAGCATTTGCTGGGCCGCCCCCCCCAGAATCAAGCAGAGGTTGCTAGCCATGTGGCATTAATCGCCACAAGTGGCTTCACAGAAGAAATCAATAGCTATCTTGATTCCGATGAGTATCTAAAGTCTTTTGGCGAGGAAACAGTTCCATACCCAACAAGCTGGAACTCACCAGTAGGCCAGCCTCAAGCAGCGTTCAACAGGATCGCAGCACTTGAGCAGAATTTCGCTGGCAGCGACACAGCCGTAGGAACCAAAAGTCAACTGCTAGGCAATCTAGTTAGCGGCTACAGGCTATCAATAAAAGTGCCTGCACAGGTTTACCGATCTGGTTCCCTAAGTCAGATGGGTAGAACAGCGGCTGGTTCGAACGGAATGTTAGTGCCTGTCAAGCGGAACAGTGCCGATGGAGGCGACTCGACACCGATGCGTGGTGATCTATACGTTGGCTTTGGGCTTGGCCAGCGCCAGCAGGAAGTATTCGAGCGCTGCAACGGTGATTCAGCAGATCAGATTACTGCGCTGATCCGCTCGGTATACCGCCAAGTGCTGGGCAATCCCCATGTAATGGACAGCGAGCGCAACTTAACAGCAGAAAGCCAGTTTGCTGAGGGAAGGCTCAGCACCCGTGAATTTATAAGAGCTATTGGACTCTCTGCAGACTATCGCCGTCGCTTCTTCGAAACAAATGCTCCCTACCGTTTTGTTGAGCTGAATTTCAAACATATTTTGGGGCGTGCACCCGCATCTCAGGCCGAGATGAGTGAGCATCTACAAAGGCTAGCCATTCACGGCTATGACGCAGAAATCAACAGCTACGTTGATAGCGAAGAGTATCAGAACACCTTCGGCGAGAATACTGTTCCCTACCTGCGTGTAGCAACTGAAAATGGTCGCGAACAGGTTTCCTTTAATCGACACATAGCACTAGTTCAAGGCTATGCGGCCAGTGACACCATTCAATGTGCCTCAAGCCTGCTAAATTCGGTAGCAACAAGATCTGCACCTACAAACTGGACAAATACAACCGTACGGATTAACAGGCTTGGTGCAGCCTCTGGATCAGCTGATCCCACATCCAAGCGGTTCCGTATTGTCGTCAATGCCCAGCCTGCAGGCGGCCGCCAACGCAACCCGAACGCCAGTTACGTAGTAAGCGGCAATGACATTACAAGCCAACTGGGATACATCCATAGACGCGGTGGTCGGATCATTTCTGTGACCGAAATCACCTAGAAAACACTAGTTCATTTATTCGGGACAACTGCTAATTTCTGAACTCCCCCCCTACCAACCTAAAAACAATGGAAATCGAAACTCTTAACCGGGCCAATTCGGGTTTACGCCAATCAGAAGCTCAAGCCCAGCTGAAAGCCGCCTACCGCCAGGTATTTGGCAATGCACACCTATTTGATGAAGAGCTCTCAGTCTCTGCAGAGAGTCTATTCATCAACGGCGACCTCACTGTGCAGGGGCTGGTCAATGCTCTAGCTCTGTCCGACAGCTATCGGCGTCTCTTTTTTGATGCAAATGGTCCCTATCGATTTGTTGAACTCAACTTCAAGCATCTCTTAGGCCGCGCCCCACGAAATCAGGCTGAACTGAGCAAGCATGTTCAGCTCCTAGCCACAGAAGGATACGAAGCAGAAATCAACAGCTATATATACGGCGCCGAGTATCTAGAGGTCTTTGGCTTTGATACAGTACCTTATGACAGGGGAGTGGCAAGCCAGAAAGGTGAATCCAACCTTACATATAACAGAACACGTGCCTTGACTTCAGGCTTTGCAAGTTTTGATGGTGACGGGCAATCACAATTATTAGTCAGCCTGGCGACCAGATCAGCCCCCGGAGGCAGTCAAAAAACTCCCGGCCCAGGAGGTCGCAACAACCAGCGCTACGCTATTCGCTGGACAAGCGTTAATCCAGTCGGCCTAAATCGACGGGTAACGCAAACGACAACCGTTCCCTTCAGCTCACTATCATCAGCCATCCAATCAATTCATCGACGCGGAGGTCGCATCGCCTCAGTAAAGGAATCCTAAGTCAAACTAAACCGGAGGCGGTTCAAAGCCTTAATAAGTATATTAAGGCAACTCTTGCGCCGCCTCCCAAAAGCATCAACAGCAAGCACCCTGGCTGCAATCCATGAATTTAAAGGACAAAGACTATCGCAAAGCAGAGTGCACTCAGATTAATCAGAGCACTGAAGAAACGCAGCCTGCGATCAACATGATGATCGATACATGGGTACACATGGTTCAGGCAGGTCGTCTGCCAGTTGCAAGGACCACTCACAGAAACAGGGCCTGAGCAGCGTTGATGCAGCTGGAATCTTTTGTAGCTCGCAGCCTAGGCCGCTGGCGATCCATGAGAAGTGGTCATTCTCTTGCTTTTCAGCAATTTGAGGATGTTCGCAGTTCAGTATTGATTGAACCAATTGGACTCCAAGATCCGTTGGTACTTAAGTTAATTAGAGACTGCAAAATACACGACGCCAAACCCCTTCTGCCATTCCGAATGGAATGGAATGCAGAAAGTGACTGGGAGCCAGATGGCCCCAGTGAAGTATCAGCAGGATCATGCGTACTAATTCCAATCCCGACTGATAATCAAAAAGGAATCTTACTGCGAAGCGCTGGATACGCAGAGGCCGAGCAAGCAGTATCAAACTATGCTTTTTTAGAAGATGATACTTTTATACTCACTACCCAATATGGTCAATCGATTGCAGAGGAAAGGATCTGGTTCGTATCTGAGAATGTTCGCTGCCGCTCATCAGTGCTGCGAACTTCAGCCGGCTCAGGAATACTGCAAACATCCTTCGCATCTGAAATCAGACGGTTAGATTCCTTCAGCCAGTAGAGTTCGCCATGATAGGTATTACCCTAAAATTCGCTAAAATTCTAGCTGGACACTACAGTAATTTCTCTCAGTCACAGAGAGATCCCGTAAATTTTGCCCATATTAACATCTATTTTCGCCCTCTGCCTTGGGAAATATTTCAGGGCCCTGGTTTTTACTCCGAGCAGAGCTATGGGCACGATCCTTGGCGACCATATAGGCAAGGCGTACATCGGCTAATTTCGACCGAGAAGGTGCAGATTGTTGAGAATTTTGGATTCGACCAACCAATTCGCTTAGCTGGAGCAGGCTTCACGCCTAAACTGCTCAAGCTTATTCATATTGATCGCCTCAAACAACGCTGCGGTTGTGCGATGCATTTCCAAGAGACGACACCGGGTTGCTTCAGCGGGAAGGTAGAGCCTGGTAATAAATGCCTAGTACCACGTGATGGGCGGCCTACCTATCTAGTGAGCGAGGTGTTGGTTGATCATGAAAACTGGATTAGTAGAGATCAGGGTTTTGATCCAGCTACCAATACCTTGCAATGGGGCTCCGAACATGGGCCACTACGTTTTGAACGCGTGGCTAGCTTTGAGAATGAAGTCACAGCTGAGTGGGCACGTCTAAGTAATCATAAGGGAGAAGAATCTGAACAAATTGGATAAAACAGAAACCATGCAAGCTGATGGACCAGCTATCCAGCAATTCCGTAGCTGGATTCGCTCGCAGCACCTAATTTGCCAAGGCCAAGACTTTATTTTTGAAACAATTGATCATAGTCAGCTTGAGCGTTTTGAAGCCTGTCTAAATATGCTTGATGGGCAAGTGCGGTCTGTAAGAGCAATCGGAAACTGGCCCATGGGGCCCCGTCGAACATTCAAGATACTGAGAGCTGAAGCAGCTGTGCCAAGACCCAAAGGCCTGGAAATTCAGCGCTACTGGGCTGAACGTGGGTCCTTTCAGACCCGGTTTTCGGAAATAAGCAGTTGACGCCTACGATCTACAAAAACATCAGGATCCTGCACGGCAAAAGCATTCTGTAATAGCTGAAATATTTCATGGTTATGCCCAACATCAATTGAATCAAGACCCATCAATGCAGCATAACGTAGCTCCCAGCTCGGCGTGAAATCGGAGGACAAAAGCTGCCGCACACTTTTGCACCATATATCAGGAAAGTGTTTATTCAAAGCCAAGCAAGCAGCCGCTCTTGATTTACCGAATTGTGGGCGCTTGCTGTTCATAGCTTCCAGCAGCAATGCCTCAATGACAGGAGTAGCAGCGGAAGGCCAGATATCCACACTGCCAAGAAGCTGAATGAAGAAATAATGAGCACCATAGTCATTATAAGCATCCTCCTGCCATCGCTTCCAGAAAACAGGCCAGAGCTCTTCTACTGGCCTATGCTTCAATGTGGACAATGCTAGGTAGCAACGGCTAAAGTCAGTACCAAAAAACTCATCAAATAAAAATAATATGGTTGGTTCAGTGTCGTAGCAGTGCGCCAAGACCAAACCTTCTGGCTGATCCCACATCAGCGAATCTAAACAAGTAAGCAGGTCAATGCCTGCGTGTTCTTTGTCTTGGCCAGGCCAGAGTGTCCGCAGAGCGCGCAACCTGAACACAGGGGACACGGGCGCCTTGAGAATCGAAGGCAATAGATATGTAGCCCGACAGTCAATTAAATCCTGAATCGCCGACTGCCGGTCCATTTGGTTAGGCAGGGTCAGGTGGTCTTCCAATTCTTGAAGGCGACTGCCATCTCCACTGAGCTGTGCAACCCCGGCCAAAGCAGCGCCGCGAACCCCTGGATTCGCCTCATCTTGCAGCGATTGAAGTACGGGCAAGGCCGCATGCACTTCTAACCCCACAAGAGCCTGGATAAGAACCCGGCGGCTCTGGCCTGGATCATTGAGCAGCGGGAGCATTGCCTGATGGAGTTCAACATCCTGGCAATTGAGCTGAAGAAGGGCCCAGGCGGCATTTTCAACGAGATAGTGATCATTGCTCCCTAGGCAACGCCCAATGCTGGGGATGGCCCGTTGAACCCCAAGCCGGCCCAAAACTTCGACCGCTTTGCGGCGCGCAAGGTTAACCGCCTGTTCGCCCGAAGAATTATCAATGAGCCTCAATAATGCCTCCTCCGTTTTATCGCCGGGGAAATTCACGAGATGGGCGGCCGCCATGTAGTAGTCGCTGGCAGAATCAAGCGAGTCAAGAGATTGTTCAAGAATCGCTAGCGCATCATGGTGGCTGAGCCCGGGATGGATATTGTCGTAACTGTTGCTGGAGCTTGCCAAAATACTGTCCTCAGAAGTCAAAGTGGACGCGGCTGTGGAGCTCAAAGCAGAGCTGCTTCCAACTCTGATAGCCGGCAGGGCAAGAGCGCTGAAAGTTTAAGAGTTATGTGTCTTGATGCAACCCAGCCCAGGAAGCGTTCAATATGAACCCATCTAAATTAGAGGCACAATGGGACCCCATCAATGTGGTGCGCTTTTACTTGTTACAAGCATCAATTCTGAAACTCCCCAGAGGGTTGCTCAGAAGCTGCGAGTTCCGCGCCATATGCTGAGCCACACTATGCAGCAACTACACCAGAATGGAATCCCGGTTACGTCGGTATGTCTGATGGAGGCGGCCAGCTCAGTTTCCGCAGTGGCGACCACAGCCTCTACGGATCCAGTCGAATCACCCAAGTCTGGACAGCAATCACCTCGCCGCCGCCGCAAATAGCCCAGCTCAGCCTTGAAGCTCGAACACACCATCAGGAGCACGCCCCTGTTTGAGCAGATCCCAGTTGATTGACTGAAGGAAAGCGGCGGTGTTCAGAGTCTCCACCACATCGACCCCCCAGTCACTCTGCTGCAGCAACGCTCCAGAGGCGCCTTGATCGTCCTTGCGTCCACCTAAGGCCAACAGCTGGCAATCATGATCAGTAGCACCTGCAGAGCAGCGAAGCTGTCGCCAGGCCAGGAGTACGGCATTGGCCAAATCGACGGGCAGCAGGTCGGCTTCCACCTGAACCAACCAGTGAGGGTGGCTGACTGCCTGAACCCGGACATCGGTGGACAGGTGTGCAACGAGACCAGCCGCCAGTTCCGCGGAATTCAAGCCCTTCAGGTTGTCGGAAACCACCTGAAGGTTGTGGGAGAGCAAAAAGCGTGTCATGTCCTGATCTTGTTAAGCCCACCATAGGATCGCGGCGGCTATCCCTGATAATTAGTTCAATAGGAGGGACCCTTGTCTGCCGAGCTGTCCGCTACCCCCGCATCTGGAATCCAGCAACTGAGCGTTGAGGAAGCCAACATTCTTGCTGCAGAGCTTCGTTCCCAACTTCGTCAGGGGTTAGTTCCTTCATCCGACACCCCAGCTATTGAGCGCATGGTGGCTGGTCTCGGCGATACCAGGGGCTTGATGCGGCTCACCTTTGCCGAAAGCCTTGGAGCAGTGGGTGCTGCAGCGGTGCCAACTCTCTGCCGTGCATTGCAGTCTCACGACAACGTCACCGTTCGACGCGCTGCAGCTAAGACTCTGACCCTGATTGCAGATCCAGCTGCCTTGCCCGTTTTACTCGAAACCCTACTCTCAGATTCGGATCCCGTTGTGCAGGGATCAGCGGTCGGAGCGATGGCTGCAGTCGGCGAGCAGGCTCTCAATCCACTCCTCTCAGTGCTGGTTCATCCAAAAGCTTCGGCCATGCAACAGGGGCTGGCCAGCTGGGGGATCGCTTTTATCGGCGCCAAGGCGCCCGAAGCGCTTCGCCAAGCAGCCAGCTCGCCGGATGCCAGGATAAGAGCGGCAGCAATAGCAGCTCTCGGCGAACAGATCCAGTCTTTGGGGGATGACGAGGCGAGACAGCTGCTTCTAACCGCGCTGGATGACCTGGACTCCGAAGTGCGGGCAGAAGCTGCAACGCTGATGGGGAAGTTGCAGGAGCCAGAATGGGCCTGCCCGCGCCTGCTCCCCCTGCTCACCGACTCGGAAGAACAGGTTCGCAAAAACGCTGCTCTATCGCTGATGAAGCTAGGGGCCAGGGATGCATTGCCTGACTTAAAAGCAAGTGTGGAACAGGAAGTACAACCTGGTGTCAGATTAGTGCTAGAGCTAGCGATCAGTCAGCTAAGCAAGTGAGGATAACAATCGTCTCGCGTCAGCCCGGCTGAGGTTGACGTGCTTGCAGGTCCCTTATTCGAGCCAAGGCTGATTCAAGGGTCTCTCGCACATAACTATCTAACTTTGGTTGGCGCTGCAGATCCTTAAGAGTTGGTTCAATTGCAGGATCATCAATCTGGGCGAGTGCATTGACAGCTGCTACCGCCTGGGCTGGATTATCACCGCCCACCACTCTTAGCAACAGCGGCACCGCCTGCCCACCAACCTGCCCAAGGGCCATCACCGAAGCAACAGCCACAACCGGTGAGTCGTCGCTAAGTGCCTCCTCGAGAGCCTGCATCGCTGTCTCGGGGAAATGGATCCCAGGCTGGTTTGAAGCCACCTGGGCATAGGCCTTCACGCAGCTGGCGCGGATAGTACTGTCCGTGCTAGCCATAAGAAGATCCGCTAAGGGCAGCAAGGCTGCCGCGCCAAAGGCGCCAATACCACGAACAGAAGCCCTGCGTAAAGCTATATCCGGTTGGGCCAACAAACCAAGCAGGCGAGGTAGAGCTTGCTGAGGCCAATCCCTGACCATGGCCATAAAAGCCTGGCTTTGAATATAAGGATTAGGGTGGGCAAGATCATCAAATAAGATATCTAATGCTTCCATTTCCATCGAGGAGAGGGGGTAGGCGACGGCTAATTTTCACACAAAAAAGGAGGCCCGAAGGCCTCCCTGGTTTGTCCTCAACAATTAATCAGAAACTGATCAGGAGAGGGCGTTGATGGCGTAATCAAGGTACGACTTCAACTCATTGAGAGCCTGGGGGCTCATGTCACGAGGGGAGCAAGCCCGATCGCGGGTGAAGGTGAGCGCTTCCACGTAAGCAGCGGTAGGCAGACGCAGGGTGCGGTACACCTCACGGGCTCCGGCAATGCCCCACTCATCGAGAGGGCCAGTGCCGCCCACAACCAGGCAGTAGTTGATCAGACGCAGATAGTGAGCGATGTCGCGGTAGCACTTGTCCACCTTGACCTGGTTCTCACCAGCTTCGCCAGCTTGCTTGAGGTAGGGGTACTTGCTGAAGCAGGCGTCACCAGCCTCCTTGGTCACTTTGTCCAGACCGGCAGCCAGCTTTTCAGCAGCTTCAAGGCGAGCAGTAGCTCGCTGAATGTTGCCCTGAACAGCTTCCAGGTCGTTCTGGGAGGGGAAGCGACCAGCGGCATCAGCGGCGGTCACAACAGTGGTCACAACAGACTTCATCGTGAAGATCCTCGTTTAATTGAGTAGTAGTGGTTTAAAAAAAGCAATCTCTTCGGATGAATCAGCTGAGGCCGCTGATCACACGGTCAAAGTAGGTAGCAGCTTCAGCCACTAGAGCGGAGCAGTCGCCCTGAACGGTTTCCATCTTGCGGAAACGGGTTTCCACAGGGTTGGTGCCGCTGGTGTTTGTCTCGTTGATGTGAGCTGTGGAAGAAGCCTTCATGATGGCCACGGCGCGAGCGGCAGACTGAAGGGGAACGCCCAGAGCGATGTAGGTCTCCTTGAGGCCGTTCAGGCAGCGGTCGTCCAAAACCGATGCGTCGCCTGCCAGCAGCGCGTAGCTGATGTAGCGAAGCACAATTTCGCCATCGCGCAGGCAGGCGGCCATGCGGCGGTTGGGATAGCAGTTGCCACCAGCCTGGATCAGGCCAGTGTTTTCGCAGATCATGCCGGTGACTGCATCTGAAACGATGCAGGAGGCATTGCTGGTGATGGCGTTAACAGCGTCTAGACGCTTATTTCCCTCAGTAACATAGTTACGGAGAGCAGCGAGCTCACCGCCTCCAATAGGGGCAGTCTTCGAATCTGCGCTGACGACAGCGCGTGAAAAGGCGTCGAGCATGGGAAAGGGGCCAGGGGTGCTTGTGCTTAGCCAATTGACAGCCAGTGAAGATCGTTAGATCTGTTCAGGTCTGTATGGCGTAGCTGCCTCTCGGGGAAGGCGTAAGGGGAAACTACGGTCATCTCCCGCCTCAGGCCCCCCATCAAGCCAATCATGCAAACTTTCGTCACCCATCGCGCTCGGACTTGAAAAGTGCAGCGCTGGCAAAGGGTTTTGGCAAGGGGAAGGCACGCACTCCCTCCTAATCGCGGAACAAAGCACCAGGAGATTTATCTTTTCTTCCATTTTCACCATGGATGCGACCCATTTGAAGCTGCTCTAGTGGATCGCAGCGGTCGACTCCGTATGCTGACATCCGCCCAATCCAAGCCATGACCGACGGCACTCCCCCTCGCGCCGACACGTCTGCAATCAACGCATCCGATCCCAGCCGGCAGGAGTTGGAGGAGTCGATTGATCAGCTAGCGGCCTACCGCGATCGACTTATCAAAGATGTGATCGGCATGGGGCAAAGACTGAAGCTCCCTCAGAAGCAAGTGGACTTCACCCTGGCTCAGCATCCCGAGCTGCAGAAGTTAGAAGCAATTCTGGCTCAGCTTGAGTCCCAGAAGTCCGAGCAGGACTAACTCCCATCCCCCTCACACGCCCGTGGCACCCATGGACCCAGCCCGAACGATGGACCAGTTCTTGGCGGCCAGTCGAGGGACCTGGCTGACGCGACGGGCTGTGCACCACCTCGACCACCAAGATGATGAATTCGGCGATTCCAATCTTGTTATCGAGCCCTTCTCCGCTGAGGATCCAGCCGTCGAGCAGATATGTCTAACTCTTAATATCAACCCTCTACTAGCAGCAGGAGGGGCCCGTTTCTGGTGGGAGAGCAATCTTAAACCCCTAGCCAGAACAGATGATCAAGCGGCTGTATTAATAGATATCCCTCTGGCAGGAGATCCCACTCAGGGTTTTCTGGTCCGGGACAAGGGCTACGTGGAGAAGCAGCCCGTCCTCAGTCAATACACCTTTTCAACTGATGGCGTCATGACCGTTACCACGCGCTATGACAGCAATGTCGGCACGGAGCGCTGCTGGTTCGTCACGGATCAGGTGCGAATGCGGGTGAGCTCAGTGCAGTGTCTCGATGGTGTGTCGATGACCACCTACTGCACGGAGCTTCGTTGCCCCTCCGACGCAACTCTGCAGTCGCTTCGGGAAAGCGCCGATTCCATGGCCGCCGGTTTCCGTTAACCCACCCTGCTCCTGAGCACTCCGAGATGTTTGACCCTTTTTTGCAAGAGCTCAATAGCAGGCTGGAACGGTCTGGAGCGCAGCCCATTGCCCCACCCGATGGGCTAGCTGAATGTCGCTCCCCGAAGAGGCAGAGCGTGATCCAAAGCTGGCTCTGGCAGGTGCCTGGGTTCCGGCGCTGGCGGGTGACCAGGATGGACGCGGGGGACAGCCTGCAAGTGTTGAATTCGGTGGCCTATCCCGAATACAACAACGATCAGCCCCTTATGGGAATCGATCTCCTTTGGTTCGGCACCCGCGGCAAGCTGGTCGCAGTGCTTGATTTTCAGCCACTACTGCAGGATCAAAATTATCTTGACACCTATTATCAAGGCCTAAAAGAACTTATTTCACGCCACCCGGATCTTCACGGTGCTGAGGCGATGCGCTCATTTGATCCAAACCAATATTTTTCGCCCTGGCTGCTGTTCTGCCGTGGAGGAGCTGAGGAGGCGCAGGAATCTTTGCCCAGAGCTTTCACTGCCTTTCTCGACTGCTACTGGCAGCTCAGCGCCGAAGCCGGCCAACGCACTTCCATAGTTACAGCAGAAAAGGTGAAAACCCTGCAGGAGGCATACGATGTCTATAGCGCCGAAAGAGATCCGGCTCACGGCCTGTTTAGCAGCCACTTCGGCAAGGCTTGGTCGGATCGTTTTCTGCACGAGTTCCTTTTCCCATCTAGCCCGCAGCAATGACAGCACCGCAAAGCTGCAGCCTTGACCAGGTCAGAATCCCCGGTTGGCGTTGGCAGCCCTTTCTTGATCATGCAGTCGAAATGCTTCAGGCATTGGAGCCAGCCGCCTACCCCGTGCCGGAGCAGTTTCTGCAAAAAACCGGATCCACCGGTTCGAAGGCACAGCCGGTAGTTGTGCAAACTGCAACCTGGGCATGTCAAACCAACAAACTTCGCCAGGTGAGGGCCGCCTGCGTGGAGGCGGGGCCAGCAGCGTCCGTGCTGAACCTAGTCATCAATCCCCACTGCCGTTTTGATCTGCCTTTCTTCGGAGCAGATTTGGTCACGCTGCCCTCAGGCCATCTGCTAGCCCTTGACCTGCAGCCAGTTGACCGCAGCGATTCCCTCCATACCCAACCAGTCTGGGATAGATTGCTCCCAATTTTTAACAACTGGAAACCTCACTTACCTGATGGCGGACCCATTCCTGCTGAGGCGGAACCTTACTTTTCGCCTGCATTTCTCTGGACCCGTCTACCTTTGGGAGCAGCCTCCGATGAGCTGATCAGTACCGTTATATTCCAAGCCTTTGCTGAGTATTTAAAGCTTTATTTACAGCTCGTGGATGAAGCATCCCCCGTAGCAGACGATCGCTCAGCGATATTACTCAATGGCCAAAGGCGCTACACCAGCTACCGGGCAGAGAAAGATCCGGCAAGGGGGATGCTCGGCCGCTTTCACGGCACGGAATGGACCGAGACATATATCCATGAGGTGTTGTTCGATCTGGATAGACACTATCCCTAGTAAAAAGGAGATCAAAGCAGACCTATGGCATGAAGAGGGCCACTTCCACTGATCAGCTCCACCAGGAAAGCGGAGAATCCGACCATAGCTAAGCGGCCATTCCACACTTCTGAGCTGTTGTTCCAGCCCCAAGCCCACTTGTCTTGGGGGTAGAGCTTCACGGTGCTGGGCAAAGCCGCCGCCTGGTCAAGATTCACTTCGGGCCCATCCAGGGCCTGCTGGACAAGTCGCGCAAGCCCCTGGATGAAAGCAGGGTTGGTGTCAAGCGCCGGCACACGCCGAAAATTAGTGATGCCCGACTCGAAAGCCAGCTTGCGGTACTCAATGTCGATCTCTTCAAGGGTCTCGATGTGCTC
Organism: Cyanobium usitatum str. Tous; assembly: GCF_003011885.1. Lineage (GTDB taxonomy): Bacteria > Cyanobacteriota > Cyanobacteriia > PCC-6307 > Cyanobiaceae > Cyanobium_A > Cyanobium_A usitatum. The sequence goes on from NZ_PXXO01000014.1 coordinate 55,910, forward strand.
GCTCACAAAACTGATCGGCACAACCACCAGATCCTTCACACCCTGCCGCCCTAGCTCCGCCAATGCCTCGTCGGTGTAGGGCTTGAGCCACTCCACAGGACCCACCCGGCTCTGATAAGCAAGGGTGAAAGAGTTGCTGTGGCCCAATGTGGCCTCCAACTTCTCGATGATCAGCCGGGCGCAGGTTTCGATCTCCCCTTGGTAGGGATCGCCCGCTTCTTCCACGTAGCTCTTAGGAACACCGTGGGCGCTGAAGAACACGTGGGCGCTGTCAGGGTCCGGGCAGGCCTGGATCTCGCGGGCGATCAGCCCGGCCATGGCGTCGATATAGCCCCGGTCATCGTGGTAGCTGCGGATGCATCGAATCGGCAAAGCTGCGAAGACAGGATCAGCCTGACGAAGACGCTGAAGCTCCCTAAAGCTGGAACCGCTGGTGCTAATTGAGAAGTGAGGGTAAAGAGGCAGCACCACCACCTCATCCACATCGTCGGCTTTGATGTCTGCCACCGCCGATTCGGTGAATGGGTGCCAGTAGCGCATCGCCACGTAGCTGGTGGCCTCGATCCCAAGCAGGCGCAGGGCACTCTGCAGCTCCCGCGCCTGCTGCTCGGTGATTCGCCGCAGTGGCGAGCCACCGCCGATAGAGCGATAAGCCTCCTGCGACTTGCTCGCCCGCAGACTGCTGATCAGCCAAGCCAGAGGTTTCTGCAGAGCCGGGTTGGGTAGCCGGATGATCTCCGGATCCGAGAACAGGTTGTAGAGAAAAGGGCCGACATCCTGGATGCGCTCCGGACCCCCGAGGTTCAGCAGGAGCACACCTACCTTGGCCATGGCTTGGCGATCATGAGGCCAATCATCACCTTAGGTCTACAACCGCTTGCAGCTGCACTCGCTCGGTTAATTAAGAAACGTTTAGGGTCAGCCCTGACAACGAAGTGGATCAAGCCACGCCCCAGCCCCAGGGATCTTTCACCAGCGGATAGTGGCCTGAGAGCCCCATAAACTTTTCGCTGCGGACCCCTCTGATCACGAAACAACGATTCTGGAAAACCCGATTACCAAACTGAAGACGATGGAAGCTTCAGATAACCACGCCAAAGCCGCAGCTGATCGGCAATGGGACCTTATGCGCGCCAGCTTTGATGGCGACTGGCAGGGAACAACCACCTGGTATGGCCGCAACGGCGACGGCATGAACATGAAGCAGGGCACCGTCAACCCGGAGGCCTCGCTTTACGCCATCCGCTTCTCGGATGCGCATACGGGTGAATGGCATGGAACCGGCCTTCGATTCGCACCGGGTGGAGAACGCCGCTTCCCCCTATATCGGCACAATTACAACCTCAGCCACAACTGCTGGCATTTTCCGCAGACTGCAGGTCAGTCGAGCCTGCAAATGGCAGGCAGCGTCGCGCGTGCTGGGCATGAAGTGAACTTCTTCAGCGGTCGCAGTCGTTCGATGCTGGTTGCGCTTTACCAGCAACAACCGGATGGACAGATGCTGCTGGACTCAATCGCCGCCACACCCTTCCGCTGCCAACGCACCAGTCCTGACCCAGAACGCACTCAGTTTCAATCGTTGGAGGCGGTATTAGAGACCGTCATTGGCTGGCAAGGGGTGGAATCAGTGATCAGACCCGGATTCAGTTCTGGAATTGCAATGTCAGAACAGCGGCTGGCGCCATTCTGTAGCGAATGGTTTATCAAAAATGAAGTGAACGGGCTATTTGCAGATAATTTAATCTGCAGCCTGCCGGAGATTTTGCCAAAGCATTCATTTGGCCTCCACTTCGGCTGCATACTAGATCGTCAAAACTTTGTGCATCTAACAATGGAGTTTGATGCCAATCACAATCTCTTGGCCTGGATAGAGCGCCGCTATCAGCCCACCATGCATGGATGAGAGAGGCTGAAGCCAAGCTGCTTAAGCTTCTCATTACTCACCCGCGCATTAAGGATTCGATCGCTGGTGTCTCTGGTCAACCACTTGGCCAGTGGCAGCCCAGCGCGCTCACACAACCGATTTGTGAGCTCCTGGCCGTTGTACTGGGTATCATTGACCAGGTTGTACGTGTCATTCAGGCCTTGGTCAAAGGCGAAGTTGATACCGCGAACGATGTCGTCGCGGTGAATCCAGCACGGCACATTCAAGCCATTACGCTGCACTAATCCGCCAGCTGCACTGAGCAACATGGCCGGAATATCACGTCCAGGCCCATATATGCCACCGAGGCGCAACACGCAGACCTTGATCGATTCGGAGCGGACCGACGCGATCATCTGCTCTGCCCTCACGAGCACGGAATTCACTGGATGATTTGAATCAGTTGGATCGCTCTCACTTGTGAGCGCTCCCTGCCGGTTGCCATACACGCCACAGCTACTTAGGTGAACAAGCTGGAGTGGCGAGCTGACAGGCCGACGGCTAAGCGTTTCGATCAGCCGTTGCAGACCGCCAAGAAAGGTCTGCTCGTATTGGCTCAGCTCAACACTGGAACTCTTCGACGGAGCGAAGGACACCAAGATGCCGTCGAGATCTGCTGCGAAGTCCAGACTGCTGGAGGGATCCGTCGAATCAAAAACCAGCGGATTCCCTACTAGGTCGGCCAGCTCTGCCAAGCGTTCATGCCGGGTTGTGGTGCCCCAAAGTGCATGCCCTTCCTGCTTCCAGGATTTGGCAACCGCTTCGCCCACATAGCCACAACCCAGGATTGCGCGACGCTCGCCCGAGGGCAGGATCGGGCGCTCTTGGAGAGACAGCAACTGATAGAGGGAAGCCAGATCTGGGGCAGAAGTCATCCCGCAAAGCCCAATCATGAAGTTTTGCAACCCTAGGCCTGCCGGATGGGGGGTTGCGTTGTCACCGCTACGGATGACGCTCCCTGAGCCCTACTCGGTTCTTGTGGCAGCCTGAGCTATCTCCTTAAGCCCATGCCCGTCTATTGCGTCGAAGTGCCTGGACTAGCGCCAGTTTCCGTGACTTGCGCCGGCTGCAGCGGAGATGCTTTGCAACTGGCACTGCGGGAGCAGGGACTGGACAACTTCCGTGTCGAGCGGCGCAGCAAAGATGGTCGCCAGTGGTGGTTTCAGGCCAACTTCAAGCCAGGCACCATCGACCCAGCCACCCCTGGAGGTCTCACCCGGCTGGTGAGCGTTGATCTAATTGAGGACTGATGGGTCCGATCCAAGCGCCGCTAAGCCTCAGGCCGCCACCACTTCCGTGCTGCCCGAACGCTGACGCCGGGTAAGGAAGCCAAACAGAACCTTGCCAATGGCAGCGATCAGATTGCCTTCCAGTTCCTGGAACATGGTCATGTTCAGGTGGAAGGCGTGGTTGGCCTCCTCCACAATGCGATCGGCCATGGCTTGGTCGATCGGCAGGGCGTCGAGGGTGGT
>NZ_PXXO01000015.1 GCF_003011885.1 Cyanobium usitatum str. Tous
AGTCAACTGATTGTCCTCATTGCTGATGGAGACATTCTCCATTGCTCAGTATCGGGTCTTGGGTTTGAGTTGTGGGGGTGAACCAATGACCATCAACATCGAATGGCAAGACCAGCACGGCAACTGGCACCACTACCAGAGCAAGCAGAACCAGGCGGATGCCTATCGGGTTGCTCAACGTCGCGTGGAATCAACAAAAAAGCGCCATCGCCTGGTGGATGACGATGGGCGCTTGATTGATTTGATTGATTAAGCAGCAGAACTGCTAAGGATTGCTGTGTAGATAAAACGCTTCAACGCTTTCTTTGCTTTAAATATCCACCGATGGTCGCTGGGAGTTGTTCCCATCGCAAAGGAATGATTGCCTGATGGGTATTTACCTTTGATTTTGAGGTGCCCACGATTGTTTATCGTAATCACCTCTCCATCAATGGTGTATGGGCGAAGGGTATCAACTACTTCCGAGAGAAATCCTTTGACTTCTTTCTTAATGTCTAGGCGTCGACTTTACTAAAACCAGCAAAATCGATGATGTCTACCTGAGTATCGTAACCAGATTGCTTGAGAAACTCAGAAGGATTCTCTACACTGGCGGGAAGGTGAATCACGCAATATTCAGAATGTTCTTCCCATTCGATGTATCCATCATCACCTAGGGCGACTGGAACGTGATAGGTAAGTTGATATTCCCACTTAATAAGATTGTTAGATGTAGTCATAGTGCCTCCGAGGCGTAGGTTTGTTAGCGCTCTAAAACTGAGCAGGTATAGGGATTTCTAGCGGTTTATCGCCGAACAAGACCACGAATCACCCTTTGCTTGGTTGCTGGCGTTCGTGGTTGCTTATGGAACTATTATAGAGCAAGTGCCCTGCCCTGTCAACCCCTTTTCCCAAACTTGTTGAGACCCAAGGCGCCGCAGTGGGTCTGACTGATGCCCCTAGATGAGCACTGGGGTCTTGGCGGTCTTGGTTCTGCTGGCGGTAAGACCCATTGTCCTGACTGCTTTTATGGCATCTCATCTCTATGCTTACCCTGTCAGGAGTTCACTTCACTACTCAAAACCCCTGACATACCTATGCTTTGAACCTCTTTGATACTCAAAACCTATTTTTTCTCAGTCAATATCGTGATAGTTGCCCTGTGGGTCTGTATATCCCCTGAACCTGCGACCTTTTGATGGGTTATAGCGTTTGGCGTAATCCACCCTGCCACTCTGCCCAGAAGTGTTGGTAAAGGTTTTGCCATCACGACTAACACCAAACTGCTTTTTGGGTGCTGCTGCTGACCCACCAGACCCACCACTGCTCTGGTTGCCTCGTTCTGACTTGAACTTCACCTCATCCCACTTCAACCCGTGACTTTTGCGTAGTTGATTTGCTCGCTCCTTTGCCGCTTCAAACCCCTGAATGCCTCTTGCCAGCACGGCGTTGGTGTCTGTGCGGAAGACATAAAAGGAATGCTCCTCCTCTAACTCCTCAGTTTCCTCAGCAGTTAAAAGCGCACTGGGGATTGGTGGCATCTCCTGTGCTTCTCCTTTTTTCCTACGGTTCTTTTTGATTACCAGCAGCACTCGCTTTGCTGCTTCCTGCTGCTGGAGGTATTCAACGATTTGCTGCTCAAGGAAGGTCACAACACACCCCCTGAGCGCCCTTTGGGTGTCTTGGCGTATTCCTCACGAATCTGACCAAGCAACAGGGTCTCAATGTCACGAAAGCGTCTGTTGACCTTTTGAACCTCAATCAGCATTGCCTCCTCAACGGGATGGAGGTGAACCCGAATGGTCTTCATCGCTCCAGCACACCAGTTGCTGCTGTCCTTGTGGTGAGTGACCCAAAGACTGCTTGATGTTTTTCACGTAATAGGGTTTTATATAATCCACTAATATCCATTTTGTATAGTTCCATTAAATCCTCCATTTGCTTGAGGAGTAATGGGTGTTCACGTTCTTTAAAACTGATTTGCTTTACTCTTGGGATTGAACGCATCTAGTTGCTGCCGATAGAATCTATATCTATTTATTAATGATTTAATCTTGCCTTGATTCATCTTGTTTCCTATGAACGCAACCTAAGATGAACTTCTGGATACTATTTAAAATGAGGTTTTAATCTTGATTCATAAAGGATTCTGGTGATATCCTGTATTCACTCATTGATAAATACTTGAGGATTCAATCAATGATTCTTTTGTTTTTCTTCTGGTGACTCTTGAAGTGAGTTTTGATGAGTTTTCTTTTGAGTTTCTTTTGGGTATGTTTTGAATCAAGTTTTGAATGAATACTCGTTTGATTTTGTTATGAGTTTCTTTTGGGTCTTTTTGAGTGGTCTTGAGGATTCAATCAATGAATCAACTCAAGACCACTTGATGAAAACACTACAAGGTTTATTATACAGGATTCTTTAGAGTTTGTCAAGTTCTTCTGGGTTTGCTTGGATAAAGGCATTGAACCCATTCTTTTGAAACCTCTACAAGGTTATTTATGCGTTTAATGATTTACAGATGAGTAAATCTATGGTATAATAGGCAAGACAGAATAGCAATACGCATATGACTCAATCCATCGAAGAAATATTCATTGATTACATAGCATCATCACTTCCCCTTTTCTCTCAGCAGCAAAGTGCTTTTCGTTTTCAGTGCCCCCATTGCCAGTCAACTGGGTGTGATGACAAGGGCAAGCAAATCGCCCCTTCTGAGGCAAGTGGATACTTTTATCGAAAGAATAATGCCTGGAATTTTGAGTGTAAGCGCCTGAATAGGTGTGGCAAAAGTCACTCTTTGGAAAAGTTCCTTGAGATCTTCTATCCCCTACTTCATTTTGAATATGTGCGCCTGCGTGACCAGTTGGGAACAACAGGTTTTCAGACCAACTGCCCCTCACTTGAAACCCTGCTGAAGAAGCAAGGGATGTTTAGTTTTGATCCGCTGGTCTTTGGATCACCGAGGCAGCACCAGCAACCGCAGCACATCCCACAGGCGCCTGTTGCTCGCCTAACACCAGCACCTTCTCCTGTTGCTCCAAGAGTCACCAAGTTGCCGCCGATGCGCACACCTCAGCAGCAGGCGGGTCACCAGTCACGCCTCAACCATCTGGTGAAGCAGCGTCACCAGTGGAAGCGTAGGGAGGCAGGTGATTCTTGGTTGAGTTGATCTAGGTGAAATGATCAGACCTTTTGTTCTATGGGTCTGATCTGTAACCACTCCAAGTCGCCTGTTGCCGCTTTGAGGGTATTCCTGCCTTTGGCGAGCGTTGGTGTGCTCAGTTCTGCTCTGTAGTGGAAGTAGTGGTCTTCGATGTATTTGATTGAGGTGTCGCACTGGGCGGCAAGCATTGTCACGGGTGTTTCATTCAACGTGAGTTGAAAAGTGATGTAGGTATGTCTGAACGAATACCAAGTCAGATTTTTGCCGCTATGAATATCTACTTTTCTGGCATTGTTGTTGTCGTCTTCTGCCCAGGATGCCAGACCTGCTTCGACAAGCATTTCACATAAACTGTCTTTCCAGATCCGTTCGCTGAATGCCTGACCAGTTTTTTGATTCGTAAACAAGAGATCCGCTCGACCCTTGAAGTTCGTCAACTTCCTCAGTTCTTCAAGGTGTCTGGCGACGGGTGCGTTGATGGTGTAGCGGCGACCTGTTTTCGTGTTTTCGGCAGGCACGTCTATCAAGATCCAGGTTTTTTGATCTGTATTGCTGAGCGTGTTGTTTTTGCGGATGTGACCCCACTCCACTTTCCTCAGCGATCCGATCCGTATGCCTGACTCCATTGAGATCCGCATTGCCAGATAGAGCATCTTGCGGTGAATCTTCTGATTTTTTGCCCGTTGACTGTTGCCGAGCACTTCTTTGAGAATGTTTTTGCCCGATGCGCTCTTGTCGATCTCGCCCTCGTCGTTCCAGCGGGTTCGCCCTTCAGACCAGTAGAGGCGGGCGCTGCGCTCAAGTTCCTTCCACTCATCAACGGTTAGGTCGTCACGCCTGTGCTTTTTGTCTTTCGAGAGTTTGACCGATTTCAGAGTTGGCACTGAATCCTTGTTCAGATATCCCTCTTGAACGGCAATCTCCTCAAACATCCGTCTGAAGGTGCTGACTTCAGCGTTGATGGTGGTTTGCCTTGGGGTCTCCTTGCCTTCCTGGTGTGCTGCTTCTTTGCGCCAGGTCTCGTAGTTGGCAAAGAAGTTCCTGGGCATCTTGTGGATGGGGCGCAGGTTCTGCCCTGCGTATTTCAGAAACCAGCGGGCGTGGTGCTCCATCAGCAGGTATCGCTTGGCGCTGATGCCGTTGTGGGGGATGCTGCTGATCCTTTTTTTCTGCTTCGCCAGGAAGCGATCTGCCATCTCTTCGATGGTCAGGGTTCGGATCTGCTCGCCCCGCTCGCTCTTGGTTTTGAACTCGATGTATTTCGCCAGACCCTTGCGCTCCGCCTCCAGCAGGTCGTTGGGGGCGATCCGACCCAGCGAGTGGCGATGCCTCGACTGCCGCTCCTGGTCATAGAAATAGAGATACCAGCGCCCCCCTCGATCCCCGTCTTGGAAGACGTAGCAGTGGGGGTCGTGGGCGATGGGGCGCTTGTTGAGCACCTTGGTCATTGGGGTGTCTCCTGCCCCTTACAAGGCGCAAAATCCCGCCGTTTGCTTACGGAACGCTTACAGCGGTCACGGTGTGGCAAGGGATTTCGGTAACGCTTACGCTATGCTTACGGTAACTCACGAACCCCGAAACTCAAGTGTGGCAAGGGTTTTCGAGTTACGTCGGCACTAACGCCGACTATACAACTTAGCTCCAAAACCATTGGTATGACTGAGTTTTAGAGGGTTGCCTGACCTTAGTGTCAAAGAAGTGTCAACGCATACGTGTGTAGGACAGGGTTTTTGGCACCTCATTTGGTTTGGGTGTATCCGTGATCGTCTGTTCAGAAACCCAAGGGTTGCGCTGACACGCCCAAAACCCGGATGGGGACTGGAGAATGCGTGCCAAAAAGGGGGTATGGGTCATAAGTTCTGGAACCCACTGAGATTCCGAACAAATGTCCCAATCCATCGGGTACGCGAGGTGTTCCACCACTCATCAGGACACCAACGCTCAGGTGACTGAACTGCGCTCTGCAGGGTGCCAGGAGGTGTTTGCCGAGAAGGTGTCCTCCCGTGCGCCCTTGGAGAAACGCCCCCAGTTGCGTCGGTGCCTGGAGACCCTTCTAGAGGGGGATGAACTTGTGGTGTCCAAACTCGATCGCCTGGGTCGATCCCAGGTGGAGGTGATCAACCGCCTCAGTGACCTTCAGACCAAGGGGATCTACGTCAGGACGCTCGATGGACTGATCAATACCAAGGGACTGGGGAAACTCGCGCCACTGGTCATTGGACTGCTTACGGGTCTTGCCGAGGTGGAACGGTCACTTATCCAGGAACGCTCAAGAGAATCAGTTGAACACCGTCGCCGCACAGGTGGAAATCTTGGTGGTCGCCCAAAGACTGCAGAGAAAAAGGAACGTCTGGTGATGCGACTGCGTGAGGAAGGTGAGTCCTACAGGTCGATTCGTGATCAGACGGGTTTGTCGCTTGCCACTGTGCAAAGGATCATCAAGGATTACGCCACTCCTATCGCGACCTGATCAAATGCCCAAAATCCATATTCAGTATCAAGACCAAGTGGGTGCCTGGAAACATTACACAACAAAACACCATCAAGGTGATGCATATCGTACTGCTGCTAACCGTGCCAAATCAACAGGAAAACGCCATCGCCTTGTAGATGAGGATGGGAAACTGCTTGATCTCGTGGAACCATAAGATTTCAACACCCTCTAGGTCTTCTCCAGAATCTGAACACAGAAATGCATCGATAAAAACGTTTCAGAAAAGATGCTTGTGTTCGCGATCTAAGATGACGTGCTGTCGCCAAATGCTTGTCAAAAGATCAATCTGCCTATATAATTTCTAGACAGACCTTAAAGAGTCAAGACCAGAGGGTGTTGATTCTGAGTAATGCAATATTCAGTTGATTTGGATTTCTATGGGGATTCATCAAGGGAGAAGATGTAAGAACTCATAAGGTCTCAAAATCCTCAAACCCATTGCTACAACAGTATTTATGACACAAACAAGAATAGGTTCCGAACGAAGTGAGGAACATTCCCGAGAGAAACGAGGGAATGAGTTACCACCAACTTCAGAACCGCATCACTCCTCCAGAACCTCCTTCGACCGAGAACTCCAGAAAATCAAGTCCAAAACCAACTCCTTTGGGAAGGTGATGGAGAAAGTGATCCTGAACCAATGGGAAACCAATTTCCGACCCCACTGGTTCATCACCATTGAATGGAACGACCTCCCGACCTCCTATGCACAAGTAGAAGGACACACCAAACACCTCAGGAATGTCTTCTTGACCCAACTGATGGGGTGTCGATCACCCAGAGACCTTCCAGATCCCCCTGGACGACCATCTGCGATCTTCTTTCACGAACGGAAACCCGCGATCTGTAGAAGTCGTCAGATCCTTCCCTTCCATACCCACCTGCATCTAGAGAAACTTCCTTCTCCATTGAACGAACAGTGGTATCTAGATGTCCTCTTGAGAAGTCAAGTTGCACCACGAGTCCAGAAACTCCTCAAGACCAACACTGAAGAGAATAAGGGAATTGTGATCAAACGATGGAACAAGAAACATCACGGTTCCTACAACCTCAAGGACTACTACAAATACCATCAGGATTCTGATCTGGTATTGGACTACAGGAATTCTGATTTGAAATTCACCTAAATAGTCAGTAGTGAATCTCTACAGAACATATGCCTGCGATATCAGAACCAACCAATATCAACCTCTACTTCGGTCACCGTAATCAGGTGACCCTAGAGAAGTTTGATCACCTCTCTGACCACTTAAGGAGATCCAGAACGGGAACTCTTGACTTTTTGATCACTCATTATGAGTGGTTTGAGAAACATAAAAAGGAGATGATCGGATGACCACCGCCAAGTCCATCTCCATTCCTGCGGTCATTTATGCGATGTTGCAGGAACTCTCCGATAGGAACCGCAAGAAACCAGATCAATACCTACACGAACTCATCAAGAGGGAATATGACAAGAAACGATAAACCATCTTTTATTCGACTGTCGCCGCAACAGGTAAGTAAACTTGAGGTGATGAAACATTCAATAGAAGAACCAGTCACACGCAAGGAAATCATTGATGGAATGATCGACAGTGGTTATGTGGTTGCACTCAAAACCTTATATGACGCAGGACTGCTCTCCAAAAAGACTTATGAGGATGGTCTGAGACAAGTGCCTGACTACTATCTCGGGTAAATCTGAGTCAGTATTTCATCCATTTATTCAGTGCTTCCGTTGCCTTCCCCGCAAGGTTCTCATGAGTATCTGCAACTTCCTTGAGTCTTCTTCTGTAGTTGAATCGTTGCCCTTTGTTGGTAGTTCTTAGATATTCCAGTGCGACTTTATGAATGTAGTCTGTTCCATGATTCTCCCAGAACTTCTCGCGATTTCCACTCACTCGATTGAGGAACCCAGTAAACGAACTCATGGGTGCAAGAACCAGATCATCCAGTGAGTTCAACGAAAACAGGTTTTTGAGATCCTGTTCCCCTTCCTTCCAAGTGCTCTGCAGATCCTTGGTCAGGACACTCACCAACTCTTGAGAACGATCCTGCGATCTCTGTTGACGCACCTCAACCATCGATTGGTCTTCTTCGTACTGAGTGCGGAACCCATACCGAGACATCAATCCCTCCAGATCCCCCTTGAACCTTTCCAGAACCTCCTCTGAGAGGTCTGGAGGTGCAATGACCTGCACCAGTATCTTGAAGTCCTCTGGAATGACCTCCTGACCCCCATGGAACCTCATGTGACGGATCCATCGGTTCAGGGATCCTTGAGAAACCTTGGGGTGAATGTGACCGTCCCGAACCCCTGACTCCAGTTCCTCATCGGTCAGACAGTGGATGAGGTGAATCGTTGTGTAAAGGGGTGGGAGTTTCTTCTTGACCCCCTCCAGACGGTCATCCAGACCGATCTGCAGGAGTTTTGACCAGACCTTCTCTGAGAAGGGGGATTCTTCCCGCAGATCCTTGAAATCCTTTGGGTTCAGGGTCTCCTTTGTAGTCCTGATGACCCTGCAGACACGGAGAATATCGTCCACTGATCCATTGATCGACCCCTGTGCGAGGTCGCTCTGGAACTCGGTTTTGGACTTGGAGGGGTTGGACATACCAGTCACTGTCGCATGAGACGACTATCTCCGTGCAGATGATGTCATGGCAAAAGGACGGTTCGCGAACTGGCATAGATGACGTTTTGCTGCGGAGAAAGTCATGTACGCTAAGTAGGCGACCAGGAAACGGGTCGAACGGAGGTCTTCTGAACCTCGCATCAACTGACCCCCTGTAAACGCAAATTCAATATCTGAGTCACACCAGACAGTGATTACCCCCGAGTGGGATGTCTGAATAGATGTCCTTTACTTCTATTTTCTCACTATGAACTACAACGATCCCGACCGTAACAAGAAGATCATTATCACTTGTTGTAAGTCCCTTCAGAACCATATCGTTCAGAGTCTCAATGACTCTGACGAGAGTTCCCACTATGAGGAGATGATGTCATCATTCAAGATGTTGCATCCTGAACTGAGTGGATGGGTTCTGCAGGCCACACTTGAACAATGGAAAAAAGATTCTGAGGAATATTCCTTGGATTTGGTTTGATTTTCTGGACGACCTCAGACCGTCTATAAACCCAAGGATCGAAGGAAGTGATTATCACATCCTAACTGAGTCTAGATCCATATTCACCTTACCCTTTTCTTATTATGACTAACTTCAAGAAAATTGAATACGCATCCGTTGACATCACGAAACCCGTCCTGACCGTTATTGATGGAGAGATTGTGTTTGATGATCATACGGAAGAACATATCCTGGAGAACTTCCTTGTCCCAGGGACTATTGAGACGGAGAAACAGTTGAATCATTATCTGAGTCAACTCCTTTATGACTCGGACTGCGACACTGCGTCTATTCGCAATGTATATGTCCACGAGTGGAATGAGGTCTAATCCCAATGTTACTTCCCAGGAAACTGGTGAGAGATACGGTTAAATCTCTCCGACAGTGGTCTGATGATGGAGTGATCTCTTTTCATCGGAACAAACACCATAAGTTGTCAGGAAAGTTCCAGGGGAAGAAATGGGTCTTTGTTTTCCCGTGTTCCCCCCAACCTCATTACTCCCATAAACTTCACCACATTAAACTTACCAAATTCATTCACCAACTCAAACAAAATGACCAACATGCATACCATTGACCAATCTCACAAAGGACTCATGAAAAACACGACCGCGATCATGACAAAGAACACAAAGACACTAACTGAAGATCAAACGGGAACTCGACAGTCGATTGCATCCTACAAAGGAAATCTTGACTACTACTATATGGTGGATTATCACGTGAAGGTAGATTCATTTATTAAGTGGGTTCGTTCACCCTTTAAGACTCTTGAGGAAGTTACGAAAATTGCAAATTCCATTCATAATCGCAAGGGAATTAGTAATTTTCGTATTCTACCCGAAAAATGGTTAAGTCAACTTCGGGACAATGCCTGGAATGATGAAACTAACTCATATTCTAAGGATGACATTACCAACCGTGTCTGGGTGTTCGGTTCGTTTTATGAGGAACTTGCGGAACATATCACAGGTGAGAAGTCTCTTATGAGGAAGTAATTTTATGAAATACACCATTGATATCCCACTGATTTCTCGTGTGCAACTTACCACCTCTGGATCATAAGGGATTCCCGATGGAGGAGTAATTCACCTGTTTGAGAACAGATTAGTGGATGACCCTTCCCGACTTTTCTCAACTGCAAAACTCCTCCCTGTTGAGGACTGCATGATTAGAGATAGTCTTCTTCGTGCGTCCTTGCGTGAAGAGTATGCGTGATTGATCAGGATGGTACATGCGTCTATAGATTTGGTAACTACACTCAAGACTACGATGCATGAAGAGAGGGGTTCACCACCCCTCCTTTTTTGTACCTACTCTCACCCCCACAACTCAAGACCTAATCCTGCCAATGCTGCCGCTCTACGAAGACATGAGGACGCTACGAATTCTGCCGTAGGTTCACAGGATTTTGACTCCAGGGGTTCTGATACGACTCTGCGCTCTCCTCCACTCAAGGTCTCTTGATTTTATTTGACAAGAATATTTTTGTTTTGCAGTTGCGTGAGTTGAGTCTTGATCTCTTATCTTATTCAATTTAACTACACGACCCCGATGCTGGTGATGACTGGTTTTTGATTACGCATTATTTGTGGTTTTTAAAATATAAAAAAGGTGATCAATCGATCGCCTCCATTCATGATGCTGTGCGCCTACGCGCATTAATGCGACAATCTAGAAACGCAAGGTAAAATAACCTAAGAAAGAATCTTGCATTTCTGCCAATTGACCAAATAAATTCACGGTAACTACTATTTATTTCTTCATGGAAATAGTATTAAATCTTTGCTGCTAAACTTTAGGAAAAAACGGAAGTGTCTGTGATTACAATGTCCAATAAGTGAAAACCGGTGTCAAATATTTTTCCGCTTGCTCCGCCTGATGTTATTTCAATCTGCCATTCACCGCTTCTAAGACTAAATTCACTTGGTATGGGTAGTTCTTTCCCTTCGGACAAATACACTAGTGCTGTATCACTAATGATTGCCCTGCCAAACTCTCTGTCGCCAGAGTCAAAAATCGTGTTTTGATTCAAGTCCTGATAAAGAATAAAACTATCTTCGCCCTTGATCTCCTCTGCGGGGGTGTATCGACCATTTCTGAGTCTGTCGCTGTTAAGTCTGCCAAATGGATCAGTATCGTCGCCTTCCTCAAAGGGGTTGTCTATCTTGCCTTCGTGTGTCCATGTGCCTGTAATCGTGTCGAGATATGTAAACTGAGAAGTGTTTCCAAGGTTCAGACTCATGTCAGAACCAACCTGAATCAATGCAATGAACTCATCTCGACTGTCCCATCCTGTCGTTGATGCTCTAGTCCCAACTCCATCATTCCGATAGAGACCGACTCCACTGAATCCAGAAACTGAATCATTAGAACGAAGGATGTAGTCAGTTGCACGTCCCTTCAGTTCAATTTTATCTCCAGAAGTAAAGTCTGTGATATGTGCGTAATCACTTCTTCCTGATGTTGCTGTTAATCCATCGGAATAGAATACACTTGATGCGTTGCCAAGAACAAAGAAATCATTCTCTGTTCCACCTGTGAGGACATCAATGGATCCCCGACCAAGAGTTGTGTCATTGAGTGCGATACCAGTCAATGTATCTGCACCTGCGCCACCATTGATGTTGTCGTTTCCATTCCCTCCGATGAGTCGGTCATTACCACCACCGCCGTTTAGAGAATCATTTCCGTTGCCCCCATCGATCAAATTTGCCTCAGAGTTACCCGTCAGGACATTATTGAGACCGTTACCGGTTCCGTTGATCACCCCTGAACCGGTGAGGGTCAGATTTTCAACGTTGGCACCAAGGGTATAGGTGATAGATGACTGAACGGTGTCGGTTCCTGCAGATGCTGCCTCTTCTACAAGGTCACCTAAGTTATCAATGATGTAGGTGTCATTGCCCAGACCACCCCGCATGTTGTCTGCACCTGTTCCACCGTCGAGGGTGTCATCTCCACCTCTCGTAATTATCCTGTCGTTACCTGCATGTGCACGAATGAAGTTGCCATATTCGTTGTCAGACAAATCAAATACGTCATTTCCTCTTAACACGCTTATCCATAATCTTGCATTATCTACTGGGTCGACATTGCTGAAAGCGTTGTAAAATGCAACTGCATCAAGAACAATATTGGATGCATTGACTTCTGGAATCCATGATCCTGTGCCATCCAGTTTTTCGTTTCTAAATGTACGAATACTCGTTATAATGCCACTTGACATTACTGGATAGTTGTTGGTGAAATTTACTGTCAAGTTTCTGCCAGTAAGTTCTCGCTTGTTGGGATTTGGTGGTGATGTGACGTTTATTTCTTGACCTACAAGGGTACCCCCGTTAAATTGCCAAGTATTACCTTCTTCTTCCCACAGGACGAAATCAACTTCCTCCTCGAAAAATTTATAGTTGTATTGACCAGTAATGTTTGCCACTATTTTAATTTAATATTCTTGTAGACTATAGTGTTCTGCGCGCCTCTTTAGGACTATTCCTGTATATAAGGATCCCTTATTCAATCCTTCCCTTCTGCCGCCTTAAGACCCTTCCTCCCAGTCGCCAGTGCCCTCGTCGCCCTCTTCGCGTCGTCGTGGAAGTAGTGCCGCTGGATGTACTCGATTGAGGTGTCGCCAAGGGGTTCTGCTATGGAGGGTACTCTTCGATCAGGATTTCTCATCCTTCCACATAGGGATCCCGCATCCAGTCCTTGCCCACCGCTGCCTTGAGACCCTTCCTGCCCGTTGAGAGTGCTTCTGTTGCCCTCTTTGCGACGTAGTGGAAGTAGTGCCCTTGGATGTACTCGATAGAGGTGTCGCAGTTGTTGCAGACGGTTGCGATGGGGACACCTCTTTCCAGTGCGAAGGTAATCCAGGTGTGACGGAACGAGTACCAGGTTAGGGTTTTGCCTGATGAAACCTCCACTTTGCGTTGGTTGATTGAGTTTGGATCTGCCCAGGTCGCCAATCCTGCTTCTACTAACATCTCAAGAAGTCCATCTCTCCAAATCCTGTCGCTGAATTCTTTCCCAGTTGTCTGATTTCGGAAGAGAAGATCGGTTTTGGTCTTTGGTTTACTGATTTTCTTGAGACGTTCAAGGTGTGATGCAATCGGTGCGCTCAGTTCGTACCAACGCCCTGTCTTGGTATTTTCCGCTGGAACTTCAACGATGCACCAAATTTTTCTGTCTTCTCCACTCAGTGTCTTGTTCTCGCTGATATGGGACCACCGTATCTTTCTCAGTGAACCGATCCGAATTCCTGATTCCATTGAGATCCGCATTGCCAAATACAACATTTGACGATGTGTGAGTTGATTTTTTGCTCGTTCCGACTGCCTCGTGCCTTTCCCTTTATTTACCCCATAGAGATTGTTTCTTGTGATCGGTCTATCGCTGCTTTCTCCCTTATTCGGTCCTCTTGTGATCTTTTGATATCCCATTGGATTTCCATCCTCGTCATATCTGCTTTTGCCTTCAATCCAGTAGAGACGTGCTGCCTTCTCCATCTGAACCCACTCTTCAACTGAGAATGCGGATCTTCTGTAAGACTGGTCTTTCGGTGCTTTTGCATAAGGGACTTCAGGTAACTGATCTCTAGTTACAAACCCCTTTGCCAATGCGACTTCTCGCCACATTCTCTTGATCGTTGAGAATTCGCCATTGAGGGTCGTTGGTCTTGGTAACTTGTGCCCTTGTTTGTCCAGTTCGTTGGTTTGTTCTTCTCGCCAGTACTGATATCCATCTAGAAATCCCCTGCGGACCAGGTGGACCTTTTTCTTAGGACCACCGCGACCGTCACTGCAGTAGTTGAGGAAATGCCTGCACTGGTTGCGGATCAGTCTGTGCCTTGCCGCTGTGATCCCTTCATGAGGTCGGTTGCTGATCCGTTTTGCTTCTCGCTCCAAAAACCGATCCACCATGTCTCCGATGGTCAGGACGTTGACCACCTCGCCACGATCTGTCCTGGTTCTGAGTTCTATGTACCGCTCCTGTGCCAGACCGAGTGCCTCGTCCTCGCCCAACGGTGAGGGGTTAGGGAACCCGCCATTGGGTCGCTTCAGGACGAACCGGTGTTTCTGGTCGGTTTCCCTGTTCAGGAAGTGCAGGTGCCATTTTCCGCCCTTCTGGGGGTCTCTATAGATGTACGCGTTGTTCCGTTTGCCGCCCTGCAGGTCAACCCGATCCAGTACCCGTCCGAACCTCGCCATAGAGGGGTTTTGGTGTCAAAAAGGTCACAGACCCACCGTTGGGACTGGGTTTTGACCACCAAGTGTCAAAGAAGTGTCAAGACTCTAGACTGTCAGAACCCAGTCCCTGACAGGATTTTTGCTCTACGCATAGATCAACGCCGATTACACGACCTAATTATCTGAAGGCAAACCAATCGATTCTTTGGCTTTTTGCGCATTCGGTGC
Organism: Cyanobium usitatum str. Tous; assembly: GCF_003011885.1. GTDB lineage: Bacteria > Cyanobacteriota > Cyanobacteriia > PCC-6307 > Cyanobiaceae > Cyanobium_A > Cyanobium_A usitatum. Next base: position 14,168 of record NZ_PXXO01000015.1, read on the forward strand.
TCTGTAGCAACTCAAGGCCTTTTATTCCCCCATCCTGCTGATACCAGGGGTCTTGGCAGAGAGCCGTGAAAGCCCGCCGCGCTTCCTCCAGGGATTGGAAATCACCGACCTTCACGACCCCCCAGCCATCGTGGGTGTTGATGCTGAAGCCCATCGCCGTTGGAATTCCTACAGTGATTAAAGGTCTTGGTCGAGGAGAGCAGCAGCGATGAGCAACCCCGTTTGGATGCTTGTGCCCTGGGCGGTTTTTGCGATCGCGGCAGGGATCAAGTTTTGGCGCCTGACCAGCCTGTTCCGCAGGCACCTAACCGGCGCCCCGTCCAGCACCGAGCAGTTCAGGAGCTCCCTTGAGCGGGCCTGGGCGAAGGACCAGCAGGCTGCCTGACAGGGCCACGCCTTTGCCGTTACAAATTGTGATATATTTGGGTTTGGTCATCGAGCGGTCCTGGACGGATCCGCTTTTTTATTGGCTTTTATTTGTTGATCGCTCTCCAAATCCACCAAATAACCAGCCCCAGCAGCGCCCATGGCAGCAGCGCTCTAAATACAACCGCCACCAGCAACACCACCAGCAACGACACCGCGGTGCGCTTTGTCAAAGCCTTCGCCTCGTCGCTCATGAAGCGCCAGCGGGGAATCAGGGCCATCTGTTCTTAGGCGGGGACTCCCCCAAGCAAAGCCCCTCCCCCTAGATTTGGCACCTATGGCTCAAGTGGCTTCGGTTTCAGCAGCAACGCCATCCCAGCCACGCCCCCGCTGGCAGGTGCCATTGCTGGTGGGCTTTTGCTTTGGCCTCGGTTATGGCGTCACCCAGCGGCTGCTTGCCCTGCAGCTGCCCTCCCTGGTGCGCCTTGGTCAGGGCTTTGAGGTGCGGCCCTTCCCGGGCACCTCGCTGGAGAGCCTGCGGCTGCGGTTTGGTGCTGAAAACCAGGACATCCGCGGTGACGCCGATCTTTTGCAGTTAGAGCAGCAACCCGACACAGCGGCTCCCGCCGCCAGCGAAGCTAAGCCGCCCCAGGAGTTGCCCTCGCCCGCGGCTGAACCGGAAGCCCAGGCTGTCCCCGCTGACGCGCCAAGCCTGGATGCCCCGCCGCCTCCAGATTTGCCTGGCGCTGATCTGCCACAGTCCACACCTGCTGCCAGGCCCCAATGAGTGCGCCGCAATCGCTTGTCCAAGCTGCCTTGCAGCGCTTGGGGGCTCGCTTAGGCAGCGGCCTCGTTGATGCGGCAGCCAATCTGGCTCTGCTGGCCCAGGACGCTCCGGAGCGGCTGCGTCAGGAGTTTCAGCTTTTCTGGGACGAAGTGGAAGCAGAAGCTGCCCGGATCGAGAGGGACGATGAGCCGGAGGTAGCCATCACGGCACCGTCTGTGGATATCCAGGATCAAATCGATGCCCTGCGCGCCCGGGTGGCGGCCATGGCTCGCCGACTGGACCAGGATTCGTGATCCTGCTTAGGCCGCTGCGCATCTGGTGGTTGGCCCTGGCCCTGCTGCTCGGTCTGTGGTGGGACGGCCAGGCCTGGAGCTATGTCGGTGGTGTCACCCCAGAGCGGCAGCGGAGCCGTCAGCGGCGCCGGGCCCGCTGGCTCACCCAGGCGTTCCTGGGGCTTGGCTCGGCCTTTATCAAGCTGGGCCAATTGCTTTCGGCCCGTCCCGACGTGCTGCCCGCTGAACTGGTGGAGGAGCTAGCCACCCTGCAGGACCGGGTTCCCGCCTTCCCCTTTGCCGTGGTGCAAGACCTGCTGGAGCAGGAGTTGGGTGGGCGCTGCGCCGAGATAATTGACCTGGAGAGCGAGCCGCTGGGTTCGGCCAGCCTGGCCCAAGTGCACCGCGCCAGCCTGCGCAGCGGCCGTCAGGTGGTGTTCAAGGTGCAGCGCCCTGGCTTGGAGCGCACCTTCCGGCTCGACCTTGAGGTGATGCAACAAGTTGCGGCGGCGGTGCAGCGCCATCCCCGCTGGGGCCGCGGCCGCGACTGGATCGGCATTGCCCAGGAGTGCCGGCGGGTTTTGCTCAGAGAGCTCGACTTCCGGCTGGAGGCCGAGCACGCGGCCCGCTTCCGCCAGCAGTTTCTAGACGATCCCGGCATCCGCATTCCAGCCGTGGTGTGGGAATTGAGTACCCGCCGGGTGCTTTGCCTCGACTATGTGCCCGGCATCAAGATCACCGATCGCCAGGCCCTGATCGAGGCTGGAATCGTGCCCGCCGCCGTAGCGGAAAAGGGCGCCGCCAGCTACCTGCAGCAGCTGGTGCGGTTTGGCTTTTTCCACGCCGATCCCCACCCCGGCAACCTGGCCGTTGCCGCCGATGGGGCCCTCATTTACTACGACTTCGGCATGATGGGGCAGCTCTCCAGCCGCCTGCGGGGCCGCCTGGGCAGCATGGTGCGTGCCGCAGCTGGCCGAGACGCAGCTGGTTTGGTCAAGGAGCTGCAGCTGGCTGGTGTGATTGCACCTGGCGTTGATCCTGGCCCGGTGCGGCGCCTGGTGCGGGTGATGCTGGAAGAGGCGCTGACGCCCCCCTTCTCCGCCAATGTGCTTGAGCGCCTGTCGGGCGACTTATATGACCTGGTTTACGGACAGCCCTTCAGGTTGCCCCCAGAGCTGATCTTTGTGATGCGGGCCCTCTCCACCTTTGAGGGGGTCGGCCGCAGCCTCGATAGCGGCTTTAGTTTGGTGGCGATTGCCCGCCCCTACCTACTTCCCCTAATGACTTCAAGCGGTGGCAGTGGTTCTGGCGTTGGCGGTAGTGCAAACGACCTCTTCAACGAAATCTCGCGCCAGGCGGCAGAGGTGGGCAGCCGCGCCTTGGGTATTCCCAAACGATTAGACGACAGCCTGGCGCGCATCGAGCAGGGCGACCTGCAGGTGCAGATTCGCGCCGGCGAAACTGATCGCCTGCTCCGGCGCTTGGCCCTGGCCCAGCAGGCTGCGGGTCAGTCGATGCTGCTAGCTGGTTTGGCAGTTGCAGCGGCCCTGCTGGCGGTCAGTGCTCGGCCCGCCTTAGTAATCATTCCCCTGCTGGCCAGCCTGCCTGTGGGGCTCAGCTGGGTCAAGCTGCAGGGCCGGCTTAAGCGCGATGGCCGGATTGATCAATTGCCCACTTCTCGCTGAGCAAAGAGGGGGTTGAGCTCAGGCCTTGCCCCGGGGTCCCCGGTCTTCAGCGCCGGCGTAGATGGCCTGGCTGCCGAGCTCGTCTTCGATGCGTAGCAGCTGGTTGTATTTAGCCACCCGATCGGAGCGACTGAGCGATCCGGTTTTGATCTGGCCGGCGCGGGTGGCTACGGCGAGGTCGGCGATGGTGGTGTCTTCGGTTTCGCCGGAGCGGTGGCTGATGACACTGGTGTAGCCAGCCCGGCCGGCCAGATCGATCGCCTGCAGGGTTTCGGTGAGCGAGCCGATCTGATTCACTTTGATCAGAATTGAATTGGCTACACCCAGGTCGATGCCCCGCTGTAGCCGGGCGGTGTTGGTCACAAACAGGTCGTCGCCCACCAGCTGCACCGTTTTGCCAAGGCGCTCGGTAAGCAAGGCCCAACCATCCCAGTCGTCTTCGGCGATGCCGTCTTCAATTGAAACGATCGGGAAACGGCTTGCCAGCTTGGCCAATTGATCGACCATCTCGGCGCTGCTGTAGCTGCCGCCGCCGAAGTTGTAGCGGCCATCTTTGAAAAACTCGGTGCTGGCCACATCCAGAGCGAGGGAGATCTGGTCGCCGGGGCGATAGCCGGCCTTCTCGATTGCTTGCACCAGCAGTTCGCCGGCTGCGTCATTGCTGGCTAGGTCGGGAGCGAAGCCGCCCTCATCGCCAACGGCGGTTGAGAGGCCCTGGCTGCTCAGCAAACCCTTGAGGGTGTGGAACACCTCCGCGCCCATGCGCAGGGCTTCGCGGAAGCTGCTGGCGCCATGGGGCACCAACATGAATTCCTGAAAATCCATGTTGTTGGAGGCGTGGGCGCCGCCGTTGATCACATTCATCAGCGGCACCGGCAACAGGTTGGCCAGCGGGCCGCCTAGGTAGCGGTAGAGGGGCAGGCCGACGCCGTTGGCGGCTGCCCGGGCGGTGGCCAGGCTCACGGCCAACACGGCGTTGGCACCGAGGCTGGACTTGTTGTCACTGCCGTCGAGTTCGGCCATGGCACCGTCCACGGCGCTTTGGTCGAGGGCGCTGAGGCCACAAAGGGCCGGGGCGATTCGCTCTTCGATGTTGTTGACGGCTTGGGTGACGCCCTTGCCGAAGTAACGGCTGCCGCCATCGCGCAGCTCATGGGCCTCATGGGCACCGGTGCTAGCGCCACTCGGCACAATCGCCCGGCCGCTGGCGCCTCCCTCCAGCAGCACCTCGGCCTCCACCGTGGGTGTGCCGCGGGAATCCAACACCTCCCGTGCCACCACGGTGTCAATAACAAGGTCGAGGGAATCGATCACGTTGAAGTGCCATTGGCGCTCTCTGTCGAGATCCTATGGGTCACCCCCACCCATCCATTTGTGCTGATGGGTACCGCCCTTGGGGTTGCTCGCCACAATGGAATTTGTTATGCCCAGGTTGCTGCCTGGCCTGATCCGCTGATGCGCATGCTGCACACCATGCTCCGGGTTGGCGATCTGGAGCGCTCCCTCACCTTTTATACGGAGGTGTTGGGGATGCGGATGCTGCGCCGCAAGGACTATCCCTCAGGCCGTTTCACCCTCGCCTTTGTGGGTTACGGCGAGGAGCGGGACACCACCGTGCTGGAGCTAACTCACAACTGGGACACCAGTCATTACGACCTTGGTGCGGGCTATGGCCACATCGCCCTAGGAGTGGAGGACATCCAGTCGGTTTGCGATGCAATCCGGGCTAAGGGCGGCAAGGTGGTGCGTGAACCCGGTCCGATGAAGCACGGCAACACGGTGATCGCCTTTGTGGAAGATCCTGATGGCTACAAGGTGGAACTAATCCAGCTCTCCTCCCCGGCTGACCGCTAAGCCCATGCCCCCAAGCCTCACCAGCGAACCAGATCGCTTCAGCGAAGACGCCTGGGAGTTGCTCTTGGCCTCCCAGGACACGGCTCGCCGTTGGCGCCATGGCGCCATGGATGTGGAGCACCTGCTGCAGACCCTGCTGCTGGAGAGACGTTTCGGGCGCTGGCTGGATCCCCTGCCGCTTGAGCCCGATCGCCTGCTCGATCAGCTCGAGAGTTTCTGCGTCGACCAACCCGGCAGCGCCGGCGGTGACCTGTACATCGGCGATGCCCTTGAGGATCTGCTCGAGGATGGGGACCGCTGCCGGGCCGCCTGGGGGGACTCTCTTTTAGACGTATCCCACCTGCTGGTCGCTTTGGTGCGCGATCCCCGGATCGGGGCGTCGTTGCTGGCGGCTGAGGGGCTCAGCGAAGACTTGCTGCAACGCCAGTTTCGGCCTGGCTCCCCTGCCAGCCCAGCCCCACCGGCTCCTGCTCCCCAGCAGGCGCCAGCTCCCCCCCCCGATGCCTGGATCGACGCGGGCCCGTCTCCGCTTGCGCCGGTAGCTGCCGCCCCACTGGCCGCCTCACAGGCTGCCTCACAGGCTGCCACCCCACTGGAGCAGGAGCCGCCCGAGCCCAGCGCCCTGGAGCGCTACGGCCGGGATCTCACCGCGGCGGCCCGGGCCGGCGAACTCGACCCGGTGATCGGCCGCGACCTGGAGATGCGACGCCTGATTCAGGTGCTCTCACGCCGCAGCAAGAACAACCCGGTGCTGATTGGGGAGCCTGGCGTCGGCAAGACCGCCGTGGCTGAGCTGCTGGCCCAGCGCATCGTGGCCGGCGAAGTGCCCGACTCGCTCCAGGGTCTGCGGCTGGTGGCATTGGATTTGGGCGCCTTGATCGCAGGGGCCAAGTTTCGCGGCCAGTTTGAGGAGCGCCTGCGGGCCGTGCTTAAGGAGGTGCACGACGCCGATGCCGTTCCTGGGGCAGCCGGGGTAGTGCTGTTTATCGACGAGCTGCACACGGTGGTAAGCGGCGATCGCTCCAATGCCGACGCTGGCAGCGTGCTCAAGCCAGCCCTGGCCCAGGGCTACCTGCGCTGCATCGGCGCCACCACCGCCGAGGACTACCGCCGCAGCATCGAGAAGGATCCGGGCCTGGAGCGCCGCTTCCAGCAAGTGTTGATCAAGGAGCCAGGCCTCGACACCAGTGTGGAAATTCTGCGGGGCCTCAAGGAGCGCTACGAGTTGCACCACGGTGTGGCCATTACCGACCAGGCTTTGGTGGCGGCAACCCGCTTGGCCGACCGCTACATCACCGATCGTTGCCTGCCCGATTCGGCCATTGATCTGGTGGATGAGGCCGCCGCCCAGTTGCGCATGGAGGTCACCTCCAAGCCCCAGCTGGTGGAAGCTGCCGAGGCGGAGCTGCGCCGGGTGGAGTTGGCCCTGCTCTCAGCTGAGGCGGCGCCCCTGGAGGAGCGGCTGCAGTTGCAGGAGCAGCGCCGCCGGGCCACCGAGACCCTGCAGGCACTGCAGCAGCGCTGGCAGGCGGAGCGGGAGCGGCTGGCGGAGCTGCGGGAGCTGTTGCAGCAAGACGAAGACCTGCGCCACGCCATCACCGAGGCCGAGCGGGAGGGTGACTATGAGGAAGCAGCCCGGTTGCAGCACGACCAGCTCAATGGCTTGCAGCAGCGCCGCGAAACCCTTGAGGCCGAACTGAAGGGGGAGACGATCCTGCGCGAACAGGTGGAGGAGGGCGACATCGCCGATGTGGTGGCCCGCTGGACCGGCATTCCGGTGCAGCGCCTGCTGGCGGGGGAGCGCCAGAAATTGCTGGAGCTGGAGCAACTCCTGGGCGAGCGGGTGGTTGGCCAGCTCGAGGCGGTGGCGGCGGTGGCCGCGGCGATCCGCCGCGCTCGGGCCGGTATGCAGTCGCCAACGCGGCCGGTGGGTTCGTTTTTATTTCTGGGCCCCACCGGCGTGGGCAAAACCGAGCTCGCTAAGGCTCTGGCGGCGGCGCTTTTCGACGAGGACGACGCCCTGGTGCGCCTCGACATGAGCGAATTCATGGAGCGCAACGCCGTTGCCCGGCTGGTGGGAGCACCCCCTGGCTATGTGGGCTACGAGGAGGGCGGCCAGCTCACCGAGGCGGTGCGGCGCCGGCCCTACGCGGTGCTGTTGCTTGATGAGGTGGAGAAGGCCCACCCGGAGGTGTTCAATTTGCTGCTGCAGGTGCTCGACGACGGCCGCCTCACCGATTCCCAGGGCCGCACCGTGGACTTCCGCCACACGGTGGTGATCATGACCAGCAACCTGGCCAGCCGCGCCATCCTCGACAGTGCGAAGGCGGCACGGGAGGCGGGCGTGGAGCCTGACCAGCAGGCCTGGCTCGATCAGCAGACCTGGCTCGACCAGCAAATAGACCAGGCATTAGCCAGTCAGTTTCGGCCGGAATTCCTTAACCGCATTGACGAGGTGATCCGCTTCCGCCCTCTTGGTCCAGCCGATCTGCAGCGCATCGTGCGCCTGCAACTGGCCGAGCTGGCCCGGCTGCTGGCTGAGCAGCACCTGGAGCTGGAGGTGCCGGAGCCGGTGGTTCAGGCCCTGGCTGAGCAGGGTTACGAGCCCGAATACGGCGCCCGGCCCCTGCGGCGGGTGCTGCGGCGCCAGCTGGAAAATCCCCTGGCCACCGAGCTGCTGGCGGAGCGCTTCAGTGGCGCACGGGGCGTGCGTGTTGAGCCGGGCAATCCCTTGACCTTTGTGCCCCTCGGCTAGGGTGTTCGTTTGCCGGTACGCGCGGACGCCCCCGTGCGCGAGCGCCAGTGGACCCAACCCCCCAAACTCCCGACTCCAAAGAGGCAGAACCCAGCCCCGATGCGTCCATCTCGCCTGCCGCAGCCTCGGCGGTGCCTGATGGCTTTGCTGCCGCCACCCTGGCGGAACTCCGCAAAGTCGTTTGGCCCAGCCGTCAGCAGCTGTTCAGCGAATCGGTGGCCGTGATCTTGATGGTGAGTCTCTCGGCGGCAGCGATCGCCGCCATCGATCGTTTTTATGGCTGGGGGGCCAATCAGGTGTTCCGTTGAGCCGATCCGTAGTCGATCCCCCGTCCGTTGATCCCGTTTCTTTCCTGAGCCCCGTGTCCGAGTCCCTGACCGACAGCCAAATCGAAGCCACTGAGCTTGCGGCCGAAGCCACTGAGCTTGCGGCCGAAGAGCTTGAGCTTGCGGCCGAAGAGCTCGAGCTGGTGCCCCAAGTGCTGGAAGCGCCGGCGCCGGTTGAGAAGATGCAGGTGGCCCGCTGGTATGCGGTGCAGGTGGCCTCTAGCTGCGAGAAGAAGGTGAAGGCCACGCTCGAGCAGCGGGCCGTCACTTTGGGCGTCGACAACCGGATCCTTGAGATCGAGATCCCCCAGACCCCGGGGATGAAACTGAAGAAGGATGGCTCGCGTCAGAGCACGGAGGAAAAGGTTTTCCCCGGCTACGTGCTGGTGCGAATGGTGCTCGACGAAGACACCATGATGGCCGTGCGCAGCACCCCCAACGTGATCAACTTCGTGGGGGCAGAGGAGCGGCGCGCAACGGCCAAGGCCCGCGGCCACATCAAGCCCCGGCCGCTCAGTCGCACGGAAGTTGATCGCATCTTTAAGCGAGCCGCAGAAAAGAAGGCAGTCGTCAAGGTGGATTTAGCCGAAGGCGATCAGATCCTGGTCACGGCTGGTCCTTTCAAGGATTTCCAGGGCGAGGTGATCGAGGTTTCCGGCGAGCGCAACAAGCTCAAGGCCCTGCTCTCGATCTTTGGCCGGGAAACCCCGGTGGAGCTCGAGTTTTCCCAGATCAGCAAGCAGAGCTAGGTTTCGGCCCCGCTCAGCGGCCGTCTCCCTGCGGAGGGCGGCCGTTTCAGTTCACATCCCCGGCGATGGGGGTGATCCGCAGATTCGCCCCGTAGCCTTAGACGATGGCCAAGAAAGTCGTTGCCGTTATCAAGCTGGCCCTCCAGGCCGGCAAAGCCAACCCCGCGCCGCCGGTGGGCCCTGCCCTCGGTCAGCACGGCGTCAACATCATGGCGTTCTGCAAGGAGTACAACGCTCGGACGCAGGAGAAGGCTGGATATGTGATCCCGGTTGAAATTTCGGTCTTTGAAGACCGCAGCTTCACCTTCATCACCAAGACCCCTCCCGCTTCCGTGCTGATCTCCAAAGCAGCCGGTATCGAGAAGGGTGCCGCCACCTCTGCCAAGGGTTCGGTGGGTGCCATCAGCCGCGCCCAGCTCGAGGAGATCGCCAAAACCAAGCTGCCCGACCTCAACTGCACCAGCGTTGAATCGGCCATGCGCATCATCGAAGGCACCGCCCGCAACATGGGCGTCGCCGTTAACGATTAATTCCACCCCTTATCCGGGGGAGATCCAGGCAGCCTTGACCAGTTCATCTGCTCAACAGCCACGCCCTGAATCGCCCGTACCCCATCCCCACCATGCCGAAAATCTCCAAGCGCTTCTTAGCGCTCAGCGCCAAGGTCGAAGACCGCAGCTACAGCCCCCTCGAGGCCATTGAGCTGGTTCAGACCAACGCCAACGCCAAGTTTGACGAAACCCTGGAGGCCCACGTGCGCCTCGGGATCGATCCCAAGTACACCGACCAGCAGCTGCGCACCACCGTGGCCCTGCCCCACGGCACCGGCCAGGCGATCCGCATTGCCGTGATCGCCCGCGGTGAAGCCGTGGCCGCCGCTAAGGCTGCCGGCGCCGACCTCGCTGGTGACGACGATCTGGTGGATCAGATCGCCAAAGGCGAGATGAACTTCGACCTGCTGATCGCCACCCCGGACATGATGCCCAAGGTGGCCAAGCTGGGCCGGGTGCTCGGTCCCCGCGGCCTGATGCCCAACCCCAAGGCAGGCACCGTCACCACCGATCTGGCTGGCGCCATCAACGAGTTCAAGGCCGGCAAACTTGAGTTCCGCGCCGACCGCAGTGGCATCGTGCACGTGCGCTTTGGCAAGGCCAGCTTCACTCCAGCCAACTTGCTCGAGAACCTCAAGGCCCTGCAGGAGACCATCGATCGCAATAAGCCCAGCGGTGCCAAAGGCCGCTATTGGAGGAGCCTCTATGTGACCTCCACCATGGGCCCCTCGGTGGAAGTTGACTTCTCGGCCCTGCAGGACCTCAAGCAGGAAGGCTGAGTCGCCGCTCCAGCTGCTTGAACAGCAGCGAGGCCGTGGTGGTCATCATTAGGTAAACCAAGGCCACCGCTAGGTAAACCTCAAACGCCCGGTAGCTGGTGGCCACCACCAGCTGCCCTTGGCGGAAAAGTTCGTCGAAGCCGATCACCGCCGCCAGGCTGGTGTCCTTAATCAGCGTGATGAACTCATTGGCTAAGGAGGGCAGCACCCGCTGCAGGGCCTGGGGCAAGATCACTAGCTGCAGCGCCGTTAGGGGCTTGAGCCCCAGGGCTCTTGAAGCTTCCCATTGGCCACGGTCAATGGAATTAATTCCTGCTCGTATGGTTTCTGCCAGGTAGGCAGCGCCGTTTAGCCCTAGGGCGAGCACTGCGGCAGCGAAGCGATCTAGTTGCAGCTCTAGTCCCATTTGGCGGGCTAGGGCAGGCACGCCGAAGTAGATCACGAACAGCTGCACCAAAATTGGCGTGCCGCGAAAGAAGTCGACGTAGATGCGGCAGCAGCGCTGCATCATTGTGTTGGCCCCCAGCAGTCCCGCAGCTACCAGGCCGGCTCCGATCAGGCCTAGGCCGAAGGAGCAGAGGGTTAGCGCCAGGGTCACGCCCGCACCGCGGATCAAATTGCGCAGCAACTGCACCCCGTCAAGTCCGGCGCTATCGCTGCGGCTATCGAGAGCAGGGGCTCGCTGGGGCAGAGCTGGCGGGCTCTGCCCAAACCAACGCTCATAGATACGGGCGTAGCTGCCATCGGCCAGTACCTGGCCCAGCCCCTTGTTTACTGCTTCGCGCAGGTCAGAGCCCTTGGGGAAGGCGATGCCGTAGAAGTCGCTAGTGAGGGGCTTGCCGGCGATCTCGATGCCATCGAGGCCAGCGGTTTCGATCGCATACAAGGTGGCAGGCAGGTCATTTACGTAGGCCTCCACGTGGCCGTTCAGAAGCTCCTGCAGGGCAAGAGGACCTGAATCAAAGGTGCTGAGCTTGGCTCCGGGCACGGCTGCCATGGCCTTTGCACCGGTGGAACCGATCTGAACGGCGATCGTTCGTCCTTCTAGATCTTTGAGGTTGGCGATGCCCCGGGTGCCTCGCCGCACAACTATGCCCAAGCCAGCCGCAAAATAGGGGCGCGAAAAGTCGACGGTTTCGGCCCGCTCTGCGGTGATCGTCATGGCGCTGATCGCCAGGTCGAGGTTGCCCGCTTGCAGGGCAGGTATCAGGCCATCGAAGGGCAGAGCTGTGAGCTTGAGCGGATGGCCAGTGCGCTTGGCGATCGCTTCGATCAGTTCGATATCGAAGCCCCGCAGCTCGCCGCTGGCCCCATCGGTCATGCCGAAGGGGGCGTAGGTGGGATCGGTGCCTACGGTCCAGGTGGGGGTCGCTCCAGCTGGAATCGCCAGGCCGACCACCAAGGCCATCACCAAGCTGAGCAGCAGCTTGGCGCTGCGGCGGCGAGAGGCAGGCATGGCTGAGCTCAGGTATGGGCAGTGTGTAGTGTGGTCCACTGGCTTTGTCCAGAAGGGCACGCGCCCTACCCCAGACAGCAGGTGGATTTCGGTCCATAAGTCCTGCCGAGGTGATCGCGACAGGTTTGGCACCAAGAAGGATTCGTCCGGAAGGGTTGTGGAGCGTGCAGCGGCCTCGAGTTGACCTTCCCCTTGGGAAAAGTCAGCGTCCCGGGCTGCGTTCCCGGCTTGTTCCCCTGATCCGTTCCTTTCCTATGGGCCGCACGCTGGAGAGCAAGCAACAGATCGTCGATGAGCTCAAGGGGCTCCTCGGCGAGGCCGAAATGGCGCTTGTCCTTGATTTCAAGGGCTTGTCCATCAAGGAGATGTCTGATCTGCGGATTCGTCTGCAGGCCAGCAAGGGGGTGTGCAAGGTGACCAAAAACACCTTGATGCGCCGAGCCATTGATGGAAATACCGCCTGGGCGAATCTCGATTCTCTGCTCACCGGCTCCAACGCTTTCGTCCTTGTTAAGGGCGATGTGGGTGGTGCGGTGAAGGCCGTGCAGTCCTTCCAGAAGGACACGAAGAAGTCTGAGGTGAAGGGTGGCCTTTTCGAAGGCAAACTCCTCTCCGAAAAAGACATCAAGGCCATCGGAGATCTGCCCTCCAAGGAGGTGCTCATGGCCCAGATCGCAGGTGCGATCAACGCCGTGGCTACCAAGTTGGCCGTGGGTATCAACGAGGTTCCGTCCGGTCTTGCCCGGGCGCTCAAACAGCACGCCGAAGGCGAAAGCTGAGCTCCCCCGATCCGACTGTTCACAAACAGATCTGTTGCTGATTCTCAACCATGTCCGCTACAACCGACCAAATTCTCGAGTCACTGAAGACTCTTTCCCTGCTTGAAGCTTCCGAGCTCGTCAAGCAGATTGAAGAGGCTTTTGGTGTATCCGCCGCCGCTTCCGCGGGCGTCATGATGGCCGCAGCTCCCGCTGCTGCCGCTGAAGCCGTCGAGGAGCAGACCGAATTCGACGTCATGCTCGATAGCTTTGACGCCACTGCCAAGATCAAGGTCCTCAAGGCCGTCCGCGAAGTCACCGGCCTCGGCCTGGGCGAAGCCAAGGCCCTGGTGGAAAGCGCTCCTTGCGCCATCAAGGAAGGCATCGCCAAAGGCGAAGCCGAATCCATCAAAAAAGCTGTGGAAGAAGTCGGCGGCAAGGTTTCGATCAAGTGATCGCTGGGGCCCTGCGGGGCCTTATCACCTTTCTGCCAACGTCATTCGTTGCCATCAGACCGGCCCCTTCAGGGCCGGTTTTTTGATGAGTAACCAACAAAAAGATCTGACCAATAAAAAGATGTGACCAATAAAAAAGCCCCGCCGAAGGCAGGGCTCTGAGTTGGAACGATTCTGGGAGTCTGTCCTCGTTTCGACCCCGGAAGAGCGTTCCCACTCCTCACACCCCAGAAACTTAATGGCAGGCTTTGGGATCGGCTAGCTGGACTGGGACTCTCCGGCAACTGGCACCCGGGCTTTAATCGCGGAAGGGGATCACTGGCAAGCGAATAGGGCCTTGGCCCGTCCCCTGGGCCAGCAGGTTCGGGGGGGCAACCGGCGGACGCAGTCCGAGCTGGGCTCCAGGCCTGGCTGGGGGTTGGGAGATGCCGCTGGCTGCGGCTAGTAGCTGGGGCAGGGGTGCGGCGTTGGCGAAGTACAGGTGATTCAGGGTCTGCTCGCCAAAGCTGCGGCGTTGCAGGTCCCAGCCGGCTTCGAGCTTCAGGGATACAAACCCATCTCGATCTCGCAGGGGCACCTTGGCGCGGGCAACCACCAGGGTGGTGGGATCGCTGGGGGTGCTGGCCTGCAGTTGCAGTTCGTTGCCGCTCTGGCGCAGCTGCAGCCGGTAGCGACTGGCCAGATCCTGATCGCCGATGCGCAGGGAGTAGCCGTTGCTGTCGAGATAGCGGCTGCAGATGCCGGTGAAGTTGAAGCGGTTGAGGGCCGGGTCGATCAGGCCGTCGGGGCGCTCCTCCCAGCAGCGGGGCTGGGGTTGGATCTGCTCAAGCACCAGCAGGTTCCAGTCGTTGCGCCCCAGGGGCCGCGCCAGCACGGCGAAGCGGCTGGCATCGAGCGGCCGGCTATTGAACAGGTTGGCGGCCTCTGCCCAGGGGGTGAGGGCGGCCAGGGCCGCACCTGCCAGCAGGGCGTTGCGCCAGGGACGGTAGGTTCGGCGCTCTGCCTGGCTTCTGGTCAGGCCCGGTTTGGATGGGTCCATGGCGGGGCGCAGCAAGCGGGCAGATGGGTTCTCTAGCGAATTTTCGGGGGTTGTCCAGTGGCGGATAAGCCGGTGAAAGTGGTGGCTGCGGCCTGTGATGGTGCTTGCAGTGGCAATCCGGGCCCAGGCGGCTGGGGCGCCTTGCTGCGCTTCGAGGATGGCTCGGTGCATGAGATGGGCGGCGCCGATCGGGCCACCACCAACAACCGCATGGAGCTCACCGCAGCCCTGGCCTTGCTGGAGGCCATCAAGGAGCTGCCCCGTCCGGACCAGCTCAGCATCCACACCGATAGCCGCTATCTGATCGATGGTTTCAGCAAGTGGATCCAGGGCTGGAAGCGCAAGGGCTGGCGCACGGCCTCCGGCGGGGCGGTGCTCAATCGGGATCTATGGGAGCAGCTGGACCAGGCCAGGCTTGAGGGGGTGTCCCTGGTGCACGTCAAGGGTCATAGCGGTGATCCAGACAACGACCGCTGTGATGCGATCGCCGTGGCCTTTTCCAAGGGTCAGATGCCGGCCATGGCGGCTGGCGAGGTGATCGCCACTGCCCGGATCGAAGCCGATGTTCCTGCCGATGGTCCCAGCGCTAAAAACGCCGCCCCTGGCCCAGCCATTGCCGACCCGGCGCCTGCTGCCCTGCAACAGCTGCTGAGCCGCTGTGAGCTGGCCGATCGCTTCGCTGGCCAGGGCTACGGCCTCAGCTTGGTGGAGCTGGCCCAGCTGGTGGAGCAGCCCTTGCAACAACTGGAGCGCCGCAGTGGCCCCTGGCGCTGGCGTGACTGGCAGGTGTTGCCCCTGGAGGGAGGGCGCTGGCGTTTGCAACGGGACGAGGGAGGATTGGGCGCGCGGGAGTAGGCGGCGGCTGATGGTGGATTCAGGCTCATCGAGCAGGGCTGGCACCAGCACGGTTCGCACCAGTACAGACGCCTTGTATGGGCGGCTGGTGGGTCCCTTGCTGGGCCGTGATGACGGCGCTGACGCCGAGCAGCTCAGCCAGCTCACCCTCACGGCCCTGGCCCAGGCGTCTTTGCGGCGCCAGTGGCCCTTGGTGAGTGGTGCCCTGGCAGGCCTGGGCGCTGAGCTGCAGCGCCCCGATCCACGGCTGGAGCAAACCCTGTTTGGCTGCCGCTTCTCTAACCCGGTGGGCCTGGCGGCGGGATTTGACAAAAACGGTGTAGCAGCAGGGATCTGGCATTTGTTTGGTTTTGGCTTTGCCGAGCTGGGCACGGTCACCTGGCACGGCCAGCCGGGCAATCCCAAGCCGCGGCTGTTTCGTTTGGCTGCCGAGCGGGCGGCGCTCAACCGCATGGGTTTCAACAACGGCGGCGCCCAGGTGTTGCGCCGCACCCTGGAGCGCCAGCAGCTGCCGGCACCGGGCCAGCGCCCGGCGGTGCTTGGCATCAACCTGGGCAAATCCAAGATCACCTCCCTGGAGCTGGCCCCCGACGACTACGCCTCCTCCCTGGAGCTACTCGCCCCCTTAGCCGACTATGCGGTGATCAATGTGAGCTCGCCCAACACGCCGGGCCTGCGGGAGCTGCAGGAGGAAACCCTGTTGCGGCGCCTGGTGGAGCGGCTGCGGCGCTTGCCGGCTTGCCCGCCCCTGCTGGTGAAGATCGCACCGGATCTGGAGGACGACGCCATTGATGCCATCGCCCGCATGGCCTATGAGGAGGGGCTGGCTGGCGTAATCGCCGTGAACACCAGTCTGCATCGCCTTGGCCTGGAGCAGCGGCGCCTGGTGCAGACGGGCCGCACATTGGCCGAGGAGGCCGGCGGTCTCAGCGGAGTGCCCCTCCGGGGCAGGGCCCTTGAGGTGCTGCGTCGGCTGCGGGCCACGGCGGGTCCAGCCTTGCCCCTGATTGGCGTCGGCGGGATCGATTCGGCCGAGAGCGCCTGGGAGCGGATCACCGCGGGGGCCTCGTTGGTGCAGCTCTATACCGGCTGGATCTACGGCGGGCCGGCGCTGGTGCCGCAGATTTTGGAAGGTCTGGCATCCCAGCTGGATCGTCATGGCCTGAGCCATATCAGCGCAGCCGTGGGCACCGGTCTGGCCTGGCGCTGAATGTTCGGTAAGTTGCTATAGCGAATGGGTTTGCACCTTGGTACTGGCGGGACTCCAAAACACTTGGCGCCCGCTCCGTGCCCAGCTATTTCCGAAACTGGTGATGGTGGATTTGTCCGAGCACTTGGTGCTTGGCCAGTCCGTTAAACGGGGCCAGCCAGTTGAGCCAGCCTGGTCGGCGCCGATACCGGCGCGCACCTGCCGTAATGGGGTGCCCCAGCTCACCGATGCCGTGGGCGACTTCATCGGTGATCTGCTGCTCGAGCACGGAGGGATTGATTCCCAGCTGGTGGTGTCCCTGCCCCGCCAGGCGGCCCATTGGCGGGTGCTCGAATGGGCTAGCGCGCAGCATCCCGTGGATTCGATCGATGAGCTACGCGATCTGAATCCGGATCTGCGGCTGCCGTTTGCGTTGGATGACGCTTACGTCGATGTGCAGCCCCTACCTGGAAATACGTCCAGCGCCCTGGTAGTGGCCGCAGATCGCTCGGTGGTGGAGGCCTGGGTGGAGGTGTTTGCGATCGCTGGCGGCACCCTGCAGCATCTGCTGCCGGCTCAGGTGTGCTTAATGGGAGCGCTCAGCGATGAACTAACAGCTACACCTGCCTCCACCCTGGTAGCCCTGTTGCAGCAGCTTGACGAGCAGACTGTCCTTACCCTCTGGCGCCAGGGCGTCCCTGAATTTGAGCGCCTGCTGCCTGGGGCTATGCCGGAGTTGTTACCAGCCCTGCAGCAAAGCCTGGATTTTTATCGCAGCCACCATGCACCCAAAGCACCCGTGAGGCTGCTGCTCGCCGAATCAATGCCGGATCTGGAAGGATTGGAACAGGCCCTAGGCCTGAAGGCCGAGTTGCTCGAGCGTGACGGCTTTGGATCCCTTGCGCTGCAAGGACTTGCCGGCCTGGAGTTGGCCCAATGAGCTCCATACCAATGGTCTCCCAGTTTGATCTGCTGCGTGAAAAACGCCAGGAGCTGAATCTGCCCGAGCCAGCTGAGGCCTCCATCCAGGGGCGCCGCTGGCTTGTCCAGGGTGTGGTGATTGGTGCGGCCCTGGTTGGCGTCTCCCTTGGCGTGGCGGTATTGGTGTTTTTGAGAGCCTTGATGGTGAGCTCGGCGATCGAGGGCCTAGGCACCGTGGAAGCGGAGGTGCAGTTGTTTGAAACCCAGCTGAACGCCAGCAGAACCAAGCTCAATGGGGTGACAAAGGCCAATCAGGATTTGGTTAAGGGCTTGCTGTCAGTGCGATCCGGATCAGCAGTGCTGCGTGATCTGCAAATGAGGGTGCCTGAGGGAATCCAGCTCACTAGTGCTGCTGAAGAAGGCACTGGCTATCGTCTCAAGGGTCTATCGCGTGATCCCCAGGCTTTTGCCCGTATCAACGCCCTGCAGCTGCAGCTGAAGCGTTCGCCTTTGCTTGATCCCAATGCGATCACTTTGGTGAAGGCCTCCCGCGAAGTGGGTGCGGCCAGCACACCCCAGGCTCAAGCAGTAGTAGCACCGGTCAATTTTGAGATCCAGGTAAACCTCCGCCCACCGATTAGTCCGTTAGCGGAAAAACAAATCCTCACCCAGCTGGGCTCCGAGGGTTTGGTGCGCCGCCTCGATCTGCTCCAAAAGGAGGGCCTGCTCTGATGACTAATCTTCAAGATGTTGCTAGCCCTAATGCCACCAAGTTGCAGCAGCGCTTGCTGTTGGGCGTGCCGATTGGCATTGGTGCGGTAGTTACTGCTTTGATTGTTGGCTTTGGGGTAGTACCTCAGTGGTTGCGCCTCCAAGCCGACAGTGAGCGCTTGGCCCAGCTGGAGGAACTCAAGAGCCGCATCCCCCTGCTGAGAGCCCAGATTGCCAAAACCGCTGAGGCCCAGAGCGCGGCGGAGCGTAAGCAGCTCCAGGTGCTGCAACTAATCCAGGGTAGTGGCGAATTTGTTACCTTCCTTGCCCAGCTTGACGCGGAAGCTGCTCGCTACGGCGTTCAGCTTGATCTCTATGAGCCAGTGGCGGTGCCAGCCCCTGTGCCCGCTGCAGAAGCGAAGAAGGGTGAACAGGCTCCGCCTCCGCCAGCTTCTCCTATGGAAGCGGCTGGGCTGAAGGAGCAGAAGGTGTTGCTCACCGCGCGTGGTAGTTATCCCAGCCTGCTGGCATTTATGAGAGCCACTGAAAAGCTCAGTGTGCTTGTGAGCCAGAGTAATTTATCTTTGGCTGTTGTAGATCCAGCGAAGGCTGGGGCTCCAACTGCCCAAGCATCGGTTGGCGTGCCGGCGGCTGCAGCAAAGACTGAGCTGAAGTTAATGCTTACTTATTATAAATCTGCTGGTGCAGGAGCACCTGCATCAGTGGCTGCCAAGAACTAGCCAAGCCTTCAATTAATTGGCTATAGCGACTGGCCATCAGGAAATAATTTAGGTAAGATGCGTCCACCAATAGGTTTTGACGTTGGGCAGGAATTTCTGGCACCGCATCGCGACGGCCGCGGTGGCTTCAGCACTTCCCGGATACGCCCTTCTGGACGTAGCAGCTCAGGCTGGCCCCGGTCAACCGGCCATTGTTAAGGCGCCTGCACCCGTTGCCACCGGGTCGATGCAGCTCCAGGTGCGTCGCTTGGGTAATTCGGTTGAGCTGGTAGTTGAGGGTGCTGGTCCTAGGGCCCAGTTGCAGCAATCTTCTCGGGGCAGCGGCTGGCAGGGTCAGCTGCTCACCGCTAGTCCTACGGGCCTGCGTGCTGGCCCGCAGCGCATTTCCTTGCCGGAATTGGGAATTCAATCGGTGAGCTTGGATGGCTCTGGCAGCAATTACAGCTTGTCGGTGACCCCAATGCCCGGGGTCCCATTGGCTCGCCCGGTAGTGAGCGCGGACGGACTAAACCTGATCCTTGCTTTCCCAACGGCACCTCAAGCTTCCCTGCAGACCAACCGCCTTGATCTGAGCCAGCCCGGCGCGATCCCTTTGCCTACCTATGCGCCACCGCTTCATGCCAGGGCAGTAGCGCCACCGTTGGGCGATATGGCTGTGGGCACGATGACGTTGCGGAACCCTGGTTATGTCAATGTCAGTGGTCCTGCGGTCACAATGACACTTAAGAATGCACCAGCCAAGGATGCCCTGATGGCGCTGGCCCAAATAGGTGGTTACGGGTTTGTGTTTGTTGAGGATACAGGTATTGGTCAGCCGTCAACGACTCAGTCAGGTCGCACCGTGTCTATTTCCTTTCGCGGTGAAACCTACTCCAGGGCGGTGAATTCCACCTTGCTGGCGGCTGGTCTGCAGGGAAAAAAGGAAGGCAATATGATTTTTGCAGGGTCTAATGTTTTAGGGAAGAGTTTTGGGCCTCAAATGTCTAAAGTATATCGGCTAAATCAAGCTTCCGCCTCTTCTGCAGCAGATTACTTGGCCAGCCTTGGAGCATCTATTACAAAGGTCAATATTATCACCAATACAGTTACTCAGGGGACCCCTCAAGCAAATCAAGTGGCGGGGGGAGGTACAAGTCAGCAAACCCAGTCACAGCAAATTACTGCAACCGAGACGTATGGCGGTGGAGTTGGACCTTTGAAGGGCCTTTTGGGTACAACAGATTCTCGCCTCCAATCAATCACCCTAATAGGAGATCCGGCATTGGTCGCAACCGCAGAAAACTACTTAAGACAGATAGATTTACGGCAGCGACAAGTTGCACTTAGCGTAAAAATTATTGATGTAAATCTTGGCAATGATACTTCAATTCAAAATAGTTTTGCCTTTAAGAGTGGCAATACTTTCATTGTTAATGATCAAGGAAAGCTTTTGGGGTATTTCGGCAATTCTCTGCCTCCCAACGAGGCTGTTTTAAGGGAAGTGGCGGGTGGAGCTTCTAGCGCTAAGTCAGAATATAAGACCCTGGCCAATGGTGAAACTGAAATTATCAAGGCACCTCTGGACCCAGCACCAATAAATCCTGCCAATGCTTACTCAGATGGATTTGCTAATTTTCTTCGTGCAACTATTCAGTCTTCGTCAACTAAAGTTCTTGCTAGTCCTACTTTAATTCTGTCTGAAAATTCAGATGCAGTTCGCGGGGGCTCAGAAGCGTCCGCTACTGCGCAAGATGCTTTGACTAAAGCAACTATTGGCCGACCATTCTCCAATCAATCTTTTGTGACTGTTGGTACTCAAGTTGTTACAAATTTCAGTGTTCAGGCTGGCCAAAATGGAGCGCCAAATACTTGTCAGCCTGAGTTTGGGACTTCCGGTTTGACCTTCGGAGCTAGTGTTTCCAAGATAGATGATAATGGTTTTGTTACTTTCGCCCTTAGTCCTTCAATATCGGCGACAACCGATCAGCAGGTTATTGAGGGTTGTGGTCTAGTTGATATATTGAGTGTTCGAAGGCTTGATACGGGGTCTGTTCGGGTAAGAGATGGCCAAACTCTTATTCTGACAGGTGTTATTTCTGAATCTGACAGTCAAATTGTTTCTAAATGGCCTATCTTGGGCGACATGCCACTTATAGGTCAGTTTTTCAGAAGTTCAGGAGGTAGTCGCGATAAGCGAGAACTTGTAATTATGGTAACCCCCAGAATCATAGATGATGGGCAAGCTGGTTTATATGGCTATGGCTATGAGCCAAGCACCTCTCAGGTCCGGAGTGTGCTTGGGAATTAAAGTTATGAATCGCAGCTATTAATCTTTATTCTCAAGATTCTGGCGTAACCTTTTATTTGGCTTTGCAAGCCTATTCTCTTTGGCTCTATTTGTTTAGGTTTGATTTGCCTGGTTATTCAGTACATCTCTCGAGCTAAAACAAAAAATCTTGGACAGCCAAAATCAAAATTTTGGAGATATTTTGCCACTCGAAGATCTTGAGCGTCAAGTGGCGGAAGCCCAAGCCGAGCTGGAGCAATACCAAGGCCTGCTCAACGAGCTGCCTGGTATTTACGAGGACAAGTACCGCCAGAAGGTGCGCAGTGTCGCTGAGGATTTACGCCATTTGTTGGATGAGCGCAAGGCCTTGCAGGAGCAGTTGTCCCGTTCCCTGGTGCAAACTCGGGCGCCTGAGGCCTTGCCTCCAGCTGCTGCGAATTCCCCGAGAGCTGCCCACAAGGTGCCCAACTGGTGGCCCAACGTGCGTTGGTCCCGTTTTCGCGCACCCGCCTCGGCCTCTCCTTCCTTCCGCCTGCCCAGCCTGTCGGGGTTGGAGTTTCGGTTCAGCATGCCCAAAGGTCGCCAGAGGGGCGTTGCTCTAGGTGCTGGGTTGCTGCTGGCTTTGCTGGTGCTGGGCCTGCCCCAGCTTCTGAGCCGCCGCTCGGTGCCTGCGGCTGGCGGTTCTCCCACATCTGCTGGTGTTCAGCGTTCGTCCGTGGCCATTTCCCTCGACCTTCGCGTGGAGGCCAGGGGGGGGCAGAGCTGGGTGCAGGTTGAACGGCTTGGGGGTGGGATTGTGTATGACGCCATCCTGGAATCAGGCCAGAACAAGAAGCTGCCCCTGGGTTCGGGGTTGAAAATTCGATCTGGCCGGCCAGATCTTTTGTATGTAGGTGTGGGTATGCTCCCAGCTGTGCGCCTGGGCGCTGTCGACGATCTCGACTGGTTTGAATTTCGCCCTTAGGTCTACGTGGTGGCTTTATAGCCCTAGAGGGATTATTCCTTTCATGGCTAGTGGAGCTAGGAACTGGAAGGCAGACAGGATCCCTCCGAGGGCTTTGCTGCCTGCCCCATTGCCACCTTCGCTGTTCGATTCTTCTGGCTTGGTAAGTAGTTCGGCTGCCTTTTTTAGTTGCTCGGCCTGGGCCACTTCACCTCCCTGGCTGTATAGGCTGGCTGCGTAGTTGAAATCATTTGCTGCGAGTGCCGTTTTCCCCTGTTCAATCCGACAAATACCTCTGGCTACCCAGCTAATTGCTGCGTTGGGCTCTTTTCGGATCGCTTCTCCGAAGAATTGTTCGGCTTCCGGATAGCGGCCCTGCTGAGCCGCCTCAGCTCCAGCGTTGTGTAATTCGCCGTAGCTCAGTTGTACGGATTCGATGCCTATGGCTCGCTGCCAGTGACTGCGCGACAGGGCGCCTGGATCTAGCAGTGCACCGCTTAGGTCTGCCTGGCGTAGGTCGGTGCCTTCCAGTCGGGCACCGCGTAGATCGGCCCCTCGTAGGGAGGCCCCGGTCAGACTCGTAAAGCTGAGGTTAGCGCCGCTCAGCTGGGCTCCATCAAGCCGCGCTTGACCCAGATTCGCCCGTTGCAGCTGTGCCTGGCGCAAGTCGGCATCGCGCAGATCTGCATGGACAAGATCCGCATCCTGAAGTTTGCAACTTCTGCAGTTTTTACTTTCAAGCAGTCGAATCAAGTCGGCTGAGCCTGCCATAGCAGCAGGGGTTGCAATCCAGGCGTGGCTCGTAGCTAAAAGGCTGCAGGCCCCAAGCAAAAATATTTTATTCAGATTAACTGAGCTGTACTGCAAGGCATATCCCACCATTGCCATGCTTATAGCGTGCTTTTGGTGGCTTTATTAATGGTTCGCAGTGCTGTTCGCCAGGCGGCCCACTGCTGCAACCTCTCTTGCTTGCCTAATGCGGCGTAGCGCAGCAGGTTGTGGCACCTTGCCAACTCCTGGAGGTTTGAAGCGCTGGCTGGCAGCAGTCGACTTGCCCGATTGCAGAGCTGCTCGAAGCTTTCACCTGGCTCCACCTCAACGCCAGCCCTCCTCAGGTGTTTCACCACAGCTTGAAGCTCACGGCTTATTTGATCTCGGCTAGCTGGCTGCTGCAGCCACTGCAGCCAGGCCAGCGCCAGAGCAAGCAAGCCAGCCACCGCCCCAAGCACCACGGCGCCCAGCCATTGGCGTTGGTCGCCAAATAGCCGTTGCAGCAATGCTTCCTGCCCGGCTTGATCGAAGCCCAGCCACCAGCGGCTCCAGGCCAGGTCGAGGCCCCACCACTGCCACTGCAGCCACTGCAGCCAGGAGCCAATGGGGTTGGTGCTGCCGCCTGCTTCGCTGCCTTCAGCCTGGCTGGCTGGGGCCGTTGCCCAAGCGCTTGGGTCGATGCGTTGCCAACCCTGGCCAGGCAGCCACACCTCGCTCCAGGCGTGGGCGTTGCTATGGCGCAGATCGAGGTAGGGCGCTCCGCTGAGCGGCCGCACCCAGGTGCCGCCCAGATAGCCGCTCACCACCCGGGCCGGCACCCCCGCGGCGCGCATCAGGGCCGTGAAGGCGCTGGCGTAGTGGCCGCAGAAGCCTTCTCGCCTTTCAAACAGAAATACATCCAGCCCCCGTTGGGTACCAGGAGTACGGCTGTAGCGGAAATCCTGCTGCGTAAACCATTGCTTGGCAGCGGCCAGCCGTTGCTCGGGCGTTGCCAGATCACGCCAGCTGGCCCCAAGGGCCTCCAGCTGGGGATTGCTGCCGGCGGGTAGCTCCAGATCGGCCGGGCTCGGCTGCCGTTGCTGCCACGGCTGGGGGCTGCCCGTGGCCCTCACCAAATAGGCCTGGCGCTCTCGGCTGGCTTGGAGGGGCTGCAGTTCGCCGTTGCGATTCACCCGCAACTGGTTGGGGTTGGCCCGGCCGCTGCCATCCCAGGGCATGGCGTTCACCGGGCTGGGTTCCACCAGCCACACCTGGCTGCTGGCCTTGCTCTCGGGGTCGCTAGCCGTTCCGGTTGACGTGACTAGGCGGTTGCTTGGCAGCTCGCGCTGCTTCCAGCGCTGCCCGTCGAACTGCTCATGCACGATCACGCGCCAGTAGCGCTCGGCCGGCTCGGGCAGGGTGCCGCTGCTGAAGCTCACCCGCGCTGCCGGGCCCGTGTTGTCAGCGAGGCTTGAGATGCTGCCTGGATCGAGTTCGCTGTTCAAGCCGGTTACGGCGGTGGCGCCAGCACCCCGCAGGTTTGGCGTTTGCCAAATCGGCTCGATTCGCGGCACCAGCAGAAACAACACCAGGGCAACCGGCAGGGCCGCCAGCAGCACCGCCAGGCTGCGGCGCAATACCGCGCGCCAGCTCAGCCCGCTCCCCACCTCCAGGGCCAGCAGCCCTGCCAGGCCCAGGGCTGTGGCCAGCAGCTGCAGCAGGCTGGGCAGCAACTCCCCTTGCTGGGCACCCTGCACACCGCCGCCAATCAAGGTGAGCAGGCTCACCAGTCGCCGCTCAGGCAGGCTGCGAGCCTCGGCCAGCTTCAGGCCCGCCAGCACCAGCAGCCCCGCCGATAGCCAGCTGAGCGGTGCGCTGAAATCCAGCCCCGCCAAACCCGCCGCCAGGGCCCCTAGCCCCAGAATCTGCAGCCAGCGGGCGCTACCACTCATGGCGCTGCGCCAGGTGCCAGGGCCAGGGCCAGTAGGCAGCGGTCCCGTTGTTCGGGGCCCGTGCTTGGGGCCAGTTGGGTGCTGCCCAAGGCCAAGCCGTAGGCCTCACCCGCCTTGCTGCGGCGCCAGATTTCGGCGCTGAGGTGCTCCAGGGCTCGCTCCGGCGGCAGGCCCGGCGCTGGCGTCAGTAGCCCCACCGCAGGGGTGGCATCGGCGAAGGTTTTGGTTTGGCGGCCCCGGCCCTGGGCGAGGGATTTCCAGGCCAGTCGGGCTAGGCCGTCCTCGGGGCGGTGGGGGCGCAGGTCGTCCCAGTCGTCGCTACCTGCGGTGATCTTGCTAGCGGCGGTGGCGGCGGTGTCGCTGCTGGCGGGCCAGGCGGTTTCGGCCACCGGCCCCGGCCGCCGGGCTGGATAGATGGGCTGGGGCCGTGGCGGTTCCCACAGCGTCCAGCACACAAAAAGTCCGAGGGGAGCGGTGGTTTGCAGCCGCAGTCGCCCCGGGGTTTGCAACCCCCGCCGCCCCGGGCGCCAAGGCACCGAGAGCACCGATTCGCCAGCCGCCAGGGGTTGGGGTGTTGCTGCGCTGCCGGCCAGCCCCAGCTGGATCCCATCGCGCTGGCAGCGGCTGCGGCAGAGCAGCGGATAGGCGACCATTTCGCCCGCGAAGCCACCGCTGGGGGCCAGGGCTTCAAGTTCGAGGCCTTGCAGGTTGAACTGGGTGAGGTGCAGGGCCAGCAGCCACAGCCCCAGCATCAAGAAGCTCAGCAGCAGCGGACCATTGCGCTGGCTTTGGATCGACACGAGCAGCAGCAGGCCGCCGCCCGCCAGCCAGAGCAAGCCGAAGCGGGTCGGCAGGATGTAGAGGCTGCGCAGCCCCAGCCTTAGCCGCTCGCCTCGGTGCGGTTTGATCAGTTGCCGGTCCCTAGCGAAGTCCATCCACCCCCGCCAGCAGCGTTGCGGCACTGCCAGCCAGCCTGTGCTCAGCCACAGCTGGCAGCACCGCCTGCACGTCGGCGGGGGTGACGTGGTCCCGCCCCTCCAGCAGCGACCAGGCCCGGGCGGCGGCCACCAGCCCCTGGCAGGCCCGCGGTGACAGCCCGGTGCCGGCTTGGTCTGCTCGCCGGCTGAAAGCGGCCAGGTCGAGTACGTAGTCGAGCAGGGCGCTGGAGCAGTGCTGGGCGGCGGCTCGCCGCTGCAGCTCCAGCAGGCCGGCGCCATCTAGCAGGGGCTCCAGGCTGGCTGGCGGCAGCGCCTTGCCGCTGAGCAGATCAAGCTCGGCCCGTCGATCCGGGTAACCCAGGCTCAGCCGCATCAAGAAGCGATCCAGCTGGGATTCCGGTAGGGGGGCGGTGCCCACCTGGTCGAGACCGTTCTGGGTGGCGATCACTAGGAAGGGCTCGGGCAGCGGGTGACTCACCCCATCGACGCTCACCCGGCCGGCCGCCATCGCCTCCAGCAGGGCGCTCTGGGTGCGGGGGCTGGCCCGGTTGATCTCATCGGCCAGCAGCACCTGGCTGAATAGGGGGCCGGGCTGGAAGTGGAAACGCGCGCTGCCGGCATCAAAGACGTTGATGCCCGTGAGATCGGCTGGCAGGAGGTCGCTGGTGAAGCTCACCCGCTTGAACTCGAGGCCGAAGGCGCGGGCGAGGGCTTCGGCCAGGGTGGTTTTGCCCATGCCGGGCAGGTCTTCGATCAGCAGATGGCCGCGGGCTAGCAGGCAGGCCAGGGCCAGCCGCACCGCCTGCTCCTTGCCCAGCAGCACCTGGCCAATGGCGCTGATCAGCTGTTGCAGCCTGGGGCTGGACACGGAGCCGGTGCGAAGAACACGATTGTGACGGCGCTGCCATTTAAGTTGCCTTGATGCCAATGGGGTCGCTTCAGCGCCATGGCGGCAACCAGGCCGCCACCGCCGCGCGGCTCGGTTGCCGGCCCTCCCAGTTGCTTGATGCCAGCGCCTCTCTGGTTCCTTTTGGGCCGCCTTGGTTTGTGCGCCGCTCCTTGATGTGGGCTGGGCTGACCGCGCCACTACGGGCCTATCCCGACCGCTCCTATGCAGGTTTGCGCCGCGGGCTGGCCCGGCTGCATGGCCTGGAACCCGATTGGTTGTTGCCGGGTAATGGCGCGGCTGAGCTGTTCACCTGGGCGGCCCGGGATGCGGCGGCGGCAGGGCTGAGTGTGTTGGCCCAGCCAGGCTTTGCCGATTATCCGCGGGCCCTGGCCTGCTGGGATGGGGCTTGGCGGCCCCAGCCGCTGCCGATGCAGGTGGATGGGTCTGCGGCAGTTGGTGCCGCTCAGGCCTATCCGGCACCTCCGGCGGGCGAGGTGCTTTGGCTCACCAATCCCCACAACCCCACTGGAGCGCTCTGGACCCGCGCCTCCCTGGAGCCCCTGCTGCAGCGCTTTCACCTAGTGATCGCCGATGAGGCTTTCCTGCCGCTGGTGCCGGGTGGCGAGGCTCAGAGCCTGATCCCGCTGCTGCCTATGCATCCAAACCTGGTGGTGATCCGCAGCCTCACCAAGCTTTACGGCATAGCGGGCCTGCGCCTTGGCTATGCCCTTGGCCACCCCGAGCGCCTAGCCCAGTGGGCTTCCTGGCGCGATCCCTGGCCGGTGAATGGCCTGGCGGCCGCCGTTGGGGAGCGGCTGCTGGCTGATCCGGCGGCCTACCGGAGCTGGTGCGGCAGGGTGCAGCGCTGGACCGGCCGCGAGGGTGCCTGGCTGCAGCGTCGGCTGGCCCAGCTGCCTGGCATCACGCCCCTGCCTTCAGCCGCCAACTTCCTGCTGATCCGCGCTGAGCATTCGCTAGTGCCGTTGCGCCAAGCCCTGGAGCGGCGCCATCACATCCTCTTGCGCGATTGCCGCTCTTTCGAGGGGCTGGGGGAAAACTGGCTGCGGATTGGCTATCAGAGCCACCGCAACAATCGCCGCATCCTGCGGGCCTTGCGGCAGGAATTAGGGCGCTAGCGTTGCTTGCATTGCATGCATTTCGATGGCGACGCTGACGGTTCGCAACCTTGATGAGGCCACCAAGGCGCAGTTACGTCTCCAGGCAGCGCGCCACGGTCGCTCGATGGAGGAAGAAGTGCGCACGATTCTGCGAGAGGCCCTGTCTTGGGGAGCCCTCAAGCCTGATGGCCCTGGCCTGGGCCAGCGGATCCATGCCCATTTCGCCTCGCTGGGTGGCGTTGAGCTTGAGCTCCCCGCCCGTCGCTCCCAGCCCAGGCCGGCGGAGTTTGGGGAGGGGCTGGAGTGATCGTGCTCGACACCAACGTGATCTCCGAGTTGATGCGTCCCCAGCCCCATCCCCAGGTGCTGGCTTGGGTGGATGGATTGGATCCGGTACGAGTGGCGATCACGGCCATGAATGAAGCGGAGATCCTGCATGGCATCGCCCGGCTTCCGGATGGGCGGCGCAAGCAGGGCCTTCAGCAGAGCTGGGATGAACTGGTGGCCGAAATCTTTGCAGGCAGGGTTTGGCCCTTCAGCAGTGAAGCGGCCCATTGGTACGCCGATCTGTTGAGCGCCCGTGAACGGTTGGCGCGGCCCATGGCCACGGCGGATGCGGTGATTGCCGCCACTGTCCTGGCCCATGGCGCTCAGCTCGCCACTCGGGATTTGGCTGACTTTGCCGACTTGGGTTTGGATTTGATCAACCCTTGGGCGTGCTGAGCATCGCCGCCACTCGCTGATCGGCATCGCGCACCGCCAGCTCGCCCATGGCTGTAGACATTTGCTTTAAGGGATCACAAGCAGCTGCTGCCCCCCGCAGGCGCGGGCCCAGCAGCCGCCAAAGGCTGCGCTCGAGGGCCGGTTCAGCGGGGCCGTGCTGCCACACGATCACGGCCGCCCCAAGTTCGGCCGCGGCGGCGGCGTTGACGTCCTGGTGGTGGTCGGCGGCGGCGGGGTAGGGCACCAGCACCGCCGGGGTACCGCACACCGCCAGCTCGCTGAGGGCGCCGGCGCCGCTGCGGCTGATCGCCAGGGCGGCGTGCTGCAGCAGGCCGGGGATCTCGTCGCTGAAGGGAAGCTCCACCACCCCGGCTGGCAGGGGCTGGCCTGCCTCGGGGTCGTTGCTGCCGGTGAGGTGCACTACCCGCACGCCAGCGGCCGTGAGCTTGGCAAGCAAGGGGCGCACCATCTGGTTGAGACCCACGGCTCCCTGGCTGCCGCCCATCACCAGTAGCAGGGGCCCGGATCCTTTGGGCGCCCAGTCGGGCAGGGGGGCGGGCTCCAGAAAGGCTTGCCGCACCGGCGTTCCCGTCACCACGGGGCGGCAGCGGGGCAGGCGGGCAGCGGCCTGGGGCAGGCCCACCGCCACCTGGCTGCAGAGCCGGCCCAGCAGGCGGGTCACCTTGCCGGGCACAGCGTTGCTCTCATGCAGCACCACCGGCACGCCGGCCCAGCGGGCCGCCAGGATTGCAGGCGCCGCGATGTAGCCGCCGCTGGTAAAAACCGCTGCGATGCGTTCGCGCCGGATCAACCGCCGCACTGATCGAACCGCTTGCAGCAGTTGCAGCAGGTTGAGCAGCTTGCGCAGGCCCCGGCCTTGCAGCCCCCCGGCCCGCACCGTGTGCAGTGGATAGCGGCTAGGCACCAGCTGGCGTTCCAGTCGGTCTGGCACCCCCAGCCACGACACGTTCCAATCCGCCGGCATGGCATCGGCCACTGCTAGAGCAGGAAATAGGTGGCCACCGGTGCCGCTGGCAGCAATTAGGAGCCTGGGCATGGGTGCTGGGGCTGAAGCATGCCTAACTTAAAAGCGGTTTCCGCCGCCCCATGCCGCGTCTCCAGCTACTTGGCCGATTTCTGCCCCGAAGCCTGGCCGGGCTCGTCGTCCTGCTGGTCAGTACGGTGCCCGCTCTTGCTGGTGCCGGGCCCAGTGCGGCTCAGCTCCAGGCCCTGGAAGCGGCCCTCAACGGCACCGGCGAGCTCAGGGGCGCCATGGAGGACGGTCCTGGGCTCGACGTAACCCTGGTGGAACTGCGAAGGCGCAGCGTGCTGCGGCAGTTCCCTGATGCCCGCTGGCAGCTCACCACGGGCAAGCCTTTGCGTGATGGGCGCAGCACCGTGCAGCTCCAGGTGACCGGCAGCCGGCAGGAAGGCCCTACTCGCTACCGGCTCGATGGCCAGCAACAGCTGGTGCTCAGCAGCAGTGGCGGTCCTGGGGGCCGCATCAATGGCCAGATAGTGATTCGAGAGCAGACCCTGATGCGCAGCGGTGAGGCCGATCTACCCGTGAGTCTTTTGATCCCGGATGCGGTGCTCACAGGTCAGCGTTATGACGTTGACGCGTTGTTTGACGAGCCCCTGGAGGGGGCGATCGCGGCGGGTGGTTTGGTGGCCCTTACCGGTCAGCAGGTGAACGCTCTGGAGAGCCCTGAGCTCCAGCTGGGAGCATTGGGTGGCGGTGGCCTGTTCAAGTCGGTGCAGGCTCCCTTCACGCCGGGATCCCAGACCTGGGCAATTTTGCTG
This sequence comes from Cyanobium usitatum str. Tous, assembly GCF_003011885.1. Lineage (GTDB taxonomy): Bacteria > Cyanobacteriota > Cyanobacteriia > PCC-6307 > Cyanobiaceae > Cyanobium_A > Cyanobium_A usitatum. The sequence continues at coordinate 43,798 of NZ_PXXO01000015.1, forward strand.
GTCCATCCCAAGGGCATCGTCAGTGCCACCAAGCGGGTGCTGGTGGTGGCCGACAAGACCCAGCTGGATCCTTAACGCAGGTCCCCGGGCACTAGGTAACCCTTGCCGCCGCGGTCGAGCCGCTCGAAGTGGCGCAGAAGGTAGGCGTTGGCGCGCACTTCATCAAGCTCCAGCCTGCCATCACCGTTGCGATCGAGCTGCCGGAACAATTGCGCTAACCGCTGTTGGTACACCTCAAACTCATCGGCCGCCCGTGCCGGCAGTTCTGGGCTGACGACAGTGGCCAAAAGCAGCACTCCCGCCAGGCGGCTGGCGATAAGTCGCAGCGGGTGACTAACACCAGGAACCATGGTTGCGGTGGGCATGGCTTAGGTGGGAATGAACTCAGGCTATGCAGCCCTGTGCTGCCCGCTATTGCCAGATTCCGGCCAAGCTGTGACTAAATCTTTCCGGAATGGCATCGCGATGTCCCCAGGCCAAAGCATCTGGGTGGTCGATGACGACCCCGAATTGCGGAGCATGGTGGGCACCTACCTGATCGACCAGGGCTATGACGTGCGCTGCCTGGCAGACGGAGCCCAGCTGATGGCGCGGTTGGCAGGCCAGCGTCCCGATCTGGTGGTGCTGGATCTGATGCTGCCGGGAGACGACGGCCTCACCCTGCTGCGGCGCTTGCGCGACGGCGGTGACGATCTGCCGGTAGTGATGCTCACCGCTAAAGGCGATCCGGTGGATCGGATCATCGGCCTAGAGCAGGGCGCCGACGACTATCTGGCCAAGCCGTTCCTGCCGCGGGAGCTCACCGCCCGCATTGAGGCGGTTTTGCGTCGCCGCGTCGCCCTGCCGGCCGGTACGCCCCTGGCCGAAGGGGAGTCCTTGACGATTGGTGAGCAGGTGCTGGATCTGGCGGCCCGCACCCTGGAGCAGGGGGGAAGGATCACGGTGCTCACCTCAGGCGAATTCGCTTTACTGGCGGCCTTTGTGCAGCATCCGCACCGACCCCTTTCGCGTGAGCGGCTGGTCGAGCTGGCGCGGGGGCCGGATTCAGTGACAGACAGCCGCAGCATGGATGTGCAGGTCTCGCGGCTACGCAAATTGGTGGAGCCGGATCCCGCTCGCCCCCGCTATCTGCAGACGGTGTGGGGCTATGGCTATGTATTCGTGCCCGATGGTCAACCTCGCAGCCGTTAGGACCGCCCTGCGCTACGGCCTGGTGGGACTTGGGGTTGCCCTGCTGAGTACGGCCCAGTTGCAGGCGCTGCTGGCCGAGCGTCTGCAGCGGGCCCGCATTGCCCAGTTGGGGCCCGAGGTGCTGTTTCAGGTGCGCCTAGCGGAGCTGGCCCTCGATCGCTTGCCGCCGGCGACCCTGGCCCGGCTCAGTGGCCTGTCCCTGCGAGTCGGGGCCCTTCCGCCCACCTCCACCAACTCTGCGCTGGCTGCCGAGGGATGGCTGCTGCGCCAGCAGCTCTGCCGTGAGCTGCGGCCCTGTCCCACCGTGCTGCCGGCGGCGCTGCCGCCCAGGGGTGTGTGGGTGCAACTGCTGGCGCCGCTGGAGCCGGTGTGGCTGCTGGCGCCGATTCCGCCGGCCCGCCGCTGGCCGCCCGATCCCTGGCTGCTGCTGGCGGGTCTGGGGCTGGGCGGCAGCGTGGCACTGCTGCTGTTTTTCTGGATCGAGGTGCAACGCCCCCTGCATCAGCTGCAGCGGGCCCTGGGCGGGGTAGGCACCGCCGCCCGGCCACCCGCTCTGCCGGAGGAGCGTGGCACCACCACCGTGCGCCAGCTCACCGGCCGCTTCAATGCAATGGTGCGGCGCTTGGGGCGCGTCGAGCAGGAGCGTTCGGTGATGTTGGGTGGCATCGCCCACGACCTCAAAAGCCCGATTACACGACTGCGCTTTCGGCTCAGCTTGGCCGGCTTGCCGGGAGTGGATCTGCAACAGGCTGAGGCCGATTTGGCGGCCCTGGAGCGGATCACTCAACAGTTTTTGCTGTTCGCTGGCGGTAACGACAACGAGGTGGCCGTGGCGGTGCCGCTTGACCAGCTGCTGGCCGAGGTGGCGGCGGGCCTGGATGCCGACACCCTGGAGCTGGAGCTGCAGCCCTTGCTGCGCGTGGTGCAGCCGGTGGCGCTTTCCAGGGCCGTGGCCAATTTGATCGATAACGCCCGCAGTTACGGCGCACCACCGCTGAGGCTGGTACTGCAGTCCGGGCCGCCTGAGGGGGCGGGCTTCCGCATCGTGCTTTGGGATGGGGGCTCAGGCATCCCTGCCGCTAAGTGGGATCAGGCCTTGATGCCCTTCCAGCGGCTCGATGCCGCCCGAGGTGGCAGCGGCCACTGCGGCCTGGGGCTGGCGATTGCCGCTCGGGTGGCGGCCGCCCACGGCGGTGGGCTGGAGCGGCTGGAGAGCGATGGCTCCGGCAATGGCCCTAGCCCCGCCTTTGGATTTCGTTTTGGAATCGCCCTGTGGGGAAGCTCCAAAAGCCAGGCCGGGAGCTGACTTTGCTCGCTAACGCTCCGCGCCTGTCGGATTTGGTCACAGGTTGGTGGTAACTCGGTTGCACTTCGCCCGTTGGGTCGCCGCAAAGTTCCGGGGTGACAGCCCAAGGCTGCAGCATTTCACCCACCTTCTTCCCATGAAGTCCTTTCCCCTTCCCCGCCTGGCCCTGGTGCTGGGCCTGTTGGGTAGCGGCGCCGTCAGTGCCGGCTCCGCCCTGGCCGATCCCCAGTTCTCAGGTCGAGCCGTCGCTCCCTGGGGCCCCAATTCGGGCCTCCAGCGCGGCTTGGTTCAGGCTCAGAGGGCCTTGGCGGATCAGTCCTATCGCCAGACCCAGTGGCGCCTCGACCAACTGGATCGCTGCCTCAGCAGCGCCCGTGAGCGCTGGGACAACGTCCAGTGCCTGCGCCGCGATGAGCAGGCTCGGGAGCGTCAGAGGCGGCGCGATCAGCAGGAATGGCAGCTTCTGATGGGCCGCCAGGGCTTCACCGCCCAGCTGCCCGGGCGGCCCGGCCTGAGCCTCTGACGGCCTTTTCGCTTTTCTTTCTCCGAATCCCATTCCCCGCCACACCACCTCCCGCCACACCACCTTCCGCAAGATCAACCATGCGCCTCTCTGCTCTTCCTCTCGTTTTGGCCGGCCTGCTCGGCAGTGCAGCCCTGGCTCCTGAGGCCGCCCAGGCCTATCCCTACGGCGATCAGCGCTACGGGGATCAGCGCTACGCCTACGGCGGTCAGCGCTACGCCTACGACAACTACGGTCCGCCCCGAGGCCGAACCTATGCCCCCCTGCCCGTGAGTCCCTATGGCTACCCCATCGCCTCTGAGCCTGAGCTCTATAGCCCTACTCCCGTGTATCGCTGCAATAGGGGCACCGTGCTGACCGGGGCTGCCATTGGTGGCGGACTGGGAGCGATGTTGGCCAGCAACTCCCGCAATCGCCTCTGGAGCCTGCCAATGGGGGCCGCGATGGGCGGCATCTTGGGTGGTGTGATCTCCGGTTGCTGAAGCCGGCTTCAGCCGGCGCTGCGGTTGTGCACAGTCAGATCCGGTCACAACTTGCGGCCGTGTTAGTCACATTTCAGTGAAATGGAGCGTCCAGGGTTGAGGGGTGGATTCGCCCCAAGCGGCTCCACCCCACCCCACCCCACCTCACCTACAGCCATGAACCTCTTGCACACCTTTTTGCCTAGAGCCGGAAAGCGCCCTGCCTCCCTGGTTCTGGTAGGCGCCTTGTTAACCATGGGGGTGAGTGGTGCCGGTGCTGCGGCCTTCGCCGAAGGCACCGGTTACGGAAGGCGCCCCAACCCTGAGCGCCGCGAAGCGATGCAACGCCAGCAGGCCGAGGCGATGGCCAAATTGAGCAGCCAGGAGCGCCAGGCTTATTTCGCTGCCCGCCGGCAGCTGGAGCAGCGGGTTTCCGTCGAACGCTTGGACCAACTGAGCCAGGCCGAGCGCTGCATGGTGCCGGCCCTTGGCGTCGATGCCTTGCAGACCTGCCAGCGCAACCTGCAGGACCAGGCGATGGAGCAGCGTCGCCGCTGGATGACCGAACGGGCCGAGCTTCAGCGCCGCTTTGGCTTGCCGGGCTGGGACAAGGACCAGCGCCAACAAAAAAAGGGGGCCTGAGCCCCCCTGTCGCGGTCAGCCTGGATCAGGCCACTTCCAGATCAGGCTTCATCTAGTGCTGCCACGCCGGGAAGAACCTTGCCTTCCAGCAGCTCCAGGCTGGCGCCACCGCCGGTGGAGATGTGGGACATCTTTTCGGCTACGCCCACCTTTTCCACGGCTGCCACGGAGTCGCCACCACCGATGATCGTGCAGCAGCCCTTGCCGCTTAGGTCGGCCAGGGTGTGGGCGATGCCGTTGGTGCCGGCGGCAAACTTGTCGAACTCGAACACGCCCATGGGGCCGTTCCAGATCACGGTTTTGCAGTCGGCCAGGGCTTCCTGGAAGGCTTTGAGCGAGTCGGGGCCGATGTCAAGGCCCATCCAGCCATCGGGGATGGCGTCGATCGACACGGTCTGGCTGTTGGCGTCGGGGGCGAAGTTGTCGGCCAGCACCACATCGGTGGGCAGCAGTAGCTGCACGCCCTTGGCGGCCGCCTTGGCCTCGAGCTCCTTGGCCAGCTCAAGCTTGTCCTCTTCCACCAGGCTCTTGCCCACCGCTAGGCCACGGGCTTTGTAGAAGGTGAAAATCATGCCGCCGCCGATCAGCACCTTGTCGCACTTATCGATCAGGGCCTCAAGCACGCCGATTTTGGAGCTCACCTTGGAGCCGCCCACGATCGCCGCCAGGGGGCGCTTGGGCTCGTCGATGGCGCCCTGCAGATACTGCAGCTCCTTCTCCATCAGGTAGCCGGCCACGCTGGGGCTGAGCGCCTTGGTGACGCCCTCGGTGGAGGCGTGGGCCCGGTGGGCGGCGCCGAAGGCGTCATTCACGTAAACATCGGCAAGGGCTGCTAGCTGGGCAGCGAAACCGGCGTCGTTCTTCTCTTCTTCAGCGAAGAAGCGCACGTTTTCGAGCAGCACCACATCGCCTTCGGCCATGGCTGCCACCTTGGCTTCGGCTTCGGGGCCGATGCAGCTGTCGGTTTTCACCACGGGCTTGCCGAGCAGCTCGCTGAGGCGGGCAGCCACGGGGGTGAGGCGCATGGCTTCGTTCACCTGGCCCTTGGGACGGCCGAAGTGGGCCGCCAGGATCACCTTGGCGCCCTTGCTGCTCAGGTCATTGATCGTGGGCAGGGCGGCCCGGATGCGGGTGTCGTCGGTGATGGCACCGGCGTCATCTAGCGGTACGTTGAAGTCAACCCGCACCAGCACGCGCTTGCCGCGGAGCTCATCGGCCGAAAGGCTGGCCAGGGATCGCTTCGCCATGGGTTATGGAATAACTGAATTGCCGGGGGAGATTAGCCCCCGCGGGCCCCAGCCAGCCCAGGCTTCGGATTCCCCCCTGCCATCCGCCCTGGCCGGGCGACGAAGGGACCCCCAGACTGAAGCCACGGGCTTGCATCTGCCCAGCCGCATTACGCCCCATGTTTGACACCGTTCTCTTTCCCATCGACCAGAGCCGTCAGGCGATGGAAACGGCTGCGGTGGCCTTGAAACTGGCCCAGCAGCACGACAGCACTTTGGTGTTGCTGTCGGTAGTGGAGCCCGAGCAGGACGACCCAGCTGCGGTTGCTGCCCTGCTGCAGCAAGCCCGCGCTCGCTTTGAAGAGGCCGGCGTGAGCTGCCAGGTGATCGAGCGGGAGGGCAAGCCCGCCTTCGTGATCGGCGATGTGGCAGATGAGATCAATGCTGACGTGATCGTGATGGGCACCCGCGGCATTGCGATCGAGAGCGATCAGCAGAGCACCGCCGCCCGGGTGATCCAGCTGGCTCCCTGTCCGGTGCTGGTGGTGCCCTGATGCCCCAGACGCTTCCGCTCAGCGTCAACGCTCCAGCGATTCAGTGGTATCCAGGCCACATCGCTAAGGCGGAGAAAGCTCTCAGCGCCAACCTGGCCAAGGTGGACCTGGTGATCGAGGTGCGCGATGCCCGCATACCCATGGCCACCTCCCACCCGCGGCTGCAGCGCTGGATCGGCAATAAGCAACACCTGCTTGTGCTCAACCGGGTCGACATGATCCCGCCGCCGGTGCGCCAGGCCTGGACCGCCTGGTTTCGAGCCCAGGAGCAGACCTGCTGGTGGTGTGATGCCAAGGCCGGCACCGGCGTTAAGCAGCTGCAGCAGGCGGCGATCCGAGCCGGCGTGGCCCTCAATGTTCGCCGGGCGGGGCGGGGCATGAAGCCACGGCCGGTGCGGGCGCTGATGCTGGGCTTCCCCAATGTGGGTAAATCGGCCTTGATCAATCGGCTGGTGCGTCAGAAAGTCGTAGACAGTGCCCGCCGTGCCGGTGTGACTCGCAGCTTGCGCTGGGTGCGGCTGGGCCAGGACCTCGACCTGCTCGACGCCCCCGGCGTGCTGCCGCCCCGCCTCGACGACCAGCAGGCAGCCCTGCGCTTGGCCTTGTGCGACGACATCGGCCAGGCGGCCTACGACAACGAAGCCGCAGCCCGGGCCTTCCTGCAGCTGCTCACCCTGCTTGAAGCCGAGCCAGCTGCTGGCGTGCCGGCTGGGCTGGTGGGCCAGCGCTATGGCATCCCCCTGGGTGTGCTGCCCGGCGGCGGCCCGGATGTGGAGGGCTGGCTGGTGACCGCTGCGGAGCGCCACACCAGTGGCGACAGCCTGCGCATGGCCACCAAGCTGCTCGATGATTTTCGCTGCGCTCGCTTGGGGGCCATTGCGCTTGAGCTGCCGGTTTTGACTCCTCCATGAGCGAATTTGGTGAGGGCGAAGGTGAGCTGCTGACCCTCACCTATCCCAAGCCGCTGCCGATGCGGCTGGATCGCTGGCTGGTGGCCCAGCGGCCGGAGCAGAGCCGCGCCCGGATTCAGAAGTTCATCGAGGCGGGCTACGTGCAGGTGAACGGCGTCACGGGGCGGGCCAAGACACCCCTGCGCCAAGGCGACAGCGTGGCGCTGTGGATGCCGCCGCCCGAGCCCCTCCCCTACCTGCTGCCCCAGGCGATGCCGCTTGATGTGCTGTTTGAAGACGCCCACCTGATCGTGCTCAACAAGCCCGCCGGGCTCACGGTGCATCCGGCGCCTGGCAACAAGGACGGCACCCTGGTGAATGGCCTGTTGCACCACTGCCCAGATCTGCCCGGCATCGGCGGCGAACTGCGGCCCGGCATCGTGCATCGGCTCGATAAGGACACCACGGGTTGCATCGTCGTGGCCAAGAGCCAGGAGGCCCTGGTGAAGCTGCAGGTGCAGATCCAGAAGCGCATCGCTTCTCGCCAGTACCTGGCGGTGGTGCACGGCCAACCGGCTGGCGACTCCGGCACGATCGTCGGGGCGATCGGCCGCCATCCCGTCGACCGCAAAAAATATGCCGTGGTTCACGACGATTCGGGGCGTCATGCCTGCACCCACTGGCGCCTGGTAGAGCGCCTGGGGGATTACAGCCTGCTGCGTTTCAAGCTCGACACCGGTCGCACCCACCAGATCCGGGTGCACTGCGCCCACGTCGGTCACCCGATCGTGGGCGACCCCACCTACTCCCGCTGCCGCAAGCTGCCGCTCGAGCTGCCTGGCCAGGCTTTGCACGCCGTACAGCTGGGACTTGATCACCCGATCACCAAGCAGCGGCTGGTGTGCGAAGCGCCGCTGCCGGAGGTGTTCGAGCGTTTGCTGGCGGTGCTCAGGCGGCGTTAGGCAGGGTCATGCAGCTGTGGGCAGTCGCGGGCAGGCTTCCACCAGGATTCGGGTGATGGCGGTCTGGGGATCGCTCAGCAGCCGGGAGCCGGGGCCCTCCTCCACGATCTTCCCCCCCTCCAGCACCAGCACCCGGTGGCAGAAGCCACTGGCCACCGACAGGTCGTGGGTGACAAACAGCATCCCCAACCCCAGGCGCTCCTGCAGCTCCCGCAGCAGGGCCAGCACATCTGCCTGCACCTCGGCATCCAGCATGCTGACGCTCTCATCGCAGAGCAGCACCTGGGGCTCCAGGATCAGGGCACGGGCAATCGCTACCCGTTGCTGCTGACCACCAGAGAGTGTGCGGGGCAGGCGGTTTTCAAAGCTTTCCGGGGGGGTGAGCCCCACCGCTGTCAGCAGTTCGCGGGCGCGTTGACGGGCCTGGGAGCGGTTGGCCAGGCCGTGGATCAGCAGGGGATCGGCAATCGTCTCACCCACCACCATCTGGGGGTTGAGGCAGGCCAGCGGGTCCTGAAACACCATCTGAATGCCGCGCCGGGCCTGGCGCAGGGCTCGGCCCCGCAGGCTGAGCAGGTTTGTGCCCTGCAGCCGCACCGTGCCACCCCGCACCGGCGCCAGCCCCATCAGGGCGCGGCAGAGGGTGCTTTTGCCGCAGCCGGAGGCTCCCACCAAGCCGATGGTTTCGCCCTGCTGCAGGCGCAGGCTGACGCCATCCACCGCCTTAAGCCAGCGGGCTTGCCAGGGCAGGGATTGCAGTGGATGCCAGCTGCGCAGCTGCTCGATTTCCAGCAGTAGCGATGCTGGCGGTGGCGGCAAACTTTCGGCGCCCTCCCGCTCCCGTGCCTTGGCCACCAGCCGTTGGGCCAGGGCGGAGGCGGGGGCCATCAGCAACTGCCGGGCTGGCGCCTGTTCCACCAGGCGTCCCTGATCAAGTACGGCGATCTGGTCGCACCAGCGGCCCGCCATGGCCAGGTCGTGGCTGATCAGCAGCAGGGCGCTGCCCGCTTCGCGGCAGAGGTTGCTGAGCTCCGCCATCACCTGGCCGGCTACGGCCACATCCAGGCTGGTGGTGGGTTCATCGGCGATCACCAGCGGCGGCTCCAGGGCCATCGCCAGGGCGATCGCTAAGCGCTGGCGCATGCCGCCACTGAATTCATGGGGATAGCTGCCGTAGCGCTCCGGGCCGATGCCCACCCGGGTCAGAAGGGTTTCCGCCCGTTGTCGCACCTGGCGCCTCTGCCAGCGGGGCCGGTGGGCCGCCAGGGTGTCGGCCAGGTGATCGCCGATCGTCAGCAGTGGGTTGAGGCGGGTCATCGGGTCCTGGAACACCAGCCCCACCGCTTCACCGCGCAGTTGGCGCAGGGCCGGACGGGCCATTTGGCTGGGGTCCTGACCCGCTAGCAGCAGGGAGCCGCTGCACTGGCTGCCCGGGGGCAGTAGTTGCAGCACTGCCCGCGCCACGGTGCTCTTGCCGCAGCCGGAAGGACCCACCAGGGCCAGGCGATCGCCGGCCGCCAGGGTCAGGTTCAGGCCGTCGAGGGTGGGGCGCTCCGCTTCGGGATAGCGCACCACCAGGTTCTCAATTGCGAGCACGGGGCTGGTCATGGCCACCAGCTTGGCCCCACTTGCCTACGATGAGGGGAACCCGCAGGCTTAAATGCTCAGGGCGGCCCCAAATCTGGATGCATCGGCCGTAGCCACTCGAGTGGCGGCCGCTCCAGCTCTGGTGCGCAAGCCAATCCGCACTCCTGCCGACTACGGCGTGCCCCTGCCGGACTGGTTGCAGCGCTGCATCGAGCATGTGCCGCCGGGACAGGGGGTGAGCTGCCCCACCGATGCCGAGGCCCTGCTGGCCTCTGCTTTTGACTTCGCCTACCAGCTTCATGAGGGCCAGTATCGGGCCAGTGGCGAGCCTTACATCATTCATCCGGTCGCCGTTGCCGACCTGCTGCGTGATATCGGTGCCAGCGCCGGCGTGATCGCTGCGGGCTTCCTGCACGACGTGGTGGAGGACACCGAGGTCACCGCTGAGGAGATCGAACAGCACTTCGGCGCCGAGGTGCGGTCGCTGGTGGAGGGGGTTACCAAGCTCGGCGGCATTCACTTCACCAACCACACCGAAGCCCAGGCTGAAAACCTGCGCCGCATGTTCCTGGCCATGGCCAGCGACATCCGGGTGGTGCTGGTGAAGCTGGCCGATCGGTTGCACAACATGCGCACCATCGCGGCGCTCAAGCCCGAAAAGCAGTTGCGCATCGCCCGGGAAACCCGGGAGATCTATGCCCCCCTGGCCAATCGCCTCGGCATTGGCCGGCTGAAGTGGGAGCTGGAAGATCTGGCCTTCAAGATCCTCGAGCCCGAGGCCTATCGGGATGTGCAGCAGCAGGTGGCCACCAAGCGCAGCGAGCGCGAGGAGCGCCTGGCGGTCACGGTGCAATTGCTGCGCGACCGGCTTGCCGCCGTGGGCTTGGCCAATTGCGAAGTAAGCGGCCGGCCCAAGCACCTTTATGGCATCTGGAGCAAGATGCAGCGCCAGCAGAAGGCGTTCCACGAGATCTACGACGTGGCGGCTCTGCGGATTCTTTGCCCCAACTTCGAGAGTTGTTATCGGGCTTTAGCGGTGGTGCACGACACCTTCCGGCCGATCCCGGGGCGCTTCAAGGATTACATCGGCTTGCCTAAGCCCAATGGCTACCAATCCCTGCATACGGCGGTGATCGGCCGGCATCGGCCGATCGAAGTGCAGATTCGCACCACCGACATGCACCAAGTGGCCGAATACGGCATTGCTGCCCATTGGAAATACAAGGAGGGCGGTTCGCCGGCCGCCTCTGGAGCAGATGCCGAGCGGTTCAACTGGCTGCGGCAGCTGGTTGATTGGCAGAAGGATGACGGTGGCACCGACAGCAACGACTTCCTGCGCTCGATCAAAGAAGATCTCTTTGATGAGGAGGTGTTTGTATTTACTCCCAATGGCGATGTGGTGGGTTTGCGTAAGGGTTCTACGGCCGTAGATTTCGCCTATCGCATCCACTCGGAAATCGGCAATCATTGCCAGGGCGTGCGCATTAATGACCGGCTATGCCCGCTCGCCACGCCTCTGCGGAATGGTGACTTCGTGCAGGTGGTTACCGCCAAGACGGCCCATCCAAGCCTCGACTGGCTCAATTTCGTCGCTACCCCCACGGCCCGTAATCGCATTCGCCACTGGTATAAAACCAGCCACCGAGAAGACAACCTCCAGCGCGGCACCGAGATGCTCGAGCGCGAGCTCGGCCGCGATGGCTTCGATGCCCTGCTCAATGGTGAGGCGATGGCCAAGGTGGCCCGCCGCTGCAATCTCACCTGCACCGAGGACCTGCTGGCCTCCCTCGGCTTTGGTGGGGTCACCCTGCATCAGGTGCTCAACAGGCTGCGGGAGGAAATGCGTCTGGCCAGCGAAGCCTCCGCCCCCGTGGTCAGCAATGAGCAGGTCGCGGCCAAGGTGGCGGCCCACGCTGCCCAGGTGGCGCATCAAGCGCCGGTGGGTGGGGGTGGCACCAGCTCAATCCTTGGCCTTGAGGGCCTCGATTACAGGCTCGGGGGCTGCTGCAGTCCCCTGCCTGGCGAGCAGATTCTTGGGGCGGTGGCTCTCGGCAACCATGGCATCACCATCCACCGCCAGGACTGCTCCAATGTGGCCCAGGTGCCGGCCGAAAGGCGGCTGCCGGTGCGCTGGAATTCCGCCTCCGAGACGCGCCCGCGCCGCTACCCGGTGCAGCTGCGCATCGAGGTGCTCGATCGCGTTGGGGTGCTTAAAGACATCCTCACTCGCCTTTCAGATCACCGCATCAACGTCTGCGATGCCCGGGTGCGCACCAATCCCGGCAAGCCGGCCCGCATCGATCTGCGGGTGGAGCTTGAAAGTGCCAGCCAGCTAGCCAGCACCATTAATCAGATCCGCTCCATGGCCGATGTGCTCGACATCGCCCGCACGGGGATTGGCTAGGGCAGGGTGAAGCCCGAGGTGTTGAGGTGCTTGAGGTCGAGCATCACCAGCGTCAGCCACACCAGCAGGGCCAAGCCGCCAACGGCGCCGAAGCCAAGCAGCAGGGTCGACAGTGCTGAGCGCGCAGATCCCTTGCCGTTTGTCACGAGTACCCCTGGATTGGATCTGATTCTCTCACTGCTGGGGCGTTTGCCTCCTGGCGGTGAGCTGGAGGAGCGGCTGGCGCGGTCGTGACGTCCGCTACAGCGTGCCTTTGAAGGCCCAGTTACAACCTGGCCATTCCCCGGATTCCCCACCATGACCTCCGAGCAGGCGGCCCAGCTGATAGAGGACACCTTGGACCTGGTGCATCAGCGCCAAACCACGGACCAGCACTGAGATTTCAGGGGCATAGGAGAACGGTTAAGCGCCTCGGAAGCTATCTCTAGCGCATAAGACCGTGTCCTTAGTGCGACATGCTAAGTGCATGTTTAAGTGGGGACTTGACCTGGATCCTGTGGGTCGTTCATGGCATGGCAGGTCTTTCGCGCTGGTCTGATGCGTAAGGCGCCAACGCTTCGGTGGAACAACGGTTCGATCCAGATGCGGGTGCGGGTCAATGCCATCGATCAGCGGTTGCACCGCCTGGGTCGCTGGGACGGTCCTCTTGCCGTTGCCCGTGCCCAGCTCATCAGCGCCCAGATCTGGAGTGACTTTCAAGCAGGAGATCTGGATCCCACCCTGCAGAAGTATCAGACCCACAGTGCTTTAGAGGATGTGGGTAGCGCCCCTCCGAGTGGTGTAACTCAGGAGGTCCTGTGACCCTTTCCGGAGGGTGAACAGGAGCAGTCAAGAGATGACTGCTTGGAAGCTGACTGCGCAGCTCCGTTCATCCACTATGAACCCTGATCGCTGAATTGGCAACT
>NZ_PXXO01000016.1 GCF_003011885.1 Cyanobium usitatum str. Tous
CTGCTGGCAGGAGATGCGGAGCTGCCGGAGGAGCGGGTGGATGGAGAGTGCCTAAAGGGCGACCTGCGAGCGCTGCTGGAGCAACTGCCGGAGCTGCAGGGGCGGGTGCTGAAGATGCGCTACGGCATCCCCTGCGCTGACAACCCTGAGGGTGGCGAGCCGATGAGTCTCACCGGTATCGGCCGCATTCTGGGTATCAGCCGCGATCGGGTGCGCAACTTGGAGCGTGACGGACTCGCCGGCCTGCGCCGCATCAGCGATGCCGTAGAGGCTTATGTAGCCGGTTGAGCAGCGAGTTGCCGTTCCAGGTGATCGGCGTGGGGGTGGTGCGCAACGGCGCCGGTGAGGTGCTGATCGATCAGCGGCTCAATGAGGGTTTGCTGGGGGGGTTGTGGGAATTCCCCGGCGGCAAGCAGGAGCCGGGTGAGCTGATCGATGAAACGATCCGCCGTGAGCTGGCGGAGGAGTTGGCGATTGAGGTGGAGGTGGGCGAGGAGCTGATCGTGGTGGAGCACGCCTACAGCCATAAGAGGTTGTGCTTTGTGGTGCATCTCTGCACCTGGTTGAGCGGCGAGCCCCAGCCGCTGGCCTCCCAGCAGGTGCGCTGGGTGCGGCCTGAGCAGCTGGGCGAATATCCCTTCCCGGCGGCCAACGCCCAGATCATTGCTGCGCTGCTGGGGGCGGGCACTTCATTCGCGGCAGCTAGCTAAGCCAAGACTTAGCTAGCCAAATAAAACAGCAAGCTGCCCCGGCCGGTCGTTCAGCTCGGCGAACGCACCTCGATCAGGCGTCCAGCTTCTGGGTTGAAGGGGTCGCTCAAGCTGAGCTGGATTTGCCAGCAGCCGGCCGGTGCGCTGCTGAGTCGCTCGGGCCACTCCACTGCCAGCAGGGCGCCTAGGGCTCGGGCTTCCTCCTCCTCCTGGGCAAATAGTTCGTCGGCGGCGGCGGCCAGCTCCAGCCGGTAGAGATCGAGGTGCACCAGCCCGCCGCCCTTCGGCAGCGGGTAGTGCTGGGCGAGGGCGAAGGTGGGGCTGGTGATTGGTTCCTCAATGCCGAGGCCGGCGGCCAGGCCCTGCACCAGGCAGGTTTTGCCGGCCCCCAGGTCACCTGCCAACAGCAGGATGCTGCCAGCGGGTAGACGCAGCGCCAGTTGCCGCCCGAAGGCCTGGGTGGCGGCGGCATCACTCAGGGCTTGAATCACGGGGCTTGCATCACGAGAGTTGAGGTGCTCCTTGTAGATTGCCCTTTAAGCGAGCCCGAAGCCTCGGCGTCTCCGCAGATATTTCCAAACCACGCCCTCCCAGCCGGGAGCGAGCAGTACCCCAAGCAAAACCATGGTGGCTTCACCCGCCTCAACGGCTTCCGCGCCCGTGCTGCAAAGCACCAATACCTATGTAATTGCAGATCTCGGCCTGGCCGATTTTGGCCGCAAAGAGATTGCAATTGCCGAAACTGAGATGCCTGGCCTGATGGCCCTGCGCTCCAGGTTTGGCGCTGAGCAGCCCCTCAAGGGCGCCCGCATTGCAGGTTCCCTGCATATGACGATTCAGACTGCGGTTCTGATTGAAACTTTGGTGGCTCTCGGCGCCGAAGTGCGCTGGGCCAGCTGCAACATCTTCTCAACCCAGGATCACGCTGCCGCCGCGATTGCAGCGGCCAATGTGCCGGTGTTTGCCTACAAGGGCGAAACCCTTGATGAGTATTGGGCCTTCACTCACCGCATCCTTGAGTGGGGCGATGGTGGCACACCTAACATGATCCTCGACGACGGTGGCGATGCCACTGGACTCGTGGTGTTGGGTACTAAGGCTGAGAGCGATCCTTCAGTTCTAGATAACCCCTCCAACGAAGAGGAAACCGCCCTCTTCAACAGCATTCGCCAAAAGCTGGCCGCCCAGCCTGGCTTCTACTCCCGCATCTACGCCGAAATTCAGGGCGTTACCGAGGAGACCACCACAGGTGTGGCGCGCCTCTATCAAATGCAGAAGAGTGGCGAGCTGCCCTTCCCGGCGATCAACGTCAACGATTCGGTCACCAAGAGCAAGTTTGACAACCTTTATGGTTGCCGCGAATCCCTGGTGGACAGCATCAAGCGCGCCACTGATGTGATGGTGGCCGGTAAGGTTGCCCTGGTGCTTGGCTACGGCGATGTGGGTAAGGGCTCAGCTCAGTCGCTGCGCGGTCTTGGCGCCACGGTGATGATCGCCGAAGTTGATCCCATCTGCGCCCTGCAGGCCGCGATGGAGGGCTATCGCGTCGTGCGTCTTGACGATGTGGTGGGCGATGTGGACATCTTCGTGACTGCCACTGGCAACTTCAAGGTGATCCGCCACGAGCACCTGATTCAGATGAAGGATCAGGCGATCGTCTGCAACATCGGTCACTTCGACAATGAGATCGATGTGGTATCCCTAAAGCAGTACACCTGGGATAACATCAAGCCTCAGGTTGATCATATTGTGCTGCCCAGCGGCAACAAAATTATCCTGCTGGCTGAGGGCCGTTTGGTGAATTTGGGTTGCGCTACAGGCCATCCCAGTTTTGTGATGAGCGCCTCCTTCACCAACCAGGTGCTGGCTCAGATTGAGCTGTTCACCAAGGGCGACCAGTACGCCAAGCAGGTGTATGTGCTGCCTAAGCACCTCGATGAGATGGTGGCCCGCTTCCACCTCGACAAGATCGGCGCCAAGCTCACCCAGCTCTCCCAGGAGCAGGCTGATTACATCAACGTGCCGGTAGCCGGGCCCTACAAGCTCGATCACTACCGCTACTGAGACGAGCCCGATGGGGATTGGCGAACTGGTGCAACAGCTGCCTCAGCTGATTGGTGCGGCAGTGGAGGCCAATCCCTGGCTTGGCTATGGAGCGATCTTTGCGGCGATGTTCCTTGAGAACCTCTTCCCGCCGATCCCCTCCGAATTGATCATGCCCCTCGGGGGCTTTTATGTGCAGCAGGGCCAATTGGCCCTGCTGCCAGTGGTAGTGGCGGGGCTGCTCGGCACCGTGCTGGGGGCTTTGCCTTGGTATGGCATCGGCCGGCTGATCAACGAGCAGCGCCTGGAGCAATGGCTAGCGCGCCACGGCCGCTGGATTGGCATCAGCCCCAAGGAGCTCCACCGCAGCCGCGATTGGTTTGCCAAATACGGCACCGCTTTGGTGTTTTGGGGCCGGCTGGTGCCTGGCATCCGCACCTTGATATCGGTGCCCGCGGGCATCGAGATGATGCCCATAGCGCCTTTCCTGCTTTGGACCACGGCCGGCAGCCTTATCTGGACCCTGCTACTCACCTTGGCGGGCCTGGCACTGGGTGAGGGCTACGCAAATGTGGAGCTCTGGATAGAGCCGGTGGCCAAGGCTGTGAAGCTGGTGCTGGTGCTGGCCTTGGCCGCCGGCGCCGTCAGGCTGGGGCTGCGCATCTGGAAGAAGCGCCGCGATTCCCACTGAGCCAGACCCGGCTTAGAAGGGCACTTCCTCCTCGCTTGGAGAGCCACCACCGAAGCCTCCTCCCATGCCACCGCCACCTTCGGCGTCGCGCTTGGAGCCGAGCAATTCCAGCCGGTCTACCCGGATCACGGGCTTGGTGCGCTCCTCACCGCTGGCCCGGTCGGTCCAGCGGTCAAGCTTGAAGCTGCCGATGATGCCCACCAGGGCCCCTTTGCGGACATAGTCGGCGGCTACCTGAGCTTGTTTGCCCCAGATTTCGAGGTTGAACCAGTCGGGCTCGTCGTCACGGCTGCGGCGGTTGACGGCGAGGGTGAGGTTGGCGACCACACTGCCTGATTCGAAATAGCGGACTTCGGGGTCGCGGCCGGCCCGGCCGACAAGGGTGATGGAATTCACGCCCATGGTTGATGTCTCCTGTTGCTGATGGATCAATGATGCGGCACCCGGTTCGGCTGCCACCTTTCATCAGTTCCACCGTTAGAGCCGTCTGTAACACCCTCGTATGATTCGGCCCTTGCAGGCCGGGCGTCCGTGTTTTTTCGTCGTTTCCAGTTTTCGCGCGATATCGGTATTGACCTGGGCACCGCCAACACCCTCATCTTCGTGTCGGGCAAAGGCATCGTGCTCCAGGAGCCCTCTGTGGTGGCCATGGATCTGGAGCGGGGTGTGCCCTTGGCCGTGGGTGATGAGGCCAAGATGATGCTGGGCCGCACCCCCGGCAACATTCGCGCCGTGCGGCCCCTGCGTGACGGCGTGATCGCCGACTTCGACGCCGCCGAGCAGATGATCAAAACCTTCATTCGCAAGGCCAATGAAGGCCGCGGCATCGTGGCGCCCCGGTTGGTGATCGGCATCCCTAGTGGAGTTACAGGTGTGGAGCGCCGTGCTGTGCGGGAAGCCGGCCTGGCCGGCGCCCGTGAGGTGCACCTAATTGATGAGCCGGTGGCGGCCGCCATCGGCGCCGGTCTGCCCGTCACTGAGGCGGTGGGCACCATGATTGTTGATATCGGAGGCGGCACCACTGAAGTGGCCGTGCTCAGCCTGGGCGGCACCGTGCTGAGCGAGTCGGTGCGGGTGGCTGGCGACGAACTCAGTGACGCCATCGGCGTCTATCTCAAGAAGGTGCACAACCTGGTGGTGGGCGAGCGCACCGCTGAGGACATAAAGATCCGCATCGGCTCCGCCTTCCCTGACGATGCCCACGACAACACCTCCATGGATGTGCGCGGCCTGCACCTGCTCTCCGGTCTGCCCCGCACTATCAACGTCCGCGCCGGCGATATTCGCGAGGCCATGGCCGAACCCCTCAATGTGATCGTGGAAGCCGTTAAGCGCACATTGGAGCGCACCCCGCCTGAGCTGGCCGCCGACATCGTCGATCGTGGCATCATGCTGGCCGGTGGTGGTGCCCAAGTGCGCGGCATAACCGACCTGATCAGCCACGAGACCGGCATCCTTACCCATGTGGCAGAAGACCCGCTGCTGTGCGTGGTGAACGGCTGCGGCATGGTGCTTGAGGACTACAAGCGGCTGCAGCGCGTGCTCGACACCCCTGACTTCGTGCGTCAGACCGCCTGATCCCGATGCAGGCCGGCCGCAGGCTTCGCCTTCCCGCCCTGGGCGCTGTAGTTCAGGCCTGGCCCTGGGCCTTGCTGGTGCTGGCCCTGCTAGCCGTGCGGCTCAGTAAAGGAGTGGGTTTTACCGATGCTTACGCCCTGTTGAGCCGGCCTTTCTGGCCCGGTAGTGCCCAGGGTGAGTGGGTGCGTAGCGGCCAGGCTCTCAACGATCAAACCCGCTTGCGCCAGCTGGATGCCGACAACCGACGGCTGCGCAGTTTGCTGCAGCTGCAGGGTCAGGGGGGCCGCGAATTGGCGGCAGCGGTGATCTCGCGCCAGACAGGGGGCTGGTGGCAGCAGCTCGTGATTGGCCGCGGCGAGTTGCAGGGCCTACGGCCTGGCATGGCGGTGACGGCGCCGGGGGGGCTGATTGGCAGGATTGCCGGCGTTACTCCCACTACTGCCAGCGTCACCCTGCTCACCGATCCCGGCAGCCGGGTTGGCGTCTGGGTGGGACGGGTTCGGCGCCATGGTTTGCTCACGGGCATTGGCACCAGCCGCCCCTTGCTGCGCTTTCTGGAGAAGGATCCAGGAGTGCGCCCGGGGGATGTGGTCGTTACCTCGCCCGCCAGCACCCTGGTGCCTCCCAACCTCACGGTGGGTGTGATCCAGTCGGTCGACGACCGGGCCGTACCGGCCACCGAGGCCGTGGTGCAGCTGAGTGCTCCGCTTGAGGCGGTCGACTGGGTGCAGGTGCGGTTGCCATGAGTCGGCTGGCCCGCCACGGTTGGTGTGTGGCTACGGCCTTAGTAGTGCCCTGGCTGGTGCTTGCTGCGCCCGGGCCCCTGAAGCTGGCGGGCATTCCCCCGGCTTGGTCCGTGCTTTGGCTGCTGCCCTGGGCCCTAGCCGACGGACCCCTCTCCGGCGCCCTGGCCGGGGCCGGGCTGGGACTGTTGCTTGATGCTTTGCACCCCGGGTCGATTACGCAGATCCCTGCCCTGGCCCTGCTGGGCTGGTGGTGGGGTCGGCTGGGCCGCCAGGGGCCGCCGATCGAGCGCAGCTTCAGTCTTGGCCTGCTGGCCCTGTTGGGTGCGGCCCTGCTTGGCGGCAGCCTGATTTTGCAGAGCCGGTTGCTGGGCCCCTGGCCCCTGGAGCCCGCATTGCACACCTGGCTTGCCCAAACCCTGCTCACGGCCCTGCTGGCACCGCTGCTTTGCTCCCTGCAGTTGTTGCTCTGGCGCCAGCAGATCCAGGGCGGGCGAGGCTGAGTAGATGGCATTGATCCAGACCCGGCGGCGTTTCCTTGAGCTTCTTGGCGGCGGCTCCGCTGCTGCCCTGCTGGCAGCGGGCCTGGGCAGTTGTGGCAGGACTGGTCCGGGGACTGATTCCGCGGCGACCCAGGTGCTGAATTTCTGGACCCTGGACCTGGCCCCCAAGTTCAACGACTATTTGCGGGATCTGATCGCAGCCTGGGAGGGCCAGAACCCCGGGTTGCAGGTGCGCTGGACCGACGTGCCTTGGAGCTCGGTAGAGCGCAAGTTGCTGGCGGCTGTGTTTGCCCGCACCGCCCCGGACCTGGTGAATCTCAACCCCCCTTTCGCGGCCAACCTGGCCAGCAAGGGGGGGCTGCTTGATCTAAGTGAGGTGCTGCCGGCGGGGGCTGCTGATGCCTATTTGCCAGCGATCTGGGAGGCAGGTCGCCAGGGGCAGGGGGGCCAGCAATTTGCCATTCCTTGGTATTTGACCGCGCGGATCACCATGGCCAACCGCCGGCTGCTTGAGCGGGCCGGCTATAGCGCCCCCCCGGCTTCCTGGGACCAGGTGCCGGCCTATGCCGAGGCCGTGCGCCGCCGCACGGGCCGCTATGCGTTGTTTGTCACCGTGGTGCCCGATGACTCCGCCGAGCTGCTCGAGACCCTGGTGCAGATGGGGGTGAAGTTGCTGGATGGGGAGCAACGGGCGGCCTTCGATAGCCCCGCGGGGCGGCGGGCCTTTGCCTTCTGGAGTGATCTCTACCGTCGCGGTCTGCTGCCGCGGGAGGTGGTGAGCCAGGGCTACCGGAGAGCCATCGAGCTCTACCAATCGGGCGACCTGGCCCAGGTGGCCACGGGCCCCGACTTTCTGCGCAACCTGCAGACCAATGCTCCCGGCATTGCAGCGGTCACGGAGCCCTTTGCGCCGCTCACGGGTGCCAGCGCTGAGGCCAACGTGGCGGTGATGAATCTGGTGGTGCCCAAGCAGAGCGCCTTGGCGGCCGAGGCGGCCCGCTTCGCCCTATTTCTCACCAATGGCCCCAACCAGTTGGCCTTCGCCGAGCAGGCGCGGGTGCTGCCCTCCAACCGGCAAGCCCTGCAGCAGCTTGAGGCCAGCCTGGCGACTGCTCCTGCTACTGCTCTTGGGGCTGGGGCTGGGGCGCAAGAGGCCTTGGTGCAGCGGGCCCGGTTGCTGTCGGCCCAGACCCTTCGCCAGGCCAGGGTGCTGGTGCCGGCGAGCCCGGGGGTGAAACGACTGCAGGCGATTGTGTACACCCAGCTGCAGCGAGCCATGCTCGGCCAGGTGGCCAGTGATGCGGCCCTGACTGCTGCGGCTGACGAGTGGAACCGCTACTCCCGAGCCCGTTGGGGGTGACCCCAGGGGGCATCGAGCGGTATGGTTACGATTCTTCATCCAGGCGCACCGCCCATGCCTTCGGAGGACAGGCCCATTTCAGACGCCTTCTCCGATTCCCTGGGGCCTGCCCCGGTCGAGCCCAAAGCCACCGTGATGGTGGTTGATGACGAAGCCGCCGTGCGCCGGGTGCTGGTGATGCGCTTGCAGCTGGCTGGCTACAGGGTGATCTGCGCTGAAGACGGCGAGGAAGCCCTCAGCCTGTTTCACCAAGAGCAGCCCGATCTCGTCGTGCTCGATGTGATGCTGCCCAAGCTGGACGGCTTTGCGGTTTGCCGCCGGCTGCGGGCTGAATCCTGCGTGCCGATCATTTTCCTTTCGGCCCTTGATGCGATCGCCGAGCGGGTGTCGGGCCTAGACCTCGGCGCCGACGACTACCTGCCCAAGCCCTTCAGCCCCAAGGAGCTCGAAGCCCGGATCGCCACAATTTTGCGACGGGTTGGCCGCGGTTCAGCTTCTGCCGAGCCTCGCGAGGTGCCCAGCGGCAGCGGTGTGCTGCGGGTGGGGGACTTGGTGGTGGATACCAACCGCCGCCAGGTGACCCGCGACAGCGAGCGCATCGGGCTTACCTACACCGAATTCAGCCTGCTGGAGCTGCTGTTCCGGGAACCCGGTCGGGTGGTGCCCCGGGCCGAAATCCTTGAGCAGCTTTGGGGCTATCCCCCCCGCCGCGCAGCCGACTTGCGGGTGGTGGACGTGTACGTAGCTCGCCTGCGCGGCAAACTCGAGCCCGACCCCCGCAATCCAGAGCTGATCCTCACGGTGCGCGGCACTGGCTACGCCTCCCAGCGGATGGCTGAAGCCAGCCTGGCTGCAAACGGCTAGCGCTACTGCAGGATGGGCCGATTCAGCCCCCTGTCTGCCTTGTCGGATCTGCGCGAGACCCGTCTGGAGAAAGCCGCCGCCCTAGCTGCCCTCGGCCAGGGTCCTTACGCCCTGCGCTTTGAGCCCAGCCACCGCACGGCGGCTTTGCAGCAGGACCATGCCGACCTGGCCAACGGTGAGGAGCGGCAACTGGAAGTGGCCGTGGCAGGCCGGGTGATGACTCGCCGCGTGATGGGCAAGCTCGCCTTCTTCACCCTGGCTGATGAAACCGGTCCGATTCAGCTGTTTATTGAGAAGGCCACCCTTGAGGCGTCCATGCCGGAGGATCCCGAGGCTTTCGCCCACCTCACCTCCTTGGTGGATGCTGGCGACCTGATCGGCGTGCAGGGCAGCTTGCGCCGCACCGATCGTGGTGAGCTTTCGGTGAAGGTGAAGGGCTGGACCATGCTCACCAAATCGCTCCAGCCCCTGCCCGATAAGTGGCACGGCCTGGCGGATGTGGAGAAGCGCTACCGCCAGCGCTACCTGGATCTGATCGTGTCGCCCCAGACCCGCGAAACCTTCAGGCGCCGGGCCGTGGCTGTGAGTGCCATGCGTCGTTGGCTCGATGAGCGCGAGTTTCTGGAGATCGAAACGCCGGTGCTGCAGAGCGTGCCCGGTGGTGCTGATGCCCGCCCGTTTGAGACGCACCACAACGCCCTCGATCTGCCCCTCACCCTGCGCATTGCCACCGAGCTGCACCTCAAGCGGCTGGTGGTGGGCGGCTTCGAGCGGGTCTACGAGCTGGGGCGCATCTTTCGCAACGAAGGGATCAGCACCCGCCACAATCCCGAGTTCACCTCGGTGGAGATCTACCAGGCTTATGCCGACTACACCGACATGATGGCGCTCACTGAGCAGCTGATTGCCCACGTGTGCCAACAGGTGTGCGGCACCACCCAGATCAGCTATCAGGGCACCGACATCGACCTGGCGCCCCCTTGGCGGCGGGCCACCATGCACGAGTTGGTGCAAGCCGCCACCGGCCTTGATTTCAATTCTTTTGCTAGCCGAGAGGCAGCGGCTGCAGCCATGGGAGCGCAGGGGCTGGAGGTGCCAGCCCTGGCCGATTCCGTCGGCCGGTTGTTGGTGGAGGCCTTCGAGCAGCGGGTCGAGGCTGAGCTGATCCAGCCCACTTTCGTGGTCGATTACCCGGTGGAGAACTCACCCCTGGCCCGGGCCCATCGCAGCAAGCCCGGCATGGTGGAGCGGTTTGAGCTGTTCATCGTGGGCCGTGAAACCGCCAACGCCTTCAGCGAGTTGATTGATCCGGTGGACCAGCGCCAGCGGCTTGAGGCCCAGCAGGAGCGCCGTGCTGCCGGCGACGACGAGGCCCAAGGCGTTGACGAGGACTTCATCCAAGCCCTGGAGGTGGGTATGCCCCCCACGGGCGGCCTGGGAATTGGCATTGATCGGCTGGTGATGCTGCTCACCGACAGCCCCTCGATCCGTGATGTGATCGCCTTCCCCCTCTTACGTCCGGAGGCCCGTCAGGAGGTTGGGCCTGGCGCAATGGGATAATCCCTCTAGTAGGCAATCTCCCCCATCCGGGGTCAGCGATTCCATGAGTGGCGAGCGCGTTGGTTTTCGCTTCAAACACGCGGATGCTGTGGTGAAGCGCAACCCCCAGGGTCGTTCGCGCCGGGGCTGGGTGATGGAGCCGGTGGAGCAGACCACCAGCCGCGGCACCAAGATGCCCGCCTACCGAATTCGTTGGCGGGATAGTGAACGTCCCGAGATCGTGCTGCAGCACATGCTGATCGCCGATCCCGACCCCACTCCGCCACCCGATGGTGTCAGCCTGGTGCCCCCGGCGCCCAAGGCTTGAACGCCAAAAGGCTTGAAGGTCAACAGGCTGGACCACAAGCCAGCTCGATTAACTCCAGCCCCGTAGCCGATAGATCGCCAGCCCCAAGTGCTCCTTCAGGGCCAAGGTGCTCAGGTAGAGCGCTTCGGCGTCGGGCAACAAACTCTTGAGCGTGTTGCCCAAGGTGGGTTTGCCGTAGTGGGCACGATCCGGCAGTTGGTAGTCGCAGGCGACCGGCACCACCGTCAGGCCGCTGCGCCGTTGGAAGGTGGCCAGTGAGCGGGGCATGTGAAAGGCACTGGTGATCAGCAGAACCCGGGTCCAGCCCCGCCGCCGGCCCAGGGCGCCGATGTCGCGAGCCTCCTCGGCGGTGGTGCGGGAGCCGGGGTTGATCAGGATCCGATCGGCTGGCAGCCCCAGCTCCTCGGCCAGATCCCTGGCCCAGAGCGCTTCAGGTGGGGCGGGATCATGGCCAGTGAAGCTCACCCGTCCGCCGCTGGTCACCAGCAGGGGGGGGGCCCGGCGCACCAGTTGCACGCCGCGCAGGAGCCGGTCGCCCCCTTCCGCCACTTCGACACCCTGCCGGGGTGGCAGGGCCGGCCGCAAGCCGCCGCCCAGCACCACCACCGCGTCGGCCCGGGGCAGCTGCCGCGGGGTGAGCGCCGCCGCCCGATCCTCCAGGCCCCAGATCAGCTGGCGGCTGCTGAGCGGCATGGCACACAGCCAGATCAGTCCCACCCCCGTGCCACTTAGCCAGAGGCTGGCCTGACGCCGCCGGCGACTGCCTTGCTCCCTGCCTTTGGACGCCGCGGCCAGGCCCAGGAGTTGCAGCAGCAGCCCTAAACCCAGCGGGTAGAGCAGCAACGGCAGCAGTTTGGACAACAGAAAACCCATGGCGGCAGGTGGTTGGGCTGGGCGTCAGCGGCTGTGATTGTGGGCTCTCCAGGATTCTGTACAGCCTGTACGGAATACAGCAGGGCTCGGGCTTGGAACGCGTCGACCGGCGTAGCTCTGCCTTTGTTCTCAGCCCTGGTGCCGTCGCAACGCCTCCAGGGCTTGTTCGGCCTCGAAACTGGCCCAGTCCTGCTCCAGGCTGGAGGCCTTTGATGGGCGGGGACGGCTCTCCAGTTCGCGCAGATCGCGCTCCACGGCAGCGAAGCTCACCCCCAGTTCCCCGAGGCGTTGCCAGCGCAGCCGGCCCTGTTCCATCAGGCCCAGTTGGTGGGCTTCAGCTCGCTCGGCCAGGGCTGTGGCGCCGGCGGCGCGGGCCTTGGCAAGCCGTTCCTGCCAGCAGCGGATTTCAGCGGCCAATTGCAGCAGGGCCTGGCGCTCCTGTTCCGCCTGCCTTTGCAACTGGCGCCGCTGCCCCGCCAGTCGGGCCTGGCGATCCCGCGCTTCCTGCTCGCCAAGCAGGGCTTCCTGGCTGGGGTTGGCGGCGAGAAAGGCCGCAAGTTGCTGATCCAGCTGCGCCTCCAGCTCGTCGAGCCAGCTCACGGGGCGGGCTGCCCGGCGGGCGTGGTGATCAACGGCGCCTCGATCTCCTGCTCAAGCGGTGTGATCGCCGCTTCGCGGGAGCGCAGCAGCAGCTGGGTGAGTCGGGCGATTGCCCCCTCGCCCAGGTCCTGGCTGCCGATGCGATCAAAGGCGCCCCGATACAGCTCCTCCAGTTCGGCGATCAGACCCTCGCGCACCTGGCGCATGGCGGCCCGCTGCTCCTCACGACCCATGGTTCTCCTGCCTGATTTCAGGATTCTGCCGTCACCAGCAGGTGCAGCGAAAGGTCGTCGGCCGGATCGCTCCAACGGCCAGCGCCCCGCCAGCCGGCGCGGGCGGCGAGGGCGAGGAAGGCCACCGGGTCGTATTTGACGCTGTACTCGGTGATCAGCGGCTCGCCCACCGCAAAGCTCCAGGCCTCCCCCGCCAGCTGCACGGTTTGCGCTTCGCGGCTCACCAGGGCCATGGCGATGCGGCTGTGCTCGGCTTGCCAGCGGGCGGAGTAGGCGAAGGCGTCGGGGTTGAAGCTGCCCGCCAGGTCGCGGTTGAGCCGTATCAGCAGGTTGCGGGCAAAGGCCGCCGACACGCCGGCGGCATCGTTGTAGGCGGCCTCCAACCGTGCCACGGCTTTGGGCTGGTCGATGCCGATCAGTAGCCTGGCGCCGGGGCCTAGCAGTTGGCCCAGCTGCAGCAGCAGCGCCTCCGCTTCCTCGGGGCTGAAGTTGCCGATTGAGCTGCCGGGATAGAAACCCAGGCGCCGCTGGCCGCTGAGTAAGGGGTGCTCGGGCAGCTGCCGCAGGGCGCTGTAGTCGCAGCAGATGCCGAGCACGGGCACTGCCGGGTGGCGCGCCTGCAGGGCCACGCAGCTCTGCTGAAGATGATCGGCGCTGATGTCGAGGGCTACATAGGCCGGTGGCTGCAGCGCCTCGAGCAGGGGCCCCACTTTGCGGGCATTGCCGGCGCCAAATTCCACTAGCACCCCTTCCCCCAGGGCCGCCGCCAGCTCAGGCTCCCGCGCTTCCAGCAGGGCAGTTTCGGTGCGGGTGAGCCCGTATTCCGGCTGCTCGCAGATCGCCTCAAACAGCCGTGAGCCTTCGGCGTCGTACAGCAGCCAGGCCGGCAGCTGACGCGGTTGCTGGGCCATGCCCTCGCGCACCAGCCGCCGCATGTCGGCCGGTTCGGGGTGGAGGTCGATCAGTTGCATGTCAGCCGCCATCCCGGGCTAGGCGTAGGCCAGCGGCTAGCCAGCGGCTCGCCGGTGGGTAGAAGTTGCGGTATGTGAGCCGTTCGTGGTCAGGCGGGGTGAGGAAGCAGCTGCCGCGCAGCACCATCTGGGAACTCATAAACTTGCCGTTGTATTCCCCCACCGCCCCGGCCGCCGGGGCGAAGCCCGGATAGGGCCTGTAGGGGCTGGCGCTCCACTGCCAGAGCACCCCGAAGGCCTGGTCAAGTTGGGGTGCCAGCAGCTCCCATTCGGCTTCGCCCGGCAGCCGGGCACCCGCCCAGCGGGCGTAGGCATCGGCTTCAAACCAGCTCAGGTGCCGCACCGGCAACTCGGGGCGCCGCGGCTGACGCCCCGCCAGTGAAAACTCGTCGCCGTCGCGCCAGTAGCGCGGCCCCCGCCAGCCCCGGGCCTGCACCACCGCCCAGCCCTCGCTCATCCACAGCTCCGGCCTCTTGTAGCCGCCATCGGCAATGAAGGCTGCAAATTCGCCGTTGCTCACCAAACGGGAGCTAAGCGCAAAGGGTTCGAGCCACTGGCGGTGCCTGGGCGCCTCGTTGTCGAAATGAAAGCTGCCACCTGGATGGCCGATCTCCACCAGCCCCCCCTCGTGCTGCAGCCAGGTGGGCTCTTGGGTAACGCTCGCCTGATAGGCAGCCTCCGGCTCTGGGCCATATTCCGGCTCGAGCGGGTTGCGGCTGAAGCCATCCAGCAGGTCCATCAGCAGCAGCTCCTGGTGCTGCTGCTCGTGCTGCAGCCCCAGTTCCACCAGTTCCAGCCGGGGATCGCCCGGCTCCAGCTGCTCCAGCAGGCTGAGCAGGGCCCGATCCAGCCGCTGCCGCCAGGCCAGCACCTCGGCCAGGGCCGGCCGGCTGAGCAGGCCCCGCTGGGGCCGGGGGTGGCGGGCTCCTACTGAGTCGTAATAGCTGTTGAAAAGAAAGCCCCAGGCCTCTGGCGACACGGGGCTGCGCAGCACAAACTGCTCAAAAAACCAGGTGGTGTGGCCCAGGTGCCACTTGGGCGGGCTGGCATCGGCCATGCCCTGCAGGCAGACGTCTTCGGGCTGCAGGGGAGCCACAAGCTCGAGGCTGCGTTGGCGCACCTGCGCGTAGCGCACCTTCAGCTCCTGCCCCATGCCGCTGCCGCCAATCTGGGGCTAATTCAGGCCCGACCTTAGGGACCTTGCCTACGATCCCGCCACGCATCGCACGCGGATATGGCCGGCATCACTTCAGGGTTCGTGGGCGCCGTTGGCAACACGCCCCTGATCCGGCTCAATGCTCTGAGCGAGCAAACGGGCTGCGAGATCCTCGGCAAGGCCGAGTTCATGAATCCTGGGGGGTCGGTGAAGGATCGCGCCGCCCTGGGCATCCTGCTGGAGGCGGAGGAGCAGGGGCTGCTGCAGCCTGGAGGCACGGTGGTGGAGGGCACGGCCGGCAATACCGGCATCGGCCTCACTCACCTCTGCAACGCCCGCGGCTACAAGGCGTTGATCGTCATTCCCGACACCCAGTCGGCCGAGAAGATCGGCCTGCTGCGCAGCCTCGGCGCCGAGGTGCGCACGGTGCCGGCGGTGCCTTACCGCGACCCCAACAACTACGTGCGGCTTTCGGGCCGTATCGCTGCCGAAACGCCAGGGGCAGTGTGGGCCAACCAGTTCGACAACCTGGCTAACCGCCGCGCCCATTTCAACTCCACCGGCCCGGAGATCTGGCAGCAAACCGATGGGGCGGTGGATGCCTGGGTGGCGGCCACTGGCACCGGCGGCACCTATGCCGGGGTTGCCCTGTACTTGAAGCAGCAGAACCCAGCCGTGCGCTGCGTGCTGGCCGACCCCCACGGCAGTGCCCTACACAGCTGGGCCAGCCGGGGTGAGCTGGTCAGTGAGGGAAGTTCGATTACCGAGGGGATTGGCAACAGCCGCGTTACCGCCAACCTGGAGGGTGCTCCCATCGATGATGCCGTGCGCATCGACGACCAGACCGCGCTCGAGACGATCTATCAGCTGCTGTGGCAGGAGGGCCTGTTTATGGGCGGCTCGGTGGGCATCAATGTGGCCGCGGCGGTGGCAACGGCCCGGCGGCTTGGTCCTGGTCACACGATCGTGACCGTGTTGTGCGATAGCGGCGATCGCTACCGATCTCGGCTCTATGAAGCCGCTTGGCTGGCGGGCAAGGGGTTACACCAACCCCTGCGGCCCTCGCTGGAGGTGGGCTGATGACGGTGCAGGTGGGTCAGTTGATCGGCGAGCGCTATCGGCTCGAGCAACGCCTCAGCTCCGCCCCGCCGGCAGAGGCTCCCCAGGGGGAACTCTGGCGCGCTAGCGATCAGCTAGCCGCCGATGCGCCGATGGCCTTGCGGCTGCTGGGCCCAGCTATCGATCCCGCTCGGGCGCGCCAGCTCTGGGGCCAGCTGCAGGGGCTGCTCCATCCCCAGGTGCCCCGGCTCGGGGCGGCCATCCAGGCTCAGGAGGGTTTGTGGCTGGTGCGCGAATGGCAGGCAGGCCGTACCTACCAACTGTTGCTGCAGGCCCGTGCCGAGCGCCAGTTGGTCTTCGGTGCCGGCGAGGTGCTGCTGCTGCTGCGCCAGCTGCTGCCGGTGCTGGCCGTGTTGCACAGCCAGGAGCTGGTGCACGGCGATCTCAGCCCCGCCAACCTGTTGCGCCGCGACAGCGACGGGCTGCCGGTGTTGCTCGATTTCGGCCTGGTGGCAGGCACGGCCGTCGCCACCCCGGGCTACGCCCCACCCGAGCGGGTTCGGGCCGCCCAGCCCGAGCCCTCCCCCCCCGAGCCCTGGATGGACCTCCACGCCCTTGGGGTGGTGGCCCTGGTGCTGCTCAGCGGCGAGGAGCCCGCCCGACTACTGGATCCGGTCACCATGGACTGGCGCTGGCCGGCGGCCCTCACGGCTGAACCGGCCTTGCAGGCCCAAATCAAGCGCCTGCTGGAGCGCCAGCCCGGCGAGCGCTTCGCTTCCGCCTCCCAGGCCCTGGCCGCCTTTCAGGCCATACCCATGCCAGAGAGCACCGGTCCGGTGCCCCGCGCCGACCGCACCGTCGCCCTGGTGCCCCCACCACCTCCTGCACCTGCACCTGCCGCACCTGAAGCTCCTGCTGAACCCGCACTTGAGCTGTCTCAGCCGGTTCAGATGCCCCCACCGCCTGCGGCCGCGTTGCGTAGCCGCTTGGAGGAGCGCGAGGAGGTCGCTGAAGGCGGCGTCTGGCCGGTGGTTATTGCCTTGGTGCTGTCGGCGGTCGTGGGCACTGCCCTGGGCTGGTGGTGGCTGAGCCGCGGTCGCTTGACCATGCCCGTTCCCGATGCGGCCCTGCAGTTGCCCAACAGCCTGCCGCCGGCGGAGGTGGATCAGCGCCAGCAGCTGCTTAACCGGCTGCGGGCCATGCAGGTGGATCGGGGCTGGTTCTTGAAGTTGGTGGATGCCAGCCTGCTGGCCCAGTTTCCAGAGCGGGGCGGCCGCCTGCCCAGCGATTCCCTCGACGACTCCCCTCTGCGCAAGGTCTGGAATGAGCTTGCAGAGGAGTGGCTGGCTCGGGTGGAGCAGCTACCCCTCGAGATTCGGCGCCGCTTGGGTTCCTACACAAACGGTGACTGGGAGAGGCGTCAGCAGGCCCTGGTTGGCCAGGGACTCAGCTCGGCGGTGTTGCGCCAGTTGGTGTCGGGCAGTGCCCAGAGCCTGCTGCCCGGCCGCTCCGGCGCTGACATCCCTGCCGAGCCTTTTCGCCAGCTGTGGTTTGCCGCGGCGGAGCAGGGCCTGGCCAACGTGCAGATCGAGGCGATTCAGGCCCAAGCCCAGGCAACCCAGGTGATTTCAGCCCAGGTCGAAGCTGGTGGAGCTCGGCTGTTCCCGGTGCGGTTGCCGCCGGGCTATCGCCTGGTGCTGGGCGTGAACGGCTCGCCCTTGATGCAGATGAGTGTGTTTAGTGCCGATGGTGAGCTGCTGGAAGCCAAGGGGCCCCTGCGGGTGGTCAGTTTGGGGGTGCAGAAGAACTCCCCAGTGCAGCTGCTGGTGACTAATGAGGGCGTGGCTCCGGCCCTGATCACCCTGTCGTTGCGGGCAGATCCGCCCCCTGTCGAGACGCCGCCGGTGGCCGTCCCCGAACCCTCACCGCAGGCGCCGGCGGCCCAGCCAGAGCCTCCCCAGGCTCCGGCCGTGCCCGTGCCTCCCGCCGATCCCCTGCCGCCCGTGCCACCGCAAGTGAACTGACTCCAGCCTGGGGGGGTGAGGTGTTGGGCGTCTCCCGGGTTATGTACAAGTTGTACGGAATCCGGGAGGCATATGGGGGGGTAACTCGGGCGCTCTGGCTCCCCAATTCAGAGCCGGGCGATTGCGGCCTTGGCGTCCTTGATGTCCTGCTTGCGCCGCTCCTCGTGACGCTTGTCGTGCAGCTTGCGGCCCTTGGCCAAGCCGATTGTCAGCTTGATCCAGGAGCCCTTGAGGTGCAGGTTCAGGGGGATCAGGGTGAGGCCTTTTTGATCTAGGGCAATCCGCAATTTGTCAATTTCGCGGCGGTGGGCCAGTAATTTGCGCACCCGCAGCGGCTCGTGGTTGAAATACGCGCTGGCATGGCTGTGGGGCGAAATGTGCACGTTGTGCAGCTGCAGTTCTCCCTTGCGAATCAGGCAGAAGCCATCGCGCAGGTTTGATTGCCCGGCCCGGATCGACTTCACCTCCGTGCCAAACAGTTCTAGGCCGCACTCCACGGTTTCCAGAATTTCGTATTGA
The DNA here is from genome assembly GCF_003011885.1 of Cyanobium usitatum str. Tous. Lineage (GTDB taxonomy): Bacteria > Cyanobacteriota > Cyanobacteriia > PCC-6307 > Cyanobiaceae > Cyanobium_A > Cyanobium_A usitatum. The sequence goes on from NZ_PXXO01000016.1 coordinate 17,795, forward strand.
TGCCGGGCAAAGCGGTTGTCGGCCAGCAGCTTGTTGGCGGCATCGCGCTGGGCCTTAGCGCTCTTCTTGCCCCCGCCCTTGGCCATCGCTGCTCCGCAACCGTCCCCTTGATCTCCCGACCCTAGGGAGCCCCCGGTACCCTCGCTGCATGGCCATCGTCTCCTCGGGATCCTCGGCGCCCCGCGGCCGCCCCAGCCGCGACGAGCTACCAGCACGCCTTGTTGATCCCGCTCCCGTGCTTGAGGAGCTCCCGGCTGCAGCCAGTGGCCTGCCCCGGGAGGACAGTCTCCGTCCCAAGCGCCTTGCCGATTACATCGGCCAGAGCGAGCTCAAGCAGGTGCTGGCAATTGCGGTGGAGGCCACCCGCGCCCGCCAAGAGGCCCTCGACCACGTGCTGCTCTACGGCCCACCGGGCCTGGGTAAAACCACCATGGCTTTGGTGCTGGCTGAGGAGTTGGGCGTGCGCTGCCGCATCACCAGCGCCCCGGCTCTAGAGCGCCCTCGCGACATCGTTGGCCTGCTGGTCAACCTGCAGCCCCATGAGCTGCTGTTCATCGACGAGATTCATCGGCTCAACCGGGTGGCTGAGGAAATTCTTTATCCAGCGATGGAGGATTACCGCCTCGATCTCACCGTGGGTAAGGGCACGACGGCCCGCACCCGCAGCCTGGATCTGCCCCCTTTCACGCTTGTTGGCGCCACCACCCGGGCGGGATCGCTGAGTTCACCGCTGCGGGATCGCTTCGGCCTGATTCAGCGGCTTGAGTTTTACGGACTCGATGAGCTTCAGCAAATTGTGGAGCGGGCGGCTGGCCTGCTCCAGATCAAGCTGGAGGGTGGGGCGGCCCTGGAAGTTGCCCGCCGCTGTCGGGGCACCCCCCGCATTGCCAATCGCCTGCTGCGTCGGGTGCGCGATGTGGCGTCGGTGCGGGGCCATGGCCGCATCGGCGCCCCCCTGGTTGCGGAGGCCCTAAGCCTGCATCGCGTTGACGACCGCGGCCTCGATGCCAGTGACCGGCGTTTGCTCACCTTGATGCTCGAGGGCTACGGCGGCGGCCCCGTGGGCCTCGATACCCTGGCTGCCGGGCTCGGTGAAGATTCCGCCACCCTCGAAGCGGTGGTGGAGCCCTACCTGTTGCAGCTGGGTTTTCTGCAGCGCACCCCCCGGGGCCGGCTGGTTACTCCGGCGGGCCGCAACCACCTGGGCTGGCCGGCTAAGGCGGCCGCATGACCAGCAGCAAACAATGATTCCTACGTTGTTTTCCTTGTTGCTGGGCCTGCAACTGCTGCTGCCCCAGCTGTTTGATCAGGCCCTCAGCGCCAGCCGGCAGGGGCGCTTTGATGAGGCTCTACCCCTCTGGAACCAGGTGCTGGAGGTGGCCCCGGACGATGCGGCGGCCTGGAGCAATCGCGGCAATGTGCAGCTCGCCCTGGGCGATCCCCGCGCCGCCATCGCTGACCAGACCAAGGCGATGCAGCTCGACGGCGAGAGCCCCGATCCCCACCTCAATCGCGGCACAGCCGAGGAGGCTTTGGGCCAGTGGGCTGCCGCCGAAGCCGACTACCGCTGGATCTTGGAGCGCGCTCCGAGCGACGAGGGTGAACCGCGCGCCTCAGCCCTTTACAACCTCGGCAACGTGCAGGGCTCCCTGGGCGACTGGCAGGAAGCGCGCCGTTGCTTTGAAGCCGCTTCCCTGGCTAGGCCAGGCTTTGCCATGGCCCGCTCCAGCTCCGCCCTGGCGGCCTTCCAGCTGAGTGATCGCGCCGAGGCCGAGCGGCAGCTGCGCAACCTGATCCGCCGCTATCCCCTGTTTGCCGATGCTCGAGCTGGTCTCACGGCGCTGCTCTGGCAGAAGGGGGCTCGTGGTGAGGCTGAAAGCAACTGGGCCGCGGCCTCTGGCCTCGATCCCCGCTACCGGCAGCGAGAATGGTTGCTTGCGACGCGGCGTTGGCCCCCCGAGCCGGTGGAAGCTTTGGCGCAATTCCTCGCTTTGGCCCCCTGAACGATGGCCCTCGAATGACGGCAACACCCTGCAGCTTGAATTGGCAGGCCCTGGGGCTTGAGCAAACCCTGGCCGAGGTGCTGCCGGAGCTGATCCAGTTGCGGCGTCATTTCCATCGCCATCCCGAGCTCAGTGGCCATGAGCAGCAGACGGCTGCCCTGGTGGCAGGTGAGCTGCGGCGCTGGGGTTGGCAGGTGCGCGAGGGTGTCGGCCGCACCGGCGTGCTGGCGGAGCTGGGGCCAGAGCAGGGGCCTGATGGCTTGCCCGCCCCCCTGGTGGCCCTGCGGGTGGATATGGATGCCCTGCCTGTGGAGGAGCGCACCGGCCTCGACTACGCCTCCACCCAGCAGGGCCTGATGCATGCCTGCGGCCACGATCTGCACACCGCCGTGGGGCTGGGGGTGGCCTACCTGCTGGCGGAGCTTGCCGAGCGCCACCCCGAGCTGCTCACGGCCAGGGTGCGGCTTTTGTTTCAGCCCGCTGAGGAAACGGCCCAGGGGGCGGCTTGGATGAAGGCCGATGGCGCCATGGACGGCGTGGCAGCCCTGTTTGGTGTGCACGTGTTTCCCAGCCTGGCGGCGGGCACGATCGGCGTGCGCAGCGGCAGCCTTACGGCGGCGGCCGGTGAGCTGGAGGTGGAGGTGCTGGGGGAGGGCGGCCACGGCGCCCGGCCCCACCAGAGCACTGACGCCATTTGGATTGCGGCGCGGGTGGTGAGTGGTCTGCAGGAGGCGATCAGCCGCCGCCTTGATGCCCTGCATCCGGTGGTGGTGAGTTTCGGGCGGATCGAGGGCGGTAAGGCCTTCAACGTGATCGCCGACCATGTGCGCCTGCTGGGCACGGTGCGCTGTCTCGACACCGACGTGCACGCCCAGCTGCCAGGCTGGATCGAAGACACGGTGCAGGCCCTCTGCCGCGGCCATGGCGGCGAGGCCCGGGTGCGTTATCGGCTGATTTCACCGCCTGTGCACAATGACCCTGCCCTCACCGAGCTGGTGGCGGAAGCTGGGGTTGAGCTGCTCGGTCGCCAGCAGGTGCAGTGGCTCGAGCAGCCGTCATTAGGAGCAGAGGATTTCGCCGAACTGCTCGATGGCACCCGCGGCACCATGTTTCGGTTGGGGGTGGCGGGGCCTCAGGGCTGCACGCCTCTGCATAGCAACAGCTTCGCTCCCGACGAAGCGTCCCTGCCGGTGGGCATTGGCGTGCTCACCTTGAGCCTGCTGCGTTGGATGGAGCGGCGCCCGTGAGGCAAAGGCCCTGGCTGCGGGGGTTGCTGGCCCTCTCCTCGCCCCTGTTGATCCTGCTGGCGCTGCTGGTGCTGCTGCAGCGTCGCGGCGTCGATCGGATTCCAGCCCTGCCGGCCCTACTGATCGGCACGGGCTTGCTTGTTACCAGTGCGGTGGGGCGGCGGCGGCGACGGCGCGAGCTGCTGGCGGCCCTACGCCACGATGGGGATGTATGACCAATCCCTCCCCCGATCTTGCGGCCCTGCGTGAGGCCATCCTTTGCGGAGACCCCAGTCGGGCCATGCCCGCCCTGGTGGGTTTGCGGGAGGTGCCGGTGGAGCAGGCCGTGCCCTTACTGCTGCTCGGGCTGGAGCAGAGCATGTTCATGGTGCGTTCGCTCAGCTGCGCCGGCCTTGGGGTGAAGCAAAACGAGGCCGGCTGGCAGGCGCTGGTGGTTGCGATGCAGGGCGATGAGGACGCCAATGTGCGAGCGGAAGCGGCTAACTCCCTGGTGAGCCACAGCCTTGAGCGGGCCTGGCCCCTGCTGCGTGATGGGTTTGCAGCCGATCAGCAGTGGCTGGTGCGCTGCAGCATCCTTTCGGCTCTTGCTGAGCAGCCGGCCATTGATCCGGCCTGGTTGCTGGAGCTGGCGTCGATGGCGATCACAGACGCTGATGGCACGGTGCGGGTGGGCGGCGCCGAGATCCTGGCCCGCTTGGTGCGGGAACAGGGCGCTGCCGAGGCCCGGGTCCTGTTGCAGCAGCTTCAGGCCGACCCAGACCACCGGGTGGTGGCCGCGGCGCTCAATGGTCTGCAGAGCTAGGTTGGATGGGTCACTAGGGGTGCCCCGCTGCCGGCCTTAATCAGTTGTGCAGCTTCGGGCTGAGATCACACCCTCCGAACCTGATCCGGGTAATGCCGGCGCAGGGAAGTGGAATTGGATTGTGAAACCACTCTCAGGCTGCGCCCCGCCCTATCTGCAGCCTCAAATGCGTAGCGCCTGGATCGAGAAGCGTCGCGGCACCGCGAACTATTCCCAGATGTATTACGCCCGCCAGGGCGTAGTGACTGAAGAGATGGCCTATGTGGCCAAGCGCGAAAACCTGCCCGAGTCGTTGGTGATGGAGGAGGTGGCTCGGGGCCGCATGATCATCCCGGCCAACATCAACCACCCCAATTTGGAGCCGATGGCGATCGGGATCGCCAGCCGCTGCAAGGTGAACGCCAATATCGGCGCCTCCCCCAATGCTTCCGATCTCGATGAGGAGGTGGCCAAGCTGCGCCTAGCGGTGAAATACGGCGCCGACACGGTGATGGATCTCTCCACCGGCGGCGTCAACCTCGATGAGGTGCGCACGGCGATCATCAATGCCTCGCCGGTGCCGATCGGCACGGTGCCCGTTTACCAGGCGCTCGAAAGCGTGCATGGCTCCATCGAGAAGCTCGACGCCGACGACTTCCTGCACATCATTGAGAAGCACTGCCAGCAGGGCGTTGACTACCAAACGATTCATGCCGGCCTGCTGATTGAGCACCTGCCGCTAGTGAAGGGTCGCCTCACCGGCATTGTGAGCCGCGGTGGCGGGATCTTGGCCCAGTGGATGCTTTATCACCACAAACAGAACCCCCTATTTACCCATTTCGATGACATCATCGAGATCTTTAAGCGCTACGACTGCAGCTTCTCCCTTGGGGACTCCCTACGTCCGGGTTGCCAGCACGACGCCTCCGACGCCGCCCAGCTGGCTGAGCTCAAAACCCTCGGCCAGCTCACCCGCCGCGCCTGGGAGCACGACATCCAGGTGATGGTGGAGGGTCCGGGCCATGTGCCGATGGATCAGATCGAATTCAACGTCAAAAAGCAGATGGAGGAGTGCAGTGAGGCGCCCTTTTATGTGCTCGGCCCCCTGGTCACCGACATCGCCCCCGGCTACGACCACATCACCAGCGCCATTGGCGCGGCGATGGCCGGTTGGTACGGCACGGCCATGCTCTGCTACGTGACCCCGAAGGAGCACCTGGGCTTGCCCAATGCCGAAGATGTGCGTGAGGGCCTGATTGCTTACAAGATCGCTGCCCACGCCGCCGACATCGCTCGCCACCGCCCCGGCGCCCGCGACCGCGACGACGAACTCAGCCGCGCCCGCTACGCCTTCGATTGGAATAAGCAGTTTGATCTCTCGCTTGATCCAGAGCGGGCTCGCGAGTATCACGACGAAACCCTGCCTGCCGACATCTACAAGCAGGCCGAGTTCTGCTCGATGTGCGGCCCCAAGCACTGCCCGATGCAAACCAAGATCACCGATGAGGATCTAGCTGGGCTGGAGCAGGTGCTGGCGGAGCAGAAAGCAGGAGTTGAGGCTGGGGCTGCGGTAGTGGTGTGAAATCACCCTGCTTGGGGTTCACGGTTCCGTGAGTTGACATAAAAAAAGCCCCGCCGTTAGGCGGGGCTTTTCAATCTCTGTTGAATCAGCCCAGCGACTTGGCTGTTGCCACCACGTTGTCGACGGTGAAGCCAAACTTCTCGAGACAAACCGGACCAGGTGCCGAAGCACCAAAGCGGTCGATCGAGATGCAGGCGCCATCGAAGCCGGTGTACTTGTGCCAGCCGAAGGAGCTGGAGGCTTCCACCACAACGCGCTTGCGCACGGCGGCGGGCAGCACGCTTTCCCGGTAGGCGGCATCCTGCTCTTCGAACAGCTCGACGCAGGGCATCGAAACTACCCGCACGTTCTTACCTTCGGCGCGCAGCTGGGCTGCGGCTTTCGTGCAGAGCTCTAGCTCGGTGCCGGTGCCGATCAGGATTAGTTCCGGGGTGCCATTGCTGTCCTCCAGGATGTAGCCACCTTTTGCCACATGGGCTGCAGCTGAACCAGGCTGGTTGGCCATGGCTTGGCGGCTGAGGGCCAGCACGGTGGGGCGCTTGCGGTTGGTGACAGCCACTTGATAAGCACCCATGGTCTCGTTGCCATCGCCGGGGCGCATCACCAGCAGATTGGGGATGGCGCGCAGGTTGGCGAGGGTTTCCACCGGCTGGTGGGTGGGGCCGTCTTCGCCCAGACCGATCGAGTCGTGGGTGAGCACGTAGATCACGCCCAGCTCGCTCAAGGCCGAAAGGCGCATGGCGCCGATCATGTAGCCCGCGAAAACTAGGAAGGTGCCGCCGTAGGGGATCAGGCCGCTGCCGTGGTAAGCGATGCCATTCATGATCGCCGCCATGGCGTGCTCGCGCACGCCGAAGTGCAGGTAGCGGTTGGCTTCGGCACCCTTCTGGAAGCTCGCCTCGCCTTTGATATCGGTGAGGTTGGAGTGGGTGAGGTCGGCCGAGCCGCCAATTAGCTCGGGCAGGTTGGGGCCGAAGGCGTTAAGGGCGTTGTAGGAGTGCATGCGGGTCGCCAAACCCTTGTCTTCTGGGCTGAAGCTCGGCAGGGAAGCGTCCCAACCCTGGGGCAGCTCGCCACGAAGCTGGCGCTCGAATTCAGCCGCTTCAGCGGGGTACTGGCTGCGGTAGGTGGCCAGGCTGGCGTTCCAGGTGGCTTCAAGTGCTTCACCGCGGCTGATCGCTTGGCGCCAGTGGTCGTAGGCATCCTGGGGAACCTCAAATTCGCCGTAGCTCCAGTCGAGGGCTTTGCGGGTGAGCTCTGCCTCTTCGGCGCCTAGGGCTGCGCCGTGAACTCCAGCGGTATTGGCCTTGTTTGGCGAGCCGTAGCCGATCGTGGTGGTCACCTTGATCAAGCTGGGCTTGTCGGTAACGGCCTTGGCGGCCTCGATGGCTTGGGCAATAGCGGCCACATCGGTGTTGCCATCCTTGACGTGGATGGTGTGCCAGCCATAGGCCTCGTAGCGCTTCAGCACGTCCTCGGTGAAGGAGACCGAGGTGTTGCCGTCGATGGTGATGTGGTTGTCGTCGTAGAGGGCAATCAGCTTGCCCAAGCCCAGGTGGCCGGCCAGGGAGGCGGCTTCACCGCTCACGCCTTCCTGGTTGCAGCCGTCGCCCATGATCACGTAGGTGTAGTGATCAACCAGGTCGCAGCCGGGCTTGTTGAACTTGGCAGCCAGGTGCGCTTCGGCGATAGCCAGTCCCACGGCGTTGGAGATGCCCTGGCCTAGGGGTCCGGTGGTGACCTCAACGCCGGGGGTTTCGAAGGTTTCAGGGTGACCAGGGGTGCGGCTACCCCACTGGCGGAATTGTTTGATGTCTTCGATGGTCACCGAGTCGTAGCCGGTGAGATGCAGCAGCGCATACAGCAACATGCAGCCGTGGCCAGCCGAGAGCACGAAGCGGTCCCGGTTGAACCACTTGGGGTTCTTGGGGTTGTGCTTAAGCACCTTGTCCCACAGGGCGAAGGCCATCGGGGCGCAGCCCATGGGTAGGCCGGGGTGGCCCGAATTACTCTTGTTAATCGCGTCGATCGCTAAGAAGCGGATGCTGTTGACGCAGAGCGATTCAACGGATGTGGAGGGAGCGGCGACCATGGCTAAGGCAGGTGGGGGAGTGGGAGGAGGAGGCTCACGCCATGCGGCGGAACGCCAGGCAGACGTTATGACCGCCAAAACCGAAGGAATTGGAGAGCACCACGTTGAGGGTGTGTTCCCTGGCCTGGTTGGGAACCACATCCAGATCGCAGGCCGGATCCGGATTTTGGTAATTGATGGTAGGTGGCACCAGGTTGTGCTCAATAGCCAGCACCGCTGCGACCGCCTCAATGCCGCCGCTGCCTCCAAGGAGGTGGCCGGTCATCGATTTCGTGGAGCTCACGGGTATCTGGTAAGCCCAATCCCCGAGGGCGCTCTTGATGGCGGAGGTTTCGTTGCTGTCGTTGGCCTGGGTGCTGGTGCCGTGGGCATTGACGTAGTCGACGGCTTCTGGCTCAAGCCGGGCATCCTTGAGGGCAAGACGCATGGCTTCAGCACCGCCGACCCCCCCCGGGGTAGGTGAGGTGATGTGGTGGGCGTCGCAGGTCATGCCGTAGCCCACCACCTCCGCCAGGATCTGGGCACCGCGAGCCTGGGCGTGCTCCAGGCTCTCGAGCACAATCACCCCGGCGCCTTCGCCGATCACGAAGCCGTTGCGCTCGGCGTCGAAGGGGCGACTGGCCGTGGTGGGGTCGTCGTTGCGGAAGGACAGGGCCTTGGCGCTGGCAAATCCCGCCACCCCTAAAGGGGTAATGGCCGATTCAGCGCCACCAGCGACCATCACGTCAGCCAGGCCCAGCTGGATCAGCCGGTAGGCATCACCGATGGCATTGGAGCCGGCGGCGCAGGCGGTGGCTACCGCGCTGCTTGGTCCCTTGGCGCCAAGGGCAATGGCCGTCAGGCCAGTCGCCATATTGGGGATCATCATCGGCACGCAGAACGGACTCACCCGATCGGGGCCCCGATCTTTGAGCACGTGGGCCTGGGTTTCCATCATCAGCAGGCCGCCAACGCCGGAGCCAATGGCTGTGCCCACCCGGTGTTGGTTGGACTCATCAATGGTGAGGCCCGCATGGGCGACGGCTTGCTTGGCGGCGATAACCCCAAACTGGCAAAAGCGATCCCAGCGCTTGGATTCCTTCGGCTCTAGCCAGCCGGAGGGATCAAAATCTTTTACTTCAGCTGCGAAGCGACAGGCATGCCGACTGGCATCAAACAAGGTGATCCCAGCCACGCCATTGCGCGCCGTGCTCAGACCCTCCCAGTAGCTGGAGACGTCGTTACCGATCGGTGTGATCGCGCCGAGACCGGTGACGACGACGCGCTGGAGACCCTGCACCATGGGGTGGCTCAGGCCTGCTTGTCCTGAATGAACTTGACGGCATCGCCAACGGTGGTGATGCCTTCGGCAGCTTCGTCAGGGATTTCGATGTCAAAGGCTTCTTCCAGAGCCATTACCAACTCGACGGTGTCGAGGGAATCGGCACCCAGATCATTCTGAAAGTTTGATTCGGGCTTCACTTCCCCAGCGTCAACGCTGAGCTGCTCGGCAACGATCGAGCGCACTTTCTCGTAGATCGCTTCCTGGGACATGGCCGCTGTGAGAGTCGATGCACTCTACGGGTCACCCCGCTGGGCTCCCCCCGGCGTATGAACAAGGGTGACGGGCTGAGGGCTCCTTTGCTGCGGGTCCGGAGGCTGTGGGTACGTTGGGATCCACGCCGTTTGTTCCCGGCTCAGGCCCATGTCCCACGCCGTCAAGATTTACGACACCTGCATCGGTTGCACCCAGTGTGTGCGCGCCTGCCCACTCGACGTGCTCGAGATGGTGCCCTGGGATGGCTGCAAAGCCGGCCAGATTGCATCCTCTCCCCGCACTGAAGATTGCGTCGGTTGTAAGCGCTGTGAAACCGCTTGCCCCACCGACTTCCTCAGCATTCGCGTCTACTTGGGCGACGAAACCAGCCGCTCGATGGGCTTGTCCTACTGAAGACATTGGCGCTATCGCCAATAAGCTCAAGCCCGGCCCTTCGCCGGGCTTTTTTGTTGCGCTCCTCGCTGGCCCAGGCCTATGTGCGGCATCGTTGCCCTGATTGGATCGCGGGAGGCGGCTCCCCAACTGCTGGAGGGGCTGCGCCAGCTGGAATATCGCGGCTACGACTCCGCCGGTATTGCCACGGTTGACGGGGACGGGCTCCATTGCCTCAAGGCGGAGGGCAAACTTGTCAATCTCACGACCCGCTTTGAAGCCCAGGGAGCCCCGGGCCAGTGCGGCATCGGCCATACCCGCTGGGCCACCCACGGCAAGCCGGAGGAGCGCAACGCCCACCCCCACCTAGATGGCTCTGGCCGTTTGGCGGTGGTGCAAAACGGCATCATCGAGAACTACCGCGGCTTGAGGGAGGAGCTGCAGTCGCAAGGGGTGCTGTTCCGCTCCGAGACCGATACGGAGGTAATTCCCCACCTGCTGGCTCGGGAGCTGGAGCGCCGCCGGGCGGCAGGTGAGCAGGCTTCAGCGGCGCTGCTACTGGCTGCTTTGCAGTCGGTGTTGCCGTTGCTGCAGGGGGCCTATGCCCTGGCGGTGGTGTGGGCAGAAGTCCCTGGCGCCCTAGTGGTGGCCCGTAAGGCTGCGCCCCTGCTGATCGGCCTGGGGGAGGGGGAGTTTCTTTGCGCCAGCGACACCCCGGCCCTGGCGGGCTTCACCCGCACGATTTTGCCGATGGAAGACGGCGAGGTGGCCATGCTCACACCGCTGGGCATCGAGCTTTATGACGCTGCGGGCCAGCGGGTTCAGCGCAGCCCCAGCCTGCTTAGCGGCACCGAGCACGTGGCGGATAAGCGCAGCTTCCGCCATTTCATGCTCAAGGAGATCCACGAGCAGCCTGAAACGGCCGCCCTTTGGGTGGCTCGGCACCTGCCCGAGGTTGTGGAAGGGGAAGCGACTCCATTGGTGGCACTACCTCTGGCAGCTGAGGTGTTTGAGGGTGTGGAGCGGATCCAGATCCTGGCCTGCGGCACCAGCCGCCACGCCGCCCAGGTGGGCGCCTATCTGCTGGAGCAGCTGGCAGGTATCCCCACAAGCGTTTTTTATGCCAGTGAATTTCGTTATGCGCCGCCGCCGCTGAGCCCCCACACGCTCACGATCGGCGTGACCCAGTCGGGGGAAACCGCCGACACCCTGGCGGCCCTTGCAATGGAGCAGGAGCGTCGCCGGCTGGTGGCCGATCCGGCCTACCGGCCGCGGCTGCTGGGCATCACCAACCGGGCAGAAAGCTCCCTGGCCCGGATGGTGGACCACATCTTTGACATTGGCGCCGGCATTGAGGTGGGCGTTGCGGCCACCAAGACTTTCCTTGGCCAGCTGCTGGCTTTCTACGGGTTGTCCCTGGCATTTGCGGAGCGGCGAGTGGGCCAGCGGCAGGGTGGCGTTAGCTCGGGCCGCAGCCGCGAGGAGCTCAAGGCGCTGGTGGCCCAGTTGCGCCAGTTGCCCCAGCAGCTGGAGGCCCTGGTGGCAGACCACGACCAGCGCTGCGCTTCCCTGGCCCACCGCTTTGAGGGCACTCAGGATGTGATCTTCCTGGGCCGTGGCATCAACTACCCGATTGCCTTGGAGGGGGCGCTCAAGCTCAAGGAGATCAGCTACATCCACGCCGAGGGCTATCCGGCCGGCGAGATGAAGCATGGGCCGATCGCCCTTCTTGATGCCAAGGTGCCAGTGGTGTCAATCGCCATGCCAGGTGCGGTGTTCGACAAGGTGCTTAGCAATGCCCAGGAGGCCAAGGCCCGCGATGCCCAGCTGATCGGTGTGGCACCCGAATGCCCAGACGCTGAGTTGTTTGATGTCTTGCTGCCGGTGCCGGCGGTAGACGAGCTACTCAGCCCGCTGTTAACGGTGATTCCCATGCAGCTGCTCAGCTATCACATCGCCGCCCACCGGGGCCTGGATGTGGACCAACCCCGCAACTTGGCCAAGAGTGTCACGGTTGAGTGAGGGTTGGAGCGGGGCTGGCGTCACTGCGTCCGTAGCGATCTTCAAAGCGGACGATGTCGTCTTCGCCTAGGTAGGGGCCGCTTTGCACCTCGATCAGCTCCACCGGAATCTTGCCCGGGTTGGAGAGGCGGTGGCGGCAACCCAGGGGGATGTAGGTGCTCTGGTTTTCGCCTACCAGCTCCCTGCCACCATCTTTTTCCACTACCGCCGTTCCCTGCACCACGATCCAGTGTTCGGCGCGGTGGTGGTGCATCTGCAGCGACAGGCTGGCTCCGGGGTTGACCACGATCCGCTTTACCTGCCAGCGCTCACCCTCGGTGACGCCGTCGTAGGAGCCCCAGGGGCGGTAGATCTTGCGGTGGGCCTTGCTCTCTGGTGCCCCTTCCCTCTCCAGCCGCCCCACTATTGCTTTGACCTCCTGGGCCCGGTCGCGGTGGGCTACCAGCACGACGTCATCGGTTTCCACCACCACCAGATCCTCTACACCGAGTCCCACCACCAGCCGATGCTCGCTGCGTAGATAGCAATTGCTGCTTCCCTCGCTGATCACCCGGCCCCGAAGCACGTTGCCGTCGCTGTCTTGATCGGCGGTTTCCCACAGGGCGCTCCAGCTGCCCACATCACTCCAGCCTGCCTCCAGGGGCAACACGGCGCCGCGGTCGGTGCGCTCCATCACCGCCACATCCAGCGCCACGCTGGGGCAGCTGGCAAAGGCCTCCCGCTCCAGCCGCAGAAAGTCGAGATCGGCGCTGTCGTGCTCCAGCGAGGAGCGGCAGGCGCTCACAACCTCAGGTGCCAGCCGCTCCAATTCGGCCAGGATCGCGCTGGCCTTGAACAGGAACATGCCGCTGTTCCAGGTGAAGCGCCCCGTCGCAAGAAATTTCTCCGCGGTGGCCCGATCCGGCTTCTCCACAAACCGGGCGATTGGTACCGGTTCGTTGGCCCCGAGCAGCGACTGGGCGGCTTCGATGTAGCCGTAGCCGGTTTCTGGCGCCGTGGGCACGATTCCAAACGTCACCAGCTGGCCGGCTTCAGCTGCTGCCATCCCCGCAGTCACCTTGGCGCGGAAGGTGGCGGCATCACGGATCACGTGGTCTGCCGCCAGCACCAGCAGCAGGGGATCTTCCCCATGGGCGGTGGCCTGCAGCGCTGCTACCGCCACCGCCGGAGCGGTATTGCGGCCGACCGGCTCCAGCAGGATCGCTTGGGGCTCCACGCCGATCTGGCGCAATTGCTCGGCCACGATGAAGCGGTGGTCTTCATTGCAGATCAGCAGGGGTGCCCCTAAACCCGGCAAACCCGCCAGGCGCTGCTGGGTCTGCTGCAGCAGGGTGTCTTCTCCCGTGCTTGCCAGGGGCCAATACTGCTTGGGATAACTAGCTCTCGAGAGCGGCCACAGCCGCGTGCCCGTGCCGCCGCACAGGATCACCGGCACAAGTGCACTGCTTGGGGAGCTAGGGCTAGTTGCCATGGACCGGACTGGGTTGAACCCATTCAAGGTCACCTTTGGCTAACCAGCAAACGGCTGCCTTCTAAGAGTCGCCTAAAGCTCCAGCAGCCCGGGGGGCGGGGTGATGCCGATCCAGCCTTCCTCGAGATGGACTTCTGGCACGATCGCAGTCACGAAGGGGATAAGCAGTCGCCGCGGGCCATCGGGGGTTTCCTGCTCTACCTCCAGCAGGTCGTTGCCAGCGTGGATCAGGTCGCGAACCTTGCCAATGGGCCGTTGATCCTCCAGCAGCCGCACTTCGGTGCCCACCAGGTCGAGCAGGTGAAATTCACCTTTGGCCAGCTTGGGGCGGTCGGCTAGGGGCACCAGCAACTGGTCACCCACCAGGGCTTCGGCCGCTTCCCGGCTGTCGATGGCGGCGAGTCGCACCACAAACAGTTCCTTGCCTGGCAGTTGCCTGCCGCTCAGCAGCTCCACCTGCCGCGGCGCCTCTTCCCGCCGCTGCAACCAGCGCCGGCCTGCCCGGGTGAATCGCTCCGGGAAATCGCTCATGGGCAGCACCCTCAGCTCGCCCTGGAGCCCTTGGGCTGACACCACTTTGCCGACCACAAGTAGATCGTCGGGGGCAGGAGTGGCGATCTGGCTGCTGCTGGTTTGATCGGCCATGGCCAGCTACTTCCCGCGTCACCCGATAATGGCCCTACGCCTCGCTCAAATCATGGCCGACCTGCCGATCCTGCCGGGCTCCACCGTGGTGGTGCGTGACGGCCGCTCGATTTACAACGGCTACCGGGGCTTCGTGCAACGGATCAGCGGTCAGCAGGCCGCCGTGCTGTTTGAGGGCGGCAACTGGGACAAGCTCGTCACCATGCCGCTCAAGCTCCTGGAGCAGGCTTGATCACCGCGAGGGCGGCCCGGGCTGCCTCCTGTTCGGCGCTGCGCCTTGAAGGCCCCCAGCCTGTATGGCTTGCCTGGCCCGCAATCGCCACGCTGCAATGAAAGCGGCGCGGGTCAGCGTGGACTTGGCTGCGCTCCTGGCAGTCGTAGTGCGGCAGGCCCAGCCCGGCCGCCTGGGTCCACTCCTGCAGGGCCGACTTCCAGTTGTGGCGGTCTGGATCGGCCAGCAATTCGCTGCTGCTGCGCTGCCAGTGGGGAGAGAGCCAGCGGTGCACCGGCTCCAGTCCGCCCTGGCCGGCGCCCCAGGCTTCATAGAGGCCACCTAGCAGGGCTTCACAGCATTCCGCCCGCACCGTGGCCCGTCCGGCCTGATCACCACTGGCCATTGGGCCTAGGTGCAGCACGGATTCGATCTTGCAGTGCTCGCCCAGTTCGGCCAGCCAGCGGTCGCTTACCAATTGGGCTCGCAGGGCAGAGCAGCGCCCCACGCTCAGGTTTGGATAGTGCCGTTGCAGAAACTCCGCTGCGGCTAGGCGCAGCACGGCGTCGCCAAGGAATTCCAAGCGCTCGTGGTTGCGGGCCAGGCCCGCTGAGGTGTGGCTGAGGGCCTCCTCTATGGGGGCAAGGTCACGGTCGCCAACCTCCAGGCCCAGAGAACGCAGGAAGGCAACCAGCTGCTGGTGGCGTTCGGGCCGCATGGGCTGGCGGGGAAAAAGTGGTGAAAGCAGGACGTAAGCCGGGTTCTGTTCTCCCACCAGCGAGCCGGTGGGGGGTGATCATCTGTCTGGGACCGTCGTTGCCGGCGGCCTCGAGCGGCGCACTTGAAACGGGACGGGTGTCATGGCCAACCGTTGTCCCTGGGCCTTGCTCCTAGCTGGGGTTTACCTAGCCAGCACCTCTCGATGCTGCTGGTGCGCTCTTACCGCACCCTTGCACCCTTACCTGTGCGGGGGGCGAGCCCCCTGCCATCGGCGGTGTGTTTCTGTGGCACTGTCCTCACGGTCACCCGCACTGGGCGTTACCCAGCAAGCCTGGCCATTGGGGAGCCCGGACTTTCCTCAACCAAGCGCTCCAGCTTCCTCCGTGGAGGTGCCGCAGCCCTGATCGCGATCACCTCGCCTGCTTTCGCATTCCATAATGCCGACACGGTCGTCTTGCGGGATGGCCGGGATGGGGCTGTAGCTCAGCCGGATAGAGCGACGGTTTCCTAAACCGTAGGTCGTGGGTTCGAGTCCCGCCAGCCCCGTTCTTCAAAAGCCCAGTCAAGCGATGAAGCTTCGCCAAGCCAGCCTTCACGGCTAGGGGTAGCGAGCGCTACAGGTGGTGCCCTACCCATTCGCAGCACCGGGGCTAGCGTGGCCTCAGTCGTTTGACCGCGATGACCCAGCTTCACGATCTGCGTCTGCGTCTGCTGGTGCAGCAGGAGAGCGAACGCATCGCCGATAGCCAGCCCGACGAGCTCGACCTTTCGGTGGTTCAAGCCCGCTGCCTTTGCTGGCTTGCCCTGCTAGCTGAGGCTCACGAGGAGCAGGCCACCGATGCTGAGCGCAGTGGTGATACCGAGCAAGCCATGGGCTGGTTTGCCGATTCGATGCGGCTGCGCGACGTAATCAACGTGGTGACCTCGATCGAGATCCCCTTGGCGGCGTGAGTGCCATGATGGGGATTGAGATCCAAAGGGAGTGCGGTGCCAGAAGAGCCCTGCCAATGCCCTGATTGCCAGCGGTTCTATCGGGAACATGACCGATTGATCCGTGAAAACCCCACCCTGCGTCAGCAGCAGGAGCTCAATTGGGCTGCGCTGCAATCTTTTCGCACCCTGGCAGGCCGGGTGATGGAAGAGTTGCAGAAGCAGCAGGAGGCAACGGAAGCTGCCGCCAGTCAGGCCAATGCCGCTGCTGGCGGCCAAGGGGCAGGTACAGGGGCTGTTGAGGATGAGGGCGCTGAGCCTGATGCCTTCCAGCAGGCCATGGCGGACCTGGAAAACATCAATGCCCACCTCTTCTCCATTGAGGCGCTGATGGAGCGCATCTTTGACGTGCGGGTGCCCGACGAGGTGGAGCAAAAGTTTCGGGAAGTGGCCGGTGAGCTGGCCCCTGATCCGCTTAATGCCGATCGCCTAAGGCTCAATCGGCTGCTCCACCAAACTCCAGACCTGCCCGGTTAATCGAGCTCGCAGGTGATCGTGACCGGGAAGCTTTCGGCTTTCCAGATCCGCTCTGCGTAGTCGCGGATTGAGCGATCTGAAGAGAAGAAGCCACTGCGGGCTGAATTCAGCAACGACATGCGGTTCCAGCGACCCCTGTCGGCCCAGGCCAGGTCGACCTCGGACTGGGCCCGCAGATAGTCGTTGAAGTCGGCCAGCACGAAGAAGGGATCCCGGCCGGTGAGGTTTTGCAGCAGCGGCCTAAATAGGTCGCCATCCCCATTGCTGAAGTGGCCCTGCTCCACCAGTCGCAGGATCTCGGCCAACTCGGGCATTCCCCCGATCAGCTCCCAGGGGCGATAACCCGACTGGGACAGCGCGGAGATCTCCTCAGCGGTCTTGCCAAACAGGAAGAAGTTCTCGGCACCCACCTGTTCGCGGATTTCCACGTTGGCGCCATCGAGAGTGCCGATGGTCAGCGCCCCATTCATGGCGAACTTCATGTTTCCGGTGCCGGAGGCTTCCTTGCCGGCGGTGGAGATCTGCTCCGAGAGGTCGGAGGCGGGATAAACTCGCTCACCCAGCTTGACGTTGTAGTCAGCCAGGAAGATCACCCGCAGCCGGCCCTCCATGTCGGGGTCTGCGTTGATCGTTTCGGCGATGCCGTTGATGAAACGAATAATTAGCTTGGCCATGTAGTAGCCGGGTGCCGCCTTGCCGCCGAAGATCACCGTGCGCGGGGCCATACCCTCAGCCTGTCCATTCTTGATGCGCAGGTACTGGGCCACCACCTGCAGGGCGTTTAGGTGCTGGCGTTTGTATTCGTGGATCCGCTTCACCTGCACATCAAACAGGGAGGTGGGATCTACCAGCACACCCGTGTGGCGATGGATGTAACGACTCAACTGGCCCTTAACGCCCAGCTTGGTGGCTTCCCAGCGCTCGAGGAAACTGCTGTCGTCGACGAACTGCTCCAGGCGGCGCAGCTCATCGAGGCGGTTAATCCAGCCGGTGCCAATTGATTCATTAAGCAGGGCTGAGAGCTGGGGATTGGCCAGGGCCACCCAGCGCCTAGGGGTGACCCCGTTGGTGACATTGGTGAATTTCTCGGGCCATAGGGCCGCGAATTCAGGAAACAGTTCGGTTTTGACCAGTTCGCTGTGCAGGGCTGCTACGCCGTTGACGTGGTGGGAAGCAACGGTGGCCAGATTGGCCATGCGGACTGCCTTATCGCCCTCCTCATCGATGATCGAGACCTTGCGCAGGATCTGCTCGTTGCCCGGATATTTCAAACGCACCTGTTGCAAGAAGCGGCGGTTGATCTCGTAGATCAGCTCCAGGTGGCGGGGTAGCAGGGAGCCAAATAGCCCCAAGCCCCACTTCTCGAGGGCTTCCGGCAGCAGGGTGTGATTGGTGTATGAGAGAGCGCGACTGGTGATGTTCCAGGCGACCTCCCAGTCCAGGTGCTTGTCATCGAGTAGCAGGCGCATCAGCTCCGCCACGGCGATGGCCGGGTGGGTGTCGTTTAGCTGCACCGCCCAGTGATCGGGGAAATCCGTGATCGGGATGCCGCGGGCATCGAGGTTGCGGATCATGTCCTGCAGGGAGCAGCTCACAAAGAAGTGCTGCTGCTTCAGGCGCAGGCGCCGACCCTCATCTGTGCCGTCGTTGGGATAGAGCACCTTGGAGAGGGTCTCGGAGCCCACCTTTTCCTCTACGGCGCCGTAATAGTCGCCGCTGTTAAAGGCATAGAAGTCAAAGGATTCGGCGGCATCGGCTCGCCACAACCTCAGCCGGTCGCAGGTGTTAACCCGGTAGCCAAGCACCGGCACGTCGTGGGGAATGCCGATGGCGTGCTCTGCCGGAATCCAGCGCACCCGGTAGCTGCCGTGCTCATCGCGGTAGCTCTCGGTGTGGCCACCGAAGCCCACGAAGCAGGCTTGATCGGGGTGGGGTAGCTCCCAGGGCCAGCCGCTCTTGAGCCACTTATCGGTGATTTCCACCTGCCAGCCATCGCGAATCAGCTGGTCAAAAATGCCGAATTCGTAGCGGATGCCGTAGCCGGTGGCTGGGATTTCCAGCGAGGCCAGCGACTCCAGGAAGCAGGCCGCCAGCCGCCCCAGGCCTCCGTTGCCCAGGCCAGGCTCCTCTTCAACATCGAGGATCTCGTTGATGTCGTTGATGCCGAAACGGCGCAAGGCTTCTGCCGCTTCTTGCTGGATGCCCAGCATCAACAGATTGTTGCCCAATTGGGGCCCGATCAGAAATTCAGCGGAGAGGTAGGCCACCACTCGAGTCGGGGTGGCACTGAGCGCCTCAATGCCAGCCAGGTATCGGGTCATCAGCCGGTCGCGTACCGCGTAGCTGAGGGCCATGTAGAGGTCGTGGCGGCTGGCCGTGGGGGCGAGCTTACCGAGCGTGTAAAAAAGGTGTTCGGTCATGCCGTCGAACACGTTTTCCGCGGTCAGGCCACTGCGATCTGGGTCGGCGTAGCAGCCCGGGGTGGGCAGACGCAGGTTGCTGGGTTGGAAGTCGCTCATATGGGTGATTCTCCCGCATGGGCCGCTGCAGGCAGTGGGTTCCATCGCCAGTTGGTGACATCCTCCGCATCCATGCCGTGCTCATGGGCGTGGGCCCGATTGGCCAAAATCGCCTCCTTCATGCGCTCTTTGACGTGGGCAGCGCGGGAGCCCAGGCCCGCAACCCGGTCGATCACATCAATAACCAAGTTGAAGCGGTCGATCTGATTGTTCATCGCCAGCTCCAGAGGGGTATTGATGTTGCCTTTCTCCTTATATCCCCGCACATGGAAGTTGACGTGGTTGGTGCGGTGGTAGGTGAGTCGGTGGATTAGCCACGGGTAGCCGTGAAAATTAAAGATCACCGGTCGATTCGTGGTGAACAGGCTGTCGAAGTCCCGATCGCTGAGGCCGTGGGGGTGTTCGCCCGGAGTGGTGAGAGCGAATAGCTTCACCACATTGAGCACTCGAATTTTTAGGCTCGGGATCTCACGCCGCAGAATTTCAACTGCGGCAAGGGTTTCCTTAGTGGGGATGTCGCCAGCGCAGGCCATCACCACATCGGGCTCATTTGGTTCAGTGCCGCACTCGTCGTTGCTCGCCCAGCTCCATAGGCCGATGCCCTTGGCCACATGGGCCCTAGCCTGCTCCAGAGTTAGATATTGCAGGTGTTTCTGTTTGTCAGAAACGATGATGTTGCACACATTCGTTTCCTGTAGCGCCTGTTCAGCTACCGCCAGCAGGCTGTTGGCATCGGCCGGCAGGTAGACGCGCACCACCTCGCCACTTTTGTTGCCGGCGAGATCGATGAAGCCAGGATCCTGGTGGGTGAAGCCGTTGTGGTCTTGGCGCCACACGGTGCTGGAGATCAGGCAGTTCCAGGGGGAAATCGGCGCGCGCCAGGGGGCGTGGTGAATGCAGGATTCCAGCCACTTGGCGTGTTGGTTGAACATCGAGGCAATCACATGGGCGAAGGCCTCATAGGTGTGGAAAAAACCGTGGCGGCCGGTGAGTAGGTAGCCCTCCATCATTCCCACCAAGGTGTGTTCGCTCAACATCTCGACAACCCGGCCGCTGCGGGAGAGTTCGCTGCCGTTGAGGTCTTCCGGCAGAAATTCCTCCATCCACACCTTTTTGCTGATCTCGTAAATGGCTTGCAGCCGGTTGGAGGCGGTTTCATCCGGTCCGAACACGCGCACGGAATCGGGGTTCAGGGCAATGGCATCGCGCAGCAGCTCCCCCAGGGGAGCGGTGTTTTCGGCCTCGTGCTGGCCCGGTTGCTCAACTGGCACGGCATAGGTATGGACCGGAGGCAGATTCAGGCGGCGGCGCAGCAGCCCACCGTTGGCATGGGGGTTGGAGCCCATGCGGCGCTGGCCACTTGGCGAGAGGGCGCGCAGCTCGGGGATAAGGCTTCCCTGTTCATCAAAGAGTTCGCCAGGGCGGTAGCTATGCAGCCAGGCCTCGAGTTGCCCTAGCTGGGCCGGGTCCCGCTTGGGATCGGGCAGGGGCACCTGGTGGCTGCGCCAGAAGCCTTCCAGCTTTTTGCCATTCAGCTCCGCCGGCCCTGTCCAGCCCTTAGGCGATCGCAACACGATCATGGGCCAACGGGGTCGGTTGACGTTGGTGGGATCGCCGCTGCGGCGGGCCTCCGCCTGCACCTCTTGGATGCGGTTTATGGCGCTGTCCATGGCGGTTGCCATGGCTTGGTGCATCGCCATCGGCTCGCTGCCTTCCACAAACAGGGGCTCCCAGCCGTAGCCCCGCATCAAGCTGGCGAGCTCCTCCCTGGGGATGCGGGCCAGCAGGGTGGGGTTGGCGATTTTGTAGCCGTTGAGGTGCAACACCGGCAGCACGGCGCCGTCGGATGCGGGGTTGAGGAACTTGTTGATGTGCCAGCTGGTGGCGAGGGGCCCGGTTTCCGCCTCGCCATCGCCGACGCAGGCCAGGGCGATCAGGCTGGGGTTGTCGAACACCGCTCCGCAGGCGTGGGAGAGCACGTAGCCCAGCTCGCCGCCCTCGTGAATTGAGCCAGGGGTTTCGGGTGTGCAGTGGCTTCCGATGTGGCCGGGGAAGGAAAACTGCTTAAGGAAGCGCTGCATGCCGGCAGCATCCGTCGACTTGTCGGGATAGATCTCGCTGTAGGAGCCGTCGAGGTAGGTGGGCGCCAGCACCCCAGGGGCGCCATGGCCCGGGCCCGACAGATAAATCATGTCGAGGTCGTGGGACCGGATCACCCGGTTGGCATGGGCCCAGATAAAGGATTGACCCGGGCTCGAGCCCCAATGCCCCAGTAGCCGACTTTTGATATGGGCAGGTTGCAGCGGTTCGCTCAGCAGGGGGTTGTCCTGCAGGTAGATCATCCCCACCGCTAAATAATTGGCGGCCCGCCACCAGGCATCAAGACGCTGCAGTTGCTCTGCCATTACCCGCGTCATTTATTCGATATTCGAACCGTAGCGACGGTTGCCAAAGCCCAATCCCACGGCCTGATAGTGATCAGGGTCCAAACACCTTGGCGCGGGCGGCTTTAAGGTCGCGCCTCCCACTACCGCGAACTCACCTATCCATGGTTCTGCCAGCGCTTCTGCTTGAAATCGGCAGTCACCAAGCCGAAGTTGCTGAAACCCTGATTTCGGTGGGGGAGTTTCTGGTGATCTTCGTGGCGGCCAGGCTGCTGGCGGAGCTGATGGTGCGGGTGCAGCTGCCCACGATCCTGGGGGAGCTGGTAGCTGGCGTTCTGATTGGCGTTTCCGGCCTGCATCTGATCGTGCCGCCCGAAACCCAGGTCCAACTCAGCAGTTGGGGCTTGGGCTTGCTCAGCTCTCTGGCCGACCTCTCACCGGAAATGGTGCAGGAGATCTACGCCGAGACCTTCCCGAATCTGCAGGCGGTGTCCCAGATCGGCCTGTTTGCCCTGTTGTTTCTCACCGGACTGGAAAGCGAGCTTGATGAGCTGGTAGCCGTGGGTGCCCAGGCCACCACCGTTGCCGTAACCGGGGTGGTGCTTCCCTTTGCCCTAGGCACTGCGGGCCTTTATTACATCTTCCATGTGCCCCTGATTCCGGCGATCTTCGCCGGTGCGGCCATGACAGCCACCAGCATCGGCATCACTGCCAGTGTGTTTGGTGAGTTGAAGTTTCTGCGCACCCGAGAGGGTCAGACGGTGATCGGCGCAGCCGTACTCGACGACATTCTCGGCATCGTCATTTTGGCTGTGGTGGTGAGCCTGGCTGGCGGCGAGGGCTTCAGCCTTGGCCCAATCTTGAAGTTGGTTGCCGCAGCAGCGGTGTTTGTGGCGGCAGCCCTGTTCCTGAGCCGCACTGCTGCTCCTGGGTTCGACTGGCTGCTCGATCAGCTCAAGGCCCCTGGCGAAGTGGTGGTGGCGGCCTTCGTGGTGTTGTCGCTCTGCTGTTTTGTGGCCCAGGCGATCGGCCTGGAAGCGGCTCTTGGGGCTTTCGCTGCAGGCTTGATTCTCAGCTCTTCTAAGCACACCCATGCGATCCAGGAAACCGTTAAGCCCCTAGTTGCCCTGTTTGCCACGATCTTCTTTGTGCTCATTGGCACTGGCATGGATCTGTCGGTGCTCAATCCCTTGAACCCTGAAAACCGGGAGGGATTGATCGTGGCGGCCTTCCTGCTCACTGTGGCGATTGCCGGCAAGGTGGCAACCGGCTGGAGCTACTTCAGCAAGGAGAAAACCAACCGGTTGGTGGTTGGTTTGGGGATGATGCCCCGCGGCGAGGTGGGCTTGATTTTTCTTGGCCTGGGTACCCAGGCTGGGTTGCTTACCAAGCCGCTGGAGGCCGCAATTTTGCTGATGGTGATCGGCACCACCTTCCTGGCGCCGATCCTGCTCAGACTGGTGCTCGGTGGCAGCGCTGGAGGTCCGGATCTTGATCCACTTGCCGAAATTCCAACCTGAGCGCTGGGGCCTGAGTTGGGGGGGCTGGCTAGACAACCGCCACGGTGAGTGGTGGCTGCTCGCCCAGCTGGCCCTGATTGCCGCCCACCTGCTGCCGCCCTGGCCTGCCCCCGGTGCCTGGGGTTATGCCTGGCCCTTGCCGTTGGCCTTAGCAGGTGCCATTTTGCTGCTGCTGGGTCTGGTGTTGGCGGTCCAGGCGTTCTGGGGGCTGGGTTCCAGCCTCACGCCCCTGCCTGATCCGATTCCTGGCGCCCCGTTGGTGACAAGCGGGGCCTACGGCCGTTGCCGTCACCCCCTCTATCAAGCGGTGCTGCTTTGTTCCCTGGGGGTGAGTTTGGCCCTGGGCAGCCTGCTGCATCTGGCCTTGCTGCTGGCCCTGGTGGCCGTGCTGGGCGGTAAGGCGCGCCGCGAGGAGCGGGCCCTTGAGCTTGCCTATCCCGATTACGCCGCCTACAGGGCCCGCACACCAGCAATCATTCCCCGTCTTCCCTGGCTCGACTGGCGAGCGCTGTGAACAGCCCCCAGCCTGCGGCGATCAGGCCGAGGCTGCTGGCCCAGTCGGGGCCCAGGGCCCAGCTCAGGCCCAGGTCGGCCAGCACCCCGATGGCCAGGGCCAGCAGCAAGCTGCTAATCACCAGCATCACCTGCTGGACAGGGCTCGGCAGGGAGCCCGCGGCCAGGGCTTCCTCCAGGCGCCCCAGGGGGCCGCTCAAGGGGAGGTACAGGGCCAGGGCCCACAGGGCGATCCCCGGCAGGAAGGGGCTCCAGTCAGGGCTGGTGAGGGGCAATGGCGCGCCGCAGATCTCCCTAGCATCGACCACCCTGGACGCATCAAGGTGGCTTCCGTGTCTGTACCCCAGCCCTGGAGCTACGCCGGCCATCCAGTGCACGCCATCGCAGCGGCGCCAGCTGAGCCCGAGGGCCCCGCGATCCTGCTGGTGCATGGCTTTGGTGCTTCCACGGACCACTGGCGCCACAACATTCCCGTGCTGGCCCAGCGCCATGAGGTGCACGCCATCGACCTGCTGGGCTTCGGTCGCAGCGCCAAGCCGGCCGAGCTTGCCTATGGCGGCCCCCTCTGGCGCGACCAGCTGGCCGCATACGTGAGCGAGCGCATCGGCCGGCCGACGGTGCTGGTGGGCAATTCCCTGGGCGGTTTTTCAGCCCTGGCTGCTGGCGCTGCCCTGGGGGACCAGGCGGCCGGGGTGGTGCTGCTGAATGCGGCAGGGCCGTTCAGCGATGAGCAGGCGCCGCCTAAGGGCTGGGGAGCGATCACCCGCCAGACCATTGCGGGAGCCCTGCTCAAAAGCCCGGTGCTGCAGCGGTTGTTGTTTGAAAATTTGCGCCGGCCGGCCACGATTCGCCGCACCCTCAACCAGGTGTATCTCGACAAGACCAACGTCGATGAAGCCTTGGTGGAGGCGATCCGGCGGCCGTCGCTGGATCCGGGGGCCTTCGGTGTTTTCCGCACCGTGTTTGATATCCCCCGCGGCCAGCCCCTCGATGAGTTGTTTGCCCAGCTGACATGTCCGTTGCTGTTGCTCTGGGGCATCCGCGACCCCTGGATCAATGCCGTGGGCCGGCGGGCTGCTTTCCAGCGCCATGCTCCGGCAGGGACCAGGGAGGTGGTGCTCGAGGCGGGTCATTGTCCCCATGACGAGGTGCCAGATCAGGTGAATGCTGCCCTGCTCGACTGGACCGCCGGCCTCAGCTCCGGGGCGGCTCCACTCCAGGCAGACCCACTCCAGGCAGATCCACTCCCGGCAGGCGACCGCGCGACAGTTGCTGCTTCGGGTCAAACTGCCGCTTGATCGCTTCGATCATGGGCCGCGATGGGGCATCCAGCCACGCTGGCAGTTTGCTGCCAGCGGGCTGGCGTAGCACCGTGAGGTAGCCACCAACCTGCTGGCAATGGCGCCTGAGCGCCTCCACCTTGTAGGTGGGTAGGGCGGAGGCAGTTGCCCAGGCGATACCTAGGCCACTGCCAGCCCCCAGGACCACCGGCAAGCCGGCCAGGGCTGGATCGTTGAGCAGGGCAGTTGCCTGGTTGGGGCGCACCGCCAGCCTCAGCAACCAGTCGCTGGACCCAGTTTCAGACCCTTGGCTTTGGCCTACCAGGCTTGCGAGTTCGGCAGGTTCAAGAGTTTGGACCGTGATTGCCAAGGCAGCAGCCTTGGCGGCGATGCAGCCGATCTGCTCATTGAGAGTGAGGGCGTTGATGCTGGCCAGGCTGATTAGCAGTCCGGTGCCGTCTTCTTGGGCGGCAGAGGGGCGCCACGAGTCGATCCGCTCCGGGCTGAGGCTGGAGCCCAGCAGCCAGGAGGCCAGTTGGCCGAGGGCTTCTAGCGGCCCTTCCAGCTTCAGGCCGCGCCGCTGGGGCGGCTCCGGCATGGTGCGCAGGGTGAGGCTGCTGATCAGTCCTAAGGACCCCCAGCTGCCCGCCATCAGGCGCATCAGGTCGTAGCCGGCTACGTTTTTCACCACCTTGCCCCCGGCCCGGGCGCGGGTGCCGTCGCTGCGGATCAATTCCAGGCCAATTATCTGGTCGCGCACGCCCAGATAGCGCTGGCGCAGACCGCCGGCCAGGCCTCTTGCCACCAGGCCGCCCAGGCTGCCGCTGGCTTGGCCGCCCAGGCCACTGCCCCAGGGCCAGTCAACGGCTAGCCATTGCCCGTGGTGGGCCAGCTCGGCTTGCAATTCGACCAGGGGCGTGCCGGCTAGGGCCGTCACAGTGAAATCGCCAGGGCTGTGCTCAACGATGCCGCTCAGCCGCCTACAGCTCACGGTGGTGCTGCCGCCCATAACTGGCGGCCCCCAGTTGAGTCGGCTGCCCAGGCCGGCGGGTTGCCAGGGCGCAGCCTGCTGGTGCAGCTCGCGCACCAGCTCCTGCAGCTCCCTGGGCTCCGGAGTCATCACGGCACGATGGTGCCATGGCCGCCTCCTCCAAAATCATCGTCATCGACGATGACCCCACCGGCTCCCAGACGGTGCATAGCTGTCCGCTGCTGCTGCGCTGGGATGCCGCCACCCTGGCGGCGGGGCTGCGGCACCCTTCGCCGCTGCTGTTTCTGCTGGCTAACACCCGGGCCCTGGCGCCGGAAGCAGCCGCGGAGCGGGTGCGCCAGATCTGCCGGGCTCTGGCCGCGGCCCTGCCCCTGGCAGGCATTGAGCGTTGGTGGCTGGTGAGTCGCGGCGACTCCACCCTGCGGGGTCACTTCCCGTTGGAGGTGGAGGTGATCGCGGCTGAGCTCGGCCCCTTTGCGGCCACCTTGTTGATCCCGGCCTTTTTTGAGGGGGGCCGCATCACTGTGGAGGGGGTGCATCGCTTGCACGGCCAGCCCGTGCACGAAACCGCCTTCGCCCGCGACAGCTTGTTTGGCTACGCCAGCAGCGATCTGCCGGTTTGGGTGGAGGAAAAAAGCGGGGGCCGTATCGCCGCACACCAGGTCCAGCGTCTGACGGGCGTCGAGTTGGATTACGCCGCCGCTGATGGCGGCCAGGCCCTGGCGGAGAGATTGGCGGCCCTAGATGGCGGGCCCGTGGTAGCCGTTGACGGGGAGCGACCTGAGCAACTGGCCGCCCTGGCCCAGGTGGTGCGCCAGGCCTGGCCGCTTGCGGTGCTTTCCCAGTCGGCGGCCAGTTGGATCCAGGCCTTAGCGGCTTTGCCGCCCCAGCCCCTGGCTGGAGCTGCCCTGGCCCGGTTGCGCCGCTCTGAGCCAGGTTTGGTGCTGGTGGGCTCCCACGTGCCTTTGGCTGATGCCCAGCTCACCGAGCTGCTCACGGAGCCCCGCTGCGTGGGGCTGGAGCTGCCCGTCGCCAAGCTGGCGCGGCTGCTGGAAGGCCCCCTGCCGGAGCCCCTGCTGGCTTCCCTGGAGGCCGACTGGCTGGTTCAGTTGCGGAGGGTGCTTGCCCAGGGGCAAACGCCCGTGCTCTACACCAGCCGGGGTGAGCTCCCGTGCGCATCAGTGGCGCAGCGCCGCCGCTTAGGCGATGCTCTGGCGGCGCTGATGGCCCGGTTGGCTGCTGCCCTGGCCCCCCAGTTGGGTTACCTGATCAGCAAGGGGGGCATCACCACCCACACCCTGTTGGCCGATGGTCTGGCTCTGGCGGCGGTCGAGTTGAAAGGACAGCTGCTGCCTGGGCTTTCCTTGGTGCTGGCTGATCTGCCAGAGCCTCTGCCGGTGCTCACTTTCCCCGGCAACCTCGGTGATGGGGACACGCTGCGGCTTGCCTGGCGCTGGATGGAAGGCTTGGAAAGCGCGGATTAACTCGTTTCCTCTGCTAAGGGTCGTCGCTCCGCCAAAAGGCTGACGCCATAGCCCGTGGCCACGAGGGCTAGGGCGGCAAGGCTGCTTAGCCAGTCGTTGGCCGTACTGCCCATAAGGAAGGCCAGGGATACCGCCGTAATCAGCAAGGGGGACACGGGATAGCCCCAGGTGAGAAAGGGGCGGGGCAGCTCCGGCTCCCGCTGGCGCAGGGTCACCAGGGAGGCAATGCCCGCCAGCGGCAGGCTCACGTAGAGCACGGCGCCCATGGTCAGCAGCCGTTCGAATGAGCCTGCCAGCACTAGGGCCGCGGCGGCCGTGCTGGTGAGCAGCAGGGCCGCGCTTGGGGTGCCGCCCCCGTTCACTTGGGCAATAAAGCTCGGTAGCAGGCCGTCGCGGCTGAGACCAAACAAAATGCGCGGGGCGGCCATCACCACGGTGTTGATCAGGCCCAGCAGGGACACCAGCGCTAACGCGGTGATCAGTAGGCCACCCAGCGGCCCAGCCAGGGCGCGTGCCGCGGCGGCGGCCGGCAGGTTTGAGCTGGCCAGCTGGGCGATCGGCAGCACATGCAGCAGGGCCAAGTTGATCAGCAGATAAAGCACCAGCACCGCCAGAACCCCGCCGATCAAGGAGCGGGGCAGATCTCGCCCCGGCTCGCTGAATTCTTCAGCGAAATAAACGGGGCTGGCCCAGCCGTCGTAGGTGGTGATCACTGCCTGTAGGGCCAGCACCACTGCCAGGCTCAGGCTCCGCCAGCCCGCGATCGCCATGGGCGCAGGCGGTGGTGGCGCGATGGGGGGCGCCGCCTGGATGGGCAGCAGGAAGCAGGCCGCCACCAGGGCCAGAAAGGCCACCGCCTTGGCGAGGCTGAGTAATTCCTGGCTGGCGCTGCCGGCGCGCAGGCCTCGCAGCTGAATCAGGCTGAACAGGCCGATGGCCAGCAGCGCCAGGATTCGGGCCGTGTAGGGCCCCTGGGAGATCGCGTGGGGCAGCAGGGCCTGGCCGTATTCCCCCACGGTGGTGGCCACCCAGGCCAGGCCGATGCAATGGGCCAGCCAGTCGGTCCAGCCCACCAGAAAGCCCACGCGCTTGCCGAAGGCCCGCTCGGCGTAGACATACCAACCGCCGGCCTTCGGCAAGGCTGCCGCCAATTCGGCTATGCACACCGCCCCCACCAGCGCATAGAGCCCGCCGGCCAGCCAGGCGGCCAGCACCAGCTCCGCTGAGGGCAATTGGGCTGCCACCAGGCCCGGAGTGCGCAGAATGCCGGCCCCGATCGTGCCGCCCACGGCACCGGCCAAGCCAAAACCCAATCCCAGAATGTTTAGTAGTCGGCCTTTAGGGGCCTGGTTGACTGGCTGCTGGTCGGGGATGGGTTGGCTCAACCGCTGTAGCTCTGCGCCAGCAACTGCATCGGATGCAGCACCGGGACCGGCTGGGGCAGCTCCTGCAGGTGGCGCCGGATCTGCAGGCTGCAGCCGATGTTGGCGCTAACAGCCAGCTCGGCGCCGGTGCCGGCTAGGTCTTTGGCCTTGAGCTGCCCAAGGGCAGCGGCCTCCTCAGGCTGCACCAGGTTGTAGATGCCGGCGCTGCCGCAGCACACTCCCGCTTCCGTCGCTTCGCGCAGCTGGATGTGGGGGATGGCATTGAGCAGGGCCCGGGGCTGGCTGCTGATGCCCTGGCCATGCAGCATGTGGCAGGCGTCTTGATACGCCAGTCGGAGCGGGCGTTTGGCGCTGGCTGGCTCGCCATCAGCGTGGGTAAGGGGCTGAAGGGCGGCGAGGAATGGCTGGCTTAGGCCGAGATCGGCGAGGAACTCCTGAATATCCGCGACCGGGGCGGAGAAGCTGCTGCCGGTGAGCCGCCCGTAGGCCTTCATGGTGTGGCCGCAACCGGAAGCTGCCACCAATACGGCGTCGAGAGGTCCGGCCCCGGCGGGCTTGCCTGGGCCCACTACGGCCTCGAAGCTTTGGATCAAGCCGATTGCCAGCTCGTTGGTCTGGCTGAGTTCTCCCTGGTGGTGGGTCACGGCGCCGCAGCAGCCCTGGCTGGGCGGAATCACCACCTCGATGCCGTTGGCGCTCAGCACCTGCACGGCGGCCTGGTTCACGGCTGGATCAAATAGACGTTGCACGCAACCCAGCACCAGCCCCACCCGGGCGCGGCGAGGGCCCTGGGCTGGTACTACCAGGGGGAAGTCGTCGCGGAAGCCGGCTGGCGCCAAGGGAGGTAGCAGCTGATCGAGGGCCTCCAGTTGGGGGCCGAATAGGCGGGTGATCCCACTGCGGCGGGCCAGGGCCTGCAGGGGGGTGCCGGCGTAAAGGCGCAGCGGCGTGAGCAGGGCCCGAAGCCGCGCAGGGTAGGGAAGCAGGGCAAACAGCAGCTTGCGAAATGCCTGCTGGGCGGAGCTGCGCAGTTCCGGGGCGTTGAGCTGGGGGCGCGTGGCCTCGATCAGTTGGTCGTAGCGCACCCCCGAGGGGCAAGCCGTGACGCAGGCGAGACAGCCCAGGCAACTGTCGAAGTGCTTCGCCACGGTGGCATCGAGGCTCAGTTCACCGTTGGCGATCGCCTTGAGGGTGTAGATGCGGCCCCGGGGTGAATCCATCTCCGTTCCCAGCACCCGGTAGCTGGCGCAGGTGGGCAGGCAGAAGCCGCAGTGCACGCAGGGGTCGGTGTTCATCCGCCGAAGTGGCGGATCACAGCATCAGCAAAGCCACTGCAGCTCACTGGCTCCACAGGAGGCTCCATTAGCCGGGCCAGGTCGTAGGTCACCTCGCCATTGGCGATGGCGGCGCTCAGGCCCGCGGTGATTAGGTCGGCGGCCTCTTGCCAGCCCATGAATTCGAGCATCATCACGCCGCTGAGGATCACCGAGCCGGGATTGATGCGATCGAGGCCGGCGTGCTTCGGCGCGGTGCCGTGGGTGGCTTCGAAGATGGCGGCGTTGTCGCCGATGTTGGCGCCGGGGGCCATGCCCAGGCCACCCACCACGGCAGCGGCGGCATCGGAGATGTAGTCGCCGTTGAGGTTGAGGGTGGCGAGGATCGAGTAGTCGGCGGGGCGGGTCTGGATCTGCTGGAAGATGCTGTCGGCGATGCGGTCGTCGACAAGCACCATCTGCTTCCACTTGCCACCGCCGTGGCTGGCGCCGATGGCATCGAGCACGCCCTGCACCTCGGCATCAATGGCGGCTTTCTTCTCGGGGGTGAGGCTGTCATAGCCGGGCTCGATCATGCGGGAATTGGCCTCGATGCTCAGGCCGGGATTGCGCTCGACGTTGTCCAGGATCCAGCTCTCCCGCTCAGTGATGCAGACATCGCGGAATTCGGTGGTGGCTAGCTCGTAGCCCCAGTCGCGGAAGGCACCTTCGGTGAACTTCATGATGTTGCCCTTGTGCACCAGGGTCACGTGGCGCTTGTCGCCCTCCAGGCGCAGGGCGTGCTGGATCGCCTTGCGGATGTGGCGCTGGCTGCCGTGCTTACTCACGGGCTTGATGCCGATGCCGGAGCCCACCGGGATCTGGCGCTGGCCCAGCTTGCCGTTGGCTGGGATCACCACCTCATTGAGGTGCTTGATCAGATCGAGGCACACCGGATCGTTGGCTTCCCACTCGATCCCCATGTAGATGTCTTCGGTGTTTTCGCGGTACACGATCACGTCCAGGTCTTGCGGCCGCTTGTGGGGGCTGGGGGTGCCCTCGTAGTAGCGGCAGGGACGCACGCAGCAGTAGAGATCAAAGATCTGGCGCAGGGCCACGTTGAGCGAGCGGATGCCACCGCCTATCGGTGTGGTGAGGGGCCCCTTGATCGCCACGCCGTACTCCTTGATGGCGCTCAGGGTGTCTTCCGGCAGATATTGATAGGTGCCGTAGAGGTCGCAGGCCTCGTCGCCGGCGTAAACCTTGAACCACTCAATTCGGCGCTCACCGCCGTAGGCCTGAGCTACCGCCGCGTCCAGCACTTTCTGGGTGGCGGGCCAGATGTCTACGCCCGTGCCATCACCGCGGATGAAGGGAACAATCGGATCGTTGGGCACGATCGGCTGACCGTTTTCGAAGCGAATTGCGGTGCCGCTGGCAGGGGTGGTGAGCTTCTCAAAGCTGGCGGCGCTACTGGTTGCCATGGGCTGTTACTGACCGGATCGGCCTTGTCGGTGTGGCGAGCCTAGGTTTTAAGCATGTTGCGGTTCTGCTCAGGGGAAACGGCATGAATGCCGCCGATCAGGCCCAATCCCTTGAACTTGCCCAGGCAATCGCTGCGGCGGCGAGTCTGTTTCGCGTCCACTTCCCCGATGCCCGAGCCAACCTCACCCCCTGGCGCGACGACGCGCTGACCCGTGCCTTTGCCGAGCAGGAGAGCCTGGATCTCTCCTTTCACCTACCGGGTTGGAGTCCCCGCAGCCAGTGCCGCTCGTTTCTGGTGCAGCTGCGCCTGGACGGGGCCCCGGGGCGGAGCAGGGCTGAACGCCCTCGCCTGCTGGGGGTGACGATCCGGGGCCTCACCTACGAGAGCGAGCGCTGGCGGCTGGCCACCGTGGGCGATTGGCAGCCGTCAGGCAGTCATTTGCCCCAGGCCGAGGTGGCGCAGAAGTTGCAGCAGTTTTCCCGGGAGCTGTTTGATCTGTTCGGTGGCGCCGAGCAGGCCGATCAGAACCTGGCGGCGTAACCCTTCGCAACCTTGCCAGGCGCCCCGGTAAAACTCCCGCCTAACTTGGCGCCTCGCCCGTACAACGCCCCCGTCAGATGGCCGTCGCCCTTGCTTCCCAACTGCGTGAAGGCACCAAAAAGGCCCACACGATGGCGGAGAACACCGGCTTCGTGAGCTGCTTCCTCAAGGGGGTGGTGGATAAGGCCAGCTACCGCACCCTGGTGGCCGACCTTTATTTCGTGTACTCGGCCATGGAGGAGGAGTTTGGCCGGCTTAGGGAGCATCCGGTGGTGGGCCCGGTGGCTTTCCCAGAGCTGAACCGGCGCGAAAGTCTCGAGCAGGATCTTGCCTTTTATTTCGGTGGCGACTGGCG
>NZ_PXXO01000017.1 GCF_003011885.1 Cyanobium usitatum str. Tous
CGATTCATCAAGACTTCCTTCTCCCTCCACACGACTGAATTGATCATCTACTACCGATGCCACAGGTCCATCATCCTGGATCCCTAGCAGCGATCCATTTCCTAGATTCACTCCACCGGCACTCGTTACTGAATCGCCGTCCTGATCTATAATCGTCTGCTTCACAAGCAGTGATCCACCTTCTCCTGTATTTAGGAACGTCTCCTCATCATTTGATCCAGTATTTGAATGATATATATTATCTGGATTTGTTGTATCACTATAGGCAAATGTCACCACACCCGTGCTGCTATCAACGCTGATAACAAATACCTCATTCGTCTCGTTTCCAAACTCCACTCCGAACACCTTCCCAGCATTAGCTCCACTCCCACTCACCAGCACAATCGCATTGCCAGGCAATGACGCATCTGATGCATTCAGTAAATTAAGACCAGAGCTGATCGATTCTCCTGACAGCACAAGACCATAGGACTCTGTAACTCCAGGGACGTCTGTTCCAACCGATCCAATACTTCCGCCAGGCGCGCTGAATGCTACTGATACATCTAACGTCGTGCTATAAATTCCATCACCCTGACCAGACGCTGGCATCGTTCCTAACAGCTCCGATTCATCAAGACTTCCTTCTCCCTCCACACGACTGAATTGATCATCTACTACCGATGCAACAGGTCCATCATCCTCAAAGACAAAAATACCTTGCCCAATATTCAGATTACCGAAGGCCTGATCTCCATCAAAATCAGTAACGATCTGCTGAACCTGAAGGAGATCGGCATCAGCCAAATTGAGCAGAACGGAATCATCGTTAGACGACGAGTCGGGATGCCAGATGGCTGACGATTGAGAGAGCGAGAGCAGACCAGCGGGGCTGATGGTGATCTGAAAATAAGTAACACCACCTGCTGAGCCGATCACCGAGGTAGGTGATGCCTGCGAGAGCAATATCTCTGCACCTGGAACACCGACACTACCGAGTGCAAACAAGCCCGAGGGGATACCGATGCCGTTTAGTACCAACCCATAAGAGACCGTTCCAGGCCCATCAGCCCCAAAACCAAACTGAGTGCCAGGATCAGCGCTGCTGTCAAAGAACTGGCTGACATCGAGAGACACCGTGTCGAAGCCAGCAGCGTTCTCAGAACCATCAGGCGTGCCGATCTCACCAACACTCTCATCCACGATCAGCTGAGGGAGCTCATCAGTGGAAGCCAACACAAACGGCGTGGCATCCACAATCCGAATGCCGCCAGTAGCGGTTGCAGTAGCACCGCTTAAGTCTGTAACGGTGGCAGATATCGGCACAAAGGCCGAGTTCTGATCAATATTTGGATTGCCCAGGGGATTGGTGTTGTTCACCGGGCTGGTGAGCGTGAAGCTGAAGCTGATCACGCCAGTGACGGGATCAAAGCCCTGCAGGGTGAGCACCCCTTCCGTTTCCGTGTCACCGTCTCCGGCTTCCAGGGGGATCTGGAAGGTGGGGCTAAGCGGATCGATTGTGAGCAGCTGGCTGAGCGTGAACAGCTGTCCAGCTATCAGCACGGTGGCGATGTCGCCAATGCCATCGGGATCGCCGATCACGATGGTGCCCTGGCTGGTGGCAAACTGCGACAGACCAGCTTCCAGACCAACCTCAGACACCAGGCCGGAGGGCAGCTGGGTCAAAGGATCGCTGCGTAGCCCCTCGTTGAAGTTGTCGTCGTTATTACCCGGATCGCTGTCACCATCACTTGGCTCAGCGGGATTTTCCGGCAGCACGTCCACAGTGGGCGGACTGTTGGCTTCCTCACCAGCGGCTAGAGGAGTGAAAGGACTCAGCGCAGGATCGTCCTGAGCCACACCCGTCTGCACCACCCTGGGCTGATCAGGATTCTCGGTGGTGGTGGTGCCACCTGCTAATCCACCACTACCACCACCGACGTCGGTTTCGGGCTCAGGAATATCTTGAGTCACTCCTACAGCAGGGGGCTGGCTCTCCGGGGCCTGCTCGGTGATCGTGTTGTCGGTAGCTCCGCCCGTTGGGGTGCTGCCACCGGGATTGTCCATGCTGCCGGCGGTATCTACCACCGCGGCGTCCTGCATGTTGCCTGCCAGACGGCTCTCATCTTCGGCTGCTTGGGCGCCGTCTGTGAGCATGGTGATTAGATCTTCCGCCATGGTCTCGATACATTCGTCTGTATCCAAACTATGCAAGTCAATTCAGCTAATCAAGGGGAAAACCGCCCATTGGCAGCTCACCAGGGGGCCCTGGGCTTAGCAGAGGATCCAATAAACCTGGGAATGACTGCAGTAGAGTCAGTTTGGGGTTTCTGAGAGGTGGCTGAGAAGTTTGCCCGATCAGGGTTTATTACAAATCGACGCAAATTAGAATGCTATTTTGGGAACACAAACACTGTTGAGCGAGTTCGGAGCAGCCAAAGCCGCCGTAGTCAATTCTTATAAAACATACAAAAAAGGCCACCCATGGTGACCTTAAGAACCAAAAAGAGAAAGCCAAGTATCAGCGCGATTCACGCAGTGCTGAATCAAGGGTACGGGTGAATGGCTGGAAGATGTAGCGCAGTACGCTGCGCTGGGGACCCTTGATGTCGGCCACAAGTGGCATACCAACAGCAATTGGGTATTTACGATTGGCCACATCTACAAACTGGCGGTCAAGCTGGATACGAGCATTGTAGTAGTACTTGCGGTCGTCGGGGTCTTGTACTGAATTACCACCGATGCTCAGCACCCGACCGGGGACCGAGCCATAAATAGTGGAATCAAAGGGCTGTAGTTTTACATCCACCTTTTGGCCTGGCTTCACAAAGCCGATGTCACCAGACGGAACCCGCACCTCCACCAGCCTCTGAGTGCTGTTCGGCACCACCGACAGCACCACAGCACCAGGACCGACCACGCCACCAGGGGCCTTAAAGCGCAGATCGCTCACCACCCCATTCACTGGAGCCGTGATTTTGGTGCGCTCAAGCTGGTTACGAGTCTTCTTAATGTTTTCAGCCACTACAGCCTCCTCATTCACCAACTGAGCAACCTGAGAGTTCTGCTCAAAGACCAAACCAGATTGAACTCCATTTAGATTTGCCTCCGCCTGGGAGAGAGACTTCAGCGACTCATTACGCGCACCACGCATCTCCGCCAGCTTGGTATCGATGTCGAGCAGATTGAGCCGGGAGGCGGCGCCAGAAGCAACCAAACCAGCCCACATCGCCCGCTGCTTCAAATACAGAGCGATCTGGTTGTTAAGGCCTGTGATCTCAGCCCGCTTCTCCGCCACCACAGCCTGGGCTGCCTTGATCTGGTCGTTCCGATTGTCCATGCGGCTATTGAGCAGGTCCACCTGGGCCTGGCTCACCTTGTTGCCCTCCTTGATGCCCTCAGTGGGAGGCAGCACCCGCTCACCACGGATCGCAGCCTGCAGCTGCTGTTGCTGCAGCAGCAGGTTTTTGAGCTGTTGCTCAGTGGCGCGATATTCGCTTTCCACCAGATTGGGGCGCAGCTCCAACATCACCTCGCCCACGCGCACCTCGTCACCGTCGCTCACATCAACCCGCGACACAATGCCGCCTTCAAGGTGCTGCACCACATTCACTTCACCTTCGGGAATCACCTCGCCGGAGGCATTCACCACCTGGGTTATGGGTGTTAGCGCCGCCCAAGGGAAGAAGATCAAGGCCGCTGCTCCAAGCACGTAAAGGCTGAGTCGTAGGTAGCGGTTGTCTGGTTTTTCCTCCAGCTCCAGGGCCTGACTGAGCCGGCTGCGACCAACCAGCGTGATCGCATCAGGGCTATCCATGCCGGGCAGCCGAGATAGCAGGCCGCCAGCGGGCGGTAAGGCAAGGGAAGAGGGATCAGACAGGGCGCTGCCAGAAATGGAGTTGTGGCCGTTGGCGGGTATGGAAGTCATGGCGGTTAAGGGGGTGTTAGATCAAAAAAAGGGGAATCAGGCTGTTATCTTTTGCATACGCGCTCGCAGCTCCTCAGCCGTGCCCTGGAAAGAGGTGACGCCTTTATCAAGAATGCAGAGACGATCGGCCTTCTCCAGCAGCATCTTGTTGTCTGTTGCCATAATCACGCTGCGATCCTGGCCACTAAAGGTGCAGCGCCGCATAGACGGAAGAGCGTCCAATACCGCCTGGAACTGATCAGGAGCCAAGCCCTGACTGATGTCGTCTATCAACAAAATTGGCGTGTCCTTGATCAACGCCTGGGCTAAAGCCATAAGCCGGCGCACCCCATTGGGCAGCTGATAGGCAATCTCATCGGTGAGCGGCGTGTCGAAGCCTTCCGGTAGGCCATCGAGAAAATCGAGCAGGCCCAGGCTGGTGCAGATCTGCCGAACCCCGTCCACAGTGACGTCAGGATTCATGGCCGTGAGGTTGCTCCAAATGGTGCCGGGCAACAGCTCGCTCTGGGGCATCAGGTATGCGATGTTGCGCTGGATTGCTTCGGCGCTGAACTGGCGGTAGTCCTTACCGTCAAATAGCAGGGTGCCGCTCACCAGCGGGTAAAGCTGGTCGACAACCCTCAGCACCGTGCTCTTGCCGCAACCGGCATTGCCGGTGATCGCCAACAGTTCGCCGGGTGCCACCGAAAGCGACACCCGGGTGATCGCTAGGGCAGCCTCGCCGCCAAGCCGGCAGGCCGCTGAATCCAGCAAGATCGATCCCCGCATACGCGGCGCACTCACCAAGGCACCGGCAGGTCTCGTGCTGCTGCGCAGTCTGAAGAACTGATCGAGCTGGCCATACTGCTTACGCATCGAATCGAAGCGCAGCAAGGCATTCATCAACTGTTGAAACGGTGTAAATACCCTAAAAACGAAGAACATGGCGGCAATCAAGTTGCCCATGGCCGCCGGGCCCTGACCACTCGAATAGGCCAACCACACACCGATAGCCAGGGTGAGCACGCTTGCCAGTTGGGAGGTGGTGCTAACGATTACTTGCAACCGGCCCACTTGACGGTTGATCGTGAGGCCACTGCTGGTGCTCTGGGCCGACAGCCCTCGCAGCCGCTGCAGCCACACCCATTCGACATTGGCCAGCTTCACTTCAAGGAAACGATTCACCAGCTCCTGCTGGGCCTGGGTGATGCCGATGCCCGTGGCCAGATTGATCTCGGAGGCACCGGTGTAGTAGCGAGACAGCAACCACACCAGCAGACCACTGAGCACCATCAACACCAGAGGCACAAACACCAGCGGTCCTGCAATCATTGCAATGGCGCCTAAGTAGATCACCACAAAGGGAAAATCCAGGCAGGCCAGCGCTAGGGGGCCCTGCAAATAAGCCAGCAGGCCGTCAAGGTTGCGCTGCCGGTTGATGAGGCCGTGCTGGCCAAGGGTCTCGATCTGGCGGTAGTCGAGACCAAACAGCTTCTCCACCAGATTCACCCCCAGCAGAGCATCGAGCCGGCCCGAGAGCTGGGAGAGCAGGTTGGTGCGCCACTGGCGCAGGATCCAATCGAGCACGAATAGCAGCACGACCCCCAGAAAGATCCAGAAGGTGGAGAGCACACTGGTGCTCGGGATTGAAACGTTGTAAATAGCCCGGAGGTAAAAGGGCAGTGTCATCGCCAGCAGCGCCAAGGCGAAGCTGATGCCGTAGAGCACTGCTATGCGATTGGTGAAGCGGTAAAGAATCTGCTGAAGAAGGGTCACCCGCTCGGTGCTGCCTTTGTCCTGCAGAAACATCAACCTGCCACCGGCCGGCACGGTATGAAGTTCGACGCGACCATTGACGTTGCCGGCTACAAGATCCCCCTTAGTGGTGATCGACAGCACGTAGGGCACGTTGTCTGGAGCCACATACAAGGCTGGCAGCAGCTGGGGGTTGAGCTGGCTCCAACTCTCGAGACCTTCCAGACGGCTGCCGTAACCGAGCCTCAGCAGCAAGTTGCGTGCATCGACCAGGTCCATGTGGCGAGGGTCGTTGCCGAAGAGCTCAAACAGCTCATCGGAACGGCCTGTCCAGAGCATCTGCTGAAGTAGCAGCCTTATGCAGAAGGCCATCGGCGCTTCTGAACTGAGCGTTAGATCGCGCAGCAACGTTGAGCGGGATGCAGAAATAGTCATGCGAACACCTCCCGGCCCTTGGCCGGCATATCGATTTGCTGATCACTCAACGAACTGAGCACCCTTCCGGCGCCGCTGATCAGCACAGTCGTGCGGCCTTTGGTGCGGCTCAAAATTCGCTGCAGGCCGTCGATGAATTCCTTGCCATAAGAGCAATCGCTCAGATCCAACAGCAGCACCTGGGGTGATCGAGCGAGGGCGGTGACCACCTGGAAGAGCTGCTGGGCATCGCGCGACAGCCCAGAAGGCACCGAGGTGCCCATTGCCGTGTCGTATCCATGGGGCAAGCCCCTCACCTTGGTATCCAAGCCGGTGAGGAAGGTCCAGAACAAGGCCCGGCGCTGGTAGCGGCGCGGCTGATAGCTGGTGATGTTCTCCAGCAAGGTCCCCTCAAAAAACTGGCGCGCGGGGTCTACATGGCTAATGCAGGCGCGCAGGGCCTCGCGTTGATAACTGGCCACCGGCAGACCGTTGAGCTGCAGACGAGCCTCAGGCTCGATCTGAATCAGAGCCATAAACAGGTGGCGGGCGCTGGCGCCAAACTGCTGATTGCCCAGCAGGGCCACCGAACCATTGGGAATCACCGCCAGGGGCTGGCCATCGAGAGCAAGGCTGAGAGCGCCATCAGTGGACATGGCCAGTTTTTTATCGCCGCCTTCCCCTTCCACCGGTGTGGCCATCAGTGCGTCGTATTCGTCGCGGGAATGAGCCAGGCGGCGGTAGCTGCTCCACAAGCCCATGGCCTGCTGCCAAGGGCTGAGGATTTTGCCGGCCAGCAGCAGGGCTGCCGCCAGGGCACCCACCAGCAACCTTCCCTGGATCACCAGCAGGGCACCCCAAGTAACAATGCCAGCAAATGTGAGCTGGCTCATCAGCGAACCAAACGCCTGGTATCTACCGCTGAAGTTGTTGTTGACCATGCGCTGCCAGGCCAGCTCCTCCTGCCGCTGTTCGTTGCCCACCCGAAACTGACGGCCCAAGCCGTTCGACTTGATCAAGTCGATAGAACCCATCAACTTTTCTTGGTAGCTAAGCCGCTCGAGCTCCAGTCGGTCTCGCTGCTTGCTGATCCCCTCGTATTCGCGAGCGAATGCCAAGGCCCTCAGCACATAAATCACAATGGCAATCACCGCGACGAAGCCGACGCTGCCTGCAATCAGGAACAGCACCAGCACGAACAACAGAGAGAAAACCAGGTCTATCGCGGTAGTGAGAGACTGCAGAGCACTCTCATCGCGCAGCAGGTTGATGCTGTTGAGGCGCTCCAGGTGGGTGGCAGGCGAGACGCTTAGGTAATCGCTTAGGCGCATCTGGGAGAAGTGGGCCAGCCCCTCAAGGCGCCGCTGATGCTCTAGCCGGGCTCCGTCGCCTCCAGTGAAACCAAGCCGCACGATCTTGAGCCAGCCGCCCAACACCATTAGCAGCACCACGACCACCGTCATTACCACCAGGCTCGACATCGCACCACTGGGCAGCACGGACGTATAAACGATATTGATATAAAGAGGGGACGCCAGCTCCAGCAGATTAATTAACACCGAGGCGATCAAGATCGGACCCAGCTGGTAATTGCTCCAGTCAGCATCGCGAAGCGACTGGAAGAAGCGGTGGCCAACAAACTCTTCGATCAGATCAAAGCTAGTATTCCAGGCACCTCGAATATTGGAGGCCAACCGGCCTACCGCCTGAGTAAAGATATACAAAGGAAATCGGCTCTGCTCTCTGACCTCTAGTGTTCTTATCAAATCTCTTCTGCGGCTATTGCAAGGGTAAGCCTGTCAAGCTGGCCTGGCCACGAATTCTCAGAAAGTTCTCAGAAAGGAATTATCCTTACCAAGGCAAACTGGCAAATCAAAGCTAGGCTGAATTTTGAGTCCACTACTGCAAGCCGTGCAGTATTAGTTCAGAGCTGAGCTATGTACCGGTTCCGTTTGAGTTCGGATCAAGTCCAATTGGAGCTAGTTGCCAACGGCAACAGTGCCCTCCTGCCATTTCAGGTAATTGGCCCCACTACGGAGGTGGCCTTTCTTGAAGAGCTGATCGAAGAAAGTCTCGGCAGCCTCACCCTTAACCCGCGCGAGCTGTTTGGCTTCCTTGGCAGCGACCCATGGGTGAAGGGGGCTTTCCAAGCGCCTCAGGTGGTGGAAGGCGATCTAAATGCCGCT
This sequence comes from Cyanobium usitatum str. Tous, assembly GCF_003011885.1. Lineage (GTDB taxonomy): Bacteria > Cyanobacteriota > Cyanobacteriia > PCC-6307 > Cyanobiaceae > Cyanobium_A > Cyanobium_A usitatum. Next base: position 8,245 of record NZ_PXXO01000017.1, read on the forward strand.
GCCAGCACCGAAACCAGCTTTCAGCGCCAAACCCTCGGCAGAAAGCTGGAGCAGGCCGGAGTGCTCGACATCGAAGAGCTGGAGCAGCTGCTAGTGGACTACCGCCCCTTCGCTGAAACCCAGCGCTTTGGCGAATTCCTACGGCTCAACCTGCAGGTGCCGCCCCAGATGCTGGATCTGCTACTCAACCCCGCCCTGTTCGATGAGCAGGGCTTCAATGAGAAGCGGCTGGGTGAGCGCCTGGTGGAAATGGGCTGCATCACCCCTGAGCAACTTGATCAGGCCCTCGACCTGCAACGCAGCAAGGGCGGCCGGGTTGGCGAACTGCTGGCCGAGCTGGGCTTCATCTCCACCACCACGGCCCGCTTCTTCTCGCTGGCCAAAGTCAACGAAAAAGGTCAGATCGACTACCAGGCCGGCTAAGCGGGCCGAAGCGCATCGGCCATCCGGGCAACCTGCACGATTGGCCCAACGTCGTGCACTCGCAGGATGCGGGCCCCCTGGGCAATCGCCTGGCTGCACACCGCCGCCGTGCCCCACAGCCGAGCACGGGGCCTGGGCTCGTTCAACACCGCGCCGATGAAGCGCTTGCGCGAAGGCCCCACCAGTAGGGGAAAGCCTTCCACCGCCAGGGTGCCTAGGCCCCGGAGCAGATCCAGGTTGTGGTCGGTGTCCTTAGCGAAGCCCAACCCCGGATCCCAGATCAGCTGCAGCGGGCGCACCCCCGCCGCCAGAGCCATTTCAGTGGCCGCCATTAGGCCAGCCCGCACCTCCGCCACCACATTCTCGTAGTGGGCAAGGGAGTTCATGCTGCGGCTATCGCCACGGCTGTGCATCAACACCAGTGGGCAGCCGGCAGACGCCGCCAAGCGCAGCAGGGCCGGATCACGCCGGCCGCCGCTGACGTCGTTGATCCAGTGGGCGCCCGCCGCCAAAGCCGCCTCAGCCACCGCCGCATGGAAGGTGTCGATCGAGAGCAGGGCGCCTGGATGGGCAGCGCGAATAGCAGTAAGAGCGGGCAGCAGCCGCTCAAGCTCCCGCTTGGGCCCCACCTCCTCGGCGCCGGGCCTGGTGCTCTGGGCGCCGAGATCCAACACATCGGCCCCCTGGGCCAGCATCCGCCCAGCGGCGCGCACCGCCTGCGCCACGCTGGCGAGGCGGCCGCCGTCGCTGAAGGAGTCGGGGGTGAGGTTCAGCACCCCCATCACTGCGGTGCGCTCGCCCCAGGCAAAACGGGGTTGATCGATCACGGGGGGCCAGTCTCAGGGAGCCAGTCTCAGCGGCCGTAGTTGACGATGCGGGCAAAGCTCACCGGATCGAGGGAAGCCCCACCCACCAAGACGCCGTCGATGTCGCTCTGGGCCATCAGGTCGTCGATGGTGGCAGGGTTCACCGAGCCGCCGTATTGAACCGTGACGCCGGGGTTACCCACCCAGCCCCGGATCAGGCCGCAGATGCGATTGGCCTCCTCAGCGGCGCAGGTCTTGCCGGTGCCAATCGCCCAGATCGGCTCGTAGGCCACCACCACCTGGGTGGGATCCACATCCTCAAGGCCCTGTTCGATCTGGCGGTGGATCACCCGCTCGGTTTCATTGGATTCCCGCTGGTCGAGGCTTTCGCCCACGCACAGGATCGGGATCAAGCCATGGCGCTGGGCATTGCGGGCGCGCAGGTTGATCTGCTCATCGCTTTCGCTGTAGTACTTGCGCGGCTCACTGTGGCCAACGATGGCGTAGCTCACCCCGTGCTCCAGCAGCATCGGCGCCGAGATCATGCCCGTGTAGGCCCCCTGGTCTTCCCAGTGCACGTTTTGCCCAGCAAACTTCACACCAGCACCCTCCAGGTGGCGGCAGAGCGTGGGAATCGAGGTGAAAGGCGGAGCGATCACCACCTCCCGATCGTCTGGGGAGTCGGCAATCAGGGGCCGAAACGTGGCCGCAAATACCCGCGTCTCAGCGCAGGTCATGTGCATCTTCCAATTACCCGCGATCACGGCCTTACGCATCGGCCCTCTCCAGCACTGTCAGGAAAACCTAATGGGCCGGCGGCCTGGTCCCCATAAACAGCAGCTCGCGGCCGTCGATGTCGACCGCATCACCGGGGGCCAACTGACGACCGCGACGGGTTTCGATGGCGCCATTCACCCGCACATCACCGCGCTGAATGCGCAGCTTGGCTTCGCCGCCGGTGCCAGCCAGGCCTTGGTATTTGAGGAATTGATCGAGTTTCAAGGGGCGGATTGGGGGAGCAGCGATAGCGTGACCGCATGCTTGCACCCTCGCCGGCCGGGTTTCGACACCTCTGGCCGCTGCTGAAACCCCACCGCCGGCGCCTGCTGGCAGGTGGGCTGTGCATGGTGATCTATGTGGCCTGCTGGCCGCTGCTCGCCTGGCTGGCGGGCCAGCTGATTCCAGCCATCGGCGCTGGCAACTTCCCAGTGGTGCTGCGCACTATCGCCGCGGCCCTGGGACTGTTTTTGGTTCAAAAGGCGGCCCAGTTCGGCCAGGACACCCTGCTGGCAGGGCCGGCCCTGCGGGTTAGTCAGGAGTTGCGGCGTGGCCTATTTGCCCGCCTGCAACGGCTGGAATTCGGCGCCCTCGAGAAGCTCTCAGCCGGCGACCTCACCTATCGCCTCACCGAAGACGCCGACCGGGTGGGCGAGGTGATCTACAAAACCATTCAAGACACCACCCCCAGCGCCCTGCAGCTTGTGGTGGTGCTCGGCTACATGGTGTGGCTCGATTGGCCCTTAGCCCTGGCCACCCTGCTGCTGGCGCCAGTGGTGGTGCTGCTGGTAAGCAGCTTTGGCGCCCGGGTAATGACCGCCGCCGAACGCAGTCAAAAGCAGGTGAGCGAGCTGGCGGGCCTGCTGGGCGAAGCGATCGGTGGGCTGCCTTTAGTGAGGGCCTTCGCGGCCGAACCGTGGCTGCAGCAGCGCTTCGACACCGAAATCGACCTGCACCGTCGGGCCCGCTACCGCACCCTCAAACTGCTTGCCCTGCAGCACCCGGTGGTGGGCTTTCTGGAAGCAGCCGGCATCCTCACCGTGCTGCTGCTCGGCGCCGCCCGGATTCAGGCCGGCGGCCTCAACAGCCAGGGCTTCAGCAGCTACGTGGCGGCCCTGCTGATGCTGATCGACCCGATCTCCCACCTCACCACCAACTTCAACGAGTTTCAGCAGGGCCAGGCCTCGCTTCGGCGACTGCGGGCGATCGAGGCGGAACCGGTGGAGGCTCCAGACCGGCCCTCGGCCCAGCCGCTTGGCAGCGTGCGCGGCGAGCTGGTGCTCGAGCAGGTGCGCTTCGGCTACAACCCCGCCCAACCGGTGCTGCACGACCTGGATCTGCAGGTGCGGCCTGGCCAGGTAGTGGCCCTGGTGGGCCCCTCCGGCGCCGGCAAAAGCACCCTGTTTTCCCTGCTGCTGCGCTTCAACACCGCCCAGCAGGGCCGGGTGCTGCTGGATGGCCACGACCTAGCCGATCTGCGGGCGCGGGAGCTGCGCCGCGCCGTAGCCCTGGTGCCCCAGCAGAGCAGTGTGTTTTCTGGCACGGTGGCCGAAGCGATTGCCTTCGGCCGGCCCGCCAGCGAGGCTGCCATCCGCCAAGCCGCCAGCCTCGCCAACGCCGCCGGCTTCATCGAGGCCCTGCCCCAGGGCTACGCCAGCCGCATCGAAGAGCGGGGCAGCAACTTCTCTGGCGGCCAGCTGCAACGGCTGGCCATTGCCCGCGCCGTGCTCGGCAACCCGGCGGTGTTGCTGCTGGATGAAGCCACCAGCGCCCTCGATGCCGAAGCGGAGGAGGCGGTGCAGCGGGGCTTGGAGCAGGCGATGGCGGGCCGCACCGTGCTGGTGATTGCCCACCGGCTAGCCACCGTGCAGGGTGCAGACAGAATCCTGGTACTCGATGGCGGTCGCATCGTCGAACAGGGCAGTCACAATGAGCTGATGGCGCAGGGGGGCCGCTACCGCGAGCTCTGCGAGCGCCAATTCATTCATCTGCAAGCCTGATGTCTTGGGAATACCGGGTGATCCACATCAACGTGGAGAGCGGCAATCCGCCGGGTCCTCCCTCACCCAAGGCAGATAGTGAGCGGCTCGGCGGCGCCCTGAGCCCGGAGTTTCTTAAGAAGGAATTCCCGCAGCAATACGACGCCGCAGCCACCAAACCACGCCACCCAGCCGAACAGCTGCAGTTTTTTCTCAATGCCCTCGGCAAGGAAAACTGGGAGATGGTGGAAGCAGCCCAGGTGGGCCCGCTGCTGATGTTTTTCTTCAAGCGACCGGGTGGCCTGCCACCCGTATCCTGAGGGCTGAAGATTTTTTGCCACTCGTGGACAACGTCGCCCAGCAATCCGACAACCAGCCGCCCGTGCTCACCTTCGAGGGCAAGCGCTACGACCTCAACGGCTTGCCGGATGAGATGAAGGAGCTGGTGCGTGGCATGCAAGTAGCTGATGCCCAGCTGCGCATGCATGAAGACACCCTGAAAGTGCTTGCCGTTGGCCGCCAAGCTATGGCAAGCCAGCTCAATGACAAGCTGCAAAACATCACCCCCCTTCCTTGAAAAAGGGGTGATGCGATGGGGGTGGGCTTTAGCTCACCACCTTCTGGGCTTCCTTGATCAGCTCCTCAGGCAGCGTTACCCCGATCGCTGCGGCGGTGGCCTTGTTCACCATTAACTCCGTTTTGGTGAGGGGCTCGAAGGCCATCTTGGCCGGCGATTCTCCCTTCAATACCCGCACCGCCAGCTTGCCTGCTGCGTAGCCGTCATCGAAGTAGGCCCAGCCGATCGTGGCAAGGCAGCCGGGCAGCTTGATGTCGTCGGCATCCACCGAATACACGGGAATCTTCTTCTCTAGGCCCACCTTGGCGATCGAGCCGAAGCCCTGAATCGTGGCGTAATCGCCGATCTTCACGAAGGCCTCTACCTTCTTGTCGGCCAGCACTTGGGCGGCTTGCAGCACTTCGCCGGAGTTGGCCACCGACTGCTCCACAACGGTGATGTTGCGCTTGGATGCCTCCTCCTTGAGCACCTTGGCTTCATATTCGGAGTTGGGCTCGCCGGGGTTGAAGATCAGGCCCACGGTCTTGAGCTCAGGGTTGATTTGGCGTGCCAAATCGAGCTCCTTGCCCACCGGGTTGGTGCCGATCGTGCCGACCACATTTGGCTTGTGCTGACCCACGGCACCCGGGGGCGTGCCCGCGCCGGCACCCCAGGGATTGGAGCAATAGCAGAACAGCACAGGAGTGGTTGCTGGGGCCACCTTCATGGCGGCCTGCAGGGGCGGTGTGCCAACCGCCAGGATCATGTCCACCTGGTCGCCCACAAACTGCTTCATCACCAAGGTGGTGTTGGGCAGCTCGCCGGCGGCATCCTTCTGGATGAAGTTGACGTTTTTGCCAGGGATGTAGCCAGCTTCTGCCAGGGCCGCTTCAAAGCCTTTGCGGGTGTTGGTTGGAGGCGGGGCTTCCACCATCTGCAGCATGCCGATGGTGGGGCCTTTAACCTTGGTGCCACCGCCGAGCTTGCCGCAGGCGGAGAGCACCACCGTGCTCACGGCGCCGGCCCCTGCCAGGGTTAGAAATTCACGACGCTGAAGACCCATCTGCGGCACTGGAAGACTGCGGCGCAACTATGGCTGCTCCATACATCGCCCGCAACGCGGCCGGTTCGAGATATTCACGCTCGGCAGCATTCCAGTCGCCGATCAAGCCACCCTCATGGAGCATCACCAACCTGTCGCCGTGTCTCAGGGCCTGCTCGAGGCTGTGGGTCACCATCAGGGCGGTAGTGCCCAGCTGACGAACCAACCTGTCGGTGAGCGCCATCACCGTTGCTTCGGCCCGGGGGTCAAGGGCAGCGGTGTGCTCATCAAGCAGCAGCAGATCCGGTGAACCCAGGGTTGCCATCACCAGGCTGAGGGTCTGGCGCTGGCCACCGGAAAGCTGACCCACCGGTTCATCGAGACGGTCGGCCAGGGGCAAGCCCAGCTCGCCCAGCAGCTCGCGGTAGCGCCTGCGGTCGCCGCCATTGGGATGGATGCCCCCAAAGGCACTAATCAAAAAACCTGCTGCAAACCTGGCTGGCCTGTTGCGCCGCTCCGCCAGCCGCAGGTTTTCTGCCACGGTCAGCCCCGGACAAGTTCCCTCCAGAGGGTTTTGCATCACCCGGCCGATCCAGCGAGCCCGCTGGTGATCTCGCAGGCGGTGCAGGGGGCGACCGCCCAGGTGGATACGGCCAGCACTGTGGCGCAGGGTGCCAGCCACCAGATTGAGCAGGGTGCTCTTGCCGGAGCCGTTGCTGCCAATCACCACCAGAAACTGGCCGGGGGGGCAGCTCAGCGAGAAACCGCTGAACAATTGCCGCCAGCCCGATCCAGGCAGGGGATGGCCCCAGCTGAGCTCCTCAACGCTGAGACCAGGGGGGCTGAGATGAGGGGCGGAACTCATTGCTCCTGCCTCCCCTGATCTGCCGAAAGACCCGGTATGCGCAGCCGTCCGAAGGCCAGGGCGATCAGCAGCAGCAAGGCCGTTGCCAGCTTGAGATCAACCGGTTCGAGGCCCAACTGCAGGGCGATGGCGATCATGGTGCGGAACAAAATCGCCCCCACCGCCACCGCCAACAGGGCCCGCGGCAGCGAGCGCGGCCGCAGCACGGCTTCGCCAATGATCACCATGCCTAGTCCCAGGATCAACGAGCCGATGCCCATGGTCACATCGGCAAAGCCCTGATAGGTGGCAACCAGCGCCCCGGCCAGTGCCACCAGACCATTAGCAGCGGCGATACCCACCGTGAGCCCGCGGCGCTGGTTGATGCCGTTGGCGCGGGCCATGGTGGGGTTGTTGCCCAAGGCGCGCAAAGACAAGCCGAAATCTGTGGCCATCAGGAAGGAGATCAGCAGGATCATCCCAACGGTCGCCAGGCTTAATCCCACGGCCCATTGACCATCCAGGCCAAGGCCCAGATCGGGGAGGGCCAGAATTCCAGCTGGGGTTTCAGACAGGGGGATGTTCGAGCGCCCCATCAGCCGCAGGGTGATCGAATAAAGGCCCGTGGTGGTGAGGATGCCTGCAAACAGATCATTCACACCCAGCCGGGTGTGGATCAGGCCGGTAACCATGCCAGCCAGGCAGCCAAACAAGATCGCCAGCCCCAAGGCCACCGGCACCGGGGCACCCTGGCTGATCAACACCGCAGCGGTGCCACCTCCCAGGGCAAAGGAGCCATCCACCGTGAGGTCTGGGAAGTTGAGAACGCGCAGCGTCAGGTAGGTGCCCAGGGCCAGGCCGGCATAGGCCAAGCCCTGGTCGTAGGCACCAATCCAAAGAGAAAACATGGCTGCATTGTGCCTAGCAGCGGCCTATTGGCTTAAGCCAAGGGGGCAAGATCCTCGAAACGAAACACCTGGCGGCCGGCAGGAGTTTCGCCATGGGCCTCGGTCTCAACCACCCGCTCGCTCAGCACCCAGGGGCCAGCCTCGGTCAGCGGCACAAAGGTGTCGTTGAAGCGGCTGGTGCCACCCTTAGCTTCGCCGCTGGCGGGGTCGCTGTACTGGCTGGTGTAGCTGCGGCTCAGGTAGCCGCTGCCGGTGTCTGTTGTGCTCTCGGTGAAGATCGTCACCACGGTGCCGTGGATGTGGCGGTGCACCATCGTCACCACGTCGTTCTGGATCCGGTAACGGTCACCGGTGTTCTTACCGCCCACAACCACCTCGGTGCCCACTGCATCGGTATCGCCAGCGGTGAAGGTGTTAGCACCGTGGGTTTGCTCAAAGCTGCGCCGCACCCGGTGGATTGCCACCTCCCACAGTTGGGAAGCCAGGGCCTTGTGAATCTCCTCATCGGCGACGCCAGCCACCGTGGCCTTGAGGTCGGCGCCTACCACGAAGGTGCCCTCTACGCGCTTTCCGTCTTCACCGGCATCACCGGCTTGCTCCCAGATGCAGCGGCCCTGATAGCCACCGAAATCCGGTTCCCAGGTGTAGCGATTTTCATAGGCGGCCCGGAAAGCCGCCGTGCAGTCGCTGCCTGAGGTGATCTGGTTGCTGACTTGGGTGCTGGCTGTCAAGGCGGGATCTATCGGGTCCCTAACCCTAACGAGTGAGTCCGGGGTGGATGTCCTGCAGGGCATTCACCTCAATCTTCTGCTGCTGCAACGCCGTGATCGCCTCGACAGCGGCCCGGGCCCCGGCCAGGGTTGTCACCGTCGGCACGGCGTAGTCGAGGGCGGCCCGGCGCAGATATTTATCGTCGTGGGCAGCCTGGCGGCCGATCGGGGTGTTGATGATCAGCTGAATGCGGGCCGAGCGGATCGCGTCTTCAATATTGGGACGGCCCTCATGCACCTTGAGGATTGATTCCACCTGCAGGCCAGCGGCTCGCAGGGCCTCGGCGGTGCCGCCGGTGGCGATCAGGTCAAAGCCCAGCCCCACCAGCCGCTCCGCCACCGGCAGCAGGGCCTGCTTGTCGCGGTCGTGGGTGGAGAGAAACACCGTGCCGCTGGTGGGCAGGGCCTCGCCTGCGGCCAACTCGGCCTTGGCATAGGCCATGCCGGCGCTGCTGGCGATGCCCATCACCTCGCCGGTGCTGCGCATTTCAGGGCCCAGCAACGTGTCGGAACCCGGGAAGCGCTTGAACGGCAGCACCGCCTCCTTCACCGTTTGCAGAGGCGGGATGGGCTCGGCCGTGAGCCCCAGCTCCGTCAGGGTGCGGCCGGCCATCAGCTGGCTGGCCACCTTGGCCAGGGGCACGCCAGTGGCCTTGGCCACAAACGGCACCGTGCGGGAAGCACGGGGATTGGCCTCGATGATGAACACCCGCTCGCCCTGCTCAGGGTCGATTTGCACGGCGAACTGCAGGTTGATCAGGCCGCGCACCCCAAGGGCCAGGGCCAGGGCCCGGCTCCACTCGCGGATCGTGGCCAGGGCTGCCTCGCTCAGGCTCACCGACGGCAGCCAGCAGGCCGAATCGCCCGAGTGGATGCCCGCCGGCTCGATGTGCTCCATTACACCGCCGATCACCACTACCCCCTCCCGATCGCAAAGGGCATCCACATCCACTTCGATGGCGTTATCGAGGTATTGGTCGATCAGCACTGGGTGGTCGGGCTCCACCTGCACCGCTTCCACCATGTAGCGGTTGAGCTCGGCTTCGTCGTAGACGACCTCCATGGCGCGCCCGCCCAGCACGTAGCTGGGGCGCACAACCACTGGATAGCCCACGCGCGCAGCGATGGCCCGGGCCTCGGCCTCACTGCGGGCCAAGCCATTGCGGGGCTGGCGGATCTCCAGCCGGCGCAGGATCGCTTCAAATTGCTCCCGGTCTTCGGCCGCGTCGATCGATTCAGGTGAGGTGCCCCAGATGCGAGTTCCGGTGGCCAGGCCCTCGGGCGAAGCCAGCCAGCGCAGCAACGGGATCGCCAGCTTCAGCGGTGTCTGGCCGCCGAACTGCACGATCACCCCCTCGGGATGCTCCACCTCAATCACGTTGAGCACGTCTTCGAGGGTGAGCGGCTCGAAATAAAGCCGGTCGGAGGTGTCGTAATCCGTTGACACCGTCTCCGGGTTGCTGTTCACCATCACGGTGGCGAAGCCCTCGGCCTGCAGGGCGAAGGAGGCGTGCACGCAGCAATAGTCGAATTCGATGCCCTGGCCGATGCGATTTGGCCCGCCGCCCAGGATCATCACCTTGCGGCGGCTCTCCGGCTGCACCTCGTTTTCGGGCGGCACGATCTCCAGCTCACCTGCCGCATTGAGCCGCTCCAGCGGCCGCTCGTAGGTGGAGTAGTGATACGGCGTGCTGGAGGCAAACTCCGCCGCACAGGTATCGACGGTTTTGAACACGGCATTGATGCCCAGCCCCTGACGGTGGCGCCGCACCGTGAGTTCATCGCTGCCAGTGGCCCAGGCGATCTGGCGATCTGAGAAGCCCAGCTGTTTGAGCTCCAGCAGGGCGGCGGCATCGAGTTGCTCGAGCTGGCGGCCCCGCAGCAGCCGCTGCTCAGCTTCGAGAATGCAGCGCAGCTTGGCCAAAAACCATGGATCGATGGCGCTGAGCTGGTGGATCTCGTCGTCGCTGCGGCCGACGAGCATCGCCTCGCGCACGGCGAAAATCCGCTCAGGCGTGGCGGTGCGCAGGGCCCGCTCCAGGGCGGTGGGATCGGGGGCAAGCGTGAGGTCACTTGCGGCATCGGGGCGGTCGCAGCCCCAGCCGGCATGGCCCGTTTCCAGGGAGCGCAAAGCCTTTTGGAACGACTCCTCAAAGCAGCGGCCGATCGCCATCGCCTCCCCCACCGACTTCATCGAGGTGGTGAGCACCGCCGGGCTACCGCGGAACTTCTCAAAGGCGAAGCGGGGAATCTTCGTGACCACGTAATCAATCGTGGGCTCGAAGCAGGCCGGGGTGGCACCGGTTATGTCGTTGACGATTTCGTCGAGGGTGTAACCCACCGCCAGGCGGGCGGCAATCTTGGCGATTGGAAAGCCTGTGGCCTTGGAAGCCAGCGCCGAACTGCGCGATACGCGCGGGTTCATCTCAATCACCACCACGTCGCCGTTGGCGGGGTTGATCGCAAATTGAATATTGCTGCCGCCGGTATCAACGCCGATCTCGCGGATGATCGCGATCGACTGGTCGCGCAGCCGCTGGTATTCGCGGTCGGTGAGGGTTTGGGCCGGTGCAACGGTGATCGAATCACCGGTATGTACCCCCATCGGATCGAGGTTTTCGATGCTGCAAACGATCACCACGTTGTCGGCGCTATCGCGCATCACCTCCAGCTCGAATTCCTTCCAGCCCAGCAGCGACTGCTCCACCAGGATCTGGGAGACGGGGCTCGCCTCCAGGCCGCTTTTGCAGAAGGCGCGGAACTCCTCGGGGTTGTAGGCGATGCCACCGCCGCTGCCGCCCAGGGTGAAGGCTGGCCGGATGATGCGGGGATAGCTGCCGATGACCTCGCCCACCCGCTCCGCCTCCTCCAGGGTGTTGGCGATGCCCGAGGGACACACCGCGACGCCGATTCGCTCCATCGCCTCCTTAAAGAGCAGCCGGTCTTCCGCCTTGCGAATCGCCTGCAAGTTGGCGCCGATCAGCTCCACCCCGTGCTTTTCCAGGGTGCCGTTTTCAGCCAGGGCTACCGCCAGATTGAGGGCGGTCTGGCCGCCCATCGTGGGCAGCAGGGCATCGGGCTGCTCGATCTCAATCACCCGGGCCACCACCTCGGGCGTAAGTGGCTCGATGTAGGTGCGATCCGCCATGTCCGGATCGGTCATGATCGAGGCAGGGTTGGAATTCACCAACACCACTTCGAAGCCTTCTGCCCGCAGCGCTTTACAAGCCTGGGTGCCGGAATAATCGAATTCGCAGGCCTGGCCGATCACGATCGGCCCCGAGCCCAGCAGCAGGATGCGCCTGAGGTCCGTGCGGCGGGGCATAGGGGGTGGGCAAGCCAAACCTGCCTAGCCTCTCACGCCCCCATGGCAGCAGCTGGGGCTGGAATCGCTAACCTGATTGATAACGCGGAAGCCCTAGATGAGTGAGCTCCAGCGCCTGAAAGGGCTGCTGCCCCCTGAATTACAGAGCTGGGTGTTTGTTGAAGCGGCCGCCTCGGTGGAACCGCCCCTGATCACCATCGAGGAGATCGGTCGCGATGAAGTCGAAATTCAGGTCGACCTGGAAAGCTGGGACGGGCTGGCGATAGACCATCGCAACCTGCTGTTTTGGCACGAGGTGGGCCGCGTCCAGAACGATGCAGTACCCCGCGACGGTTGGGAAATGGCGGCCCTGGCGATCGGCCTGGGTGGAGCCATCGGTGAGCTGTGGGTGCAGGACGGCCTCCTCCTGGTGATGGCCCTGGGCCTATCTGGCTTTGCCGGCTACCGCCTCTATCTCAAAAACAACTCCGAAAAGCGGTTGCAGGACGCCATCGCCGCCGATGAGCGGGCCATCGACCTGGCCACCCGCTTCGGTTACACCCTGCCCAATGCCTACAAGAGTTTGGGCGGCGCCCTCAAGGAGCTGGTGGAGCAGACCCGCAAGAAAAAGAAGCGCGCCTTCTACGAAGACCGGCTAGAGGCACTGCGCAAGAGTGCCGGCAAGGCCCGGGCCGAAATGGCCCAGCAACAGGGCTCGCGTCAATCCGTCACCAGTGAGAACGTCTATGGCTGATTCCCCCGCTGGCAGGCCCACGACCCACCAGGAGCTCGACAGCGAGCAGCTGGCCAAGCTGGCGGCGGAAGCCTGCGACGACCGCAAGGCCGTGGACATTCGCCTGATCCGCGTTGACGAGGTGTCGTCGTTGGCCGATTGGTTTGTGATCTGCAGCGGCCTCTCCGATGTGCAGGTGCGGGCCATCGCCCGCTCGGCTGAGGATCAGATCGAGGAAACCACAGGCCGGCTACCCCTACGGCGCGAAGGCCAGAAGGAGGGCCGCTGGATGCTGCTCGATTACGGCGAAGTGATCGTGCACGTGCTCACCCCCAGCGAGCGCACCTACTACGACCTCGAATCCTTCTGGGGCCACGGCGAACAGGTGCGCTTCGTAAGCTCAATTCCAGCAGTTTCTCCCTGAACGCCATGCCGTGCCCGGTGCCGCCCGAGCAACGGCCCCTGCAGGAATACGAGCAGTTGCTGACCTCCTGGTTTTTTGTTTGGCCGTCCCACGACCTGCCAGGTCTGTTGCGCCCTTTAGCCACCAGCTGGCTGTTGCTGCTGCCCCTCTCCACCTTGGTGGCAAGCGGCAGCTGGGTGCTGCGCCACCACCCGGCCCAGCTGGTGCTGGCGGGCATGGTGGCTGCAGTGGCGTTGCCGATGCTGCTGCTCGTGCGCCAGTGGCTCGGATGGAACTACGTGCACCGCCGCCTGGTCTCCGAGCGGGTCGAATACGAGGAATCGGGTTGGTATGACGGACAAGTGTGGGAAAAGCCCCTGGCCTGGCGCCAGCAGGACCTGCTGGTGGCCCAGCACCAGGTGCAACCGGTGCTGCGGCGGCTGCAACAGGGCGCAGCCCTGGCGGTAATCCTGGCCCTGGTGGGGGCCAGCCTCTGTCAGGCTCTTTAGATCAGTTCCTGGGCTTTTGTGACCCTGTCCTCCAGTTTCGGTGGCACCGCCCGCGGGGGCGTCCCTCCCTTGGAGGTGCGGCTGCTGCGCAACGGCATCGTCGAATCGCGCCACCGGGTGCATGCGGTGGTTTGCGACGGCCGCGGCCGCGTATTGATGCGGGCAGGCGAGCCCCAGCAGCTGAGCTTTGTGCGCTCTGCCCTAAAGCCCTTTCAGGCCACGGTTTTTGTGAGCAGTGGCGCCGCCGACCATTGCAATTGCGGCGAGCGGGGCCTGGCGATCGCCTGCGCTAGCCACACCGGCACGGCCATGCACGCCCGCGAGGCCTTCAAGCTGCTTTGGGGCGCTGAAATCGAGGCCGAGCAGCTGCAATGCCCCGTTCCCGACTGCGGCAAAAGCCCCCTGGAGCACAACTGTTCCGGCAAGCACGCCGCCTTCCTGGCCACCTGCCGGCAACTGAACTGGAGTACCGAGAGCTATCTACAAAAAGAGCATCCTCTCCAGCAGGAGGTGCTTAAGCGCGTGGGCGATTTGCTCGCCCTGCCCGCCGCCGAGCTGCTCACCGCCCGCGACGACTGCGGCGCCCCCACCCTGCAGCTGCAACTGGCCCAGATGGCCCTGCTCTACGCCCACCTGGGCGCCGGCAGCCAGGCCGACCTGGAGCGCCTCAGCCGGGCGATGCTGGCCCACCCCGAACTGGTGGCAGGGGAGGGGCGCTTTGACACCGAACTGATGCGCGGCGGCCACGGTCAAGTGGTGAGCAAGGGCGGAGCTGAAGGCATCCAGTGCCTCAGCCGCGTCGGCGAAGGCATGGGGGTAGCGATCAAGGTGGAAGACGGCTCCGCCCGAGCCAAGCAAGCCGTAGCCCTGCACCTGCTCGAGCAGCTCGACTGGCTAACGCCGATAGCTCTCGAAGAGCTGCGCACTCGCTTCTTGATCCCAGCCCCCCATCTGCGCCTGGAAGTGATCGGAGAGCTGCGCTTCGACTGAGCGGCAGTACTAGGCACTTCGACTGGTATGGTTAAGAGGTCGACGCGGGGTAGAGCAGTCTGGTAGCTCGTCGGGCTCATAACCCGAAGGTCGCGAGTTCAAATCTCGCCCCCGCCACCACTTCCCAAAGCCCCGGCAGTCTCCTGTCGGGGCTTTGTTGTTTGAACGTTCACCTGCGCTACCCCAGCGATCACCGCCCAGAAAATGGCCATCCCCGCCAGCGTGACCCAGCCCGACGCCATCGTGGTGGGCTCCGGCGCTACCGGCGGTGTGGCTGCCATGGTGCTGGCCGAGGCGGGGCTGAGGGTGCTGGTGCTGGAGGCCGGTCCCGAGCTCTCATCCCGCCAGGCCTTCGGCAGCGAACCGCTTAATACGGCCCGGCGTGTGGCCAGCATCGCCAGCGGCCAGCAACGCCTGCAGCGCCACCATCCGGGCTTCTGGAAACACAATCCCCAGCTGTTCGTCGATGAGCGGCTCAATCCCTACTCCACCCCAGACGACGCCCCGTTTTTGTGGAGCCGGGGCAGGCAGGTGGGGGGCAAAAGCCTCACCTGGGGAGGCATCACCCTGCGCCTATCCGACTACGAATTTGGTGCGGCTGAGCGCGAGGGTCAGGGGGCAAGCTGGCCGATCGGCAGCGCCGAGCTAGCGCCTTACTACACCCGCCTTGAGCAGTTGCTGGAGGTGCATGGAGCCTGCGACGGCCTGCCCCAGCTGCCCGATGGCCACTTCCAGGCGCCCCTGCCCTTCACCCCAGGCGAGCGCCACCTGCAGCGCCGCATCGGCAACGAGCTTGGCTTGCCCCTGATCCACTCGCGCGGCTTCAACCTGCACCGGGGTGCGGGCTGGCCCCGCTCCGCCAGCCAGGGGCGCACGTTGGCACGGGCCCTGGCAACAGGGCGCACCCAGGTGCGCAGCAACGCCGTGGTGAGCCACCTACTGCTCGACGGCGAGCGGGCCCAGGGCGTGGTGCTGGTAGATGGCAAAACGGCAGCCCGCGAGCGCATTGAGGCGCCCTTGGTGGTGCTCTGCGCCTCAACGATCGAGACCCTGCGGATCCTGCTGCACTCGAGCGAAGCCCACCAACGCGGCGGCCTAATCGATCCATCCGGCAGCCTCGGGCGCTATCTGATGGATCACATCTCCAGCAGTCGCTTCTTTTCGATTCCCGGGGTGCCGGCCCTTGATGGGCCCAGCGAACTTTCTGGGGCTGGTAGCTGCTTCATACCCAACACGGTCAACCTGGATGCGGGCAGCGAAGCTGATTTCAGTGGCGGCTATGGCCTCTGGACAGCCCTGCAGCGCTTTGATCCACCCGCCCTGCTGCAGCGACGCAGAGGCGAGGCGGTGGGTTTTCTGATCGGTCACGGCGACGTGCAACCCAACGCCGACAACCAGGTGACCTTGAACGGCGAACATCTCGATGCCTGGGGGCTACCCACCGCCCACATCAACTGCCGCTGGGGTGCAAACGAGCAGCGCCTGGTGGCCCACATGCACCGGCGCATGGAGGCGGTGGTGGCAGCTGGTGGGGGGCAGATCCGGCCCATCGAAGAGCTATTTGTGCTGCCGCTGCTGGAGCCCTGGATCCGCACCAGCCTGGCGGTGAGTCCCGAGGCGCCACCACCTGGCTACTACATCCACGAACTCGGCGGCGCCCGCATGGCAAGCCAGCCCGAGACAGGTGTGGTCAATCACCTCAACCAGTGCTGGGGCGCCCCCAATGTGCTGGTAGTCGATGGGGCCTGCTGGCCCCGGGCCGGCTGGCAGAGCCCAACCCTCACTGAAATGGCCATCACCTGGCGCGCATGCGAAGCCGCCGCCGCCAGGTTGCGCCAAGGAGACCCATAACCCGGTTGCGATCCGGTGTCTATCGCCACAACCAGCTTGAGCAACCCTGCTCACAATGGCAACGTCGACCTCAAAAGGGGTCGGGCAAGGGAGTCTCAGGCGGAGGTTGGCCCCTCCGCCTTTTTTTTGTTATCCGCCACCAGATTTGAAAATTCAGGGGCGCAGGAACAGGCCGTTGAGGTAATGCTGGCTCACCCCCTTATCGGAGCAGCCGTGCTGAAACAGGAAGCTGGACAGCGCTGAGGAGATCAAGCGGTATTGATCCCACTGGGGGTGGCTGCGCAGGAACTCGCGCATGCCATCGAACAACACCTCTGGCACCTCCGCCTCCAGGCTGATGCTGCCGGCTTCTGCCTCCACTAACCCTTCTGCGCAGCTGGGCTGCTCCATACATCGTTGGAGGTGACTGCGCTCGGCTGCCATAACGAAACACGGGATGGGGTGACTCAGTAGGCCACATCGCTGAAGGTCCGTCAAAGCCTGAAGGCCAGGGCGAAACCACACCGTTCTCAACTGAGATTGCCTGTGCCGGCGGCTCCGTAACGACGCAGCGAAGCTTTTCAAAGCCTCCGAGGGCGACCGCTGGTGGTGATGTCAAGGCCAGACTGAACAAAAGCAGTTATTCCCCAACTGCCAGGCCTAAACTGGCTTAAAAGCCTCATTTCTGGGGAAAACCCCTAATAAACCGGGGAAAAGACGGCAAAATTGTGGAAAGGGATAACCAATCAGCAGAACTGATGAGCTGGAGTCTCGCGAGACTTCCGGCAAGCTGAGAAGACTGAGCCTCGGCAAACCGAGAGGGCTCAGCTGCTGCCGCCCTGGCGCAGGGTTGTGGGACCGAGGGGATGGTCCGCGTGGGGGTAGGGCAGATGGTGATGGCTCTGCCCGTGGTCGTAGCTGAGACCGTGGTCGTGGCTGTGCCCAGGAGAGTGGTCGTGATCGTGGGAATGGTCGTGGGTGTGTCCGCCCACTGGAATCGGCACGCCATCGGGCTGGCAGGCACCGGTGCACTCGCGCTCACAGAGGTCACAGCCGTCGGTGAGCCCTTCCACGTGGTGATGGTGGCTGTGCTGGGGCGCCCCAACCTCAGTCTCAAAGCCCAGCACCTGGGCCCGGTATTTGCACAGCGAGCAATTCATGTTGGCGTCACCGCGCACCACCTCGGCCACGCGCTCCACAAAGGTTTCAAGCACCAGGGGGTGATCTGCCAGATAGGAGGCCTTCAGGAACTCCACCTCGGGATGGTCCTGGGCCACCCGCTCGGTGTGCTGCTGGATCCGACTCACCAGCACCCCGGAAAACAGGAAATAGGGGAAAACGACAACCCGGCGATAGCCAAGTCTCACCAGTTGGCGAAGTCCGGGCTCCACCAACGGAAAGGTGACCCCGGAATAAACCGTTTCACCCCAGCCAAAACCAAAACCCTCCACCAACATCCGCGTCACCTTGGCGACATTGGAGTTGGCATCGGGGTCGGACGAGCCCCGGCCCACCACGACCAACATGGTTTCGTGCAGGGGCACCTCTGTGGCTGCCCCATCAAGGACTTCGCGAATCCGGGCCCCGGCGGCCTGAATCATCTTCAGGTCAACCCCCAGTTCTCGGCCGTAGTCGATGCGCAGACCCGTCTCCGCCGCGTAGGTATTGAGCACCGAGGGGATGTCGTTTTTGGCGTGGCCCGCTGCAAACAGCATGGCCGGCACGGCCAGCACGTGGCTTACCCCCCTGGCTCGCAGCGCCTCCAGGCCATCGCGCAGGATCGGCCTGGCAAATTCCAGGTAGCCGTATTCCACAGGCACCTCGGGCAACAGCGCTTGGAGCCCCTTGGCCAGCTCGGCAAACTCGGCCACTGCCAGCCGATTGCGGCTGCCGTGGCCGCAAACCAGCACCCCAATCGAGCCGTGGGGACCGGCACTCAGGTCGGGATGGGAGAGGGAAGCCATGGCCACTCGCACTTGAGGCCGACCTTATTCCGGGAAGCAGCGGGTCAGGATGGGGATATCCGGGCTGCCTAGCCGCCATGGCCCTGCGCCTTCCCCCATACCAGCCATTGCCGGCACCGCGCCCGGGGGGTGAGCTGCTTGAGGTGCCCATCGCCCAGCTGCGCCCCACCCAGCTCTGTGTGGGACTGGCTGAAGTGCGCAGCAGGCTGCGCGATTTCGGTGCCGAAAATGCCCGCGAACGCCGCTCCTACCTGGGCAGCAAGCCCGTGCCGCTGGTGCGCAGCGCTGATGGCAGCGTGTGGATGGTCGACCGCCACCACCGCCTACGGGCCCTGATCGAGATCGAACCCGGCGCCACCGCCTTCGGCTACGTGGTGCTCGAGCTCGACAGCCCCGACCCCCAGCAGGTGCTTGCTGCCCTGCATCAACGCGGCTGGCTCTACCTCTATGACGGCAGGGGCTTAGGGCCCCTCCCCCCCAGCGCCCTGCCCGAGCAGCTCACAGGCCTGCAGGACGACCCCTACCGCAGCTTGGTGTGGAAGCTGAAGCAGGAGGGGGTGCTGGCCGCCGCCCCTCTGATTCCCTTCCACGAATTCCGCTGGGGGGCCTGGCTGCGCAGCCGCCCCCTGCCGCCATTCAGCTCCGAGCAACTCGAGCCGGCCCTGCCCCGCGCCCGCGCCCTGGCCCGTTCACGAGCCGCCGCCCACCTGGCTGGCTGGAAGGGCTCAGGCAGTTGCTAGGCGGCGCCAGTTGCTAGGCGGCGCCAACTGCCCCAGGCTGGAGCTCCACCGCTCCCCTGCGCCGTAAATGCCATACAGCCACCTGCTGGTGCCCACCGATGGCTCCGAGCTCTCAGACAAGGCCGTGCAGCAAGCGGTGGCGCTGGGCCAGAGCCTGGGAGCTCGCATCACCTTTTTGCACGCGCAATCCAACTTCCCCATCTCCCTGGTGGGCGTGGGTGAGCTGGTGGACCCCAATACGGTGACCGCCCTGGTGCAAGCCGCTCGCCATGGCGCCGAGCAAATCCTGGCGGCAGCAGCAGCAGTGGCCCAGGCCGCCGGGGTGGTCAGCGATCAGGACACCGTGGTTAGCTCCATGCCCTACGCGGCAATCGTGGAGGCGGCCAATCGCCATGGGGCTGATCTGATTGTGATGGCCTCCCATGGCCGCCGCGGCCTGGAGGGGGTGCTGCTGGGCAGCGAAACCCACCGGGTGCTTACCCACAGCAGCTGCCCGGTGCTGGTTGTGCGTTGAGCTCCGGCCACTACGCTGCCTGCGACAGCAACAGGCGTGCCGGTGGCTAAGGACGAAACGAGCAGGGGTGAAGAACTGCAGGGCTTGGGCTGGACGCCTGAGGAGGTGCGCCAATACGAGGAGCTGTGGGAATACCGGCAGCGCTGGGGCGCCATCAACCTGGAGCCGGAAGATCGGGTGTTGCTGCGGCGAGCTGAAGCAGCCCTGCCCAAGCGAGTTGCCCATGGCAAGAGCTCGCTCAAAAAAACACTGCAGCAGAAATCTCACTACCGCTGGCTATGTCTCTATCGAGACGCCATGCTCGCCGCCGCCGAAGGCCTTGGCCTCCAGCCCGGCGAAGAAGCCGCCTGGGTGATTCTGCTCGAGGCCGAGTTAAGGGCCCTGGATCACTACGAGCCGGTGCTGGGCTTGCCTGACACCCTCAAGGCCAAGGCCCTTTTGCCGGTCCGGGAGGCCTGGATCGCTGCCATCGCCACCCAGGGACGGGAGCTCAGCTTCGACTTCGACGCACCTCTGGACGCCCTCAAGCAGCAGGAAGCCACCAGCTGGAAGCCCCTGCGCAACGTTGGGGCCCGCTCCTATCCGGTGCTTGAAGCTGGCGCCGCTGCCAACTTCCGCACCCAGATGAACCAGGAGGTAGCCCAGCTGATCCGCTCCAGCTTCCCCTCGCTTAAGGACAGCGACAAGCCGGAGCCCACAAGCGCCTAAGGCGCCGGGGCGCCGGCGCTGGTCTGCACCGGTACCCGGCCCACCTTCCAGATGCGCTCGGCGTAGTCAGCGATCGAGCGGTCGCTGCTGAAGAAGCCACAGCGCATCGTGTTGTGCAGCGACATCCGCGCCCAGCGGCCCCGGTCGAGCCAGGCTTCATCTACGGCGTTTTGAGCGCGGCGGTAGTCGGCCACATCAGCCATCACCCGGAAGGGATCGTGGCTGGTGAGGCTGGCCAACAAGGGGTGGAAGAGCTCCCTATCACCCTCGCTGAAGTAGCCAGAGCCGATCAACTCCAGGGCCTGGCGCACGGCCGGGTCCTGCTCGATCCAGGGCATCGGGTGATAACCGCTGTGGCCCAGCTGCTCGATCTGCTCTGCGGTGTGGCCAAAGAGGAAGAAGTTCTCAGCACCAACGCAATCGCGGATTTCGATGTTGGCCCCATCGAGGGTGCCAATCGTGACCGCACCATTGAGAGCCATCTTCATGTTGCCGGTGCCGGAAGCCTCCTTACCAGCGGTGGAGATCTGCTCAGAGAGATCCACCGCTGGATACACCAGCTGGCCCAAGCTGACGCTGAAGTTGGGCAGGAACACCACCTTGAGGCGGCCATCCATGGCCGGATCCATGTTGACCACGTCGGCGATACCAACCAGCAGGCGGATGATCAACTTGGCCAGGGCATAGCCCGGAGCCGCCTTGCCACCGAACACAAAGGTGCGCGGCGGCAGGTCTTCACCGGCGCGGATGCGCAGATAGCGCTCAACGATCTGCAGGGCCGCCAAGTGCTGGCGCTTGTATTCGTGGATGCGCTTGACCTGCACATCAAACAGGGAGGTGTGATCAACCAGCACCCCCAGCTCGCGGCGCATGTACTGGGCGAGGCGCTGCTTGCCGAGGTCACGAACCGCCTGCCAGCGCTCCAGGAACGCAGAGTCGTCGGCAAAGGCGGCAAGACCTTGCAGCTCCTCGAGGTGGGTGCGCCAGCGATCGCCGATCGCCTCATCGAGCAGGGCCGCCAGCGGTGGGTTGGCCACCGCCAGCCAGCGCCGCGGTGTTACGCCGTTGGTGACATTGGTGAAGCGCTCCGGCCAGATCCGGGCAAGATCGGCAAACAGGTTCTGCTTAAGCAAGGTGCTGTGCAGTTCGGCCACGCCGTTGACGTGGTGGCTGCCCACCACCGCCAAGTGGGCCATGCGCACCCGGCGCTGCGGGCCCTCCTCAATTAAGGAAATGCGCTGCAGGATTTGGGAATCGCCGGGATAGCGAATCCGGGCCATGCGCAGGAAGCGGGTGTTGATCTCGTAAATGATCTCGAGCTGGCGGGGCAGCAGCTGCTCAAACAGCTCCACGCCCCAGGTTTCCAGGGCCTCGGGCAGCAGGGTGTGATTGGTGTAACTGATGCTGGCAGTGGTGATCGACCAAGCGGTATCCCAATCGATGCCGTACTCGTCCATCAGCAGCCGCATCAACTCAGCCACGGCGATGGCTGGATGGGTGTCGTTCAGCTGCAGCGCAAACTTGCGGTGGAAGTCGGTCACCTCCAGCCCCTGGCCCCGCAGGATGCGGAACATGTCCTGCAGGGAGCAGCTGACGAAGAAGATCTGCTGGGACAGACGCAGCCGCTTGCCCTGGTCCAGCTCGTCGTTGGGGTAGAGGACCTTTGAAAGGGTTTCCGCCTGCATCTTGCGCAGCACCGCCCTGGTGTAATCGCCGGCGTTGAAGGAGGCGAAGTCGAAGGCCTCGGGAGCCACCGCCGACCAGAGCCGCAGGGTATTGGCGGTGTTTACGCCATAGCCGAGGATTGGGGTGTCGTAGGCGACGCCGATCACGGTGTGTTCACCTATCTGCACCGGATAGCTCCACTCAGGCCGGATCACCTCCCAGGGATTGCCATGGGCCAGCCAGGGATCGGTGCTCTCCACCTGGCCGTGGGGGGTGATCTGTTGGCGGAAGATGCCGAATTCGTAGCGGATGCCGTAGCCGATCGCTGGCAGCTCCAGCGTCGCCATCGACTCCTGGAAGCAGGCGGCCAGTCGACCTAAGCCACCATTACCAAGTCCGGGTTCGGGCTCCTCGGCGATCAGCTCCTCAAGGCTCAAGCCCAAGCTGGCGCAGGCCTCCCGGGCTGCCTCCACCAAGCCCAGATTCACCAGGTTGTTTTCCAGGTGCGGGCCCAGTAGGTATTCCGCCGACAGGTAGGTGGCCGTGCGGACATGCTCGCGGGTGTATGTGTCTGCGGTGTCGACCCAGTTTTTGAGCAAGCGATCACGCACCGCCAAAGCCAGGCAGCGGTAATGGTCGTGGCTGGTGGCAAGGGAGCTGGACTTGGCCTGACTGAAGAAGAGATGCCCTTGCATGGACTCCTTCAGAGCCTGGCTATCGGCTGAGGCCATCCCTGACTACCTGGAAAGTGAAAGTCTGGGGCTGGCGACTCAAATTCGCAGCAGCGTGGTCACGGTTACCGCACACGCCAAGCCAGGGCCAATCGCGCCGCTGGTATCAACCGCAGCAAAGTTTGGAGGGGGGAACAGCTTTGGGTAGGGGGAGTGACGTTCAGTGGCGAACTCCCCATGCCCTCCCAACCACGCCTTCAAGCCCTCGAAAAGATTCTCAGCCGCCCCGCCGCCCTTACAGCACCGATTCAGCCCCTCGATGAGCTCTGGGCTAGCGACGTATTCACCCTCGACAAGATGAAGGCGGCGCTGCCGAAAGAGATCTTCAAATCGGTGCAGCGCACCATTAAGGAGGGCAGCAAGCTCGACGTGTCGGTGGCAAACGTTGTAGCCCAGGCGATGAAGGAGTGGGCCACCGCCCGAGGTGCCCTGTATTACTCCCACGTTTTTTATCCGCTCACCAACTCCACTGCCGAGAAGCACGACGGCTTCATCTCACCCCAAGGCGACGGCACGGTCTTCACCGAATTCACCGGCAAGGTGCTGGTGCAGGGCGAGCCCGACGGCTCCTCCTTTCCCAATGGCGGTATCCGCTCCACCTTTGAAGCTCGCGGCTACACCGCCTGGGACATCACCAGCCCCGCCTGGCTGATGGAGACGCCCAACGGTGTCACCCTCTGCATCCCCACCGTCTTCGTCTCGTGGACCGGCGAGGCCCTCGACAAAAAAACCCCCCTGCTGCGCTCGATCGCAGCCGTAAACAAACAGGCCCACAGGCTGCTCAGCCTGCTGGGGGAAACCACCATTGCCCCGGTCAACTCCAGCTGCGGCGCCGAGCAGGAGTACTTCCTGATCGACAGCGCCTACGTGCCCCTGCGGCCAGACCTGCTGTTGGCCGGCCGCACCCTGTTCGGTCGCCCCTCCGCCAAGGGCCAACAGTTTGACGACCACTACTTCGGCGCTATCCCGGAGCGGGTGCAGGTGTTCATGCAGGAGGTGGAGCGGCAGATGTACCGCCTGGGGATTCCGGCCAAAACCCGCCACAACGAGGTGGCCCCATCCCAGTTTGAGATTGCGCCTTTCTTCGAGGCCGCCAACGTGGCCACCGACCACCAGCAGCTCACCATGACCCTGCTGCGCAGCACGGCGAAGAAACATGGTCTGGCCTGCCTGCTGCACGAGAAGCCCTTCGCCGGCATCAACGGCTCTGGCAAGCACGTCAACTGGTCGATCGGCAACGCCACCCAGGGGAACCTGCTCGATCCGGGCAAGACGCCCCATAAAAACCTGCAGTTTCTGATGTTCTGCGGAGCGGTGATCCGCGGCGTGCACATGTATGGCCCCCTGCTGAGGGCCGTGATCGCCACCGCCAGCAACGACCACCGCCTCGGAGCCAACGAAGCGCCCCCGGCAATTATCTCGGTGTATCTGGGCAGCCAGCTGGAGGATGTGTTCAACCAGATCCGCGAGGGCCGGCTCTCCGGTTCGGCCCTCGGCGGCGTGATGGACTTCGGTGTGGATACCTTGCCGGAATTCGACAAGGACGCTGGTGATCGCAACCGCACCTCGCCCTTTGCCTTCACGGGCAACCGCTTCGAGTTTCGCGCCGTCGGCTCCAACCAATCGGTGGCTGGCCCGCTTGTGGCCCTGAACACCATCCTGGCCGATTCCCTCGCCTGGATCTCCAGCGAGCTGGAGGCAAAGCTGGGAAGTGGCTACGGCCTTGAGGAAGGGGCTCTGGCCGTGCTCAAGACCCTGATCGAACAGCATGGCGCCGTCGTGTTTGGCGGCAACGGCTATTCCGATGAGTGGCACCGCATGGCCGTGGAGGAGCGGGGCCTGGAAAACCTGCGCACTACCGCCGATGCCCTGCCGGTGTTGGAGCGCCAATCAATGCGCGAGCTGTTCGAGCGCACCGGCGTGCTCTCGGCCGTGGAGCTGCAGAGCCGCTTCGAGGTTTACGCCGAGCAGTACATCCTGGCGATCGATGTGGAAGCCAAGCTGGCCGTCCAGATCGCCCGCACCCAGGTGTATCCGGCGGCGATCCGCTACCTCGGCGAACTAGCTGAATCCCTGCAACTGCAGAGTTCCCTAGGCATCCAGGTATCGCCGGAAACCTCCAAGGAGGTGGCTGGACTGTGCCAGTCGTTGATGGACATCAGCGGCCAACTGCAAAACGCCATCGACCATCCCCCCCACGGCACCGAAGCCCACATGCGCTACTCGGCCGACACCCTGGTGCCGTTGATGGCCGACTTGCGCGTGGCGGTTGACGGCTTGGAGGCCCTGGTCGACGACAACCTCTGGCCCCTACCCACCTACCAGGAGATGCTGTTCGTGCGTTGAGCCAGGCTGCGCCCGCTCACTGCGGAAAAACGCTGATGCGGGCGCGTTCTACGTAGCTGGGGTCGGCCATGGTGTCGACCTCAAAGCTGGTCCAGGTGGCACTGGGTGCGGGGCTGCGCTCAAGCAACGGCCATTCGATACGCCGGCGCTGATAGGTGAGGCCCACACAAGTAAGCGCCTGGTCATCGGCCATCAGCGACCAGAGCACGTGCACCTCGCCGCGGTCATAGGCGATCGGAAGCTCCTGCCCGCCCTGCTCTGGCAACCATCCCGGAGCGAGGGTCAGGCCAGTCTGATTTTCCCAGCACAGGTAAGAGCCGTTATCGGTGGGATAAAACCAGCAGGTCTCATTGGCTGCCTCAGCCAGCGGAAAGCGATCCAGCAGCTCCACCTGCTGCACTTGCAGCCAAGAGCCTTCGGCGGGGCCCCTAACGGCGTAGACCCCGATCCACAAGGAGGGCACGTCAAACTGCGTCACAACGGCATCGCAGATCAGGGAACGCCGCTCTGGCGCTGAGCCGAGGGGATCTTCACCGGCGATGGTGGCGCAGCTATTAGCCACCAACTCATCGAGGCTGCCCTGCCATTGATCTGGCATCCGAAACAGCCTCAGACCCCGGCCGCGATCAGGACCCTGGTGGCCTTGGGCCGCAACCAGAGCCTGCCAATCAACGCCCTCTTCGGGCAACTCCTGGACCCTTGTCAAGAGAAAGGCTAGGGAGTGGAGCATGGGTGCCTGCACAGGTCAGGGGCGCAGTAAAAGCGGACCCTAGAAGCCCTGACTGTTTAAGGCGGTGTTCTTGGCTGCCGGTCAGAGCACCAACTCCACGATCACAAAGCCCACAAGGGCCGCCAGAGCCAGCAGGGATGGCACACGCATCGAATTCTGCACTGCTCAATTCTTAAGCAAATCCTAGGAGCGCTGGCTGGCCCTGGTTTGGGATCGGGGAGGTCTTCACATCTCTTGCTCCTGAGAGACTGGGGTCATCAGCAATCCGGCACCCCAGGCGATGCAAAGCAGCGAGGGCAGCCACCGCACAGCTTTCAGCCTGGTGCTGCTGCTCGGGGTGGCCATCGGCCTACACGTTTATGCCCTACGGGTGAAAGAGGTAAAACCGAGTCGCCAGCTGCCAAGAACCAGCCTTAGCCCCGATGGCCAGGGGCGCGTGGCCGGGTCCCAATCCAGCCGGATTCAGCGACTACTTGAAAACTGAAAGCCAGCCTCAGCGCTCGAAGGCAAGGCCCACCAAAGAACGATTGGCACCCTTGACTTGCCAGCAGCCCTTCACCGGCCTGTAGCCACAGCCACGGCCATGGGCCTGGGTGATAAGTACGCCATGGCCGCCTGGACACAAATCGAGCTGCGGATCAACCCATATCGCCACGCCACCAGCACTGAAGTTGGCGATATCAACGGGAATTACAGGCAGCACCCTGCCCTCCCACTGCAACCAGCCCTCCATGGGTTGCTCCACTGGCCAACGCTGACCCTCGCGGAGGTTGGCGAACCCAGCCAGAGGCCTGTTTCGCAGGCGAAATCTGGTCAGCGATCTCATAAAACCCCCACTACGCAGGCCAGAGAAGACCGATCGCGGCAAGCGCGCCTCACCTCTTCTTAAGTTTAGACCCATCTGACACTGGATAGGATGAGGTCCCGGCAGCCTTGTCATAAGACGCTCCAGAAGCGCAAGGCACAAAGATCTCGCCCCTAGCCAGCCATGAGCGTCGCCTAGGCCACCACGGGGCTTGCCGGCCATGGAGGACAGTGGATATATCGCGGCAGAGCTGATGCCCCAGACCATGCAAGCCAATTTGACCGGTCTGGTACCGACCCGATCGCCACGGGCCGCTGCCGCGCCAGCTGAAGAGACAAGCCAGTCCCAGCGGGGATTCGGCGGATCGGGCCAGAGCAAGTCACGACGCAAAGGGGGCAAAAAGCGCAGCCCTGCGCTGAGCAAAGCCGACTGGGGCCCTCTGGGTAAGCATCCCGATCTTGATGCGATCGTGGCGCGTCAGCGATTACACCTGCCCCTGGCCGGGCGCATCGGCGCCGACGAAGTCAACCGAGCTTGGAAGAGCGCCGCCGCCGAACACCACCCAGACCGCGGTGGCAGTCACGACACAATGCAACGGGTTAACGGGGCGCGGGATCTGCTGCTGGGTCGCAGCACCGTGGTGGAAAGGTCAGATTGAGTAATTGAATCGGATGGTGGTCCCATCGCCGATGCAACCCCCCTGGTTCTGGTGCACGGGCTGCTCGACAGCCCCGCGGTTTTCAATGCGCTTAAGCGCTGCCTGGGCAACCAGCGCCAACCGCTGTTAATCCCCGAACTACCGCTGCGGTTTGGCCTCACCCCTATCTCCGAGGCGGCCGAACTACTCGGTAGTCATATCGAAGCGGCCTTCGGGCTGGAGCAACCCATTGATCTGCTGGGCTTTTCGATCGGCGGCGTAATCGCCCGGACCTGGATCCAGCTGCTGGGCGGCCAACACCGCACCAGGCGCTTCACCAGTGTGGGAAGTCCCCAGCAAGGCACCCTCACCGCCCAGCCCTGGCCGGGCCGCCTACTGGCGGGTATCGCCGACCTCAAATCGGGCAGCCCCCTGCTCACCGAGCTCAACGGCAACCTCGACGCCCTGGCCGGGATCGACTGCTGCAGCTTCTATTCGACCATCGACCTAGCCGTACTGCCCGGCTGGCGGGCCGTGCTGCCTGTGGGCCGCACCCAGATGCTGCCGGTGTGGGCCCATCCCCAGTTGCTGCGCGCTCCCAAATCGGTGCAGCTACTAGCCCAGGAGCTGTTGCGGCCCTGATGACAAACCTTTCTCCGCTGATGACAGCCACCTCCAGCGCCCTGGGCTGGCTGCTCTGGAGCCTGCTCGTGGGCTCCCTGGCCAACAGGCTGCCAGCCGCTTGGTTAGAGCGGGAGCACTGGTTTATGCGGCGGCCATGGAGCGAAAGCCGTCAGGGCTTCGAGAGCCAGCTGGCGATCCGCAGCTGGAAGCCCTGGCTGCCCGATGCCGGCCACGCCCTGCCCAAAGGGATCGCCAAGGCAAGCCTGGTGGGCCGGGAGAGCATCAAGCTGGAGCGGCTGGTGCTGGAAACTCGCCGGGCCGAGCTAGTGCATCTAGCCCTGTGGCTTTTCTGGACTATCACCCCCCTGTGGCTGCCGCCGGCGGGGGTGCTGATCAACCTCGCCTTTGCCACCGCCTTCAACCTGCCCTGCCTGTGGGTGCAGCGCTACAACCGCCTGCGGCTGCAGCGCCTGCTGGGCAAAGGCTGATCAGGGGCCCAGATCCGTTGCCTCGCAATTGATCTCCAGCAGCACCCCCCAATCTTCACTGTGTTGGCCAACCCGCAGGCGATGGCAACCCGACTCCAGCCAAAAGTGGCTGGAGGCTTCATCGAAATAGGCCAGTTGACGCAGCGGAATGAGCAGCTGAAGCCGCCGGCAGTTGCCTGGCTCCAGCGCCACCCGAGCAAAGCCCACCAGGCTGCGCTGGGGCCGCTCCAGCACTAACCCAGGCGGTTCGGCGTACACCTGCACCACAAACTCACTGGCCAGCAGGCCGGCATTTTGGGCAGTTACAGCCAGCCGAATTTGATCTGGCTGCAGCTCGGCCTCCGCCTGGCTGAGGCGCAGCTCTGCGTAGGAGAGCCCAAAGCCGAAGGGGAAGGCGGCCGGATTGCCCTCTCGCTGCAGGCGGCGGTAGCCGTGCCAGAGGTCGTAGCGCACCTGGGGAGCCCGGGGCTTGAAATCAGGCAGGTGGTCGGCGCTGGTGGGAATGGCGAAGGGCAGGCGCCCACTGGGCGACACCTGGCCGAACACAACATCGGCCAAGGCCTCACCGCCCCGCTCCCCCGGGTACCAGAGCAGCAGGATCGCCGGCACAGCACGGCGCCAGGCCTCGATCAAGATTGCCCCACCTCCCATCAACACCACCACTGTGCGGGGGTTTGCCGCCAGCACGGCCTCGATTAAGGCCACCTGCTCAGCGGGCAGCTCCAGGTTGGTGCGGTCGCCGGCGGCGAAATCGCCCCCCTGACGCGCCGAGCCGTAGCTGGTGATGGCGGCAATGGCCCGGGCCACCGGCGGCCACCAGCGCCGTAGCAGGGGATGGGGGGGCGGTATCTGGCGCAGGATCGGCGCGATGTCGCCGGGATGGATGTGCTCCCCCTCCAGGCGCCAGTCGAGGCCCACTACCAGCAGGGCCGCCTCACAGCTGGCGGCCAGGGCAGTGGCTTCAGCCAGCCGCTCGCCACTGGCGTAACGCACAGCCCCCGGCGCAGCCGCTGCCTGCAGCCCCTGCAAGGGTGTGACCACCACGCCTGGCTCGGGCCGGGTGTCGGAGGAGCCGCGATCGCCCAGGTTGGCGATGGCGGCCAGGCTGCCTACCACCGCCAGCGAGCGGGCCGGATCCAGGGGCAACAGGGGGGGGCCATGGGGGAAGGCCTCGTTTTGAAGCAGCACGATCGACTTGGTGGCAGCCTCCCGGGCCAGGGCCCGGTGCTCGGAGCAGCCGCGCAGGCTGGTGGGATAGGGACCCTGGGGCACGGCGAGCTGCACCCGCAGCTGGCGCAGCACGGCGTCATCCACGCGCTGCTGCGGCAGCCGACCATCAGCAACGGCAGCCGCCAGGCAACCGGCAAAGATCATGCGGAAGGGCATTTCCAAGTCCTGGCCGGCCCGCACCGCGGCAACGCCATCGCGCATCCCGAAGATGAAATCGGTCACCACGAAGCCCCTGAATCCCCAGCGCTGCTTGAGGATTTCGTTGAGCAGCGCGGGGTGCTGGCCGCACCACTCGCCATTCACCTGGTTGTAGGCGCTCATCAGCGAGCCCGCCCCGGCCTCTACGCAGGCGCGGAAGTGGGGCAGGTAAAGCTCGTGCAGCACCCGTTCACTCACCTGCACGTCCACCAGGAAGCGAGAGCTGTCGATCGAGTTGAGGGCGAAATGCTTGACGCAGGCAACGGCGTGGCGCTGGATGCCGCGGGTCATTGCCGCCCCCAAGCAGCCGAGCAGCACCGGGTCTTCGCCATAGGTTTCCTGGGCCCGGCCCCAGCCGGGGTGGCGCAGCAGATTGACGCACACCGCCGCCAGCCAGTTGGCCCCGAAACTGCGGGCCTCGCGGGCCATGGCCACGCCGATCCGCTCCTCCAGATCCACGTCCCAGCAGGCACCGCGAGCAATCGGAGCGGGGAAGGTAGTCGCCCCGCCCTGGAGCACCACCCCCCGCGGGCCATCAACAAACTGCAGACCGGCTAGCCCCAGGCGCGGCAACACTCCCGCTGGCCAGGGGTGCAGGTGGGAGGCGTCGCGGCTGGCAATTTCCACCATGCCGGGCCAGAAGTCGGTATCGCCCTCCAGCAGGGCAAGCTTCTCGGCAACGCTGAGCTGGGCCAGCAGCTCTTGGGCCCGGCGCTCAATCGACTGCTGATCAGTCTCTGGTGGCGCCGTCATGGCCTTTTCCCAAGCGGCATAAAAACTAGGAAGCCCGGAGCGCGTGCCCCGGGCTTCTGTTGACCCAGCTGTGGCGTTTGCCCGGAGGGGTGGGGCGCAGCTGGGCGCAAGTTAGATAGCAATCAGATCGTGAGATCTGGGTGTCTTCAGTTGTACTGCGGAGCTGCTGACGCAAGCACCTGAGGCCAGGTGACCAGTGGGACGTCTCGATTAATCCGGGGCACCTAAGGCGGCGCAGTGGAGGCTTTTCAGCCAAGAGACGTCAGAGATCCGTCGAGAGTGTTGGAGCAGGGGCCGGATCGTCAGCGCACTCCTGGCAAATGCTCAGGGGGGGTGTCTTCCATCAGTGGAGCCTCCGAATCCCGATGTCCACACGATCTCTCCGCCAAACCAAAAAGGCAACCATCCATACCGCTGCCGCAATGGCTCTTCACCCGCGGCAATCAGACTTCATGAAGGCCGCTTCACATCTGAGGCTGGAAAGGACCCAGGATTTCGATCAGCTACTTCGGCACCCTTGAAGAGAAAATCCAGGCTGGGGATTCTGGCCCTGGCGTGAAGGTAGAAACCCTGAGCCGCAGCGATCGCTCCTGGAATGGGGACCTATTGCCCAAGCTCAACGGTGTCCAAGCCGAAGTAGGTGATCAACCAAACGGGCGACTTTCTATTCATCCCAGCGGGCACCACCCACAGGCCGGCAAACCTCAGCGCCAGCGAGGCGGCCATTGCAATCGTGGCCCGCAACGATGCCAACGAGCAAGAGCATGTGGAGCTGCACGCCCCTCCGGGTAAGGCCGAGAGCGCACCAGATACATCAACCTGTGCAGCACCAGGCCACAAATAGTTATTAAGGCCTGCAGCGTCAGGGGGAATGCGGCGCCGCCATGGTGGGCGATGGGGTAAACGCCGCACCGGCCCAAGCTAATGCTGGCAGGAGCAGCAAAGGCGCTTAGCTCTCTTTCAGAGATAGTGAATTAATCGCTACTACGCAATTAAGACAGCATCAAGCTTGGCCTTCATGGGAATCCCCCATGCCGCGCTGCCATTAACTACATCACTACCGAAACAGCCAAAAGATCAAATGCTTGTACTTGACAAGCTTAACCGCATAAGCTATTTACAAGATAGCGAATGATAATCTAGACCGGCGGGGTTAGACCTCTGGTTAGCAGATAAACTCCTACATACAAAAACAGAAAGATCAAAAGCAAGCCACCAACAAATAATTTCCCATCCATCGGTGGTAGCTGATTTAGTTTTCGCCATCCTATCCAAGCAGAACCGGCCTCATCAGCGCATTGGAGCGGGACGAGAAGGGTTAAGAGGTGCTGCTCCTCAAGCAGATAGACCCGCCCAAGTCATTCAGCTGCAAATCCGAGGTAATGATTGATAGTTCCAGTCCCTCTCCCTAAGGTGAAAATTCTCCTCAGGTAACTGAGTGTTAATTGGCTGGCTGGAGGTGTCGCTGCTGGTGCGCTGGCTGCTGGGCTGGATTCTGGCCTTGAGTCTGCCGTCCCTTCCGGCCTCCATGCCGCTGCACCAACGAACAGTGTCCGTGTTGATACCTGCCCGAAATGAGGCAGCAACCTTGCCGAATCTACTGGCGGCCCTCAGCAACCAGGTTCTCAGGCCCGCTGAAGTGATCGTGGTCGACGATGACTCCAGCGACGGTACCGCCACCATCGCCCGCCAGAGTGCTGACACGCTTGCGATCAAGGTGATTCAGCCACCTCCTCTTCCCGAAGGCTGGTGCGGCAAGACCTGGGCTCTTCACCACGGGGTGCAGGCCAGCCGAGGGGATGTGTTGGTTTTTCTCGACGCCGACACCGAGCCTGCCCCACAGTTCCTACAGCGGCTACTCGCCCAACACGAGCAGCAAGGAGGACTGGTCTCGGTACAGCCCTATCACCGCACAGAGAAGCCTTACGAGCAGCTCTCTCTGCTCTTCAACCTGGTGGGGCTGATGGCGGTAAGGCTGGGGCCGGGCTGTGGGGTTGCCTTCGGGCCAGCGATGGTGAGCAGTCGGGCCGACTATCTGCGCGCCGGCGGCCATGAGGCAGTGGCAGACAAA
The DNA here is from genome assembly GCF_003011885.1 of Cyanobium usitatum str. Tous. Classification (GTDB taxonomy): domain Bacteria; phylum Cyanobacteriota; class Cyanobacteriia; order PCC-6307; family Cyanobiaceae; genus Cyanobium_A; species Cyanobium_A usitatum. The sequence goes on from NZ_PXXO01000017.1 coordinate 40,323, forward strand.
GTGGTGGAGGATTGGTTCCTAGCCCATCGCTACGAGCAGCTCGGCCTGCCCGTGAGCGCCTGGCTCGGCAGCGATTCGATCGCATATCGCATGTATCCCGGCGGTTTGGCCGACATGGTGGCCGGATTCGATAAGAACTTTGCGACGGCCGCCGGAGAAGTTCGCTGGCCCTGGATGCTGGCGATGCTGCTGTGGCTTTCGGGCCTCTTCTGGGCGGCCTGGTGTCTGCCTGCCGCCTTGCTGGGCTGGCCTCTGGTGGGCCCCCCCGCGATCGGCCCAAATGCATTGATCTATGGCGCCTTTGCTGTGCAGTTGCTGCTGCTCAGCCGCCGGGTAGGGCGCTTCCATTGGATCAACCTGATCTTTCCGATTCCAGTGCTGTTCTTTCTAGGGGTGTTCATCCTCGCGATCTTCAAGCTCGAGCGAGGACATGTTGAGTGGAAGGGAAGGCGATTCAAGGCACGCTGAGGAGCCTTAGGAGGCGTGATCTGCGGGTTGATACAACCTTGCGGGCCTGCTGAGGCAGCTCGTGCAAGGTTGCTATGGCTGCTCGATTAGTGGGTATTTAAAAGAGGGCTGATCACACATCTGCTGCCGATCCGCTGATAAAGCTGAATTCCAGCAATTTGATGAGCATCATAGAAAAAACAAGCAGTTTTAATGTGCACCCACATGACTTGACAGGGGAAGATCTCTAGCCTGGATGCGCGCCAAGGCCTTAAGACGATTTTAGCCAATGCACGGGAAAAACTGCGGCGCTGTGCCTCACCCTGCAGCAGATTACAAAAATCCGCATAAACTTGAGGCCGTGGGCAGCATAAATACTCCAAATAAGTGCAGATTCTCCCAGGGATAAACGAATATGATTATTTCACCACTCGCAAGAGTGCCGCTTCTGCTTAATTTTGCCCCCCCCCCAGATCGATAAAGTACTGCAATGAACGATAAACTACGAATTCTTCAGCGCCAACCACGCAGGATCTCAATTACATTAAGCTACAATGTACATGAGGCTTTGATAAAAAGATCAGACGAAGAGGGCCGCTCTGTTTCCAACCTTTGTGCATTCCTGCTTGAAGATGCTTTAAAGGATCAGAGAGAACTGATAGGCATACACAGTCGAGACAATATAGTGGATGGTTTGGCCGGTAAAAAGTTGATGCTTAACGGTGATTCCGTGTCTAATGGATTTTCTCGACGACAGTAGAGCATGCGGCAATTCCAGCCAAGCATCTTACGCAAGGTACAGGGCTGGCTCAATAGCCCTCCTTAGCTTATTAGGTGCTCGCCACTCTACAGGCTGAATATGTTGCTTTGCCTTACCCGTTGATTTTGCAATATCGACAAAAAGCCATTCGCTTTTTAACACAAAGTCGGTGGCCTATCAGTTCTTGCTCATCTGCAGAAAGCAATCTCAGACATTACTGAATCTATCATTGTCTTGAATAAACCTAATTATAGATTGCTTAATCCCTCAATATCCATAGGCAGAAAGCGATAGCCCCTGGTCGGATCAAATTTTTCCACGGCTCGCACAAGACCCTTATTGCCTGCCTGAACAAGATCAATCATGCCAATTTAGTCACCCCTTGTCCGAAAACTATATTGCTTGACAACACTAACAATGAGCCTAAGGTTACCATTCATTATCCGGACGAAAGCACGGCGTCCCCTTCGCTGTTTGACGCTCGCGATGTTGTCAAAGTCTCGCCATTTTCTATTCATTCGCCCAGGCTCAACCTTTTCCTCTTCACGCAGTAGCGGAATGCCACCATTCGCCTGTTTATAATCACTTAAGCAATCAGCCATGGAGACCAGCGAAGCAACTGTGGTCATGCTCCTCCAGAAGCCTCGACTTTAAAATCAAATCAGCACATATGCTTACTTAGTGCCGCGCTGCGCAGCCCCCCCCCCCCCCCCCCCCCCCCCCCCCCCCCCCCCCCCCCACCCCCCCCCACCCCCCCACCCCCCCCCCCCCCCCCCCCCCCCCACCCCCACCCCCCCCCCCCCCCCCCCCACACCCCCCCCCACCCCCCCCCCCCCCCTCCCACCTCCCCCCCCCCCCCCCGCCCC
>NZ_PXXO01000018.1 GCF_003011885.1 Cyanobium usitatum str. Tous
TCGACAGCATTCATTGATCTAAGTGATGGCCGTGGAAGCGGCTCTAATATCTATACTTTTAACTTCAATGATGATGGTCCAATAGCGATCACGCCAGCGCTAAGCGCTCTAAGCGACCAGGTTCTTGCTGGGCTGACGCTGCGTGTGGATGAAACGGCAGGAAACGATCCGGACCCGAAGGACACAGTTGCAGACCGAATTTCAAGTGTAGATCTGTCAGGATTGTTTGATTCAGATACGGTATTAGGAGGAGTACAGAGCAATTACGGAACAGACGGAGCTGGAACGAATGTGTTCAGTGTCAGTTTGTCGACAGCAGCTGGAGGGACGGCACCTGGAGGAGGGATTGGATCTGGATTGTATGCACTCAATACAGTTGATAGTGTATTTAGCCAGGGAGCGGAGATCCAGCTGTACCAGAATGGCAGCACGATCGAGGGAAGAGTCGGCGCGGTTGTATATTTTACGATTAGTACAACGAGTGTGGGTGTAGTTAATTTAACGCAAGCATCGGGCGTTAATATCTGGCATCCAAACACAGGAAGTGCTGATGAATCTGTAGCGTTGACCGGGCGTAATGGTGGCGGTGTTGATAGCTACCAGATTAAGTTTACGCAGACACTAACAGATCAAGATGGTGATACATCGACAGCATTCATTGATCTAAGTGATGGCCGTGGAAGCGGCTCTAATATCTATACTTTTAACTTCAATGATGATGGACCGAAAGCCGCCGAACCCACCAATACTGAGCTAAGCAACGACGCCTCCAGCTCAGTCACTCAGGTGCTTGATCTCAATATCTCTGATAACTTCGGTACTGATGGCGCTGGTCATGTCGCTTTTGCAGGTATTGCGTCTGGTGCTCTTGCGACAATCACAAGTAGCTCTTTGCCTGTATACTACTTCGTTTCAGCGGATGGATTGACCCTTACGGCAACGACCAGTTCGACTAATGCCCTTGTCAGTGATTATGTCTTTACGATTGTGATTGGTGGGGTGACGTCTGGCCAGGTCGACTACACAGTTACCAATTTTGCCCCAATAGATAATGGTTCGGGCATTACTTATACTTCGCTTGGCGGGATTAATGCTGGAAACCCTTCCTTCTATATTATCGGTGATAATTCGTCCGCAACCGCCCAGCCTGTCGAAATCCTGGCGACAAGTGTGTCTGCAAATGGCTCGCCAGGTACTGTAAATAATAATAGTACTGACTTGGCTGTTGATAATAACAATATCAATCCTGATGAGGTTCTGCGTCTTGACTTCGGTGAATTCTCTGTGGCAGCTGGTTCTTTTGCCGTTGATAAGCACATTGATGTTAATGCCGTGTCATTCAACTTGACGCAAGTGCCTGGTAATCCTGGTATTCCCGGCGCTTCTGGTAGCCAAAATGTGCAGATCAAGCTCACTGCTTACGATGCAGATTCTGATAATGTTCTTTCGGGTGATCCTGGCGACGTCAAGGATCCGGTTACTCTGGTTCAAGTTTACAACGGCTCAACTCTTGTCGCTTCGGCAGCTCGCGCCGGGGGCAGTGTGACAACTGGGGGGATCAGCTTCAACTTCAGTGATCCTAATTCTGTATCGATCGCTAATCTCCAAGAGACTTATTCAATACGTGTGTTCACTGATGACGGTTTTAGTCGCCTTGAGATTCAATCGTTGTCTTCTGGTGACGCATTCTCAGTTTCAACCCTTGCGATTGGTTCCTATAATGCTGGCAACCCTGTAACCCAGTCTTTTAACGTTAATGTTGTCGACGGTGATGGAGATACTGCATCCAGTGGCTTTGATGTTACCTGGAGTCCTCTTGTTGATCCGGTTTTTCTTGTTGGCTCTGCATCGGATGATCGTTCTGGATCCACAGATTCCTTCTTTACGTCTGGTGGGCCAGGCGTTATAGAAGGCACGATCAAGTCTGATGTTTTGATTGGCGACCCAGGTGGCTCAACACTAAAGGCTGGTTCAACCGCCAATGTGGTATTGGTTCTGGACGTTTCAGGAAGTATGGGTGATCAGATCAGTTTTGGTGGCAGTTTGATTTCTCGTTTGTCTGCTCTGAAGCAATCGGTGAATTCAACTTTGGACAGTCTCTACAATTCTGGTGCCAGCGATGTCCGTGTTCATATTGATATATTCAGCACTGGTGCGTCTCTCGTGGGCACATATGTTCTCACTGCGGGTGGGGTCGACAGCCCATCGCAACTTGCTGCTGCAAAAGCAGCGGTGAATGCTTTGAGTGCTGAAGGTTGGACTAATTACGAGGCTGGCCTGCAGAGCGCTCTCAATTGGATTAATTCCACTGGAACTAGTGCTCCATTGGCTAATGCTGATGTGAATCGCGTCCTCTTTGTCTCTGATGGTGATCCTAATCGTGCGATGGCAGCCAACAGCACCGATCTTAATTCGGCTTCCTCATTTGATGAGCCAAATTCTATTGCTCATATCCTTGGTACCTACAATCCGTCCGGTACCAGTAATGATGATACAGTAAGCGAAGTTGCTCTCATTGAGGCGGCCGGTGGCGCCAATAAATTTACTATTGAAGCCGTTGGTATCAACGTCACTGCTGCTAACCTTGACCGTCTAAGTCAGGTTGAAGGTAGTGGTGGCAGTGCGACCAATGTGACTTCGGCCGAGCAGCTGAATACTGTGATTGGTCAACTGACCGGTTCTCAGACAGTTCAGACATCTGCTGGTGCCGATGATCTGAGCGGTGGAGCGGGTGCTGACCTCATCTTTGGTGATGCACCCTTTACAGATGCACTGGCGCTCGCCAATGGTCTGACGACACCGACAGGTTCTGGCTGGTTGGTTTTCCAGCTTCTGGAAGGAACCCTTGGTGCTACCGCTGGCCCCGGTGGTGGTCAGTGGAGTAGGGAGGATACCCTTAACTACATCCGTACTAACCCTTCGATTGTTGCTCAGGAAAGTGCACGCACCGGTGCTGCTGATCAGATCAATGGCGGTGACGGCGATGACCGCATTTACGGACAAGAGGGCAACGACATAATCACCGGCGGTAAGGGTGTCGATCAGCTGAGTGGCGGTACTGGAGCCGACCAGTTTGTGCTGGTGAGAGGGGACGGCAGTGCCTCGGCTGCAACGGTAGAGATTGATGTGATCACCGACTTCACTGTCAATACCGACACCATCATCATCGATGGTAACGGAACCACGATCAGCAGTGTTGCTGTTTCTGCGCCTTCGGCCAACGTCTATACAATCACTGTTACTTATTTAGGTGGATCAGCTGAATACTTCAAGGTCAATCTCACAAACGGTGCTGTCTTGAATGACGCCCCGGGTGGAGTTGCCTCCACTGTCGGCATCTCGGGCGTCTCGGCCACCATCGATGGCACCATCGTTGGTGCCACTCTGTTCTTGGACATCAATCACAACAACCAGGAAGATGTCGGCGAACGCCTCGGCATCACCGATGCCAAAGGTCATTTGGAGTGGGTTGTTGACCTCTCCATCCTTGATGTGAACGGTGACGGGCAGTTCACCTTCGGCGAAGCCCGGGCAGTCCAGAGCGGCGGCCTCGACACTGATACCGGCCTGACCTACGAGATCAACCTCTATGGCCAGGTGGGTGCATCTTTTGTCACTCCTTTGACCAGTCTTTTTCAGACCCTGCTCGAAGGCGGAGCCGACTACGCGTCAGCCAATGCAACCCTTGCTTCGAGGCTGGGGCTCCCCGCTAATAGCGATCTCACCTCGCTTAACCCCATTCAAGGTTCCAGTGAGATCCTTGGCCAGAACGCCGCCGTGATGACGGCGGCCGTTCAGTTCTCCGAGCTGGCTGCACGACATCTCGTCACTGACGAGGCGCATGCATCTTGGACTGTGTTCTCCGCCATCAGCCACGTCCTTTCAGAACTGCCAGATGGTCAGGTGGCGGATTTCACCTCGGACTCATTGCTTAGTGCGATCGCCGACCAGCTGAAACTTGATCATCTCGCCAGTAGTGACATCATCGAGTTCATGGCTGCCAGTCAGCTAGCCCTTCAGCGCAGTCTCGATACTCTCCCTGCTGATGCGGATGCTCTGGCTGCCATCAGTGCTGTGCAGCATTTGGTGCAGGGCACCTACGCTCAGGTGCTCGGGTCAGTTGCGAATGGTGATCTTGCTGTGCAAGCGCTCGATGACCTCACCCACACGCTCACGGCCTTTGGCCACGGCGACCTGAGCCTCGATCAACTTGATAGCTTCGATCAGCAGCTCACCCTGGCTGGCAATGATGGGCAGATCACAGAGTCTGAGTTCGCCCAAGCAGCTTCCCGCCTGCCCGATCTGGCGGAAGATGGTGCCTTCGCCGTGGCTCCTGTTGATGCCCTGGTTGCTGATACCCCAGTTCCAGCTGTCGACATCTTCATCCAGGATCTCGCCATTACCGATGAGCAGGTGGTCGAGTCCGAAGTGGCTAGCTTGGATGACTTAGTTGAGCAGTACGTGGGTGAGAACGCTCTCACCGATGAGGCGATGGCTGAGTACCAGCAGGAGCTTGCACTCACCGAGGTGTCGGTTACGGCCGATATGGCTGCTGACCCGGCAGCGATTGAGCCCACCGCCGATGCCTTGGCCGCGCTCGAAGAGGTTCATGCGCTCCTGTCCGACGATGCCAGCGATGGCATTGCTACGGTTGCCGATGTGGTCGATGACTTCTCCTACACCGTTTGAACCATGGCTGATGCGGATGACTCATTTGTAGCCGGTGACGTGATTGCCGGCTTAACCGAAAACTTCTTTGAAGCTGTGCGATCCTCACCAGATCTTGCGGCTCAAGAGGCTCGCCCTGCTGAGCTTGTTTATGAGCTTGACCAGGTGGTTAGTTCCTACCTCGAAGAGCAGCAGCTCTCCTCTGATGCTTACCAGCTCATTCAGCAGGATGTGCTCAACCACATTGCCCATGACCTTGCCGATCAGCACCATGACCTTGCCGATCTTGACGTCAGTTTTGATGCGGCTGGTAATGCTGATCCCGCTGCCGTGATGGCCGCTATGGACCATCACTTCGAGGCCCTGTTCAGTTCGGAGTCCTTTAGTGATGATGGGTACGCCGCCTTAGGCTGACCTCCCAACGCTTCCCTGTGCCCCCAACTGCCCGTCTGCTGCTCGTTGATCCGGATAGACGCTCGTCTGATCTGCTCACCAAGCACCTTCAGGTCCATGGCTTTGCCATTAGCGCCGTAGCCAGCACAGATGCAGCCCAGCAGCAGCTGCCGGCCGCCGCACCCCAAATGCTTCTGATCAGCGACGCCTTGCCTGATAGCGCGGCGCTCGTCTTCACTCGCCAACTGCGCGCCGCAGCTAATGCCATTCCGCTGGTGTTGCTCCTATCTTTCGATCACTACAGCTCCCGTGTAGCTGCTCTTGAGGCCGGCGCTGACGACGTATTGTCTCGGCCCTTTGCAATCGAGGAGCTGATTGCTCGGCTGCGTGCCTTATTACGCCGCAGCCGCATGGGACTCAACCATGTAGATGGCACCGAGTTGCACTATCGCGACCTTACGGTCAATACCGACAGCCGTCAGGTGTCCCGCGCCGCTACCCCGGTCAAGCTCACCGTCAAGGAATACGATCTACTCCTGCACCTGCTTCAGCATAGCGAGCAGGTGCTCTCCCGAAAGGACATCCTCTTGGCCGTTTGGGGGGACTCCTGGGTTGGCGACGACAACCTGCTCGATGTCTACATCCGGTACCTGCGCAAGAAACTGGAACGCCCCGATCTTGAGCCACTCATCCACACCGTCCGGGGTGTGGGCTTCATGTTGAACTGAAGCTCAGGGTTGGGTCACACCCTCGATCCGGTCTTCAATCTCCTGATAAATCTCCTGCAGCTGGGCAATGTTCTCGTCGCTGGTTTCCCAGTAGCCGCGGCCGTTTACTTCCAGCAGCGTGCCCACGATGCGGCGGAAGCTGTGTGGATTGAGCTCCATCAGCCGCTTACGCATTTCTGGATCGTTGATGAAGGTGTCGTTTGCCTCCTCATACACGAAGTTGTCTACCGAGCCGCTGGTTGCGCTCCAGCCCAGGGTGAAATTGAGCCGTTTGGCCACTTCCCGCACGCCCTCGTAGCCGGAATTAAGCATGCCCTCGTACCACTTGGGGTTGAGCAGCTTGGTGCGCGAATCGAGGCGAATGGTTTCGCTCAAGGAGCGCACCTGGGCGTTGGCCGTGGTGGTATCGGCGATATAACTCGCTGGTGCTTTGCCGTCGTCGCGCAGGCCGGCGATCAGCTTGGTGGGATCGCTGTCGAAGTAGTGGCTCACATCGGTGAGTGAAATCTCAGCTGAATCCAGATTTTGGAAGGTCACATCAGCTGTTTTCATGGCCGACTCGAACACTTCTCGGTTCTGGTTCATCTCACCTGGGTTGTCGGCATTGAATGCAAACGTCTTGCGGGATAGATACATCTCCTGCAGCTCATTCTCCTCCTCCCAGGTGCTGTTTTCCACCGCCAGGTTTATATTGGAGCTGTAGCTGCCGCTGGCATTGGAAAACACCCGCGTCGCTGCATCCCGCAGGGACACACCTTGGGCCGCCGCCTGCTCCTGGGCATGGCGGCGCACGAAGTTCATATCAAGGGGCTCATCAGCCTCAGCTGCCATCTTCACGCCCTGGTCGATCAAGCCCATCTGGTTGATAAACAGGTCGCGGAATACGCCGCTGCAATTCACCACGACGTCGATGCGGGGCCTGCCGAGTTCCTCAAGGGAGATCAGCTCCAGCTTGTTCACCCGGCCCAGGGAATCTGCCACGGGCCGCACGCCGATAAACCAGAGGATTTGGGCCAGCGACTCGCCGTAGGTCTTGATGTTGTCGGTGCCCCAGAGCACGCAGGCGATCGTTTCGGGCCAGGCTCCCTGCTCGGCCTTTTGGCGCTCGATTAGCCGGTCCACCACCACCTTGGCGGCAGCAATGGCTGCGCGGGTGGGGATCGACTGGGGGTCAAGCGCGTGGATGTTCTTGCCGCTGGGCAGCACGCCCGGGTTGCGGATTGGGTCGCCGCCGGGGCCCGGCAGCACGTATTCGCCATCGAGGGCCTTGAGCAGGCTCTGCATCTCCATATCGGCGCAGATCTGCTCAAGGCAGAAGCGCAGGTAGCCAAACAACTTGTCGAGCTCGGCTTGATCTACCCCTGGGAAGCCAGCAACTCGGCAGGCACTCAGCCAGGGGCTGGGCAGTTGGAAGCCGAATTTCTCCAGCAGGGCAAACAACCAAGCGAAGTTCTGGCGCAGGGTTACCCGGCCATCGGCGCCGGTCACGGCCTTCACCATCGAGCCCACGGCGTCGCGACACACCTCGGTGATCGTGCGGTTGAGCTCCACATCGGCGAGCACACCGTCGTCGTTGCCTTTGTAGATGTCAGCAATCGTGCGGCCCCGGCTCTCGGCTAGCAGGCCCGGCAGGGAGCGCAGGCCATCTTCCTCGCGTTCGAGCGCCGCGATATTCACCAGGGTGGCAATTGCCTCCTCGGCAGTTGGTGGCTTGCCGATCGTGTGCAGGCCACAGGGCAGCAACCGGCTTTCGATCTCCATCAGCTGGCGGTACACCGCACCCACCACGCCATCGCGGCCGTCGAGGCCGATCTCCGAGGCATCGGCTTCGGGTAGCACCACGTCTTTGTCGAGGTTGCACTGACGCGCCGTTTCCACGATCGCGTTGACGATCTGTACACCCCGGCTGCCTTCGCGCAGCTGCTGGTAGCTGCCCACCAGTTCGCCTAGCTCCTTGAGGCCCCGATACAGGCCGGCATTTTCAGCCGGTGGTGTGAGGTAGCTGATCGTGGAGGCGTAGCCGCGCCGCTTGGCGATGGTGGCTTCGCTTGGGTTGTTGGCGGCGTAGTAATAGAGGTTTGGCAGGGCGCCGATCAGGGAATCGGGGTAGCAGGTTTCGCTCATGCCCATCTGCTTGCCAGGCATGAATTCCAGCGAGCCGTGGGTGCCGAAGTGCAGCACCGCATCGGCCTGCCACACCTTCTCCAGATAGGTGTAGTAGGCGGCGAAGCCGTGGTGGGGGCTGGCGCTGCGGGAATAGAGCAGCCGCATCGGGTCGCCCTCGTAGCCAAAGGTTGGCTGCACTCCCACAAATACGTTGCCGAAGTGGCGGCCGTAGATCAGGAGGTTGGTGCCGTCGCTGTTCAGGTTGCCGGGGGGCTTGCCCCAGTTTTCTTCCAGGCGCTCGGAATAGGGAGTAAGCCGCTCGTATTCCTCCACGCTCATGCGGTGGGCGATCGAGAGCTCCGGTGCCCCCTGAAGAGCTTCAGGGTCGTTGATCACCGCCTCCATCAGCGCCTTGGGCGTGCGCGGCATGTTCTGCACGTCATAGCCCTTGGCCTGCATCTCCTCCAGCACCCGGAAGATCGAGCCGAATACATCCAGGTAGGCCGCCGTGCCGACGTTGCCCTTATCAGGGGGGAAGCTAAATACGGTGATCGCCAGCTTCTTTTCAGCCCGGGGCTTGATCCGCAAGGAGGCCCAGCGGATTGCGCGCTCGGCGATCGCCTCAACCCGGTCTTGCAGGGTGTGGGCTTTACCGGTGGCGTCGTCGCGGCCGCTGAGCACGATTGGCTCAATGGCGCCATCGAGTTCGGGGATGGCGATCTGCAGGGCTACCTGCACAGGGTGCAGACCTAGATCGCTCTCCTCCCACTCCTGGGTGGTTTGGAACACCAATGGCAACGCCACCATGTAGGGGCGATTCAGCTTTTTAAGCACCTCAATTGCCTTGGGGTGGTCCTGCCGGGCGGGACCCCCCACCAGGGCAAAGCCCGTCAGTGACACCACCCCATCCACCAATGGGAAGTCGGGGTTGAGCGGGTCGTAGAAGAAGGCATTCACCGGCTTGGTGAAATCGAGCCCCCCGCAGAACACCGGAATCACGGTGGCGCCGCGATATTCCAGCTCCTGAATGATCGCCACGTAGTGAGCTTCATCGCCGGTAACTATGTGGCTGCGCTGCAGCACTAGGCCGATCACCGGGCCATTGCGGGCCTGCTCGCTAAGATCGCCGCGGCTGGAATTCCAATTTAGATATTCCTTGAGATCTTCAAACATTCCCGGTGCTAGCGGGTGCCAGATACCCAGGTCTGGGAATACCTGGGGCTCAGCCACAACCACGGCGGCGCGGTCTGCCGCTTCTCCGGAGCCGCCCCGGGGGAAGACGTACTTATCGGCCAGCATCAACAGAAAATTCCTGAGATTGTCTGGCGTGCCGCCCAGCCAATACTGGAAACTCAGCATGAAAGAGCGCGCATCTTGCGCCTTCTCAACCGGCAGGTACTTGAGCACCGTCGGCAAAGTATTGAGCAGCTTCAACATCGCGTCCTGGAAACCGGCGCCGCCCGCTTCCTTGCGCTTTTTCATGAAGCTGGCAATGGCGCTCTTGCTCTGGCCCAGCTGGGCCATCGAGAAGGTGCCGAGCTTGTTGAGCCGCATCACCTCCGGCATGGAGGGAAACACCACTGCTGCCTTGAGCCGGTCGCGGTGCGGAGCCACCGCTTCCACCACCTTCTGGGCCAGATCTTCAATGAAGATCAGCGAAGCGATAAATACATCCGCCGCAGCCACGTCCGCCTGGAAATCGGCGTAGTTCTGGGGGTCGCGCAATTCCTCAATCAGGTAGCCGCTCAGCTCGATCGCCAGGGGGCCGTTCTGGGCATTGAGCGAGTTGGCTGCCTGGGTAAGGGCGTTTTGGTACTGGGGTTCGAGCACCACATAGACGGCCTTCATCACGGCCCGGCCGTTCACGTCGCCGGGCGTAACGCGGCGGTTGGTGGAGCGAACCTGCGTGAACATCAGCACGAATAAGGGGTCATTGGGGAATCTACGGATGTATCCGCTCTGATGCGAGGTCTTGCCCCGTATGCACCGCATAGGCTCGCTGCAAGCGCTTTTAGACCCTCATGGCTCCTGCACCCGATCCGGCCTCTGGGGCACCCATCCCCGTGGTGGTGGCCGGTGCCCTGGGCCGCATGGGCGCCGAGGTGGTGCGGGCCGTGCTTGCGGCCCCCGATTGCACCCTGGTGGCCGCCATCGACACCACCCCTGGTAAAGAAGGTGCTGATCTGGGCCTGGAGCTCGGCCTAGGCGAATTGGAGCTGGCGATCACCGGCGATTTCGAAGGGGCCCTGTGCCAAGCCAGCCAGGCGGCACGGCAGGGCGGAGCAGCCGTGCTGGTGGATTTCACCCACCCCTCGGTTGTCTACGAGCACACCCGCGCCGCGATCGCCTATGGCGTGCACCCGGTGATCGGCACCACGGGCCTCTCGCCAAGGCAGCTGGCTGATCTGGCCGGCTTCGCCGAGAAGGCGAGTGTGGGCGGGGCCGTGATCCCCAATTTTTCGGTTGGCATGGTGCTGCTGCAGCAGGCCGCCGCCGCCGCCGCCCGCTTCTACGACTTCGCCGAGCTCACCGAGCTGCACCACAACCGCAAGGCCGATGCCCCCAGCGGCACCTGCATCAAAACCGCCGAACTGATCGAGGAGCTGGGTAAATCCTTTAACCCCCAGCAGGTGGAGGAGCACGAAACCCTGGCGGGCTGCCGTGGCGGCCAGCGCGATAGCGGCCTGCGCCTGCACTCGATCCGCTTGCCGGGGCTGGTGGCCCACCAAGAGGTGATGTTTGGTGCTCCCGGCGAGACGTACACCCTGCGCCACGACACGATCGAGCGCTCCGCCTACATGCCCGGCGTGCTGCTCACCGTGCGCAAGGTGCGCCAGCTGGCTGGCCTGGTGTATGGCCTGGAGCGGCTGATCTGATGCTGCTTCCCTTGCGCCCGGGCGAGCTGCTGCGCCTGATCCCAGCGGTGGCCACCGGCCCCCAGTTCAACGCCTGCACCGGCAATCCCCGCAAGGTGCTGCAGCGGGTGCTGATCTCGGTGATCGGCGCGGTGATTGCCCTATTAATCAGCCAAACCCTGCTGTTCTCCAGCCAGTTCGGCCCGGTATTCCTGGTGGTGGGCTTTGTGTTTGCCCTCTACCTGCTCTGGGGACCGATCCTCGAGGCGGGCCAGAAAAATTCCACCCTGCGCCGCTATCCGGCTGCAGCCCTGTTTGAAGGCCAGATAGTCGATTTATATACCCGCGAAATCGTTGAGGAGCGCCGCGAACAGGCCAACAACGACGGCCGCCTGGAGCTGGTGGAAAACCGCCGCACCTGGCTCACCCTCGAGCTTGAGGACGAAGAGGGCTATCTCGGCAAGGTGCGCTTCCCCTTTGAAAAAAAACACCAGCAGATTCGTGCCGGCATGGTGGTGCGGGTGTTGGTGCTGAGCGAGCGCAAGGATTTTTCTCAAATAGGGGCGATCAGCGACGCCTGGCTGCCCCAGCTCAAGCTTTGGGTTGGCGAATACCCCTTCCTGCTGCGACCGGCCTTTGAGGAGCTCTGCCTGAAGCGATTCCGCTGATCCAGGCGCAGCATTTTCCCGGAGCCGCAGTTACAAGCTGCAATATTGCGTTACACTTGCGGAAAGCACGCGTCAGGTTTCCATGACTCAGATCACCCCCTCGATCGAAGCGGCCACCATCCGCGGCGCGACTGTTACTACCGAAGACGGCGGCCGTCTCAATGCTTTTGCCACCGAGCCCCGCATGGAAGTGGTTTCAACCGAAAGCGGCTGGGGCTTCCACGAGCGCGCCGAGAAGCTCAATGGTCGTATGGCCATGCTCGGCTTCATCGCCCTGCTTGCCACTGAATACGCCCTGGGTGGTGAGTCCTTCACCCGCGGCCTGCTTGGTATCGGCTGATCTACCCGCTCTCGCAACTGCTTGAGCCTTTGCTACACCATTTGCCGCAGCTCTTCTGCTGCGGCTTTTTTGTGCCCGATCCCCGGGCTGATCTGCCATCGCCATGGTCGAGTCCAAACCGGTTCTGAGGGCCCTGGTGAATGGGGCGGGCCCCACCGGTGCCCTCACGGCCTTTGCCCTGGCCGACGCTGGCTGGCAGGTGCAGATCAGCGATCCCCTGCCCGCCGCTGTGCTGCTCGAGCGCAGCCGCGCCTACGCCTTCACTCATTCCAGCCAGCGCCTGCTGGAGCAGCTGGGGCTGTGGTCAGCCGTGCAGGCGTTGCTGGTTCCCTTCCGCTCTCTGGAGCTACTTGATCTGGCCACCCAGCGCCAGGTGCCTTTCTGCTTGGCGGATCTGGGCTCGCGGCGGGCGGCGGCACCGGCGGCGGCCGTGGGTTGGGTGGGACAGCACCGGCCGCTGATGACCCTGCTGCTGGAGCGCCTGGGCGCCCATCCCGCCATCACCTTGGAGTTGGGCACGCCGCCGCCGCACGCCGCCGCCAAGCAGCCGCCGCACGACCTGATCGTGGCGGCCGACGGCCCCCACTCCCCCAGCCGCGAGGCCCTCGGCATTGGGGTCTTGCAGTGGGCCTATCGCCAAAACTGCCTCACGGCCCTGGTGCAACTCCGCGGCAGCGCCGACGACCAGGCCTGGGAGCTGCTGCGGCCCGAGGGGCCTTTTGCGGTGCTGCCCCTGGGTGATGGTCTGTTCCAGCTGGTTTGGAGTGCCCCAGCCCAGCGCTGCCGCCAACTTGAAAGCCTCGGCGACTCAGCCTTCCTTGATGCCCTGGCCGGTGCCCTGCCAGACCAGCTTCAGCCCGATGCCCTGCTCGATGATCCGCGCGCCTTCCCGGTGGCCCTGCTGCTGGCCAGGCGCCTGCACCGCGGCCATACGGTGTTGGTGGGGGAGAGCGGTCACCGCTGCCATCCAGTGGGCGGCCAGGGGCTAAACCTCTGCTGGCGCGATGTGGCCACCCTGCATCGCCTGGCCCGGCGTACAGCGGCCGGGCGGCTTGCCGTGCACCGCTTGCCGGCGGCCTATGCAAGGCGGCGTTGGCCGGATTTGCTGCTCACCCTGCTGGCTACCGATCTGCTGGTGCGGTTTTTCTCGAATCGCTCGCCCCTGCTGCTGCCCCTGCGCCACCTGGCCCTGCTGCTGCTGGCCAAGCTTGCTCCCCTGCGCCAGCTCAGCCTGTCCGCCATGACCGATGGCCCTTGCCAGCTGCTGCGCCGCTGATCAGCATGGGCTATCCGGGGCCGCATGCATGGTGATCAGCACCAGTTCCCAACCGCCGCCTTCGGCGGCGCTGCTGCGTCTGCTGCGCAATCAATTCGGACTGAGCGAGAGCGCCCTGGCCCTGGGATTGCGCCAGGCCCAGCAGGAGCAAGCGCCCCTGCCGGTGGTGCTCTGGCGCTTCGGGCTGATCAGCCTGGAGCAGTTCGATGCCCTGCTGAGTTGGCAGGATCAGGAATAGATGATCAGCGACTCCACGGGCTGATCTTCAGGCAGCTTGCGGCGCCCTTCCAGGGCCGCCAGTTCGGCCACAAATCCGAAGCCACACAGTTCACCACCAGCCGCAGCCACAAGCTCTGCGCAGGCCGCCGCGGTGCCGCCGGTGGCCAGCAGATCGTCGATGATCAGCACCTTGGAGCCATCGGCCAGGGCATCGCTGTGGATTTCCAGCCGGTCGCTGCCGTATTCGAGGGCGTAATCCACACCCGTAACTTCTCCGGGCAACTTGCCGGGCTTGCGCACTGGCACAAAACCCAATCGCACGGCGGTGGCAAGGGCTGTGCCCACGATGAAGCCCCGCGACTCAATGCCCACGATCAGGTCGGGCTGCAGCCGCTCGCACACTGCGCTCAGCTGACGGATCACTTCCTGCCAGCCGTCCGGGTCGCGCATCAGCGGCGTGAGGTCGCGAAACAGGATGCCGGGCTTGGGAAAATCAGGCACATCGCGCACAAATTCCCGCAGGTCTGGGGCCATGAACGTGACGGTTGGGTGCACTTGCTGGCATCATCGCAGCCATGCCCCTGCATTCAATCGCTCCTGAATCGACCGCCCGGCTTCCCCGCCGCGGCCTCGAACGCCTCGACCTGCTGTTGCTCAGCGCCGAGGCCCTCGACCTCAACGGCGGTGAGGCAATGGTGTGGATGAGCGAGCAGATGGGCTTCACCACCCTCTTCCCAAACCGGGTGGAACTGTGGAAACGCCGCTGCACCAACCCCCTGCGCCGCACCACTCGCCGCGAAGGTCTGGAGCCAGCTGAAACCGACGCCCTGATCCGCATTCTTTGCGCCTTGGCAGACCGCCTCTACCCCCTGCTGCGCGGCCTGCTCTCCAGCGCCGAGCCGCCTGAAGTGCTCAGCGAGCGTTGGAACTTATTCCGCAGCCGCCTGGCCGATCTGGTACGCCAGCGCATGAACCTCCGTCGTGGTGGCGTGCAACTGTTGCTCGATCCCGAGTCAGGTGCCCGCGAGTCGCGGCTGCTGATCCAGGCCCTGGCCCTGGGCTCCGGGGTTGGCGGTTTTGAGCGGCTGCGCGCCAGCCTGCTGGATGCCCAGCCATGATCCAGTCCCTGAACCTGCAATGAAGCAAGTACTGCAGTTCGACCAACTCAGCTGCCGCCTCAAGGTGGAGGGTCTGCCGGATGTGTCGGTCGGCCAGAGCGGCCAGAACCTCGGCATCATCACGGGCTGGAGCTTGGCCTGGGCCGGGCGCCCCGAGCTTGAGGGCCGCAAGGAGCACCTGCTAGCCCTGATGCAGGTGGTGCTGCCCTATGCCCGCTACTTGATCAGTGGTGTGCCGCGTCGCTTTGGCGCCGAGCCCGAGCCGGTGGAGATAGGTCCGGGGCCAGAGGGCGGCCATGGCCTGCTGCTGCGCAGTAGCCAGCCGGACACGCTCCCTTTACAGCTCAATCTCGATGATGCCGAGCTGGCCGATCTGGTGCGGGTGCTGGATCAATTGCGCCTCGATTCGCGGCTGCAGTTGCCCCTGGAGCTGCCTGAGCCCATGCCCCTGAAGGGCCGCGAGCTGCTGGAACGCCGCCCCCTTGCCCAGCGCCTTGCAGCGCCGCTGGCAGGGCTCCTGGCTGTGGCCGTGGCCTCCGGGCTAGGGCTGCTAATACCAGAACCCAAGCCCGGGCTCGAGCCAACGCAGCGCCCAGCTGCCGCCCAAGCTAAGTAGCCGCTATTGACGTAGCCGGCTAGCTGGTCACACTTGGGTATCGATGAGAGAGTTTGAATTGGGTCCATGGCGGCGCTGACCTGGTCGGAATTGCGAATTCGGGTGGCTCGACTTGGGGCCTCCCTCGATGTGGTCGTGCGCAGTGATCCGGAGGTTTGCGGGCTCAGCGGCGACGACTTCCGCATCTCCCTGCATCACGGCGGCCAGGGGGATTGCACCGTGGCAGATCTCTCCTTGATCGACTGCCCCAACGAGTTGGTGCTGATGGAATTCGAGCGCTGGATGCGCGGTGCCGGTTACGTCCTCGAGGTATGACCTCCCCCCGTAGCCGCGCCCTGCAATTGCCCACCACAGGCGCGTCGACACGACGGGTATTTCGCCGCCGCCACCGCCCGGCCCGCTGGCGTCAGGCCGCTATCGCCTTCCTGCTGGGCGCTGCCGGCACCGGGCTGATGCTGGCCTTGCTGCAGTTGCCGGATCGCTTCGACACTTTTTTGCTGCTGAGCACCGCCCTAGCCAACCTGATCGGCGGGGTGCAGCAGGCGCTTTGGGGACTGGTGCAATTGCTGGCGGTGGTGCTGCTGGTGCTGGCGGCCATTGCGGCCCTGGGCTTGGTGGTTGCTGGGATCATCCGTCTGGTGCGAGCTCTATGGCCCCAGCCCAGCCGCCGCAACTAGTTCTGGAGACTCTCAGCAATGGGAAAACACAAGAAAAGCGATAAAGCCACCAACTCGAGCAAGCCCCAGCCACCCCATTTTGGGCCCCTCAGCGATCGCTACTACCCGTCCCCTTTCCTGGAAGATCTGGCCAGCAATGGGGGCCGGCTAGATCGCAAGGTTTACGAGAAAGAGCTCACCCGGCTGCAGGTGGAGCTGGTAAAAATGCAGTACTGGCTGAAGGCCTCTGGCTTTCGGCTGATCGTGCTGTTCGAGGGCCGGGATGCGGCCGGTAAGGGCGGCACGATCAAACGAATCACCGAACCGCTAAATCCCCGCGGCTGCCGGGTGGTGGCCTTGGGCACCCCCTCTGATCAACAGAAAACCCAGTGGTACTTCCAGCGCTACGTAGAACACTTCCCTTCAGCTGGGGAGATCGTCGTATTTGATCGCAGCTGGTACAACCGAGCTGGGGTGGAATCGGTAATGGGCTTCTGCACACCAGCCCAAACGGAGGAGTTTCTGCAGAGCTGCCCGGAATTTGAGCGGATGGTGGTGCGCTCTGGAATCGTGCTGCTCAAGTATTGGTTTTCAGTGAGCGATGTGGAGCAGGAAAGCCGCTTCCAGTCCCGTATCGAAGATCCCACCCGCCGCTGGAAGCTCAGTCCGATGGACTTGGAGGCCCGCAACAAGTGGGAAAGCTTTTCAGCCGCTAAAGATCATATGTTCGCTCACACCATCATCCCCGAAGCGCCCTGGTTCACCGTGGAGGCAGACGACAAACGCCGCGCCCGCCTCAATTGCATTCACCACCTGCTCAGCAAGATCCCCTACGAAGACATGACACCTCCAGCGATCAAGCTGCCGCCCCGCAAGCCACCCGAGGGCACGGCTCGTCCGCCACGTAACGAGCAGTTCTTCGTGCCCAACCAGTACCCCTAACCGTGTAGGCGCGCAAACCAGAGGCCAGCCAGCTGGTAGGAGCTCCACAGGAACGCCAATAGAAACAACCAATTCAGCCAGGGGGGACGCTGGGGACTCTCTGGGGCCATGAACAGCCAGGCTGGGTTGGTAGCCCCCAGATTCGCACCACAGGAATTTGTAGGCCATAAAAAAGCAGGGATTGCTCCCTGCCTGATCACCACTCCCTTCGTGGCGCTCATGAGCAGCCTAGAAAAGATGGGATCAAGTGAGCCAAACCCATATCTTTTGAACCGCATCACGCAACGTGACGGTCTGGGCCGTCGCATTGGCCTGGGGCGGCAGCCCCCGTAATATGCCGCAACTTCACTGATCCGATCTGGCCTGGAAATGGGCAACCCAATCAGTCGTGAACTGTTTTTGGCAAGGGCCCGATCCCGTTTTGGCGATCAATACGACTACGCAGCCATCCTCTACAGGAGCTACAAGTCCCCTATCAAGATTCGCTGCAATAGGCATCCGGTCAAAGAGATTTCGATCACCCCCGAGAAGCACCTTCAAACCACCGGCGGCTGCAAATACTGCCTAAGGGAGAAGCGCATAATCAATCTCGAAAGGGAGCTCAACCGCGCCTGCGCGGAGCCCGCCGTAGCAATGCGCCCCTTCAGCCACCTTCATGACTGATGCCAGACCAGCCCTGCAAGCACTTGCGGGGCTGGGAACTGCTGATGTCATTGGAACGGAGAGGGCGGGATTCGAACCCGCGGAAGCTTTCACTTCGCTGGTTTTCAAGACCAGAGCCATCAACCACTCGACCACCTCTCCAGAGGGTCGGTGCGGCAGTGCCACACCGAAATTTTATCTTAATTGGTCAGTTGTTGCCCGGTTTAGCCAAAGGCAGTAGGCACTTGTCTGAATCGCAGCCAGCTGGACCTGCCTCCACCAGCTCACCGCGGTCGTAGCGCTGAAGAGCTTCAAAGAAGCAGGTGGTGCTGCGCCGGGCGGCCACCTCAGCGTTGAGTCGCAGGTAGGTAGCGTGGTCGATTGGTTCAAATGGCAGCCGCGGGAAAGTAGCATTTGCATCAAAGCGGGCCAGCAGGGCTGCGGATATGTAGCCCTCGCCTTGATCGATTGCCTGATAAATGGCATCTGCCAGTGGTTCTATTTCGTTTTCGCGGAACTCCACCGTGGCTGAGGTGTTGTGGGCTGTGTAGTGCTTCTGCACCTGCATGTAAAAGTCGAATTGGGCCAGAGCTGAGAAGTTGTTGATCTCCACCGCATCGGCACCGGGGATATTTGCCCAGCTCACTTCGGTGGGGATTTCCACCAGCCACTCAGTGCAGCGGGGATCAAACGGATCATCCAGCAGGCGGCCCTGTTCGTCCTTATCGCTTTGCGAGGGCACGATTGTGTAGCCGTAGTCCATGCAGGCGAGCGCCACCGGATCGTTCTTGCGGAAGGTGATGCGACGGATGAAGCGCTGGGCCTTGGGGGGGTGCCAGCCTGGTGAGGCGCCGGTGAGCAGGCTCTTGGTGCCGGCGGGCTGCACGGTGGTGCAGCGATTGGGGCGACGCAGGCCGTGGCGATCGCAGTAGTCCCACACCGACTGGTTGACGATCTGTTTCCAGCGGCTGAGGAATTCGGCCTCCTTTGCCTTGAAGGCCAGGCCTTCGGCCGTGTTGGGCCGCCCCGCTTCCCACCAGGTGAGCCAGGGCGTGCCAAAGGCGTGTACAAAGAAGTCGAATAGGCCGGTGAAGCTCACGCCCACGATCGGATCCCAGGCGCGGCTCTGGCGGTAGCGCTCCACCTCGAAGCGATGATTTAGCAGGCAGGCCACGGCCAGGCCGGCGGCACGGAAGGCCTCCTCCTGGGACACCAGATCGGCGGGGTCGATCTGGTTGAGGTGGATTTCAGCCAGATTGCAGTGGAAGTCGGCGCCGAGGATCTCGCCGCAGGGGTTGAGGCCGTAGCGGCCCAGGCGATGCTCCAGTTCGGCGGCGCTGATCTCGGGGTGGTGGGTGGTGAGCCAGCGGCCGGCTTGCTCGCGGCCTTGGTCGCAGTAGATGCCGATGAACTCTGTGCGCAGCTCTGGGGTGCTGAGCAGGTCGGCGTTGGAGCGGGCGATGGCCTCGGGAGCGAACTGGATCGCGCCCTCACCGCTCTGGAACTGCTTAACAACAGCCTCCAGCACCGTGGCCCGGTCGGGCCGGTTGTGGAAGACCCGGGTGTGGTTGGCCATGCGCAGGGAATCCCTTTCCGGATCGATGCTCCAGTTGCCCTCGCTGTCCTGCTGCCAGAGGTTCTCCTTAGCTCCGGCGGCGGAGTTGTCGTCGGCGCAGAACTGGCGCATGCCGGCGCTGCGGCGGATGTTGCCGGCCACGATCGTGACGGCAGCCTCATCGATCAGCAGGCAGCACTCAACCGAGGTGAGCTGGCGGCCTTGGGCCTTATTGAGGATGTGGGCTACGCGGCCGTAGAGGTCCTTGAGTTTCACCGGATTGGCCATGCCACCGAAGCCCTTGAGGGTTTCGCCCACGGGCCGCACGTCGGAGAGATCGACGCTGATTTCGATGGGGCTGGTGGGGTCAAAGCGCTCGTCGCTACAGAGATTGAGCAGCAGCTGATAGCTGTCCACCCAGCCGCGGCGCGTGTCGCCCACCTTGATTGCAACCCGGTTGGCCTCGATGCCGTGGCTGGTGTGCTCCTGGCGTTGGCCAGCCGGAGTGGCACCGATATCGGTCACGGCGGCGATGCTGAGCCGGTTGCGCACCGCCGGCAGGCGCCCAATCAGGTGCGGCTCGATGATGGCGCCGGTGCCGCAGCCCATCATCGCCAGGTCCATCATCAGACCGAAGGCTTCCCAGTCCACCAGGTTGGTGGAGGTGCAGTTGTAGGCGCCAGAGAAATTTTGCTGTTGTTCGATCCATTGGGTGCCGCCGATCCACAGCCAGCGTCCGGAAGGCAGAGCCTTCTGCTGCTGCTGCATGCGGCGCATCAGCTCAACCTCCGCCTCGCTGAGGTTGCCCAGCTTGCTCAGACCGCCGAGGTTGCGCTCAGCCACCTGGTGCCAGCTTTCCCTGCCGGTCTCGGTCTTGCGGCTGTAGGTCCGGTAAAACACCGGGTTGGCAGCAGGAGCGGAAGCTGGAAAGTCCAGAGCCTCGCCCGCCGGTCTGCCGCTGGCGGCGGCAAAAGCCTTTTCAGCCGCCGCAGTTTCGGCGTTCTGACTGGCGGCTGTAGGGGGCGTGGCTGAGAGCGTCACAGGCAGTACGGCCCGAAGGTGAGCCGAACCATAACGCCACAGGTGGGGTGTGCAACACCTGGTAGACACCAGCGACAGTGCGCCGCCCAGCAAGGCTGCGCCACAATGGATCTGGAAATCTTGAATTCGATGCAGCGCATTCCGGAGCCGGAGCTGATGGACGAGGCAGGCCAGGTGCTGGCCTATGCCCAGGCCGATTTCGCCGCCTCCGATGCGGCGATGGTGGAGCGGCTAGCTCAGCTCTGCGGTGATGATCCCGGCACGGCCCTGCTTGATCTGGGTTGCGGCCCGGGCAACATCAGCTTGCTTCTGGCCGGCCGTTGGCCTGCTGCAAAGGTTTTAGGGCTCGACGGGGCGCCACGGATGCTTGCGGTGGCGCGCGAGCGCCTGGCCGGAGTGTCGCCGGATTTGGCGGCTCGGCTGCGCTTTGTGCAGGCGCTGTTGCCCCTTGCTGCCGCAGGCGAGCTTGAAGCTCACTTCTCGGCGGTGGTGAGCAACAGCCTGTTGCACCACCTGCATGATCCGGCGGCGCTTTGGCAGACGGTGGCCCAGCTCGGCGCCCCTGGGGCCTTTGTTTATGTCCAAGACCTGCGCCGGCCCGATAACGGCGAGGCAGTTGAGACCCTGGTGGCCGCCGAGATGGCGAGCGCCCCGGAGGTGTTGCGCCACGACTACCGCGCTTCCCTGCATGCGGCCTTCACCCCAGAGGAGGTACAGCAGCAGCTGGAGCAGGCCGGGCTCGCCGCCCAGCTCCAGGTGGCGCCGCGGCAGGAGCGCTACCTGGAGGTGTGGGGCCGGCTCAATTAAGCGGCCTGGCAGGCTGAGCTAATGATCAGCAGCACAAGCAGCACTCCAGAACTACAGGCCCTGGCCGAGGCCGTGGCCCGGCGGCGCAACTTCGCGATCATCTCCCACCCAGACGCGGGCAAGACCACCCTCACCGAGAAATTGCTGCTCTACGGGGGAGCGATCCAGCAGGCCGGGGCCGTGAAGGCCAAGGGGGAGCAGCGCAAGGTGACCTCCGACTGGATGGAGCTGGAGAAGCAGCGCGGCATCTCGATCACTTCAACGGTGCTGCAGTTCGACTATGCGGGCAGCACGATCAACCTGCTGGATACCCCCGGCCACCAGGACTTCTCGGAAGACACCTATCGCACCCTGGCCGCCGCCGACAACGCGGTGATGCTGGAAGACGCGGCCAAGGGCCTGGAGCCCCAGACGCGCAAATTATTTGAGGTGTGCCGCATGCGGCGCATCCCGATTTTCACCTTCATCAACAAGATGGATCGGCCGGGGCGCGAGCCCCTGGAGCTGCTCGATGAGATCGAGCAGGAGCTGGGCCTGGCCTGCTGGCCGGTGAACTGGCCGATCGGCAGCGGCGATCGTTTTCGCGGCGTGATCGATCGCCGCAGCCACGACGTGATCCTGTTTCAGCGCGCTGAGCGCGGCCGCCAGAGCGAGGAAAAGCTGCTCACGGTGCAGGAAGCCCGCGATACGGGGGCCGTGGAGCCGGAGCTCCTGGCTCAGGCCCTTGAGGAACTGGAGTTGCTGGAGGGGGCCGGTGCCGACCTCGACCTGGAGCTGGTGCACGCCGGTGAGCTCTCCCCTGTTTTCTTTGGTTCGGCGATGACCAACTTCGGCGTGCGGCCATTTCTTGATGCCTTTTTGGAGCTGGCCCAGAAGCCGGTGGGCCGCGCCAGCAATGCCGGTGAGATCGATCCGATCGGCCCCGGTTTCAGCGGCTTTGTATTCAAGCTGCAGGCCAACATGGATCCGCGCCACCGCGACCGGGTGGCCTTTGTGCGGGTGTGCAGCGGCAAGTTTGAGAAGGACATGACCGTGCAGCACGCCCGCACGGGCAAGGCCATTCGCCTATCGCGCCCCCAGAAGCTGTTCGGCCAGGACAGGGAGGTGGTAGAGGACGCCTACCCCGGCGACG
The DNA here is from genome assembly GCF_003011885.1 of Cyanobium usitatum str. Tous. Taxonomy (GTDB): domain Bacteria; phylum Cyanobacteriota; class Cyanobacteriia; order PCC-6307; family Cyanobiaceae; genus Cyanobium_A; species Cyanobium_A usitatum. The sequence continues at coordinate 21,763 of NZ_PXXO01000018.1, forward strand.
TGATCGGCCTCAATAACCCGGGCATGTTCGCCATTGGCGACACCCTCTATCTGGGCCAGAAGGTGGAATACGAGGGGATTCCTTGCTTCTCGCCGGAGATATTTGCCTGGTTGCGCAACCCCAACCCATCGGCGTTCAAGAGCTTCCGCAAGGGTGTCAACGAGCTGCGCGAGGAGGGGGCGGTGCAAATCCTCTACGACACAGATGAAAGCAAGCGCGATCCGATCCTGGCGGCGGTGGGCCAGCTGCAACTGGAGGTGGTGCAATACCGGCTTGAGCACGAATACGGCGTGCAGACGCGGCTTGAACCGCTCGGTTTTGCGGTAGCTCGCTGGGTGGCCGGCGGCTGGCCAGCGCTGGAGCAGGTGGGGCGGATCTTCAATTGCAAGACGGTGCGGGATGCCTGGAACCGGCCGGTGCTGCTGTTCAAGAACAGCTGGAACCTGGGTCAGCTGGCGGAGGAGCACCCGCAACTGGAGCTGAGCGCCGTGGCGCCGGTGGTGAGCGGAGTGGAGCCGATCAATCTTTAAGCCGATCACCCTTTAATCCAATCACCCTTTGATCCGTACAGGCGCCCGAGCCCATGTCAAGCAGGGGCGATACCGGCGGCGGCCCCAAGCGCTCCATATCCTCACCCCATTCGGCAAGAGCCATGGCTTCCTTCCTGTCTCTGTGGAAGGCCTGCGGACCGGTGGCTGTGCCCCTGCTGGTTTTATCGGTGGCGGTATTCACCGTGGGATTTGATCGCTGTGCGTTTTGGTGGCGCTGGTTTGCCCGTGGTCGCCGCTCGTGGCGGCAGCTGCGTACGGCGCTGGCGCAGGCACCTTCTGCGGAGCTGCGCCTTCAGTTCCTTGACGATTGTGACCACCAGATGACTTGGGGTGAGCCCTTGCTGCAGGCAGCAGTGGTGCTGGCTCCGCTGCTGGGCCTGATCGGCACGACGGCTGGCTTAATGGCTGTGCTGAAGCAACTAGGAAGCCAGCTGCTGCTGCCGCCCGGCGCTCCCTTGGCCGGCTACGGCGACGTGTTGCTTCCCACCCTGCTTGGTCTGCAGATCACTTTTGTGGCGATGGCGTTGCTGTTGCTCAACCAGGGGCTGCGCCGCTGGCAGTTGCGTCATTGCGCCAACCCCTGATGCAGCAGCCAAGCGCCGCACAACCAGGGCTCTTAACCGCCTTGGTACCCCTGGTGGCAACCAGCATCACCGTGTTGCTGGCAGTTGCTGCCCTGCCCAGCCTGGTGCTGCAAGCCAACCTGAGAGTGCACACCGAGCCCGCCGTTAGCGGCGGTGATGTGTTGGTTGTGGCCCGCGCCGCCTCCGGCCGCTGGATTCTCAACGGTGCCCCCCAAGCGGATGAGGGCCTGCTTCGCCAACTGCAGGCTCGCCCGCCCGCGGTTGTGGCTGTGCGTTTCCAGCCCTCGGCTGGCTTGGCCAGCGCTGAGGTGGCCGCCTCTCTCGATTGGTTGCAGCACCACTCCCGCTTGCCGGTGCTGGTGGAGTGGCCGGGAGGAATGCGGTGAAGCAAGCCTGGCTGCTGCAACCCTTCTCCCATGCGCTGCTGGCAACGGCTCTATGCGCTTTTTCCCTGGGCCTGCTGCTGCTGCCCCAGGTCAGGTTGCAGCGCCCGTTGGCCCAGGGGGTAATCAGCCTGCACCTCGCTGCCGACGGTGGCCTGAGGCTCTGGAACCAGCCCATTGCCGCCGCCGAGCTGCGGCGCTTGCTTGCCGCTCCGGCCCTGCGCAGCAGGGCGAATCGCTTGCGGATCGTGCCCGATCCCGACACCCCCTGGGGTGACGTCCGCCGCCTGCTCAGCCAGCTCGATTCCTTGCCACTGCACCTTGAAATCCAACTTCCTGCACCTACACCCAAAGCTGGCTGAGTCCATGGTGCGGCGCTGGGCTCCTGCCCTGCTGGCCGCCCTTATTTGCCAGTTGCTGCTGCTGATGGCCCTGCCCCAGCCCGGAAGCGATGGCCGCCGCGCTCGCCGGGCCGTGCTGGAAGAGGACACGGCCACCTTGCTGCGCTGGAGCCGCACGGCTTCAGGCTTGGGCACGACTAGCTCCCTGGCCACGATTCCTTTGCAAGGTCTGGCAGGCCTGCCGCCGCCGCCACCCTCCAGCCTGCCCGCCGGTGCTTTCACCGGCGACTCCCAAAGCGAGCAGGGCCGCCGCCGGCCAGTTGCCGCCGCTAGCAGGCCGCCAGCTACAAGCAATCCCGGAAACCTGCCGCGCCAGCCCAGCGAGGCATTTCGCCTGGCCCGGCAAGTGGCCATGGGTGGGCGGCCTAGGGAGGCTGGCTCCGCCTTGGTGGCCCTGCAGCGGCGCCAGTGGTGGCTGCTTCCCGGCCAAGAGCGTGCCCTTCTAGCCCTATGGGATGGGGGCAAGGAGCAGGAATTACCAGCGAGCCTGGGCACCTTGCCCGAAGACATCAGCCTGCGCCTCAGCAGCCCTAGCGCCGCGGCGCCCCTGGCCCTCGCTGAGCTCCATGGCCGCTCCTTAATAGATGGAGATCGGCTTTGGCTCTTCTGGCAGCAGGGCGAGAGCCTCTGGCTGTTGCGGGGGGCTTTGCTGGGGCCACCAACCCCACCCCCACCCGCCCTAACCGGGTCTTAAACCCGGGACTACCGAGCCTTTGCTTGGCAGCGCAGCTGGCTCCATAGCGTTGTGCCAGCCCACTGGCTTGCTCCTCGATGGTGTTCACGCCCTCTCTTCAGCCGGGTCGCAGCGATAGCTTCCGCGATCTGCTTGAGACCAGCTATGAGAAGCGCAGTTTGGTGCACCTTGCGGCGGGAAGCCAGGTGCCCCTGCTTAAGCGCAGCGTTTGGCTGGTTGTGCGGGGCATGGTGAAACTCACCGCGATTTCGATCCATGGTGATGAGTTGCTGCTTGGGTTAGCCGGCCCTAACGAGCCCTTCGGCGATCCCCTCACCAATGTTGAGGCCTATGCGGCCAACACCTTGGTAGATAGCGACCTGCTCTGCGTCAGCTGCGAAGAAATTCAGCGCTCACCCAATCTGGCTATGGGCCTGCTTCAGGGCATGGCCTCTCGCTACCGCCAAAGTGAGGCCCTGCTTGCCCTGCTCGGCCTGCGCCGCATCGAAGATCGGGTGCGCGGGTTCCTTGAGTTGCTCGCTAACGACTACGGCCAGCCCTGTGAACAGGGTCTGCGCCTTCAGGTGAAGCTCACCCACCAGGAGCTGGCCAGCACCCTCAGCACCACCCGGGTCACCGTTACCCGGATTCTCGGCGCCCTGCGCGATGAGGGCTGGCTGCACATCGATAGCCAGCGGCGACTGGTGGTGAGCCATCTCCCCCAGCAGCGCAACCAGCATCGATGAATCAGCCGTCCATACGGCTGTTGCTCGTTTACTCCGACTGCACCGCAGCCACCTGCCTGCATCAAAAGCTTGGCGATGAGGGCTACGAAGTAACCGTTTGCACTGATGCAGAGCAGGCGACCTCCAAGTTGGGGCCAAGTTTCAACTGGGATTTGCTTGTGCTGGATGGCAGCCTGGGCGAAGCTGCCCGACAGCTGTGCCGCCAGGTACGCACGGCCCGCACGCCGATTCCTGTGCTGCTGCTATGCCCTGGAGTCTCCGAGACCGACCGGGTACGTGGCCTCGAAGACGGCGCCGATGACGTCCTTCCCAGTCCCTTTGGACTGGCGGAATGCCTGGCCCGCTGCCGTGCCCTGGTGCGCCGCCACCAACTCGGCTCGGAAAGCTCGCTTTCCTTGCGCTGCGGCCGGGTTTCCATGCTTGTGGAGGAACACCGGGTGTGCCGCGATGGTGCCGAGGTGAGCCTGTCGCCACGGGAATTTCGACTACTTCACTTCTTTTTGAAGCATCCCCGCCGCATCTGGAGTCGCGATGAGCTGCTGGCTCGGGTGTGGGGAGAAAGCGAGGCCGTGGAGCTCGATCCCAAGACCGTGGATGTGCATATCCGCTGGCTGCGCCTCAAGTTGGAAGAGAATCCCGCCCAACCCAGCTTGATCACCACGGTTCGCGGCCAGGGTTACCGCTGTGGTTAAAGCAACGTTCTGGGGGGTTGAGCTGGCCGGCGAGAATGGCGACATGCAGCCTTCCTTGCTCGTAGTCGAAGACGACGAAACGATTCGCGAAACGATTCGCGAAGCCCTGGAGCTGGAGGGGTTCAGCGTCCAGGCCTGTGGCAATGGCCGCGACGCCCTGCAAATGCTGCAGCAGGCGCCCGATGGCCAACAATTTTCCCTGGTGGTGCTGGATTTGATGCTGCCGGGAATGGGTGGGCTGGATGTTTGCCGGCAGCTACGACAACACAGCAACCAAACGCCGATCCTGGTGGTAAGTGCCCGTGACACCGAAACCGACCGGGTGCTGGGGCTCGAGGTGGGTGCCGACGACTACCTGGTCAAACCTTTTGGCATGCGGGAGTTGGTGGCCAGGTGCCGGGCCCTGCTGCGGCGCTCATCTAGCCAGACCAGCCGGGCCAAGGTGCTGGAGCACGCCAACCTCTGCATCTACCAGGACGAATGCCGGGTAACGCGGGACGGAGTGGAGGTAAACCTATCGCCAAAGGAATATCGATTACTGGAGCTGTTTATGCAAAATCCAAGGCAGGTCTGGAGCCGCGATCAGCTGCTGGAGCAGCTCTGGGGTATCGACTACATCGGCGACAGCAAAACCGTTGATGTGCACATCCGCTGGTTGCGGGAGAAGTTGGAGGAGAGTCCATCAGCCCCGGTGCATCTGATTACGGTCCGTGGTTTTGGTTATCGCTTTGGCTAGAGCCCTTGAGCTGCTGCTCGCGTTGAGTCTGGGGATAGGGCTAGGAGTGCTTGCCAGCCCACATATCAGCCTTGGAGTGGCCTCCTGGCGGCGTCGAGCTGGCCTGAACCGCTCCCTGCCCCCAGCCCGGCAGCTGCTGAGCTGGATGGATTCCGCCGCCATTGGCTGGATCCTCCTGGATCGCCAGGGCCTGATCGGCCATATCAACCCAAGGGCTGAGCGGATCTTGCAGCTTGATGCCGGCCGCCTGTTGCTCAGCCAGCCCTTCGGTGATGTCTGCCCAGATCCAGACCTAGCCAGCAGCATCCGCATCGCCCGCCGCCAGGATCGGCCCCAGCGGCTGGAATTGCACTCCGGCGGCCATGACCTAGACGCCATGGTGGTGCCGGGACGAGATGGCTGGTTGGTGGTGCAACTGCAGAGCCGCCGCTCCCTTGATGCCCAGCTCGAGCAGCAGGAGCGCTGGGTTAGTGATGTGGCCCATGAATTGAAAACCCCCCTCACCGCCCTGCTGCTGGTGGGCGACAGCCTCGCTGCCCAGGTAAATAGCCAGAATGCGCGACTGGTGGAGCGTCTGCAGCGGGAATTGCTGCGGCTGCAGGAGCTGGTGGGCGACCTACTTGAGCTTTCCCGTCTCGAAAATACCCTGCCCGGGACGGCCTCACGGGCCATGGTGGTGGATTTGCCCCAGCTGGTGGAGCAGGTATGGACCAGCGTGCGGCCGCTGGCAGATCAACGCCAGATAGCTCTTGAGCTTGTTGCACCAGCACAGTTGCAGCTGAGCGGCGACAATTCCCGCCTGCACCGGGCCCTGCTCAACCTTTTTGATAACGCCCTGCGCTACAGCCCCGATGGTGGGGTGGTGCGGGTCAGCCTTGATCGCCGCGGTGAGTGGTGCCAGCTGAGCGTGGCTGATCAGGGACCCGGGCTTAGCGAAGAAGACCTAGCCCATATGTTTGAACGCTTTTACCGAGGTGATCCATCTCGGGCCCGAAGTAAACGGATCGGCAGTGGCTTGGGCTTATCGATCGTGCAGCAGATCGCCGTTACCCACGGCGGACGGATCCAGGCCAGCAACCATGCTGAAGGCGGCGCCGTGCTTGAGATGATCCTGCCGGGCGTAGTCGACACCGTCAGCCCTGGCTAGATTGGTCAGGTATTAGGACAAGCGCTTGAGGCCATGCATTTTTGGGCTCCCGAGATTGATCCATCCCATCCGATGGACTGCACCCAGGCTGAGCGATATGCCCTGAAGCGACTTAGCGATGGCACATTTCTGGCCATTGCCGGCGAGGATCAGCGACTCGTCGATGTTGATAGCACTTCTGATGCCTTCCTTTTTCATACCCACGAAGCTGCCCTGCGAGCCGCCACTGAGCTGAATCGCGGCGGCCGCGGTCCGTTAGATGTGGTGAAGATTGAGTGGGAGCCAGCCTGAGCGCCTCAGGGATCATGGCGAAGGCCACCAGAAGGCCAGCTCTAGGGATATCGTTACCAGCATCTTGGCGTTCCTACTGGCCGGACGACTTAGCGCAAAGCGGCCACTCTGGAAACGGAGATTATCTTTCACGAGATGGAATGATCTCGAATGTTGAATATAATTGATCGGTTCGTGTTCGTATGAATCCTTTAGCCTTTTGTCCACTGCTCCACCACTGGCTCGTGAAGGTGGAAAGTATCAGTCATACTTGAGGCAGTTGATATTGGTTTGTGTCGCGGTTTGGTGAGCTGCTGCGGGCGGCCAACAACCTCAAACTGCTTGCCGCGATAGGTCGCAGTGGCGGCGATCTGAACTCGATAGCCGATCTGCTCGACAACATGATCGATAGCCCCCAGATGGTCGATTCGATAAGGCGCTTTAAAGCGGTGGCTGGTGGTGCAGAAATGCTCGAGCAGCGCTATCCGCCGCTGCAGCCCGACATCGAGCGGCTGATCCAGCTTCCAGTGGGGAGCTTGGGCCGCAGCTACGCCGAGCTGATCCGCAGGCTCAACTACGACCCGGAATTTTTCCGGCCGCGCCCGATTGATAGCGAGGCCCAATGGCTCACCCAACGGGTAGCCACCACCCACGACATCCACCATGTGGTGGCTGGCTTTGGCACCTCAGCAGCAGGCGAAAGCGGCGTGCTGGCGATCACCGCCGCTCAAATCGGCTTTCCCGCCTATGTGCTGCTCACCACCGCCGGCCAACTAGCAAGCTTCCGCCTTCAGCTGCAGCGCTATGAGGAACTAGCCCAGGCGGTGGCTCACGGCATGGCGATCGGCCATCAGGCCCACTGCTTGATGGCGGCCCGGTGGGAGGAGGGCTGGGAGCGGTCCATTAGCGATTGGCGCCTGGAGCTGGGAATAAATGATCCGGCTGATGGCGCGGCCTATGGATTGGCTGCCTAAAAATGAGGCTTATGGCCCCTCCAGCGGAACCACTGAGTCAGCTGCTTCTGTTTGATCCCCCTGACATCAGGCTCCATTGCCTTTGCGCTGCGCCAGTTTTGTAGAGGAGCGCTCTGAAGCAACCCCGAGCGCCCCCACTTAATATCTCCATGTCAACCGAAAAATTGGGTCTCAGGCCCATCGAGCCTGAAGCGCACCTGGACAAGGCAGATCCTTCTTCCATTTTGTACGGCGCTCCCGCTGGTGCGATGCAGCCAGATCAGGACTACCGGCTTCTTGAGCACTCTTATCGCAACTCACCTGAATACGCAGCGATGGTGGAGCGCTATCCCCTACTACGGAGCTTGATATCAGCCTGCGTTTCTTCTGAACTGGTTGGTCATCCGCTAGTAATAGCTTGCGTGGAGGAGCCTACTCTGACGCTTCAGTGGGATCGTAGCCACGGTGAATAATGTTTTGGTAATCCTCTCCATGGTCTATGCTGCACTACTCACTTAGTATCTAAGAGAATGTCTGAGATCGAGGAAATCAATAAGCTTGTCACTTTTGGACTTGTAGACGGCAAGCTTCGTATTCTCCAAGTCAATGCAAATGTCTGGGGGGACGTTACCGGTAGCATTCAGGGCAGTGTTCGCGGTGATATACATGGAGACGTTGAAGGAAGTGTAGAAGGATATGTCGGACGCGATGTTGGTGCAAATGTTGGCCGCCATGTTTTAGGTAATGTTAATGGCAATGTAGAGGGAAGCGTTTGGGGTGACATTAAGGGCGATGTATGGGGTAACGTCTTTGGAAAAGTTGAGGGAAGCGCTGAAGAGTAGCGCTGCACTCTCTTGGGTTGTGATGTCACCAGCGTATTTGGGCATCAGGAAATGATGAGTTAAATTTTTGCAGTTTGGTGGCTCACAAGATGGGCTACGGCTAGTAATATCATCTATTTTGGAATCTATTCGGCTAGCGATAACAGCAATCCTCCTCCGGCGATGAGCAGGAGTCCTGTCCAGCTAGTAGCTGAAGGGCGTTCGCCAAGAAAGGCGAATCCGATAAGAGCTACTAACAACAAGCTGAGGCGGTCAATGGGCACCACTAATGATGCATCTCCCTGTTTCAAGGCCCTAAAAAAGCAGAACGAAGACAGTCCGCTGGCTATGCCGGAAAGGGTTATGAATACCCAAGTCTGTTGTGATAGTTCAAATGGATTGCTCCATTTGCCGGTTGCAATGATTAGCAACGGCAAGAATATTGAAACGACCACTGTGCGGATAAGGGTAGCTAGGTCGGCCTCAATGTTTTCAAGTCCTACTTTGCCGAGTACGGCAGAAGCGCTAGCAAAAATTGCTGATAAAAAAGCCCATGTAAACCAAAGGGGTAGGGCTGGAAACGGGCTCATTTGAATCTATTACCCGTATCGGTCATGATGGTTTCATTCTAGCCAAGTATCTCTGTTGAACTGTGAGCAATCAAACCCGCAATGTTATGCAGCGTGCCTGCCCCGGTCTCAGGAAGGAAGTCACCTCTTTGATTCGTGCATTAGGGGGCTCTGCGGAGCCATCGTCTCCGATAGATGGCCGATTTTAACCCAGATCGTGCAACCGGATTCGCTCCATGGCCTGTGTACGCTGCCGGGCGGATTGCGCAGCCAGCTGCCAGCCGGATAGGTGCCATGTTCGTCATTGAATACGCCTGCGAGCACCAGAATCTCCTCCCCACCTGGATGGCTGTGGGTCTGAAACACCGTTCCCGCTGCCCATCTCACTAGGGCTAGGTGTTCAGAGCCAAAGGCGTGCAGCGGCAGCACATCCAACCCCATGACCAGTCCTGGAAGCCAGGCTTCTTTATTGGTGTTTATCACCAGCTGCTGCTGATCTGCCGGGTGCATCTGGTGCAGCTTGACCAGGATGGTGCAGCCCACCACGCTGAATGGAGCATGGCTGGAGCCAGCGGGGTTGCGCAGGTAGGTGCCGGCTGGGTAGTCGCCTTGTTCATCTGAGAAAGTGCCCTCCAGCACCAGGATCTCTTCGCCGCCGCCATGAAGATGGCGCTCGAAGTGGCTGCCTGGGGAATAGCGCACGATCGAGGTTGCCCTGGCTACCTCGCCGCCCTTGCGATCAAGTAGGCGCCGCTCCACCCCCGCCATAGGTGTTTGGTTCCAATTGAGAGCATTGGTGTCGAGCACCGCCCGCTGACTGAGGTCTGCATGGAGCTCCATAAGTTGGGTTCTGGCCCCTAAAGGTTGAAACTAGTCGCTAGTGGCGCAGTCTTCTAGTCCAGTCGCGCTGCTGGTGACGTGACTCCCCTGCCTGCTTATGTCCTACCATGGCCCACCTGTAGCCCGGTGATGGTGACATCGTGAGCCCTATCTGGAATCCTTCTTGACTGAAATACAACGGTTGCTGAGGCTTGCAAATCCCTTGATTTTCGAGGCGCCCACAAGGGGATCCCACTTCTACTCACTGATTCACCAAAACGGATCTTATTCTGTTTGTGCTTGCTTCTGGCCAGAGAGGCGTGACCGTTGCCAGCCGCTTCAAGCCGACGTTTGATGACGATGCGCCCATTAACTGCCAAAGTGAATCGCACCTGACTGCCATAAGGGAAAGGAAATTGCGCAGAGAGATTGTTGCCATTGCCCTGAGCTTGTTGATGCTGTTGACGGCGCCAAGCGCATATGCCAGCAGTGGCGCCGCGCAGCATTTCCTCTGTGAGGGCGACTCGCTGGATGCAATCGCCTTCAAAGGGTCTGTGGATGCTGTAGACATCCCCAATAGCAACGACGACACATTGCCTGGAGCCTTCATGGTGCTGCGCTGGCGCGAACTCAGTCTGCAATTACCACGTACCAACAATGCAGGGATTGCTAGTTACTCCGATGGGCGCTGGTGGTGGCAGGCCCTTGATCCAGATCACCCGGAATTCGCACAATTGCGCGGAAATGCTGAGCACTACAGCTGCGAACGCGAGCATTGACAACAACTGGCTAAAGGTGCCTGCCCACCAGAGCCGGGGGCTGGTTGCCTGCTCGGGAACGCTATGGCTTGAGTCTTCATTTCGTGCGCTCCACCCGAGTGGGGCGGGTGGGCACGGGCGCAGATCTTGTAAACCGCGGGGACCGCTCTAGGGAGAGCCTTCAATACCAGGGGAGGAGCGGCTTCAGAAGCACGGTGGCATCGTTTCGGCCGCCCGGTGTCAACTATGTAGGCGGGCGCGCCTATCTAATTGTCGCCATGCATGACGTGGACCCCAGAAACTGAACCAGCCCTAATCAGAGCTTCCCTACCGGCCAGAAATTGCCAGGAGAAGCGCCATGAAAGTCAAACGCCAAAGCCCCGAGCAGATCACCCGCAAGTGCGGACCGCTGAGCAGCTCTTGAACCAGTGCCAGGCCGTTGCTGACGTCTGCCGAGCCCTGGAGGTTTCTCTGGCGACTTACCACCGCTGGCAGCATCTGTACGGGGTAATGAAAGCCACCGTGGCCAAACGCCTCCATCCGTAAGGCTTCTCAGAAGTGGGCAGCCCTATGCCTGCCGTGCAGTCGACCTGGCCCCTTGCACCCGGTCATCTGCGGAAACCTAAGACAAACAGCATGTTAAGTTTTGCGACCAACTTGGCAGGTTCCGCGAAATCGAATATGATCAGGGTTATATGGTTTAAAGCAAATGACTCAGATCTTTGTTCGCCTCCTTCGGTGCGGGTTTGTGCCCGTCATCCTGGCTGGCGCAGCTTCTTCGTCTTTTGCTCAGTCGTCTGTTGGTGGGTTGGTCAATGGACAATCGGAAACGGAGCAATTGCAGCTTCAAGAGATGAGCCGCACCAATCAAGCCAATATTAAGGCGCTTCAAGCGGATTCTCAATCGTTAACAAAAAATGCTGTGGGCGTGGGTTTCGTTATGGGCACTGGATTTACGGCGCTCCCCGCAGTTCAGCCTGCCTCAAGCTTCAACAACTACATTTGGTCAGATAATCAAGGGGTTTGGAAGTTGGATAAATTTGGCAAGCAGTGCGCCGTCTCTTCATCGTCATCATCATCGTCATCTTCAGATCCTTGCTCATAGTTTACAGATCCATCTTGATTATCCCTCCTGGAGCTTTGATTAGTGGTCCTGTATTTGTCTTAATCTTTTGAAGTTTTTTCAATCCCTTAAGTCTTGGGTCGATCTTATGTGTGGCTTCTGCTTTGCTCCGATGGGCTGATTTGATCGGATGTAATGATAGTCTTCATTTGTATGGGTGGTGTCAATGACCTTGCTTAAGGCTTCGTGCAACTAGTACTAGCGTTTCTCGGCTACGGTCTGATCGCATAATGAATATTCTAGGGGTGCATCATCGAATTAACAAGATAGCCAACGCTGGCATGCTCGCCTGATTGCTATTAGTTGGAAAATATATAAGTCAGCCATGGGTGTAGCCAGGATTCTGGGAAGTACGACAATGGCTCGCAAAGATTGAGGATCAGCAGCTTGTACTCAAACACTCTCCGATCTGGTTAGTGAGAATCGTTCCGTCTGCTCCTTGGCAAAGGATATGTACGTGAGCGCAAGAGCAATACAGGGCACAAACGGATTGATTAGCTGATTCTGATCAAGATTCTCATTCTTCAGTAGCTTTTGTCCACAGCGATAAAGAGCTTGATTTCAGTTGAACAGTAGGCCCTCTTTTGAGGAGTTTGTCGGGCTTGGCGTAATGAACAGCATTCACTATGCTGTAAACTCGATTGTTCAGGGTGAGACTGCTCAAGGATGGAGTGATCGAGGACCTCTTCGAGATATTGTAGTCCCACGAATAAGCCGGGCCAAAGCTTTTAGTCAGCCTCAGCGTGAAGATCATTCAGCGGCAAACCGGAGTGACAGCTTTTTACCTGCTGAATGCTGGTTTTGACTTTAACAGGAGGCCCTAGCTAGCTAAAATCTTGAGATCTGAGAGACGATAACGACCAGGCATTCGTACTTCAGCCGGCAAGTGCTGGGGCTCGCGTGCTCAAAAGAAGCTCACATCCCCATTCGCTACTAATGCCGGACTTTTATCCTTATTAATGACAGCAAAAATACCACCCTCTCCAGAGCCGGCAAGACTTTCATTTTGGTTCCAATAGAGATAGCCGGTACTAGAATCGTAAACAATAGAAGTCTGCGTGCGTAAGGCTGTGGTCAATGCCGAGAAACCCCGAACGGAGGCAAATGTAAAGCCATTGGTCGACTCAATGCCAAGGGATTTAGCACCAATTTTAATCGTATCTTCTCCGGAAGTGAAATCAGATATGCGATCAGCCCTGGAAACCGAGAATGGGGATAGAGTAGAAAAGACAAACACGTCAGAACCGGAACCTCCGATCAAGGTATCTACGCCCCCGCCGCCATCGAGGACGTTATTGCCTATATTGCCTTGAATTAGATTGTTTAAACTATTGCCCGTGCCCGATATATTGGCGTCGCCAGCGAGAAGAAGAGTCTCAATATTGGCAGGCATTATGTAATCAGATGTGGCCCGAACTAGATCTTGGCCTTGAGCAATAAGCTCAACCACAGAATCTGAACTGCTGTCAACGACATAGTAGTCGTTACCCAGACCTCCTTCAAGAAGATCATCCCCCAGGCCGCCATCGAGATAATCGTTTCCTAAGCCACCAATAAGTCGGTCCGAACCCTCAGCCCCTGACAGGTAATCATCACCTATCAAGCCAGAAAGCGTATTATTTAGAGAATTACCACTGATACTGTTGGCAAGCTCATTTCCATTGACGGACACAGAGATACCGTCTTCAAGTATGGCGTTTTCTACATTCTTAGGCAATTTGAACAAGCCTAAGCCATTAATGCGAATATTTGCTGTATCATTTCCTTGATTGAAGCGCTCTTCAATGCTGTCTTCAAATGAATCAATGATGTATGTATCGTTGCCAATGCCGCCTACCAGGAAATCACCTCCACCACGTCCATCAAGAACATCATTGCCAGCAAGGCCGTAGAGGTAATTAACTAAATCATTTCCAGTAATTACATTGTCCATCGCATTGCCAGAACCCATAGTAGCAGAACCAACAAGCACCAGGTTCTCAACTTGATCCGGGAGTGTATAGGCAATGCCTGTGATGACAGTATCGCGACCCTCAGCCCTTAGCTCGATGACAGCATCGTCGGGGGAATCTATATAATAAATGTCGTCGCCTTTGCCCCCCAACATTATATCATTTCCAGGTCCGCCGTCAAGAGTATTGCTACCATTGTTGCCAACTAAAATATTTGCGGCAGAGTTTCCAGATACTCCAAGGTCAGCTGATCCCATGAGAACAACATTAGGCGGCGAATCCTCCGTCATCTCAACAGAAACGCTTGAGGGTACGGTCTCAGCTTCTGCAAGATTGTTTGAGATATAGTCGCGAATATTAGCCTGAGATTTTAACGTGCCTTCAAGATTGGACTTGATCACGGAGGCGGCGGGCTTTATGGGTTGCGGAATGACAGGCAGTGGTGGATCAAGCGACAGTCCCTTAAGAAATTTCTCATTAAAAATTACCAGTAGTCCCCTTGGTTGATCAGCAGTGTCTGCTCCGAAAAAGAAGGATGATGGGTTATCAGGGTCTTGATTGAAAATGCCTGACGTCTTAGCTAGGGAGCTATTATACACAAGGCTCCCAATCAGGATGTCTTGAGGACCCAGTGACCAGTCGCCATCTATATCATAGAAAACGAGTCCTAACTTGTCAATGCGAATGCGATCGTTCTTGTCAATATTTGTGCGCTTAAGAACAGCGCCATCAGCCAGATTGGTTCCATTCTTCGAATACCAGGTTCCAGAGAGAGTGGCCACCTTATTCTGTTAGGGTCTGTTTGTCTGCAATCATAGCCCCGATGGGGGTGGCACCGCAATGACGTCGACACATGCTTCGCAAATAGGCATTAAAATCCTTGGCGTCGCGCGTTGTTGCCAACGGCAGGGCGCAAGCAAGCTAGATTCTCAATGAGCCTGAATAATTCTGCTGGCCTCAGCAGCAAGTTCCAGCCAGTCCTGATCAACATTGCGCCGAAGCAACACTGTGCGCTGGTACCAGGGTGAAATTCCTCCAGATGCTCCCCAGCGCCAATTGCACAACGGGGGCAACATAACGATAGTAGGCACGCCAAGGCAGCCTGAAAGATGCGCTGGACCGCTGTCATCGGAAACCACATAATCACAGAGGCTCATGATTGCGGCTGTATGCTCAAAGCGCATCTCAGCAGTAATTTTTTGTTGTTGGTTAATAAAGCTGTCACGAAAACTGCATGTCAATAACTGTCTGGTACCAAATCCTTTTTGCAGGGACAATAAGCGGATTTTTGGCAATTCCGCTAAGGGGGCAAAGGCATCTAAGGGAATATCTGATTTATGGTATTCCGTGATTGCAGTAAGGGGAGATCCGCACCAGTTGATGCCAATAAGGCGCTCACCATGTTTGATATTAAGCAGCTGGCGCCAGTGTTCTATTAGCTCGTTATCAGCGCGTAAGTGCGGATGAGCCAGCTCGGGAAACTCTTGACAAGTACCATAAACTGCGGGAGCAGAGAGCATTGGCAACACGACCTCGTCCTGCTTTAAGTCATGCTTTAGATCTTGCATCATTTGTACTGGAATTCTGTCTCCCAGGGATATGCGTAGAAGTGCGAGGAGAGGAGGGGGCACAAACAGCCTTACGTTCATCTTTTTGAATTCTTTAAGCCATATTGCGTAACGCGAAAACAGAAGGGTGTCTCCAAGCGTGCAACCAGAAATTAGTGCAATATTTCGGGAGGGCCCATGTTTAGGAACTGTTGTAGTGGAAGGACTGGACGTAGGAGGATGCCATTGATATTCGATGAATCCCTCATGCAGGCGATTCTGCAAAAGCAGGATTTCTCCTAGTAGCCTATGAATCTCTGCGCGAAATGGCTCCGCCTTCTTCGCCACCTCGAGGCACTCTTGGGACGTCTCTAATAATCCCTGCTGGAAGAATAGCCTTGATAAAAGCCTGTTTATCAAATTCCATTGAGAGGTTGCCACGGCCCGAGAAAGGGCCCGCTGAGCAAGATCCAATGCCTTCTTTATCCTGCCTCTGCGTTGGCATTCATAAGCCTGAATAGTTAGAATAATTGGGTTGTCAGGATTCCCGGGGCTAGCCATATTGGCTATGCGAAAAGCATCATCAACAGATCCAAGTTCAAATGAACACCAACTGGCCTGGATCAGAAGCTCAGCAGTCTGCGGTTCTTGTTGAAGTCTATTGAGAAGTAACGGCATCGCATCCGCGAAACGAGTCCGCTCCAGCAAAAGTGAGCTTGCTCGGCGCAGGGCTTCCGGCTGAGTGGGCTCAAGTTCAAGAACATCTAGATATCGCTGAAGTGCAAGATCTAGCCAAGAAAATTGTTCGGCTTTAAGGGCCTGCGCCAGCCTTTCATGAGCCTGGGATGGAGTAGTGGAAAGCCATCGTTGATACCAACGCTCAGCCTCGCTATAGTCATTCCGCCGTTCGTAGATGTTGCCCAAATCTCTGAAGACTTCGGGACAAGGAGACTGAGCTTGGGCCAATAGGCGCAAAATAGGCTCAGCTTTTAGTTCTAGAGCTTTGCGAGGAAGCGGTTCAACATGTTGATTGTGAAGCTGGTATTGACCTTTACGCAGCCTCCCAGAACTGGATGATGAACCAGATATCTTCCGCCCAAAGCCCCCTGAGAAACGGTTTTGTTGGTGACCTTCTTGCTCTGTCACGACAGGAAATGTTGAGCTTTGCGGGTGGTCCCATGCTGGCGCCACCTATCCTCAAGTAGATCTTACTTCCCCATGGGGAGCCGGCGGTCAGCTGCGTCCCATATTCGCTGCGAGGATGTTGGTATTATTTTTCGCGGTCTGTTGTTAAACTTCACAAGTTCGTCGCTTCGCAGTAAGTCTGGTATTCCCGCAGTTTGGTGGACATGCGATAGGAGAAACGCCATGACCACGAGACTGAGGATTGATGACCACTTCGGTCAACCCAATCCTCGCCCGCCGGCGACTTACGGACCAGCAGAGGGAGGAGGCTGTGGGCTGGCTGCCCGCTAAATCTCATTACTGGGATTCCAACGATTCTCTGCTGATGTCTTTTCGCCAAACGGAAACAAGAAATCCTCAAACGTGAGCTGAAGATGCTTCTCCAGCGACACCCCGGCCGTGCGTCAGGTAGGTGAGGTGCTGTTGGAGCACTACACGCAATGCTAGATCAAGGAACAGCTCACACATCGGCAGCAAAGAATCAGGTAATGTCAGCGACTCCGAACCAATCCAGGCGAACGCCTTGGCAAGTCAGTCGTCTGGGTTAATCATAAAACCACGAGGCATAAATCCACCTCGCAAGTGACAGGGGGTGTCATCCGCCCCTGATCGCTCTCAGATCAGGGTAATCGTGCCTTGATTTGACACCACTTAAAGGGACGCGGGCTGTTAAAATCCAAATAGTTACACTTTTGAGCATGTTTTTGATCGACTTCCCAAAGCTTGCGTCAAGCCGATCCTTGCAGAAGAAGCGATCCATTCTTAAGCTGAGTTTCTTAGCGCGGCAGATTTTACCCTTGGTAGCGATCGCCTGCACCGTCATGATTGGGGGCGCTTACAAAGCAATCGCTGGGCCACCGTCCCCATCCATTTCCGAAATCATTAAGCAGGGACGATTAAAACTCAATCGCGGACAGCCCGAACAGGCGCTACTGGATGCACGCACGGCCATCGAGCTGAATAGCAATGTAGCCGAAGCCTACTTTCTTCTTGGACGCTCACAGCAGGATATTGGCCTGAAATCTGATGCTCTCTCATCATATAGCAAGGCTATCGAGCTTGATCCGCGTTACGTCTCTGCATATTCCAACAGGGGTCTGGTCAAGGGTAGTTTGGGTGATATGAAAGGTGCCATCAAAGATTTTGATCGTGCTATTGAAGTAGATAAAAGTTTTGCGGTAGCTTACTTAAATCGCGGCGTTGCTTTTGGAGCCATGGGAAATGCTCGGGCTGCACTAGCTGATTTCAATTCGGCAATAAGAGTAAATCCAAAGTATACAGACGCCTATCAAAACCGCGGTATCGCTAAAGAACTGATGGGCGATATCAAGGGAGCTTGTACTGATTGGAAGCTGGCGGCTGCTATGGGTTCGGTTGAATCACGATCTTGGCATGCTAAGCAGTGTATGCGCATTCTTGAGACAGCAAAATAGTGATTTTTTCTGTCAAAGCATTGCGACAAGCGGCTCGCATTTAAAGCATGGTCATTGAATTTTCTTGGTACTAATTGTCGCACGCTCTGCGTATTAATTTGTCATCTTCAAAGCATTTAGAATTGCTTGTATCCTAATTTGCTCAACGAGAGCATTGTGCTCCAGCCCATGCAAAAGCATCAGCATCTCCGAGGGTTGCAGCTTTGCGCCAATCGCGACAGGCTGATGGGATATTGCCCACTGCTTCAAGCGCTATTCCCCGGTTTGCGTAAGCCGATGCATAGCTAGGATTGAGCTCAATAGCCTTTGAGTAAGACGCAATTGCGCCAGTAAGATCCTTGGCTTTGTATCTAGCTGCACCAAGGTTGTTGTGCGCAGCTGAATAGGTTGGGCTGAGTTCTACTGCTTTTTCAAAGTCCCTTATGGCTGACTGGAGATCGTTGAGGGCTGATTTGGCTAGGCCGCGATTATTGTAGACATTTGACTGTGATGAATTGATCGCTAGTGATGCATCGTAATCGGAAATGGCGCCTTTGGGGTCGCCTTGATCATCCCTGAGCCTGGCACGCCTGTAGTAAGCTGCTGCGTGTCTTGGTAGCACTTGAATAATTCTTGAAAGGTCTGCAACTGCTTCCGCTTTGTAACCTGACTCCTCTTTCAGCACCGCTCGCACGTAGAGAGCCTCGGTGTTGGCAGGATTATATGCAATGACCTGCCCGTAGTCCTTAACGGCACTCTCCTTGTCGCCGAGCTCAGCACGCAGCGCCCCTCTCTTCAGAAGCGCTGCTTCAAACTTAGGATTCAATTCGATAGCACGGTCCAGGTCCAACAGAGCCATTTGCTTATCGCCCAGTAAATCCTTAACTTGGGATCTTGCCAAAAAATTGCCGGGATCGGAAGGATTCAACTGGATTGCCCGATCCAGATCATCGCCGGCTCCCTTAACATCGCCACCCATGAGCCGAGACTTGGCACGACCAGTAAAGAGAAGAGAATCCTCAGGCCTAGTAGCCATGGCGAGCGTAAACTCCTTTGCAGCTTGCCTAAATTCTCCCTTGAGGAGAAATAGGTTTGCTGTGCTACTTGAGGAATTATTGTTTGATGCTTCCAGGTCAGGGCTCGAGGTTGCAGGAGCGATTAAACGATCAAGCGAGACATCTGAGGCATTGTCAAGAGGAAGTCTTCCAAGCGCAAGCTTTCTGACGCCTGTCATTCCTGGGATGGCAATGACTGGGGACGATGAATTTCTTTTACCCCCACGGGTCTCAGCCGGTAAAGATATTTTTGGCTGATTTCCAGTCAGGGAAGCAGTGGAGGCTTTTTGTAAGGCCGACCTGATCTGAGTTTTCACATCTTCAATCTTAGCTGCAATTGATAGTTTCTGCTGCTCAGCTAGCTGCTGTAATTGTGCCAGGTCATTCTGTCTTTTCGATGCAACGAGAAGTTGTTGCTCGAGGGCGACACGCTCGGCCTCGGCTAGACGCTGCTGCTCCAGCCGTTGGTTTTCAGCCTGGCGCTCTGTTGCGATGCGCTCCTGCTCGAGCTGCTGCTTGGCCTGCTGCTCTAGAGCGACACGCTTGGCCTCGGCTAGACGCTGCTGCTCGAGCCGCGCTGCGGCCAGCCGCTGCGCGGCAGCCTTGCGTTCTGTGGCGATGCGCTCCTGCTTGGCCTGCTGCTCGAGGGCGACACGCTTGGCCTCGGCTAGACGCTGCTGCTCGAGCCGCGCTGCGGCCAGCCGCTGGGTTTCAGCCTGGCGCTCAGTGGCGATGCGCTCCTGCTCGAGCTGCTGCTCGAGGGCGACACGCTTGGCCTCGGTTAGACGCTGCTGCTCGAGCCGCGCTGCGGCCAGCCGCTGGGTTTCAGCCTTGCGTTCTGTGGCGATGCGCTCCTGCTCGAGCTGCTGCTTGGGGTGCTCACCGACGGCGTCGGGTTGAGCCTCGTGCGC
>NZ_PXXO01000019.1 GCF_003011885.1 Cyanobium usitatum str. Tous
CCCAGCGTGATCTCCTGCTCATGGGATAGCAGCGGCACTCGCCCGATGTCCCGCAGGTAGCTACGCACCAGGTCGCCACCTGATTGGGCCGAGGCAGCACCGGCACTGGGGCTGGAGCCAAGAACGGGCAGGGCGGACATGGCGAGCCGGTTTACGAAACTCTTTGGTTTCGCAAACCTACCATTCTTTTTAAGGGCGAACATGGGTGGCATGGCCACTGAACGGCTGCAAAAACTGATAGCCAACGCCGGGCTCTGCTCCCGGCGCCAGGCAGAACAGCTGCTGAATCAAGGCCTGGTGCAGGTAAATGGTGCCGTGGCCCAGCTGGGCGATCGGGCCGACCCCGAGCGCGATCGCATCACCGTGCGGGGAGAGCCCCTGGCGGCCCGGCCCCAGCCCCTACTGCTGCTGCTCAACAAACCGGTGGGAGTGGTTTGCAGCTGCCACGATCCCGAGGGGCGAACCACCGTGCTGGACCTGCTGCCAGCCGAACTGCGCCACGGCAGTGGACTCCACCCGGTGGGCCGGCTCGATGCCAACAGCCGCGGCGCCCTGCTGCTCAGCAACCAGGGGGAGGTGACCCTGCGGCTCACCCATCCCCGCTACGGCCACCGCAAGACTTACCGGGTGTGGGTGAAGGGCCAACCGGAGGACCGGGTGCTGGAGCGCTGGGCTGCCGGAGTGCCCCTTGATGGCCAGGCCAGCCAACCGGTGGGGCTGATGCTGATTCAAAGGCGCCCCCAGGCAACCGAAATCGAACTGCGGATGGGGGAGGGACGCAACCGTCAGATCCGGCGCACCGCCGAGGCCCTTGGCCACCCCGTGCTCGATCTGCAGCGGCTGGCAATCGGCCCCCTGCAGCTGGGCGCATTGCCCGAAGGTCGCTGGCGGCGCCTCGATCGCCAAGAATGGCAGCTGCTTAATTCCACGCCCCCACCCTGAGCCCCTCCACCCCGCTGCCACCAAAGCGCCCGCGAGGCCGCCCCGGCCGCTGGTGGCGCCCTGGACAATCAGCGGCCCCAAGTGGGCCTGCCGAGGCTCCGGCTGATCCGTTGCTGGCAGCAGGCCAGCGGCTGCGGCTGCGGCGCGAGGAACGGGGCCTGAGCCTGCGGGACCTCGCCCTGCAAACACGCATCAGCGCGGCAGTGCTGGAGGCCCTAGAGCGAGGCTGGCGCGACCGGCTACCGGAAGCCACCTACCTGCGCACCATGGTGCCGCTGATCGAGCGACACCTAGAGCTGCCACCGGGCAGCCTGGAAACGGCGCTGCCCAGCAGCGAGCAACACCGCCGTTTCCAGGGCCAAAAGCGAGAGCCCCTGCTGCGTCGTTTCACGCCGGGCTCAATCGATGTATTCACCACCTGGCAGGGCACCCTGCTCTACGGCCTGCTGACCCTGGGACTGATCTACGCGGTGAACCTGCAGCAGCAGCAACTGGCAGCCCGGGGGCTGCTGGCGCTACGGCCGATTTCGCCCCTGCCTGCCGCTGACCAGGCCAAACCGCCGCGGCCTGATCAAGCCCTACTGCAGCTTTATCCCGAGCTGCGCCCCCTGGAGCTGGCCGCCAGGGGCCAGGGGGTTGGGCAACTGCGGCGGGCAAAGCCAAGCCAAATTCCAGCGGCCGGAGTGCTGGAGCTGCAATTAAGCCAGCCCAGCCAGCTCACGCTGGAGAGCGCCAGCGGAGTTCGCACCAACCTGCGTAACAGCAGCGGCAGCATCAGCCTGCCCCTCAGTGGCAGCTTCCGACTCAGTCTCAACCCTCCACCCAGCGCCGGGGATCTAGTGAGCTGGAACGGCTCGCCCCTGCAGCCAGTCAAGGGCCAGCCCGGTCAGTTCAGCTCACCAGCAGACGCAGCCCGGCCGTAGCTCGCCGCCATGGCGCCATAGCCCTGCAGGGCCCCGTCCAGGCTGGCCACCGGCTGCTGCAGGCGCCAAGTCCAGTTGCCCGAGCTGGTGCCTGGGGTATTGAAGCGGGCCCGGTCATCGAGCTCCAGCAGATCCTGAAGGGGCACCACCGCTAGGTCGGCAGGACTGGCCAGGGCCAGCTCCAGCAGCTGCCAGGCCGGCGCCGTAATCGGTGCACCCACCGCCTCGGCCAGCCGCTGACGGGCGTCGTCACCGAGGCTCTGCCACCAGCCAACGCTGGTGGCGTTGTCGTGGGTGCCGGTGTACACCACCCAGCGGCGACCGCGGATGTTGGCTGGTAGGTAGGGATTGGTGGAGTCGCCATCAAAGGCGAACTGCAGGATCTTCATGCCTGGCAAACCGAAGCCATCACGCAGGGCCTCCACCGCCGGGGTGATCACACCAAGATCCTCAGCAATTAGGGGCAGGTGCCTGCCGCGGCGCAGCCAGAGCAAGGCCAGCAACGGCCAGCCTGGAAACCAGCGCCAGCTTCCGTTTTCGGCGGTGAGTGCATCACCGGGCACGCTCCAAAAAGACTCCAGAGCGCGGAAGTGATCGAGCCGCAGCTGGTCAAACAGTTCGAATTGGCGCTGCAGGCGGGCCAGCCACCAGCTAAAGCCGCTGAGCAGGTGTCTGGGCCAGCGATAAACAGGGGTGCCCCAGAGCTGGCCGGTGGCCGAGAAGTAGTCGGGCGGCACGCCGCTCTGGGCAGTGAGCGAGCCATCGGAGCGCAGGGAGAACAAGGAGCGGTGGGCCCAGACATCGGCGCTGTCGTGGGCCACATAAAACGGCAGGTCTCCCAGCAGCTGCACGCCGGCCTGGCTTGCCTGACGGCGCAGCTGCTGCCACTGGCGCTGCAGCTGCCACTGCAGCAGCTGCTCCTGCAGCAGCCAGTCGGCGCGCTCGGTGGCAACTCGCGCTAGGGCGCGGCGCTGACGCTGGGCCAGGGGAGCCGGCCACTGCCACCAGGGCTGGCCGCCTTGGAGCCGGCGGATCACCATGAATAGGGCGTGGTCTGGCAACCAGCGCCGTTGGCTGCGCCGCCAGCGGGCAAAAGCCCGTTGCTGCTCTGCCGGCTGGGCGCCCCAGCGGAGGGCAAGGGCCTCCCCCAGAGCCGTACTGCGGGCCGCAACCACAGACAAATCCATCGGCCCGGCCGCCATCGCAGCTCCAGGTAGGGCCTCTAAGTCATGGGGCTCCAGGAAACCCTCCTGGCGCAACCGCTCACCATCCAGCAGCCAGGGGTTGAGGGCCGAGCCGCTAGGGGAGCTGTAGGGCGAACCGGTGCCGTCGGGGGGAGCAAGGGGCAGCAGTTGCCAAACGCCAATGCGATGGCGACCGAGGAGGTCAAGCCAATCGTGGGCAGCCTGGCCAAAGCTGCCGCAACCACCCTTACCGGGCAGGGAGGTGGGGTGCAGCAGCACCCCGGCATGGCGGTGGGCCTGATTCACGAGGCCGGCAGCCGATAACGACTAATAATGGCCTTGGCAAACGCCGGAATGTGGGCTTCGAGCTTTCCTGGGTGGTTACGCCGCAACCAGAGAGCGTTGCGGGTGAAGTGGGAGTCGATCGAAAAGCGGCCATATTCCAGGCCCTTCGGCCCTAGCCGCTGCACCACCAAACCAATCAGGTTGGCCAGCCACATGGGCAGCTTCAGGGCCTTGTCGTAAGCCTCGATGCCCTGCTGCACCGCCGCAAAACGCTCACCACTGGAAGTAACAGGGGCCATGTCAAGCTCCTCCTCCACCAGATCCAGCAGCAGCTGGCCCCTGGGGTTGCGCACCGTGAGCCATTGGCGGCCGAAGCTCGCGCCCATGTAGCCCACCACCAGATCGGCGCCGGCGTTGGTGTAGTCGAAACAGCTCAAACAACTCGGAGCAAATACATCCTTGAGCTTGGGTGTGTCCAACCCAAAGAAGGGCACCGTTTCCTCGCGGCCGTCGCTGTGGCGGAAGTGGATGCGGAAGTCCTGCATGAACTCGTAGTGCACCACCGTCTCTGGCGAGCTGACGGTGCTGTCGAGGAAGGTCTGCAGGCCCGCTCGGCTGACGTTGTCTACGCAGGGCAAGCCCAGCACGTAGAGCTCGTCGAGGGGCAGGGTGGGTTGCACCGCCCGCAGGGCCTGGATCTGGCAGCCCACGCCGATCGCCAGCAGCTTGCGGATGCCGCTGCCGGGCAGCTGCTCCAGCACCTCCAGGTTTGGGGAAAGGGTGGGCTTATTCACCCGGGCGCTGAGCACCTCCTCCGGGGTGCGGGCGAGGCGGGGCACGGGCGTGAAGCGATCGGCCTCGCTTTGGCCAACGCAAAGCACCGCGTCGACCAGGCCAGTTTCCAGGGCCCGCACGCCGATGCGGCTGACGATCCCCGTCCACTGGGCCCCTTCGATCGGTTGCTGGAGCCGGGCGGTGAGCATGCGTTGCTGCACCCCGAAATAAAGCTCCTCCTCGTTGTCGAGGTCGCGGCTACGGCCATGGGCCGCGGCCTCCATAGCCTCAAAGCGCTGCTCCAGAAAGGCGCAGCTGTTTTTCACGTAAGCAACCCAGCGGCTGTCACACAGACCGCACTGGCTGCATAAATCTTTGGCTGGATAGACGCTGCCCTTGGCCAGGGGCCGGGCGCGCTCATGGGGAGCACTTGCAGCCATCAGCGGATTTCCCCATCGCATCTGCGCCGCCACAACCTATCGGGTGCAAGGCGTTGAGGCTTGGGCCAAAGTAGTTTGCCGACAAGCCCCTATGGCCCGACGTTCCGCCCCAAGCCAACCCCGCCGGGGACCCACCCTGTTGCGGCTGGGTGCGTTAGCCGTGGGCATGGCCACGGGCGCTGGTCTAATCGGTGTGCTCTGGCCCATAGGAGACCGTGCCACAGAACCGCTGCAGCAGCTGACGCCAGCCGACCTGGCCAAGCCCCCTAGCCGCAGCATCACCCTGCTGGTGATCGGCCTCGACAGCGAGCGTCCCGGGGATCCGCTCAACAAGGCCGCTCCCCGTGGGGCAGCCAACGCCGATGCCCTGCTGCTGGTGCGGGTTAATCCCCAGGGCCCCCTGCAGGTGCTCAGCCTGCCGCCCAACCTGGCCGTGCAACTACCGGGCCAGAAACGCCCCCAGAGTCTCGGCAGCCTCTATCGCATGGGCGGCGTAGCCCTCACCGCTGATGCGGTGCGCAACCTGATAGGCCTCGACTCAGGCCAGCCAGCGCGCTTTTTGGTGCTGGGCCGCTCCAATCTGCGCAGCCTGGTGGATGGCCTCGGCAGCATCGCCGCCAATCCCACCCTGGCTCTTCGCTACAAGGACAAGAGCCAGCGCTTCAGCATCAACCTTCAGGGCGGGCTGCAACGGCTCAAGGGCAACCAGGTGGAGCAACTGGTGCGATACCGCGATCCAGACCGGCCTGAGGAGAGTCGCCAGGACAACCAGCAGCTGGTGGTGCGCAGCCTGCTGCGGGAGCTGGCCATGCCGGAACAGCTGGGCCAACTTGCCAATTTGCTCAAATCACTCAACAACCAGGGGGTTGTCACCAACTTGAGCCAGCCAGAAACCCTGAGCCTGCTGGCGGCTGGCCTA
Organism: Cyanobium usitatum str. Tous; assembly: GCF_003011885.1. Lineage (GTDB taxonomy): Bacteria > Cyanobacteriota > Cyanobacteriia > PCC-6307 > Cyanobiaceae > Cyanobium_A > Cyanobium_A usitatum. Next base: position 5,468 of record NZ_PXXO01000019.1, read on the forward strand.
GATCAGGCCGAGAGCGTGCAATTCACCAGCCTGCCCCTGGCACCGGCACCCGAACAGGAACAGGAACAGGAACCCAACAGCAGCCGGGGCACCAAACTGAGCCTGCGCGAGATCAGCAGCAGCGCCCCTGAGCCCCTCTGGCCGGCAGCGACTAACTCAACGGCTCAGCAATAGCTCCCATCGCAGGGCCAAAGCAGGGGCCAGGTCAAAAGGCTCCTCCAGGGTTCCCAACCAGGGCAGGCCATCGCCGCGGCGCAGGTCTGGCTGCCAGGGGCCACCGGCCTGCACAAGCCCGGCCAAGGGCACTTGCCACTGGGCCAGCAGGGCCGCCATCGCCGCCGGCAGGCCCGTCTGCAGCTGCTCGGCCGTCAGCAGCAGCAGCACCGGCTGGCGCCAGGCCCCAAGGGCCTCGGCCCAGTGGCCGAATCCCTGCAACACCAGGCCGGGATCAAGCGGCAAGGGCACCAGGCCTGGTCCCTGCTCAGCCAGGGAGGCCAGCGATTGGGGCGGTTGCTCAATTGCGAGCGGGTTGCCCCAGGGCAGGCCCAGGGCCAAGGCCAGCGGTGGCCCCGCCTCTGCTTGCAGTGCCGCCACCGCAGCCGCTGCACCAGCTCCCACCAACACCAAGGGGCGTTGCCGACCAGACAGGGAAAGAGTCATGGATTTTTGTACTAGGTGGGCGGGCTCGCTTCTACCATCAGGTTTCAGCCGACGCGTTAGCGGCCGCCGTGACCAGTTTTCTGACCGCTGATCGCGTGGCACCCCAGGGCAGCGCGAGCCAGTCGAATCACGACACCCGGCGACTGAGGTTGTTTAGTGGCACCTCCAACCAAGCCCTGGCTCAGGAAATTGGCACCTATCTGGGCGTGCCAGATGGGCCGCGGGTGATCAAACGCTTCGCAGACGGCGAGCTTTACATCCAGATTCAGGAGTCGATCCGGGGCTGCGATGTCTTCTTGATCCAGCCCACCTGCGCCCCGGTGAACGATCACCTGATGGAGCTGCTGATCATGGTGGATGCCTGCAAGCGGGCCTCGGCCCGGCAGATCACCGCTGTTATCCCTTACTACGGTTACGCCCGCGCCGACCGCAAGACCGCCGGACGGGAATCGATCACCGCCAAACTCGTTGCCAACCTGCTGGCTAAATCAGGGGTGGATCGGGTGCTGGCCATGGACCTGCACTCCGCCCAGATCCAGGGCTATTTCGACATCCCCTGCGACCACATTTATGGATCGCCGGTGCTGGTCGACTATTTGCGCACCCGCGACCTTGGCGAAGTGGTGGTGGTGTCCCCGGACGTGGGCGGGGTAGCGCGGGCCAGGGCCTTCGCCAAGCAGATGAATGACGCCCCCCTGGCGATCATTGACAAGCGTCGCTCCGGTCACAACGTGGCCGAAAGCCTCACCGTGATTGGCGATGTGGTGGGCAAGACCGCAATCCTGATCGACGACATGATCGACACCGGCGGCACGATCTGTGCCGGTGGCCGGCTGCTGCGGCAGCGGGGGGCAACCCGGGTGCTGGCCTGCGCCAGCCATGCGGTGTTTTCCCCACCGGCAATCGAGCGGATGTCGGAGCCTGGGTTGTTCGAGGAGGTGCTTGTCACCAATAGCATTCCCCGCCGCGATGAAGACCGCTTCCCCCAGCTCCAGGTGCTCTCGGTGGCCAAGATGCTCGGCGAAGCGATCTGGCGCATCCACGAGGAGAGCTCGGTGAGCTCAATGTTCCGCTGAGGGCAGATCCGCTGAAACCAGCTCCGGTGAAGTTGCGTCGTTTTACCCGCTTAAAGGCTTTTTTGCCAGCTGCGGCGAGCATTTTGCTCACCCTGCCTTGGGCTGCCAACGCTCCACTGCTGGCCCAAACTCAGCCAGCTCCGCCCCGGCGCATCGGCGTGTGGCTCACCAATAGCCCCAGCCCCCTCTACTACGACCCCGCCCGCATCGATCGGGCGGTGCAGGAGCTGGCAGAAGCGGGCTTCAACACCCTCTATCCCAACGTGTGGAGCCGGGGCACCACCTTCCACCGCTCCCGCCATGCGCCGATGGAGCCGGCCCTGGAGAAGGCCAACCCCAACCTCGATCCGATCTGCCGCTTCACCAAGGCCGCCCATCGCCGCGGCCTGCAGGTGATCCCCTGGTTTGAGTACGGCCTGATGGAGCCTGCCGATGCTGCCGTGGTGCGCCAAAACCCCGATTGGGTGCTGCAGCGCCGGGATGGCAGCACTGAGATGGTCATGCACGGCAAACCAATGGTGTGGCTCAACCCCGCCCACCCGGGGGTGCGGCAGCGCTTTCTTGGCCTGATCGGCGAAATCGTGCAGCGCTGCAGCGTCGATGGCATCCAGCTCGACGACCACTTCGCCTGGCCGGTGGAGCTGGGCTACGACCCCTACAGCCGCGAACTATTCCGGGCGGCCACGGGCCGGGAGCCGCCAAACGACCATACGGATCGGGCCTGGATGCGCTGGCGGCGTCAGCAGCTCACCGCCCTGCTGCGGGAGCTGCGGGGCCAGCTCAAGCCCTCTGGCACGGTGATCAGCCTCTCGCCGGGCCCCTTCCGCTTTGCTTACAACCACTGGCTGCAGGACTGGGAGCTTTGGTCCTTGGGCGAGCTGATCGACGACCTCGTAGTGCAGAACTACGCCCACTCGGTGAAGGGCTTCGAAAAGGACCTCAACCAACCGGCCCTGGTGAAGGCACGCAGCTGGGGCATGCCTGTGGAGATCGGCATCCTGGCGGGCTTCGGTGGCCGCACCCCCACCATGGCGACCCTGGCCCAGAAAGCCCAGCTATCGCTGCAGCGGGGCCATGGCGTGATCTATTTCTATTGGGAGGGCCTTTGGGGCTTGCACGCCGGGCCTGAGGGGGCTGCCTACCGCCAAGCTGCCTTTCGCCAGCTGCACCAGAGCTACCTGCGCTGACTAGTCAGCGCCCAGGCACTGACTAACCACCTCACCGGTGTTTGGGGAGAGAGATGCTGCCGCCAGCTGCTCGAGGGCTGCGTGCATCGCGGCTGAACGGACTGGTCCGTAACTCTGCCAGCGGCTAAACACCTTGGCCAGGCGCGAGGCCGTGATCGGGTTGCGCTGGTCGAGATCGGCGATGCGAGCTGCCATGAAGCGGTAGCCGGAGCCATCGGCGGCATGGAACACCGCCGTATTACCGGCGAGCCCCCCGAGCACGGCCCGCACCGAATTGGGCGCCGCGGGATCAAAGCGGGGATGTTCCAGCAGGCGAGCCACCCGCTCCAGGCCATCGGCAAAGGGCGCAGATGCTTCTAGGGCAAACCAGGCATCAAGGATCACCGGCTTGTGCTGCCAGCGTTGGTAAAAAGCTTCCACTGCCTGCTGGCGCTCAGCGATCGGATGGCACTGCAAGGCCCTGAGGCCAGCGCGGGCCAGGGTCATCGAGGGGCCTTGCACCGCCGCCGCTGCAGCCGCCGCAACCTGCTCATCACCGGCGGCCACTCGCCAGCTCCACACGGTGCCCGTAAGCAGGCGATCGCCGTTACCAGCGGGCCAGGCCAGGCTCCACTGGGGCGTGCAGCGCTCCAGGGCAGCGCTCAGGGGCACGGCCAAGGCCACACCAAAACGCTGCTGCAGGGCAAGCAGCGCCGCAAACAGGGCCGGCGGATCTGGCTCAGCGCCAACGGCAACGGCGGCATCTTCGAGCTCGGGCAAACCTGGCAGGGCCAGCAACACGCTGCGGCTGGCCTCGGATAGGGAGGGATCGGCCAGGATCCGGCCGAAGGCATCGATCAGCTCCTCTTCCAGCAGGCCATCGGTGCCGCCTGCAGCGCGGGCCAGCACGGCTTGGCGCAGCAGCACCTGGCCCGCATCCCAGCGGGCAAAAGGATCGCTATCGGCAGCCAGCAGGTGCACCAGCTCGGCGGTGGGCCGGCCCATTTCCAGGATCACCGGCGCTGAAAAATGGCGCAGTAGAGAAAGGGCCGGGGGATGGCCCTGACGGGGGAGTCCCACCAAGCGCAGGTTCTGCTGGGGCTGGTCGATCACCAGCAGGCGGGTGCCATCGCCAGCTAGCCGGGCTGGGTCTGGTTCTCCCTCGAGCCGCACGGGGAGGGATTCGCCGCCCTGACCCAGCAGCCCCAGGGCCAGGGGAATCACCAGCGGCTGCTTGTCGCTCTGGCCGGGTGTCGCTGGGGTGTGTTGTTGCACCTGCAGCTCGAGCACGCCCGTTTCGCCATCCCAGTGGCGCTGGATGTGCAGCCGCGGCGTGCCGGCCTGGTGATACCAACGGCGAAATTGGGCGAAATCAAAGGGCGGCGGCACTGGGGCGGCATCCTGCATCGCCTGCACGAAGTCTTCGCAGGTGGCGGCGGTGCCGTCGTGGCGGCTCACATAGAGCGCCATCCCCCGCATAAACGCCTCCTCACCCAGCAGGGTGTGCAACATACGAATAAGTTCCGATCCCTTTTCGTAGATCGTGGTGGTGTAGAAGTTGTCAATCGCCTGATAGGCATCAGGCTGCACGGGATGGGCAGTGGGGCCAGCATCTTCACGAAACTGGCTATTACGCAACTTCGAAACATTTTCGATGCGATTCAATGCCGCACCGTGCATATCTTCCGTGAAGCTCTGGTCGCGAAACACGGTTAGGCCTTCTTTGAGCGACAGCTGGAACCACTCGCGGCAGGTGATGCGATTGCCTGTCCAGTTGTGGAAATACTCGTGGGCAATCACGCTCTCGATCCGCTCAAGCTCGCCATCGGTAGCGGTTTCGGCGTCGGCTAGCACCAGCTTGGAATTAAAGATATTGAGGCTTTTATTCTCCATCGCGCCCATATTGAAGTGACGCACCGCCACGATGTTGAACTCATCGAGGTCGTATTCGAGGCCGTAGCGCTGCTCATCCCAGGCCATCGAGCGTTTCAGGGACGCCATGGCGTGGGCGGTGTAAGGCGCATCGCCGGGTTCCACGTGGATGCGCAGGGCCACGGTGCGGCCGCTGGCGGTGGTGAAGCTGTCTTTCACCTCCTCAAGCTGGCCCGCCACTAGGGCAAATAAATAGGAGGGCTTGGGGAAGGGGTCGTCCCAAACAGCGAAGTGGCGCTCAGCACCACTCTCAGAACCACTGCCGGGATCGGCGGGCAAAGGGCCGCTTTCTAGGCAGTTGCCATTGGAGAGCAGCACCGGACAGCTGGCCCGATCGGCTTCGATCCGCACCTGAAAGCGACTGAGCAGATCGGGGCGGTCGGGGTGAAAGGTGATGCGCCGAAATCCCTCGGCTTCGCACTGGGTCGTGAACAGCCCGCCACTGGCGTAGAGCCCTTCAAGGGTGCTGTTGGTTTCCGGGTGGATGCGCACCCGGCTCTGCAGCTGAAAAACCCCAGCGGGAGGCTGGGTGATCACCAGCTGATCGGCGCTGAGCTCAAAGGCCTCAGCCGGCAGGAGCTCGCCATCGAGCCGCAATTCCAGCAGCTCCAAGTCGACGCCCTGAAGCACCAACGGTCCTGGCTGGGCCAGCGGATTGGGCAAGAAGGCCAGCTGGGCCAGCACCTCGGTGTGGCCGGAGTGGAGCTGCACCGTCAGATCGGTGCGCTCAAGCAGATACGGCGCCGGACGGTAATCGGCGAGGCGCACGAGGGGCATGGGAATTACTTAGTGGTAGCGGGCTTAGGAGTAGCGGGCTTAGGGGTGGCGGGCTTCACTGCTGGCTTGGCATCGGGCGACTGCTTGATGGCGTCCTGCACCTTGGCCATTACATCTGCTGGCACCTCCTTGGGGCAGATCTCAGCGGCACCGAGGACAGCCGAGTTGATCGATCCCTTGCGCAGGTCGTCGATGCTGAGCGGCTTAGCTCCCACCTGGCTGATCACGCCATCGTGCTGGCCCTGAATCAGCTGGGCGATGGTTTCGCCAGCAATGCCCACCGCTTTATCGAAGGGCACCCCTGCCCCCCGGGCAATGCAAACGTTTACGGCTGCAATCCGGGTGTAGAGGTTCATTTCCGCCTCAGTGGCTGGAGCTGCCAGGGCTGCTGCCGGCACCAGCAGCAGGGGAAGCACCAGCAGGGGAGCCAGAAAACTACGGGGCATCACGAACACCGGAAAAGAAAAATTGCTGACTACATGCTGCTGCATCAAGGCAGGGCGTCGTGCGGGATGGGCGCCCCCGCTTCTTCAACCCGGATCTCGTGGTGGGTTTCGGCCACATCCAGGGCGCCGTTCTTCCAGGAGTAGATCGAACGGGAGCGGTAGCGGTCTTGGTCGACCAGGCGAGTGTGCTCAAGGATGTCCCACTCCTGATAGTGGGATTCAAAAATCAGCTCGTGCTCATCCACCTGGCGGATCTGACTTTTGGTGGGAGCGCCGCTCAAGTAGCCGGAGCTGCGGCTGAGCTGGTGACCGCAGAGATTGGCCTCCATGGTGCCAGTGGGCACGTAGCGGGGCTTTTTGTCGAAGAATTCGAACTCCTGCTCGGGCCACCAAGTGAAGCGATAGGCCGCATCACCCTCCACCGGCTCACTGAATATCTCCACCCGCAGCATCATGTCGACCCGCAGCGCCTCACCATCCTCAAAGAAGTACAACCGGCGCGAGCGCCACAGGCCCAGGTTGCGGGCAAACCAGCGCCTTGTATTGCTGTCGAGCTGAATCCTGGGGCGCGGCGCCACCGGACTGGAATTTGAAGGCATGCTCATGACATCCCGGCCCTAGGGCGCACGGCATTGGTTGCTTTAGTCATAGCGAAATCGAGCTGCTCTGGCCAAATCCCCATAGGGTTGGCCACGTGAGCGTCGATCACCCCACCACGGCCGCCCAGGTCGCCAACGACGGAGCGACCGAACGCCCCGAACTGAAGCTGCTGCTTGTCGCCACCAGCTACCACCTGGCCAGCCAGGACCTGCGCAACCTGATCCAGTTCCTCAAAAGCGAGGAGTGCGCTTTCAAGGTGAGCCTGGAGATCGCCGATCCGGGCCACCAACCCCAACTGCTGGAGCTGCACCGGCTGGTGGCCACCCCGGCCCTGGTGAAGCTCGACCCCCTGCCCAAGCAGGTGATCGCCGGCAATGCCATCACCCAGAAGCTGCGCAGCTGGCTGCCGCGCTGGCAGCAGATGGAGGTGGTTACGAGCCTGGGCATGAGCCTGCGGCCCGCTGAAATTGATGGCAGCCGCACCAAGCGCGAGCTGCAGCTGGAAGACCAGCTGCTGGTGCTGCGCCAGGAAAACGAAACCCTGACCGAGCGCCTTGGGGTGCAGGAGCGCCTGCTGCGGATGGTGGCCCATGAGCTGCGCACGCCGCTGACGGCTGCCAAGCTCGCCCTCCAGAGCCACACCCTCGGCCAGATCGACGAGACCCGCTTCCGCGACGTACTCACCCGCCGCCTCGACGACATTCAGGAACTCTCCAAGGACCTGCTGGAGGTGGGTACAACCCGCTGGGAGGCCCTCTTTAATCCCCAGCGCCTGGCGCTGGGCAAGGTGGCAGCCGAGGCGATTCTGGAGCTGGAAAAGCTCTGGATCGGCCGCGACCTAGAGCTGATCACCGACATCCCCGCCGACCTGCCAGATGTGTTCGCCGACCAGCGCCGCATGCGCCAGGTATTGCTGAACCTGCTGGAAAACGCCCTCAAGTTCACCCCGGACCGGGGCCGGGTGCACCTGACCCTGCTGCACCGCACCGACCAGTGGGTGCAGGTGAGCTTTTGCGACACCGGTCCGGGGATACCTAAAAGTGAGCAGGAACGGATTTTTCTGGATCGGGTGCGCCTGCCCCAAACCTCCAGCACCACCTCGGGCTACGGCGTGGGCCTGTCGGTTTGCCGCCGCATCGCCGAGGTGCACGGGGGGCGCATCTGGGTTGTGTCGGAACCCGGCGAGGGTGCTTGCTTCCACGTCAGCGTGCCGGTCTGGAGCGGCCAGGTCCAACCCGGCCTGACGCCAAGGGGCCCTGATCGTCGCGTCGCTCCCCAGTGATAACAGGCCTGAAGCGCTGCTCTCCTTGACGAAGGGTCCCCCTGCCCCGTAGCTTCCAATACATCAACGCCCTACAGCGTTGTGGCCTCGCCCCCATCGTCTAGAGGCCTAGGACACCTCCCTTTCACGGAGGCGACAGGGGTTCGAATCCCCTTGGGGGTATACACAAATCAAACTGCTTTTGGCCCCATCGGGCAAAACAGAAAGGTTGATTAATTTAACTCCTGCTAATCAGGATTGGGCGGCGCGGCGTTCCGCCTCTCGCTGCACTCCGCGCAGGTTGTTGGCTAGGTCTTCGCGCAGACGCTGCTCGATCAAGCCAATCGGCATGCCGGGCCGGCCCTGCACCGTGAGCTCATAGAGCAGGTGGGTGGTTTCACCAGTGCGGCCGATCTGCCAACAGCCTTCAAAGCGGCGGAAATCACCGCGGCACATGCAAAAGCGCAGCTCGCCTGCCTCGAGATCTTCCTCAATCTCGAGCTCCACCTTGGCGCTGAAACGCAGCCCACAGAACTGCTGGGTGCCCACCTGCTCCAAACCCACCCGATTGCCGCGGCGCCAAAGCTGGCGGGAGGAGGCCAGGTTGGGAATAAAGCTGTTGAGATTGGCGTAATCGGTGAGCACGGACCAGATCCAGCTGGGATCAAGCGGTAGGCGCAACTGCACCGCCAGGCGCCTGGTGCCCTGGGGCAGACGCTCCATCTCCTGCTGGATGGTGTCGAGGCTGCAAATGGCGGTTGGGGCGGAATTGGTCAAATCCGCAGGCCCATTCGACAACAAATCCGGCTCAGCCAGCTGGCCGGACAGACCTGATCGGGCAAGAAGCTGCGCCAAGGACGCACGGCGTAAGTGTGCTGGGGCACAAACCTAGCGGTGTCTGCCGGGAATTCGCTGCGGCCGTGTTCCCTATGATCAGCGCGTTTTTGAGGGGACTGAGTCTGCATGCGTGTTTCCACCGGTCGCGCCAACCAGTCCGACAACCGGATGTTCACCGTTGTGGTGGAAGCCTTCGGGGTGAGACGCCAGCGTCAGGCTGAGCGCCGCTTCACCGTGCCATTCGGCCAACTCCAGGGCCTGATGCAATCAATCGCTCAGACAGGCGGTCGCATCAGCGCCGTTCTCGCAGACGATGGCGCCAGCCCAGCACCCGCCCCCAAAGCAAACGCCGCTCCTTCGAAACCCGCTGCCGTGTCCCACGCCAACGTTCCCGTCAACCTCTACAAGCCGAAGGATCCGTTCGTCGGCACGGTGACCGACAACTACAGCCTCCTGGCGGAAGGGGCTATCGGCCGGGTGAATCACATCACCTTCGACCTCTCCGGTGGTGACCCCCAGCTGCACTACGTCGAAGGCCAGAGCATCGGCATCATTCCCGACGGCACCGATGCCAACGGCAAGCCCAACAAGCTGCGCCTTTACTCAATCGCCAGCACCCGCCACGGCGACAACCTGGAGGGCAACACGGTGTCGCTGTGCGTGCGCCAGCTGGAATACGAGAAGGACGGCGAGACGATCCACGGCGTCTGCTCCACCTTCCTCTGCGACATCGAACCCGGCGCCAAGGTGAAGATCACCGGTCCGGTGGGCAAGGAGATGCTGCTTCCTGAAGACGAGGAAGCCAACGTGATCATGCTGGCCACCGGCACGGGTATCGCGCCGATGCGCACCTACCTGCGCCGCATGTTTGAGCCCTCCGAGCGAGAGAAAAACGGCTGGCATTTCCGCGGTAAGGCCTGGCTGTTGATGGGCGTGCCCACCACCCCCAACCTCCTTTACGACGATGACTTCAACCGCTATGTCAGCGAGTTTCCCGAAAACTTCCGCTACACCAAGGCGATCAGCCGCGAGCAGCAAAACGCCAACGGCGGCCGCATGTACATCCAGGACCGCGTCAGCGAGAACGCCGAGGAGATCTTCTCCTGGATCGAGAATCCCAAGACTCACGTCTACATGTGCGGTCTGCGGGGCATGGAGCCCGGCATCGACGAGGCGATGACCGCCGCCGCCACTGCCAAGGGTTTGAACTGGGCCGAGTTGCGTCCCCAGCTCAAAAAAGCCGATCGCTGGCACGTCGAAACCTATTGAATTCGAGCCCAATCCGCTTCCTCTGCCCGCCCCCAAGGCGGGCTTTTTTTTGGCGAATCCCACACAAAAACCATCACAAAGTGGGCCAAGCGGTGGGCGACGGCGCCAGGCCCGTTAAACCATGGGCACCAGACAAGCACTCATGGGCTCTGTGCTCACCAATCCACTGCGGGTAGGACTCCGCCAGGAGCGGGTTATCCCGCCCCAATGCCTGGTGATTTTTGGGGCCAGTGGCGACCTCACCCATCGCAAGCTGGTGCCGGCGCTGTTTGAGTTGTTTCGCCAGCGCCGCCTGCCCAGTGAATTTGCGGTGCTGGGCTGCGCCCGCCGCCCCTGGAGCGATGAGGAATTCCGCGGCAAGATGGAGGAGGCCATGGCCTCAGAGGTGGCTGAGCACCGGGTGGCCTGGGAGCAATTTGCCGCCGGGCTGTTTTACGAGCCGGTGGATCTGGAGGATCCCCCTTCGGTGGTGCGGCTGGGCCAGCGGCTAGAGGGCATCGACCGGCTGCGGGCCACCCGCGGCAACCGCACCTTCTACCTCTCCGTATCGCCCAACTTCTACGGCAGTGGCTGCCGCTCCCTGGCCGCCGCCGGGCTGCTGAGCGACCCCAGCCGCAGCCGGGTGGTGATCGAGAAGCCCTTCGGCCGCGACTACGGCAGCGCCCAGGAACTCAACCGGGTGGTGCAGACCTGCGCCCAGGAAAACCAGATCTTCCGGATCGACCACTACCTGGGCAAGGAGACGGTTCAGAACATCCTGGTGATGCGCTTCGCCAACACGATCTTTGAGCCGATCTGGAACCGCAATTACATCTCCAGCGTGCAGATCACGGCGGCCGAAACCGTGGGCGTGGAGGAGCGTGCCGGCTACTACGAAAGCTCGGGCGCCCTGCGCGACATGGTGCAGAACCACCTCACCCAGATGCTGGCCCTCACAACGATGGAGGCACCGGGACGCTTCGACCCCGAGTCGATGCGCAACGAGAAGGCCAAGGTGCTGCAGGCGGCGCGCCTAGCCAATGAAGACGAGCCCTGGAAGTGCTGCGTGCGGGGCCAGTACGGGCCTGGGGGATCCAGCACCCGACCAATCGCCGGCTATCGCAATGAGCCGGGGGTGAACCCGGAAAGCACCACGGAGACCTACGTGGCGATGAAGTTGTTCATCAACAACTGGCGCTGGCAGGGCGTGCCCTTCTACTTGCGCACCGGCAAGCGCCTACCCAAGCGGCTCTCCGAGGTGGTGCTCACCTTCCGCGAGGCGCCCGTGCACCTGTTTGATGCCGCTGGCGGCGCCCCCACCCCCAACCAGCTGATCCTGCGCATCCAGCCAGATGAGGGCGCTGAATTCAAATTTGAGGTGAAGGCCCCCGGCTCCGGCATGCGCAGCCGGCCGGTGGATATGGCCTTCTCCTACGACGACAGCTTCGGTGAACCCAGCGACGAGGGCTACGTGCGCCTGCTGGCTGACGCCATGCTGGGCGACCCCACCCTGTACACCCGCAGTGACGAGGTGGAGGCCGCCTGGCGTCTCTACACACCGCTGCTGGAACTGATCGAGGACGCCCCCTCCCAGCTGCCCGTGTACCCCTACGAGGCCCGCACCTGGGGTCCTGCCGCCGCCGACAACCTGCTGGCCGAAGACGGCCTGGCCTGGCGTCGCCCCTGATTTCCCTTGCCCTGACCCCACCGCGAGTCTGCCCCCATGTCGACCCAGCTCACCCTCCAGGCCCCCCTCGCCCTACCCCCCGACCAGGTGCCCGGCTACCTGGAGCGCCTCTGGAATCAGGAATTGGGCAGCCCCCCCGGCGCCGCTACCTTCACCCTGGTGGTGTGGGAGGGCTCCTGGCTGGAGCAGCAGCTGGTGCGCTGCGGCCGGCTAGATGGACCAATCACGGGCCTGCTCAATGAAACGGTGCTAGAGGCGGCCCGCGCCGCGGCGGTGAGCTGTGGCTTGCCCCTGAGCACGGCACCGATGGATCCCAAGCTGGCCTGGGCGATCGGCCAGCTGGGCGGCAATCACCACGCCGAAGACCAGCGCGGCCAGTTTGTGGAAGGGGCGATCAGCGCCCACATGCCCCGGCGGCTGATCACCCTGGCCCCCACCCTCGACGGCGGTCAGCCCTTAGAAACCCTGGTGGCCGCCTACTGCCCCCTGCCGGAGGAGGGCGCTGGCGGCTCCGCCTGCGGCGATGTGGTGGTGCTCAGGGGCGGCACCGGTGCCCTGCGCCAGAACCTCGATCTGGTCCAACCGCTGATCGCCCCAGACCTGCCCTGCTGGGTGTGGTGGAACAGCAGCCTCGATGAGGCCCCTGAGGTGATGGCGGCTCTAGCCACCGGCGCCCGGCGCCTGGTGGTGGATTCGTCGCTGGGGGATCCGCGCCGCTGCCTCGACCTGCTGGTGGACCGGATCGATGCGGGCCAGCCGATCAACGACCTCAACTGGCTGCGGCTGCGCAGCTGGCGCGAATCGCTGGCGATGGTGTTTGATCCGCCCTCGCGGCGTGATGCCCTCAACCACGTGGTGCAGCTCGACCTCGACGTGGAGGGCAGCAACCCGGTGAAGGGTTTGCTGTTGGCGGCCTGGCTGGCCGACAGGCTGGGCTGGCACCTGATCTCCACCTATGCGGTGGATGGCGATGGGGTGGGCGATGGCATCGGCGCCGAATTCGAGCGCACCGACGGCCAGACCGTGCGCTTCCGCCAGATGCCAGTGCCAGTGGGCGTTCCCAAAACCCACCCCGGCGCCATGGTGGGGCTGCGGCTGATCTGCCAAAGCAGCCAGGGCTCACCGCTATGCGTGATCCTCTGCTCCGAATCAGGCGGCTGCATGCGGCTCGAATCGGGCGGCATGGCCAGCATGGAACTGGCTGAGGAAGTGGTGCCCCTGCCCAATGAGAGCGAGGAGATGGAGATGGCCCGCCTGCTCTCCGGTGGCCACGACTCCACCAACCCCCTGCTGGCAGCCGCCGCGCCACTCGCCGCCAAACTGCTGCCCTAAGACCGCTGCCCTAAGACCACTGCGCTGAGAGCCTCCCCTGAATGGCCTGTCTGATCGCCGCGCCCAGCAGCGGTAGCGGCAAGACCCTGCTGTCCCTGTGCCTGGCGGCCTGGGCCCGGGCGCAGGGCCTGGGTTTGCAGCCCTTCAAGGTGGGCCCTGACTACCTCGATCCCCAGCTGCTCAGCCGGGTGAGCGGCCACACCTGCCGCAACCTCGATCCGCTGCTGTGCGGGCCCGAGTGGCTGGAGCGCTGCTTTAGCTGGCACGGCAGCCGGGCCGACCTGGCGCTGGTGGAGGGGGTGATGGGCCTGTTCGATGGCCGAGGCCCCAGCAGTGAGGGCAGCTCGGCGGCGGTGGCGGCCCAGCTCGGTCTGCCGGTGGTGTTTGTGGTGGAAGCGTCGCGGCAGGCGGGCTCCCTGGCGGCGCTGGTGCGGGGCTTCCGCGACCATGGTCCACCAGCGGTGCAGCTGGCCGGAGTGGTGCTCAACCGGGTGGGCAGCGAGCGCCACCACGCCCTGCTGGCGGAAGCCCTGGCCAGCATCGAGGTGCCGCTGCTGGGGGTGCTGCCGCACCACCCCAGCCTGGAGCTGCCCTCACGTCACTTGGGCCTGCTGCCGCCGGAGGAGCTGCAAGACCTCGAGCAGCGCCAGGAGCAGTGGGCCGAGCTGGCCGCCCGCCACCTAGACCTGGAGCAGCTATTGCCCCTGCTGGCCCCACCAGCAGCCGAGCCAGGGGCGGAAAATCCCATCCACTGGTGCCTGCGGCAGAGCTCCCACTCGCGGCAGACCTCCCACTTACGCCAGAGCCCCCAGCCCCTGCCGGTGGCAATCGCAAGCGATGCGGCCTTCCATTTCCGCTATCCGGAGGCCGGCGAGCTTCTCGAGGCGGTGGGGCTGGAGCCGCGGGCCTGGAGCCCCTTGGCCGATGAGCCCCTACCCGATGGTTGCCGGGCGGTGCTGCTGCCGGGGGGCTACCCGGAGCTGCACACGGCCCAGCTGGCGGCGAGCCGGCGCAGCCTGGGCGACCTGGCCCGGGCGGCGGCGGCGGGGCTGCCGCTGGTGGCCGAATGCGGCGGCCTGCTGCTGCTGGGCGAGCAGCTGGCCGATGGCGAGGGTCAGCTGCAGCCGATGGCGGGCGTGCTGCCCTTCAAGGCCCGCAAAGGCTCTCTAAGCCTGGGTTACCGCACGGCTACCGCCACCGCCAATGGCTTGCTGGTGCGGCCGGGCGAGAGCTTTTGCGGCCATGAATTTCACCGCTGGCAACTGGAGTCTCTGCCCAACTGCGACAAATCTGTGGCGGCCGGCGACGGGCTGTGGCAGCTTGATGGCTGGGGGACCGCAGCCCGGAGCGAAGGATGGACAGCGCCGAACGTGCACGCCAGCTGGCTGCACCTCCACTGGGCTGGATGCCCGGTGATTCCCTCACGCCTGGCAGCCGCAGCCGCGCGCGCCGCGCCGCTGCCGACGAGCGCCGCTTCGTGCAGCCCCACGAACCCCGGCCCCAGATCCAGCAAGAACGCTGGCGTTTGATCGTGCGCGGCCAGGTGCATGGGGTGGGCTACCGGGCCGCCTGCAGGCTGCGGGCCCAGGACCTTGGCCTGAGTGGCTGGGTGCGCAACTGCTCCGATGGTTCGGTGGAGATAGAAGCTGAGGGCTGCCCGCAGGAGCTCACCGAGCTGCGGCTGTGGTGCGAGAAGGGCCCGGCTGAAGCGGTGGTGAACAGCGTGGCTAGCAGCCAGGTGGCCGCCGCCGGCACCGACTGGTTTGAAGTGCGCCGCTGAAATGGCTCAGCTGAACACCCCTCCCCAGCTCGAACTGTGGCTGCTACGCCATGGAATGACCAGCTGGGCCCGCGACGGGCGCCACACCGGCCTCACCGACCTTCCCCTGCTGCCGGAGGGTGAGGCCCAGGCCCTGGGCTTAGCGCCAGGGCTGGCGAGCCAGCGCTTTGCGGCGGTGCTGGTGAGTCCGCTGCAACGGGCCCGGCGCACCGCCGAGCTGGCGGGCCTGGGGGAGGGCGCCCAGATCTGCCCCGACCTGCAGGAATGGAACTACGGCCGCTACGAGGGCATCACCACCGCCGAGATCCGCGCCCAGGTGCCCGACTGGACCGTATGGAGCCATGGCTGCCCAGACGGTGAAAGCTGCCTGGAAGTGGAGCAGCGCTGCCAGCGGGTGATCGCCTTTGCCCAATCCCTGGTGGCCTTCCAGTCCGAGCTCGGGGCCGTTGCCCTGGTAGCCCACGGCCATATCTTGCGCAGCCTGGCGGGCACTTGGCTGGGGCTGGGGGCTGCAGGCGGGGCCCTGTTCAACCTGAATACGGCCACGCTGTCGGTGCTCGGCCACGAGCGGGAACGACGCACGGTCGTGCGCTGGAATGCCCAGATAACGACCCCACCATGAGTACCAACCTGCTCGGCGAGCTATCAGCTTTTGGTTTGGCGATCGGCTTTTCGCCGCTGCACATCGGCCTGCTGCTGCTGCTCCTGCTCGGCCCCAAGCCGCTGCAGCGGGGCGGGCTGTTTGTGGCTGCCTGGCTGGCCACCGCCGCCCTGGCCATAACCCTGCTGCTCACGGTGGGCCACGGCCTGCTGCTGAGCATGGACAAGGGCAGCGACCACCTCACCGGCCTCGACCTACTGGCCGCCGGCGCCCTGCTGGGGCTGGGGGTGAAGGAGCTGCTGAATAAAAATAAAGAGGGTGCGGGGCCGCCGGGCTGGACGCGCCGCCTCGATCAGTTCTGTGCCATGCCCCTGCCCCTGCTGCTGGCCATCAGTGCCGGCCTGCAGGTGGCCAGCCCCGACGATCTGTTTCTGTTTGCCAAGTCCGCCAGCAGCCTGCTGTCAGCGGGGCTCGGCCGCGGCCAGGAGCTGCTGGCCACTGGGATATTCAGTCTGGTGAGCGCGAGCCTGCTGCTGCTGCCGCTGCTGGCCCTGCTGCTAGCCGGCCCAGAGCGCATGCTGCCCCTGCTGGAGCGGGGCAAGCAGCGGCTGTTCGCCAAGGGCGACCTGCTGGTGGGCCTGGTGAGCGTGGCCCTGGCGGTGTATCTGGGCTGGCAGGGCATCGAGGGCCTGCGGCTGGCCTGAGAGGCCAGCGCAATCAGCCATCCGCCTGCAACCAGTCGCTCCAGAGCTGCTGGTCGGCGAGGGCGCTGGGGCCACCACCTGGCGCGCCGGCCTGGAGGGTGACCGCCTGGCTGGCCCGGCTCACGGCCACGTACACCAGCTGGCGGCGCAGCACGGTGTCGCTGGGCCAGAAGACATCGCCATCCACAAACACCTCGGAAAAAGTGCTGCCCTGGCTGCGATGCACGGTGAGAACGGCGGCCGGACCGAGGGAAGCAAAGGCATCTCGCACCAGGAAAAAACGGCGCCACAGACCCTTGCCGTCCTGCTTGCCGGCGTCCTTGGCCTGTTGGCGTAGGCGGGCCAACACAGCCTCGAGGGCGATCCGGGCCGCCGAGCCCAGGGGCGGCAGTAGCCGCAGGCTCAGCTGGCTATCGCCGGCCTCCACCCGGGCGGTGAGGGTATCGATCACCGGCGCATCAGGCACGCCGAAGTCGGCCAGATCGCAGCGTTCGGGGATGACATCGCGCACCACCAGCTCCCGGTTGGAGCCCAGCAGCATGTCGGGCTCCTCGGCGGCGTCCTCGCCCTCGCGGCAAGCGGGGGCCATCACGGCAGCGCGGGTGATCAGCACCTCACCTGGCAGCACCGGCAGCTGGTCGGCCATTTCGCCGTGCAGGGCGCGGCGGGCGATCGGCACCAGCTGCTCGAGGGAGCGGTTTGTGTAGCAGAGGATGCGGGCTAGGTCGGGGTTGTCGGTTTCGGCGCTGCGGCGCAGAGCTGCCTGGGCGGCCTCGAGCCACTCACGCCGCTCCAGCAGGGCCACCTGACCGCTGGCATTGCGGATCGGCGGCAGCGGCGGCGGGCGGCGGCAGGGCAGGTCGCCCTGGCGCAACCCCGAGGCCAGGCGCAGCACCGGCCCCTGGTGGCGCACCACCTGGCGCAGCTCGGCCCGGCTTGCCCGGCCCAGGCTGAACACCGGGCTCACGGGTTCACCAACCGGCGGCAACTGGGCCGGATCGCCCACAAACACCAGCCGGGTGCGAAAAGGATGGGCGCAGCGCAAGCTGATCTCCAGCAGGGTGGAGTCCACCATCGAGGCCTCATCGATCAGCACCAGGCCCAAGTGCTCGAGGGCGACTGCGGTTTGCTCCGTTTCCTCGCAGCGCTCGATATCGCGCTGGCGCTTGAGTTTCAGCCGCAGCAGGCGGTGAATGGTGGAAGGAAACCAGGTGGGCGAAAGGCCAGCCCCAGCCAGATAGGAGCGCAGCACACCCACGGCTTTATGGGTGGGGGCCACCACGGTCCAGCAGAGGCCGGTGGCCTCCACCTGGGCCAGAAAGCGCATCGAGAGAAAGGTTTTGCCGGTGCCGGCGTAGCCGCTCAGCACAAAGGGCGTGCCATCTGCGGGCGCCGCCAGCCAATTAGCGAAGGCGGCGGCGGCGGCCTGCTGGTCGGCAGTTAGGGCCGCGGCGGGGTCAACCAACCGCGGTGAACCAGCCCAAGCCCTGGGCCAGATGCAGCGGCGAGCCAGCCAGCACCAAACCAGGCAAGGCCACCAGCGGCCCGATCAGGGCACCGATCAGCACCTCAAGGCGGGTGTGGCCGAGATTTTCCTTGAGGGGTTTCGGGGAGGAAGCAGCGCTGGCCATGGAGTTATCACCCATCTCATTGACGCGGGCGGCGGTGAGGCCAGCGGCGCGGCGCACACCAGAGGCGTCGTAGAGCACCACAAAGCAGAGCACGGCCGCCAGGGCAAACAGGGGCCCCTCAAAGCCCTGCACCCAACCCAGGGCTGCGGTGGTGCCGGTGAGCAGGGCCGAGTGGCTCGAAGGCATGCCACCGGTTTCCACCAGCACCCGCGGATTCCAGCGGCGATGCACCACCAGCTCAATCACCAGCTTGGAGAGCTGGGCGACGCCACAGGCCGCCAGACCCCACCAGAGCACGCCGTTGTCAAAGACGCCTATCAGCACGGAGTTACTCATCAATTACTCATCGGTCGCGGCTGGTGATGTAGTCGGCCAGGGCCAGCAGGGGCGCGGCACTGCCGTGCCAGGGAGCCAGGGCGGCCTTGGCCTCGACCACTAGGGCATCGGCCCGCTGGCGCGATTCCTCTAAGCCCAGCAGCTTGGGGTAGGTGGTTTTGTCGGCGGTGAGATCCTTGCCGGCGGTTTTGCCAAGCACTTCACTGCTGGCGGTGACATCAAGGATGTCGTCGATGATCTGAAAGGCCAAACCAATGCCGCGGGCGTAGGTGCGCAGGGCGGCCAGCAGGTCCTCGGAGGCACCGGCGATCAGGGCGCCGGTGAGCACGCAGGCCCGCAGCAGTGCACCGGTTTTGTGCAGGTGGATGTATTCGAGGGTGTCGAGATCGACGGATTTGGCCTCACACTCCAGATCCACCACCTGACCGCCCACCAAGCCGGGGGCGCCGGAAGCCAGGGATAGCTCGCCCACCACCGCCAGCAATCGCTCGGCCTCCACGCCTGGGCTGCGAAGCGCCACCATCTCAAAGGCGCGGGTGAGCAAGGCATCGCCGGCCAGGATGGCGTTGGCCTCGCCATACACCTTGTGATTGGTGGGGCGGCCGCGGCGGAGATCGTCGTTGTCCATCGCCGGCAGGTCGTCGTGGATCAGCGACATGGTGTGAACCATCTCGAGGGCCACCGCCGTGGGCATGGCCAAGGCGCTGTCGCCGCCTGCCAGCTCACAGGCCGCCAGGCAGAGGATCGGCCGCAGCCGCTTGCCACCAGCCAGCAGCGAATAACGCATGGCCTCGCGCAGGGATTCGGGCCGCTCCGGCCCCAGGGAGCCATCAAGGGCCACCTCCACCCGCAGGCGGGTCGCCTCCAGATAGGCGGCGAAGTCAAAAGGGCTGGAGTCCGCCGCGGTCATGGAGCTTCGGCCAGGGGCCTCCGTGCTAGCGGGATTCTCTCAGGCGGGGTGGCGCAGGGGGCTCAAGAGCGCGCAACGTTGCAGCCGAGAGCGCTGGCTTCCATTTTGATGGTCTCCTTGATTCCGTACAACCTGTACAGAATTAGGGACAGCAGCAGAACATCACCCCCCCCATCCTGTTCACCCCCTCGATCCTCATCAGTCCAGGGACCATCCAATCCCCGCTCAGGGCACCAGATCGCCCAGGTCGTGGGCGACGCCGGCCCGGCGGCACCAGGCCACCACGGTGTTTACCAGCAGCATGGTGACGGTCATCGGGCCGACGCCACCGGGCACGGGGCTGATGGCGCTGGCGATCGGCTCCACCTCCTCGAAACGCACATCGCCGCAGAGGCCACTTTCGGTGCGGTGGATGCCCACATCAATCACCACGGCACCAGGCTTGACATGCTCGGAGCCGATCATGCGGGGCCGGCCGGCGGCCACCACCAGCAAGTCGGCCTGGCGGGTGAGGGCAGCAAGGACAGGGGTGCGGGAGTGGGCCACGCTCACGGTGGCATCGGCGGCCTGGAGCATCAGCGCCATCGGCTGGCCCACCAGGATGCTGCGGCCCACCACGACGGCCCGCTGGCCGGAAAGAGCCACGCCGTGGCGGGCCAGCAGGGCCATCACACCAGCGGGGGTGCAGCTACGCGGCCCCGGCTCACCCTTGAGCAGGCGTCCCAGGTTGAGGGTGTGCAGGCCGTCGGCATCCTTCTCCGGGTCGATCGCCAGCAGCAGCGGGCCCTCATCGAGGCCGGCAGGCAGGGGCAGCTGCAGCAGGATGCCGTCGCAGGCGGTATCGGCGTTGAGCTGCTGCACCGCGGCCAGCACTTCGGTCGCACTGGAACCAGCATCGAGGTGGGCCCCGAGGCTGGTGATGCCCACCCGGGCGCAGGCCTTCTCCTTATTAGCTACATAGACGCCGCTGGCAGGGTCGTCGCCCACCCGCAACACCGCCAAACCAGGCGGGCGACCCACCGCTGCCAGTCGCTCAGCGATCGTCGCCTGCAACCGGAGTTCGATCTCACCGGCCAGCTGGCGGCCGTCCATACGGGTGGCCATGGTGCAGAAAGCAAGCACGCTCTCCCAGCTTGCAGTCCCGCCCGGCCTAGGGCCCGCTAGCGTTTTGGAATGGTGTTAAGGCGGCTGCGAACCCTGTGGCGGCAGCTATTGCGGCTGGAGCGCCCGCGGCATTCGCCAGGGGTTTGGCGCAATCGTGATACTGCGTCAGTGCTGCTGGTGTGCGCCCTGGTGGCACTGGTATCGAGTTGGCCCTGGTTGGTGGAGCCAAACCTGCGACCCGGCATGGAGGCGCCCTTCACTGCTAAGGCGCCGCAGGCGGCAATGGTGGTGGATAGCAACGCCCTGGAGGAGCGGCGCCAGGAGTTGGTTCCTCGCAGCACGGTGCAGGTGGTGGATGAGCAGGCCAACGGGCAGCTGCGTCAGAAATTGGAGCAGGATCTACAGGCGGTAGAGCAGCAGGCCAAATCAAACCAGCAGCGCATCGAACCGGTGGCAATCACCACCGAGGAGCGCAATTGGCTGCGGGGGGCAGGGGGCACCCAGCTCACGGCCTGGGGCCGGGAGGTGCGCCAAGCCCAGCTGCGCATGCTCAGCCAGGGACTGGCCGCTGGGGTGGCAGAAGGCCAGCTGCTGCAGGCGGCCACCCTGCAGCTCGAGCCCTTGGCACCGCTACCGCGGGGGCTGGGGGCACGGCTTTTGGCTAGCTCCCTGCAGGGCCACTCCAACCTGCGCAGTGATCCAGGCCTGAGCCAGCGACGCATCGAGGCGTTGATCACCCAGCAGGGGATCCCCACGATCAAGGTGCAGCAGGGAGATCTGATTACCCGTCAGGGCGACACGATCAGCCCCCAGGCCTTTGACGTTCTCGATTACTTCGGCCTGGTGAACCGGCGGCCGCGGCCCCTGGCCTGGCTTGGTCACTCCCTAGAGGCGCTGGCCATGGCTGGCGTGCTGGTGCTGGTGCTGCGCCGCTGGCGGGCCTGCCTGGAACCGCGGCAAGCGCTGCTGGCCCTGGGGGCCCTGCTGGTGGTGCAGGGTTTTGCGCTGTGGCTGGGGCCGCTGGCGAGTCCGCTGGTGCTGCTGGTGCCCCCGGCGCTGCTGCTAGCCCAAGGCCTGGGCACCCCCTGCGGCTTGGCCTGGCTGGCGGCAGCCAGCTTCCTGTGGCCGATGCCGATCACGGCCCTGATGGCAGTGAGGCTGCTGGTGGCGGCAGCGGTGGGCAGCGTGGCGGCCCTGGCGGCCGGACGACAGCGCAGCCGGGCCGAACTACTGCAACTGGCGGTGCTGCTGCCCGGCGCGGGGCTGCTGCTGCAGTGGCTAGTGCTGCAATCGCGGCTGCAGGGGCCGGGAGCGGTGGCCAGGGTGGACCTCGTAAGCGAAGCCCTGCTGCTGGGCGGGCTGCTGATGGCGGGCCTGCTGCTGGCGCCCCTGGTTGAAACCTTCTTTGGCTTGGTGACGCGGGCGCGGTTGATGGAGCTGGCCGACCTGCAAAGGCCCCTGCTGCGGCGGCTCTCGGTGGAAGCACCCGGCACCTTCGAGCACACCTTGATGATCGCGGGCCTAGCGGAGGAGGGGGCGCGGGCCATCCAGGCCGATATCGATCTGGTGCGCACGGGGGCGCTCTATCACGACGTGGGCAAGCTGCACGGCCCCCAATGGTTTATCGAGAACCAGGGCGAGGGCGCCAACCCCCACGACAGCCTTGACGACCCCTTCGCCAGCGCCGCCATCCTGCAGGCGCATGTGGATGAGGGGTTGAAGCTGGCCCGCCGCTACCGGCTGCCGCGCCCCCTGGCCGACTTCATCCCAGAGCACCAGGGCACCTTGAAGATGGGCTACTTCCTGCACCATGCCCGCGAACGGGATCCGGGCGTTGCCGAGGAGCGCTTCCGCTATCGGGGGCCCACGCCCCGCAGCCGGGAGACGGCGATCTTGATGCTGGCCGATGGCTGCGAAGCAGCCCTGCGCTCCCTGCCGCCCGGCACTAGCGAAAGCGAGGCTCGCCAGATGGTGCGCCGCATCATCGAAACCCGCCAGGACGACAACCAGCTAGCCGAAAGTGGCATCAGTCGGGCCGAACTGGAACTACTGATCCGGGCCTTCGTGAGGGTGTGGCGGCGGATGCGCCACCGGCGGATCGCCTACCCGATCCCAGCCAGAAAGGGCTATAGCGCCTAGGGCGGCTCCTCAAATTGCTGCCAGGCCTCGAGCAGGGTGTAGGCCGCCAGCTTGCGCCGCCAAACCTCTACCGCGCCGCCCTGATCCGGATGCCACTGGGGCAGGTTGCGGCGCCAGGTCGAGCGCACCAAAACCCAGGCACTACCTGGCTCGACTCCAAGCTCGGCGCAGGCCCGCTCGTAGGCATCGGCCGGGCGTTCCGGAGCCGCTGCAGCGGGAGCAGCCGGCGAAACCGGCCTGCGCAGCAAGTGCCTCCGCAGCAACGGCCTGTTTGGCCTCCTCACCAGCAGCCACAGGCCGCGCAGCAGCCCATTGGCAATCAGCAAGACACCCACCCCGGCGAAGATCGCCGGCGACCAGAGCATGCGCAGGCTGTCGTCAGCGAGCTGGGAGTTGCCCTGCCCCCCATGCTGGCTGGCACCCACCAGGATGAAGGCGGCCAGCAGCCCGCCGAGGCCAAGACTGATCAGGCCGTGCAGCAGCGATTCCAGGGCCGGCCGGATCCGGGAGCTCATCGGCGCGGGGCGCGCAGGGACTGCAGCTTGCGCTCCAGCACGATCCCGGCCGGCACCAGGGTGACCAGGTTGGCCACGATCAAGGGGCCATCGCCTGTGTAAAACCCGTAGATGGCCCACAGGGCAATGCCGGCGGTAAACAGGCCGTACATGCGCAGGGAGATGGCGCTGGTGTCGCCACTGCGCAGGGTCTTGAGGGCCTGGGGGAAGAAGCTCAAGGTGGTGAGCAACGCGGCCAGGTATCCAAGGCCGCGCACAGCGGGACTAACCAAAGGAACTGCCATGGGGGTTGGGCGAGCGTGCCGTCAGCATGGGAGCTGGCACTCGATCCTGCCCCCACTCCCATGACATTGCTCAGCTTCCGCGAGCTCCAGGCCCAACTGCAGCCGCATTGGGGCAAGAGCACCGCAGCCCAGGGGCCGGATGTGGACGTGCTGATGGTGCCGTCGCTGTCGATGGACCAAAACCAGATCGACCTGGTGACCGGCGCCCACCACTACGAGGAGCGCCAGCTGTTTTCGCTGATCCGGCTGCGGGATCCGGGGGTGCGCATGGTGTACGCCACTAGCAAACCGCTGGGGGAGCTGGTGGTGGATGCGGTGCTGGAGCTGCTGCCGGGGGTGCCCACCTCCCACGCGCGGCGGCGGCTGCACCTGGTCGACACCGACGACGCCTCCAACCGGCCCCTCACCGCCAAGCTGCTGGAACGGCCGGCCCTGCTGGGGCGCATCGCCGAGCTGCTGCGGCCGGGGCGCAGTTTCATCAACTGCTTTGTGGTGAGCGACCTGGAACGCCAGCTCTCGGAGCGGCTGCAGGTGCCGCTGCTGGGCACCGATCCAGCCCTGGGCTACTGGGGCAGCAAGGCCGGCAGCCGCGAGCTGTTCGCCCGCTGCGGCGTGCCCCACCCGCCTGGCTCGGCCCTCACCCACAACCTCGACGACCTGTGCGAAGCCACCGCCGAGCTGTGGGAAGCCCACCCCGAGCTGCGCCAGTGCGTGGTGAAGCTCAATGAGGGCTTCAGCGGCGAGGGCAATGCCCCTTTGCCGCTCGAACCTCTGCAGCTGGCCGGGCTCAGCGGCGCTGAGCGGCGGCGGCGGTTGCGGCAGGCCCTGGAAGTGCTGCCGATGCCTGCAGCCAGCTGGAAGGAGCAGCTGGCTGTGCAGGGGGCGCTGGTGGAGGCTTGGCTGGAGGGCGGGGAGGAGCTCAGCTCACCAAGCGTGCAGGGCACGATTTATCCCGGCCCAGCCGGCCAGCCAGGCCAAGTAGAGGTGCTCTCTAGCCATGAGCAGGTGCTGGGCGGCGCCAGCGGCCAGACCTACCTGGGCTGCAGCTTCCCGGCGGCCGAGCCCTACCGGGCCGAGCTGATGCGCCACGGCCAGGCGGTGGGGGAGGCGCTAGCGGCAGAGGGAGCACTGGAGCGGTATGCGGTGGATTTCATCGCCCGGCGCTTTGGCGATCGCTGGAATCTGCAGGCGATCGAGGTGAACCTGCGCCAGGGGGGCACCACCCACCCCTACATGGCGCTGAGTGCGATCACCAGCGGCAGCCTCGATCCAGCCAGCGGGCTATATCACGCCCCCAGCGGCCCTTCCCTGCACTACAAGGCAACGGACAACCTCACGGCGCCGCACCTGCGCGGGCTGCTGCCGGTGGATCTGATCGACATCGTGGCTGAGGCGGGCCTGCACTTCGACCAGGCCCAGCTGCGCGGCAGCGTGTTTCACCTGCTGGGCTGCCTGTCGCAATACGGCAAGCTCGGCATGACCTGCATCGGCCGCAGCGCGGCAGAGGCCGAGGCCGTGTACTCCGCCACCGAAGCCGAGCTGCTGCGGGCGGCGCAGGCCCTGTGCCCCTGAGATTCTCAGCCGGCTCTCATCCGCCGGGGCAGGCACCGGCATTGGAGCAGGGGTAATCGCCCAGGAGTACGCAATGACCCACCCCACCCGAGGCAGTACTCAGGGGTTTGAACTGCCGGGGCTCACGGGCTTCACCTTCCAGCTGGCCCTACACGGCTCGCGGATGCAGCTGGAGGCCCCCCCGGTGGGGAGGTGTGGAGCACCTGGATGGAGCCCACGCAAGACCGGCAACACGTGGCCGACCAACTCTGCCGCCAGCCCTGCTGCTGCCTGGGCTGAGTGGCTTGGCTGCGTCGCCTGAAAGCATGGCTTGACAGGGGCAGTCCGATCCGGTTAGTTGGAGGGAGTTCCAGAGCACCCATGCAGCGGACGGAGGCCCTCTCCATCCTTAGCCTCAAAGCCCTGCCAAACACGCGGCAGGAGCTCTACCAGGCGATCCAGAGCAGCAGCCCCCAGCTCGACGGCTGGGGTGATCTGGAGCTGGAGGCCTACCGGCGGCTCTGGCAGTTTCTGCCGTCGGCTGAAGCGCCCCGCCGCCAGGCCGCCTGAGGCCACTGCCATGCGCCACCAGCGCTCCTCCGCCCCCTTGCTTCTGGCCGCCCTACTGGCGGTGCTGCTGGTTGCTTGCAATGGCGCCGAGCGGCAACGGCGGGAGCAGGCGGCGCGCGAGCAGGCCGCCGCCGCCCAACGCCAACCCCAGCTGGATGGCCTGGTGAGCCGCTGCCGCCAGCAACAACCGGCGGTGCAGAAGCTTGTGCAGGAGCACGAGCGCAGCGACGCCGCGCTCACCCAGCTGAGCCAGCAGCGCTACATCCCCCTGCCCAGGCCGGCGGCGCCCGATCCGGCAGTGCTGGCCCGCTTCACCCGCGACGACCAGGAGCTGGAGCAGGAGCGCTACCAACAAGCACTGGACCGCTGGCGAGAGGCCGATGGGGCCGAGCGGCGCCGCTGGGAAGCCGGGCAGGAGGCGCGGCGCCAGGAGCTCACGGCGCGCCAGAGCGAAGCACGCCAGGCGCTCACCAAACTCGATGTGGCGGCTACAGCGGCGGCCCGCACCGCCTGGAGCCGTTGCGATCGGTCCCAGCTCTCAGCCTTCAGTTGAGCCAAAGGAGGTCGGTCTTGAGCTCTTGGGCCATGCGGCTCGAACCGCCAAACAGCTGCTCAAGTTCGGCGGGGGTGAGCACCAAGGCATCACAGCTGAGCGGCAGACGCTCAAGCGGCCAGGAGCAGAGGCGCTGGTGCTGGGGACCATCGGCGGCTTCATCGATCAGCAGCAGATCCAGATCACTGCCCACCGAAGCGGTGCCCCGGCCATAGCTACCGAACAGGCCAACCCGCCGCAGGCTCGGCCGCAGACGGCGCTGCTCATCGGCCCAGGCGCGCACCTCCTGCAACACCGGCTCAGGCTGGGGCCAACGCAGCACAGATTGCGTCAACGAGCGCACGGGCATGGCTGAGGGCGTCTTGGCTTTGCAGCCGGCCGAAATGATCGGTCGGCGCACCTTCTGGAAGGCTATCGGGGTAGCGGGTGGGGATGTAAAGGGCATCGAGCACCCGAAGGCGATCCTCCAGGTCTGACACCTGGACTGAAAGAGCGGCGGCCACAGGGGGCGGCAAGTCGCGGAGGGAGCGCCCGAGGCCGTGCCCCCAGCTCTGCTGGTCGTGGTGAAGATGGAGGGCCTTGAGGGCCTTCTCCACCGCCTGGTGACAGGCGAAACAAGCCCACTCGTGATGGCCAGCATCGGCACTGAGCTGGGCCTGAGCGAGGTCGGCCTTGGCCTGATGCAACCAGTCGGCCGAGCGGTTCATCGGGTGCTGTTCAACGCTCCATTCTGAGCCACCAAGCTCGCGGCCGCACGCGCCGAACGGCGCTACGTTGAATTGAGCCAATGCTGTGCCTTGAGCGACACCCCCCGCCGCTCCCACCGGCCCCAACGCCGCCAGCTGTGCTGCCCGGCCCATCCGGAGCAACGGATTGAGGGCAACGGCAAGAAGTACTTCCTGCACCTGCTCACACCCGAGCAACTCAAAGCCCGGGGAATGGCCGACAAGACCGCCAAGCTGGTGATCCAGGCCTACCCGGTGCTGGTGCTGAGCAACGAGTGGCTCGAGGAGTTGTTTTGCCCGGCGTGCGGCAGCAGCCGCTGGTGCCATGTGATCAAGCACGATCGGGTGGAGCACACGGTGCGCTGGGCGCCGCGGGATCTGTGGGAGCAGGTGGCCCATGTGGATCCGGTGGTGGCCAACCCCACGGTGAGCGAATTCACGCGACGGGAATCGAGGCGCCTCAACCAGAAACGGGCCGACGGCAAGCGGGTGTTTGACGCTGGCTGAAGCAGCGCAGGTCTGCTCAGGCCAGTTTCTAGATCAGCTCCAGGCGTGATGGGTTCAGGCCGTGGCGAGGATCTTGCTGCCTGCTGCAATGGCGAGCGTGCAGTCGAGATCCACCACAAACCCTCACAGCTCATGGCCGCTCTCGGTGCCGTGGTGGGGATTCTGGAATCAGGAACCCTTGCCTAACTTGATCTCGCCCTGCGCAGCTGACTGGAGCTGCCCTGACCGCAGAAGAGCACTTCACCGACCGACAAACACCGGCGGGGCGGGATCCGCCGGCTAAGCTCGTTCACGGTTGGGACAATCAGGCGCTAACTCGCCCCAGGATCCGGCAAAGATCCCGATCCGTAATTTTCAAACTGCCATGGCGTCCTTGCGTCTTTTTGTTCCCGTACGGGACCAAGAGGGGCGCCGGTTATGACGGCAATCCATTCCGTGCATGATCTGGGGGCCGCCTTACGGGTGGCGCGCAAAACACTGCGTCTCACCCAGGCGGATCTTGCCCTGGCGGCTGGGGTGGGGTTGCGCTTTGTGGTGGAGCTGGAGGCCGGCAAACCAACAGTGCAGCTGGAGCGGGTATTGCGGGTGATCGACGCCCTGGGCGGAACCCTGCATCTGGACATAGAACGCCATCGCCAGGAAAGCCATGGCGAGGAAAGCAGTGGCCAGTGAGATCACCACCAGCCTGGAGGTGTGGCTGCTCAACCAGCGCGCCGGCACGCTCTGGCTGAAAGATGGGGAGCTGCAGTTTCAGTACGGCACGCTGTGGCTGGAGCAACCGCAGGCCATCGCTCTCTCACAGAGCTTGCCGCTGCAAGCTGAGCCGTTTGGCGATCGGGCCTGCCGGCCCTTTTTTTCCGGGTTTCTACCAGACAGTGAACTCCGGCAGCGCATTGCCCAACAGTGCCAAGTCTCAAGATCCAATGATTTCGGCCTGCTGGCCGCGATCGGTGGTGATTGCGCCGGAGCGGTGAACCTGGTGGTTGGCGATCAGGTGGCCGAGGCTGATGCTGTGGAGTGGCTGGAGCAGGATCAACTGAGCGCCCTGCTCGATGACTTGCCGCAGCGGCCGATGCTGGCGCGGCGCGATGGCCTGCGACTGTCGCTGGCTGGCGACCAAGACAAGTTGCCGGTGGTGTTTGACGGAGGCCGAATCGGTCTACCCCTTGGCAGCCGCGCCAGCACGCACATCCTCAAGCCGGCCATTGCGGCAGTGGAAGGCAGCGTGATCAACGAAGCGTTCTGCATGGCCCTGGGGCAAGCCATGGGGCTCCAGGTGGCTGACGCCGAGATCCTGAGAACCGGAAAGCGGCAGGTACTGGTGGTGCGTCGCTATGCCCGACACCACGGAGACGACGAGCGATGGTTACGGCTCCATCAGGAAGACTTCTGCCAGGCACTAGGAATTCCGCCCGAGCTGAAGTATCAGAATGAAGGAGGACCTGATCTGAACGCCTGCTTTAAACTGTTGCTTAGAGCCACAAGACCCAACGCTCCGCAAGTGATCCGTTTGCTGGATGCTGTGGTGTTCAACGCCTTAATCGGCAACAACGACGCCCACGCAAAGAACTTCTCATTGCTCTATAACGAAAGGTCGCCAACACTCGCGCCGCTCTACGACCTGCTGTGCAAAGCGGTGTATCCCACGCTCACTGGAAAGATGGCGATGAAACTGGGCAGCAAATATCTCTTTGGTGAGGTGCAAGAGCGCCATTGGGAACAATTTGCCAAGGCAACAGGTTTGTAGTGGGCACAGACCAGAAAACGGGTGGTACAGATGGCTGCGCAACTTCCTTTGGTCGCCTGCCGCCTGCAAGCCGGCGAGGCTTATCGGGATGAGGCACTGATCGGGGACATCGTCAACCTGATCGAGCAGCGTTGCGATTTCATCGTACGACGATTCAACGCAGGCTGAGCGAGCAGGGAAATCACTTGCCGGAGCTGGACAAGATTGCACTGAGCTTGCTGCTGAGCTCGTCGAGCCGGTGGTCCTCTTTCTCGAGTGGTTATCAGCTACCAAGAGGTCGACATGGGTGTAATTGGTGAACAGCGTGACCAGGGCAAGGAGCAGGACGGCAAACACCGTGATCAAGCCTTGACGACCAAATCCCAATGCCACCGCAGCCAGCCCAAACCTTAAACACAGAATAGTACAAGCAAACTACCAGGGCGTCCGTGGAGTCGCGGAGGGGCGCAGCTCGTCGATGGTGCTGTCGGCGGCTTGAGTGGTGCGCACGATCTCCCAAAATCCATACAGGTTGTACTGATTAATGGACGGTGGCGACGCAGATGTGCCGGGGGAGCCAGCTCCAGCTCTGCAAAGCGGCTCTCTCCAAAGTCGAGCACCCACGTCTATGGAAGCTCCCCTCAGAGCCGGAAACAGCTGCACCCCAAAAGTTCAGCACCTAAGCCCAGCAGAGCCGTTTTATAAGCATAAAAATTTTATGGGCATAAAGACATAAATGGGGCAAAAAAATTTCTGCCGCAGGCAAAGGGCCACCCCTACTGCAACTCATGGGCGAAATCCCGCTTCTGATTCCATCACTGATGGGATCGGTCAAAACGTTTTCATGAAATCAACCCAATGGGTATGCGGGCTCATCCATCCAAACAGGGCGCATTTATAGCGCAATATGACCATAAACACATAAGCAATCCACAAAAAATAGGCTTTTGCGGCATCTGCCCCCCTCTGCTCAGCTCGGGGCGTGTGGCTGGATCTGGGTGAAGGTGTCGCAGACCTGAAGCAGTTCTGGGATCAGGCTGGGGCTGCTGCAAGGGTTGAGCGAAGGCTCAAGCATTCACAATCCGCAGGCCTGGTGCTTGCGAGCCGCCACTTCTGGTGCCAGCCAGGCACCGGTGCTGCCGGTGGCGCGCCAGAGCTGCAGGCGTAGGGCATCGCGCATGATTTTGTGGCGTTCTCCATGGCTGGGCTGAGGAGGAGGTGTCGGCCCAACCTGGATGCCAAGGGGCCCAAGAGCGATTTGAGCATTGAGAACGGCCCGGGCGGTGTGGTCTGGATCGGTAGCGATCCAAACCCGAAGGGGCCGGGGGCTTTGCTGCTGGGCAAACCATTGGGCCAGGGCGGTGATCTGGGTGGCGGTATCGAAGCCCTGCAAAAGCTCTGACATGGCCTGAGGGGGCAAAGGCAAGCCTGGGCAGCGGATCAACAGATGCTGGGGCGCCGCGGGGAGGGCAGCGACGATGCGTTCAGCTGCAGCCAAGCGACTTGGGATGCCATCGAGAACCACCACCAGATCGGCGGCTCCTTTGGCGGAAGTTGTGGAGCGAAGCTGTGGAGCGATCCAGGGCCATGAGACCCACAGTCCTGCGGCCAAGATGAAGGGAATCGGCAGGAGCATTCAACATTCAGTGGGAATATCGGCGCTGGTCTGGGGAATGGCGCCTTGGGCGTTGAACACCAGGCGGATGGTTTTGAAGAGGATCAGCAGATGGAGCCAGAAGGAGAAGTTGCGCAGGTAGTAGAGGTCGTAGCTGAGCTTGTTGGCAGCGTCTTCAACGGAGGCCCCGTAGGGATAGTTCACCTGGGCCCAGCCGCTGAGACCCGGGCGCATCCAGTGCCGCAGAAGATAGTGGGGCAGGGCTGATTCAAAGTCCGTCACAGGCGTCCTTGCCGGGGCTGTCAGCATGGGTTGAGGTCGGCTGAATCGCCCCCTCCTTCTGCTTGAAAGCGCCTCCGCCGTAACCGATCTCGACCTGATCAGCTATCTGAGGTCAATCCCAGATGCGCGGATGCGGCGCGGGGTTCGGTTTCCGGCCTGGTATCTGCTGCTGCTGGCCGTGCTCGGAATCCTGAGTGGATGCCAGAGCTTGCGGGATCTGGAGCGTTTCGCCATCCGCCACCACAGCGTCCTGACCGAGGCTCTCGGCCTGGCGTTGCGGCGGCCGCCATCGGATTCCTCGTTCCGCTACTTCTTCCAACAGGTGGATGTGGCCGCCCTGTGCACTGCGATCCGTGACTGGACGATCGCCCAAATCCCCGGTGGCGCAGAAGATCTCGATCAGCTTGTTTGTGACGGCAAGACGCTCCGGGGCTCGATTGAGCCCACCGCCGGTGGCGGGTCGGCTTTCATCGCCCAGGTCACGCTGTATTCGACCGCTCTTAGTGTGGCGATCAGCCAGGCCTGCTACGCCACCGGCGACAACCATGAGCGGGCAGTGCTGCTGCAGTTGCTTGGCGAGCTGGATCTGGAGGGCGTGCTCATCCATGCGGACGCGCTCGATACCCAGCGCCCGTTTTTCGGCAGCTCAAGGAGCAGGGGGCCGACTTCCTGCTGACGGTGTAGGCGAAGCCTTCCGCGAAGCGGTGGGGCAACCAGAAGACGTTGCATCGTCAGATCCGATCTCAGTTCCAGGGAAAGCGGCACATTCCTTTTATGGCGGACGTTCACGAGGTTGGCCACGGCCGCGAAATCGCCTGGACGCTGCGCGCCAAACAGGCTCCAGAGCACATCAGCGAAGCCTGGATCGGCACCAGCTGGATCGTGGAAGTCACGGCCAGAGGCACTCGTGACGGCAGGCCGTTTCAAGCTATCCAACTGTTTCCGACGAGCCTGCGCACCACGCCAGAAGCCCTGCCGCAACTGGTACGCGACCGCTGGAGCATTGAGGGCTGGCACTGGATCCGAGCGGCGTCCCATGGAGTGGTGTAACTCGGGGGGATCAGCCCCGGCGTAGCCGGGGCTGACGGCTCAACTCCCTCA
>NZ_PXXO01000002.1 GCF_003011885.1 Cyanobium usitatum str. Tous
GGCCGTGGAAGCACGTCGCATCGCGGTAGACGTACGGGCAGCGGGCATGGTCCCACGTCCGGCCAAGAAACGCTCTCACCTGCACACCTGTGCCCCTGGCAGATGCGGCTCACCTCTGATTTGGAGATGCCACTGGCCCCGCCCAGTGCCTCCACCAGCGCGTCAACCTTCCTGGTGGAGATGCCGCCGGTGTAAGCCTCCATCACCACGGCGTAGAGCGCCTTGTCCACCCGGCGGCGAGGCTCGAGCCAGTCGGGAAAGAAGCTGCCCTGGCGGAGTTTGGGGATGGCCAGGCTGAGGTCACCCACCTGGGTGGTGAGCAGCCGCTGGCGGTAGCCATTGCGGTGGGTGGATCGCTCATCAGGGAAGCGTTCATGGCGAGTGGCTCCAATGGCAGCGGAGACCTCGGCCTCCAGCAGATCCTGGAAGCCCCGGCGCACGATCTCAGGGATCAGGGCGCCAGCGGTGGTGCCCTCCATGAGCTGGCTCAGCTCGGAGGCGCCAATATGGGTAAGGGTCATGGTCTGTGTTCGGTTTGGTGGTAGTGCTCCGAACAGGGTCACAGACCGGCCCACCCATTGCCACAGCTAAAGACTGAGGGAGTTGAGCCGTCAGCCCCGGCTACGCCGGGGCTGATCCCCCCGAGTTACACCACTCCATGGGACGCCGCTCCGTTATCACCTTGGGCAAACGATTAACAGATGCCCAGGTGCAGCGTTTGTCAGAGGTTCATCTGCAGGGATTTCGCAGCCTGTGATCCACATGACAATCCATTGACCTAGGAGCTACAACGGGCTGCTCTACCCCTCGATTTCATTGAGGCACATAAGCATCAGATAAGCAGCAGATTGTTGTCTGGATACGCTTTAGGCTTGAAAAGTAAACCAATTAATCGCGTAATTAGGGGCTGTCCTTTTCCTCTTGATCTCATGCTTTAGACGGGGCTAAAGCTGTCAGGTGAGAAAAATCTACGGTCCGCTGAATCGTTGAAGCTTCCACTTCATCCGCTTCGACACGCAAGGGCGTACTGGTGGCACTTCTCAACCTGGGTTCCCCGTGTCCCTGAGCATTCGATCCAACCTTTAATACCTTTCCTAGGAAAAAACTCATGAACTCTGAATTCACACCACCCAGCGAAGCCGAAACTACCGGCCGCTTTATTGTCACTTTCCGCGAAGAAGCTTCTACTGAGGCTATCGCTACTTTAGAAAATCGTGCAGGCATCCGTTCGGCCGATCTGCTGAGAAGCGGTGATTTTGCCGAGTCCGGAATTGACATGGACCACGTTCCTGCCGAAGGAGGAGCCGTTCTGGGCAATCTCGGCATGGCCGTAGTCAACGTTCCGCCCGACGCTGCCGGAATGCTTGCGATGGAGGCCGGCGAGGATTCCGCGATCCTTTCGGTCGAGCCAGAGGGTGTTGTGTATGCCCTAAGTGAGTTGAGGGCATTTTCCCTCGATTACATGCGCGGTTTCCGGGATTGCGCCCAGAGCCTTTACACATCGGCGGCCACCACCCCTCCAGGTGGCGAGGAGTATGCCGATCTGATTGAAGCTGCTGGATTCGTCGACAGCCCGAGCCATACCTGGGGTCTCATAGCCACCCGGTCTGCGATTTCCAGGCTCACTGGCCAGGGCATCAAAGTCGCTGTGCTCGACACCGGCTTGTTCCTGGCACACCCGGACTTTATTGGCCGGTCAGTTGTATCGCGCTCCTTCATCCCCGGCGTAGTCAGTGCCAACGACGGCCACGGCCACGGTACTCATTGCACCGGAACGGCCTGCGGGGCATTTAAGCCAGCGGTCGGCCCTCGCTATGGCATCGCTCACAAGGCAAATATCTTCATCGGAAAGGTCCTATCCGATCAGGGTAGCGGCGTTGACGGCGGCATCCTGGCAGGTATCGACTGGGCCATCGCCAACAAGTGTCATGTGATCTCCATGTCGCTCGGCGCGAATGTACCCACCACCACTACCTTCTACGAGACTGCCGGCCAACGCGCCCTGAACGCCGGCAGCCTGATCGTCGCCGCCGCAGGCAACAACGCCAACCGCTCCGCTGGCAACTTTGGCTTCGTCGGTCGCCCGTCCAACAGCAGGACCTTCATGGCCGTAGGGGCGTTGGACGGCAACCTGCGGATGGCAAACTTTTCGGCCCGCGACACGGCGCGCGTCGCCGGCTCGGCCGTCGACATTGCGGCTCCGGGCGTCGCTGTTTATTCCTCCTGGCCGATGCCAACCCGGTACCGGGCCATCAGCGGGACCAGTATGGCGACGCCCCATGTCGCCGGGATCGCTGCTCTTTGGGCGCAAGCCACCGGTGCCCGCGGCGCTGCCCTGTGGCTGAGGTTGATCGCCAACTCCCGCGCGCTTTCGCTGCCGATTGTCGATGTCGGCCGTGGCCTGGTCCAGGCCCCGTAGCTGTTGTGTTCAACTTTCAGTACACCGAAAACCAGTAACTTGGTGTAATGGCCCGTCGGCTGATGAAGCTCCCTTCGGGGCGGCGCAGCCGACGGCCATTTCAAGAGGAGCCGACCATGGACGATCTCGCTCAATCCAAAATCGAAGTCATCGTCACCGTTGCTGAAGACCGCAAAGCAAATCTCAAACAGATCGCTTCAGAACTCCAGATACGGGGTCTCGAATTAACCGCCGAGCCACTGGAAGATCTCGGAATGATCACCGGCAAGGCTTTGGAGATGAATCTGGACCAGCTCAAGATCGTCAACGGTGTTACCGCCGTCGAGAAGGCAGGAACAGTGCACATTGCCCCCCCAGATGCCGAAGTTCAGTGAAGTGATTGATAGCTAATCATAGCCAATATCAATTTGCGCGCAGGTGATGGCGAGCGTTAGCCAGAGCAAAGGGGATGCACAGCTGCGGGCGTCATTGCTTCGACCGGCACGTGGCGTAGAGGAAGTAGGCCGCCTCGTCTGGTCGGCGACTACTTGTTTCCCTTTCCGTCACCACGCTGATCTCGTCGAACCCCGCCGCTTCGAGGAGGTTCGTTAGTTCGTCCACCGTGAAGTGGTGGGTCATGTAGAGCACCTTGCCACTGTCGTTTCGCGAGAGGTAGGTGTGTCGCTCGCCAGTCAGTGGAAGGTCTTCGGCGTAGAGCCGCGCGTAGCCGGCGTTGATCGTGTCGGAAACGCCCGAGGCCGACAGGAAGAGCCGACCACCGGGCCTGAGCTTCTCTCGCGCATGCCGAAGGAGGTTTGCCCGATGGCGCATGTCGCCGATGATCGAGATCACGAGTTGGCAGACGACCACGTCGAACGGCCCGCCGTCGAGCTGCGGCGAGCCATCCTCGGCGAAGTCGGCCACTGCAAATCGCAGCGAGCGGCCAACGGTATCGGCGGACGCTGCGTTGTGCTCTGCGGCGTGAACAGCGCCCGAGTTGATGTCCACGCCGAGCACTGCGATCCCCTGCTCGAAGAGCCTCCGACTCAGCCGCCCGCTGCCGCAGCCCACGTCGAGGAGCATGAGCGGCCGGCCCGCCGCTTCGGTCTTCACCTCGTGCAGGAACGAGTCGAGCTGCGGCGTGGAGTCCTTGCTCGGAATCGCTTCGGCGTCGAAACGCCGCCAATCTTCGCGAGGGTCACGCATGACGGGATCTTCTCTTAAAGGATATTGTCCGGGCGTTCATTGAGAACGCAGCCGCTTTAAGACTAACAACAAGATTCAGAAGGCTGGAGCGAATGAAACTGTCTATGCAAACAAACAATGCCCGCTTCTGATCTTGAGCGTTTGGAGGAGGTGTTGCACCAGTGCTGCCTTCAAGCAGCCCCCGTAGACCCTGTAACGAAATGACCCTGAACAAGCTCGAAAGTGGGTCTTCCTGGTGCACAGGCAGGTTCTCAAGATGGTGGGAGAACTTTTAGGCCAAGCTGAAACTGCAACGGAGGCGGTAAGCCCTGCTGACGAACCTAAGTTCTGTGCTTACGGTGATGGCAGAGCTTCTTCTAGCGATGCCCATTCTTGGTCCGGTCACCGATACCGAACAGCGCTACCGAGAGCGGGCCTCTGAGCGGGAAGGCAACATCATTCGGATCGATGCTCGCGACATCTTCGGCATCTCTGTTAACACCCCCGACTTGATCCGTGAGCGCCTGCGCCGATTGCATGCCGATCCGGAGCGGGTGGACTGCCTGCGACGGGAGGGGTTGCACTTTGATCCCCAGGGCCCCGGGGCTACCCCGGGGGCATTTCCGCGGGCCCTGGAGCGGGTGCTCAACACCAATGACCTGATTGGCCTTCGCTTCTTCGAGCAGGGTCTGCGGGTTGCCCAGGCCGTGGGGCGGGTTCATATCGGCGGTGGGACTGGCGCCACCGAGGGCTTCGGTACCGGCTTCCTGGTTGCCCCCCGGCTGCTGCTCACCAACCACCATGTGCTGGCCGATGCCGAACAGGCCCGCCAGTCCAAGGTGGAGTTCAATTTCCAGGAGGAGGCCAGTGGCGAGCTGCAGGCCACCCAATGCTTCGCCCTGGCGCCACAGGAGTTCTTCCTGACCGATCGGGAACTGGATTACAGCCTCGTGGCCGTGGTCGACGACGGTGACCTGGACGCCTACGGCTGGCTTCCCCTGATCGAGGACAGCGGCAAGTTGCTGGTGGGGGAGAAGGTGAACATCATCCAGCACCCCAACGGTGAGCCGAAACAACTGGCGATCCGCAACAACCAGGTTGTCGATGAGCTGGAGCTGTTCCTGCACTACCGCACCGACACCGACCCGGGCTCGTCCGGTTCCCCTGTCTTCAACGACCAGTGGGAGGTGGTGGCGCTGCACCATTCCGGCGTGCCGAAGCGCAACGAACAGGGGCAGGTGGTGACCAGCGACGGGCGGCTCTGGCAGGAGTGGATGGGGGAACAGCGCATTGCCTGGGAGGCGAATGAAGGGGTGCGCGTGAGCCGTCTGGTGCGTCACATTCGCAACCAGCCGCTGCCTGCGGCGGCCGAAGCCATGCGGCAAAAGCTGTTGGCAGCAACACCTCCAATGCGACCACGACAGAGCGGCCCGGTGACCCTGCCCCCAGTCGTCGCCAAGCAGCACGAGCCGGAGCTCCTACAGGGTGAAGTGGCAAGCCCACTGGCCGCGGGCGTCTCAGCCACCTGGACGATCCCCCTGCAGGTAAGCGTGAGCTTCGGAACTCCCACCCTCGGTGCCAGCGCCCCTGTGGCCCACTCGGCAGCTGCCGCTCAAATCTCAGCCCCTGTCCCAGAACCACTACCCGAAACTGTCGAGGAGGGCTGGGGGCTATTCGGGCGCCGTGGAACGCCGGCAGCGGCAGCACCCACGCCTGCAGATTTCAAGCTCAGCTCCCTTTCCAGTCCAGTGTTCAATTGGCCTGCTGCCCTTTCGCTGGCCCTGGCTAGTCAACTGGCCTACAACCCCGAGGCGGAAGTTGAGAGCCAGCTCCAAGCCTGGGGCTTCCAAAACTGTGATTTTGTCGAGCAGGATGCGGCCCAGGGGTTTGTTGCCTCCTGCTCCGATCTGGTGCTGGTGTGTTTCCGCGGCACCGAGAGCACAGCCGATTGGCTCAGCAACCTGAAAGTGATACCAAAGGCGGTGAATGAGCTGGGCAGTTCGGTACATGCCGGCTTCTGGGAGCAGTTTGAGGCGCTGCGGCCCCAACTGGAACGCTTGATATCTCCCCACAGACAGTTGCCCTTAGTGGTGACAGGCCACAGCCTGGGCGGGGCGATCGCAGCCCTGGCCGCCGCCAGCTGGGCTGCCAGCAGCAACTTGCGAGCTCTTTACACCTACGGCCAGCCTGCCGTGGCCCGCGATCGCGCCCTCGACCAGCTGGCCGAGGCGCTGGGAGGCCATTACCACCGCCTAGTGAACGATTCCGACATCGTGCCGCGGGTGCCGCCGGGATACCGGCACGCCGGCAATCTGCTTCACTTCAACAGTAAAGGCAGTCTGGTCCGCAACGCAGCTGCTCAGGAAGCGGCTTTCAACAGTGCTGTGGGCGGCAGCGGCGTCATGCTTAGCGAAGACGAACTCGGAGCGCTGCAGGATCGCTTGCGCCACCAGAGCGGCCCCCAGAGCCAGGAAGGATTCACAACCCTGATCAGCGATCACATGATGCCGGCCTATCTGGGCAAAATTCAGAAGCAGATGAGTTGAGCGGGGGCGATCCCAGCGCCCTAAGGGCTTGTCAGGAGAGTGGAGTCTGAGCTTTGACACCGTATTTGCTTGGCGATGTACGCGTCCAGGCGATGGTGGCGGCAGCAGGGCGCTTGGACCAGGTGGGGTTTTGGGCGGCCCGCCAGGCAAGCGCCCCTGCTCGGATCCGTTCTGGCGCGGGCGTGAGGCGGCTGCAGCCAACTCGGCTCTGGTCGCTGCTGTGCCGCCCCATCGGCCTGGGGCGTTTATCCTTTTGTTTATACGTCTGATTCTCATGGCCGCCACCCCTTCCCGGCAGGCCCTGCGCCGCTGGGGCAACAGCCTCGGTATCCGCTTGCCCGCATCCATCGCCCGGGAGGCTCAGCTGCAGGAGGATCAGGCCGTGGAACTCTCCGTTGTGGAGGGAGGCGTGATGATCAGGCCCGTGCAGCGACGCCTGTCTTTGGCAGAGCGGCTGGCTGCGTACGAGCCCATGGCTGGCGAACCCACCGAAGCAATGGCCTTCCATCCGCTCGGTGCTGAGGTCACCGAGTGAGTCCTCGCCAAGTGGTTCAGGGCTGGGTGCCCGATCGCGGCGACGTGATCTGGATCGACCACAACCCCCAGGCTGGTCGGGAGATGAAGGATCACCATCCCTTTGCCGTCTTGTCCACAGCTTCCTTCCACACCAAGGTGGGCTTAGTGGTGGGCTGCGCCATGACTTCAGCGCCCTACAACCGTGGTTCCACCCTTGCTGTGGACCTGGGCCCCATCCCCGATCGGCCCGACGCCCACAGCTATGTGCTGTGCCAGCAACTCAAATCCTTCGACTGGCGCGCCAGGGGCGCTCGTCCCCATCCGATTGGGCGACTGCAGGACTCCCAGCTGGAGGAGGTGTTGGCGGTTGTTGGGCAAATCCTCGGGTTTGTCGTCTGACCCTTGGGACGCCAGTTGACGCGCCCTCGATCAGGACCTGCTTGATCGGCCCATCGCACAAGCTGAGGCCTCCATCCCTAGCCTCCACTGATCCCTGCCGGCCAGAACCCGCGAGCCCCGTGAGCACCACTCCGATCACATCCTTCGCTGAGTTCGCGCAACGGGCTGATTATTCGCTGCTGGAGTCGCTGCAGCCGGATCCCCAGGCCACGCTGGATGGCCACGATCACCGCCCCCGCCAGGTGTTCTCAGGCCATTACGTGCCGGTCACACCCACGCCCCTGCCAGTACCTGCCTATCTGGCGCACAGCCCCAGCCTGTTCCAGGAGCTGGGCCTGAGCGACTCCCTGGCCCACGACGAGGCCTTCCTGCGGCTGTTTTCCGGCGACATCAGCGTGGCGCGGCAGCCGATGCGCCCCTACGGCTGGGCCACCGGCTATGCCCTCTCCATCTACGGCGCTGAATACATCCAGCAGTGTCCGTTTGGCACCGGCAATGGCTACGGCGATGGCCGGGCCATTTCCGTGTTTGAAGGCGTGTTCAACGGCCAGCGCTGGGAGCTGCAGCTCAAGGGCGGTGGCCCCACGCCCTACTGCCGCGGTGCCGATGGTCGGGCCGTGCTGCGCTCCAGCGTGCGCGAGTTTTTGGCCCAGGAGTTCATGCACGCCCTGGGCGTTCCCACCTCCCGCTCCTTGACCCTCTATGGGTCCGGCGCTGAAACCGTGCGCCGGCCCTGGTACGCGCCGGGGTCCACCTCCTTTGATCCCGATGTGCTGGTCGACAACCCAGCGGCAATCACAACCCGCGTGGCGCCGTCGTTTTTGCGGGTGGGGCAGCTGGAGCTATTTGCCCGCCGCGTGCGGCGCCAGGCCCATCCGGAGGCGTTGAACGAGCTGCGCCTGATCGTTGCCCACCTGATTGAGCGCAACTACCGGCCGGAGATCGATCCGAGCCTGGCCTTCGGCGACCAGGTGCTGGAGCTGGCCGGCCTGTTTCGCACGCGGCTGATTGCCTTGGTGGCCCACTGGATGCGGGTGGGGTTTTGCCAGGGCAATTTCAACAGCGATAACTGCGCCGCCGGTGGCTACACCCTCGACTACGGCCCGTTTGGCTTCTGCGAACGGTTCGATCCCGGCTTCCAGCCCTGGACCGGTGGCGGCGAGCACTTCAGCTTCTTCAACCAACCTTTGGCCGCCGGAGCCAACTACCAGATGTTCTGGTCGGCCGTGCGGCCCCTGCTGGCTGACAACAGCGAGGCCCTGGCCCAGCTGGATTCCATCCGTGACGGCTTTGCCGGCGCGATGAACCAGGAGCTCGAGGCGATGTGGGCCCGCAAGCTGGGCCTGGCCACCCCTGATGCCGC
Source organism: Cyanobium usitatum str. Tous (assembly GCF_003011885.1). Taxonomy (GTDB): domain Bacteria; phylum Cyanobacteriota; class Cyanobacteriia; order PCC-6307; family Cyanobiaceae; genus Cyanobium_A; species Cyanobium_A usitatum. The sequence goes on from NZ_PXXO01000002.1 coordinate 8,408, forward strand.
CCTGGTGAACGAGCTGCTGGAGCTGATGCTGCGCTCCCAGGCGGATTACACGATCGTGTTTCGCAAGCTTTCCGAGATTCCCGAGGAGCCCTCAGCGCTGCAGCAGGCCTTCTACCAGCCCCTCTCGGCGCCACTCGCTGCCCAATGGAGCGATTGGCTCAGGCGCTGGCGCGATCAGCTCTCGGCCAACGGCGATCTAGGCGAGACATCCGCAGCGATGCAACGCGTGAATCCAGCCATCACCTGGCGCGAGTGGCTGATTGCACCGGCCTATCAACAGGCGGAGCAGGGAGACACCAGCCTGATTCAGGAGCTGCAAGCGGTGTTCAGCCATCCCTACAACGCTCCCTCAGGGGAGCTGGCGACGACCTACGACCGCCTCAAACCCAGGGAGTTCTTCAACGCCGGTGGGGTGTCGCACTACAGCTGTTCGTCTTGAACACACTTGCCGCCAGCGGCGTTGATCACCACCTCATCGCCGAGCTTCACGGCTGAGAGCAGGAGCTTCAAATCTGGCTCGGCCACGTTCACGCAGCCGCCGGTCACCTTTTGGCCGATGCGGTTGTTGTTGCTGCCGTGAATGGCGAAGCTGTACCAGCGAAACTTGCCGTCGTAGGTGTTGAAAGCAAAGGGCTGCTTGACGCTGTCCACCGGCTCCAGGCTTACGTAGCCGCTGCCGTATTCGCCGTTTTCGCCATCGCCGTCGAAGTCGATGGCGTTCATGTTGGTAAAAAGCGTTTTGCGCAGCTCGGCTTCGCTCTTGCCCGACTTGGCGACCAGGCCTGGATCCATCACGAAGGTGTTGCCGCTGAGGATGGCATTCACCCGGAAGCGGCCCAGGGGTGTGTAGCCCTCCTCGAAGCGGCTGCCGGCGCAGGTGATGCCGTTGCGGCCGAAACCCACCTTAAAAATGGTGCGGTCCTCACCCCGTGGCAGCACCCCGAAGCTCCTGGAGGGATCCTTTGGGTCGAGCTCGATCCGGATGGGACCAGTAACGGCGGCCGGTCCTGGCTTGGCTTGCTTGTTGGTGCCGCAGCCGAACAGCCCCGTAGCCAGGGCGAGCAGAGCGAGTGTGGAGAAAGGGCGCATCACGGCTCCTGCAGCTGCCTCAGCCCACAAAGCGCTTGTAAAGCCAGCGCACAAAGCCGCCGAGCACAGGCACCGGTCCGAAGGTGGGGCCCACGAAGTCGAAGTAGTCGCGGTGGTCGCAGATCTTGCCCTCGCTGTTGAAAAGCAGCCGGGAGGTACCTGGATACACAAACTCAATGCCCTTGATCTTCAAACCCATCTCCCACTCCACGAAGGCCGAATTGGCTTCGATCGCAATCGCGCCGGGGGTGAGGTAGGTGTCGTCACAGCGTTTCAGCAGGCCCTCCTGGGCTTTGATGTAGGCCGAAATGCCATCTCTCTCCTGGGTGGGATCGCTGAAGCGCACGTCCTCGGCGTAAAGCTGCCGCCATTGCGCCTCGCTCGGGCCGGGGGCGCCGTAGGGCTTGTTGAACAAGGCGCGCAGCTGGGCAGCTTCCACCGCGGGTAGATCAAGGGCTCAACCCAGGATGCCGCAGGCCTGGTGGTGCGCAAAGGTCTAGGGCGACATCCGTGCTGGGCGCCTTTGCTCTCAAGTTTCGGAAATTTTGATTTGATCAGTTTTCATGGTCAAATCATTCGGATTCTGCCTATTTTATCATGGAGCAAAGGGCTTGGGGGCTCCAAAGTCGACTAGGATGGCTGAGCTCGCAATAATTCAATTAATTTGACGACCGTTAGCGTCATTACTCCGACCAGGCTTTTGCCTGATCGATTGCCTATGCTGAGCAAGCTTAATCGTAGCCTGAACGAAAATAATTGCAGCATTGAACATGTGATTGTCGTTGATGGCAACGACCTCGAAGCCCTGCCTGCTGAGCTTGCAGCCAACGCCACAGTGATTGCTTCTGCTCGGCCGATTGGTCAGGCGGCAGCGCGCAATCTTGGCCTGCTTGTTGCTCGGGGTGAGTGGATAACCAGTGCTGATGACGACGACTGGCTTTACCCCCATTCCATCGACAAGCGCCTGGCCGCAATCAATGGCCAGGCAGGGGCCCAGTGGGCAGCCGGTTATTGCACTGATGATCTCAAAAATGATCCTGCCATCGTGGCCGCTGGGCCATGCCTAGCGGGTGATGTCTGGCGAGCCTGGCCATCCCCCCATGACAGCATTCCCCTGGGGCCAACAACCCTGCTTGTGCAGGCTGCCCTACTCAAGCGTGTCGGTGGCTGGATGGGCCTGCCACAAGGTGAAGATGTAGGCATGATGATCGCAGTTACAAGTAGTGCTCCAGGCGTACTTATTTCTGATTACGTCTATCACATACGCCTACATGTTGGCCAGATGACAAAGTCGGCTTGGTTTGATGATTTGGAGCTTTTATCGCGCCGATCTGCTTGGGAGCGCGGTCAAACCATCCTTTCTCAGCAGCTTGCAAGTTCATCAGTGCCGCTGATTCGCCAGCGCATTGCCACTCTTTGACTATCTCAAACCTGTGAGCAACCCCTCCCTGCCGCCGATCGCTGGCCGCGAAGCAGAAATCCTCGCCCTGGTGCAGCAGCAGCAGTCTGTATTTCTGCCCACCACCAATCTCAAGCTGGAGCAGATTCGTTCAGGCTTCGCCTGTGCCCTGCACATGCACCAGCCCACGATTCCAGCCGGTGTCAATGGAGAGCTGATCTCCCACCTCCAATACATGGTTGAGCATCCCGGCGAGGGTGACAACCACAACGCTGAAGCCTTCGCCCATTGCTATCGGCGTTTGGCCGACATCATCCCCCAGTTGATTGCTGAGGGCGCCAATCCGCGGATCATGCTGGATTACTCCGGCAATTTGCTGTGGGGATTCCAGCAGATGGGTCGCCACGACATCCTCGAGGCGCTGCAGCGGCTGGCCTGTGATCCTGCCCTTCAACCCCATGTGGAGTGGCTCGGCACCTTTTGGAGCCATGCCGTGGCCCCCTCCACGCCAATCCCCGATCTCAAGCTGCAGATCCTGGCCTGGCAGCATCACTTTGCGGCCATGTTTGGCGATGCGGCCCTGCAGCGGGTGAAGGGTTTCTCGCCGCCGGAGATGCATCTACCCAACCACCCAGACACGCTCTACGAATTCATCAAGGCCCTGCGGGAGTGCGGCTACCGCTGGCTGCTGGTGCAGGAGCACAGCGTTGAAAATCCCGATGGTTCTGCCCTCAGCCAGGAGCAGAAACTGGTGCCCAACCAATTGGTGGCACGCAGCTCCAGCGGTGAGGTGGCCTCGATCACGGCGCTGATCAAAACCCAGGGCTCCGACACCAAGCTGGTGGGTCAGATGCAGCCCTACTACGAAGCCCTGGGGCGTGGCCCCATACCCCTTGGCGGCATATCCGTGCCGGCCCTCGTCTCCCAGATCGCCGATGGCGAGAACGGTGGCGTGATGATGAACGAATTCCCCCAGGCCTTCATCCAGGCCCACCAGCGCATTGCCGCCGAGGGCGTTGGTGCTGGCACGGTGGCGATTAATGGCAGCGAATATCTCGAGTTGCTCGAGGCCGCCGGGTTGTCTGCCGGCGACTATCCGCCGATTCAGGCGGTGCAGCAACACAAGCTCTGGCAGCAGCTGGGCGAGACACCCAACTCTGCAGATGTTGAGGCGGCCATCGCCGAGCTCCAGGCCCGTGATCCCTCCTTCTCGATGGCAGGTGCCTCCTGGACCAACAACCTCAGCTGGGTGGAGGGCTACGCCAACGTGCTGGAGCCGATGACCAGCCTCAGCGCCGCCTTTCACCAGCACTTCGATCCCCTGGTGGCGGCCGATCCCTCAGTTACCCAGACCCAGCCCTACCAACAGGCGCTGCTGCATCTGCTGCTGCTGGAAACGAGCTGCTTTCGTTACTGGGGCCAGGGGGTCTGGACCGACTACGCCAGCGAGATTCACCGGCGCGGCGTCGTCAGCTTGGGCGCTTGAGCGGCACTACCAAGGCAGCACCTCGCCGTTGGCGTGCCAGAAGCCACCGCTGGTTGCCAGGCTGAGAGCATCGATGCGGGCCAGCAGGCCCCGCACCGCCTCCTCGGGGCTGATGCCCTGGGGGTTGAAGTTGACCATGCGGGTGCGCACCAGCCCCGGATGGAGGAGTGCCACGGCGATGCCGCGGGGCCGTAGGTCTATCGCCAGGGATCGCCCCGCCATGTTCAACGCCACCTTTGACATCCGGTAGCCGTAGGAGGAGCCGGAACTGTTGTCGTCAATCGAGCCCATGCGGCTGGTCATCAGCGCCAGCTTGGAACCGGGCTGCAGATTCGGCAGCAGGGCGGCCACGAGCCGCAGGGGCGCCAATGCATTCACCTCAAACTGTCGCCTGAGGCTGTCGCTGTCGAGATTTTCCAGGCGGTTGCCTTCGAGGATGCCGGCATTGAGGATCACCCCGTCAAGCGGCTGGCCAGCTAGCCGTTGCACCAAAACAGCAAGATCGGCTTCAGCGGTGAGCTCGATTCCGGCCTCGAGGCGCACCCCCAGCGCCTCCAGTTCTGGCGAGGGAGTGCGGCAGACGGCGATCACCTGATCGCCGCGGGCCTGTAGTTGTCTGCAGTACTCGAGGCCGATGCCGCGGTTGCTGCCGGTAACTAGGAAAGTTGGCATTGCTGGCCTGCGCAGTTGCTCAAGACTGGCTGATTCAAGCCAGCATCAGCGCCGTCCGTTGACGATCACCGAGTTGCCGCTCCCCCCAGCCGTACCAGGCAGGGCTGGCACCACGGAGGTCTGGCCATCCCACTTGTCGAGGAAGAGCTTGTAGAGCACCTGATCATCGAGGCTTGAGTTGAGCGTTTCGTAGCGCTTGGCTTCCTGCTCGGCGATCAAGACCTCGGTCTGGGCACGTAAGAGCTGCTGCTCGGCAATTTGTTTCTGTTCGATCGCGGCGCGGTATTCCTCGGCGATTTGCAGGCCGGTGAGATCGAGTCCCTGCACGCTCACATAATCAAATTTGCGCAGTTCCTCGGCCACCTTCTCCTGCACCAGCTCCGAAATGGAGTTCCATTCGGTGGCAATAGTCACCAACTCATACTGGGAAAAGACTGATTTGAGTGCCTTCAGTAGCGATGGTTGGATTACGCGGGGATAGATCTGCTGGTCATCGGTGGCGATCGTCTCGTATATCCGCCCCGCTTCTGCGGGCTTCATGGCGTACTTCACCGTGGCGGTGGCCTGGATCACCTGGAGATCCTTGGTGAGAGTCGAAAACTGCTCCGGTCGCACCTGGGTGCGCACGTCAAATAGCGAAGTGTTCTGCACCAGGGGGGCCTTGATGTTGGCGCCGGGGCTGCGGGGGGTACCGGTGACCTTGCCCAGGGTTGTGACAACGGCCACGTTGCCGGCCGGCACGATGAACACGGTTTGGCTGAGCAGAATCGCGATGCCCACCAACACGGCCGCAATCAGGCTGAGGGTTGCTCCAGGACCATCGGGACTGCCAGCTGAGCGAAGGGGCGACTGCATGAAGGGGCCATTACCAATTGCGAACCCTAGGCAGGTCCGCCGATGAAACAACGGCTCACAAATGGAGATGTCATCGCCCGCAGCAGGCTGCTATAGCTCACCTGGAAGCGCTGTTCATCGCCCGGCGCCAACGCCTCTGCCGCTCCGCTCACCACCAAGTGGTCGCTGGATGCGCCCTCGATGTTGATCCCAGGGGCACTAAGACCGGCCGGATCGGCATCCTGTTCGCCCAGGGCAAGTAGCGCTCGCATGGCCATGGGTTGGTCTGGTTGCTTTTGGGGAGCGACTGGCCCATTGGCAAAACTGGTGCAGTGACGCGTTCCCCAGGCACGGCTTGGCTTGCGCTTGGACTCGATCACCTCTGCCACCAGGGTGATGGCATCTGTGTACAGCCCTGGTATAGCTGTGCGGCTGAGAGGCTCTCGCCCCAGCAGTAGGGCCTCGCCAAGGCGCAGGTGGTTGATGCGGCCCCGATCGCCGCCACCTGTCAACCAGGGAAGATTGGCCGAATTACCTCCCGAGCACCACTCGAGCCTGATGCCAAAACGCCTTTCCAGGGCTTCGATCAGACGCGATAGTTCGCCCATATTCGCTTCATCTGGGGCAACGCCGTTTTGACAGCCCAGATTGGTGCCGATGCCCACCAGCAGCAGGTTTGGCAGGGCAAGGGTAAGTAACACCATCGCCTCAAGGTCTGCCGCGAGAATTCCCTCGCGCAGATCCCCTAACTCCACCATCAGCAGCACCCCATGGCGCACCCCCTGGCAATGCGCTGCCGCTGCCAAGGCCTTGAGCACCACCGCCTCGCTGTTGCAGCTAATCGCCGCATGGGCCACCACCCGATCCACCTGGCTGAGCATCGGCGAGCGAATCAGCAGCAGGGGCACACCAAGCTCGCAGCGGCTAAGCGATTCGATTGATTCGATTCGCGATTCACCGATGGAATGCACCCCTGCCGCCACCCAGGTGCGCACAATTTCTGGCAGGCCCAGGGTTGCCTTGCTCACCCCGGTCACCTTGATTCCTTGGCGGGCAAGCCGATTCACCATGGTGGTGGCGTTGTGCTGCAGGTGCTCGAGATGAATCTCCAGCCGCGGTGCGCTCAAAGCTGGCCGTCAGTTGATGTACACAACTCGGGGAAAGCCCGCAGCACCATGGCTACTAGGGCAGAGGCAGGTCGGCTCACCGCATCGGTAACAGGAATGGCGAGCTCGGCCGCATAGAGGGCGATGGCCGCACTCACCTCGGCGTCATTCATGCCCTCGTGGTTGAGGGTTAGGCCGATTACCCGCGTTGGCGCGAAGGATTCGATCAGGCGAATTTCGCTTGCAGGCGTGGGCATCGGCATAAACGGAAAGTCGCTCAGCTGCCGCCGTGCCGGTGCGTGCTGCAACACCACCGCCTGGGGCTGGCTGCCCCGCAGGATGAAGCTGGAAGAGAGGTAGGCGGGATGGCTGAGGGCCCCTTGGCCTTCAATCACGATCACCGCAGGTTTTTCCGTGCAGTAGGCCTCCACCACTGCGGCCTCCACCTCCCCTGAGCAAAACTGCGATGGAATGGCATCAAGGGGAATGCCATAGCGCCCCCCTTGAATCAAGCCGGTTTGCCCCGTGCTCACCAAAACGGAGCGGATACCGCTGGCGTTTAGGGCTTGAACCAGAAGCGTGGCCGTGGTGCGCTTACCGATGGCGCCATCGGTGCCAAGCACGGCGATTCGAATGCAGCGTGCCTTGGCGATCGAGCCATTGAACAGGCGCAGATCCTTCAGCGCGGCTGGACGACGCACATCCCGGATTGACACCTGATGACGTTTGGCCGCTAGGGCAAATTCACTGTCGTCATTAAGGAATTCGCGCATGCCGCTGACCAGGTTCAGGCCAGCTGCCATGGCCAGCAGCAGAGCCCGGCGATCGTCTTTGCCATAGAGGCCATCTGCAGGTGCCATGCCATAGATGAAGCTGCTGGCGCGGGGCCCTGGCAAGGCAAGGGCCTCATCTAGATCAGCCACGATGGGTATGCCGTTGCTGATGCCGTCTAGTAGCAGGCCTGCATCAACACCAGCTGATTGGCTATCAATAATGGCCCTGATTTCAAAGGCCTCACAGAAGCGCACGAGGCCGTGGGCGGTTTTGCCGTCGAGCCCTGCGAAGTTTCCCTCGCAGTAGACAACTGCAGCCGATTTCACCGCACTGAGATGCGGTGAAATCGAAATGGTCAGGTCGTTGACCTGTTTTAGAAATGCCAAATAAGCCAGGACCCATCATTTACCCAGGCTTGAAAAAAGTCTAAGGTGTTGATTTCAGGGCTCAGAATTGGCCGCTGGAGGGCATGGATAAATTCACTCTAGGACGCTTTCTGCTTCTAGGGGGTCAGCCAGTATTTCGGCGATCTGGTTTCGGCCATTGCCCTGCGCCAGGATTAGGGCCCGTTCGGCCCGAAGCAGCGCATCAAGGGCCTGGCGATCGGCTGGGGCAAGCAGGGTCAGGCCGCCACTGGCCGATAGCTGGTGGCCGCTGGTCGAAAAGACGCCCCGCAGCTCGCTGATGCCAGTGCGAATGGCATCGGCCCGCTCCATGGCTGTAGCAAGTTCAACATTCACCATCAATAGGGCGAATTCCTGGTCACCGGTTTGGCCCACCAGGTCCTGCTCGCATAGCTGGGAGCGCAGTAGGGCGGCAAAGTCTACAAGCGCCCGATCAGAGGCCTCCAGACCCCAGCGGTTCTTGATCTGGTCGAAGTGGTCGAGCTGCAGGGCCAGCACGGCCAGGTTTTCGCCTGCCTGGCGGGCCCGCAGCAGCTCAGGCTCAGCTTGCTCCAGGAAGTTTGCTCGGTCTGCTAGCGCGCTGACTGGATGCACCGTGGTGAGTCGACGCAGTTCAAGCTCACGCAGCACCAGCTGGGCCAGATCCTCGAGCAGTCGCACCTGGCTGGCGCTGAAGTGGCGCGGCAACCGGTCGATCACGCACAGGGTGCCCAGGTTGTGGCCGTCACGACTCTGCAGCGGTGTGCCTGCGTAGAAGCGCACCTTTGGGTCCTGAGTCACCAGGGGATTGGTGCAGAAACGCGGGTCTAGGTGGGCATCTGGCACCACCAAGGTTTCATCACCGGCAATGGCGTGGGCGCAAAAGGCCATCTTCCGCGGCGTTTCGGTGCTGTCTATGCCGTGGTGGGCAAGGAACCATTGGCGGTCGCCATCCACCAGGGAGATGAGCGCGATCGGGGTTTCCAGCACAGTCGAGGCGAGCCGCACCAGTCGCTCAAAATGCTCATCTCCTGGATGGTTTAGTACCCCCAGCCGCTCTAAATCCCTTTGGCGCTGGGATTCATCCGCCGGAATCGGGTAGTCGGGATACGGCATGTGCTTCGCCCATAATGCCAATACTAGGAAGTCTTCGGCCCGCCAACCGGACTTCACAAGGGCCATGATTTAGCTGTTGCCAACAGCCCTTCCCATGGCCCTCTACCAAGAAAGCTGTGTTCCCTGCCGCGATGGGGCGCCGCTCCTGGATGCCGCTGAACTGGCCGAATTGTTGCCCCACTTGCCCGGTTGGGTTGTTGTGGATGGACACCACTTGCAAAAGGCCTGGAGCTTCGCTGATTTTCAGCAAGCTCTCGATTGGCTCAACCGGGCTGGAGCGATCTGCGAAGCGGAGGGTCACCATGCCGAATTCAGCCTTGGCTGGGGTCACGCAAGCGCTGAGGTGTACACCCACAAGGTGGATGGCCTAACCAGAGCTGACGCAGTTTTGGCCGCCAAACTTGATGGGGCTTAGCAGGCGCTAACGGCGTAACGGGTCTGCAACCGGCAGGTTTCGGTGGGACCAATTTCAAGCTTGCCATCGCCACTGATCAGAGCCTGGCGAGGTCCTGTCCAGGGCTCCAGGCAGACCATCGCACGGGGCGGTTCGGTCCAGAGCACCACCAGGTTGAACGGGGCGCTGAGCTGCAGATCAAGGGCCAGGCCGGCTTCCGGATCCAGCAAGCGCACGTCACCACTGGGACGGACCAACAGGTCAATTCCGTCGTCCAATCGCGCCATTTGTTCTGCCGTGTCGGCGTCGGCCATCGATAGATGGTTTAGGCAGCGCTCCGGTAGCCCCTCAAAGCGGGGAGATTTGAGGTTGCTGAGGTTGAAGTAGGGGTGGAGGCCGAAGCTGAATGGCATCGGCTCCTTGCTGCGGTTGTGGACCGAGGTGTCGATCTCGAGGGCTCCTGGCACCAGGCGCAGCTCAAGCCTCAGCAGAAAGCTGAAGGGATAGCTCGTCAAGGTGGTCTCGCTTTCTTTGAGCTCAAGGGCGATGCCTTGGCCATCCTCGAGAGCGCTCAACTGCCATGGCAGCTGCCGGGCGAAGCCGTGCTGACCAAGGGGAAAGTTTCCCTGGGGTAGGGGCAAGGTGTTGTCCGGCAGGCCGCCGCAGATCGGGAAGAGGATGGGAATACCGCCCCGCACTGATTGGGCGGGGTCGAGGAAGCGTTCAAGATCGAGGTAGATCAGCTCCTTGCCGTTGCAGCGCCAGCCGGTCACCAGACCGCCGCGCTCAGGCACCACCCGCAGCAGATCCCCGGAGTCGCTGGCGAACTCCCAATGTCGATATGGGGTATCGCGGTGTACCAGGGCCACGGAGCTCAAGCGGGGTTGGCCTATTTAGGCCTGCGGCCTGCCTCTGGGCACGTGTTCCTTCACACAATCTTCCATTGATAAAGATCAGAACCGGTCTCGATCCCCTGATCAATTCCATAAGGTCTTGCAATCAACGCGTAGCAGTTATGAATCGTTCAGAGGACAGAGCGCCTCGCCAGGAATTATTCGAGCCCCGCAGCTTGGAGTGGCAAGAAAATGGCGAGTTGGCAAGCACCGAAATGTTCGAGCTGGTCAAGCGTCTGCGGGCTGTGGAATCGGGAAAAACCGTCAACGAGCTTTGGCGGCTCAGCCAGAAAGCCTGAGGCTGGTTGTCGCACCAACACTTCTCCTTGCCATCACTGGCCAGCTTTGGTTGATTGCAAGGGTCGCAGAGCGTGCCATGCCTGATTCTTCTGCTATCGCGGAGTGGCGACATCGCGGCTGCAGCGTGCGCTTGATCACGCGCTGTCCAGCTGCAGAGGCCTACCGCATTCAGCACTGCAGTGGCATGCCCATGGGTTCAGTAGCCAGCCTTGAAGAGGCTCGCACTCTCATTGACGACCACATTCAATTACTTAGGCAGCGCCTTGTAGCTAGCGCTTAGCTTTCAGGGCAAAACCCCCACTAAGCCGCGGCGGCGTAGTTCCTGCTGGAATTCACTGCTGAGCGGATCTAGGTGCCATTGCCGCTGAGTCCACTGCCACAGGGCCTGGAGCCGCCAGCCCAGCCACAGAAGGCACAGCACCAGGCCCAGCCAACGCATCGATAGGTCCACGGAGTTCACCTTGTTTAAGAACGGACCACGCTCCTGGGGAGGGGCACGGCCATCCATTGACACAAGTCGCCAAGGGCCATGGCCTCAACCCCTCTTGGCGGATCGCTTGATTTGCTCCCGCTGACAGAGCTAGGTCTGCCGGAGCCCTAACTGCCCGCTGGGGAGCGCCTGGAATCGGCTCTTGAGGCATTGCCTGGTGGGGCCGCTTGCTCCCCGGACGTGGCGATCTGCTGACAAGGCTCCGAAAACAGGGCCGGAATCCCTGAAAATCGACTGAGTTTCTTCGGAAAGCAGCAGTTATGACTACGTCAGGTTTTCCGATGTCGGGTGATTACGACGCCAACGATCTGACCTTGCGTCAACTGCGCCAGATGGCCAGCAACCTCGGCATCGGCCGCTATAGCCGGATGCTGAAGGATCAGCTGTTGCAGGCTATCGAGCGCCGGTCAGACTCCCAGCCCCCAGCTAGCCAGCCCGGTGGTGAGGTGCCAGAGGGTGAAGGTCTGCGCAGCATGGAAGCCGAGATGAGCTCTGCTCCCCGGCCCGCTTCCGAAACGGCAGTTGTGTTTCTGCCCAGGGATCCCCAGTGGGCCTATGTGTTTTGGGAGCTCTCCGACTCCGATCGTCGCCAGGCGATGGCCGACGGTGCCAGCCAGCTGGTACTTCGAGTTGTGGATGTGACCGGTCTCGGTGCCGGTGCTGCCCACCAGCACACCATGCAGGAAGTAGTGGTAAATAGCCATGCCACCGAGTGGTATCTGCCTGTTCCCCTCAGCGACAGGGACTATCGGGTTGAACTTGGCTACCGGCTCGCCGGTGGCGGTTGGCGTTCATTGGCCTTCTCCTCGGTAGCTCGGGTACCTGCCCTCCATCCCAGTGAGCAGATCCTTGATCGGTTTGTGCCCTTCTCCCTAGAGGTCCCTGCTCCTGCTGCAGCTGGTTCAGCTGTTATGCCGACTGCAGCTCCTGGTATTCACGAGCGCATTTATCAGACTGCCACCACTACCTGGCGGGCAGTAGGCCGCGGTTCTGAGGCTTTCCACGAAGTGGATGCCAATTCCGACCACAATCAGCGTCTAAATGCTTCCGGTGCCGGTGTTTGGGCCAGCGGCCGCAGCGAGTCGGGTGCTGGTGGTGTAGCTACTCGTCAGCGAGCCTTCTGGCTAGTAGCAGATGCCGAGTTGATTGTTTATGGAGCTACTGATCCGGCGGCAACCCTGCGGATTGGTGAGGAAGTCGTGCCCCTTGGCGAAGATGGCACCTTCAGGCTTCAGGTTCCCTTCCGTGATGGCCAGCAGTTGTACCCGATCACTGCCGTAGCAGCTGACGGCGAACAACGGCGCAATATCACGCTTGAATTCGTCCGCACTACCCCGGACGCCAATGTCAACACCGCTGAAGAAGCGGTGGCTGAGTGGTTCTAGGGCACCAGATTCACCAGCTTTCCAGGCACCACGATTACCCGGCTGGGGGGCTTGCCCTCCAGCCATTTTTGTGCGATTTCGCTATTGAGCGCCAGCTGTTCAAGGGTTGCTTTATCAGCGTTGGCGGGCACCGCCAAGCTGCCTCGCATCTTGCCCTTGACCTGAATAACCAAATCAATAGTTTCCCGCACTAGGGCTGCAGGGTCTGGCTGCGGCCAGCTCTGAGCGTGGATGCTGCAGTTGTTGTCTGGATTGGCGCCCAAACGCAGCCAAAGCTCCTCCGCCAAGTGGGGGGCAAATGGAGCCAGGAGCACCAGCAAGGTGTGAAATGCCTCTTTAGCTACGGGCGCAGAGGCGGCTTCGAGATGTTCAGCCATCACATTGCTGAGCTTCATTAACTCCGAAATGGCTGTATTGAACTGATATTCACCATCGAGGTCCTCACTGATCTCGGCTATGGCCGTGTGCACTGCCCGGCGCAGCTCTAGCTCAGATGCAGTCAGGGTTGTGTTGGCAAACTGGGTCGCAGATTGCTCACCTACCCGCCCTAAATCTGACAGTTGCAGGTCTCGGGCGCAGGCCCCATCCACCAGCCGCCACAGGCGCTGTAAAAAGCGAAACTGGCCTTCCACATCGGCGTCATCCCATTCCAGATCTTTTTCCGGTGGAGCCTTGAACAGGATGAACATCCGCGCCGTATCAGCGCCATACTTATCAATTACTTGGGCAGGGTCGACGCCGTTGTACTTCGACTTCGACATTTTTTCGTAGAAAGTCTCTAGGACTTCGCCACTGATTGGATCACGGGGGGCGCTTGGATCGACAACATCGCCCGGCGCGATGTATTTGCCGGAGTGGGGGTTCTTGTAGGTAATGCCCTGAACCATCCCCTGGGTAAGTAAGTGGATGAAGGGTTCATCGAAGCCCAGCAGGCCCCGGTCTCGCAGCACCTTGGTGAAGAAGCGGGCATAGAGAAGGTGGAGGATCGCGTGCTCGATCCCGCCCACATATTGATCAACCGGCAACCAGCGGTCTACGGCCTCGCGTGTAAACGGAAGGTCTGTGTTGTGGGGATCGCTGTAGCGCAGGAAATACCAGCTGGAGCACATGAAGGTGTCCATGGTGTCGGTCTCACGCTTCGCCGCCTTGCCGCAGCAAGGGCAGTCCACGTTCACCCAGCTCTCTAATTGGGCTAGGGGCGATCCGCCCTTGCCCTCAAGGTTTGCCCCCACCGGCAGCTCCACCGGCAGCTGTTCGGCCGGTACGGGCACCACACCGCAGCTTTCGCAGTGGATCACCGGGATCGGACAGCCCCAGTAGCGCTGGCGCGAGATCAGCCAGTCGCGCAGACGGAACTGCACCTTGGCATTGCCCCATCCCTGACCCGCAGCGGCCTCGGTGATCGCCCTTTTGGCTTCACCGCTTGGTAAACCATCGAAGCAACCGGAGTGGATCAAAACCCCGGCTTCTGTCCAGGCACCACCTTCGAAGGCGTGCTCGTCGCTGCCCTGGGGAATGATCACCTGCTGCACCGCCAATTCGTACTGCCGCGCGAATACAAAGTCGCGCTGGTCGTGGGCAGGGACCCCCATCACTGCGCCGGTGCCGTAGTCGGCGAGGACGTAGTCGGCGATCCAGAGGGGGATAAGGGCGCCATTGGCTGGGTTGCGCACCCGGGTACCGATCGGCACACCCCGTTTGGGTTTGTCGTCGGCCGTGCGCTCAAGCTCGCTTTGGCGGCTCACCAGATCACAGAAGGCCTGCACTTGGACCGCCTGCTCGGCGGTGGTCAGCCCAGCCACCCGGGGGTGTTCTGGGGCCAGCACCAGGTAGCTGACGCCAAAGATGGTGTCCGGGCGAGTTGTGAACACGGTGATCTGTTCACCGGTGCCAGCGCCAGATGAATCCACAACCTCAAAGTGCAGCTCGGCGCCCGTACTGCGGCCAATCCAGTTGGCCTGCATGGTGCGCACCCGCTCCGGCCAACCCTCGAGCTTGGGCAGATCGTCCAGCAGTTGGTCGGCGTAGGCGGTGATCTTGAGGAACCACTGGCGCAGCTTGCGTTTCTCCACCAGGGCTCCGGAACGCCAGGAGCGGCCCTCGCCGTCCACCTGTTCGTTGGCAAGCACCGTTTGGTCGATGGGATCCCAGTTGACGCTTGCGTCCCTCTGGTAAGCGAGCCCTGCATCTAGAAACTGCAGAAATAACCACTGGGTCCAGCGGTAGTAGTCGCTATGGCAGGTAGCCAGCTCTCGATCCCAGTCGATGGAGAGGCCAAGCCGCTTCAGCTGCTCCCGCATCGAGGCGATGTTTTGATCGGTCCAGATGCCGGGTTCAATTCCCCGCTCGATCGCCGCATTTTCGGCTGGTAAACCAAAGGCATCCCAACCCATCGGATGCAGCACCTGCTTGCCCCGTAAACGTTGCACCCTGGCGATCACATCGGTGATCACGTAATTGCGTACGTGACCCATGTGCAGGTTCCCCGATGGATAGGGGAACATCGACAGGGCGTAATAGCTGTCGCCGCAGGACCCATCCAGCTTCGCTGGCGTGCGGTGCTGAGCCGTGCTCTCCCAGTGCTGCTGCCAGCGCGATTCGAGGGCCTGGGGTTGGTAGCGGGGGGCGTCGCTCACGGCAGCCAGGCTGGATCAGGGCTTTGATCGTGCCACAGCCCAGTTGGATGACTCCTGCTCAACCGAGCGCACGGATCGTTGCCGCGGCCGCACGATTGATCAGGGTGAGTGGACGATTTTCGTCCTGCTTGAGCGCCAGGTAGTCGATGTCCTGCCAATGGAGGATTCCCTCAAGCTCCCCCACACCCGGCACCTGGACCGCCACCGGGGTTTTGTGGCGAATCAGATCCTGTAAGTGCCGAATGCTGGGTTGCGAGGTATCGAGGGCGGTGGTCCGCTTCTCAAAGCTCTGCATAAGATCTATTTGTGGCTGCGCTCGCCCCCATCGTGCTCCAGTTCAGCAAATATCAAGGCCTGGGAAATGATTTCCTCATGCTTGATGGCAGGGGAGCCTCTAGCACCGATGCCAGCTACGGCCTCACCTCGGAACGTATTCAGCGCCTCTGCGACCGCCGCTTCGGGGTTGGCGCTGACGGTGTGATCCTGGCCCTGCCGCCCCGCCAAGGCGGTGAGTTGCGCATGCGGATCTTCAATGCCGATGGCACGGAACCGGAGATGTGTGGCAATGGCATGCGCTGCCTGGCCCGCTTTCTGGCCGATAGCGATGGCGATGTTCCCGGGCGTCAATGGCAGATCGAAACCTTGGCGGGGCGCATCGTTCCCGAGCTGCGTCAGGACGGCAGCATCCGTGTCGACATGGGAGCCCCTTTTCTCGATCCTGAATCCATTCCGACCACCTTGCCTTGTGGCGATAACGGGCTGCCCCAGGGCAACTTGGAAGTGGCTGGCAGCTCGTTTGCGGTCGGGGCGGCCGGTATGGGCAATCCCCACGTTGTGATCCCCGTTGATGACATTGAGGCGGTGGATTTGGAGCGTTACGGCGCGGCATTCGAGGTTCACCCCGCATTTCCCGCCCGCACCAACGTTCATTTCGTGCAAGTAATCAGTCGCACTCACCTGGTGATGCGGGTGTGGGAGCGCGGAGCGGGCCCCACCTTGGCCTGCGGCACCGGTGCTTGCGCCACCCTCGTGGTGGCCCATCTGCTGGGGCTGGCTGAACGCTGCGCGCGCCTCGATCTCCCAGGCGGGCCCCTGGAAATTGATTGGGATCGAGCCAGTGGTCATGTGTTTATGGCGGGCCCCGCGGTGGCTGTTTTTGATGGCGTCGTGACCCCTGAGCTCTGGGGCGATGAGCCCTTTGAACTCGAGGCCGCCGCCCCGGTGCAACAGCAACCAGACGCTTCTCCAGACGCCTCGCCTGCAGTCGACTGCGCCAGCGTCTGCATCAATGGCTGCATCCGACCTGAAGCCTGCCCTTCAGCCGAAGCCAGGGCCCGGGTTGATGCCCTGCTCAACAGCAGCTCCCTCGACGACCTGGTGGCACTGGCCACCAATTCCCTTGAATCGCGGATTCGCTCCCGCTTTGAGCTGGATCAAGCCCAGGGTGGCTAGGTGGGCTATTCGGGCAGTCAGCTGCCAGCACTGGCTGGCTACTTCGACACCAGTGCCACCACTCCCACCGCCACTGAGGTGCTGGAGGCCATGGCCCTTGCCCAGGCCAGGGCCTGGGCTAATCCCTCAAGCCTCCACGGCCCTGGCCTTGCGGCAGCAGAGCAGCTCGAACGCTCGCGCCTGAGCCTGGCCGCTGGGCTGGGCTGCGAGCCCGATGAACTGGTGGTGACCTCCGGTGGTACTGAGGCCATTCATCTGGCCCTGCTCGGTGCTGCTGCTGGCCTCACCCCCGGCCGGCTGGTGATATCGGCGGTCGAGCATCCCGCCACACTGGCGGCAGCTGCCCAACTGCAGCAGCGCGGCTGGAGCGTCCAAGCGGTGCCGGTGGATAGGCAGGGATTGCTTGATCTCGACGCCCTCGATGGCTTGCTGGTGCCTCCAACCCGTCTGGTCTCGGTTATCTGGGGCCAAAACGAGGTTGGCAGCCTCCAGCCACTTGAGGCGATCGGGGCCCGCTGCCGGCGGGCGGGGGTGCTGCTGCACGTTGATGCGGTGCAGGTTCTGGGCCACCTGCCGATCAATTTTCGCCAGCTGCCCGTTGATTTTTTGAGTGGGGCGGCCCACAAGCTGCAGGGCCCCAGGGGGGTTGGGCTGCTGCTGGTGCGTCGTGGCCTCGCCCTCCAGACCCAGCTTGGTGGTGGCGGCCAAGAGGGCGGTAGGCGCGGCGGCACCGAACCTGTGGTGCTGTTGAGCGGCTTCGCCAAGGCCCTGGAGCTCAGCTGTGCCACGCCTTCGCTGGCACCCCTGCGCGACACCCTGCTGCATCGGCTTTTGAGCCTGCCCGGGCTGCGGTTGAGCGGTCCGCCCCCGGGCGACTCCCGCCTGCCTCACCACCTCAGCCTGCTGGTGGCTAACGAGGCTGGCCTGCCGCTTTCCGGCCGCAACCTGGTGCGTGAGCTCTCCCGCCAGGGCTTTGCCCTGAGCAGTGGTTCGGCCTGCAGCAGCTCTGGATCGGCTGCCAGCACCGTGCTCCGGGCCCTGGGCTATGGCGAGGCCGACGCCGCAAGTGGCCTGCGCATCAGCCTCGGGCCCTGGCATTGCGCCGCCGATCTTGAGGCCCTGGTCCAGGCGTTGCAGATGGCGCTTACGGCCTCGGTAGCGTCGGAGCATCCGTTGACGGCCTAATGCTCCCCCCCGATCTGCGCAGCGCCGAAGCTGAAGCACTGGCGGCGATTCAAAGCGCCTTGGATGCAGGAGCCAAGGGGCTTTGGAGTGTCGAGCTGCGCTTCGAGGGCCTGCGATTGCTCCCCTTGGCCTTGCGATTGCAGGCTGGTCTCAGTTCCGCCGCACCCAGCCTGAGGCTGCTTTGTGCCGATGCCGGCGCCACTGCCCTTGCCCAACGCGATGCCCCTGATTTCGCAACCCGTATTGCCAGCCTGCGCGATCAGATGCGCCTTCAGCAGGCTGATGGCGGCAGCGAGGGCGTGCTGCTGCTGGTGGCACCTTCCCCTGCCGACTATGAGGAGGTGGAGCAGGTGTGCGCCCTGCACCGCGGCGTTGTTTTGCTGTTAAACGGCAACCTCGAGGATGCGGCCATCGGCATCGGCAGCGTGGCTCGGGAGCGCCGCAAGGGTTTTCTGTCCGGCTGGCAGAGCGCCTATGCCCTGATTCCAACAGGAGATGGGGCCCTGCGTCGGGCCTGTCCGGGGATGTGGGAGCTGTATCGCTGCGATGCCGATGGCTATCGCTTTGTTTGCAATTTCGACCAGAAGCCAGACATGGAGCAACGGGCGTTAGCCATGGCGGGTGAAGCCGGCCTGGGGCTTGGAGCCAACCTCAAAGTCATGGACGCTTTCATCGAAGGCCTGCGCAACTAGCCCCCTGCGGAACCACTTGCACTGGATCTAACCGGCCAGCCTCCGTACACTTCGCCAAACGCAGACCTTGCCGATGGCTTCCGAGAGCGACCAGAGCCCTGCAGCAAAAGGACGCTCCTGGAGCCTTGTTGACATCGGCGCCGGAGTTGCGGTGCTCCTTGCTGCCGCAGGGGTTATCTGGAGCCCCAAGCTGAGCGGAGCGGTGGCTCAGGCCACCGGTGGCCTCACCCCAGTCACCGTGCTGGTGGATGTGCGTGGCGTGCCGGTGGCTGATCCCAGGGCCTTGATTCAGGCCGCCCAGGAGGAGGGCAAGGTTGCAATCGTGATCCGTAACCAGCCCCATGGCTCGGTGGCGATCAAGCAGGTGTTGCCGCTGCAGCGGCGCCTGGTGGCGGTCCAACCAAACGGATCGGTGGTGACGGCTCTGGACCCCAACCAGGCAATCCTGGGCAGCCTCGATGCTCGTTTTGTGCTCCAGGGCCAGGGCCGCAAGAGTGCTGGTGGTGTGGTTTTTGGCAACCAAACCATCAAGATTGGTGCCCCAGTGGAAATAGAGGGGGAGCAATTCCGCGTGGGCGGCACGGTTAGCGGCCTCCAGGTTGGAGGTGGCTGAGATGGCCCCTCTCAAATCCCCTGCTAAGCGTCAGCTTCTGCTGCGCCTTTCTGGTGCGCATGCCCTAGTTCTCGTTTTAGCGGTTGCGCCAGCCACCGCCTTGGCCCAGCAGATGCCATTGGCCCCGCAGGTGCCCCTGGCGTCCCTGCCGCCCCTGCCCCCACCGGTTGGCCTGCCCCAGCTACAGGCCCAGCTGAGCTGTCCGGCGCTGCAGCAGCGGCTGCTTGCCACCGTGGCAGGCGAGGCTTCTGTGTGGAGCATCACCATTGCCGATGCCCAGGGCCGTCTGCTGGCCGACCTCAACGGCACCCGGCCCCGCATCCCTGCTTCCAATCAGAAGCTGGTGAGCACGGCCTACGCCCTAGACCGATTGGGCCCTGACTATCGCCTTAATACCCAGCTCTGGCGGCTGGGTGATGGCAGCTTCCGCCTCACCGGAGAGGGCGACCCCGACCTGGCCCTGCCCCAACTGCAGCGATTCGCCATGTTGGCGATGGGGTCGGGTGGCAGCAGTGGTGAGACGCCTTCGCTGGTGCGGTTGCAGATTGCCGAGGAGCCTCGTCAGGCCTGGTGGCCCCAAGGTTGGCACCCAGATGACCGCTACTACGCCTACGGCGCGCCGATCACCCGGCTGGCGGTCACTAGCAATGCCATCAACGAGGCGGTGATGAATCCGCCTTCGCGACTGCAGACCCTGCTGCAGAAAACCATGGTTCAGAGGGGGGCCAAGGTGCAGCTGTCACTGGTGTCGGCCCGCGCCCCCCTGCCCGCTGATGCGGTGCTGCTGCACCAAGAGCCATCGGCTCCGATGCACAACCTGCTGAGCCTGGCTAACACCGAAAGCCACAATTTCACCGCCGAAGTTCTGCTGCGCCAGGGCGCTGGTACCTGGGATCTGGCCCGAGCCACCCAGCTTCAGATGCTGTGGCTCACCGAACAGGGCCTGCCGATGCAGGGGGTTCGCGTTGCCGATGGCAGTGGCCTCGACCGCGCCAACCGACTCACCAGCCGCTTCTTGGCTGCCCTGCTTATGCGCATGGATCAGCACCCCTACGGCCGCGCCTATCTGGCGTCGATGGCGGTTGCGGGGCAGCGGGGCACCCTGCGCAACCTTTATGTGGGCACCTCCCTGCAGGGTCAATTCTTTGGCAAGACAGGCACGATCAGCGGTGTCCGCTCCATCAGTGGCGTGCTGATGACGGGGGCCGGGCCCCGCTACGTAAGCGCCATCAGCAATGGGGCTAGCTCGCCCAACGTCACTATTGGCAAGCTGTTGCGTCAAGCGCAAAACAGCCAGCTGTGCCCCCCCTAGCCCGCTAGCTGCTTGAGAGTGTTGGCTACCCGGCGGCGGCGGCCCGTCGTCTCCTCGACAGCTGGCGCGGCAGCTTCTGGCGCCTGGAGTCGCACCAGCTCGCGGCGGCCCCCCAGTACCACCTGGCTCATCTCCTTTAACCTGCCCTCGAGTTCGCCCAGCACCTGCTCGGCGTAGCGGTTGGCACCCTCTTGAATGGCGGCCGACTCCTGGCGGCTGCGGCTCACCAGGGCGTCGCATTGCTGCTGGGTCTGCTGGCGGAACTGCAGGGCGTCGTTGTGCACCCGCTCCGCTTCTGCCTGGCTATCGCGCTGCACCCTCACTCCCTCTTGGCGGATCTGCTCAAGTTCAGCCATCGCCTGTTGACGATTGCGATCGTGCTGTTCGAGCAGCTGGCGGTTGCGCTCGGCCGTTTCCTGTTCGAGCTGCTGACGGCGGAGCGCAAATTGCTGCTCCATCTGGGCCGTGCGTGCCTGGTGCTCCTGTTCAGCCTGGGCAACCTGCTGGCGGGCTTGCAACATCAGCTGCTCGCATTGCTGGCGGGCCTGATCCCGCAGCTCACCCACCTGCCGCTCCGCCTCCTGACGAATGGCGGCAGAGTTGATTAGCTGCTCCCGCTCCCTTTTACCAGCAGCAATGATCTCGTCGGACTTCTGTCGCGCCTGGCCAATAAATTCCTCACGCTGGCGGATCAGCCCTACGGCCTGCTGCAGCTGGCTCGGCAGCGATTCCCGCAGGGCATCCATCACTTCAATGGCGTCTTGCTCATTGACCAGCCGTCCGCCGCTGAACGGAATGCGGCTTCCCTCCAGCACGATCTCCTCCAGCTGATCGAGCTGATCCAGCACGGTGATGGTGGGCTCGGTCATGTACAGCTCTAAACAGATGCCCGATTAAAAAGCCTGCACAGGTCTTCCGCCACTCTGGGGGGCACCATGTGACGCACATCGCCGCCAAAGCGAGCCACCTCCTTCACCACAGAACTGCTCAGGAAGCTGTGGTGCACAGCAGTAGCAAGAAACAGGGTTTCCACCTGGGGGGCCAGGCTTTTATTGGTGTGGGCGATCTGCAACTCGAATTCAAAGTCGCTCAGGGCCCGCAGGCCCCGCAGAATCACCTGGGCCTGGCAACGACTGGCGAAATCGACGGTGAGGCCATCAAAACTGCCTACTTCAACCCCCGGGAGATGGGCCGTTGCGGTGCCGATCTGCTCCAGGCGTTGCTCGAGGCTGAAGGCCGGCTGCTTGCTGGGGTTCTGCAGCACGGCCACCACCACACCGTCAAACAGGCGTGCTGCCCTCTCGATCAGGTCGAGGTGGCCCAGGGTGAGGGGATCGAAGCTGCCGGGGTAGAGGGCGCGCATCGGGCCAGCCTATGGGTGCCCGAGGCGTTTCTAGGGTGGATGTAGTTCTAAGCGCTCTTGCCGCCATGGCCCTTAACGCCGCCCTTAACGCCGAAGCCAAGAAAACCCTGCTGCGCAAAATTCCCCATGGCGTGTTCATCTGCGGCGTAGCTGAGGGGGATGAGGTCAATGGCTTCACCGCCAGCTGGGTGACCCAGGGCTCCTTTGAGCCGCCATTGGTGGTGATGGCTGTGCGGGCCGACAGCACCAGCAACGGCATCATTCAGCGCACCAAGAAATTTTCCCTGAACGTGCTTGCCGCTGACCAGAAGGACCTGGCCGCAGTTTTCTTCAAACCCCAAAAAGCCATGGGCGGTCGCTTCGATGCGGCCCCCTTCAGCCTCGGTGAGCTGGGCTTGCCGATTCTCGACAACGCCCTTGGTGCGGTGGAATGTGAGCTGGTGGGTCAGGTGGCCCATGGCGACCACACCGTGTTTGTGGGCGAGGTGAAGACGGCCACCCTGCACCGCGATGGTGCTGCCCTTGAGCTCGGCAGCACCGGCTGGCAATACGGCGGTTGAGCCTGCCCCTGCTGCAGCAACCCGAACGCCTCAAGGTCCGGCTCAAGGAGGTGCCCTCCGAGCCGGGCTGCTATCTGCTGCGCGATGCCAGCGATCGCATCCTCTATATCGGCAAGGCCAAGGTGCTGCGCAATCGGGTGCGCAGTTATTTCCAAAGTGGCAGCGGCCATGGCCACAGCCCGCGCATCTCCCTGATGGTGCGCCAGGTGTGTGAGATCGAATTCATCGTCACCGACAGTGAAGCCGAGGCGCTGGCGCTCGAATCCAACCTGATCAAGCAGAACCAGCCGCACTTCAATGTGCTGCTCAAAGACGACAAGAAATATCCCTATCTCTGCATCACCTGGAGCGAGGCCTACCCGCGCATCTTCATCACCCGGCGGCGGCGGTTTCGCTCGCCCCTGGATCGCTTTTACGGGCCCTACGTGGATGTGGGCCTACTGCGCCGCACCCTCACCCTGGTGAAGCGGGTGTTCCCGCTGCGCCAGCGACCCCAGCCGCTCTACAGGGAGCGCACCTGCCTCAACTACGACATCGGCCGCTGCCCTGGGGTGTGCCAGGAAAAGATCAGCTCCGAGGCTTACCACCTCACCCTGCGCCAGGTGGCGATGGTGTTTCAAGGGCGCAACGAGGAGCTGCTCGAGCTGCTGAATGAGCAGATGGGCAAATATGCCGAGCGGCTTGACTTCGAGAGCGCCGCGCGGGTGCGCGACCAGCTGCAGGGCATCGACACCCTCACCGCTGATCAGAAAATGAGCCTGGGCGACAGCTCGGTGAGCCGTGATGTGGTGGCTTTAGCCGCCGATGAGCGGGTGGCGGCAGTGCAGCTGTTCCAGATGCGGGCCGGCAAGCTGGTGGGGCGGCTTGGCTTCACCGCTGATGCCGTCGGCGCCGATGGCCAGCCCCTGGAGCCCGGCCGCATCCTGCAGCGGGTGGTGGAGGAGCACTACAGCCAGGTGGAGCCGGTGGAGATTCCCCCCGAGCTGCTGCTGCAGCACGCCCTACCCCAGCAGCCCCTGATCGAGGAGTGGCTGGCGGAGCGCCGCGGCCGCAAGGTGAAACTTGCGGTGCCCCAACGGCAGCAAAAAGCCGATCTGATCGAGTTGCTGGAGCGCAATGCCAGCTACGAGCTGCAGCGGGCCCAGCGCGGTGCCGAGCAGCAACTGCTGGCCACTGAAGACCTGGCCCAGCTGCTGGAGCTGCCAACCCCCCCACGTCGCGTCGAGGGCTACGACATCAGCCATATCCAGGGCAGCGACGCCGTGGCCTCCCAGGTGGTGTTTATCGATGGTCTGCCGGCCAAACAGCACTACCGCAAATACAAGATCCAAAGCAGCTCGATCCGCTCTGGCCATTCCGACGACTTCATGGCCATGGCCGAGATCATGCGCCGCCGCTTTCGCCGCTGGGCCCAGGCCAAGGCCGAGGGTGCCGACCTGGGCGAGCTCCGGCGGGCCGCCAACACCACGCTCCACACCGGTGGCCTCAATGATTGGCCCGATGTGGTGATGATCGACGGCGGCAAGGGTCAGCTTTCGGCGGTGATGGAGGCCCTGCGGGAGCTGAATCTGCACGAAGAGCTGGTGGTTTGTTCCCTGGCCAAGCAGCGGGAGGAGGTGTTTATGCCAGGGGCCAAGCAGCCCCTGGAGAGTGAGCCCGACCAGCTGGGTGTGCAGCTGCTGCGCCGCCTGCGCGATGAGGCCCACCGTTTCGCTGTGAGCTTCCATCGCCAGCAGCGGGGCGAGAGGATGAAGCGCTCGCGCCTCTCCGATATTCCTGGCCTGGGACCGAAACGGGTCAAGGAGTTATTGGCCCACTTCCGCTCGATTGATGCCATCCAGTTGGCCAGTCCAGAGCAGATCGCCGCTGCCCCGGGAGTGGGGCCGGCCCTGGCCCGCCAGGTGTGGGATTACTTTCACCCAAGTGACGAGCTCGTTAGCGAGGAGTTGGCCAGTTGAGGCGTCTGGCTTCCCTGCTGCTACTGCCCTTGGCCCTGGGGCTGCTGCTGCTTTTTTCACCTGCCCTAACGCCGCCGGCCCTCGGCGCCCCCGGCATCTGCGTTGGGCCCGTATGTGGTGATGAGATCCACCGCAGCGCTAAGCATCACTGGCAGCTGCGGCTGCGGGTAAATGACCAGCAGGGCCAGCACGAGCGTCTGGTGGTGGATTGCCGCAATGGGGTGCTCAGCCCCCTGGCTGGTCCGGTGGAGCGGGGCTATGCCGCGGCCGTCGCCCGCCGTGCCTGCCGGCTGGCTGGGGAGGCCTGAGCGTGATTGGCATCTGGGTGCTGGGCGACCAGCTGGACCCCCTCCAGGCAGCTTTGGCAGCCCACACCCCCGCAACTGCCCGGGTATTGCTGATTGAGAGCAGCTCGGTGCTGCAGCAACGCCGCTATCACCGCCAGAAGCTGGTGCTGGTGTGGAGTGCCATGCGGCACTTCGCGGCCGAGCTGCGCCAGCTGGGCTGGACGGTGGACCTGCTTGAGGCCCCAACCTTTGCTGAAGCGCTGAAGGATTGGCTGGCCGAGCACGAGATCAGCGAGCTGCATCTGATGGAGCCAGCCGAGCGCCCCTTTCGTGAAGCGATTGAACGGCTGCCCCTGCCTACGCCCCTGGTGTGGCACCTCTCCAATGCTTTTCTCTGGAGCCGGGATGATTTCGGCGCCTGGGCTGCTCCCTACAAGCAGCTGCGCATGGAATTGTTCTACCGCGAGGGCCGCAAGCGTTTTGGCGTGCTGATGGGCGATGACGGCCAACCGCTTGGTGGACAGTGGAACTACGACCAGGAGAATCGCAAGGCACCGCCCAAGGGGCTGGTGGGGCCAGAGCCATTGGTTTTTGCGTCAGATGCAATCACCCGGGCCGTGATTGCCAAGGTGGACCAGCTGGCTCAGGAGCTTGAGGCCGCCTCTGAACCTGGCTTGCCAGGGATTAGTGCGCCGTTCGGGTGGGCAGTTACCCGCAGCCAGGCGCTGGCGGTGCTGGAGCATTTCATCGATACGCGGCTCGATGGCTTCGGCCCGTTCCAGGACGCCATGGTCAGCGGCCAGCCCACCCTGTGGCACGCCCTGCTTTCCCCTTGTCTCAACATTGGCCTGTTGCAGCCGCTTGAGGTGATCCGCCGGCTGGAGCAGGCCGGGCTGGAGCGGGGTACGCCCCTTGCCTGCCTGGAGGGGGTGATTCGTCAGATATTGGGCTGGCGCGAATACACCCACGGCCTCTACTGGTGGTTTGGCGCCGACTATCCGGCCCGAAATCACTTCGGCGCTAATCGTCCGTTGCCCGGCTGGCTAGAGCAGCTGGGCGGCAGTGGCATGGCCTGCATGGACACGGTGCTGGCTGAGCTTGAGCTCAACGGCTACGCCCACCACATCCAGCGCTTGATGGTTCTAGCCAACTACGGCTTGATCGCCGGCCTGGATCCCCAGGCCTTCACCGCCTGGTTTCACCGCATGTTTGTTGATGGCTACGACTGGGTGATGCAAACCAACGTGCTCGGCATGGGGTTGTTTGCCGATGGCGGCATGCTGGCCAGCAAGCCTTACGCCGCCAGCGGTAATTACATCAATCGGATGAGCAGCTACTGCAAGGGCTGCCGCTACAACCCGAAGCAGCGCACTGGAGCGGATGCCTGTCCCTTCAACGCGCTCTATTGGGATTTCTTGGCTCGCAACCAAGAGGGACTGCGCCGCAACCACCGCATGGGGCTGGTGATGAAGCAGCTCGAGAAGATCCCCGCCGACGAGCTGGCGGCGATCCGGGCTACTGCTTCAGCCCACTGACCGCTGCGGCCCACTGACTCCTTCAGACCACTGACCGCTTCGGCCTAGTTTGTGGGCCCTTGCTTGAACTGCCGCCATGCCCTTATTGACCCTGAGCTGGCCCGCCGAGGCCTACCTCTGGTTCAAGACTCTCCACATCGTGGGTGTGGTTGTGTGGTTTGCCGGGCTTTTCTATCTAGTGCGGCTGTTCATCTATCACCGCGAGGCTGAGGAGCTGGAGGAGTCGCTCAGGCTGGCTTTCCAGGCCCAGTACGGCTTGATGGAGCGCCGTCTGGCCAACATCATCACCACCCCCGGCATGGTGGTCGCAGTGGTCTGTGCGGCTGGCTTGCTGAGCGTGAATCCCGCCTGGCTGCAGCAGGGCTGGATGCACGCCAAGTTGGCCTTCGTGGCTGCCTTGCTGGCCTACCACGCCTTTTGCTACCGGTTGATGGGCCAGCTCAACAGGGGAGCCTGCAGCTGGAGCCCTAAACAATTGCGGGCGTTAAACGAGTTGCCCACCCTGCTGCTGGTGATCGTGGTGATGCTGGTGGTTTTCAAAAACCAATTCCCTACTGGTGCTGCCACCTGGTTCATCGTGGCCCTGGTGGTGTTCATGGCCGCATCGATTCAGTTTTATGCCCGCTGGCGGCGGCTGCGGGCGGAGCGGTTGTCCGCGAATGCCTGAACACCTGATGCCTGATCACCCATTGCGTCATGTACTCCGCCAGCTGACGCCGGCCTGCTGCCCTGGCCGGGTCAATTTCCACTGCCACACCATCTTCAGCGACGGCAGCCTGACCCCCCTTGAGCTGGCCCAGCAGGCCCTAGAACTCGGCCTGGAGCACCTAGCCATCACCGATCACCACAGCCTCGCCGCCCACGGGCCTGCCATGGAGGTTTTTAAGGCGGCGGCTAGCGAGGGCCGTGCCGTGCCCAGTTTCTGGCGAGGGGTGGAAATCAGCTGCTTGCTCGAGGGCTGTTTGGTGCATGTGCTGGTTCTTGGTTTTGATGCCGATCACCCCAGCCTTGAGCCCTATCTGCAGGGGCGGGCGCTTGTGGGGCCAGCGCTCCAGGCTGAGGCGGTGCTGGAGGCGGGGCGCCAAGCGGGAGGTCTGCTGCTGCTTGCCCATCCCGCCCGCTATCGCCTGCCCTTCCAGCGGTTGATCGCCGCCGCCGATCGTCTCGGTTTTGATGGCGCCGAGGCGTGGTACGACTACCAAATGCAGTCGCGCTGGACACCAACGCCTTTGGTGTGCGAGGCGATTGCTGCTGAGCTGCAGCAACGTGGTCTTTTGATGAGTTGCGGTACAGATACCCATGGATTAGCGCTTCTCGGCCGCTAGGGTTTCCTGACGCTTACCCCTGGCAGACGATGGGTTTGTTTGATCGCCTGTTCGCCACCCGCGACGGCAACGCCGCCGCCCCGAAGACCCCCCAGCCCAAAAAGGAGGTTGAAACATTCTTCCTAGATGCCGATGCTTCCAGCAGCATGGGCAACGTTGATTTCATGCGGCGCTCCAACACCATTCGCCGCACCTTCCCGGGCACGGCTGACAGCCCCGGCAATAAGGAGATGGTGGCAGAGGTGGCTTCGATGGAGTCGCGGCTGGAGCGGGTCTCAGATGGCTTGGGTGGCCAGACCAGCCAGCCTGAACAAGCCTTTGATCTCACCCGAGGTGTCCCAAAGCCGGTCAAGAAGACCTTCGCCCAAACCATGTCCCAGGCGGAGCTTGATCAGCGCATGAAGGGTTCTGCCATGGGCGTGAATGTGCCTGGTGGAAGTGCAGCGATCAAGCAGGAGCAGGAGCAGGCTCAAGCTCAGGCTCAGGCCCAAGCCGCTGCGATGGCAAGCCCGCAGGTCCAGATCAGCCAGCAAGCCAGCGGCAAAGCTGGCGACATTGATCCTTTCAAGCGCATGAGCAGAGAATTAAAAGGTTGAGCAAGTTGGCTTGGTTGCCTTAGCGCTGCTCAATCAGACTTTCGCTATCAAGAACCAGCTGGCGCAACTGCTCCAGCTGGTTTTTTTGTGCCCCTTCCCATAGCCCCCTGTTGTGGGCTTCCAGTAGCCGTTCGGCCATGTCGCGCAGGGCCCAGGGATTGCTCTGCACCAGGAAATCACGCACTGTCTGATCCCCGAGCCACTGGTCGCAGATGGCGCCGTAGCCCCAGTCAGGGACTCGGCCGGTACTGGCGTCGTAGGCAAACAGATAATCGAGGCTGGCAGCCATTTCGAAGCCGCCTTTGTAGCCATGGCCTTTCATCGCTGCGATCCAGCGGGGGTTGAGCACGCGGCTGCGCAGCACCTTGTCAAATTCCCGCTCCAGCCGGTGCAGCCGGGGCCGGGCAGCTCGGGAATGGTCGCCAAACCAAAGTGCCGGGCGCTGCCCAGAGACCCGCTCCACCGCTGCACTTAAGCCACCCTGAAACTGGTAGTAGTCGTCGGAGTCGAGCAGATCGTGCTCCCGGTTGTCCTGGTTGTGCAACACCACCTGCACCGCCTTGAGCCGCTGCTCCAGGCCGCTCCGGTCGGCCTGGGCTTCGATGCCAGCCTGCCCAGAAGCCCCGGCCTGGCTGTCGTAACGCCAGCTGCTCCAGTTCAAAAAAGCCTCGCCCAGGTCAGCCCGCTCCTCCCAGTGGCCGCTGTCGATCAGGCCCTGCAGTCCTGCCCCGTAGGCGCCTGGCGCTGAGCCGTAGACGCGGGCGCTGGTGCCTTCGCGGCGATAGGCAGCGGCGAGGGGGTTGTCCGCCTCTGGTTCGTTTAGGGCGGATACCAGTTCAGTGGCCCGGTTGACCCACCCCACCAGTTGGGGGAAGGCGTCGCGGAAGAGTCCTGAGATGCGCAGGGTCACGTCCACCCGCGCACGGCCCAGCAGGCTCAGGGGAATCACCTCCAGATCGACCATGCGGCGGGTTGGTCCATCCCAAACCGGTCGCACGCCAAGTAGGGCCAGCGCCTGGGCGATGTCCTCGCCGCCATTGCGCATTGTTGCCGTGCCCCAAACGGATAGGGCCAAGCTGCTCAGGTGCTCCCCCTGTTCCTGAAGGTGCAGTTCCAGCAGCAATTCGGCGCTGCGTCGGCCCAGGTCCCAGGCCGCTTCAGTGGGTAGCCCGCGCAGGTCGACGCTGTAAAAATTGCGCCCGGTCGGCAGCAGGTCTGGTCGGCCGCGGGTGGGTGCTCCGGATGGTCCTGCGGCAATGCGCTCCCCCTCCAGGCCCCGCAGGAAAGCCTCCCGCTCGGCGCGGCCGCAGGCCAGTAGGGGGGGCATCAGGGCCTGGCGCAGGTGCATCAGCGCCTGTTGCAGCCTGGGACCAGGTGATGGCGAAGGCTGGGCTTGGCTTTGTTGCACGCCGGCCAGCTCCTGCTCCACCAGGGTCAGAGCTTGCGCCTCCAACAGCGCTACCCCATCTCCCACCAGGCGCGGTAGCTCTCCGCCAAAGGCGCCCTGGAGCCGTTGCTGGTCTGCCTGGCAAAGACGAGTGGCGTCTTCATCGCCCCAGGGGTCGAAGCTGAGTTGGAGGTCTTGCGCCAGGGCCTGGGTGAGCCCAGGTTGCCCAGCCAACGGACAACGGGCCAAACAGAGCAGCAGCTCCGCCAGGCGACCGGGCTCTGGCAGGGTGCCGAAGGTGTGGAGCCCCAGGCGGATCTGGGCCTCCTTGAGCTCGCAGAGGTATCCATCGGCAGCATCGAGCCGGCTATCAAGCTCCGCGGCGCTACCGAGGGGTAGCTCCAGGTTCTCGAGCTGCTCGGCCAGGGCCTGGCGCAGGGGGCCCGCCCGTTCACTGCCGAGCTGACAGGCCTCCCAATACTCATCCAGCAAAACCTCAAGTCGCTGCAGCGCCCCATGCAGCCCCGCCCGCCCCAGGGGCGGTGTCAGGTGATCGAGGATCACCGCCTGGCTGCGCCGCTTGGCCTGGGAGCCCTCGCCGGGATCGTTGACGATGAAGGGATAAAGATGGGGCAGCGGCCCTAGGGCCCACTCCGGAAAACAGCTGGCGGACAGCCCCAATCCCTTGCCAGGCAACCATTCCAGGTTGCCGTGCTTGCCCACATGCACCACCGCATGGGCGCCAAACTCCAGGCGCAGCCAGAGGTATTGGGCTAGGTAGGCGTGGGTGGGGGGCAGGTCGGGGCTGTGATAGCTGAGGGCCGGATCCCTGTCGTAACCGCGGTCTGGCTGGATCAAGACGCTCACATGCCCCAGCTGCAAGCCACGGATTGGGAAGCCGGGTACAGCTCCGGCGGCGCTAACCAGAGCGACATCGAGTTCAGGCGGTCCCCACACCGCCTCGAGCCTTTGGCGGCCCTCGCTGGGGAGGCAGGCATACCAGTCCTGGTATGTGGCAAGGGGCAGCAGGGTCAGGGCGGGTCGGTGCTCGCTCTCCGGATCGTTGCTGCGTCCAGCCAGCAGCATATGGATCAGGGCCTCGCCATCGACAGGTACTGGGCCATGCAACTTGTAGCCAGCCCCGGCCAGCCACTGCAACATCAAGGCCGTTGAGGCCGGCGTATCGAGTCCAACGCCATTGGCGAGGCGGCTGTTGCGGGTTGGGTAATTGGCCAGGACAAGCGCAACGCGGCGTTCGGCAGATGGGGTTTGGCGCAACCGGATCCAGTTGGCACAGAGCTGGGCGATCCAGGTCAGCCGTTCCGGATCCGGTTCGTACCGCTGCAGGGCCGAAGCCAGACGCTCGCTGGCGCCCACGGTCTCCTTAAAGGCGCCAATGCGGGTAGTGAGCCGCCCGTCCAACTCTGGCAAGGCCACTTGGAGGGTGAGGTCGGTCGGGCCCAAGCCGATGCTGCTGGTCTGCCAGCGGCTGCGGGGCTGGCTACTGCAAAGCAGCTGCAGCACCGGCACACCGAGTTGCTCCCATAGCGGCGCCCCTAGGCCGGCCTCCTCAAACTGCACTGAGGCAAAGGAGGTGCTGCACAACACGGCCTGGACTCCTTCCCGCTGCAGTAGGTCGGCCACGCCCCGCTGCACCACCCCATCCCGTAGGCCGCTTACCCACAGCGCCCGCGGGCACAGTCCTGCCTGGCGCAGGGCCTGCAGGGTGGCATCCATCAGGGCCAGGTCACCGGCCTGCAGTAGGGCCCGATAGGCGATCACGCCTACGCGAGGGCCTTGCTCCTGCTGCCAATCATGGGGTAGTGGATCGGCGAGGGGCTCGGCCCGTGGCGGCGCTGGAGACAGACCTTCAAGCAGAGCCTGCAAAGCCTGCAGCACCTGACGCAGGTTGGCGGGTCCCCCCTCCCGCAGGCAGCGGGCCAGGCCGATTGCTAATTCAGGGGCGACGGTGCCCAGCCCCGCCAGCACCTGCTCCTCATCGGCCGTGCCAGCCAGCATGAGCAATTGGCGCTCTGGGGCTGAGCCTGCCCAGCGCTGGAGCTGCTCCAAGCCATAACTCCAGTGACCCCTGCCCCCCAGTAACCGCACAACCACCAGCCGGGCGTGGCGCACCGTGGAATTGAGGTAGTGGTCGATCTGGGCCGGGTGAGCCAGGGCGGCCAGGTTTAGGCCGCGCAGCTCCGCTGTCAGCAGCTGGGGTTCCCGCTCAAGCAACTGGTCAATGGCCAGCAGGTCGGTGTCTGCACTGCTGAGCAGCAGCACAGGCGCGGCAGGCTGCTCCACCAGCGCGCCGATATCGGCTTCTGCTCCTCCCCCAGGTACCGACGCCAAGCGATGCATCGCCCCATCCTGCTTGCTGCGGTGAGAAGATCGTTTGATCTCGGCCACAGGCCGTCGCGCCAGCACCGCCCGCTTCGCCCCCACCATGCACCAGTTCCTGCCCTACGCCTGGTTCGGTGGCCGATGCGTGCCCTTTGCCGAAGCCACCCTGTCGGTGGCCACCCACGCCCTCCACTACGGCACTGGAGCTTTCGGCGGCATGCGGGCCCTGCCCAATCCCAGCGACCCGGCTGAGATCCTGCTTTTCCGCGCCGATCGCCACACCCGTCGCCTCAGCCAGAGTGCTCGGCTGCTGCTCACTGAGCTAGCCGAAGAAACCATTCACGACGCGATCGTGACCTTCCTGCGGGCAAATAAACCAACCTGCCCGATTTATTTGCGCCCGTTTGTTTACACCAGTGATCTCGGTATCGCCCCCCGGCTACACAACATTGAGACCGATTTTCTCATCTACGGTCTGGAGCTGGGCGACTACCTCTCCCCTGAGGGTGTGAGCTGCCGCATCTCCTCTTGGACCCGCCAGGAAGACCGCTCCCTGCCCCTGCGCGGCAAGATCAGTGGCGCCTACATCACCAGCTCCCTGGCCAAGACAGAAGCTGTAAAAAGTGGTTTTGATGAGGCTTTGCTGCTCAATAGTCGCGGCAAGGTAAGTGAAGCCAGCGGCATGAATCTTTTTATTGTTCGAGATGGCGTACTTATCACCCCCGGGGTAGATCAGGACATCCTTGAAGGCATCACCCGGGCCAGCGTGCTGGAACTGGCCCAGGCCATGGGCATTCCCACCCTGGAGCGTCCGGTCGATAAGAGCGAGCTGTTTGTGGCCGATGAAGTCTTCCTCAGTGGCACCGCTGCCAAGGTCACCCCGGTGCGCCGGGTGGAGACCACCGACATGCCTGGCCATCGGCCGGTAATGACCGCGATTCGTGAGCGCTTAACGGCAATCACGGAAGGCCGTGATTCCGCCTATGACCACTGGGTGACCCGGATTCGCGTAGACGGTTGATCAACATGACTGCAGCAGTAGTACCCCAGCTGGTTAAGCGAATCGGCTTTCTTGAGCGCCTGCATGGGCCTGGGCGGCCGGTGCTGGTGTTCGACGGTGCCACAGGCACCTCGCTGCAGCAGATGGATCTGGGCCCCGATGATTTCGGTGGCGCTGCCCTTGAGGGCTGCAATGAAAATCTGGTTTTCACCCGCCCCGATGCTGTGCAGGCAGTGCATCGCCAGTTTTTGGAGGCGGGCTGCGATGTGATCGAAACCGACACCTTCGGGGCCACCTCGTTGGTGCTGGCTGAATACGACATCGCCGACCAGACCTTTGCCCTCAACAAGAGGGCGGCAGAGCTGGCCCGCGAAGTGGCCGCTGCCTACTCCACGCCAGATAAGCCGCGCTTCGTGGCTGGCTCCATGGGTCCAACCACGAAGCTGCCGACCCTGGGCCACATCGACTTCGACACGATGAAGGCATCGTTTGCTGAGCAGGCCGAAGGGCTGCTGGCGGGAGATGTGGATCTATTTATTGTCGAGACCTGCCAGGATGTGCTGCAGATCAAGGCGGCCCTGCAGGGCATTGAGCACGCCTTCGCCAAGACCGGCCACAGGCGGCCGTTGATGGTGAGCGTGACCATGGAGACCACGGGCACAATGTTGGTCGGCTCCGATATAGCTGCTGTGGTGGCGATCCTGGAGCCATTCCCGATTGATGTGCTGGGGCTCAACTGCGCCACTGGACCGGAGCAGATGAAGGAGCACATCCGCTATCTGAGCGAGCACAGTCCGTTTGTGGTGAGCTGTATCCCCAATGCCGGCCTGCCAGAAAACATCGGTGGTGTAGCCCATTACCGCTTGACACCGCTCGAAATGAAGCTGCAGTTGCTGCACTTCGTTGAAGATCTAGGCGTGCAGGTGATCGGTGGCTGCTGCGGCACCACCCCTGCCCACATCGCCGCATTGACCGAGTTGGCAGCCGAGTTGCATCCAGCTGCTCGACCGGTGCGCACCCCCCAGACCCAGCACGCACGCCCCCTGCTGCAGGGTGAGCCCGCCGCGGCCTCGATCTACAGCACCACGCCTTACCACCAGGACAATTCCTTCCTGATCATTGGTGAACGGCTTAACGCCAGCGGCAGCAAGAAAGTGCGCGAGCTGCTAGCTGAGGAGGATTGGGATGGCCTGGTGGGAGTGGCGCGGGGTCAGGTTAAGGAGAACGCCCACGTGCTCGACGTCAACGTCGATTACGTCGGTCGCGATGGTGAACGGGACATGCATGAGTTGGTGAGCCGTCTCGTCACCAACGTCAACCTGCCGTTGATGCTTGATTCCACCGAGTGGCAGAAGATGGAGTCCGGGCTCAAGGTGTCCGGTGGTAAGTGCATCCTCAATTCCACCAACTACGAAGATGGTGACGAGCGTTTCTTCAAGGTGCTGGAGCTGGCCAAGGCCTATGGCGCCGGGGTTGTCGTGGGCACCATCGATGAAGAGGGAATGGCACGCACAGCGGAGCGCAAATTTGCCATTGCCCAGCGCGCCTACCGAGATGCGGTTGAGTTTGGAATTCCTGCTCACGAGATTTTCTACGACCCCTTAGCCCTACCGATATCCACGGGAATTGAGGAAGATCGGCTCAATGGTGCGGCCACGATTGAGGCAATCCGCCGCATTCGCACCGACTTACCAGGGGTGCATGTGGTGCTGGGCGTGAGCAACGTGAGTTTCGGCCTGTCGCCGGCGGCCCGGATTGTGCTCAATTCGGTATTTCTGCACGACTGCTGCGAAGCCGGGATGGACGCGGCGATTATTAGCCCTGCCAAGATTCTGCCCCTGGCAAAGATCAGCCCGGAGCATCAGCAGGTGTGCCGCGATCTGATCTACGACCGGCGTCGCTTCGAGACCAATGAGCCGGGGTCTA
This sequence comes from Cyanobium usitatum str. Tous, assembly GCF_003011885.1. GTDB lineage: Bacteria > Cyanobacteriota > Cyanobacteriia > PCC-6307 > Cyanobiaceae > Cyanobium_A > Cyanobium_A usitatum. The sequence goes on from NZ_PXXO01000002.1 coordinate 42,899, forward strand.
TTTGCAGCTACGACCCTCTCACCGTGCTCACAACCTTGTTTGAAGGGGTGAGCGCCAAAGAGGCCAGGGCCTCAGGCCCCTCTCTCGCCGACTTGAAGGTGGAGGAGCGTCTCAAGCAGCACATCATTGATGGTGAGCGAATCGGGCTTGACGCCTCCCTAAACGAAGCGCTTGCTACTTACCCGCCACTGCAGATCATTAACACCTTTTTGCTCGACGGCATGAAGGTGGTGGGCGAACTCTTTGGTTCCGGCCAGATGCAGTTGCCCTTCGTATTACAAAGCGCCGAAACTATGAAGGCGGCAGTAGCCCATCTCGAGCCCCACATGGAAACGGCCGAGGGAGAAAGCTCGGCTAAGGGTAAATTCCTGATCGCCACCGTAAAAGGTGATGTGCATGATATAGGCAAAAATCTTGTAGATATTATTCTCACCAATAATGGCTATGAAGTTGTCAATCTAGGCATCAAGCAAAGCTGCGAGGCTATAATCGATGCCCAGCAGCAGCATCAGGCCGACTGCATCGCCATGAGCGGTCTACTTGTGAAGTCTACGGCCTTCATGAAAGACAATCTGGAAGCCTTTAATCAGGCTGGCATTGCCGTACCGGTAATCCTTGGCGGAGCAGCGCTTACGCCTCGGTTTGTTAATGGCGATTGCCGGGCCGCCTATCAAGGTCAGGTCATCTACGGCCGCGACGCATTTGCCGACCTGCGTTTTATGGACGCCCTGATGGAGGCAAAGGCAGCCGGTGCCTGGGACGACCTACAGGGTTTCCTTGGAGCGATTCCGGAGGGGCTTGGCATCACCTCTCCCGAGACCCCCGCAGAAGAGCCTGCCAAGGCGGTTGGGGCAAGTGAAGCTGTATCTATTTCCCCTAAAGAAGCCACTGTCAGCGTTGAACCAAATGATCAGCGCTCTACGGCTGTGGCCGAAGAGAGCGCCCTTGAGCCACCTTTTTGGGGTAGCCAGGTTTTAACTGAGCAGGAGATCGACCTGCAGGAAGTATTCGCTTACCTAGATCGCAACGCCCTATTTGCAGGCCAGTGGCAGCTGCGTAAGACCCAGCAGCAGAGCCGCGAAGACTACGAAGCAATGCTGGTCGAGAAGGCGGAGCCCATTCTGCAGCAATGGATGGCGCGCTGTCTCGAGGAGGGCCTGCTTTCACCTCGGGTGGCCTACGGCTATTTCCCTTGCGGCCGTAGTGGCAACGCCGTGGTCTTGTTTGACCCAGCTAAGCGCCAGCAACAACTAGGACGCTTTGAGCTGCCCCGCCAGCGCTTAGGCAACCGCTATTGCATCGCTGATTTCTACCGAGATCTCGCAATCGCAGCCGATGGTTCGTCGCTGCCAACCGATGTGTTGCCGATGCAGGCCGTAACCATGGGCGAAGGTGCCACCAGCTTTGCCCAGCAGCTTTTCAAAGCTGATCAATACACCGATTACCTCTATTTCCATGGACTTGGAGTCCAGATGGCTGAGGCTCTGGCCGAATGGGTTCATGCGCGCATCAGGCGGGAGCTTGGCTTTGCAGATCCCACCGCGATGCCGCTGCGCGACGTGCTGGCCCAGCGCTATCGCGGTAGCCGCTACTCCTTTGGCTATCCCGCCTGTCCAAATGTGGCCGACTCCCGCCAGCAGCTCGCCTGGCTCGGTGCCAAGCGGATTGGTATGTCGATGGATGAGAGCGACCAACTCGAACCAGAGCAGAGCACCACTGCCCTAGTGGCCCTACACAGCCAAGCCCGTTACTTCTCAGCCTGAGCAGGGGGGCAGCGGCTTCTAGCCTGGCCAATCACCTTGCAAAACGGCTATGGCCATTGCCGGACCTGGCGGCGTTGATGCCGCAATCGCCTCGGGCATCGACCTGGATGGCACCCCGATCCCCGCCGAGATGATCGCTCTCTACACGGAGGTGATGGATCTGGAAAGCCAGCGGGCCCGCAGCGGTGTCAAAAAATCGATGCGCAATCGCATCGTTAAGACAGGCTCGAAGCATTTCGACCAAGCCAGCCTTGATGCCCGGCTTAAGGCTGCCGGATGGGATGGCTTGAAAGCTAAGGAGATTGCTTTTTTCTACTCCTGAGCTCTAGCTGCAAAGGTCTTCGAGGGCGTCGATCACCTCCTGCTGAAACTCCTCCAGGTTGGAGGAGTCGCTCAGGTCGATGCCTTCGCCGGCGGCGTTCTGGGTGAGTTCCTGGAAATGGAAAGCCCCTTCGCCGTGGGCGAGGAATTCCATGGCGGAGGGTTCACCGCTTTCTTTGTACGCGTCGCAGAGGGCCAGAAAGGCCGCGTCTTCGGTGAATTCCCAGCTCATGAAGGGGGCCGCGCTGAAAGACAGGGTGAACGCGCTCTTCGACCTTTAACGCCTCCCCCCCGGAATCCGTCAACTACCCAGCCCAACTTTGTGCGGGTGTGTTGCCTTTCGCATAGCTCTGAAGCTAGTCGTCAGCCCAGGGCTGCAACCTCCGAACTGCCTGGCCAGACTGGAGCTATCCACATTTTCCCCGGTTCCCGTGAGCGATTCCAGCCAGCCAGCTTCCGCTTCGCTAAACGTGCTGGGTGAACCCTTGGTGGTGTGCGGCTGCCAACCAATGACAGGTTGGTTCCGCGACGGTCAATGCCGTACCAATGCCGCCGACCTGGGTCGTCACAGCGTCTGCTGTGTCGTGAGCGATGCCTTCCTGCGCTACAGCCAGGCCCAGGGAAATGACCTCAGCACCCCGGCGCCCGCCTATGGCTTCCCCGGTCTCAAGCCTGGAGACCATTGGTGCGTGTGTGCGCCGCGCTGGCTTGAGGCCTACCAGGACGGCATGGCACCACCTGTGCGTCTAGAGGCCACGGAGGATTCCGCTCTGGAGGTGATTTCCTTAGCAATCCTGCAAGCAAACGCTGCTTGATTTGAGAGCTACCAGGCGATTTGCTGCCCATCCCAGGCCCAGAACTGTCCAGTCTGCTGGGGTTCAAGCACCGCCAATACGTCGAGCAGCTGCTGAGCAGCGCGCTCTGGGCTGAACAACCGATCTGGCGGCACACCGGCCTGGAAGGGGGCGGAGAGGCCCGTGGCCGTGGTTCCGGGGTGGAGCAGGCTCACACACCCCTTGGGCTTTCTGCGAGCCCACTCCAGGGCCAGGGTGCGCAGCATCTGATTTTGGGCGGCCTTGGCGGCCCGGTAGGCATACCAGCCACCGAGTTGGTTGTCGCCGATGCTCCCCACCCGGGCCGAAAGGCTGGCGAAATGAAATGGGTCTGTAGGGCTAAACAGGGATTCGATCGCCTGGGCCAGCAGCAGGGGCGCAAAGGCATTCACCGCAAAGCTGAGCTCTAGGGCCTGGCGATTCACCTGACTGAGGCGCTTTTCCGGTTGGAGCAGGGGCCCATGCAGCAGGCCGGCGGTGTTGATCACCAGCCGCAGGGGGGGGTGATTTTCAAGGCTTGCTGCCAACACCGAGAGGCTGGAGTCGTCGGTGAGATCCAGCGGTAAAAACTCGACCTCTCGCCACAGGGGATCCCCAGGCAATCGCCAGTCCTGGCGTGAGGCTCCCACAAGCTGCAGCCCCGGGGCGATTCGGCCCAGCTCCTGCAACAGGGCCTGGCCGATGCCGCCACACCCCACCACCAATCCTGTGCCATGCCAGTCCTGCCAAGGCGAAGCTGAGCTCATTGCCACAAAAATTCCAGAGCTGAAGCCGCACCCATGGGCCTGCCGCATGATGGCAGTGCCTACCTGCCTGCTGCTTCGGAGTCGATGGGTATTCGCATCGCCGTGTTGGGCCTGGGGGCTTGGGGCCAGACCCTGCTTGAGCGCTGGGGTCAGCAAGGTCACATCGTCACGGGTTGGTCCCGGCGCTCTGGAAGCAGTCCGGTGGACCTGCTTGCCAACCAGGATCTGGTGGTTTCGGCGGTAGCCATGGCAGGGGTCCAGTCCCTGGCTGAGCAGCTGGCTCCCCATTGGCCCACTGGACTGCCGCTATTGAGCTGCAGCAAGGGGTTGGATCTCCAGCTGCTGGCAACTGCCACCCAGCTCTGGTCAAACCAGTTGGCGGATGCCCCCTTGCTGGTGCTGAGTGGGCCGAATCTGGCAACCGAGGTGCGCCAAGGGCTACCAGCGGCCAGCGTGATCGCAGCTGCGGATCAGGATCTAGCCCGCCGCTTTCAGCAGCAGCTCAGCGACACTTCGCTGCGGCTTTACACAAACACAGATCCTATTGGCACCGAGGCGGCAGGGGCACTCAAAAACGTTATGGCCGTTGCGGCCGGCATCTCCGATGGTCTGGCTTTAGGTGCGAACGCCAAAGCATCCCTGCTCTGCCGGGGCTTAGCCGAGATCGGCGTGGTGTTGGAGGGTTTAGGCGGTGCCACGAGCACTCTCTACGGCCTGGCTGGCTTAGGGGATTTGTTGGCCACCGCCAACAGCAGCCTCAGCCGCAACTATCGATGCGGCGTGCTTCTGGCCGAGGGCTGCAGCGAGCAGCAGGCAAGCGAGCGCATCTCAGCAACCGTTGAGGGTCCTCGCACGGCCAGAGCGGCCCTGCAGCTCGCCAGCCGCAAAGGCTGGCATCTGCCGATCTGTGAGCAGGTTGTGCTGGTGCTCGAAGGCCACACCACCCCTGCCGCCGCCGTTAAGGCTCTGATGGAGCGCGATCTGCGGCCGGAGTGGCAGCAAGCATGACCTTTCCCGGATCTGCGGTGGCGCCACTTGTCTCCCTGCCAGCTGTGCTGGTTGAGGCTTTTGCTGACGGACCCTGTTGCGGCAACGGTGCGGCCGTGGTGCAGCTACATCAGCCCATGGGCGATGGCGCCCTGCAGGCCATTGCCCGCAGTCTCAACCAGTCTGAGACGGCTTTTTTGCTGCAGCAGCAAGGCCGCTGGGCCCTGCGCTGGTTCACCCCCAGCTGCGAGGTCCCCTTATGCGGCCATGCAACACTCGCCGCCCTGCTGGCCTTGGGCCACTGGCAGCAGGTGGCGCCCGGCGGGCGATTGGAGCTGTTCACCCGCAGCGGCCCCCTGGCGGTAGCCCTTGATGCCAGCGGCAGTTCAGGGCAGCTGGTGCTGCCTAGCGCCGGTCTGCTGCCGGCCGAGCCATCGGCAGCGCTGATCCGGTTGCTGCATGAACGCCTAGGGGGGGCACCCCTGGCCTACTGGAGCTCAGGCCTCGGTTATCGGGTGGCCTTGTTGACGCCAGAGGCCGCGCTGGCCCAGTTGCCTGGCCTGGCTGCGGAATTAGAGGGTCCTGATCGGGGCGGCTTGGTGTTGATGCAGGCCATCGAGAAGGGATCGATAGACGACCTTCCCTCCGTGCTTGGACGGCCAGCCGACTACCAGCTGCGGTTCTTCGCTCCAGGGCTTGGCATTGATGAGGATCCGGTTACTGGATCTGCCCACGCGCTGGTTGCGCCTTTTTGGCTTGATCGCCTAGGCCGCAGCTCCGTAGTGGGTTGGCAGTGCTCGCCGCGGCCGGGGGGGATGGTGTGCGATGGCGCTTCTTCGGGCATGATCCGACTTAGCGGTTCGGGCCATCTCCTTTGGAACGGCACATTGCGGGTGCAGGCCGATGGCTCCGGAGCCGACTCCTGGGCCTCCCTGGCCGCCTGCGCCTGAATCTGGGTTTTCTCCAGAACAGAGGTCTTCTCCAGACAAGAAGACTTCATCTGCGTGGTTTCTTCAGCCGGAGACTGATGCTGGCTGGCCCAATGGCCGTTGTGGCCGTGGCGGTGGGATTTGCGGCCCAGGGCCTGGCTCCCCGCCCCTATGGAGCCGCCCAGGGCGAGTTGCTGGATGCCCTTATTGATACGCCGCCCCCGGCGCAAGACACCGCTACCGCAGCTGAGCAATTGCGTCGTCTCGAGGCGCGCCGGGCCACACCTCAAGCAACTTCCACTTCCACTTCCACTGCCAGCCTCGGCCTGGCTGAGCCCGAAGCGGGTCCGGGAGTCGATCTGGAAATCCGCGTCGCCCTGCTTGGCGCCGGCACCAACCCCGATCTCTCCGCCAGCGGTGCCTGGCAGGTTGTCAGCCGAGAGGGCCAGCTGCTCCAACAGGGCGGCGCTGGCAGTTCGGTAAACCTCAGTGAACTCTGGCTCCAGGGCCCAGAAGCCTGGCTGCAGACCAGTGGGAGCTCCGTACTGGTTAACTGCCGCCCCTATGGAGGGCGCCTGCGTCTGATTCCCGAGAGTGGCGGGCTCAGGGTGGTCAATCACGTTGGTCTGGAGACCTACATCGGTGCCGTGGTTGGAGCTGAGATGCCAAGCAGCTGGTCGCTAGAGGCTCTGCGGGCCCAGGCCGTAGCCGCCCGCTCCTATGCCCTCGCCCACATGGCTCGCCCAGCCAACCGTCACTGGCACCTTGGTGACACAACCCGCTGGCAGGCCTACAAGGGCCTCTCCAGCAGCAACGAACGCACCCGCCAGGCTGCCGCCAGCACCGCCGGCATGATCCTCAGCTATCAGGGCGCCATCGTGGAAAGTCTTTATGCCGCCAACCGCCAGATATCTCTTGAAGCCCATGGCCATCTCGGCGCAAGCATGAGCCAGCACGGCGCCCAGGATCTGGCTATGCAGGGCTATCGCTACAACCAGATTCTTGGTCACTACTACCAGGGAGCATCTCTGGCCCGCCTCAAGGCTGGTGCGAGCTGAGCGCATCTGGCAGCTGGCGCTGCAGTTATCCAGCCAGGCGCAGGCCAGCGGCTCCCTGGTTCCCCTCGCTACCGAGTTCCTGGCGGCCCCGCAGCACCAGCCATTTGTGTTGCGGCGCTTGCTGAGCACCACCCCCAAACACCTACGCCGTGGTGGCCCCAAGCCCAATCCTTTCTTGCCCTGGGAGCAAGCTCTGGAAGTGGAACGGCTCAGCAGCGGCCATGTGGTGCTGCTCAACAAATATCCAGTACAGGCGGGCCATCTGCTCCTGATCACGGACTCCTGGCAGCCGCAGTCCGGCTGGCTTTCTGCTGACGACTGGCGCGGCGTCTCGCTCCTGGCCAGTGACACCGGTGGGCTGTGGTTCTTCAACAGTTGTGCCGCCTCTGGCGCCAGCCAGCCCCACCGGCATCTGCAACTGCTGCCCCGCCGCGCTGGAGAAGCCAGCACGCCCCTGTCTGCGGCAATCCAAGTTCAGCTGGATAGGGACGAGCGCCCCTGGCCCTGGGCCTATCGGCTGAGTCCCCGCACAGATGCCCACGGGGGTAGGGATCTACCCGCCCTTTACCTGGAGCATGCCGAGCAGCTGGGCCTGGGATATCCGCACCAGGACGCCCAGCCCAGGCACCCATACAACCTGCTCTTCGACGACAACTGGCTGCTCACCGTGCGGCGCACCCAGGAACATTGCGCTGGCTTCAGCCTCAATGCCCTTGCCTTTGCTGGCTATCTGCTGGCCACGGAAAGGTCCGATCTCGAGCTGCTGGAGCGAGAGGGGCCTTGGTCCTTACTGCAGGCGGTTGCCGCTGCCCCCGACAAGCACCTGTGATCGACGTTCCGTAATTTTTCGGTTGCGCAATAGGGCCCCGTCGCGGCTGGTTGGAAAGGAAGGGAACGAAAACCCTGCCAACCCAACTTCAGCCCATGACCCAATCGATCAAAACAAAATCCCTCTGCCGCCGTGCCCTGAAACAACGCAACCAGCGGGTGAACCAGTACTGCGGTCTGGTTACCCCAATTGCTATGCACTACTGCCGCCGCTGTCCGGAGCCCCTCGACGACCTGGTTCAGGTGGGTCTGATGGGCCTGCTACGAGCCGCCGAGCTCTATCGACCACAAACAGCAACTCCTTTCGAGGCCTTTGCCAGACCCCACATCCGGGGCGCCATCCTGCACTACCTGCGCGATTCGGCATCGGCCGTGCGGTTACCGCGTCGGCAGATGGAGCTGCACGACAAGCTGCGTCAACTGAAGGCCAGCTGGACCAGTGGCCATGGGCAGGAGCCCAGCGCCGAAGATCTGCGGCTAGCTCTGCAGCTCAGCCTTGACCAATGGCAAGAACTACTACGAGGTCAAGCCCTGGCCAGGCCCCTGGATCTGGAGACTGGCTATGAGGAAACCAGACTTCACGAGGGTTGGAGCTGCAGGCCCTCGGAATCTGGATTCACCGGCGCGGATGAGTGGGAGTATCAGGGAGCTGAAGTGCGTCAGCAACTTGCTTGCCTTGAGCCCGGACTACGTCGTGTGATCCAGAAGGTAGTGCTCTCGGGCTGGAGCTACCGGCGCACGGCAGCCCTGCTTCAGGTGAGTCCGATGACCGTGCAGCGGAGGCTCAAGCAGGGCTTGGCACAGATGCGTGCCGCCCTGCTCAATGCAGACGCGTTCTCAAGTCTCAACTGCCAGCCGAGGCCGCATCCCGCTCCATCTGTCGCTCCAGCGTGCTGATCGAGGCATTCACGGCTGCCAGCTGGCGTTCCACACCGTCCCGCCAGAACTGCAGCATGCGCAGCTTGCGCTCTTGATGACGCCTCCAGCTACTAGCGCCACCGTCATCAACGCTGCCACAGCAGCCCAGGAGGGGAAGCATGAGAAAGTAGGAAAGTTCCTAAAGGTTCTAGCGAGCCTGGCGGGCTTGCCGAGTGTTGTGTTTCTTCCCCAGCGATGGCCCCGAAACACCCTTCGGTCTGTTCCATTCCCAGCCCCTGTACGAGCTCTCAATCTGGGTTTGCAGCCGACTGCCCGTCATACCCTTTTGGAGTAGGGGCCATTGCACTCAAACCCAACACCCTGATTGCCAGATTTCCGTTGCGGCCCATCAAACTGCTGATAGCAGCTGCCCTGGGGGCTCCCCTCGGCCTGTTGCAGGCGCTGCCAGCGGCCGCTTACGTGGCACTGATGGTGGGACAACAGGCCCGTCCCCTGAATGGCTCCTTCAACAAGGTGCCGGTTCTGCACTCGAACCAGCCGGAGGAGGTTGAAGGCCCCGGAATCCTGATCAGCACAGCGCCGGGGTATGCCTACGCCGAAGAGACTGGCCAGCCCTTGCGCAACGCCGAATTCACCTTCAACGGTGATTTTGGGGTGCACATGCACCACAAGTATTTCCCCCCAAACCGCCGCCAGCTATCCCGCTCTGGTAGACGTCCAGAACTCACTTTAGGGCTGATTCTGATCAATCCCGGAATGCGGGAAGTGCACATCCGCTTTGAAACCGGTGCAGTACGCAACAGCTTTGAGGCGCCCTATCTTGTCAATTACAAGATGGGAGTAAGACCCCTCGGGCCTCGCCCTTGGAATACCGGTCCTGGAGATGCAACCGCTGTGCAGGTTCTACGCGGTCGTCTAGATCCAAAACTTGATCAGGAAATTACTATTCCTGCCCGCAGCCGCATTGTCCTATTCCAGACCCAGCTGCCTGCGCTTGGCATTGCTAACGCCTTGTTGAAAGGTAATAGTGATGGACCTTTTCAGATGGCTGTTGTTGCTGGGAAAGAACCCAATAGCGACTGGGATCTAATCGCTATTTTGGATCGGGGCCGGCTTGCTCCGGGCAGGGTCTACCTGAATCGCATTGCTGACATCAATGGCCGCCGAATTTTCTCCCGTGTGGGAGGAGTCGCCATAGGTGATACCTACCAAGCCACCCTGACCCACAATCTCGCTCAGCAAGGCCCATTACATTTTCCGCTAACGAGCACTAACCGCCATAATTTCGGCACCCGCGAGGTGCAGGTCAATCCACTCGTCAGCCGCATGGTGGATTCATCCCTAGACAATGTGGGCACCTACGGCGTTCGATTTGATGTCGATCTGAATCTCAAGGGCTCCGGCCCCTATGAGCTGGTTCTCAGCCATCCCACCGCCTCAGGCACTGGTAAACCTTTCACCGCCTTCAGGGGATCATTGCAAGTACTGACGGAGGAAGGACTTCAAGAAATGCACGTAGGCATGCGCTCTGGCCAAAGCTTGCCCCTTACCTCTTTGAATCTTCGGGGAGGTGTATCCAACCCAGTTCGAATCAGCTTGGTTTATCCGGCCGATGCCACCCCTGGTCACCTACTCAGCATCGTGCCAGCCAGTCAGGTAGCCATGGTGCAGGAGCGACAGCGTTTGCTTGAGTTGGCTCGTAACACAGCCTCCCCCGCGGCGATGACGCCCCCCCAGTCCCTGCCTGCGATTCCGGATCAAGATCGTGAGGGTCAGGATGGATCAGAATTAATGGCCCCGTTGGTGCTGCAGCCACGCTTCCCCAGCCTGCCGCCCCTCAGAGCAAACCCACCACCACCTCCGCCAATTTATCAGCCGCGTTATTCCCCCAACCAAACTTCAACCCCTGGGAACAAAAGCTTGGTTGATCGCTACCAGCAGGCTGTAGAAGCTCAGCAGGAAATGATGCGCGACCTTATGGGCCGTTAGGCATGGCTAAGCCGGCGGACCCCAATCGTCGCCGCTTCAGTCTGGAGCTGCCCGTCGATTTGCTCGACAAAATTGATGGGCTGCGGGCCGAGTGGGGCCTCCGCAGTCGCGGAGATATTTTGGAGCGTCTGCTACAAGAGATCTTCCCAGCTACTGAGGAAGCTGAGACCTCTGTTTTTGCCGACGACGGCAACCAACAGCCTGATGGCTCGCCGAGCGAACCAACCAGCCTGGAATCAACCTTCAACGAACAGGGTGCTCTGGTGTTGATGACCCGGGGCTCCGGGGGAGACCTATGCCTGGATCGGGAATCAGCTGATCGTGAATTTGCCTTCGACTTCGATGTTGATGCGTCGATGGCAGCGGAAGTGCGCCCTCGTAAGAGCGGCATTGACCTACCTGGCTTTGTGAGGCGCCAATCTGACCAGCTCAAGCGCAGTTTGCAGCCCTTACGCCAACCCATGGATCTGGCGCAAGAACCTCTCCCCCATGTAGGAGGTGATGTGCTCGATCGCTCCCTGGCCAGAGCCCGTGACCACTGGCTTGAGCTCTACGGCAAGGTTGCCAATGAGGCGGTACTGGAAGCCGCAATGGTGTGGTTGGCCCAGGACATTTGGGGCCAGAGTGATCAAAGTGAGGGCCGCCCTTTTACTTGGTCGCTTGCCTGCGATGTGGTGGCCAATACGGCTCCCAGCTGGGGCAGGGAGCCCGCAACTTTTGAGCGAGTCATGGTGATGGCAGGTTTGCTGGAGGATCCCTTCAGCACTTCAACCCTGGAACTCCGCTTACCAACGCTGATCAGGCGCTTTGTTCATCGTTTCCGCAAGCGACGTAAGGGCACTTCGTTCCAGACCTTGGAACACACCATGACCCTGCATGGGGCCTTGAAGCTGCTGCAACTGCCAACTGCGCCGGGGCAGCGTCTCACCCTGCGACAGATACGGGAGGCTTACCGCGAGTTGGCGATGAGCCATCACCCCGACTCTGGCGGCACGGAAGAAACCATGCGGCGCTTAAACGAGGCCTACCAGCTGCTGAAAGAGCTCTACCGTAACGAGTAGATTCGTATATCACTTCTCACCTGAGACACCTAACTGGTCCTGAAATAATTCTTGGATGAGACTGGCGATCTGCGCTCTGCGGCTTGTTGGGCGAATCATCATTTCAAGCCGCTACGGCTTGATTGCCCAGATGCTTGACGGATTGTTTCTTGTCTCTCTCATTTGGGACGCATTATTTGTCCTGTTGAGGGTCTCGTCTGAGGAGAATGGGATTATCAATTCTTGGCCTAAGCGGCCTGGTCTTGCGAGTGGACTACTAATCAGTCTTGGATGAGATGACTGAGGCATATGCAAGTGAGCTTTGCCCCCTAGTTGATGGCGTCTAGTTCGGCTTAATTCCGATTTTTCCGTATTTCTGCTTGCATCTCCCTGGGCGCGCTTCATTGATTACTCGTTGCTGTGGCCGTTAGACGGCCTGAACAGCTTGTCCAGCTATCTGGGCTGGTCTGGTCCAAATCATCCGTCCCGCCTCAGAATCGTTGCAGCTGCATACTCGGAAAGCTTGCGTCACTGTGTCATACACAGGTACGCAAGCTCTCAGGGCCATGCAACAGGCTTGCTGAAACTTCAGAACTTGCTGGCCCGGGAGCTGGCCCGGGGGCTGGTCGAGCAGCCTGCAAAAGGATGATCAGTTGTCTTGTAATGGACTTATTTATAGACCATTGCTGCGTCTCGGATGAGACATCAGACAGGGGTGGCTGGGTGAGGTGCGCGGCCCCGCCGGCAGGTATCAAAAAGTGGGCATCGCCCTGTCGCTCCATCCGTGCGAGCAATCGATGATTCTTTTGCGTCCCAAGCGGGACGCATTAATAGTCCATTAAAAAGACCCGGATGAGACAAGCGCTCCTCCGGGTCTTGGTGCTGGTTGGGATGGTCTGAATCAGGTGCTGGTTTGCATGCCCTGGATCAGAAAGTCGAAGTACGGGCCCGCAAGGGAGGCCTGGTCTGTGCTCAACAGGGCGAGCGAGGCCTCCTTCATGGTGCGCATTGCGTCCACCATGCCTGGCATCGGTACGCCGAGGCTGTTGTACATCTCACGGGCGCCAACCAGGCCAATCTGTTGAATCATCTCGGTGCTGCCGGCGAGAACGCCGTAGGTCACCAGGCGCAGATACCAGCTGTAGTCGCGCAGGCACTGGGCCCGCTGCTTTTGGCCGTAGGCATTGCCACCGGGGGCCACGTAATCGGGGTTGCGCTGGAAGAGCTGCTTGGCCGACTCATCAACAATTTTTTTCTCGTTGTCGGTTAGAAGTCGCACAACCGCCAGCCTTTCGGCTCCCCGACTGAGGTACTCCACCATGGAGCGCAACTCGCCGCCACTGGGATACCGCAGCTGATCATCAGCCTGAAGGATCAGATCCCGAACGACGCTCATCGCAGCGACCACACGTGCCCATCACTGTATCGACTCCTCAGCAAGATCACCGTGCCCCGCTGCAAGGTGTAACGCCCCTTTGCACGGCGTAGGGTGAAGGATTGGTAGGCGGGCGTGGGCACTAAAAGCTTTGGCAACGGCGCTGGTGGTGGCAAGAGCGATGGCCTCGATTTATCCACCGGCATGACCGTTACGGTGGCCATCACCGGCCTATCCCATGACGGGCAGGGCGTGGCCCGTCTCGCAGATCGGGTCTTGTTTGTAGCTGGTGCCTTGCCTGGCGAGCAGGCGAAGGTACGCCTCACCCATAAGGCCCGTCGCCACTGGATGGCCGAGCTGCAGCAGGTGCTTGAGCCGGCAGCGGAGCGTCGAAGACCTCCTTGCATCCTTGCTGAAGACTGTGGTGGTTGCAGCTTGCAGCACCTAGACGACTCGGCGCAGCAGCACTGGAAGCACCAAAAAGTCGTTGATGCCCTGCGGCGTATTGCCCACCTTGATACGGATGTTGCGCCCTTAATGGCAGCGCCAGAAGGGCTCGGCTATCGCAACAGGGCGATTATCCCGCTTGAGCGCTGCGAGGACGGGCGGTTGCGGGCTGGCTTTTATCGCCCTGGCACCCACAAGATTGTCAATATGAATCGCTGCCCGGTGCTTGATCCGCGCCTGGACGCTTTGATCGCACCGCTTAAGTCGGATCTTGAGACCAGTGACTGGCCCGTTGATCGGGACTGCCGCGAGGGGGGCGGCCTGCGCCATCTGGCCCTGCGAATCGGCAGCTACACAGGTGAGTTGCTGATCACCCTGGTAAGCAGCACCCCAGACCTGGAGGGCATCGAGATCCTGGCCGCCCAATGGATGCACCGCTGGCCCGAACTAGTGGGGGTGTGCCTGAACCTGCAACCCCTAGCCACCAACACCCTGATGGGACCCGAGACACGCGTGGTGGTGGGACGTAGCTGGGTGCAGGAGCGTTTCTGCGACCTCGAGCTGCGCATTGCAGCAGACACCTTTTTCCAGGTCCATACCCGACAGGCTGAGCGAATAGTCCCCCTGGTGCTTGCAGCCCTTGCGGGCTCTGCGCCTGGCGTGATGGTTGATGCCTACTGCGGCATTGGCACCTACAGCCTGCCTGTCGCTGCGGCTGGCTGGCACGTTCACGGCATTGAACTAAGCCCCGAGGCCGTGCACCAGGCCAAGGCCAATGCCCGCGAAAACGGTCTAAGTGAATCAGCCACCTTTGAGACCGGTGTGGTAGCCGAGTGCCTTGCCGAGCACCTGGTTCACTGCGATGCGGTGTTTCTCGATCCCCCCCGCAAGGGACTGGAGCCCGCCACCCTGCAGGCGATCATCGAACGCCCCCCCGCCCACCTGCTCTACCTCAGTTGCGACCCCGCCACCCTGGCCCGGGACCTGGCCCAGCTGGTTGGCGGCGGCAGTTATCGATTGGAGAGCGTTCAGCCGATCGACTTTTTCCCCCAAACAAGCCACGTAGAAACATTGACCGTTTTGAGCCGTATCGGAGCTGGCCTCCCAACCCCGCAGCCCGAGGCAGCGGAGCAGGAGTAGGGGTAGATCCCGCCTGGATATCAGCTGCGCAACAGGGCGCCCAGCTGCTTTTCCAGGGCTGCCCGGATCGAGGAGTGGGCTGCTTCCACCTCTTCATCGGTGAGGGTGCGGCTGGCATCGCGGTAGCGCAGCCTGAAGGCTTGACTGCACTGGCCTGCAGCAAGTTGACCGCCCTCGTAGCGGTCTACTAATTCCGCATGCTCCAGCAGCGGCTTGCCGGCCTTGCGAATCACCTGGAGCAGCTCAGCTGAATTCGTGCTGGCTGCCACCACTACGGCCAGATCTCGCTCCGAAGCCGGAACGGTGGCGTAGGGGGCAAAGGCTGGCTGCCAGCGGTTTCGGCGGGTGGCGGCGATCAGTAAGGCATCGAGTTCGAGCTCGAAGATAATGCTTGTTTGCGGCAGGTCTAGCTTTTCGGCCTGCTCAGGGTGCAGCTGGCCAAACCAGCCCTGGGGCCGCCCTTCTACTACCAGCTGGGCGGCTCGCCCCGGGTGTAGCAACGGGTGTTGGGTAAGTGGGCGATCTTCGATTGGGATCGCCAGCGCTGCCAAGGCTTGCTGCAGCAGGCCGCGGGCCTGGTGATAGCTGGGAGGCTGGGGTTTGCCACTGCTGCTCCAGCGCTCACCTCGCCGTTCGCCACAGATAACCCCTGCCAGCAGCTGGCGAGCGGACCTGGCGGCATCGCTGCTGAACACCTGGCCGATCTCAAAGGCCCAGAAACCTGGCTGCCCACTTTGCAAGTTGCGGCGTGCAGCGCCGAGCAATTCGCCATGCAGGTTGTCGCGCAGGTAGCCGTAATCAGCTAGCAGGGGATTAGCCAGGGGTATGCGCCCAGCTGCTGCCGGCACCAGGGAAAAGCTGCAGGCCTCCTGCAGCCCGGCAGCGCACAGTTGGCGGCGCAGGCGGCGCTCCACCTGCTGGGCTGGTGTGAGTCCCCCAGGCTCCAGTGGGTCGGGTAGGTGGCAGGCGAAGTGGTCGTAACCAACCAGGCGGGCCACCTCCTCGATTAGGTCAACCTCCCGTTGCAGATCCATCAACCGTGAGGGGGGCACGGTGACGAGCCAACCCTCACCATCTATCTCTTCTGCCAGCTGGCAACCAAGGGCCGTCAAGGTCTGGACGATCCTGTCGTCACTGAGGTCTGAATAGTCTTCGCCGTCTTCAACCGGTCCAAGCAGATTGAGCAGGGCGTCACGCCTCAGCTGCAACGGCTCGATTGGCTGCTCGGCTCGTTTATGTAGCCAGCGGCCCGAAACATTGGCAGCGCAATGTTGCTTAAGCAGGGCCACGGCCCGATCTGCAGCAGCGAGGGTGGCCTCCCTTGGCAACCCCTTCTCAAAACGGCTGCTTGCTTCAGTGCGTAAGCCAACGCTGCGGGCGGAGCGGCGCACCGCCTGGGGAGCAAACACAGCAGCCTCAAGCCAGATTGAGGTGGTGGCTTCATTAACGGCTTCATCCGCACCACCCATCACGCCAGCCAGGGCGATGGGGCGGTTGCTGTAAGTAACCACCAGGGCTTCGGGGCTGAGTTTGTGCTCCGTGGCGTCCAGGCTGGTGAATTCCTCACCATCAAGGGCCTGGCGTAGCCCCAGGCTGGCTAGCTGGGGTTCGCTGTCTCCGTCGATTACGGCGAGGCGCTTGCTGTCGAAGGCGTGCAGGGGTTGTCCCGTCTCCAGCATCACCAAGTTGGTGATGTCAACAATGTTGTTGATCGGGCGAATGCCGGCCTTTTGCAGGCGCTGATGCAGCCAGAGGGGCGATGGGGCGACCTTCAGCCCGTCGAGGGCCGTGATGCTGAATAGCCCCCCAGCCTCAACTGCGACCCGGTCGCTGGCGGAAAGAGGCAGCGGCTGGCTTGTTGCGGCAATTTCAGGGGCCTTTATCTGGGTCTGGCCGCCCACCAGGGCCGCCACCTCCCTGGCTATGCCTTGCATTGAGAGGCCATCAGGTCGGTTGGCGGTGATCGCCAACTCCAAAACCTGGTCATCCAGCCCCAGGCTTGGTCCAACTGCTGCGCCCAGGGGGGGAACCTGCTCCAGCAGCTCATCAAGAATGGCGATTCCTTCCCCTTCTGCCGTCTGGCCAAGCTCGGCAAGGGAGCAGATCATGCCGCTGCTGGCCACACCGCGCAGTTCGGCGGGCTTGATCGTCAGGTTGACCGCCGGCAGAGTGGCGCCCACCAGGGCAACGGGCACATGGATACCAGCCCGTACATTCGCTGCCCCGCAAACGATCTGCAGGGTTTCGGCGGCGCCGATATCAACTAAACAGACGCTCAGCTTGTCTGCGTTGGGATGGGCCTGGCGTTCACGCACGAAGCCCACCACGACACCGCCGGCTTGGGCGGCTAGGTCCTCTATGGCATCCACCTCAAAACCAGCCAAAGACAGACGCTCGGCTAGCGGCCCTGGAGCGAGGGCTTGTTCGGGGCCGGTCACCAGCTCCTGCAGCCATTGGAGCGAGACCCGCATAGCCCGTGGTGTGTTGAACCTTGATCTTAGGGATCAACTGGGGGGTGGGACTACCGCCAGGTAAGGTGTCAACTTGTCCTTTCGCATCGCTCCAGCGGCGCAACGTCCTTCATGGCTAAAAACAAGGGCGTCCGGATCGTGATCACTCTCGAGTGCACCGAATGCCGGTCCAACCCCGCAAAGCGTTCTCCAGGTGTGTCCCGTTACACCACTGAGAAGAATCGCCGTAACACCACCGAACGGCTCGAGCTGAAGAAGTTCTGTACCCACTGCAACTCCTCGACGGTTCACAAGGAAATCAAGTGATTCAGGCTTGGGCCCCAGTTTTGGTGCTCAATCATCAGTTTCAACTCGATTTGCCCCAGCCCCGTCAGGTACTGGTCAGATCCAGCTTCATTCACTACTCGCCTTCGTAATCCATGTCTAGCTCTTTTTTCAAAAAGCGCCTTTCGCCAATCAAGCCTGGCGATCCGATTGACTACAAAGACGTCGATCTGCTCAAGAAGTTCATCACCGAGCGCGGCAAGATCCTGCCCCGCCGGCTCACTGGCCTGACAGCCAAACAGCAGCGTGACTTGACCAACTCTGTTAAGCGTGCCCGAATTGTGGCATTGCTGCCTTTTGTGAATCCCGAAGGCTGAGGCCTCTCCCCTGGCGGCTTCAACCTTCCATCCTGGCGATCTGGTGGGACTGGGCGATGTGCGCGGTCCCCAACTTGCTGTTGTTTTGGCTGTGGCCTCAAACAAGGCCTCTTTAGCAATTGGTACCAGCGCTAGACAGCAGATCCAGCCGCTGAGGCAACTGTTGCTTCTCACTGCGTTTTCCGGCGAGTGCGACCCACCCCAGCGGCTCAGCCAAGCTCCGTGGTCAATTAGTGACGACGCTTTGACGGCAGTGCTGCCTTCTCGAAGCGATTTCGCGGCAGCTTGGATCCTGATGCAGGCTGAACCTCAGGGATTGCAGCTGAGCGACTGGGTGGATCTGGTTTCTTCGCGACGGGATGGCCTAGCTATTGCATCGTGCTGGCGCTGGTGTCTTGGTCCCCAGACCCTTTTCCGTCTGCGTCAAAACCTCGTTGAGGCCAGGCCTCTGACTGATCTTCGCCGGCTGCGGCGAGAACGCCGACTGCGGGTGCTCCAGGAGCAAGCTGAAATGCGCTGGCAGCAGCAGCTGCTCGATCGTCAGCCGCTTGATCTGCAACTGCTCAGTGCAGAGCAGCGCCAGCAGCTTGAGCTATTGGTTGATTGGGCTGGAGGTGAGTGCACAACTCCCCTACCCCTTCCCCTGCGCCAGGCTTTGCAGGCCGCCAAAGTTACGGCCGATACGGGCTCAATTCGCCACCTGCTGGTTGATCTGGGCCAGTGGCAAGCCCACAATTTGCCGTCCCTCCGAGCCACGGTCTGGGAGCAAGGCTTTTCTGCTGATCTACTGGCTGAAGCCGAACGCCTACTAGTTAGCGCTGAAACTGAACTACCGGGTGATGCCGAGCGTCTGGACCTCAGCGGCCAGCGCAGCGTCACCATTGATGACGCTGATACCTGCGACATTGACGACGGGTTGGCGTTGGAAACAACCCCCGCTGGCCAGGTGAAGATTTGGATCCACGTGGCGGACCCAGGTCGCTTGATTGCGCTGGATTCGCCCCTCGACTTAGAAGCACGACGGCGGGGCAGCAGTCTTTATCTGGCATCTGGAATTTTGCCGATGTTCCCGGAGGCGCTTGCCACCGGACCGATGAGCCTGCGGGCCGGCCATCGCAGTGCCGCCTGGAGCATCTGGGTTGAACTCGACGACGATGGGGCTGTTAAGGCTTCGGGATTGCAGCGCAGCTGGGTTAAGCCCACCTACCGGCTCAGCTATGGCGATGCCGACGACCTGATCGATCTAGCCCCGCCTCAGGAGCGCGACCTTGCCGACTTGCACGGCCTGCTGCTGCGCCGCCGCCAGTGGCGTGTGCGCCAGGGTGCCCTGCTGCTGGATCAGCCGGAGGGTCGGATTCGGGCCCAGGGAGACGCGGCCCAAGGAGACGCTCCCCAGCTTGAGATCACCGAACCCAGCCCCGCCCGATTGATGGTGGCCGAAGCGATGATTCTGGCGGGCGCGGTGGTAGCTGGTCTTGGCCAAGAACAAGCGTTAGCTCTGCCCTATCGCAGCCAACTAACAGCAACTTTGCCGCCGGAGGCCGAGCTGGCAGCCCTGCCGGCTGGCCCGGTGCGCCATTGCGCCATTAAGCGGTGCCTAAGCCGCGGTCATACCGGCACGGAGCCAAGCCCCCATTTCAGCCTGGGCTTGCCGGCCTATGTCCAAGTCACCTCGCCGATTCGCCGCTACGCCGATCTAGTGGCGCAACGGCAACTGCTGGCACTTCAACAGGGAAGCCAGCCCATGGTTGCCACCGATCTAGCCGCCCTGCTCTCCGACTTAGACGGTCCGCTCAAGCAGGGGATGCAGATCAGCAGGGAAGACCAGCGTCACTGGCAGCAGGTGTGGTTTGCGGCGCATGGGAGTCAGCATTGGCAGGCCTGTTTCCTGCGCTGGCTGCGGCCCCAGGACAGGCTGGGGCTGGTGCACGTTGATGCCCTGGCCATGGATCTGGCGGCCGAGTGCCCAGCGGGCTCGGACCCAGGTGATCTGCTGCAACTGCGAGTTCAGGCGGTAGACCCCCTGCGCGACCAATTGCGACTGCAGGCCACGGGCTAATCCGCGGCCAGTCGAGAGGCCCGCAACCACGGCCCCCAAGGATTGGCACAGCCAATCAACTTGGCCTGGGTCGGCTTATCAAGGTTCTGCAGCCAGCGGTTCAAGCCTGGCTCCAGGGTGATGAGAGGCCACTGCCGTTTGGCGTTATCACTGCTGAAATCGCTGTCGCATACAAAGGTGTAGCCGCCCTGGCCGTCCGGCAGCACCCTTCCATTCCACAGAGACTCCCTGGGTTCTGGACGGCCCTGGCTCGGACTTAGGGGTCTTTGGAATGGGCGCTCAATTTGGCCATTGGCCTGCAGGAGGTCGGGATTGGCCAGCAGCTGCAGCTGTCGGGCTAACCAGTCGCTGGCATGCCAGGGGGTGTCCCAGAGCGGCACTACCGCCGCTGGAGCACGGTGATCGTGGAGCAGGCACTGCTGAACGGCTAGGGGCGCAAGCTCAGCTGGGGGGATGCCTCGCTGTACCGCCAGGGCCGCTGCCGCCCCGGCCGCCTGGCCGATATTCAGAATTAGGGGCTGCAAACGGGTAGCCCCATTGGCCATGTGGCTGCTGCTGAAAGCCTTGTCAGCTGCCAGCAGATTGTCAATCTCAGCGCTCAGCAGCGCGTCGTAAGGAATGCAAAAGGGAGTGCCGCTCCAGCGCCCTCCCCAGCGAATGCTTTTAGGTGCCAGTGGCCAGTCAGGTCCAGGGTAGTGGTGGTCGTTGGCGTAGTTGCCCACCGCTATTGACTCCAGTTCGCCGCTGGCATTGAGCGGCAGTGGCCCCTGGGATTCAGCCATGCCTAGGGGGAGCAGGTGCTGTTCCAGCACCTGCGAGCGGCCCAGCATTCTTCGCCCCTCCCGCCAGTAGGGCATGGCAGCTAGCCAGGGGGCAGGACTGCCGGCTTCAGCAGGAAATGCATGGCCCAGTTGAAGCCAGCCCCCACTTGCCTGCTCAAGGGCTCTTGCAAACTGCAGGCTGTAGGACTGCATTTCGGCAGCTAACCCATTTTGCTCAGCTGGATCTGCGCTGAAGGCGCGTTCCAGCCCCTGGTGCCAGTCATTGCCGTGCAGCGGCCAGTTGAGCATCACCAGGCCGCCCGGCAGGCGCCCGTAGTTGATCGTGCGCTCTAAACCGAAGGCCTCGCTGGCTCGTTCAAATGGCGAAGCCAAGGCAGGTGAGACTGCAGCTGGCGTCAACACTTCGCTCTGGAGCTGGCCCATCACCACCCAGGTGGGCGATTGCACAGGTTGCTGCTTAAAAAAAGCTTCCGTTTGCAACCGTTGCAGGCTGGGGGCACTGGGTTCGCCCCATTGCTCCTGGGCTTCCCAGCCGAGTCGAAATGGAGCCTCCGCTAGGGGCAGCAGGTCGCCGCGGTCGCTGCCATCGATCACAACTTTGCAGTCCAGCCATTGGGTTTCACCCTTGTGCTCCAGCTGTACTGCTGTGATGCGGGCCCCCTGACGCCGCACAGCCAGCAGCCTGCAGCTCGGCCACCACTGCAGATTGGCCAGTTCGCTTACCCAGCCTTGCAGGATCGCTTCTGCGGTCGCGGGCCGGTAACCAAAGCAACTCACCCAGTTTTGATCCAGTCCCTCGGGCTCGGCCTGCTCAAGGGCGCGCAGAAAGGCTCCCCAGAGACCTGTCTGCCAAGGGGTGAGCTCACTGCCATCGGGGCAGCAAACGCCGGCGGCGCTCACCATGCCCCCAAGCCAGTTGCCAGGGGTCAGCAACAGCGTGCTGGCACCGCCGCGGGCCGCCTGGATTGCTGCCGCCACGCCACCGGTGCCGCCCCCCCACACCAATACATCCACTGCTTCTGAAGGCAGGGTCATGGCTGGCGGACACGGCTGACCCAAGACTCGCAGGAGATGATCTGAACAGGCGTGCTCGTGGTCAGCCTTTCTGTCCGTCGCCGCTCCGTAGGATCAAAAGGATGACTTACACGCTCACCACCCCCCTCTATTACGTCAACGACCGAGCCCATCTCGGCAGTGCCTACACAACGCTTGCCTGCGATGCGGTTGCACGCCACCAGCGGCTGAGAGGGGAGTCGGTGATGTTCATTACCGGCTGCGATGAACACGGCCAGAAGATCCAGCGCACGGCCGAAGCGGCTGGACTCAGTCCGCAGGCCCATTGCGATCTAATCAGCGAGGGATATCGCGATCTTTGGAACCGTTGGCAAATCAGCAACGACCGCTTCATCCGCACCACAGACCCACGCCACCGCCAATTGGTGGCTCAATTTTTTGCCCGCGTGGAGGCCAACGGCGACGTAGTGGAGGGTCGTCAGCAGGGCTGGTATTGCGTTGCTTGTGAGGAATTCAAAGATGACGCACCGGGCAGTGAGGATCCCGAATGCCCCATCCATCGCAAGCCCCTGGAGTGGCGCGACGAGGTCAATTTATTTTTTCGCCTTTCCCGCTATCAGGCGCAGATCGAGGCCTTGATCCGCCAGCCCGGCTTCATTGCCCCCGCCAGCAGGCAGAAGGAGGTGGAAAACTTTGTGGCCCAGGGACTGCGCGATTTTTCAATCTCCCGGATCGACCTGCCATGGGGCATTCCGGTCCCCGGCCATGAAGGCCATACCTTTTATGTGTGGTTTGACGCCCTGCTCGGCTATCTCACGGCCCTGCTCGACCCGGCGGAGCCAGTTGTGCTGCAACAGGTGCTGGATCGTGGCTGGCCGGCCCAGCTACATGTGATTGGTAAGGACATCCTGCGCTTCCACGCGGTTTATTGGCCGGCGATGTTGCTTTCGGCGGGGTTGCCGCTGCCAGAACGCGTATTTGGCCACGGCTTCTTGACCCGCGAAGGCCAGAAGATGGGCAAGTCCCTTGGCAATGTGCTCGATCCTGATGTGCTGCTGGAGCGCTGTGGCCGCGATGCGGTGCGCTGGTACTTGCTGCGCGACATACCTTTCGGCGAGGACGGTGATTTCCAGCAGCAGCGCTTCACTGATCTGGTCAACAACGATTTGGCAAATACCATCGGCAACTTGCTGAACCGCACCTCTTCGATGGCACGGCGGTGGTTTGCAGATGCCGTGCCCCCAGCCGGAGCCGCCGCCCAGGCCGATCACCCCCTTGCCGTTGCTGCCCTCGCGGCCGGCAACATAGTCAACACGACCCTAACTGACCTGGACTTCCGTCGCGCCGCTGAAGCGGCGCTGCAACTAGCAATCGCTGCAAATGGCTACCTCAACGACCAGGCCCCTTGGAAGCAAATGAAGTTGGAGGGTCAGGAGAGTTTGGTGGCAGCGGATCTTTATGCCGTGCTTGAGGCCACCCGCTGGGTGGCAGTGCTGCTGGCCCCGCTCCTGCCTGAGCTTTCTGATCGGATGCTGCTCCAGCTCGGTCAGGAACCATTTGCTAGCGGTCCGCTGGCTCCTGCCTGCGCCCCTGGCAGCCATGCTTCTCCTTGGCTGTTCGCCCAGCGATGGGGTCTGCTGGAGCCCGGACTCGCCCTGATTGAGCCGCAGCCGGTGATGTTGCGACTTGAGCTCGAGTCACCTCTGTGACCACTACTGCTGTGACCACGACTGCCCGGCTGCAGTGGTGCCCCCTGCTGGCCCTGAGCCTGGGTGCCCTATTAAGCCTGCCCGTGCTGCTGGTTGGATGCGGCACCCAGGTGTCTAAGGAGGAGCCGGCCCAGCCTTTTGTCTTCCGCTCCCTCAACCTGCGGCAGAAGGATTCCAGCGGAGGGCCCCTGTGGGAATTGACCAGCCCGGAGGTTCGCTACGACCTCGGTCGTCGTGTTGCCCAAGCCCGCGACCTGCGCGGCACCATCTATGCAAAGGGCAAACCCCTGTATCGAATAACGGCCAGCAGTGGCACCGTCATTAACGATGGCGAAGTGGTGCAGTTGGAGGGCCCGACCCGGCTGCAGCGCCTTGGTCCCAAGCCACTTGTTGTGACCTCTACTCTTGTGCGTTGGTATCCCAAGCAGGAGCGCATGGAATTGGACCGCAGTCCCCGCGCCTCCCAGGGGGAGTTGCTCGTGTCCGCTCGCCGGGCCCGCTTCTGGATCAAGCAGGACAAGTTGGAGTTGAGGGGGGAGCCCCTGCTAGAGCGTTCAGGGGCGGTCGGCTTGAAGCTGGCGCTGAGTTCTGCAGATTGGTTCCCAACCACTGGCCAACTGATCGGTCGAGGGCCAGTTCGGGGAGAACGGCGTCTAGCAGCTAGTGGACTTCAAACACTTTCGGCGCCATCCCTTACCGGTAATTCCCTGCTTCAGCTGATCGACCTACAGGCACCGGTGCAGGTGCTTGATCCTGGCCGCAAGGGCCGTCTTGATGCTAGCCATATCCGCCTCGACCTGGCGCGGGAACGCATTAGCAGTGCCCATCCATTCACCGCTGTGCTGGATCACTCCCGGCTTAGCGGCACGGGCTTTGAAGCGATTGGTCCTAGTCACACCTTGATGGTTCCCCTTAATTGCCGCCTAAACCACTCAGCCGATTCCCTCGTCGCCAATAGCTGCAGCTGGAATTGGCAGACAAATAAGATTGAGGCCTTTGGTGCTGTCGAGCTGCGCCGCAAGGCTCTTGCCCAGGTCACCCGCGCTCAGCGGCTTCAGGGCGTGCTCACTAAGCAGGGGATGGCCGTATTCAGCAATCCGGGGGCAAGGGTGGAAACTCGGGTGACTTTGCCTCCCCGGGCCCCATCAGGTCCTGATTCCCGCAAGCCGGCTCCATTCGCTCTCTAAGCCGCTGGGACCAACCCTCGAGCCAGGTCAAATCGCTGCGGCTAAAGCAGCGCGGCGACCAGCCGGCAAGCACTACCAAACCCCTTGAGTCAATCGGCTGAACCACAACGGCTGGCACCCCTGGCAGCAGGCTCTCAAATTCAGCACGGCCTGGATAAAGGTTCAGATCTACAAGTGAGATGGCAGACCCTTTTTCTTGGGCTCGCTGGCAGATAGCTCCTGGTTCAAAGGGCACCTGCGCCAGTAGGCCGCGGCGCAGCAAACACTTGTTTTGCCACAGCACCACCACCGTTGCCGCCGGGGTGGCGGTGAGCAACATCTGACTCCCCCAGCCTAATTCTTCTGATAGGGCTTCAGGTAGTCCATCTGCAAGCTCCACCCCCTGCACCCCTTCGAGGGCAACTCGGGCAGCCGCTTCGGGCAAGGCCCGGGTCCAGAGCACACCCACCAACATCAGAGCCACCGCCAGGAAGCTGGCCAATACGGCAGCTCGCTCGAGGGCGGGATCAATGCTTGTTGCGGTTGTTTGATTCAGTACAACCAGGGCAAGGGAGGCCACCCCAGAGAGAAAACAGACCCTTGCGGGTGTGGAGGGGGCCATGGGGGTTAAGCAGGAGGCGACAGCTGGGCCCGCAGGCGGCAAACTAGATCCATGTTGGGCCTGAACCGTTGCCCCCTTCCCTGCGTGTGACCCCTCGCATTCCCTTATTGGGAGTGGTGGCAGCCCTGTTTATGGGCTTTGCAGCCTGTTGGATGCCTGCCCCGGCCCTGGCAATTGCCGCAAGTGGTCTACCGGCCTCCGCTCCCCAGGAGCGCATCCTTGACACCGCAGATGTGCTGAGCCGCGCAGCCATCGGCGAGCTCAGCAAAACCCTCGAAAGTTTTTCAGCAGAGCGGGTGGATGCCCACTTGATCACCGTTAACCGCCTTGACTACGGGCTGAGCCTTTCCCAGCTCGGCAATTCAGTGCTGGAGCGTTGGTCCGAGTCGGGGGGCGAGCCCAACCAGGTGCTCTTTTTAATTGACAGCCAG
This sequence comes from Cyanobium usitatum str. Tous, assembly GCF_003011885.1. GTDB lineage: Bacteria > Cyanobacteriota > Cyanobacteriia > PCC-6307 > Cyanobiaceae > Cyanobium_A > Cyanobium_A usitatum. Next base: position 68,129 of record NZ_PXXO01000002.1, read on the forward strand.
ACGAACAGCGCGGCGGTGGTGACCTCTCCAGGCCTGGTTACCCAACTTGACGCCAGCCTGCTACGCAGCACGGCCCGAACCACGATGGCCCAGCCGATCCGCGATGGTGGTCGCTATCGCCAGGGCAGCCTCGATGCCATGACTCGCCTGCTCACCGTGCTGCAGGGAGGCGAGGATCCCGGCGAACCAATCACCGCTGAGGTTGTCAGTCAGCCCACCAACATCCCCACGAAGGAGGAAACGAAGTCAAGTAATGCCTTCACTTGGATTGTGGTGCTTCTAACGGTTGGCACGATTGTGCCCATGCTCACTTGGTGGGTCTTCTCGCGCTGATCCGATGGCACTAACCAACTGGATGGGGGCATTTGGCCGCGCCCAAGCCCTAGACCTCAGCAATGATCTTGAGCGCGGTTATGAATCCGCCCTGCTCATCCAGAGCATTGAGCTAGAGCACTACAACGACCGGCCCGTACGTCCTGAATTGGACCTGCGTATTCCCAGGTCGGCCCAGGCCCAGTTACTGCGTCGTTTTCGAGCTGCGCTAGAGGTCTGCCGCCAGTCTGTACAAACCTTGCAGACCCACCGAGGCGAGCTGGCCGGTCAGGAAATTCGCCAGTTTCAACTAATTGAGTCTGTAGTTGCCCGCTACGCGGCCAGTAGGGATCCCCTGCCTGCTATCAGTCGCTCCCCGGAGGTGCTGCCCCGCAGCCTGATTGGTGTTGTTGATCAGGTGCGTCGCCAGCTCGACCCCGAGGCGGAAGCGAATGTGGTGGCTGGCTTTCGACGGCGCAGAGACTCCACTCTGGTGTCACTGCGCATCCTGCTACTGCTGATTTTGGTGCCGGTGCTGGTGCAGCAAATCAGTCGCACCTATGTGTTTTCGCCCCTGGTTGATCGCTTCGCTCCAGACAACGCTTTTCTTACCTATCCCAAACCAAAGCTTGAGGAGAAAGCCGTAGAGAAATTACGGCTTTTCCAGGCGGAGATTGAATTTGATGCCCTCTTGAACGGCAATCCCCTGCCAAGCCGTGATGAGCTGCAGAAGCAGCTGGCAAGCAAGGCTCAGTCGCTCAAGGATGAAGCTGATCTGGAAAGCACCCATGCCATTAAGAACGTGCTTGCCGATCTCGGTGGCTTAGCCGGTTTTGTTTGCGTTTGCTTGTTTGGTCGGCGTGATCTTCAGGTGTTGCGCGGTTTTCTTGATGAGCTTGTGTATGGATTGAGCGACAGCGCCAAGGCCTTCGGAATCATCTTATTTACCGATATTTTTGTTGGCTTTCACAGCCCGGAGGGCTGGACAGTGCTGCTGGATGGCGTTGCTCACCACCTAGGCCTGCCTGCCCAGGAGAATTTCATAATGCTATTTATTGCTACCTTCCCGGTGGTTTTAGCGACCGTATTCAAATACTGGATTTTCCGCTATCTCAACCGTGTTTCACCTTCTTCTGTGGCCACGCTCCACAACATGAATGGTGGTGGTTGATTCCTACCAGCCATGCACTCTTGTGCTCGGTCCTGCCCGTAGTGGCAAGAGCCGCTGGGCCGAGCACCTCGCCATGCAGTCGGGCCTGCCGGTCACCTACTTGGCAACCGGGCCTCAGCCAAGCGCCGAAGATGGTGACTGGTTGGCGAGGGTTGAGGCCCACGCCGCTAGGCGTCCACCGCACTGGAGCGTCTTGGAGGTTGATAGCGCCTTAGCCGGCGCCCTCGACTGCCTCAGTCCCCCTGGCATTGCTCTTGTCGATTCCCTCGGCACCTGGGTCGCTGCTGGCATCGAGCTCGATACTTCTGCTTGGCAACAGCGCTGTACAGCTCTTGTACAAAGCTTGAGCCGCTGCAAGGTGCCCGTACTGCTCGTGAGTGAGCAAACCGGGTGGGGGGTTGTGCCTTCCACTGCGATTGGCGGTTTGTTTCGCGATCGCCTTGGCTCCTTGGAGCAGCAGCTTGCCCCCCTCTGCGCTGGCATTTGGCTTGTGGTTGCGGGCCGCGCCCTCAATCTGAGCAACCTGGGTTTTGCCGTACCAGCTCTTTGATCGTGCCGCGGATCGTTTTGTTTCAGCCCCAAATCCCACCCAACACCGGCAGTGTGGCGCGAACCTGCGCGGCCACCGGCACGGAGTTGCACCTAGTGGAGCCCCTGGGCTTCCAAATCGATGATCGCCAGCTCAAGCGGGCTGGCCTCGACTATTGGCCCCTGGTGTCCTTGCAGCGCCATGCCGACTGGTCAGCGTTTGCTGATCACCGTATCCGCAGCGGGGGTCGCCTGATCGCCCTTAGTAGCCATGCAAGCCAGCCCTACACCAGTTGGCAATTTGAACCCGATGACTGGCTGCTGTTTGGCCGCGAAACCGACGGCCTACCAAGGGATGTGCTGGCCTCGGCCGATGCGGCTCTCACGATCCCAATGTCAGGTGCCAAGCGGCCCCAGCAGCCCGGAGTGCGTAGCCTCAACCTCTCCGTCTCGGTAGGGGTGGTGTTGTTTGAGTCCCTACGACAACAGAATTTGCTGACATTGGCGTGATCCCCTGAGGTGACAGGGATCTGGTCACCCCATCAGCGCACTTGGTCGCAACCCCCACTTGTGGCGGTGAGTTCCGTCCGCTACTGTCTGGCCGGCTTGGGGATATCGGCTTCTCCACAAGCTTTGTCCGACTGAACGAACTGCATGAAGCCTCTGCAAACGACTCTGCGATTCCTGATCCCCTGCGCCATTGCCCTACCGGCAGTGGTCGCAGCTCTTGACCCCGCCGATATTGAGAAGGCTTCTGTTGATTCTTTGATCGCCGCCCTACCTGCCCCCAGCATCGACAAGGTCTGGGTAAAAGTGCGGCAGCCCATCAGCGTTGAAGAGCTGTCCAGCAGCCTCAAGCTCGCGGAAGAGCGATTGGCCAAGCTCAACGACGTCAACGAGGACCACCATTTCCGTCAAGGTGACTGGCTTGTTGTTCCCAGCCAGCAATCGAAGCAAATAAAGCAGCTGGCAGCGATCGATACCAGCGAGTTGCGTCGCACACCTCCTCTCCAGTCCCTACCGCCTGTGGAGGAGCGTGCTGTTGTGCGCTTTGGCGACACGGTCGTAAAGATTGCTCAGCGCTATGGATTGACTCTGCAGGAACTGCTGCGTCTCAATCCTGGCCTCGAAACCGCACGCCTTGTCGTCGGTAGCCAGGTACGGCTTGCGCAAGCTTCATCCGGACGCACCCGCATGGTGCTGGGGCTCAAGCCAACCACTAGTGGCGGTATCAGCTGGCCCGAACTGCCTGGTTTTGATGAGCTCAACCAGCCCTTTTCTGGTCAAAACTCAGCCCAGGGCTGGATTTGGCCGACCAGGGGAGTTTTTACTTCCGGATACGGCTGGCGCTGGGGTCGCATGCACAAGGGCATCGACGTGGCCAACAACGTGGGGACACCGATCGTGGCGGCAAAGGCTGGTCGGGTGGTCTTCTCTGGCTGGCACGACGGCGGCTACGGCTACTTGGTAACCCTGGCCCATGCCGATGGCAGCCGTTCCCTTTACGGCCACAACAGCCGCCTAATGGTCCGAGTTGGGCAGGATGTTGAACAGGGATCTTTGATTTCCCATATGGGCAGCACGGGCCGAAGCACCGGCCCCCACCTGCACTTCGAGGTTCATCCCCCGAGCTCCGGCGCTGCCAACCCTCTCTATTTCCTGCCACCTAGGGCCTGATAAACTCAACCAACGGCTCGGTAGCTCAGCTGGTTAGAGCGTGGGATTCATAACCCCAAGGTCGGGAGTTCAAGTCTCCCCCGAGCCATTTTCTCTGACGGGGCCTTGATTCTGGCCCTTTTTTAATTTCTATCAATTTCCTAACTATCGCAACTCGACTGTGTTGAGCCTTTCTCGAAATGAGGCCCCATCGTTCTGATCGCTTGTAATGCTGCCCAACAGCTCAGTGGGATCTGGATCAAGCTTTAGCTGTTGAACTTCCGGCGAGGCAGAGGCGGTGCTACCAGTTGTTGCAGCACCACCCCGTCGTGCACGGCCATAGCCCTGGGAGCGCCCCTCAATCGCCCGAATCAAGGACTTGCTGCGGTTGACCTCTCCAATGCTCTGGCCGTCCTTGGGCCGGACCAATGGGTTGCCCTTCAGTTCAGAGCGCAACTGGCTAAGCAAACGGAAATGCCCAGTCGTGTTGTATTTCCGCAGCACACTCGGCTCCCAAGCCATCGCCATCACTCCCATAGACATCACGTGAATCAGCCTATGGCCCCACCAGCCTGGATCATGTGATAAATTGTGAATAGCAACTGGTAGTCGATCCGACTTTGGACTGAAGTCCCCGGTGTGCCCAGCCCTCACTTACTTAACCAGCATGTCCCGGCTAGTTGGCCTGCAGGCTCCAGATTTCACAGCCACCGCAGTGGTGGATCAGGAATTCAAGGAGATCAGTCTCTCCCAGTATCGCGGCAAGTACGTGGTGCTGTTCTTCTACCCCCTCGATTTCACCTTCGTATGCCCTACGGAGATCATCGCTTTCTCCGAGCGCTACAACGACTTCTCCAGCCGCAACTGCGAAGTGCTGGGTGTTTCCGTCGATAGCCAGTTCAGCCACCTCGCCTGGGTTCAGACGGATCGCAAAAATGGCGGTATTGGCGATATTGCCTATCCCCTCGTTGCTGACCTCAAGAAGGACATCGCCCGCTCCTACGAAGTACTCGATGAGGAAGCAGGTGTGGCCCTACGTGGTCTGTTCATCATTGATCCTGATGGCGTGATCATGCAGAGCACAATCAACAATCTGCCCGTGGGCCGTAGCGTGGACGAGACCCTGCGTCTGCTGCAGGCCTTCCAGCACATCCGCAACAACCCAGACGAAGTCTGCCCTGCAAACTGGAACCCAGGGGATAAGACCATGAATCCTGACCCAGTTAAGAGCAAGGAGTTCTTCGCCGCCGTTAACTGATTCCTTTCAGGGCTAGATTTGTTTGATCTTCTGCGATCAAACCGGGGGGCCTTTGGCCCCCTTTTTTGCGACATCTTGCTGAGAGTCGTGTTCGCCAGGCTTCAATTGCTAAGGCTGGCAAGCAGCCTCAAGCCGTCGAGCCCCCCCGTGAGCGGGTCACAGGCGCGCTCCGGATGGGGCATCAGACCCAGCACATTGCCTCCTGTGTTGGTCAAGCCCGCCACATCACCAACCGAGCCGTTGGGATTGCATGCGTAGCGCAAAACCACCTGACCATTTGCTTCGAGCTCAGCCAATTGCTCGCTCTCGCACTGGTATCGCCCCTCCCCATGGGCGATTGGCAGCACGATCGCTTCTGCCTCGCTATACCCTTTCAGCCAGCGACAGTTGCCCGGATTAACGCTCAGCGGGGTTGGTTCACAGAGAAAATGCAGCCGAGCATTGCGGGTGAGAGCACCTGGCAATAAGCCCATCTCAGTGAGTACCTGAAAGCCATTGCAGATACCCAATACCGCACCGCCTGCTTCTGCGAAAAGCCTCACCGATTCCAATACGGGAGCAAACCTGGCAATTGCACCGCAGCGTAAATAGTCTCCATAACTGAAGCCGCCAGGGATCACCACCGCGTCTAGGCCGCTGAGATCGCGCTCCTCATGCCAAAGGAAGCGAGTCGGTAGACCGACGCAACCCTCTAGGGCCCAGCGCACATCCCGGTCACAATTTGAGCCAGGGAACACCACGATGCCAATGGTCATTGCTGTTGCTCCCCGGCCTTTTCAAGCAGCTCTAGCTGCCAATTTTCAATTACTGGATTGGCAAACAAGCGGTCACTGAGGAGTTCCAGCTGGCCTTGGGCGGTGGTTTTGTCCGGAGCCTCCAGTTCCAGTTCTATTGCCTTGCCGATGCGCAGGCTGCGGACGCCGTCGACGCCGAGTCGGGCCGCTGCAGCCCTGGTGGCCTCGCCAGCCGGATCAAGCACCGAGGGCCGAAGTGAAACCTGAACGCGAGCGCGGAAGAGTGGCACCAGAGGAGCAGAAGGTTTGTTAAATCTTGGCAGCCCGGTGGCCCGCTGACGTCACTTTTGGTCAGCTTGAAAGCACCCCGCTGGCATTTCGGCCGTGGTTTGGCGCTTCAACTCAGTTCCTATTGGCGTCTGGCCAGCCTGCAGGGCACTGCTGGCTGGCTTGATAGCCCTTTGTGTGCCAGCTGCGCTTGCCCAGCCGTTGCAGTGCCGTCTGGCTGATGGGCCTTGGCAGCCATGCACAATGCTCGTTCAAGCCCCTGCAGCAGAGCTGCCTATTCGGTGGACGATCGAGCTCGGCCCACGTCGAATCGACTTCCGCAACGACGGCAGTGGCACGGTGCAGATGCTCGACTCAACAGGGTGGTTGCCGGTTGAAACCAGCTGGATTGCGGGGCCTGCGCTCTGCTGGAACGGGCTATGTGCCCAAGGGGATATCCCCTTGGATTGATCAGCTAGTTAGCAGCTGCCAGCTCACCGGTCAGAGCCTGGTTCAGGCAGGATTCGATGGCAGGGCGATCCAGTTGGAAGCCAAGCAAAACCACCTCTAGGCCTGGGGCATGCTGGGAGACCGAAGCCTGGCCAGACCCTGGTTCAAACCAGCACTCCAGCCTCGGTCCTACAGCCTGGATCTGAAGCGGTCGGTTTTTACCTGAAAGCCAAAGACGCCCCTTGAGCCGGATCAGGGCGCTATCAATCACCAGCTGAAGCAGTTGTTGCTCAAGGGCAACCCGGCAAAAATCGCCAGGCAGTTCGAGGGCAAGCGACTCGATGGCAACATGACTGTGATCGTGATGCTCATGATCGTGGTGATCATGGTCATGGTCATGCTCGTCATGCTCATGGTCTGTGGTGGTTGGCTGCCGGCTCTCAAGGCCCAGCACCAGCTCTGGGGAGACCACCCCCCTGCCCATCGACAACAGCACAGCTCCTGGCTGCAGCTGGGGGGCAAGGGCCTTATGCACTAAATCAATGTCGCCTGCAGATAGGCAGTCGGCCCGGCTAATCAAAACCAGATCGGCAGCCTCAAGCTGCTCGGCAAACAGTTCATCGATAGCCGAAGCGTGATCCAGGCTTGGATCAGCGAGCCGCTGGGCCTCGAGAGCGGCTGGATTTGCCACCACACTGCCTGCCGCAAGGGCTTCGCCATCAACAACTGCCACCACGCCATTGAGGCGAATGCGAGTGCGGATTTGCGGCCAATTCAGGGCGGCAATCAGTGGTTCGGGCAGGGCCAGGCCACTGGTTTCCACCACGATCCCATCCAGGCTTTCTGCTCGCTCAAGCAGCTTCTCCATAGTTGGCAAGAAGTCGTCTTGGACCGTGCAGCAGAGGCAGCCATTTGCCAGCTCCACCAGGCGGGTGTCCAGCTCATCTTCGGGGCAAAAACCACAGCTGCGTAGCAGGTCTCCGTCGATACCCACCTCGCCAAATTCATTTACCAGCACAGCCAGTCGCTGACCGCTGTGCAGCAGCAAATGGCGCAGCAGGGTTGTTTTGCCCGCACCGAGAAAACCTGTCACCACGGTGACAGGCAGCCTTCCACTTTGTGTCGTCATCTCAGGCCGCCAAACCCGCCAGGGCCCAGGTGCCGCCAAGGGCCATTAGGGCGAAACTAAGCCAGCGCAGCTGGGTTGAAGAAAGGCGTGCTCCCAAGGGTCGCAGCGCAATAAGTGCCATCGCAAGCAGGCCTGCCTGGGAAAGGAACAGGCCCGTGCCGTAGGCCACTACGGGCATGGCGCTCCAGCCAAAAACGGGGCCGCTTAGTACATAGCCGTGCAAGGCCATGGCGGGAAGCAACAGCAGGGATGGCAAGCGCCGTAGCAACACCAGGGCCTCAACAATGAGGGTGCAGGCCACCAGGGATTCAGCGCCTGGCATCCCTGGCCACAGCAGTCCAGCGCCACTACCAAGCAAGCCAACAGCGAGAAGTCCCAGGCTCCAGCTAAGCCGTTTTTGCAGCCCCACCAAGGAAAGTGCCAGGAGGAAAAGCAGATGATCCGGGCCCAGCACTGGGTGGGCGAGGCCACTCAGAACGCCATTAAACATGCTGGGCTTTAGCTGGCCGATATCGGCAAAATGGTGTGCCTGGACTGGGCTAAGGGCGCCAATGCCGATTGATGCCAGGCCAGCAACTAGGAGCCAGCGTCCCAGGGCTTGGCCATTGGGTGCTGTTTTGATCAAATTCATGGGCCGGTCCGCGCCGTAGGAGGAACAAAACCGGCGGGCGTTCTGACTTGGCAATGGATCGCAAGCAGGCCCCAAAGTTGGAGCAGATTTGCGGGCCATAGCCTTCACAGCTGCGGGACAGTGCCGGATTTTCACCGACCTTTCCCCCTTACCTCCAGTGGCTGATCCCCACCGGAACCGGAAATTAGATGCTAAGGGCAAGGGGCCCTATCGGCACGCCAGGCTGTCCTTGGTGGCTACTCCGGTGCTCGGATTGACACCGGCAGCTCGTTTACAGAGTGCTTTCTGCTCAGGCAGATCCAGCACTGCATCACTGAAGTCGGCTCCTTCAATGGTTGCCCCTTTGAAGTGGCTTTGCATCAACATGGCGTTTCGCAGCACAGCACCACTGAGGTCAGTGTCTTCAAAGTGACTTGCGAAGGCCACCGCGTCTTCCAGGTTGGCGTCCTTCAGGTTGGCTCCCCGTAGGTCGCTGCTGTTGAAAACAGCTCCGCGCAGATCGGTGCCGCTCAGATCGAAGCCAGCCAGAGTCGCCTTCAAAAACTCCTGCTGTTGAAGGTTGCGGCCGTGCATGTCTGGTTGGAGGTCTTGTAGCGAACGCTGGCTGCGCAGCTCAGGCGCGGTGATCGCTGCGGCAGGAAAGACCCCAAGGCACCAGGTCAGCACCAGGGCCAGTGCGGCCAGCAGCCAGCCACCAGACCAACTCGCTCGGCTTTCAGGTCTCGAGCTCATGGGCGCGCACTTACGGTTGATCATCAAGTTATGGCAACCATGGTGATGGCTTTGCGGGTGGTGGTTCCCCCCCACCCCCTGATTGGCCACTGGCTTGGCGTACTGCGCGATCGACACACGCCTAGTTCGCTTTACGCCTCCGCTACTGCCGAGCTAGGTCGCTGGCTCACCTATGAGGCTGTGCGCGATTGGCTACCCCACAGGCGCATCCAGCTGGAAACACCCCTTGCCGCTGCTGAGGCAGACGTGGTGGATCCAGCGGTTCCCCTACTGGCCCTGCCCCTGCTGACCGCTGGGCTTGGCCTTTGGCAGGGCGGCCAAACAGTGCTTCCCTCGGCCCAGGTGCTCCATCTACAAGAAAGCCTGGGTGTGATAACCCCTCCAGCCGGACCAATCCCCTCCCGCTGCGGAGTTTTGCTGTTTGTAGCAGAACTGGGAGACGGCGAATCCCTGCTCCAACTCCTCGATGACCTTTCAGCTCTAGGCGTTACCGGTGATCGCTTACGAGTGATTACATCCCTGGCCTCTGGTCCAGGACTCAAGGCTGTGGGGGAGCGGCACGGCAGCCTCACCATCTACGCCGCCGGCATCGATCCGGATTTGAACGAAGCCGGGGCGATCGTGCCTGGTATCGGCGATGTGAGGCAGCGGTTGTTCGGTGGCACGGTGCTGGATGAAATGCCCAGCGATACCTAGGCTCGCTACAGCAGGGCTTGAATTATGGGCAATCACAACGGCGTCACCCCAGCCGGTGGCAGTTCCAGCCTCAGCGTCTTGGCTGGGGCTGTTATTGGTGCTGCTGGCCTTGCCTGGTGGTTGCTTGCTGAGGCAGAGCGACGCCGGCACCAAGGCCGGCCTGCCCGGGCCGCTGGAATCGCAGCCTCGCCGGCGGCTGTCAGGACGGATCGGGATCTTCACGATCGGGTTCATGAGCTCAACCAGGCGATCGACGACGTGCGCCGTCAACTGGAGACCATGACCATCCAGGGTTAGGGCTTCGGCGTCATTCGGCCCGGTGGGTAGGTTTCCTCAAGCCCAACCCGTCACCATGCTCCGCTCCGCAGCGATCACGCAAGGCATCCAGCGCTCTCCTAACCGCGCCATGTTGCGGGCGGTTGGCTTTGGCGATGGCGATTTCAACAAGCCGATTATTGGCGTTGCCAATGGCTACAGCACAATTACACCTTGCAACCTGGGCTTAAACGAGCTGGCCCAGCGCGCCGAGACGGCCCTTCAAACAGCCGGTGCCATGCCCCAGATGTTTGGCACCATCACGGTGAGTGATGGCATATCAATGGGCACGGAGGGTATGAAGTATTCCCTGGTGAGCCGCGAGGTGATTGCCGATTCGATTGAAACTGCCTGCAACGCCCAAAGTATGGATGGCTTGCTGGCAATTGGTGGTTGTGACAAAAATATGCCAGGAGCCATGTTGGCGATGGCGCGCATGAATATTCCCTCCATTTTTGTTTACGGTGGCACAATTAAACCTGGCAAGCTTGGTGCCTGTGATCTCACGGTAGTAAGTGCTTTTGAGGCAGTCGGTCAATACAGCGGTGGTCGTATTGATGAGCAGGAGCTCACTGCTATTGAAAAAAATGCCTGTCCAGGGGCCGGTAGTTGCGGCGGGATGTTCACTGCCAACACCATGAGTGCCGCCTTTGAGGTGTTGGGGTTAAGCCTGCCCTACAGCTCCACCATGGCAGCTGAGGACCCTGAGAAAGCCGATAGTGCTGCTCGCAGCGCTGAGGTTTTGGTTGATGCACTTAAGGCAAATATCTTGCCTAGTGACCTACTCACCCGCGAGGCTTTTGAAAATGCGATCAGCGTGATCATGGCGGTAGGTGGCTCTACCAATTCCGTGTTGCACCTACTGGCGGTCGCCCGCACCGCTGGAGTACCTCTAAGCATCGACGACTTTGAGACGATCCGCCAGCGGGTGCCAGTGATCTGCGATCTTAAGCCCAGTGGCCGCTATGTGACCGTTGACCTCCATCAGGCCGGTGGCATACCCCAGGTGATGAAGCTGCTGCTCGATGCGGGCTTGCTGCATGGCGATTGCCGCACCATCGAGGGCAAAACTCTGGCTGAGTTGTTGGCGTCTGTTCCTTCCGAGCCCCCCTCTGGTCAGGATGTGATCCGTCCACTTAGCAACCCCCTCTATCCCAAAGGGCACCTGGCGATACTCAAGGGAAACTTGGCTGAAGAGGGTGCGGTGGCCAAGATCAGTGGTGTTAAAAACCCTGTAATTACTGGCCCAGCAAGGGTTTTTGAAAGCGAGGAATCCTGCCTGGCCGCAATCCTTGATAAGCAGATCAACCCCGGTGATGTGGTCGTTGTGCGCAATGAGGGCCCGGTGGGTGGCCCAGGGATGCGGGAGATGCTTAGTCCCACGGCGGCAATCGTGGGGCAGGGCATGCTCGATTCGGTGGCCTTGATCACCGATGGCCGCTTTTCAGGTGGCTCCTTTGGTCTTGTTGTGGGTCACGTTGCACCAGAGGCTGCCGTGGGCGGCACAATCGGCCTGGTGGAGGAAGGGGACAGCATCACGGTGGACGCCATCGAACTGCTGATCCAGCTCAATGTGCCAGATGCGGAAATCGCTCGGCGGCGCTCCGCCTGGGTCAAGCCTGAGCCCCGTTATCGCACCGGGGTGCTTGGCAAATATGCCCGCCTGGTTGGCAGCAGCAGCAGGGGCGCGGTGACCGATGAGATCTGATAGCTGAGCTAAGCCTCAGTCGAGCGGCACCAAAAGCGCCCTGAGCCTTCGTGCCAAAGCCTCCAGGGGGGCACCATCAACTGGTCGCTCGCAGCGGAGCCCTGACTCCGGCTCCATCCACACCGGATGGTTCCCCTGCCAAAGCAGGGGGCGTTGCTCGTCGTGGCACCAGGCCAGGGTGAGGTTGAGGTCATCACCGCTGCGATAGATTTCAATTTCGAGATCTGCTGCGGGATAGCGCTCCCCATCGGCCTTTCTTACCTCCAGTCGCAGGTTGCAATCGTCGCAGCGCTGGGCATCATCCAGGGGCAGCACGGCATGACGCCATGGCTTGCGGCAGAGATCGGCGGCGGCTGCCACCAGCTGTTGCAGGTTGCTATTAACTAGCTCAGGGGTAGCCACGTACAGCGCGAAGTTGTAGGTATATCGGACCGGCGCGGAAGCCAGCATTTAAGCCACCATCATCGGCGAAGCGTGAATGCAAAAGCTGCAGCCTGGTTATCCGGCTTGGGTCAAAGTTCAAGGGCAGTCCCACCGGCTTAGCGCGCACCGAGGCTCTTAGATCCGCGAATGGAATCCTCAAGAGGCTGGGCCCCTCTGGCTCCGTAGCGAATTCGATCACCCAGCGCAGGCCCCCCGGGATCAAGTTGGTGATTCCGGCCAGACCGTCAGCGCAGGCAACCGCCAACTTGAAGCGTCTGCCAGCACCAAGCAGCTCAAGTTCGAGCCCCTCACAACTCGAAAGATCGAGAGGGGGAGAAAACAGAGGCGAGCGGCAACTGATGAAGCCCCCTCCCTCCTCAACGAGCGTGCCTTCAAACTCCAGCCCAGTTGAGGCGATCCGGCAGTTGCCCTGGCTGCGCCCACCCATCACGGTGTCGTTTAAGGCATGCCAGCCAATGAAGCCGTCGCCGCTGGCGATGGGAATCACGGGCTGACTCCAGCAGCTGCTTCTTGGTCAGCCAATATCAGCACCTCAGTCTCAGTGGTGGGCTGCACCAACTTGGCTGGGGTGCGCAGGGGCGATTCTTCTGGATCGAGTAACCGTTGCAGGGCCTGCACCTTGCCAGCCCCACTCACAAGGAAGACCACCCGCCGCGCCGCTGAAAGGGTTGGTGCCGTAAGGCTGACCCTGGGCAGACCCTTGCCCTCCCCCAGGGTTACGGAGCGGTCCCGCACCCCCGGTGCAGTGGTGCCAGGAAACAACGAGGCGGTGTGACCATCGTCGCCGAGGCCCAACAGCACCACGTCCAGCACCGGTGGGAAGTCGCCGCACAGCTGTTGCAGCAGGTCTGCGTACGCTGCCGCTCCTTGCTCCGGGCTGGCGAGCTGGGTGGGTACCGGGTGCAAGCAGGCCTTGCTACCGGGGAGCTCCGCCATCAAGGTTTCCCTAAGCATGCGGGCATTGCTGGAGGGGTCTTCGCTTGGCACCCAACGCTCATCGCCGAGGAGCACATCGACCCGATCCCATGGCAGGTGTTGCTGACCAAGTAGGCGATAGGTCGCCTTTGGTGTCTCTCCGCCGGCGAGTGCTATCTGGGCGCGGTCGCGCTGGGCAAGTACCTGATCAATCTCAGAGGCCAGGGCTTGGGCCGTCTGACGGGCGAGCTCACCTGCCGACTCAGCCACCACCAGGCGATAGCGAGTGGTGGAGCCTGGAGTGATTGGGGTCATTGGATCAGTCCAGCCACTCGGTGTGGAAGTTGCCAGGCTTGTCGACCCGCTCGTAGGTGTGGGAGCCAAAGCAGTCGCGCATGGCCTGGACCAGGTTTTGGGGAAGGCGGGCGCTGCGGTAGCTGTCGATGTAATCGAGGGTGCTGCTTAAGCAGGGCACGGGGATCCCCGCCAGGGCAGCGCCGGCAACCACCTGCCGCAGCCCCGGTAGACGCCTGTTGATCTGCTCGGCAAACCAGGGGTCGAGCATCAGGTTGGCCAGGTTGGGGTTGGCGCCATAGGCATCCTGAATTCGCTGCAGCAAGCGGGCCCGGATGATGCAGCCCCCTTTCCAGATCTGGCCGATGGCCGAAAAATTGAGGTTGTAATCGTGCAGCTTTGAGGCTTCCTGCAGCAGGGCCATGCCCTGGCCGTAGCTGACGATGCAGGCGGCAATGCAGGCATCGCGCAGGGGAGCCATCTCATCTGCCGCGCTGCCAAGATTGAAGCTGTGCGCGGCAGGCTCTGGCAGCAGGGCGCCCGCCTCGAGGCGCTCGGAGCGCAGCGAGCTCAGCACTCGGGCATTGAGGGCGGCATAGATGGTTGGTACGGGTACACCCATCTCCAGGGCACTCACCACGGTCCAAAGACCAGTGCCCTTTTGACCAGCCGCATCCACGATCGCCTCCACCAGATCGGCACCGGTTTCCGGATCCTTGGTGCGCAGGCATACCTCGGTGATCTCCACCAGGAATGAGGCCAACTCCTCGGTTTGATTCCAGCTGGCTAGGACGTCGGCCATCTGGTCGCCGTTCAGTCCGCCAACCCGCTTCATCAGGTCGTAGGCCTCAGCCAGGATCTGTTCAATGCCGTATTCGATGCCGTTGTGCACCGTTTTGACGAAGTGGCCAGCGCCACCGGGGCCGATGTAGGTGACACAGGGACCATCGTCTACCTGGGCTGCCATCTTGCGCACCAACGGTTCAATGGCGTCGTAGGCCGCCTTGGTGCCACCGGGCATCATGCTCGGCCCTTCGAGGGCGCCTTTGGCGCCACCGGAGACGCCCATGCCGATGTAGCCGAAGCTCTTGCTCTCCAGCTCGGCAACGCGGCGTTCCGTATCGGCGTAGAGAGAATTGCCGCCGTCAATCAGCAGGTCACCCTCTTCAAGGAAGGGGGAGATTGCCGCAATCGTGTCGTCAACGGGCTGTCCCGCCTTGACCATCATCAGGATGCGGCGTGGACGCTCCAGGGTCGCCACAAACTCCTCAAGGGTCGCGGCGCCAACAATGTCCTTGCCGGCGCCACGACCAGCCAGAAACTCATCGGTTTTTGCCTTGGTGCGATTGAACACAACGGAGGAGTAGCCGTTGCGCTCAGCATTTAGGACGAGGTTTTCCCCCATCACTCCCAAACCGATCAGGCCGAAATGCGCCTTGCCCATGACTGAATTTGAAGCTTTTGGCGACAGTGTGGCGAAGCATGCTCGTCAGCCCAGGCATCCGTCACAACATGGTGGCAAAGGTGTCAGCAACTCCTGGCTTTTGGCCTGACACCTTGGCAGCTTCCCCTGCTCAGATCACCGTGCCATCAGCGATGGTCCCATTTTTGACAACCACCACAATGCCGTTGCGTATGTAGAAACTGAGCTCGGGCCGGTCAGCTTCCTCCACGTGGTCCTTGTTGACGATCGTGACGTTGTCTCCGATCCGCACGTTCTTGTCGATGATGGCCCGTTTAACGGTGCTGCCCCTGCCCACGCCGATGGGGATGCCCCCACGTTCACGTAGTAGAAGGCGTTCCTCAGAGGACTCGAAGTAGTCGGCTCCCATCACCAGGGTGTCCTGGAGCACTACCTCGTCTTCAACTCGCGAGCGCACGCCCAGCACGCAGTGATGAATGCTGCAGGCCTTGAGCAAGGATCCCTCACCGATGATCGAGGCGGTTACCTGGGCATCCTGCAACTTGCTGGGCGGCAAGTAGCGAGGCCTGGTGTAAATCGGGAACTTCTCGTCGTAGAAGGAGAAGGCAGGGTTGGGTTGATCGGTAAGCGCCAGGTTGGCTTCATAGAAGGCGCCGATAGTACCGATGTCCTCCCAGTAGTCGTCAAAGAGGAAGCTTTGGAGCCGGTCGCCGCGGGCCAGGGAGGCGGGGATGATCTCCTTGCCAAAGTCTGTTGAGGACGGGTTGCTGCTCAGCAGGTCAAAGAGGGTGTCGCGGCTGAACACATAGATGCCCATCGAGGCGAGGTATGGGCGCTTGGCCGCCTCCTCCGGCGACAGGCCAAGGGCCTGGGTGTCAACCCGCATGGTCTCCAAGGCTTCACCCTTGGGCTTCTCCCGAAATTCTTGGATACGGCCATCACTGCTAGTGCGCATCAGGCCAAAGTCCTCAGCCTGGGCAGGATCTACGGGGAGGGCGCCAACGGTGAGCTGGGCGCCGGTGTCGATGTGGTGCTGAACAAAAAGGCTGTAGTCCATCCGGTAGAGCTGGTCACCGGAAAGAATCAGGTAGTGGTCCACGTCCCATTCGTGGAAAAGTCCCTGGTACTTGCGGACTGCATCGGCCGTGCCCTCAAACCAGCTTGGGCTTTCTGGGGTCTGCTGGGCTGCCAAAACCTCCACAAAGCCTTGGCCGAATCCAGCCGAAAGGTTGTAGCTCATCGTCAGGTGACGATTCAGCGACGCACTGTTGAACTGGGTAAGTACATAGATTTTATTGATTTCCGAATTAATGCAATTGCTGATTGGAATATCAATTAGCCGATATTTACCTGCCAGTGGCACAGCTGGCTTGGCCCGCATTTTGGTCAATGGGTAAAGGCGGGTACCAGCACCACCTCCCAGAATTATTGCCAGTACACGCTTCATAAATCCTGCTGCCAGCGGTTCTCGGGGCTGACCGTACTTGAGCGTCCTGCTATTGGGCGAGCCTTTTGATCCCCTGCGGCACGAACTGTTGCAGTGCCCAAGGCTGGGGCTGGTTCAAGGCTCTGGCGGACGCTCCTGCAGCTCAAACAGATCCTCCAGGACCCTCATGGCGCTGTGTCGCTGCTGGCGCGGTTGGGGGGCCCGCAGGTTAGTAACAGGGGTGTGCAGGATCTTGTTGATGATGCCCTTGCTGAGGGCTTCAACCACCTTGCGCTCCCTGGCTGACAGGTCTGGACCCATGCGGCTTAAGGCCTTCTGGAGCTCCTGCTCACGGATGTCTTCCAGCTGGCGCCGGAGCCGGTTTACTACCGGCACCGCTTCAAGCCCGTCCCACCATTCCAGGAAGACACGAGACTCCTCCTGCAGCAGCCCTTCGGCCTCAGCTGCCATTTCGCGCCGAGCCTCCTGGTTGCGGTTCACCACCTCCTGCAAATCATCAACGTCGTAGGAGTGCACGCCGGACAGGCCAGCCGTATCGGCCGAAATGTTGCGGGGCACGCCGATGTCAACCAGCATCAAGCTGGAGCGGCGATTCAGTCCGCTGAGGCGCTGAGCCGTGATGATTGGTGTGTCAGCAGCGGTGCTGGTGAAAACCAGCGAGCAGGTGCTGAGGCAATGGTCCAGGTCGTCAAGGGGACGGCACTGAACTGGCAGAGCTGGAAAGTCAGCGGCCAGTAGTTCCGCCTTGTTAACCGTGCGGTTGAGCAGCACAAGCCCTTTACAGCCTTTGGCCTGAAGGTGCTGCAGCAGTAGACGGGCCATGCGCCCAGCCCCTACCACCGCCACCTGCTCCTGATCAAGGGGCACCAGCTCATCGAGGCCTCGAGCTTGGCCCACCTTGAGCTGGGCCAGCTCCACAGCCGCTGAACTTATCGAGACAGCGCCGGTGCCAAGTTTCGTTTCCGTACGGACCCGTTTACCGGTACTAACCGCCTGGGTAAGTAGCCGATTGAGGATTGGCCCAACGGAGTGGTGCTCCTGGCCAAGCCTCACCATTTTTTTCACTTGAGAGAGGATCTGACCCTCCCCAAGCACTAGGGAATCGAGGCCTGCTGAAACCCTCAACAGGTGGCTGATCGCCTCCTCGTGGTGAAAGGTAAATAAATGCGGTGTGAGCTCCTCGACCGCTAGGCCGGAGAGCTGGCTTAAAAAAGCTCCGACAGCGGAAATACCCCGCTCCGGATGACGAAGCAGGGTGTAAATCTCCAGCCGATTGCAGGTGCTGAGGATGGATGCCTCCAGCACCTGGTCGTCGGCCCGCAGCTGCTGCAGCGAAGCCTCCATGGTTTGATCCGGGATGCTGAGGCGCTCCCGGATCTCCACTGGAGCCGTGCGATGACTGAGGCCGACGACGGCAATGTGCATGGAGGCTGGCTGGGGTGCTCGGACTGGGGCGGGCGTCAGCTCAGCGCAATGCTCTGGGCCCCATCCTTCATGTGAATGGTATTGGTAAAGCGAGCGGTGTTGTCCAGGTTGCTGATCACCAGGGAGCTGGTGCGGGTGCAATCCTTCTCAAACTTGACACCGTGGAACAGCAGGCCATCGGTGATGCCACTGCCAGCGAAGACCACGTTTTCACCGGAGGCAAGCTCCTCTGCCTCATAAATTTTGTCTACGTCGGTGATGCCCATCTCGTTAAGACGGGCGATGTTGCCTTCTTTGGTGTAGTCAGCCCACTCAGAGGTCTGAGCCACGGCCGGGTCGTACACGAGCTGGCCTTGGAAGTGACCGCCAAGGGCGCGCATGGCTGCGGCGGAGATCACGCCCTCGGGGGCTGCGCCAATGCCCATCAGGCAATGGGTGCCAGTGCCTGCAAAACCGCAGGCGATGGCGGCTTGAACGTCGCCGTCCGAGATGGGTTGAATCCTGGCGCCAGTGGCCCGGATCTCGGCGATCAGGTCTTTGTGACGAGCGCGGTCCATCACGACGATGGTCAGTTCGCTGGCTGCAAGGCCAAGGCACTCGCTGAGGATCTTGATGTTCTCGGTAGCCGACTTACGGATGTCCACCTTGCCCTTGGCTGCCGGGGGGGCAGCCAGTTTCTTCATGTAGAAGTCGGGAGCGTTGAAAAGTCCACCGCGATCAGAAGCGGCCAGGACAGCCATGGAGCCTCGCTGGCTGTTGGCGCAAAGGTTGGTTCCCTCGCAGGGATCAACGGCGAAATCCACACCGGGGCCGGTGCCACTGCCCACTTCTTCGCCGATGTAGAGCATGGGAGCTTCATCGCGCTCGCCCTCACCGATAACGATGCGGCCCTGCATCTGGATTAGGCCCATGCGAGTGCGCATGGCCTCCACTGCTGCAGCGTCAGCTTCATCTTTCTTGCCCAGGCCGGTCAGTTCGGCAGAGGCGATGGCAGCTTGCTCAACGACCTCGAGAATTTCCTGGATGAGGGTGCGATCCACGTTGATCCGGCAGGGGAATGGGCTTCAGTAATGGCGTCGGCCTGGCGGAACACGAGGTCAGAAGCCTGTTGCTGCCAAGCCTTTCGAAGATGAAGCGGCCGCAACTGTATCAGTGCTCGCGGCCATGGGACTTAGGGACCACCCAAGGCTGGTCTGCAGACCACTTCCTACAATCCAAAGCCACCCGATCGGTTGATCCAGCCATGAGCGCCAAATCCCTGGTGATCTCCCCGTCAATTCTGTCCGCCGATTTCTCCCGTCTCGGCGACGACGTTCGTGCTGTCGATCAAGCCGGTGCCGACTGGATCCACGTTGACGTGATGGATGGCCGGTTTGTGCCAAACATCACCATTGGACCCTTAATTGTGCAGGCGTTGAGGCCTGTAACCACCAAGACCCTCGACGTTCACCTAATGATCGTTGAGCCCGAGAGATACGTGGCTGATTTTGCCAAAGCCGGCGCTGACATCATTTCTGTGCAGGTTGAGGCTTGCCCGCATCTGCATCGCAACCTTGCCCAGATCAAGGATCTTGGCAAGCTCGCAGGTGCGGTGCTCAACCCCAGCACTCCTCTAGACACGCTGGACTACTGCCTGGAGCTCTGCGATCTAGTGCTGATCATGAGTGTCAACCCGGGCTTCGGTGGCCAGAGCTTCATCGACAACCAGGTGCAAAAGATTCGCGATCTGCGCCGCATGTGTGATGAGCGAGGCCTGGATCCCTGGATTGAGGTGGATGGCGGCATCAAGGCTGAAAACGCCTGGAAGGTGATTGAAGCGGGCGCCAATGCCATTGTTAGTGGTTCTGGTGTCTTCAACCAGCCTGATTACGCCGCAGCAATCACTGGTATTCGCAACAGCAAGCGTCCCGGCGCATGAGCATCTGACTAATAAGAATCCCCCCTCGCCCGAGTGCGGGGGGGGCAGATAAGGTTTAACTCTTAATATATTTTGAATGGTGGCGCTTAGGCCTTAGCTGTCAAAGAACCACCCGTAGCTGTGGAGGCCAATGCCCAGCAGATTTACACCGATATAGCAAACCACGATCACTACCAACCCCGCTGCGGCTACGAGGGCGGGCTTGCGGCCCTGCCAGCCACGGATCAAGCGAGTGTGCAGATAGGCGGCGTAGACGAGCCAGCAGATCAGGGCCCACGTTTCCTTCGGATCCCAGCTCCACCAGCTGCCCCAGGCCTCATTGGCCCACACCGCTCCACTTACCAGACCAACCGACAGCAGCAGGAAGCCCACTGTGATCGTGCGGTAGCTGAGTGAATCAAGCTGTTCAACCGCGGGCATGGCCACGCTGCTTAGTTGCAGCTGGGGTGTAGCCAGTTGGGCCTGGCGATAGCCGCCACTGCCGATGGAGCTGCTGCGCAGTTCCATCGAATTGCCGCGGTCAGTGAATAGCACCGCCAACGAAAGCAATGACCCCACCAGCAGGGCCGCATAGCTGATCATGATCACGCTCACGTGCATCACTAGCCAGCTAGAGCGCAGGGCCGGCACCAGGGGCGAGGCTTCCTGGAGCCGATCCGGCAGAGCGAAGCTTGCAAAAGCCACACAGCCGAGGGCCATGGGGGTAGCCGCTGCAGGCACCAACGGCGAAGGCCAGCTGCGCTCCACCAGCAGCTGGGTGAGGGTGCAGCCCCAGGCGAGAAAGCAGAGGGATTCGTAGAGGTTGCTGATCGGGAAATGACCCGATTCCCACCAACGCAAGACCAATTGGGCCGTGAGGCAGAGATTGGCGCCGGCAACAAGCAGGCGCACCGCCGTGCTCGATCGGCCGCCGCTAAGGGACCAGAAGGCCAGTGGCAGGGCGACCAGCAGGAGGGCAAACGCCGTCAGACCCAGGCCAAGCACTGGGTCGTTCAACAGGGCGGGCACGGGCAACGACTCGATATCTGCTCAGTTTGGCGAATGGCAGGTGCTGTTAGCGGCTGGCCTGGCGTAACAGATACACGCCGCCACCCAAACCGATCACCACTGGCAGCCAGGCGGAGAAGTAGGGACTGAGCGTTCCCTTGACCCCGAGCGAACTGAAAACAAACGCCACTAGGTAGTAGCCAAAGATCAGCAGGACGCTGAGTCCGAATCCCTGGCTACGGCTGCGGCGCGAATGGGGTCGCACTCCAAGGCTGCTACCAATTAAGCCAAACACTAAGCAGACCGCGGGAAAGGCGAACTTCTCCTGGATGCGAACTCGAAGCTTGCGGGCACCCTGGAGATCACTGGCCTCTCTGAGCAGCCGCTCGGCGGTCCGCGCTTGGCCGATTGTCATTGAATTGGAATCCTTCGGCAGCTTGGCAACCTGGAGCGGCTGACTACCAAGGGGATATAGATAGCGGTCGAAATCAGCTGAAGTGGTGGAGCTGTCCGATCCCTCCGTGACCCCAAAGACATGGCCATCAAGGAATTCCCACTGGGCATCGGCCTCGCTCCAGCGGGCCCGATCGGCACTTAGCAGCACCCGTTGATCTCGGCGTGAAAGGTCAAGCAGGGTGACCCGCTCCATCACCCCTTTATTGAAGCGTTGGGCATAGAAAAAGTGGGTAAGGCCCCGCTCCGTACTGCCATCTTCAGCCTGTATCTCACCGTATTTAGAAAACATGACGTTGTCTTTCTGCTCGCCAGCTACGGCACGACCAATCGCCCGGTTGAGGGTGTTTTTGGCCTCGAACAAGGTGCGCGGCACGATTGCCTCGTTGAAGGTGAAGGTGAGCATGGTCATCACCAGCGCGATAGCAACGGCGGGCACCACCATTCGCCAAGTGGCAACCCCCACACTGCGCAGGGCGGTGAGCTCACTATTGCCTGAAAGCTTTGAATAGGTGAGCAAGGTTGCCATCAGCGTGGCCATGGGGAAGGAGAGCACCAGAAAGGAGGGCATCTCCAGCACCAGCACCCGCACGGCCACATCTAGGGGCAGCCCCGATTCTGCAACCCGGCGCACAAGCTCAAATACGGCACCCACTGAAAGGGATACGGCGGTGAATGCGGCTACACCGAAAATCAGGGGGCCGATCAGTTCGGCTAGGAGCCAGCGATCCAGCAGGGGTAGCTGGCGCCAAGGGGTCAGCAGCTGCTGGCGTGCGCGGTGTGACCAACTCATAGCTGGAAGGATTCTCCGAGGTAATGGCGGCGGACCAAGGGATCGGAACCCACCTGCTGAGAGCTGCCGGCAGCCAAAATCGATCCCTCAGAAAGGATGTAGGCCCGATCGGTGATTGCCAGAGTTTCGCGCACGTTGTGGTCTGTGATCAGCAGCCCCATGCCCCGCCCCTTGAGCTGGTGGATCAACTGCTGCAGATCCGACACCGCGATTGGGTCGACTCCCGCAAAAGGCTCATCCAGCAGCAGGTAGCGGGGACCCTCAATACCCACGGCCAATGCCCGGGCAACTTCGCAGCGCCGTCGCTCGCCTCCGGACAACTGATATCCCTTACGGTTTTGAAATTCGCTGAGGTGAAAATCCTCGATTAAGCCATTGAGACGCTGGCGCCTCAACTCCATCGGGGTGGCACTTTCCTGCAGGGCAAGGCTCAGGTTGTCACGCACACTTAGCTGGCGAAAGACGCTGGGCTCCTGCGGCAGGTAGCCAATACCTAGGCGGGCCCGTTGGGGCATGGGCAGTTTTTCGATTGCCTTGCCATCCATCAACACCTGGCCGGAGTCAGGGCGCAATAAGCCAGTTACCAAACCGAAGGTGGTGGTTTTGCCCGCTCCGTTGGGACCAAGCAGGCCTACTACTTCACCTGGCTCAAGCTGTAGGGATACGTGGTTGACCAGCAGTCGGCCACCGATGGCCAGCGCCACATTTACGAGCTCAAGACTCATGGCATCAGGCCTTCCTTTGCTGTAGGTGCATTCATTCGGTAATGGGTGATCACCTGTTGACCGGGGGCCGGCTCAGCCACGATCCGCTCCCTCTCCACCAGATACACCAGCCTTTCAGCCTGGATGCTGTGACCCGTATCTTGAATTACATCCACATCACCGCTGAGCACCACCCTGCCCTCACGACTGAAGTACTGGGCCTGACGGGCCGTGGCTACCACCCGTTGGTCGGGGTAAACGATGCGCACATTGCCGGTTGCTGTCACAACACCGGTGCTGTTATCGGCCTTTTGCAGGTCGGATTCAATTGTTACCAGTCCGCTGGTGGGAGTCACCACGGCGGGGGCTGCAAGCGCAGGGGCCAACATTGCCGAGAGGAAAAGGGGCAGGGCCGTCAGCCGCAAGAGCGCGGAGCGCACAAGGGGATATAGCAACAGTTGGGTATGGGACATGGCGTAATTTTTAATCTATAGAAGGGTTTTGGGGCGCTGTCCCAACCAATCT
Source organism: Cyanobium usitatum str. Tous (assembly GCF_003011885.1). Classification (GTDB taxonomy): domain Bacteria; phylum Cyanobacteriota; class Cyanobacteriia; order PCC-6307; family Cyanobiaceae; genus Cyanobium_A; species Cyanobium_A usitatum. The sequence continues at coordinate 91,044 of NZ_PXXO01000002.1, forward strand.
GGGCGATTCCAAGCCCTCAATTGACCTCTGTTGCTGCAACGCCAGCAGACGCTGCATAGATGAGTCGATCAAGGCGGCTAAATCAATGCCTAAGGAGTTCGGCGCACAAGCCTTAAGCCGACCGAGACCCTCACCCATCAAGATTGTGGCGCCGCGGGAATTTCCCCGTTCAAGGTGCAGCTCAGCCACGGCAATCTGCAGAATTCCTTGCAAAACCGGCCTCATGGGGCCAGCTGTCTCATGCCAAAGGGCTTCGAAGCCGTCGTGGCAGGCGTACCAGTCAGCGCTGTTAAACAAGAATATGGCCTCGCCCAAGCGGGTGTCGGCCAATAATTCCTGCTCTTCGCTTAAAAACTGCTGCTCAGAATTCGGGCGCACTGATCAGCGCTTAGCGGCCTTTTTGGAAGGCAGTTTGCGCAGTCTGATCGATTGGGGTGTGACCTCAAGCATTTCATCGGGTCCGATGTACTCAAGAGCCCGCTCTAGGGTCATCTGGATAGGTGCCTGCAGGGTGTCGAGCACCTCTGCACCAGCTGAGCGGATGTTGGTCACCTGCTTTGCTTTGCAAACGTTGAGCTCTAGGTCGGGTGGTCGGTTGTGTTCGCCAACAATCATCCCCTTGTAGACCTTGGTACTAGGCGTAATGAAGAACTGGCCGCGATCTTCCGCACCCTTGAGTGCATAGAAGGTGGCTGTGCCTTCCTCAAAGGCAATCAACACACCATTACGGCGGTTGTCCATGTCTCCCTGCATCGGCCTGTAGTCGAGGAAGGAGTGGCTCATGATCCCTTCGCCCCTTGTGGCTCGGATGAATTCGCCTCGGAAGCCAATCAGCCCTCGAGCTGGCACCACAAACTCCAGCTGGGTGCGTCCGTCGTTTGTGTTTTCCATGTTCTGCATCTCGGCCTTGCGGACGCCAAGCTTTTCAATGCAGCCGCCCACCGACTCCTCAGGCACATCCAAAACCAAGGTTTCGTAGGGCTCTGATGGGGTGCCATCAATGGTGCGGAAAATCACCTGGGGCTGGGATACTTGGAATTCATAGCCTTCACGACGCATCGTTTCGATCAGGATGCCGAGGTGCAATTCACCACGGCCGCTGACAGCCCAGCGATCCGGTGAGTCGGTGTCCTCTACCCGCAGGGCGACGTTGGTGAGCAGCTCCTTCTGCAGGCGATCCCGCACCTGACGGCTGGTCACGAATTTGCCCTCCTTGCCAGCGAAGGGAGAGTCATTGATGACGAAAGTCATCTGCAGGGTGGGTTCGTCAACCCGAATCAGGGGCAGGGCCTCAGGGTGATCGGGGCAGGCAATCGTCTCACCAATATTGACCTCGTCAAAGCCGGCCACGGCCACGAGATCGCCAGCGCTGGCCTCCTCAATCTCAACCCGCTGCAGACCTTGGAAGCCAAGCAACTTGCTGATGCGGCTGCGCTTGATGCTGCCGTCGTCACGGATAAGGGCGGCAGGTTGACCAGCCCTGATTGTGCCGTTGTGGATGCGTCCAATCATGATCCGACCCAAAAAGTCGGAATAGTCCAAGGTGGTGACTTGAAGCTGCAGCGGCTTCTCGGGATCGCCGACCGGGGGCGGAACGTGCCGCAGGATCGCATCGAAGAGCGGCTTCATGTTGTCGCTCTCGGTTTTCATGTCTGGCTTGGCGTAGCCGCCCATGCCACTCCCGAACAAATAGGGGAAATCGCACTGATCGTCGTCGGCACCCAGCTCAAGGAACAAGTCGAGAACCTTGTCGACAGCCACCTCGGGGTCGACTCGGGCCCGATCAATCTTGTTTACGAAAACGATTGGACGTAGGCCTTTCTCGAGGGCCTTTTTAAGCACAAATCGGGTTTGGGGCATGGGCCCCTCGTTGGCATCAACGATCAGCAGGCAGCCATCAACCATGCCGAGAACCCGCTCCACCTCGCCGCCGAAATCAGCGTGGCCAGGAGTGTCGACGATGTTGATACGAATTCCTTCGTAATCGACGGCGGTATTTTTGGAAAGAATTGTGATCCCGCGCTCACGCTCAAGATCGTTCGAGTCCATCACACAGGTCGGAACCGCCTCTCCCTCGCGGAAGATGCCCGATTGGGTGAGCATGGCATCCACCAATGTGGTTTTGCCATGGTCAACGTGGGCAATGATCGCAATGTTGCGAATCGGCGTACCTGGGTGTGCACCGCTCATACAAATAAAACCCTACTTTTACGTTGAATGGAATCTGTTGACTTGAAGTTTATGTAGACGGAACGTTTGATGGAACGTTTACGCAGACTTGAAGCCATGTTCCAACTCTATCCCACACCCCTACCGCTTTTGAGGCTGCCCCGGGTCACGCCAAGACGGCTGTCCAACTGTTCCTGCTGCCAGAGGCTGCGTCCGCTGATCTCACCACGCAGGGCCGCTGAATATTGCTGCACCCGATGCTGGCTCTCGGCCGCTGATTCCTGCAGCAACTCAATTCGGAACTGCCTCACCCCAGCACGCATCAACTGGGGCAGGGCCTCAGCAGCTGTCTGAGCTCGGCCATTAAACAAGGTGTTACGGCAGCCAAGATCTGCCCGCAGCGGGTGCTCACTGCCGCTGCGATCACGCAGAAGCACCCTGTGCTTTTCGCAAGGGCGGCCGCAGTCGGTGTGGTCGTGTCCGTCGGATAGGAAGGCGCAAAAGAGGCAGTGCTCCATGTGGAACAGGGGCATGTGCTGGTGGGCCGTTACCTCAACCTGGCCGGGGGGGCAGCCCCGCACCAGGGCCAGCATCTGCTTGAGGTCAAGGTCGTAGCTGGCGGTGATTCGCTGCAGCTTCCAATGGTCCAGAAACCATGCGGCCGAAAGTGCATTAGCAATATTCAAGGAAAAATCGCCACAGCAGGGAGCAAGGGGTGTGAGCACCTCGAGCTGGTCTGCATTGCGCACCAGGTAGCCATCGGGGGCCGCCCGCACCAGGGGGTCCAGGGTCCAGCGCTCATCAGTCCGTGTGATCCGAGCCCCAGCCAGCCAAATGCCTCCAGGCCAGCAGCCACGGCCGATTGCCACCGCCTCGCGCAGCTCGGCCGGCTGATCTAGGTCAGCAATAACTGACGCAACTGGTTGATCCCGCAGGGCCTTCAATTGCTCAAGGCTGCGCACCAGCACAACCAACTGCGGCTCCGAATTCACAGCCGTGCCCGAACCAGGCCCAGATAGGGGCGAAGCATGGGCAGGTCTTGAAAGACTCTGCAGTAACTCGGTGAAATCAGTTGTGTCCCGTGCCAGGGGGGCCTGCGAGTCGCTTTGGCCAGGCTCAATTGCGGCAAGCGCCTCAACCAGCTCGCGGCGCAACTTATTGAGCTGGGCAATCGGCAGAAAAAGCGCTCCCTCGAGAGCAGGCTCAAGCCCCTCCAACTTCCAGCTAGTGCCGCCAAGGCGCCCCAGCTGGGCTTGAAGTCTGGAGGTGTCTAGGGCTTGCTCGCTGGCTGCCTGCAGGACCGAGGCGGAGAGCAGCTTTATTTGCTCAGTCGCTGCTGGATCGAGCCCCTCTGCCCACTCAACCCGCAGCTCCAAGGGCTCGCCAAGCCGTCCTTGCAGGCGAAGCCGCAAGCCTCGGCTGCATTCCGGAGTTGCCTGGCCAGCCATGCGCTGCCATTGACCTTCAAGGGCGGGATCGCTGGTGAGCCAGCAAGGGCTACCCGCTGACAGCCCGCGGGCTTCGATTCGGCCAGGGCCAAGCCGTACGGCCAGCCGGCCCATCGGGCGCTGCTGCACAGCCATCAGCCGGCCGCCAATTTCGGCTGGTGCCTCGAGGGGACCATATCCAGGGGCCTCAAACACCAGACCATCGCCTGGTTTCAGCTCCGCCTGCGTCTGGATGATCCACCAGCCATCGGCACTGAGACGCTCGAATGCTCCAATCTGCGGGCCACGCTTCTTGCTCCAGCGGCCGTGCACGAGCGCCTGGTGGTCGAGGCCCCCCAGCCACCCTGTGGAAAGCCCCCGCGAGAAACTCAACTCCAGGGAGCGCTTCTGCTCAGCTGACTGGGGCGCGCTGGGTAGGCCCTCGACTAAACGATCGAGTCCTTGCCGGTAGGCATCGGTAACTGCTGCCACGTAGGTGGCGTCCTTAAGACGCCCCTCGATCTTGAGGCTGGCGATGCCGATCTGCTCGAGCTGGGGCAGAAGCTCCCAGGCTGATAGATCCTGGGGTGAGAGCAGATATCGCTGGTCTTGAAGATCGCGTTCTTCGCCGTCAACAATCAGCTGGTATGGCAAGCGGCAAGCCTGGGCACACTCGCCCCGGTTTGCACTGCGCTGGCCCAGGGCTTCGCTGGTGAGGCACTGGCCCGAATAGGCAACGCACAGTGCGCCATGCACAAACACTTCCAGGGGCATGGCCAACTGGCGCTGCTGCAGCTGATTTTGCAAGCGGCCTAGGTCGGTGAGAGTCAGCTCCCGTGCAAGCACGACCCGGGCACAACCAAGCTCCGCGGCCATGGCAACCCCTGCGGCGCTGGTGATCGACATCTGAGTGGATCCGTGCACAGCCAGTTCCGGTGCCAGCCTGCGCGCCAGCCGGGCCAGGCCAACGTCCTGAACAATTAGGGCATCGACATGGGCCGCAGCTGCAGCCCTGATCAAGCTTGCCGCCTCAACCAGCTCATCGCTGAACACGAGCACATTGACGGTGAGAAATCCCTTCACACCCCGCCGATGCAGCCAGTGCATGAGTTCTGGCAATTCCTCCTGCTCAAAATTGGCGGCCCGCATGCGGGCGTTGAATGTCTCCACACCGAAATAAACAGCGTCGGCGCCATTTGCTACCGCAGCGCGCAGGGCCTGCCAATTACCCGCAGGGGCAAGAAGTTCCGGAATAGTCATCAGCGCGCCAACCGCTGGGCGGGCTCAAACAACTGCAGGGCCTCGGCGCTGCCCTCGAATCGCCAATGCCAGGGCTCGTAACTCACCCCCTGGGAATTACCCCGGGGGAAGGAGAGGGTGAAGTGGTAGCGAGCTGCATTGGCCTGCAGCCAGGCATAGGCTGCGGTTTGGTCGAAGCTTGGTGAGAGGTTGGTGGCTGGTGCCAGGGCATCGCCGAGATCGATGGCGAAGCCGGTGCTGTGCTCAGAAAACCCTGGCGGGGCGCTAACCATGGCCCTTTCTCGAGCGCTCTGGTTGCGATCCGATTTCACTTCAAAAAAGAGTTCTTTTTGAAGCGTATGAGATCGGAAGGCGCTCAGCACCACTAGCTCGACCCCGCTACTGGCTGCATCACGCTGCATGGCCAAAAGAGCTGCTGCTGCGTCTCGATGCAGGCTTAGCCCAGGGGCAATCGCCACCCGTTTGGAGGCGGCCAGCTCGCCGTAGGGGAAATGGCCCAGCAGGCGCCCATCAAGGCCTGTACGCGCGTTTAGTCCCCTTACTGGCGGTGGGGCCAATAGGCGTTGCAGCGGCCCTGGGCGCCAAACCACAACTAGGGCAAGGGCGATCAAAAGCGAGCCTGTGCCCACGCTGACTCCTAGTAGCCAGCGGTTGGCCTTTGCTGAAGTCGGGCTGGTGCGGCGGGCGACAGGAATGTCACCCATGGCTAGGGGTTGGCCTGGCCTGCGGGAATTGCGATGCGTCACGCGGGTTCCCTGCCAGGCACCGATCAATCTTCCTAAACACAAGCAATGAAGATCCTAGGCGGGGAGGTCGGATTGCCCACCACCTGACCGGTTATCGGTGTTAGCTTCCCAGCAGCATCCATATTGGCGGAGCGTTTTTTTGATGTTGCGAGTCGCGATTGTGGGTGGCGGCCCCAGTGGATCCTGTGCGGCTGAGGTGCTTGCCAAGGCCGGTATTCAAACCTGGATTTTTGAGCGCAAGCTCGACAACGCCAAGCCATGTGGCGGGGCCATTCCTCTTTGCATGGTTGAGGAATTCGACTTGCCTGAGTCGATCATCGACCGCAAGGTGCGCAACATGAAAATGATCTCCCCTTCAAACAGGGAGGTGGATATTAATTTAGAAAATGAGAATGAATATATTGGCATGTGCCGCAGGGAGGTAATGGACGCCTTTCTTCGCAACCGAGCTGCCGAACTAGGTGCCCAGCTCGTGAACGGCTTGGTTACCAAAATTGATACTGGTGCCAACCGACAGGGCCCTTATAAGCTTACCTATTCTGATTACGGCGCTGGTGAAGCAACAGGTGAAACCAAGACTCTTGAGGTTGATTTAATCGTTGGGGCTGATGGAGCTAATAGTCGAGTTGCCAAGGCTATGGATGCCGGCGACTACAACGTAGCCATTGCCTTTCAGGAGCGGATCAGGCTGCCTGCCGAGGAGATGAAGTACTACGAAAACCTGGCTGAGATGTATGTAGGTACAGATGTATCTCCTGACTTTTATGCCTGGGTGTTTCCTAAGTACGACCACGTGGCGGTTGGTACCGGAACCATGCAACAAAACCAAGGGTTGATCAAGGGGCTTCAGGAGGGCATCCGCGAACGGGCCAAAAAACGGTTGGTTAACGGCGAAGTAATCAAAGTCGAGGCTCATCCGATCCCGGAACATCCCCGTCCTCGTCGGGTAGTTGGCCGCATGGCACTAGTTGGTGATGCGGCTGGCTATGTCACCAAGAGCTCTGGCGAGGGTATTTATTTTGCCGCCAAAAGCGGTCGCATGTGTGCCGAACAGATCGTTGAATCTAGTGCCAGTGGTAGCAAGGTTCCTGCCGAAGCAGACCTTAAAAAATACCTGAAGAAATGGGATCGCCAATATGGGGCTACCTACAAAGTTCTAGAGATTCTTCAAAATATTTTCTACCGAAACGATGCTGCTCGTGAAGCATTTGTCGAGATGTGCGACGACAAGGACGTTCAGCGCCTCACCTTCGACAGTTATCTTTATAAGCGGGTGGTAATGATGAATCCTTGGCAGCAGTTGAAACTTACGCTGCTCACCCTAGGCTCGGTGCTTAGGGGCAATGCCCTTGCTCCTCAGGGCTACAAACCTGTAGATAGCGCAGTACGAGGCGAAGCCGAAGTTAATGCCATGCTGGCGGTCAGCACCATTAAGGGTGGCATCAAGGTTGGTGTTAAATCTCGCAAAACTAACGCAATGCCTGCAAATAACGCAGAGCCTGATCACGACCGCGAACCGGCACTGGCTGCTAAGGATTGATTTCGATTAGATTGTTCACCTAAGAATTTTGATTAGCAGTTTGCAACGCTCACATTGGCTTCGGTTAATGTGAGCAATTTTTTTGTATCTGAATTCCACAGAACGTATCTAAAGCTGCTGGGGAAATCTTCAAGGCGTAATCGCGCGCAATCCTCAAGTAGCACCGCATTTGCTTCGTGGCATGCTCGCAGGCGGTAGTTAGGAATTCTTTCACAGAGGTGATGAATGCTGTGAAAGGAAATGTCTGCCCAAAACCAATTAAGGATTGCTGGCATTTCCAAGTTACTACTGCCTTCTAGGGCGCCACGCTGATAGTCCCAGCCTTCGTTGCCGCTGGCATAGGAATCTGCAAAATTGTGTTGAACGAAAAAGATGCAAAGAAATAATGCTGCCGACAAAGTCATTACAAATAGATAGCAGCTCCAAAACAGACCATGGCCAAGCCAGGATCCCATCAGCCACCAACTAGTGAGTACCAAAAGATTATTAGCAAAAAGATCTATGCACTCAGCCGATGTGTACCAATGGCTGGAGCGAAAATTACGGTTCAGCTTTGGCAGCTCGGCAAGGCCAGCTAGCCCCTTTTGGCTTAGGTGGGATGCCATAGATGTCAGCCATTCAGCTACACCGAGCACAAGCTCAAGCCTTGGCCGGACCAGTAGGTAGTAGCACCCACCTGGAATAAGCATCAGAGGGTGGCGGCTAAGTCCATAAAACCAGCGTTGACGCGGTGATAGGGCCAGGTAGTCGCTAAGGGTCAGCAGCGCTGATGGGCCCCGGTAGCGATCCCAGTTGCCGTTATGTTTATGGTGAAAAGCGTGGCCGCGGGACCAGGGATGTTGGGGGATTGCATTTAAGCAACCCAGGAGAAAACCAACGGGCCTGTTTAACCAGCGAGTTTTGAAGAGAGATTCGTGTCCACAATCGTGCATGAGCGCGAATGAGCGCGCTGAAAAGAGGACTAGTAACAGCAGCACTGGCAGCAGCAGTAGTCGTAGAGCAGGCCCGGCGGCAGCGAGCGTTGGCACGGATACCCACAGCAGGGCTGTCGGCAGGAGGGTATTGATTAGCTGCCAGCTGGCAATACGGTCATCGCCTTGGCGAAAGGCCTCGAGCTGAAAATCTCGGCGGCGAGGGGAAATCGCGGGCGGGGCCTGTGGTTCAGGTGTCTGTGGCGATTGGGCCTGTGGCGAAGGGGCCTCTGGCGAAGGAAGTAAACTCAATTATTACCCTCAATTTGGACAGGCATTTTGTTCAATAACAGGTATACACTCTACGGGAATATCATCCCACGATGCGACTGAAGTCAGCCAATACGGCAGCCTGATTGCGCAGCACCCCAAGCAAATGGAGACGGTTTTTGCGTACCGCTCCATCTTCGGCCATCACCATCACGCTCTGCTCGCCATCAAAGAAGGCCGCCAGGGCTGGGGCGCCAGCCGAAAGTCCTCCAGCCAGGTCGCGGTAGCGATCGTGGGCGCTACTGGTGGCGAAGGGCTCAAGCTTGTTGAGCACCGCCAACATGGCTGCCTCACTGCTTTTTTCGAATAGGCCAGGATCGACTACTGCCTCGGCACTAAGCACGCTGCTTGGCAGATCGGCCTGGTTTGCGAGCCGCGCTGCACGGGTAACTACCGCCTGCACCGCTGCCAACTGACCCGAGCTGCGCAGCTCCATAAGCAGGGCAACTCGTTGCCGTCCATCCTCTGGATCGGAAAGCACCCGCCCTTGATCTCCCGTTTGCCCAGCCACCGCTTGCACTAGGTCGCTATCCATCCCACCTTCTTCGAGCAGGCTCACCAGTCGCTGGCGCAGAAAGTCGGCGAGCTCAGTGGTTAATCCCTCCGCATCAACGGTGTAGTGGGGCAGCAGCTCAGCCCAGTGCTGACATGAGCGCTGCAACAGGGCGAGCAGATCCAGGCGCCAGCCCTTATTCCACAAAATTTGCAGCAGGCCTTGACCCGCCCGGCGCAGGGCGTAGGGATCGGAGGAGCCGGTAGGACGTTCGCCCTTGGCGTAAATGCTTAAGAGCAACTCCAGGCGCTCAGCTAAGGCAACAACAGCTCCCGCATCGGAGCTTGGTAGGGCGTCGCCCGCACCACGCGGTAAGTAGTGCTCCAGCACAGCTAGGCCTACCTGATAGGGCTCTCCCTCTGCCACCAGGTATTTGCCCCCCATTGCCCCCTGCAGCTCTGGGAATTCACCCACCATCTGGCTGACAAGGTCGTGTTTGCAGAGATGGGCCGCCCGACGGGCATGGCTGCCACAGCTGGAGGAGAGCTCGAGCTGCTCAAGTAGGACGTCGGTGCACCATTCGAGCCGCTCAGTGCGATCTAGCAGGGAGCCCAAGCCCTCAGCGAAGGTGACACGCCCTAGCTGCGACCTGCGATCAATACTGGCAACATTGCGGTCAGCCCGTACAAAGAATTCAGCGTCGGCCAGCCGAGCCTTCAGCACCCGCTCGTTGCCACGCGCCACGCTGGCAGCGGCTTCAGGCAGGGCGTTGCTGACGCACAAAAAGCGTGGCAACAGGCTGGCTCGGGCATCAAGGGCCAGGGGGTCAAGGTTATGGCCCTTTGCATAAAGGGGCACATAGCGTTGGTGCGAGCGCATCACGGTGCTGAGCACCTCGGCTGGCAGGCCTAGATAGTGCTCGTCGAAATGACCCTCAAGCAAGGTGGGTGATTCGACCAGGTCAATCAGTTCCTGGAAGAGCGTCTCCGGCAGATCGGCATCGGCGTTATGGGTTGAGGCTGCAGCCTCAACAGCGCTGCGGATCAGAGCTCCACGGCGATCGCGATCAACCTCCACCCCGGCTGCGGCCAGCAGCTCGGTATGGGCCTCGGCGCTAGCAATGGTCACACTGGCCTGATGCAGGCGGTGGCCCCGGCTCTCCCGGCCCGCCGTCACTACCGGATCACTGCCCATGAGGCTCACGGGCACCAGCTCGGCATCGAGCAGAGCCACAAGCCACCGCACTGGCCTGGAGAAGCGACTCTCCCCTTCCCCCCAGCGCATGAAGCGGCGTCCCTGCAGGGCCTCAATCCAGAGGGGTACCTGGATTGCCAGCACATCGGTGGTGGACTGCCCTGGTTCGAGGCAGCTGGCAAATAAAAACGGCCCCTTAGGCGTGTCACGAATTTCCAGGGCCTCGGGAGCGACGCCACAGCGTTTCGCAAAGCCAAGGGCTGCAGCAGTTGGCTCGCCATCCTTTAGTGCCTGGGCCTGGGGAGGGCCCTTGCGCTCCTCCTCCAGGTCTGGCTGGCGATGCGGCAGCCCAGTCACGCTGACCACCAATCGGCGAGGCGTACTTGTGCAGTAGATGCCGGCGTGACTAAGCCTCAAGGTGGCGAGATCGCGGCGCACTAGCTGCTCCAGCTGGGGCAGGGCTAGCCGGGCAAAATCGGCCGGAAGTTCCTCAGTGCCGATTTCGAGCAAAAAAGTCGACACGGCGGCAGGGCAACACAAGACGACTGTATTGAACGCCGTTCGCTAGCTTCATTGATGTGCCGAGCGTTGTGCAAAGGACCTGATGCCCGAAGTCAAGCCGGCCGCCTCCAAATTTGAGCAGCTGAAGGCCAGCAGTGGCCACCTCAAAGAGCCATTGCTGACGGAGCTCGGCAACGACTCCTCCAATTTCACGGAAGGTGCTGTCCAGATCCTGAAGTTTCACGGCAGCTACCAGCAGGACAACCGCGAAAACCGACGCAAGGGCGCGGAGAAGGATTGGCAGATGATGCTGCGGCTGCGTAATCCCGGTGGCCGAGTACCTGGGACGCTCTTTCTGGCGATAGACGAGCTTGCCGACCGGCTAGGTAACGGCAGCTTGCGGGTCACCACTCGCCAGGCATTTCAAATGCATGGCGTCCGAAAGGAGAACCTCAAAGAGGTGATTGGCACGATCGTGCGCGAACTGGGCTCGACCCTGGCTGCCTGTGGCGATATCAACCGCAATGTGATGGCCCCGGCAGCACCCTTTGAAAAGGGCGCTTACCCGGCAGCCCGCAAGCTTGCCGACGACATTGCTGATTTGCTCGCCCCCCAGGCGGCTGAGGGTTCCTACCTCGACCTCTGGGTTGATGGTGAGCTCAGCTACAGGATCAAGCCCAGCCCAGCGGTAGCCAAGATCAAGGCACTGCAGCAGGAGGGTGCTGTCTTCAGCGGTGATGCGGCCGAACCGCTCTATGGCGACACCTACCTGCCCAGAAAATTCAAGGTTGCGGTCACCGTTCCCGGCGACAACTCGGTGGACCTGCTGACCCAGGACATCGGCTTGGTGCTGTTCTGTGACCCCCAAGGCAGCCCCCTCGGCTGCAACGTTTACGTAGGTGGTGGCATGGGCCGCACCCACAACAAGGAGGAGACCTTCGCTCGTACAGCTGACCGCCTCGGCTATGTGGCCTACGGGCACGTGCTTGAACTGCTGCAGGCGATCGTGGCCCTCCAGCGGGACCATGGCGACCGGGAGCAACGGCGTCATGCCCGGATGAAGTATTTGATCCACGACCGGGGTGTCGACTGGTTCCGTCAGGAGCTGCAGGAGCGCTATTTCGCCCACCCGATCAAGGCGATGCGGCTAGAGCCAAAAACCAAGCTCGAGGATTACCTCGGCTGGCATCGCCAGAGCCGTGGCCTCTGGTTTGTGGGCCTGCCGGTGCTGTGCGGTCGCCTTTCAGGTGAGTTCAAGAGTGGTTTACGTCGACTGGTCGACACCTACAAGCTGGAGGTGCGTCTCACCCCCAACCAGGATCTGCTGCTCTGCAACATCGGCACCTCCCAGCGCTCCACCATCCGTGCTGCCTTGGCAGAGCTTGGTATGGATGCACCGGAGGCACCTGCACCGCTGCAGCGCCACGCACTCGCCTGTCCGGCCCTGCCCCTATGTGGTCTCGCTGTTACGGAAGCTGAGCGCATCCTGCCAAGCGTGCTGGAGCGGCTGGAAGCCCAGCTCAAGCGCCTTGAGATTTCCCGCTCGGTGCTAGTTCGCATAACCGGCTGCCCCAATGGCTGCGCCCGTCCCTACATGGCTGAGATCGGCCTGGTTGGCAGTGGTGTCGACCAATATCAGTTGTGGCTGGGGGGCACCCCCAACCTCAGCCGACTAGCGGAGCCCTACCTAGAGAAAATGCCGCTGGATGATCTAGAAACCACTCTCGAACCGCTGCTGAAGGCTTGGCAGAGTGCCGGCGGCCGCCGCAGCTTTGGTGATTTTGTGGTCAACAGTGGCCGTGACACCGTGCAGCAATGGCTAGAAGCAGCGGCTGGATGAGCTGGGCCCGCTTTGCCCTGTTCCTCTCCTTCACATTTCAGGTGGCCTTGATAAGGGCTCCCCTCTTGGCTCAGGGCCGGCAACAGTCACCACCACCTGCCTCACGCCAAACGCTCTACGACCCCGATCTGAGCACTTGCGATTCGGAGCGGATTCGAACCGCCTTTCAGCAGCAACTGCAGCCCTTTGCGGACCAGGGTGATGCCGTCCTGGCATACCTACGCCAGATTCAGCTGGAGATGACAGCCAAAACCCTCAGCCGCTGCGTAAGCCGCCAGTTGCTGAGCCCGGAACAGGCCGCTCAGCTGAGCCGGGAACTGGCCGAATCACCTACTCGTCCATAAAAGGCCTCCCTGGCGCCGCTACGCCAGGCCCACAGCTGATCCCCCCAGCTGAAGTGCCACCACTCGTTGGGGTGCTGCTCAAATCCTGCCCCAGCCATCACCCTGGCCAGCAACTGGCGCCGCTGGTGCCAGACAGCGGCAGGGCTGCTGGAATCAGCCAAGGCGGCAGCTTGATGAAATAAGGGTTCGGAAACCCTGCCAATCGCATCGATCTCTCCCCCCATCGCCAGGGCCTGGCCGCCAGCATCAGCAAGGGTGAGATCCACGGCGGCTCCGGTGCTGTGGGGTGGTGGGGTGGCCGGATCATCGCTGGGAGGGGCCCAGAAGCGGCCCACGGCAGCCTCTGCCCGATCTCGCTCTGGGGAGGGATGGTCGGGGTTGATGCCGATTCGGCCACACTCGGCCACTAGGGAGTGGCGCACCATGAAGCGCTGCACGGCCACGGGCCTCCAGGCATCAAAAATCGCCAGGCTCCAGCCAGGCTGCTCCTTCTGCAGCTCCTGCTGGGCTTGCAGCAGGCGGGTGACCACGCCTTGCCGCAGCCGAAATGGAGATGCATCAGGCCCATAGGGCGCTCCCAGAGCCGCGTAGGGATGGGGTTCGAGCCGCAGCAAGGCCGTTGGGATTTTCTGCAGCGGCTCATCAACCTCAGTAATCGGAATGGAATTCCAGGGGCGCAAAGGAGCTGCAGTCAGGCTTTGCCATTCAAGCTGGGCAGCAAAGCCAGAGGTGGCCGGCAGATCAGGGTATCCAGCCCCTAAGGTTTTGAAACTCTGACGATCACCCAGGCCTCGCCCATGCCCACTCGCTTCGTTTTGAGCGGCGATCACCCTCTAGATGGCAGCCATGGCCGAGATTTGTTGCGCTCCTACATGCGCGACATCAGCAGGGTGCCGTTGTTGAGCGCCGAGCAGGAGATCACCCTTGGGCGCCAGGTTCAACAACTGGTCGCACTCGATGAGGTTCGCGAGGAGCTCACCTTGAGGGCTGGCGGGGTTGCCCCAAATGACCAAGACTTTGCTGTTGCTGTCGATCTGGAAATAGATGAGCTTCAAGCCAGGATCCGAGATGGCAGGCAGGCCAAGGAAAGAATGGTTTCGGCGAATCTGCGCTTGGTGGTGTCAATAGCCAAGAACTACACCAACAGCAGCTTTGAGCTTGCAGATCTGATCCAGGAGGGCACGATTGGCCTGGTGCGAGGCGTGGAAAAATTTGATCCCAGTCGTGGATATAAGTTTTCTACCTACGCCTACTGGTGGATACGGGAGGGCATCACTCAAGCAATCAAGAACAAGAGCCGCACGATTCGCCTACCAGCACCAATCACGGCCGCCCTCAGCAAACTCAAGCGCTGCCAGCGTGAGCTGACCCAGCTATTAGGCCGTCCGCCCAGGCTTCATGAGCTTGCTTCAGCCGCAGGCATGACTGAACTGGACGTAGAGGAGCTGATGTTTCGAGCCGTGCAGCCGCTCAGCTGCGATTACACCACAGCTGACGGGGAAGCCATCAATCTGCTTGATAAAGTAGCCTGCGGTGGAGTGCAACCAGATCAGCTAGCACTAGAGGATTGTCTCAAGACTAATATCCGTAAGTTGCTGGATCAGCTGCCTGAACAGGAGGCCCAATTACTTAGGATGCTTTACGGCATCGACCAGGAGACGGCTATGAGTTTGTCAGCGGTTGCCCGTGAACTTGGTATCAGTCGTGATACTGCCCGTGGACTAGAGCGTCGGGCTGTTGCTTCTATGCGCGATTTATCAGGGCAGGCCACCGACTACCTATCCGACTACCTATCCGCCTAGATAGGCAGCACGCCAGCTCATGTTTGGGGGTTTTCGTAGTTAGTTAAGCCGGGCCGCTTGATCCATCTGGCGCCGCCGCTGCTCAGCTAAAGCATGGGCAAGACCTTGATGCTGCCGCAATTCCGGATCAGCAGCTGTGATCTGGCGAGCAACGTCGCGGGCTTCTTCGAGCACAGTTCCATCCTCGGTGAGACTCGCCAGGGCCAAATCCGGCAGGCCGCTCTGGCGTGTACCCAATACCTGGCCGGGCCCCCGCAGGCGCAGATCCATCTCGGCTATTTCAAAGCCATCGCTGGTGCGCACCAGCACCTCAAGCCGCTGACGGGCCAGCACGTTGCTGCTGTCGTTGATCAACAGGCAGTAGGAAGCGGCAGCTCCCCGCCCCACTCGACCCCGCAGCTGGTGCAACTGGGCAAGGCCGAAGCGTTCAGCATGTTCAATCACCATCACGCTGGCCTCCGGCACATCAACGCCCACCTCCACGACCGTGGTGCTTACAAGCACCTGGGTTTGTCCGCTGGCAAAGGCGCCGATGGCTGCCTGCTTCTCAGCGCTGCTTAGCCGGCCATGCAATAGCCCTACCGCTAAATCCGGAAACTCCTCCTCACTTAGCTGGCGGTGCACCTCCACAGCCGAGCGCAGCTCGAGCTTCTCCGACTCCTCCACCAGCGGCAACACCACATAGGCCCGCTGCCCAAGGGCCACTTGCTCGCGGATCAGCTCATAGCCCCGCTGGCGCTGACTGCCTTTGACCATGCTGGTGCGGATTGGCTGGCGTCCCGGGGGTAATTCGTCGATCTGGCTGACATCCAGATCGCCATGAAGAGACAGAGCCAGGGTGCGAGGAATCGGTGTAGCCGTCATCGTCAGCAGATGGGGCTGCAGCCCTTTGGCCAGTAAGCGATTGCGCTGGCGCACTCCGAAGCGGTGCTGTTCATCAACGACAACCAAACCAAGCCGATCGAATTGCACTGGGTCCTCCAGCAGGGCGTGGGTACCCACCAGCAGTTGCAGCTGACCGTTGACTAGATCTTGCAGCAGCTGGCGCCGTCGCGGTGCTGGGGTGGAGCCAGTGAGAAGAGCTGATGTGACGTGCAACTGGGGCAGCCACTCCGCCAGCTTGCGGTAGTGCTGCTCGGCCAGCACCTCGGTAGGGGCCATCAGGGCCCCCTGGCAGCCCGCCTCGATCGCAGTGAGTAGGGACGCCAGGGCAACAACGGTTTTGCCGCTGCCCACATCCCCTTGCACCAAGCGGGCCATGGGTTGGGGGCGGGCCAGATCGGCGCGGATCTCAGCTAGCACCCGTTGCTGGGCACCGGTAAGGCCAAAGGGCAGGATGGTTAGAAATTTCTGCACCAGGCCCTCGCCACCCGGCGGCAAGGCCAGGGGTGGAGCAGGTCTCAGGCTCAGTTGGCGGCGCCGTTGGGCCAGGCCCAACTGCAGCAGCAAAAACTCATCAAACACCAAGCGGCGACGGCTTGCCTGCAGCTGCTCCTGGCCGCTGGGCCCATGGATCTGGGTAAGGGCTTCAGAGCGGCCCATCAGCTTCTGGCTGCGGCGCAGGGCCTCAGGCAGGGGATCGGGCCAGCTACTCACCAAGGGAATCACGGCTTCCACCACCTGGCGCAGCCGGTCTGCACCCAATCCTTCAGTGAGGCCGTAGACAGGCAGGAGCCTGCCGATAGTTTCGGAGCGCACCGGTGCCTGGGGCGACTCCAAAACCTCCATCAACGGATCCTGAAATGCCGGCCCATAGGGGGTTTCCTTGACCAGACCACTGACCGCAACGGTGGCTCCAACTGGAAATAGGCGTTGTTGGGATTGCAGCCAACCAGGACTGGAAAAGCGCTGCCCGGCAAAAAAGCGAGTCACCTTGATCCGCCCAGTGCAATCGATTAGGTGAAGTTCGAGAATAGAAAGATTGGGATTGCGCGGGCTGGCAAAGGCATGGCTGCGGCGCACAGTTGCCACAATCGTTGCGGTGGTTCCCGGTTTGAGCCCGTTGATCCGCACGAGATTGGCGTAGTCGAGATAGTCACGCGGGTAGTAGTGCACCAGGTCGCGCACCAGCAGTAAACCGAGCTGGGCTAAACGGCTGGCGGTCTTGGGGCCCACCCCGCGAACTTCCGAGAGAGGCGTATCCGCGTTGAGGCTGGCTGAATTGGGGGCCTTGCCGGCGGCTGTTGAGTTTGATACCAGCCGCAGCCGGGGTGGAGCTACCGCTAGCACTGGCTGCTGGGCCTGGCGTAGGGCATGCAGCCTTTCCCTAGCCGTTCGCACCAGACTCTGGCGCCTGGCTAGGGGCAACTCGCCATAGGCCTGAAAACCAGCTGACAGATCAAGTAAGCGCTGCAGGGCTTCGGCAGGCAGATCCTGCGGCCGCAGTTGCAATTGCTGCACCACAAAGCTGCTGAAGCAGGTTTGACGGCCCTTTAGGTCGATAAATCCTCGGTCGGCCTCCACCTGCAGGGCTTGCTGCAGAGCCCGCAGCCAGGCCTCTAGTCCGGGCAGCTCGGCAGGCTCTGGGCTGGGTTGATGTCCTGCAGCCACAGCTGTTCCGCCTCTAATGCCTGAACCCGCCGCCTGAGACGGCGATAGTGCTGAGCCATTCTGCGCACCTCCTGCCGGTGCTGCTGGATCCGGGTACGACAGGTGTGCAATTTGGGCAGGGAATGCTCAAGGTCAGCAGGCCGAAGCAGCACCGCTATAGCTTCAAGGCGACCGGCTGCAGGCTCCGGGCCGAAGGGCAGGGGCAAGCGCAGCAGATTCGCTGGAGCTTCCAAGCTCTCCAATTGCGCTGTAAGAGCAGCATCAAGCAGGCTGACAGGCAACAAGGTTGTGGTTATCCCCAGCCGCATTAGCTCAACGTTGAGAGCATGGGAGAGATTGCGCAGGCGGCGGCTGAGAGCCTGCTCAAAGCCGCCGATCCAGGCGAGCAGCAGCGCAGGGTCTGAAGGTAGGCGCCCTCCGTCCCATGGCGTAGGAGTCCGGTTGGACGGCTCCACCAACCAATCGCTGAAGGCTTCCGCCATGGCCCGCATCGTCACCTCACGGTCTTGCTGGCCATCTACCTCTTCCAGTTGCTCGTCCGCTTCCTCGATCTCAGCCCCTGGGTGATTGCTATTGGGCTCCGCCAGCTCAACCGGAGGGCGGAGGGTGAAGCTGGAGGGGCTGAGGAAGTCAGCTCCAATAGGAAGGGCCATTCCAAGGTTGATTGATCCCCTTGCTGGAGTCTCCTCAGCCTGGTCTTGCTCCTCTGATTCAGAGTCGTCCCCTCCCAGGGCCGCCAGCAGCCTGCTGCGTTGGCGGCTGAGTTGCTTGTTGTGTTCGCTGGCTATCTGAGCGGCTAGGTGGGCGGTTTGCTCAACTGTGAGCAAGCTGCTAGCCCGCTGAACCAGGTTGCGGATGCGCCGATGCAGCACCCGGCGCTTGTTGCCATCGAGATCGCTGTAACGATCAGGATGCACTTGGGTCGCAACATGAAAACAAGCCTGTTGAACACTGTTCAACAGGCCGTCTCTGAGCACCTGGAGATAGAGAGCCAGGTGGCGATAGAGCTGGGGGTTGGAGGCCCCCAGCTGGGATTCCAGATCCTCAAGCTGCTGATGGGCAGCCTCCAATGGGGTCACTGGCTTGTTGATCAGGCCGTCTGGCTCATGGCTGCCACTTCGGCAGCGAAATCAGATTTCTCCACCTCAATGCCCTCACCAAGGGTGAAGCGGGTGAAGCGACGCACCTGGATGTTTTCGCCCACCTTGCCGGCCACCTGCTTCACCATCTCCGCCACGGTGACAGCGCTGTCTTTGATGAAAGGCTGATCTAGCAGGGCTAGTTCCTTGAGGCGCTTGCCAATTCGGCCCTCAACGATCTTGACCTTCATCTGCTCGGGTTTGCCCTCGAGATCATCACGCCCCATCTCGATGGACTTTTCGCGCTCAGAAATCTCTGCAGGAATCTGATCGGTGCTTACGTACTCCACACCAGGACAGGCAGCGATCTGCATGGCCACATTGCGCAGCAATTCCTGGAAGACGTCGCCACGGGCAACGAAGTCGGTTTCGCAGTTGACCTCAACCAGCACGCCCACACGAGCACCAGTGTGGATGTAGCTGCCCACGGCACCTTCAGCGGCGGTGCGTCCAGCCTTTTTCTCAGCGGTCGCAATGCCCTTCTGGCGCAGCCATTCGGTGGCTTTGGTGGCATCACCACCACATTCAGAGAGCGCCTTCTTGCAGTCCATCATTCCTGCGCCGGTTTTATCGCGCAGTTCTTTAACCAGCTTTGCCGAAATCTCAGCCATGGGTTGGTATGGGGTACGGGTTACTAAGTTGTGAACGATAAGAGGGAAGGGGATCAGCCCTCGTCGTCACGGCCCTGATCTTGAGCTCCGTGGCGGCCTTCGTTGATGGCATCGGCAAGGCGGCCAAGCACCAGCTGCACGGAACGAACGGCGTCGTCGTTGCAGGGGATCGGCACGTCGCAGAGGTCGGGATCGCAGTTGGTGTCGAGCATGGACACCAAGGGAATATCAAGCTTGCGAGCCTCAAGCACGGCGTTGGTTTCACGGCGCTGATCGACCAGCACGACTACGTCGGGCAGGCGGCGCATGTTTTTCAAACCACCCAGATACTTCTGCAGGCGCTCCAGTTCACGGCGCAGTACAGCAGCTTCCTTCTTAGGACGCATGGCGATGGCGCCCGAACTTTCCATGCGCTCCAGATCCTTGAGCCGATCGATGCGAGCACGCATCGTGGTCCAGTTGGTGAGCATGCCGCCCAGCCAGCGCTGGTTGACATAGGAGGCGCCGCAACGGGTGGCCTCCAGGGCAATCACTTCAGAGGCCTGCTTCTTGGTGCCAACAAACAGAAAGCGCTTGCCACTGCGGGCCGCACTGCGAGTCCACTTGTAGGCGTTGTTCATGCAGACGGCGGTCTGCACCAGATCAATGATGTGAACCCCGTTGCGCGCGCAATAGATGTAGCGCGACATCTTGGGATTCCACCGGCGCGTTTGGTGCCCAAAGTGGGCACCTGCCTCCATCATCTCGGCAAGAGTTACAACAGCCATAATTTGGGGTTGGAGTTTCGGGTTTGCCTCCACCTGCCAGGGATCCAAAACAACCCGTACGACCAGAAGGGTCAACGGGCATTGCTGCTCGGATCACCCGAAACACGCAGGTGTGCGGTGTGATTTGTACGAGATCACCCTATCAAATAGGGCTAGGGGCTTGACCCGAATCCTTGAGTGCTTTCGCTTCTGCAAACAGGGCCCGCACTCCCAGGCGGTTGAGCGGCACTCGCAACAGCTCCATGGCCACACCCGCATGGCCGCGGCGGATCAACCAGGCAAGCAGGGGCCGCAGGCTGCGTTCGTTGAGCAGGCCGCCCAGGGTGAGTGCCTCCCAGAGCAGGCGATGCAGCCAAGTGAACTGAATGATCAGCCGCACCCGCCGGGTTGGGTGCTTTCGGTAGAAGACCAGTCCCATTTTTGCTCGCTCCCGCTCCACCCGAATCAAATCGGGGATCTGCTCCAAATTCAGGGCTGGATGCCAGTGATAGCCAACGGCCTCCGGGCAGCGCACCAGCCCAACTCCAAGCCGCCTCAGTCTTTCGCCGAGCTCCAGGTCTTCCCAGCCATACAAACGGAAACGCGTATCAAACAGGCCGGCCTGCTCAAGCAGCTGCCGATCAATCGCCACGTTGCCGGTGGCGAAATAGGCAAAGGAATGATCCTGAAGCTTGTGTGGTTCGCTGCAGGGATCCTGGAAATTGGCGGTGTTTATGACGGCCCCATAGGTGAAACAGAGGCGGTTGCCGCGCCGCTGCCACTCGCGCTCTAGGGCTACAGCGTGGCAACGCAGAAAGCTGGGGGTGACCACCAAATCGCTGTCTATGAAAACCACCACGTCGCCGCGGGCTGCCTCCACACCCCGATTGCGGCCCTGAGCCGGCCCACCGTGTTCCTGCTCGATCAGTCGCAGGTGCGGCAGCTGCAGGCTGTGCTGCCGCAGCCAGCTAACGGTGGCATCGGTTGAGCCGTCGTCGACGAGTACAACCTCATAGCCCGTGATCTCCGCTGCGGGATCCTGGGCCTCAAGGGCCAGCAGGCACTTCTGCAGGATCGGCAGGCGGTTGTAGGTGGGGATGACGACGCTGAGGAACATCGGAGTCGCCGCGAGGGTCTAAACAGCAAAAAGGGGATCCTTTCGGATCCCCTCAGCGATGCAAGGGCTGCGCTGATCAGTCGGCGGCGCCACCGTTGTTGGCTGTGCCGGTAACGCCATTGCCGGCGCCTTCACCGCGGCCGTCGTTGCGCAGCTTGCGCTTCTTGAATTTGCGCGCGTAGGAGCGATTCCGCTCTTGCTTTTCCTTCTTGAGATTCCTGCGCTTAGCCATGCGAGCGGCGTGTTGGAGAGATTCGATTCTCCATCCTACTCAATTGCGAAGGCGCCGTTGCTCAACTGACCGTCCTCCATCTGCACAAGACGGTCTGCCACATCAAGAATCCGGGGGTCGTGGGTCACCATCAACACACCGCATCCCTGGTCCTTGGCTAGTCCCTTAAGCAGCTCGACCACCTCACGCCCGGTACGGGAGTCCAGAGACGCCGTGGGCTCATCGGCCAATAGGAGCTGGGGCCTGGCGGCTAGAGCCCGGGCGATCGAGACCCTTTGCTTCTGCCCACCGGAGAGATCATGGGGCAGCTTGCCAAGATGGTCGCTCAGGCCCACGACCCGCAACCATTCCCGAGATCTATCCCTACGGGCTCGATAACTGAGACCTTGCAGCAGGTCTGCACCCATCTGCACGTTTTGCTCCGCCGTAAGGCACCTGAGCAGGTTGTGGCCCTGAATGATCATGCCGATCCTGCGGCGCAACTTGAGCCGGTCGGCGCGGCTTGCTCCCTTGAGCTCTTCGCCAAACACCTGTACCGAGCCCTCCTGCACTTGGCGCAGAGCTCCAATCAGTGTCAACAGGGTTGTTTTGCCGCAGCCGGAGGGGCCTGTAAGCAGCACCACTTCACCGGGATCAACGCAAAGGCTGATGTCCTGGAGCACCTGGCGGCGATTGACGCCACTGCCAAATGAATGCCTCAAGCCTTCCAGGCGCACCATCGCAGCCATCAGAAAATCTCCGCGGGATCGGCGTCACCAAGGCGCCGCATCGCCAGGGTTGCCGAGCCCATACACATCACCAAAATCATGATGAAGACCGTCAGTGCCCGGGTCAGATTCATTGATACCGGTAGCTGGGTGGCATTGCGCACCAGTAAATAGAGACCCTGGCCGGCGGCGTAGGCAGGCAGATAGCCGAATACAGCAAGCAGTATTCCCTCCCTAGCTACCACTCCAAGCAGGGTGGGGAGCCGGTAGCCCATCGCCATCAAGGTGGCATATTCCGGCAGATGATCGCTGACGTCCGAATACAAAATCTGGTAGACGATTACGCAGCCCACCACGAAACCCATGGCAGCGCCGAGGGTGAAAATGAAACCGATCGAGGTGCTGGATCTCCAGTAGTTCTGCTCAAAGGCGATAAAGCCTGTTTTGGTCAGCACGCTGACGTCATCTGGTAAATCCCGCTTCAGCCTCTCGACTACCTCATCGGCATCTGCCCCAGGTCGCAAGCGGATCAGTCCTACCTCAATGCTGCCTGGAGGAGTATTTGGCAGTAGCTGGAGATAGGTCTCCTGGCTGGTGAGCAGATTGCCATCAGCGCCAAAGGAGGTGCCGAGCCCCACCAGGCCGGCCACCCTTACTTTCTTGCCATTAATCTCGCTTTCGACGGTGCGTCCGCTGCGAAACCATTCGGCTACAGGCCCAAACTCTGGCCTGGAGAGCTCGTCAAACAGCACTCGGCCCCGATCCTGCAAAAGCTTTGCCTTGGGCGCGAGGCTGGGGTCGGTGAATAGGGGATCGGCAGGTTCAAAGCCCAGGGTGAGGATTGAGCGGGTTGCCTTGGTGTCTGGGTTGCGCCAAAGCAGCAAATTCCAGTGAACCGGAGTAATCCCCTCCACATCTGGATCTGCCATGGCCTGCACCAGACGGCGGCGGGGAAAGCCGGCCATGCTCACCGAGCTGCTGGAACGGGGGCTGATTAACACCAGGTCGGTGTCAAAGAGGCGGTGAATAGTGACGCTGGCATCAAATAGGCCGTCCCTGAAGCCCAGCTGCATAAACATCAAAGTGCCGGCGAAGGCGATGCCAGCCAGGGCGACAGCCAGGCGCACGGGCTGGCGAGTCAACAGCAGCCAGGCAAGGGGAATGCGGCGGCCCTGCCAGATACGGCCAAGCATCAGGGCTGCCCAGGCGCCCTGATGGCAGCGAGGCGCGCAATCACTTTTAAGCCCGTGAGATCACGCACCCGCTGGCTATCAGCAGGATCTAGGGCCACCCGCACCTCCACAACCCTGGCATCCGCATCTCCGGTGGGATCAGTTGAAAGCACTGAACGCTGACGCACCTGGGGGCTGATCCGAATCACCTCGCCAGTAAGGGTGCCTTGATAACCACCGTTTTCGCTGATCAAAGAGACGCTCTGGCCAAGGCGCACTCGGTCGATGTCACTTTCGTAGACCTCAACCAAGGCCTGCATGCGGTTGCTGGCGCCGAGTTCAAGTACGCCTGTTTCAGTCGGGCGCTCTCCAACTCGGGCATGGAGTTTGAGCACGGTGCCAGCCATGGGCGCCCGTAGTTCGGTAAGCAGCAACTCAGCTTTGAGTTTCTCGCGTTCAGCCCATGCCTCGTTGCGATCACCCTGAAGCTTGAGCAGGTCAGTCTCGCGATTGTCCAGCTCACCGCTGGGTATGGCTCCGGAACGACTCAGCTGGCGGTAGCGACGGACGTCGCGGGTTTGTACAGCCAATCTGGTGTCAAGGTTGCGAAGACGAGCCTCGATTAGCTGTTGTTGGGCCACAAGGGTGGGTGCTGTGTCAAAGCGAGCCAGCAGCTGGCCACTGCTCACGCGGTCGCCTTCCTCAACCAAAAGCTCGGAGATACGGGGGCTCCCGCCGATGCCGCTGATGGGGGCCGCCAGCAAGCGCACATCACCAGCCGGCTCCAGCCGGCCAAGCGCTGCCACCGCTTCCTGATTACTAGGAGTGACGGCAACCACCGGTGCAGTCACTGGGGATGGTCGCTGCTGGCGGACTAGGGCGACAGCCAAAACCAACACCAGGGCCGCTCCGCCAAGCCACCAAAGTCGGTTAACCCCCAGCAAGGCGCGCTTCACGGTGCTGGCGGATCGTCGAACAACAACTCCTCGATGTAACGATCGGCCCACTCCGGGTTGAAGGCTTTCTCCAGCACCCGGCGGGTCTTGTCGTTTTGTTTCTGTTGCTTGCAATACCGGAGCTGACCCTGCCATCTGGCAAGCGTAGCTGGGTGGGTTGGTGCCTGAGCCTCGCTGGTGGCTATGGCCGACGCCAGGACATCGAGAAAGCCGCTTACCTCGTCGAGAAACCCGGCCTCCTCAGCGGCGCTCGTGGGTCTCACAAAGCGAACGTAGGGCGAAAAAATTGACGCCCAGCCCGGCAGCTCCCGCTCCTGTACGAAGCTGCAGCGGGGCCTAGCGGCAAGAGCTTCACCGATACCGGCTGGGAGCTCACCGCAAACTGGCGAGAGGTCGACGATGGCGGCGGAGACCCCGGCCGGGCCTGCCACGATATCTGCCCCAAAAACAGGCAGGTCGAAGCTGGGATCCGGAAAGAGTACGCAGTGCAAAATCTGCAATCCCGCTCCAAGGCGGGCGGTTTCCAGGTGCAGCTTGCGCAGTCCCCTGCAGCGACGCAGCTCGTTGCGTATGAATAGTGATTCGCCATCGAGGCTGCCACTAATGGCTTCGAGATCGGCAGAGACCGCAAATGCTTCCAATTCGGGCAGGCCTTGCCAGAACGTACGAATCCGTGCCGCCAGGGCGTCCATCAGGGGGTGAATCGCACCGCTTTCGCCGCAAGAGCTCTCGGGGCCAGCGTCGGGACTCTGAGACGAAGCGGGGGCGGAACTCACGACAGGAGGTGCAGCCAGCAGAATGCAGATCCTGCCACGCATCTGAGCCTTGCCCCTGGCCCCATCCCAGCCCCTGCTGCCAGGCCTGGCTAATGCCAGCGACCAACTTCTTGCCAACGGCGCCACCGTCGTCAGCCTGTCCTTGCCCGACTCGCCGCTGGTTTGCCTCGACTTTTGGTGTCGGGCAGGCAGCGTTTTTGAATCTGCCGCAGAAAGCGGCATGGCCCATTTCCTTGAACACATGGTGTTCAAGGGCAGCGAGCGGCTTGGGCCTGGTGAATTCGACCTTCGCATCGAGGCGATGGGTGGCAACAGCAATGCAGCCACCGGCTTCGACGACGTTCACTACCACGTTTTGATCCCACCGGAGGCGGCTGCAGAAGCCCTCGACCTACTGCTCGATCTGGTGCTGCATCCCCGCCTCGATGCCGCAGCCTTCGACATGGAGAGGCAGGTGGTGCTCGAGGAGCTGGCCCAAAGCGAAGATCAGCCCGATGAAATCGCTCTGCAGCAGTTACTTCGACTTGGCTGCCCAGAGCACGCCTACGGCGAACCGATCCTGGGCCAGCGCGAACTGCTGCTTGAGCAGACACCCGCTGCCATGGCCGCCTTCCATCGGCGTCTTTATGGCGCCAACCGTTGCGTGCTGGCCATGGGCGGCGCCCTCGAGCTGGAGACCCTGGCCGAACGCATCGACGCCAGTGGCCTGGCCCAATTGCCGCTGGTGGAGGAGCCCTGCCGCCGACCAGCCCTTCTGGTGCAGCCAGGGGAGCACCGGATCGAAGTGCCGCGGCTGGAATCGGCGCGCCTACTGATGCTCTGGGGTCTACCTCCCGCCTCTCAATTGCACGACGTGATGGGCGCAGACCTGCTCACAACCGTGCTGGCCGAGGGGCGCCGCAGCCGCTTAGTGGAGAGGCTGCGCGAGCAACTGCGCATCGTGGAAAGCATTGATCTGGATCTGCACGTAATGGAGTTCGGCAGCTTTGCCCTGCTGGAGGCGATCTGCGAAACGGAAGAGCTGGCCTCCGTTCGCAAAGCGATTGATGCGGTCTGGTACGAGCTGTTGCAGGAGGGTATGGCTGAGGTGGAATGGCAGCGAGCCCAGCGGCTGGTGGCCAATGGCTACCGCTTTGGTTTAGAGGCCGCTGGCGGCGTGGCTGGCCTGATAGGCAACAACCGCCTCTGGGGGCGCCACCACAGGCTGGAGCTGCCACTAGAAGAGATTGGTTGCTGGAGTGCGTCCGAATTGCTGCAGCAGGCCGTTCCCCTGCTGGATCCCAGCCGGGCCTGCGTGCTCGAGGCGGTGCCGGCATGACCAGCACCCATCCATCCTCGGCCAACTGGCAGCACACCAGCCTTCAGGGCGGCCTACCGCTGATCTGGCAGCGCCGGCCTGGACCGGCGATCGTTGCCTGCCGGCTGTGGATACGGGGAGGCAGCAGTCAGGATCTGCCGGGCCAGCGCGGGGCTGGTCAATTGCTGGCGGGCTTGATGACCCGCGGCTGCGGCAGCTATGGGCCAGAAGCCTTGGCCGACCTAGTGGAGGGTCGCGGGGCGGCCCTGCGTGCTGAAGCCGCCGAAGACTTCCTGGTGATCAGCCTCAAGTGCGCCAGCAGCGACACGAGCGAGCTGCTGCCCCTGTTGCTGTCAATGGCCAGGCAGCCCTGGCTCAGCCCTGACCAACTCGAGCTAGAGCGGGACCTGAACCTCCAGAGCCTGCAGCGCCAGCGGGAAGATCCGTTCCAGCTAGCCCACGACCAGCTGCGCCACATGCTCTACGGCGATGGGCCCTATGGCCACGATCCCCTCGGTGTAGATGGGGAATTAGCGGCCCTGCAAACCGAACAGATAGGGGCGTTGGTGCCTGATCTCGGCCAGAACGGCGCCCTTTTGGTGGCCTGCGGCGATCTGGATGACGAGCTTCCCCAGCTGCTCAATCCCCTCCTGAATCAGTGCCCTTGGACTACGGCCCCGCCAAGCCCCGGCGCCGGACCGGGAGCAGCCTCCGGGCAGGAGCGCTTTGCCTGCTTGGAGCAGGACACTGAGCAACTGGTATTGATGCTGGGTACGGCTACCGTGCCCCTGGGCGATCCGGATGGGCTGGCCCTGAGGCTGCTTCAGGCCCACCTGGGCATGGGCATGTCCAGCCGCCTGTTCGTCACCATGAGGGAGGAGCGGGGCCTGGCCTACGACGTTGGGGTTCACATGCCGGCGCGGCGCGGCGCAACGCCATTTATCTGGCACCTCTCCACTTCCGCTGAGCGAGCAGAGGAGGCCACCACCGCTCTTCTGGATGAGTGGCAACGAGTACTAGATCAGCCCTTGAGCTTGCCTGAGCTCGCTTTGGCTAAGGCCAAATACCGTGGCCAGGACGCCATGGGGCGCCAGACCTGCGGCCAGATCGCCGATCGTCAGGCGCTGGTGCTGGGCCACGGCCTGGGCTGGAGTTACGTGGAGGACAGCCTGGAGCGGGCCCAGCAACTGGATGCAGGCACCTTGCTGGCGGCAGCTCGCCGCAGGCTTTCGGCTCCCTCCCTCAGCATCTGTGGTCCAGCGCCAGCCCTAACCGCCGCAGAACTGGCCTGGCAACGCCACGATCTCAGTTCCTGATAGGCCGTGCCCAGTGCCTGATTAAGGCGCGGCAGCTTGTAGTTGGTCAGCTTCCAGCAAAAAGGTGCCGCGACGAAAGCGAACTGCCAGTTGATTGCGCGCCTTAATGGCCAGCACCTGACCCTGCTCATCGCTGTCCACCAGGTCTGGCGGACGCAACATCGGCATGGGATCAGCTGTTTTTAGATAGTTGGGACGGCCCTTCAGCTGCACCGCATCGCCCACGGCAAAAGGCAGTGGCTCCACGGCAAAAGGCAGTGGCTCCAACGACTCGGCTCCTAGTGGCACGTCCATAGCTTCCCTTGATATCTAGAAGTTAGCGGCCCCATTCGCGCGACCCCCCAAAATGGAGGCAGAAACGATGTGATCAGTTGAGGGCCCTAGCCACCTGGAGCGGCGCAATCGCCGGTCTGCTGCTGATCTTGGTAGGCGGGCTGATTCAGGCCGCCGCCCCGATTCCGACCGCCAGCGGCGGCTGGAACCTCACAACCCTGCCCATCACCCTGCAGGTGCCGGCCCTGCTGCTAACCGCCCTGGTCTGCGGCCCCCGCAGCGGCATGCTCGCAGCAGTTGCTTACCTGAGCCTGGGCCTGTTCCAGCTGCCTGTGTTTCAGGGCGGGGGCGGTGCCGCCTACCTGTTGGATCCTGGCTTTGGTTATCTGGCTGGCTTCATCCCGGCGGCCTGGCTCACCGGCAAGCTCGTGCGCCAGCAGGGAATGGACGACCTGCTTGGTTTATTTGGCGCCGCAGTAGTCGGGCTGGGCGTCCTGCAGGTCTGCGGCATAGCCAACCTGTTGCTGGGAGCACTGGCTGGCCGCTGGGGACCAAATCTTGGAATCCTGCTGTTCAGCTACAGCCTGGCGCCCTTGATACCCCAGTTGCTCCTTTGCTGCGCCGTAGCCCTGATGGCCCTGCTGCTGCGCCGTCTGCTGCTGGTGGAGTCATGAGTCGGCTGCGCAACCTGGCCTACACCAGCGCTGCCTTGGTGTTGCTGCTTGACCAGCTCAGCAAGGCTCTAGCCGTTGCCAATCTGCCGCTAGGAAGCAGTTCAACTTTTCTGCCGGGGCTCCTTTCACTGCAGCTTGTCCGCAACACCGGAGCTGCCTTCAGCCTGTTCAGTGGCAACCCCCAGTTACTCGGCCTGGTGAGCCTTCTGGTCTCCATTGGTGTGGCTGTCTGGATTCAGAGGCAGGGTCAGTTGACCCTCACCCGGAGCCTTGGGATAGGGCTGCTGCTGGGGGGAGCGCTCGGCAACGGGCTCGATCGCTGGCGTCTTGGCTATGTGGTGGATTTTTTAGCCCTGGTGCCGGTTTCCTTCCCGGTGTTCAACCTGGCCGATGTGGCCATCAACCTGGCGGTGCTTTGCTTCGCCATTGAGCTGCTGGGTAACCATGGCCAAGCCAGCGTTTGAAGCCCTAGGACGCCGTTGGCAGCGGTTCAGCCAGCCCGGGCAAGCCCAACTCCAGGTTCACCTACCGGGCCAAGCCTCGCGCCTGGTGCCCCTGCATCCGGGCATCTACCGCATCGGGCGAGACAAAGACTGCCATATTTGCGTTGACCATCCGGCGGTCAGCCGCCAGCACGCCCTGCTGGAGCGGCGCGGATCCCACTGGATGCTAAGCGACGACAGCTCAACCAACGGCCTCTGGTGGCAGGGCAGGCGGATGCAGCAGTTGTTGCTTCGCGACGGCGACAGCCTGCGCTTCGGCCCCAGCCAGGAGGCGGGACTGCCTGAGCTCGATTTTCAGATCCGTCCCCTGCCCCAGCTGCAAAGGTTGCTGCGGGCAACGAGCCTGATGCTTGCGGCGGCGGCCCTAGGCGGCCTGGGCCTACAGGTCATCTCCGGCCTCCAGGTGCCCATACGCGGCAGCCTCGCCACGGTGAGAGGGCCGCTGGTCCTCTACGACCGGCAGGGCAAAGCAATCGCAACAGCCCAGGCTAAAGAGCATCGGGAGCTCAAAGCCTTGCAGGGCTATCCCCGGGTGTTGATCGATGCCCTGCTTGCCAGTGAGGACAGCCGCTTCTGGTGGCATCCCGGCGTCGACCCGGTTGGTACGGGCCGAGCCCTTGTTACCAACGTGCTCGGAGGACGGGTACTGGAGGGGGGCAGCACTCTCACCCAGCAATTGGCCCGCAGTTTGTACCCCGATCAGGTGGGTCAAGGTGAAACCCTGGGCCGTAAGTGGCGTGAGCTGCTGGTGGCGCTACAGCTTGAGGCCCGGTTCAGCAAGCGGGATTTGCTACTGAGCTACCTCAACCGGGTTTATCTAGGAGTGGGCTGGGGTTTTGAGGATGCCTCCCGCCACTATTTCGGTAAGCCCGCCAGCGACCTGAAGCTTGAGGAGGCTGCCCTACTGGTGGGCCTGCTTCCCTCGCCCAATGGTTACGACCCCTGCTTCGATCCCCAGGCGGCCCTGAGCTCCCGCAATGCCGTGCTCAGCAAGATGGGCGATACGGGTCGCATCAGTGCCGATCAGGCCCGCAGCGGCCGCCGTAGCCCAATCCGGCTTTCGCCCCAGGCCTGCCGCAGCAGCACCTCCCTACGCGGAGTCCCCTTTTATTCAGATCAGGTGGGCCGCGACCTCGATCAGCTGGTGGGGGCAGAGGTGGCGGCCGAGGGCAACTTCCTGATCGATACCTATTTGGATCGCCACCTGCAGGAGCAGGTGGAACGGTTGCTGCGCCAACGACTTAGCGAAAGCAAGTCGCTGGGGGTGGGGGAAGGGGCCGTGGTGGTGCTCGACTCGCGCACCGGCGGCATCCTTGCCCTTGCCGGCGGTCGCGACTACCGCCAGAGCCAGTTCAATCGAGCCACGATGGCCCTGCGCCAGCCAGGCAGCACCTTCAAGCTGATTCCCTACTTGGTCGCTCTCGAGCGGGGCGGCAAGCCCAGTGATCCAATCAGCTGCTCGCCATTGCGCTGGCGCGGTCAGAGCTTTAGCAGCGGTTGTGGTGGCAATTTGAGCCTGGTATCCGCCTTCGCCATCAGTAGCAACACGGCAGCGCTGCGTCTGGCCCAGCGGGTAGGTCTTGATGCAATGGTGCAGAAAGCCCGTGATCTTGGCTTCACCAGCCCCCTAGCGGCTGTACCCGGATTGGCCCTCGGCCAGAGCGAGGTAACCCTGCTGGAACTCACAGCTGCCTACGCGGCAATCGCCAACGGTGGCGTTTGGCATTCCCCCAGCACAATTCGGCGCCTTACCGATGGAGAGGCATGTAGCGGCCAGTCATCAAACCAGTGCCGCCAGGCCAACGTCCCTTCAACATCCCAGGCGGGACGCCGGGTAAGCAGCGAGGCGACTGCCCGCGCCATGCAGCAGTTGCTTCGAGCCGTGGTGCAGCGGGGTACGGGCCAGATGGCCAGTCTTGGCGGTCAGGAGGGTGGCAAAACCGGCACAACCAATGACAGCCGCGATTTGCTCTTTGTGGGCTATGAACCCCAGCGCCATTGGGTGGTGGGTATCTGGTTGGGTAATGACGACAACAGCCCCAGTCGCGCCAGCAGCGCCTTGGCTGCAGGACTGTGGAGCGAGATCATCCGAGCAGCCAGATCCTGATGCCTGAGTTGTGAGCACTCGCACCCGCCTGTGGATGATCGCCGGCCTGGCTGTGCTGGCCCTGATCGCCGTTGGCGCCTTGCTGCAGGGGGTCAACAACCTCTACTGGCAACTGAGTTGGTATCTGCCGAGCTGGATCGTTCAGCCGCTGTTTGCCCTTATTTTCGCTGGCTTCGTGTTGCTGCTAGTGCAACTGGCCTGGCCGTGGTTGCGGACCATTACCGGCAAGGCCAGCCCTGGAGCGGCCTCCAGCTTGCCGCCGCCGGGTAACCGCCGGGAAGCGGCTGCCCAAAACCTGGCCGCCATCGATCAAACCCTCGATCGGGTGCGCGATGCGGTGGAGCGGGAAGCCCTGCGTCAAGAGCGGGAGCGCATGCAGGCCGAGCTGGAACGGGGCGATCTCGTGATTGTGCTTTTTGGTACGGGGTCTGCAGGCAAGACCTCTCTGATCCGGGCCCTGCTGCAGGAGCTGGTGGGCAAGGTGGGAGCTGCCATGGGATCCACCAGCGAAACCCAGCGCTATCGCCTGCGGCTGCGCAGCCTGCAGCGAGCCGTGGTTTTAGTTGACACGCCCGGCATCCTCGAAGCAGGTGCTGCTGGCCTTGAGAGGGAGCGGCTCGCCCGCGACCAGGCCAGCAAGGCGGACCTGCTCCTGCTCGTGGTGGACGGCGACCTGCGCGCCGCCGAGCTTGAGGTTTTTGAAGCCCTGGCTGGTCTGGGAAAGCGTCTGATGCTGGTGCTCAACAAGTGCGATCTGCGCGGCGAGCAGGAGGAGGCGCGCTTGCTGCAGCTACTGCGCCAACGCAGCCGCGACCACATTGCGGCCGAAGACGTGATCCCTGCAAGCGCGGCACCCCAGAGCGTGCCTATGCCAGGGGGGCGACCTTTGCAGCCAGCTGCCGAGGTCGATGCCCTGTTACGCCGCATCGCGGCCGTGCTCCACGCCGATGGGGAAGAACTGATTGCCGACAACCTGCTGTTGCAGTGCCGGCGGCTCAGTGAGGCGAGCCGCTCCCTGCTGACCAGGCAGCGACGCAGCGACTGCGAGGTAATCGTTGATCGCTACATGTGGATAGGAGCCGGGGTGCTTGCCGTCACACCCCTACCTGGTCTGGACCTGCTCGGTGCCGCAGCTGTAAACGCCCAGATGGTGGTGGAGATAGCCCGTATTTATGGCATCAGCATGAGTCGCCAGAGTGCCCAAGATCTGGCCCTTTCCGTTGGACGCACCATGGCTGGCCTAGGGCTGGTGAAGGGGGGCGTCAGCTTGCTTAGTGCGGCCCTAAGTCTGAACGTACCTGCTCTGGTCGTAAGCCGTGCCATTCAGGCGGTCAGCGCTGCCTGGCTCACCCGGGTTGCGGGGCTGAGCTTCATCACCTACTTCGAGCGAGACCAGGACTGGGGCGACGGCGGTGTGCAGGAGGTTGTGCAGCAGCAATACGACCTCAGCCGACGCGACGGGGCCATGAGTCGCTTCCTTAAGGCCGCCTTCAGCCGGGTGGTGCAACCGCTGCAGGCAAAGCAGCGGAGTTTGCCGCCAAGGCCTGGGTCCGACTGACTGGCAGCTCGCCCATGGCCTCCGGTGGTGGTGGCTGCAGTGGCCCCCGGCTATCAAGCACCACGATCATCGCTAAATAAAGAACGCCGATTAACACCGAAATAGCGCCAGTCACGATCGCGACCCAGCGGCCGCGGCCTGAGGTCGTCACAGCAGGGGGTTCACGCAAGGGGGGAGGGGTATCAGGATTGTTCATCGAGGCTGGCATGCACAACCCTGGCGAGGTTCTCGAGGTGGGCTGGCTTGGTGTGGGGGTTACCAAGCACGGCCTTGAGATGGTGGCGCCCGGCGTAGTGAGGGCGCGAAAGCATCAGCTGCTCCTGGAGCAGGCGCTGACGGGTGCGATCGCTCCAGGCCTGGCTGCCGGCGGCATCAAGTTGCTTGGGGGTGAAGGCAAGCAGATGGAAGGAGCCACCGACCAGCTGCAGCCGCTCGTTGGGTGTCAGCAGGGCCTGAAGCTGGCGGCGACGCTGAATAGCCCCATCGAGCACCGCTTCGATGCCCACTAGGCCAAGCTGCCGCAAACCGAGCCAAAGCTTGAGAATCTCGGCGGGGCGGGTGCCCTGCAGGCCACTTTCACCGCCGTGGCTGCCGCCCCAGCTCGGCTCCATGTAGGGCAGTCCGGTATGAAACGCCTCCACCAGTTCCTGGGGGCGGGCCAGCAACAGCAAGGAGGACGTTTTGGTGATTCCCAGCAGTTTCTGGGGATTGATCGTGATCGAATCGGCTTGCTCCAGGCCAGCAACCCGATGGCGGTGGGCAGGCACCAGGCCGAACACAGCCCCGATAGCGCCATCCACATGCAGCCACAGGCCCCGCCGCTGGCAAATCCCAGCTATCGCACTGAGGGGGTCGACTGCCCCCCGAACAGTGGTGCCAGCGGTGGCAACTACCGCGATTACTGGCAGCCCAGCCCGCTCGAGTTGATCAAGCTCCACCTCCAAAGCGGTCGGATCTAGTCGGCCCTGGCTATCTACTGGCACCGGCCGCAGGGCCTCAGGCGGTAAGCCCATCACCGCCAGTGCTTTAGCGAGGGAGACATGGGCATCAATGCTTGCCACCACCACTGCCCGGCCGTCTATGGCCAGACCCCGCTGGCGTCTCGCCGCCACCAGAGCCATCAAGTTGGAAAGGGTGCCGCCGCTGGCGGCCACACCGCCACTACCCGCAGGCAGGCCTAGCTGCTCAGCCAGCCAGGCCGTGAGGCTGCGCTCTAGGCGGCTCAAGCTGGGGGACAATTCCTCAGCCAACATGTTGTTGTTAAGGCCGGCGCAGATCAAATCTGCAGCCACCGAGGCCGGCAGGGGCGGTGGGTCGAGATGGGCAAGGGCACCGGGGTGGTTGGGATTGAAGGCCCCATCCATCACCAGCTGCAGATCGGCCAGCAGCATCTCCGGAGCCAACCCGTGATCTTCCGGCTCCACCGGTGGCAAAACGCTCAAGCCTGGCAGTGGCGAGCGTTCGGCAGCGCTACCAAGCCATACACAGAGCTGCCGTGAAGCCTGCTCTAAAAAATCCTGCAGCCTGGGGTCTAGCTGCTCCGGACTGGCGAAGGGCAGGGGCTGGCTGGCCCGCGGGGCAGGGGGGGCGCTAGCCAACGAAAACCGATCGGATCAAGCCATTCTCACTTGTGGAGGTGGGCTACAAGTGGGTTTGTGCTGCGGGCAGCAAGCAGTGGATCCTTCCCAACTCATGGGCCCACCAGGTCCCCAGCTGCAGCGCCAGTGGATGCAACTGCTGCTGCGCCACGCAGAACGGGCCGGAAACCAGGGCGAAATTCCCGTGGCCGCTGTGGTGCTCGATGAAGGGGGACGCTGCATCGGCTGGGGCAGCAATCGGCGCGAGCAAAACAGCGATCCCCTTGGACACGCCGAACTGGTGGCCCTTGGCCAGGCGGCCCGCTTGCGCGGCGACTGGCGATTTAATGGCTGCTCCTTGCTGGTGAGCCTGGAACCTTGTCCCATGTGTGCCGGTGCCTTGGTCCAAGCCCGCATGGGAACGGTCATTTTTGGCGCTAGGGATCCGAAGAGGGGCGCCCTCGGCAGTTGCCTTGACTTAGCCAGCAATCCCAGTGCCCATCACCACATGACCGTGATCGGAGGGGTTTTGGGCGAAGAGGCCAGCGGTCTGCTGGCGAGCTGGTTTAGGCGGCGACGGCAGCAGGGGCAACTGCGGGCCTGAAGGCCGGCAGCTCGGTTTCAAACAGGTTGAGCAGTAGGTCGACGTTTTCAGGCTGGCTGTTGTAACCCATCAAGCCGATCCGCCAAACCTTGCCCGCCAGCGCTCCCAAGCCTCCACCTACCTCAATGCCATGTTTGGTGAGCAGGTGCTGGGAGAAGGCTTTGCCGTCAACTCCTGCGGGGATGCGCACCGTGGTGAGGGTGGGTAGGCGCAGTGCTGCCGGGGCATGAAGCTCGAGTCCTAGGGCTTCGAGACCAGCCCATAGGAGCTCGGAATTGCTGCGGTGACGGGCCCAGGCTGCCTCCAGCCCCTCCTCGGCCAGCAGGCGCAGGGCTTCGCGCATGCCGAAATTCATATTGACTGGCGCCGTGTGGTGGTACACCCGATCGCTGCCCCAGTACTGATTCAGCAGGGTGACGTCCAGGTACCAGTTGGGGACCTTGCCGGCCCGGGCCATCATTTTTGCTTCGGCTCGCGGCCCCATGGTGAAGGGACCCAATCCAGGAGGACAGCTGAGGCCCTTCTGGCTGCAGCTGTAGGCCAGATCTACCTTCCATTCATCGAGGTAGAGGGGCACCGCACCAAGGGAAGTGACGGTATCAAGCAAGAGCAGGCAGTCGTGCTGACGGCAGAGATCGCCTATGCCCTCCATGGGCTGGCAGATACCAGTCGATGTTTCGGCGTGGACGATGGCCAGAATTTTGGGCCGATGGGTGGCTACGGCGTTCTCGAGTTCAGCAAGGCTGAAGGCTTCCCCCCAGGGCTTCTCAATCGTCACAACATTGGCCCGGTAGCGACCGGCCATGTCGGCCAGACGTAGGCCGAAATAGCCCTTGACGGCCACCAAAACGGTGTCTCCAGGCTCAATCGTGTTGGCCAGGCTGGCTTCCATGGCCGCACTGCCGGTGCCGCTCATTGGAATGGTGAGCCGGTTGTCGGTCTGCCAGGCGTAGCGAAGCAGCTCCTGCACCTCACTCATCAGCTCGACGTAGAGGGGGTCGAGGTGACCAATCGGCATTCGGGCCAGGGCCTGAAGCACGGTGGGATGGGCATTGGAGGGGCCAGGACCTAGCAGCAGACGATCTGGCGTGGCTATTGGGGCCAGCGTGCGGCGATGGGCTGAATTAACTGGTGGCAGCACGGGCAGGGGAACCAAGGCCAGGATGGAGAGGGTAAATCGAGCCTAAGGAGCAATTCTGGGGCCTAGCGGGCCCGCAGATTGGTGGCACCAAGACCACGGCAGAGATGGTCAAAGGGGGCCCGAACCACTATCGCGGATGCCACACCGGACTCGAGCAGCATCTCGCAGACCACATCAGCCATCAAGGCAATGCTGCGCACGGTGGGGCCGGTCGGCACGCCAAGACTCTTGTAGGTGTCGTCGAGACCATTCAGCACCCGCTCGTTGAGGATCGATGCGTCGTCGGCGATCAGGGCATAGCTGACGTAACGCAGGAAGTAATCCATGTCCCGCAGGCAAGCCGAAAGGCGCCTTGTGGTGTAAGCGTTGCCACCGGGCAGGATCAGCTCGGGATCAGCAAGCCAGAGACGCTGGGCCGCCTCGCGCACGATGGTGGCAGCCTCTCGGTTGATCAGCTCCACCGCAGCCAGGCGCACGCTGGATTCGGAGTAGTAAGTGCTGATGCGGTCGATCGCATCGCGGTCTAAATAGCGGCCGAGCTGGTCATAACGGCCAATTAGACCAGTGATGGCATCGCGCATGGCGGAATCAAATCGACGCACCTGCATCGAAAACTAGCACTCACATTCCGCCAAACCCCAGGCCAGTGGTGGGTTCTGGGGAAGTTGACAGAAACGGTTACGCAATCCTCGCCTTCAGTTTGGTTACAGGCGATACCAATTAGCTTCTGGACGATCCGTACGGTCCGGCGACGCCGCATCCGGTCGGCACCCATTCTTCTTGTTCGTAATGGCCCAAACAGCCCAGGACGTACTCCGTCAGATCCATGAGGACGGAATCGAGCTGATCGACCTCAAGTTTGTCGACTTGCATGGCAAGTGGCAGCACCTGACGGTCTGCCGCGACCTGATCGACGAGGCCTCCTTCAGCGATGGCGTTGCCTTTGATGGCTCCTCGATTCGGGGCTGGAAGGCGATCAACGAATCGGACATGGCGATGGTGCCGGACCCCAACACCGCCTGGATCGATCCCTTTTACAGCCACAAAACCCTGAGCCTGATCTGCTCGATCCAGGAGCCCCGCAGTGGCAAGCCCTATGGCCGTTGCCCCCGGGCCTTGGCCCAGAAAGCCCTCAACTATCTCGGTTCCACCGGCATCGCCGATACCGCCTACTTCGGGCCGGAACCTGAATTCTTTGTCTTCGACGACGTCCGCTACAGCTCAGGCAGTGGCAGCAGCTTCTACAGCGTCGATTCAGTTGAAGCTCCTTGGAATAGCTCGCGCCTCGAGGAGGGCGGCAACCTTGCCTACAAGATTCAGTTGAAGGAGGGCTACTTCCCGGTCGCCCCCAACGACACCCTTCAAGACATGCGCACGGAGATGTTGCTCACCATGGGCAGCCTGGGCGTGCCGATCGAGAAGCAGCACCACGAGGTGGCAACAGCCCAGCATGAGCTGGGTATCAAGTTTGCCGAGCTGATCAGCGCAGCCGACAACGTGATGATCTACAAATACGTAGTGCGCAACGTTGCCCGCAAGTACGGCAAGACGGCCACCTTCATGCCCAAACCCGTGTTCGCCGATAACGGCAGTGGCATGCACGTGCACCAAAGCCTCTGGAGAGGTGGCAACCCCCTGTTTTTCGGCGAAGGCACCTACGCCAACCTTTCCCAGACTGCCCGTTGGTACATCGGAGGGCTGCTGAAGCACGCCCCCAGTTTCCTTGCCTTCACCAATCCCACCACCAACAGCTACAAGCGATTGGTGCCAGGCTTCGAGGCTCCGGTGAACCTGGTTTATTCCCAGGGCAATCGTTCCGCCGCGGTTCGCATTCCGCTCACGGGGCCGAGCCCCAAGGCCAAGCGCCTGGAATTCCGCTCCGGCGATGCCCTGTCCAACCCCTACCTCGGCTTCGCGGCAATGTTGATGGCAGGCATCGATGGCATCAAGAACCAAATCGACCCGGGCGATGGCACCGATGTTGATCTGTTCGAGCTCTCGCCTGAGGAATTGGCCCGCATCTCCACTGTGCCGGCCTCACTCAATGGTGCCCTTGAGGCCCTCGATGCAGACAAGGA
Source organism: Cyanobium usitatum str. Tous (assembly GCF_003011885.1). Classification (GTDB taxonomy): domain Bacteria; phylum Cyanobacteriota; class Cyanobacteriia; order PCC-6307; family Cyanobiaceae; genus Cyanobium_A; species Cyanobium_A usitatum. The sequence goes on from NZ_PXXO01000002.1 coordinate 128,735, forward strand.
TTACCTGCTAGCTGGTGGCGTCTTCACCGAAGACTTCATCAACAACTGGATAACCCTTAAATACGAGGAAGTGCAGCAGCTACGCCAGCGGCCCCACCCCCACGAGTTCGTGATGTACTACGCCGCCTGATTAGGCACCGGCGGGCAATAGCGCAGGTGGGCGATAGCGCTTGCCTGCATTTGCTTTTCGCGGGCCTGGCGCCTAGCCCAGGCCTGGAGCTGATGCAGGGCGTCCCCGGCGGGGTTGGGATCGTGATGCTTGGTTATCTGGGCCAGTTCGGCTCCATGGAGGCGGTTGTCGCGGGCGTGCAACAGGCTCCAGGTTTGAAATTCAGGATCGGCATGCTGGCTCTGCAGGCTGGCAATGGTCATGGCGTGCTCCCCTCTCTCTGGATCCAGTCCGCAGCTATTTTGGTAGCGGTTGCTACTAAACAGCCAGAGCTTCACAGCTCTTCAGCAATCGCGGTGTCAGTTGAAATTCGCTGAAATAGACCCAAGCAATTGCCTAGCCATGCCCGATCAGCTCACCAAGTTGGCCTACCAAACCATGCAGCAGGGCAGGGCGCTGCTTGGGGTCACCCATAAGGAGGTGAGCACCAGGCTTATGGGGTTGCTTGCTCCAGATGGCACCCCCAAAACCGTGCCAATACCGCCTGAGTTGCTGGCCAGCCTCAGGCAGGCCATGGATTCATTACACGAGCGCGACTGGCAGGAAGCAGAACAGGGCCTTTACCCCCCATCCCTGCTGTTCGATGCCCCCTGGCTTGATTGGGCGAGTCGGTATCCAATGGTGTGGCTAGATATGCCCAGCACCTGGTCCCGCCGCCGGGAGCGCAATGTGCGCGATTTACCTAGCAGTGTTGATCTAGATAATTACCCCGACTATTACCTTCAAAATTTTCATCACCAGACTGACGGCTACCTAAGCGACCACTCCGCGGCGCTCTACGACCTGCAGGTGGAAATTCTGTTTAATGGCACTGCCGACCCAATGCGGCGGCGGATGCTTGCACCCTTGCTGAGGGGTATCAAAGCCTTCGCGGATCGGCCAGCCGGCCAGGTGCGCGTGCTCGACCTTGCCACCGGCACCGGTCGCACCCTGCGTCAGATCAGGGCCGCTTTACCCAAAGCCCAGCTGGTGGGATTGGATCTTTCCAGTGCCTACCTGCGCCAGGCCAATAAATGGCTTAGTCAGCTGCCCGGAGAACTTCCCCAGCTAACCCAAGGCAACGCTGAGGCACTGCCCTTTGCCGACGCAAGCTTTCAAGCCGTCACCTGCGTTTTTCTGTTCCACGAGTTGCCAGGGGAGGCACGTCAGAACGTGATTAATCAGGCCTACCGGGTTTTGGAGCCTGGAGGGGTTGTGGTCATTGCCGACTCCGTACAACTGGCTGATTCACCCCAATTCAGTGCCGTAATGGAGAACTTCCGGCGGGTTTTCCATGAGCCCTATTACCGCGATTACATCTCAGATGACATCGGAGCTCGTCTTGCCCAGCCTGGCTTTGAGGGCATTACGGCCCAAAGCCATTTCATGACTCGGGTCTGGACGGCCCGCAAACCTCGCTAACGCTTCAGAATCCAGGCCAGGAGCAGACCGGCGGTGGCCCAGCGCAGCCCACGCCAAAACAGCACCTCCTGCCGGTAAGGGGGGGCTAGCTGCTCGGGCAGGGGATCAAGCAATCTCTGGGTTAGCTCAAGGCGCTGGCGTTGCCGCCGCTGATTGACCCCGGAGCTTTTAGCTGTCAAAGATGCCTGGGTGAGCAACCCATCCAGCAGGTGCAGTAGGCGAATTGGTTGGCGCACCGAGTGGTGGCCCAATGGTCGCGTCGGCATGGCCTGCTCCCAACGAGGCGTTACAGGCTTCAGGATGGAACCTCGAGCCTGTAGCCGTCCAGTGCAAACCCCGTTGTCCAAGCAAAAACGAAGCTGGCCAGAAGGATCCTTAGAGCTGGCTGTCGCTTTGCAGCGACATCTGGCCATAGGCGACCGGGATTGGCACGCCTTCAAGTCCCAACGCCCCCGGCGCGGCGCTGAGCAGCTTGCCGCAGCCCTGGTGCTGCTGCTTAGGGGCGATGATCCCGGGGCACCTCAAAGCTCAGACGCCCGCCGCCAGGCCATCGAGTTGGTTGAGCATGGGCTCGGCTGGCTCAAGGCTGAGTTGAGCGATCCTGGTTGCCCCAGCCACCGACAGGCACCAGCAACGAAGCTCGCTGCCGACTGACTGCCAGTTGCAACCGGTTGCCACGGTTACTCCAGCGCACGTCGTCGAAGCAGTGATGAATCAAAAACAATCCGCGGCCACCTGCAGCATCTAGCTGCTTAGGCAGGCTGGTGCTGCGAGCCGCTGCGGGCACCCCGGCTCCCTCGTCCTGCACCTGCCACACCAGCCAGTTGGGGGTTTCAATGCGGCGCACTCTCAAGCATTTGGCTGGGTCGCACCCGTTGCCATGGCGGACCGCATTGACCAGTGCTTCTTGCAGGCCAAGCTGCACCTGCCCCTGAAGCTGCAGGCAGCGAATGGGCTCAATCAAAAGTTCCAACAGCGGTGCTAGCTGCAGCGTTGAAGGCGTGATGAAGTCCGACCAGCGCAGGGCCATCGGGCTGAGGTACGCAGGTGCCGTTTTGAACATACGCCGCTGCCTGCACCCTTGCTCAGGGCCTGATCCGCTGTTGCACAGCTGGGTGGTTGAGCAGGGCATCCATCAGCCGCACACCGCGCAGTTGATTTACGAGGGGCATGTGGCCCTCAGGGGCCTCAATGGACCACTGAAAGGAGCCGGGATAGCGCGTCCAGCGGCCTGCATCCTTCCAGGCCAACTTGGGCCAGAGCAGCTCCCAGCGGCCATTACAACTGCGTAGCAACTTGCCCTGCACCGAGAAGCCAAAACGGCCACGTGAATAACAGACCCAGAGCCGATCGAGGCTGTCTAGGTCGGCGGAGGCTATCGGCGGCACCTCGCTGTAGTACACATACCCGCGGCGGATGGCTTCTGGGCCGGCGAGCTCCCGCAGCAAGCTGCTTGTGATTCGATCGGCTTCCTCAAACTGCTGAGCCATCAGAGCCCTTTGCAGGGGCGCGTAGTCCAGGCCACGGGCCGACACGGTGGCAAGCCAGCCGTCGGGGTAGCGGGCCAGAAACTCTTCGCGCAGCTGATCCTGTTCATCGAGCAGGAGCTGAATTAAAAAACCAGCTGCCCAGTCATCTCCGGTGGCATCAACACCGGCCAGATGGTCTGGGATTAGGGGGCGCAAAGCTTGGCTCTGCTGCTGCAGGGTGGCCTGCAGGGCACGCCTTTGACGGGGATTGCCGGCTTGAAAGCGCTCAAGCAGGGCCCCAGGGCTGGTGCCGGTAGTGGCGGTGACCGGAGGTCCGGAAAGCATGGAAATGGAAGCCGAGCCTGAAGCAGTGCCAGCGTGGCCCACTATGTCAGCTGAGATCTTCAATAGTGATGCCGGGCCCTTGCCCTCCCCAAGATGTAAAGGCATTCCTGGCGGCTAAGGGGCCGATCGTGGACGTGCGTAGCCCTGGGGAGTTTGAACAGGGACATGTGCCCGGAGCGGCCAACCTGCCTCTGTTTAGCAACGACGAGCGAGCTCAAGTTGGCACTGTCTACAAGCAAAAGGGACGGCAGCTTGCCGTGCAACTGGGCCTGGAACTGGTTGGCCTGAAGTTGCCATCCCTTGCCCAGGCCCTATTGGAGCTTGCAGAAGCAGACAAGCCCCTGCGCCTGCACTGCTGGCGAGGTGGCATGCGCTCAGGCAGCATGGCCTGGCTGGCTAGCACCCTCGAGCTACCCGTTTTGCTGTTGGAGGGCGGCTACAAGGCCTACCGCCGCTGGGTGTTGGACTGTTTTGAGTCCGCCTGGCCCCTACTTGTGCTAGGTGGTCGCACCGGCACGGGCAAAACCGACCTGTTGCATGCCCTTCGGCAAACAGGGCAGGCGGTCGTTGATCTGGAGGGATTGGCCAATCACCGAGGCAGCAGTTTCGGCGGCTTGGGCCAACCCCCGCAACCGAGCACGGAGCACTACGAGAACCTTCTGGCTGCAAGCCTTACGGCCAGCGCTGGCCAGGCACCGATCTGGCTTGAGGCCGAAAGCGCCCAAGTCGGTCGCTGCCGTATTCCCGCGGGCTTGTGGCGCCAAATGGGTGAGGCGCCGGCTGTTGAGATCCAACGTCCTATGGCGGAGCGGGTTGAGCAACTGGTTGCGGTATACGGCAATCAAGGGGAGGAGTCCTTGCGCCTCGCCACCGAACGCATCGCCCGGCGGCTTGGTCCCCAGCGCACGGCAACAGCTCTGGAGGCGATCGCCTCTCAAGACTGGGCGACTGCCTGCCGGCAGATGCTCTACTACTACGACCGCTGCTACGACAACGAGCTCAGCAGGCGAGCTAAACCCCTGTTGGCCAGCTTCGATTTGGGCGGACTAGACCCCGATGCAGCTGCAGCTGAATTGCTGCAACCAGCTCCCTGGTGGGAGCAGGTCTGTGGGGAGTCAGTTAAGGCGGGCTCCTAGGATTGATTTTTGTCCCCGCTTGCCATGGGCGCCGCCATTCAGTTCTTCCGTGGGGTGGATGAGCCGGTCGTGCCCGACATCCGCCTCACCCGCTCGCGGGACGGCCGTACCGGCCAGGCCCTTTTCGTCTTCGACGAGCCCGATGCCCTTGCTCCCGAAAGCATGGGAGACATTACCGGCATGTTTCTGGTGGATGAGGAAGGCGAGCTGGTGACCCGTGAAGTGAAGGCCCGCTTCGTCAATGGCAAGGCCAGCGCCTTGGAGTGCACCTTCACCTGGAAGAGCACGGAGGATTTCGATCGCTTCATGCGCTTCGCCCAGCGCTACGCCGACAGCCACGACCTGGGCTTCTCGGGTAATAAAGATGATGATCAGCCCGAGCAGGACGAGGCCTGAGCCCTTGAAATTCGGCCAGTGGTTAGGCCTGTTGGGAGTGGTGGCATCCCTGGTGCTGCTTTGGAGCTTGCGTCAGAGCCTGATTTACCTGTTTGCCGCCTTGGTGTTGGCTATGGCCCTTTGCACCCTGGTGGGATCGATCCGGTCCCGGCTCGGGTGCTCCAGGCCGCTGGCTCTCCTACTCAGCTTGGGCACGGTGCTTCTGGTGTTGGCCGTTGCTGCCACCGTGGTGATCCCCCCTTTTGTTGACCAATTCAGCCAGTTGCTCAGCAAGTTGCCGGCAGCAGCCGAAACCCTGCTGGATCTCTTGAGGAATGGTCTATCGCAGGTTTCTCAAATGATTTATGGCAGCGGGGATGGTGACCTCTCCTGGCTGCGAGATGGGCTGGTTGGCAGCGACGCTGGCGGTGCGCCAGGCCTCTCTCCCCGCCTGAGCAGCAGCTTGAGCAGCGGCGCCCTGCGCCTGCTTGGGCTTGCAGGTGGAGTTGGCACCGGCCTGCTTCAGATCCTGTTTGTAGTTGCCGTTGCTTTGATGGTGGCTGTGCAGCCAACTGCCTACTTAGAGGTGGGTGTGCTGCTAGTGCCTTCGTTTTACCGGCGCCGCTTCCGACAGGTTTTGGTGCAATGCGGAGATGCCCTAAGTGCCTGGATGGTGGGGGTATTAATCAGCTCACTTTGCGTCGGCATCTTGGCGGCTATCGGCTTGAGTTTGCTCGGGGTGAAGTTGGTGGCAGCAAACGCCCTGCTTGCAGGCCTGCTGAACATCATTCCCAACATTGGACCAACCCTAAGCACGGTCTTTCCGATGTCCGTTGCCCTACTAGATGCTCCCTGGAAAGCAGCAGCGGTGCTAGCGCTTTATGTCGCTGTTCAAAACCTGGAGAGCTATCTAATTACACCTTCGGTGATGCATCACCAGCTCAAGCTGCTGCCTGGCTTCACCCTCACGGCCCAGCTCCTGTTCACGGTTGTGTTCGGACCGCTGGGGCTGCTGCTGGCCTTGCCGTTAGCCGTTTGCCTGCAGGTGATGGTGCGCGAACTGCTGATTCACGACATCCTGGACCCATGGAAACGTCTGCGCCTGACAGGCTGACGCAATGAACGGCCGCACAGTGCTTGGAGCACTAGCCCTGGTTGTTATCGGGCTGCTCACCTGGGAATTGCGCTGGGTGCTGCTTGTGCTGTTCGGTGCCGTGGTGCTGGCTGTCGCCCTTGACGTTCCGATCACCCTGCTGCGGCGCCTCCTGCCTCTGAACCGCCCAGCCGCCCTAATTGTGGTGCTGGTTTCACTGGTGTTGCTCGGCGGCGTGCTGGGCCAGCTGTTGCTACCTGAGCTGCTGGAGCAGATCAAACAATTGACCACCCTTTTGCCTGTCTTGGCTTTGCGGCTGAGCAGCCTGGCCCGCCAGGTGGATTGGCTGCCTGATCTTGAGCAGCAGTTGATGGCGCTTGGTACATGGGAGCGGCTCCAGCCCCTAGGCGGCCAGCTGCTTGGCCTGGCCGGCGGCGCCGCAAACACCACTATCCAAATGCTGTTGATGGCCTTACTGGCGATTCTGCTGGCCCTGGATCCTCGCAGTCATCAAAAGGTGATTGTTTCCCTTACTCCCAGCTTCTGGCGCCCCCAGATGCAAAAACTGCTGGGTGAATCCCGTCAGGCTCTGGGTGGCTGGCTGGCTGGCATGACCCTGTCTGCCGTGAGCGTGTTTCTGCTCACCTGGGCCGGGCTAGCCCTGTTAGGCGTCCCGCTGGCCCTATTGAGCTCCCTGGTTTGCGGCCTGCTTACCTTCGTGCCCACGATCGGCCCCACCGCTGCCACCTTGTTGCCCCTGGCGGTGGCGTTGCTGGTATCACCAGCAAAAATGCTGCAGGTATTAGTGCTGCGGCTCACTTTGCAGAACGCTGAGGCCTTTTTGCTTACGCCTGTTTTGCTACGGCGTACCGTCAATTTGCTGCCCACCGTCGCACTCACTGCCCAGCTATGCCTGGGAGCTCTGCTTGGGCTGCCAGGAGTGCTACTTGCCTTGCCCTTAGTAGTTGTGCTGCAAGTTCTCTTTGAAGAAGTATTGGTAAAGGAAGTAATGGATCACTGGAATTAATCACTCTTAGTGATTAATTGAAATTGTCAATAAAATTTTTACTATGGCCTTTGGCGGTAGTGATGCAATAGTGATGCAATAGTGATGGCAACAAGAACAGCACTGCGGTAGCCAGGAGATGATTGCGAATCGCTGCCGCTAATGAAGACAAGGTGAAGTGGTCTGCCAGTAGCTGCAGCTCGACTCGCAGATCTAGAAGAGCAAGCAGAGCGAGCAAGATAGGCACAATGGAGCCTCTCAGGCTGCTGCGGCGGCCCGTCCTTGCAACATGAGCAGGGGAATGATTAGCGACGGGACAATACCGGTAACAGGGTGGGGGCAATGGCGATGCTCGACCAGCTACCGACAACGATTCCAAAACTCATCGCCACGGCGAACCACACGAGGGTGCTGCCGCCAAAAAAGATCAGTGCTAGGAGGGGAAGGAGCGCAGTAAAACTGATGTAAATCGATCTCGTCAAAGTGGCAGATACGGCTTCATCTGCCTGATCAGCTAGAGAAAGATCCTTGAGTTGCAAACGCTTTTCTCGAATGCGGTCGAAAATAACAACAGTGTCGTTCACGGAGTAGCCAGCAATAGTGAGCAACGCCACGGCAAATAGGCTATTCACTTCAAGTCCGATCAGGAGGCCCAACCAGGCGAACAAACCACAGGTGAGCAACACATCGTGAGCGAGACAGATTAAAGCGAGCATGGCATTGATCCGGTCGTAACGAAAACTGATATAGACAGCGATTCCAACAATGCTCATCAACAGCGAGAGCAGACTGGCCCTTAGTAGCTGACTACCCAGTGTCGGGCCGATGGTGTCAACCGACAAACTCCCAGTGAGCTGCTCACCAAGAAGAGGTTCAAGCGTCCCTATCACCTGATCCACTTGCTCAGGGCTGAGGCTAGGCAAGCGCATCACTACCGAGCGTCCTTCATCCAGCAACTGAATGGAGCTCCCCATCAGATTCGGAGCAGGGCTTGCGTCATCTGAAGCCAAACGAATTGTCTGAACCCGGTCCTCCAAGGCGGAAATAGTGAGATCTCCGCAGGCGTTGCCGCAGTTGCGATCCAGTTGAATCTGGGTGCCTCCGGTGAAATCTAGGCCTGGGCGCAAGGGGGCTGCGATCTCTGGGTTCTGCCACGAGAGAATCAAGCCAATCAGACTCACAACAACCGCCAGCCCTGAAATCAGCCATAACTGGCGGCGATGGCGATTAACCCGAACGCTCAGCAAAGGTTTGAGAAGGTACATCAGCTCAGGAAACGGCAGAGGGCAACTCAGCACGTGGCAGGAAATAGGTGGTGCGTCGCAGCGTCGGGTAGCTCATCAACAGGCGTAGCAGCACGCGTGTACATGTGAGAGCACTAAAGAGGCTTAACACAACACCAATGCCAAGGGTCACCGCAAAACCCTTGACCAGCCCGGTGCCGAGCGCAAACAGGGCGACACAACTGATCAAGGTGGTGAGCTGGCCATCAAGTATCGAGGAGAACGCCAGGGAAAAACCCGTGTCGATCGAGCGAATAAGGGTGTTGCCCTCCCGCAGCTCCTCCTTGATGCGCTCAAAGATCAAAACGTTGGCATCAACCGCCATTCCCAGCGAGAGGATAAAACCAGCGATACCTGGCAGGCTGAGAGTGACAGGTATCAAGCTGTAGATGGCCAGGTTGAAGAGGGCATAGAGGCTCAGGGAGACCACCGACACCAAGCCCGCAAGCCGGTAAGTCACCACCATGAACAAGGCCACCAGGGCCAGGCCGGAGAGGGCAGCGATCAGGCTGGATCGCACATTCTCGGCCCCGAGAGATGGGCCAACGGTGCGCACCTCAATCACCTTCACGGGCAGGGGCAGGGATCCACCCCGCAGCTGAACCTCAAGCTCACGAGACTCCTCTGAGCTGAAATTACCGGTGATGCTGGCGGATCCGCCAGCGATGCCAGCTACCTTGAATTCTGGCCCAACGCTCGCCTCGCTGATGGAGCGGCCGTCTAGAACGATGCCCAGCAGGCGGCCCGTGCCAGCGATCGATTTGGTCAACGCAGCAAACTTCTCACCACCCTCTCGGTTGAAGGAGAGGGTCACATCCCAACCAGTACCTGTTTGTTGTTGCTGGCGGCCTGCTGTAGTGAGATCCTTACCAGTGAGGTTTGTGGGTTCAAAGAGCGCAACGATCTTGCCATTGACATTGCTCAGGAGTAAGTCGAGTTGGTCGCTTTCGCTGCTGCCGCGGGGCACAGAGATCCCGAGCTTCTGGAGGGCCTCGGCCAACTCCTCGGCTTTGAGTTGAACCTCGGGAGGAGGGGCTTGACCATCGGCCAGCGCGGCCGCGCGACCCTTGGTCTGGTTGAGCACGGACTGAGCCTGGCGCTTCAGTTGCAGCAGACCCTGCATCTCCCGCTCGGTGCCGGGCTGCTGAGCCCGGAATTCCAGCAAGGCTGTGGTGCCGAGCACCTTCGCGGCCCGGCTTGGATCTTGTTCGCCAGGAAGCTGGAGAACCAGTTGATCATTTCCCACGGTTTGGAGTGTTGACTCGGCGACACCCAAGCCATTAATCCGGCGCTCTAATACCTCCTTCACCGCCTCCAGTTGTTCTTTCTGAACTGTCTTGACAGCACCGGCCGGAAGCACCTGCAGGGTGAGCTGGCTGCCGCCACGAAGATCCAGACCCAGCTGCAAAGGAAAGTTGAAGAGCAAGGCCCCGGCCGCAATTGCCAAGGCAAGGATCAGGGCAAACCACCCCTGTTGACGAGCCATATCTAGATCTTTCCGGCGACGAGCTGCTGGGCCGCATCAACAATCTGATGGGGCTGAATGATGGTCAGGTTTTCCAGGGCACCGTTGTAGGGAGTGGGGATGTCCTGAGAAGACAACCGAATCGGCCGGGCATCAAGCTCATCAAAACAATATTCCGTAATTAAGGCGAGCAATTCAGCCCCGATGCCGCCTGTCTTCATACATTCCTCCACCACAATCACCTTGTGGGTTTTGCGGATCGAGGCGGATATGGTCTCCATATCAAAGGGCTTAAGGCTGATTAGATCGATCAGCTCCACGCTCACCCCAGCCTGCTCCAACTGCTCGACAGCCTTGAGACAGTGATGACGCATGCGTGAGTAGGTGAGAATCGTGACATCCGATCCAGCCTTCACAACCTCGGCCTGGTCAAGGGCACAGATGTAATCACCTTCTGGAATATCTTCCGAAAGGTTGTACAGCAGCACGTGCTCGAAAAAGAGCACGGGGTTGTTGTCGCGGATCGCTGCCTTCATCAGGCCTTTGGCATTGGTGGGAGTGCTTACCGCCACAATTTTGATACCGGGTACGGCGTGGAAATAGGCCTCAAGTCGCTGGCTGTGCTCAGCGCCCAGCTGGCGACCAACCCCGCCAGGCCCCCGCACGACAGTGGGAATGGTGTAATTGCCGCCGCTGGTGTAACGCAGCATCCCCATGTTGTTGGAGATTTGGTTGAAGGCAAGCAGCAGGAAGCCCATATTCATGCCTTCGACGATTGGGCGCAGCCCCGTCATCGCCGCACCAACCGCCATACCAGCAAAGGAGTTTTCGGCGATCGGGGTGTCGAGCACCCGCAGCTCACCATATTTCTCGTAGAGATCCTTGGTGACCTTGTAAGAGCCGCCGTATTGGCCGACGTCCTCACCCATCACGCAGACGTAAGGATCTCTGGCCATCTCCTCGTCGATGGCTTCCCGAAGGGCATTGAACAGCAGCGTCTCTGCCACGTCTGGGCTTGCACCATTTAGCTGCCAACCTATCTCAGCCGCCGGCGGCGAAGGTTGAGAGCAGCAACACCGAAAGCAGCATGCCGGGGAGCAGCAGCGTTACCAGCAAACCCAGATCGTGGGGAGTCATGGGGTGAAGTTAGGGCTTTTCGGCCGCCTCGGCAGGGGCCGATCCGGAACCGGACACCAAGCTGCGCAAGAACACCAACGCCAGACCAATGCCAATGAAGGCAAAGCTGAAGGTGGCAAGAAACGACATGCCAACAATCAGCGTTTTGAGGGCCGTGGCGATGCTCTGGGCAATTGCCGAGCCGTAGCTGGGTGGATGCAGTGCGTAGTACGCCACCAATTTCTGGCTCAGACCCAAGGCAAGCCAGGCCAGCAAACCAGCCGTGAGCGAGCCAGAGAGGAAACTCAGCGGCCCTTTACGGGGCACTTGATCACTGGGCTTGATGGGGGATTCGGGTTTTGTCACGGAAGCAGGCTGGCACCTCGATCGCTGAAGCCACAACACCAAGACTCAAAGCCGTACAGCTCAAATCGTTCGGCTAGGTCTGCATGGGCGGTGCGAGCTTGGTCCAGGTTGGAGAACAGGGCGAAAAGACTTGGGCCAGAACCACTCATGGCAACTGCCAAGTGTTGCTCGGTCTGGCGCAGCAATGCCAGGCCCTGGCGCACGGTTTCCACCTCTGGTTCCACCACGGCCTGCAGGTCGTTGCGCAGTGGTGGCCAGCTCCCATTCCCCGCGATGGCCCCTAGCAAGGGCGCCTGGCGTAGGGCCTGACGGCGCTGCTCAAAGTCGGCTTCAGCCTCGAGATAGAAATCGCCGCGCAGCTCCTTGCAGCGTCCGTAGGCCCAGGGCGTGCTGACACTCACCCCCGGGTGCTTGAGCAGCAGTAGCGCAGGAGGCTCGGTTGAATTGAAGGCCAAGGCTTCCAACAGCTCACCGCGGCCAAAGCAGAGCTGGGTGCCGCCATCAAGGCAGAACGGCATGTCCGAACCAAGCTCAGCCGCCATGCTGTGCAGCTCCTGACTCTTAAAGCCCAGTCCCCATAGCTCGTTGAGACCAATCAGCGCCGCCGCTCCATTACTGGAGCCGCCCGCAAGGCCAGCGCCGATCGGGATGCGCTTCTCGAGCACGATCTGGGCCCCAAGCTCGGTAAAACCTGAGCGGGCACGCAACATCTCACCTGCCTTGACGACCAAATTGCTGCTGTCAGTGGGCAGCTCGGCCCGATCGCACTGGAGGCTGATTTGGCCATCCGCCGTGGGCCGCAACCGCAGGCTGTCGGCCAGATCGATCGACTGCATCACCATCGCCAGCTCGTGGAAGCCATCGGGGCGCAGGCCCAGCACCTCCAAGTGCAAATTGATCTTGGCGGGGGCACGCACGCATAGATCAGCCATGGGTAGGGGCGGCAGCGGGCGCAGCAATGACCTGATTCAAGCTGCCCGCCAACGCCACCCAGGCTGCTGGCGCGATCTCCTGGGGCCGCTGCTGCAGGCCGATGCCCGCTGCTTCTGCCAACCCAGCAAGTTCAGCTTCTGGCAGCAGGCCTGACAGGGTATTACGCACCATTTTGCGGCGAGCAGCAAAGCAGCGCTTCAAAAGCATCTCCACCGTGCGGGCTAGTTGGGGTGCCAATTGCTGCTCCACTGGCAGCGGCTCCAGCAGGATCACCTCCGAGTGAACTTGGGGCGGCGGCTGAAAACAGCGCGGCGGCACGGCACAAACGGATCGGCAGCTGGCCAGCAGCTGCATACGCACGCTCAGAGCTGAAAAGGCGCTGGCGCCAGGCTCACTGCGGATCCTTTCCCCTACCTCCCGCTGCACCAGCAGCACTAGACGATCGTAGGGGTGGGCCACCGGTCGATCGAGCCGTCCCACCAGCCGCTCTAGTAGGGGGCCAGTGATGTTGTAGGGAATATTTGCCACAACCTTGTTGGCGGCAGGTAGCTCCACTGTCAGCACATCCCCCGAGGTGAGCTGAAAGCGCGGCTGGTCGCCAAAGCGCTCTTGCAGGCCCAGCACCAGATCGCGGTCAAGCTCCACTGCAGCCACTGCTGCCGCCGATGTAGCAAGCAGGCGCTCGCTGAGAGCTCCCCGGCCCGGCCCCACCTCCAACACCCGATCGCTGGCTTCAAGCTCTGCGGCCGCCACGATGCGTGAGAGCACCCCCTGATCAATCAACCAGTGCTGGCCGAAGCGCTTGCGGGCGCGGTGGGCAGTAAATGTCATCTTGAATTCGTCAGGTATCCACAATGGCTGTTGCCCCAGATCCAGGCATTCATCCGCAGGCATTAATTTGCGCTGCGGCCATAGTTGCCGCACTGCCGTTCCTGACCCTCCCAGCTCAGGCAGGCAGCGTCACCGCATCCTCGATCTGGGATAAAAGCAACGCTATTGAACGGGCTAGGCAGCAGCTTCCCGCTGGTGCGGTTGTTACCGCTGAGCGCTGCCAGGAGACGGAGGTAGGGATGGGCAACTATCGCTACCTATGCACTGTCGAGTTCAGCCAGCCAGCGCCGGCGGCTACTACCGATCAGTAATCGGCCCGGATCCAGCGGACTGGACCAGGCGCCGGTGCCAGGGGCACCAAGGCAAAGACCAGCTCCACCGAGCTCTCCGCCCAAACCGGATGCTCCTCCAGCCAGCAGTGCCAGGCTCGCCCCAACCGCTGACGCTTGCCGCGGCGCAGGGCGCCGGCACCCCAATTATCTGGCCCGCAATTGCTGCGACCTTTCACTTCCACCAGCAACAGGCGGCCCCCTTTCTCCAGCACCAGATCCAGCTCTCCCCAGCGACATGCCCACTGGCGTGAAAGCAACCGCCAACCCCTGCCGAGCAGTAGGCGCAGCACCCGCTGCTCGGCCCAGTCGCCCTGGCGGCGTGCAGTGGTGCGAGCCATAGGCCTGTAGCAGCAGCTCCCAGGGTTCCCACGCAGTGCGCTGCTAGGTGCTCTGCCTAGGCTTGAGATACCCACCCAGCCGTTATGTTGCCTCTTTTATCTTCCGGTCGATCCCGTTCCGGTCGTTCTCCGGGCAGCCTGGCCGGCGGAGTGCTGGCGCTGTTGTTCGCCCTGGTCAGTGCCATCGGCTTGGCCTTGGTGTCCCCCCTACCCGCCCAGGCGGCCATGGATGTGGCCAAACAGGTGCTAATAGGCGCTGATTTTCATGACCAGGATCTTCGGGGTGCCACCTTCAACCTCACAAATCTGCGGGATGCCACCTTTGCCGGCTCCGACCTGCAGGGGGCCAGCCTGTTTGGCGCCAAGCTTCAGGACGCTGACTTAAGCAACACCAACCTGAAGGAGGCAACGCTCGATTCGGCGATCTTCGATGGCACCAACCTCACCAATGCAGTGCTGGAAGACGCCTTTGCCTTCAACACCAAATTCACAAATGTGGTAATCGAGGGGGCAGATTTCACCAATGTGCCTTTGCGGGGTGATGCGCTCAAAACCCTTTGTGGGCTTGCCAGTGGCACCAACCCGGTGACCGGCCGCGACACCCGCGCCAGCCTGGGCTGCAGCTGAGCTGAATCGATGAGCTTCGACGCCCGTAGCCGCGAACGCCTTCAAGCCCTAGGCCGCAGCCTGCCCCAACCCCTACCCAAGCCTGAGCAGCCTCAGCAAAGCCAAACCAAGGCCAGCGATAGACGCCACAAGGTGGAGCTGGAGCAAAACCCGGAGGCCCTGTTCAGGGAGCTGATGCAGGTCAGCCCCGATGGCACGGTGCCGCCCCACTTGATGGAGCGGCTGCGCGAGCTGGAGAGTCGCCGCCAAAGCGCTACCCCTGCGCCGGCGCCAAGCATTGCCGCCAGCCCCACCAAGCTCCGTGGTCGCAACACCGCTGGGCGGGCCGATCGGCGCACCGCAGCTGAATTTGGCGATCTATACACCGCCTTTCAGCAATTGCTGCTGGAGGACGAGGAGGACATCCCCTCGGCTATTGATAAGTGATGGCTCCACCCCTTTCCAGCGATCCCAGCCTGGCTGCCTTCGGCTCCAGCCTCACCGCCATCACCCTGGCCGAGCTGGGCGACAAAACCTTTTTCATGGCGCTGATCCTGGCGGTGCGCCACCGCGCCCGCTGGGTATTTATTGGCTCATTTGCCGCCCTAACCGCGGTCACCCTGATCTCCCTGGCCCTTGGATACGGCCTGCGGGAGCTGCTACCCCAAAGCCTGGTGCCCTGGCTGGCCGCCGTGCTCTTCCTCAGCTTTGGCATCAAGCTGCTGATCGATGCCCAGGGCATGGCTGCCAATGCGGCTACCGAGGAGAAGGAGGAGGCTGAGCAGGCGATCAATACGGCGGAAAGCAGCAAGGCCTTCAACACGGCCTGGGCCGTGATCTGGGAGGCCTTCGTGCTGGTGTTTATCGCTGAGCTAGGCGACCGAACCCAGTTCACCACGATTTTTATGGCCACTGCGCCGGCCCAGGTATTCAGCTTTGGCGGCCTGCTTGCCGGCACCCTGTTAGGTCATGCCCTGATCACCTGGCTTGCCGTAGGCGCCGGCAAGTGGATTGGTCAATGGGTGAATGAGCGCCTGCTCTATCGCCTCAGTGGCGGCCTGTTTCTGGTGTTTGGTCTGGCGGCCTTGAGCCAGGCCCTGAGCTGATCCATTCCCCGTATGGTGCCCCCATACTTTCGCCACAGGGTTTAGGGAGCTCCACCATGACCATTCGCATCGGCATTAACGGTTTTGGCCGCATCGGCCGCCTTGCCTTCCGCCGTGCCATGACCCTGGCGGACGTGGAGATCGTCGGTATTAACGACCTGATCGAGGTCGACTACCTGGCCTACATGCTCCGTTACGACTCCACCCATGGCCGCTTCCAGGGTGAGGTGGCCGTCGAAAACGGACAGCTGGTGGTGAATGGCCAGGTGATCCGTATCAGCGCCGAGCGAGATCCAAACAACCTCAAGTGGGGCGAGGTAGGCGCCGACTACGTGCTCGAAAGCACAGGCTTTTTCCTCACCGACGACTCCGCCCGCGCCCACATCAAAGCCGGCGCCAAGCGTGTGGTGATGAGCGCTCCCTCCAAGGACGCCACACCAATGTTCGTGATGGGCGTGAACCACAGCAGCTACGCGGGCCAGGACGTGGTTTCCAATGCCAGCTGCACCACCAATTGCCTGGCACCTGTCGCCAAGGTGCTCCACGACAACTTCGGCATCGTCAATGGCTTGATGACCACGGTGCATGCCACCACCTCCACTCAGAAAACCGTGGATTGTCCTTCGGGGAAGGACTGGCGTGGTGGCCGCGGCGCGGCCCAAAACATCATCCCCAGCTCCACCGGTGCCGCTAAGGCGGTTGGCCGGGTAATCCCCGAGCTCAACGGCAAGCTCACCGGCATGGCCTTCCGCGTTCCCACCCCCGATGTGTCGGTGGTGGACCTCACCGTGAACCTGGCCAAACCAGCCAGCTACGACCACATCAAGGCCGCCATGAAGGCCGCCAGCGAAAGCTCCATGGCCGGAATTCTTGGCTACACCGAAGACGAGGTTGTGAGCACCGACTTTCTGGGTGAGAGCTGCACCTCGGTTTTTGATGCCGGCGCCGGCATCGCCCTCACCGACACCTTCGTGAAGGTTGTGGCTTGGTACGACAACGAGTGGGGCTACAGCTGCAAGTGCCTCGATCTGATGCGCCATATGGCCAACGCGGGATAGGGCCGGGGCTGATCCGGGAGCTGCCCCACCGCGGCTGACCGTGGGACAGGCCGGGCACTGGAGAAGGGTCCTGCCCTTTTCCTCCCATGGCCTGTGCCGCCGTGATCTCCCTGCTCGAACCCTGCCAATCCCGCCAGGGCCACTGGCTGCTGCCAGACGCCGGCTTCCCCCAGCAGCTCGCCAGCTTGCTTGGCTCGCCCCTGCGCAGCAGCGGCAGGCCGCCCAGCAGCTGGCAGGAGCTGCATGCTGTTTTCTTACCCCTGGCGCCGCTGCCAGCACCGGAAACCCTGACCCCAACACCTGCTGCTACCTACCGCTACCTGATCTGCCTGGACCGCCGCGGTGGCCGCCTGTCCTGCTGGCGGCGCTATCCGGAAGGGCTGGGCTGGCAACGCCGTTGTGGTCCGATGCCGCTGGCACTGTTCATTCGTCGCTTCAACCAGCGCCTAACCTCCACCCCATGACCGGCAATCTTCAGGCGATCGGCTTTCTATTCAGCTGGGTGCTCGGCTGGGGCATCGGCGGCTCCCTGATCGATGCGGGACTAATCCAGGCCGGCGTCTATTCCCTCGAGACCGGCCAGCTCGGCACCCTCACCACCTTTGTGTTGTGGACCTTGCTGTGGGGCGCAGCTGGCGCCTGGCTCTACCGCCGCTTCACCACCACTACGCCCGAGTCCGGCTCGCCGGACTAAAACAGCGCGGCAGTACGCCTGAACTAGTATGGGTTGACCCGCGGCGCGCGCCTGGCTCACCCAGCCCATCCAGTCTTTCCGCCATTGCCGGGAAGCGCCAGTCTCGATGCCCAGTTGATCCGTTGCCGCGCCAGCACGGTGTTGCTGCGGGTGAGTGGTGAATCGATGCAGGCAGCCGGAATCGACCACGGCGACCTGCTGATCGTCGATCGAGGCCTGGAGCCCCGCCCCGGCCAGATCGTGGTGGCCTGCCTGGACGGCTGCTTCACCCTTAAACGGCTAGTAGCCCACCAAGGCCGGCTACGGCTAGAGGCAGCCCACCCGGCCTACCCGCCCCTAGAGCTGGATTGCTTTGATGGCGCTCGCATCTGGGCGGTGGCCCTGCACGCGGTCCGCACGCTGGAACCTGGCTGGGGTGTGCCGTAAAGCGCCATGACCTGCGAACCCTGGAGCCGCCGCCGCCAGGCAATCGTGCTGATCGATGGCAACAACTTCTACGCCTCCTGCGAAGCGGTGCTGGATCCCGCCGTGCTGGGGCGGCCGTTGGTGGTGCTCTCCAATAACGACGGTTGCATCGTGTCGCGCAGCGCCGAGGCCCGAGCCCTCGGCATCCGCATGGGCCAGCCCTACTTTCAGGTGCGGCGCGAGCTGGAGCGCCAGGGCGTGGTGGTGCGCAGCTCCAACTACGCCCTATACGCCGATATGAGCCAGCGGCTGATGGCCACCCTGGAGCCCTGGGTGGAAGCGCTGGAGATCTATTCGATCGATGAAGCTTTCGGCCAGCTAAGCCGGCCCGCCGACCAGCGCAGCCTGCACGATTGGGGCCGGCAGCTGCGTCACCACGTGCTCTGCCAGCTCGGCCTGCCGGTGGCGGTAGGCATCGGCTCCAGCAAGGTGCTGGCCAAGCTCGCCAACCGACTTGCCAAGACGACGGCCAGCGCCACGGGTGTCTTCGACCTCGGCAGCATGGATGACCCCGATCCCCACCTAGCAGCGGTCGCCATCGAGGATGTATGGGGTATGGGCCGCCAGCTCTCCCGCTGGTGCCGCCTGCGCGGTGTCGCCGATGCCAAGGCTCTGCGCGACATGCCCAGTGGCGAACTGCGCCGCCGCTGCGGCGTGGTGGGACTGCGCCTGCAGCAGGAGTTGCGGGGTATGGCCTGCCTACCGCTAGAGACCCTGCCGGCCGCCAAGCGGGAAACCTGCGTGAGTCGCAGCTTTAGCCAGCCGATCACCAGCCAGAGCGAACTGAGGGAGGCGGTTGCTACCTACCTGAGCCGGGCAGCGGAGAAATTGCGGCGGCAACAGCAACGGGCTGGTGCCATCACGGTGTTCGTGCGCAGCAACCCCTTTAACGGCACCAGTTTTTACAGCAACAGCGCCACGGTGAGCCTGCCGCTAGCCAGCAATGACACCGCCGTACTGCTGCAGGCAGCCCTACCCCTGGTGGCAGTGCTGTTCAGCCCCCACAAGCCCCTGCACAAAGCAGGCGTACTGATGCAGCAACTGCAGGGAGAGGAGACCCTCCAGCACAACTTGCTGCTGCCACTGCCCTTGGAGCAACAACACCGTCGCACAGCCCTAATGGCCACCATCGACCAGCTCAACCGCCACTACGGCAGCGGCACCGTGCAATGGGCAGCCGCGGGACTGCAGACCCCTTGGCGAATGCGGCGCTCACGACTATCTGGAGCGGCCACTACCCGCCTAGACGCCATCCCGGTAGTGCGGGCCTGATCACTGCCGACCTGATCACTGCGGGCCTCATGACAATGGCAACAAGGCGGCTTCGATCATGGCGGCAGTAACGGTGATCGTCTCCTGTTCATCGGCATTGTCGAGGTAGGCCTCAAACGAGGCATAGCGCCGAATGCAGGGAGGAGCGCTGGCAGCGGCGCAGGCCTCAGCCCAGCTGATGTCTTCAGGCTGCACGGAGAGGTAGGCGGTGAGAGCTTCCTCAAGATCGCTGCCATCGCCGATGGCTTCACCGTCCCAGAACACCTCGAAAAACCCCATGGAACCAGGGTGGAATCAGCAGATAGGCAGCGTATGCGGGGATCAGCAAAGAAAGGAGTAGACCAAGGCTGACTGTGACGAGCCCATGACGCCATTGCCTAGAGCGGCCGGCAAAACCTGGTGGGAACAGCAGCGCACCGGGCTATCGAAATTGGTGGCAGCACTGGCCTTGGCCTGACTGCCATTGGAGCAACAGGGCGGATCTGGTGTTCATTTTTTATCTCCGGCCGCAAGGACGGAGAGCTGGTCACTGAGGGGCCCTACTCGATCAGTCGCAACCCCTTGTATGTATTCAGCAGCATCGGTTTGGTGGGAGTGGGGCTTAGCACCGAAACCCTCACCTACCCGCTGCTATTTCTGGTGATAATTGGTCTTTATTACCCGGGGATCATGGCAAGGGAGGAAAAACGGCTAGAAGAACTATTCGGCGAATCCTTCCGCCAATACCGGCAGCGGGTGCCACGCTTTTGGCCCAATGCAGGGCTCTACAGCGAGCCCACCAGCTGGACCAGCAACCCGCGCCTGTTTCGCCGCCACATCCTGAGCGACATCTGGTTTGTATGGATTGCAGCAATAATTGAACTGGTGGAGGGCCTGCGCAACGTTGGCTGGCTGCCCCACCTGCTGACGCTCTGGTGAAATCACCACCAGTCATCCCAGAAAGGGCCGCCAAAATCGTCGTCATAGCCAGGTTCCACGGTCCAGGTAGGAGTGGGGCCACCTGCCTGGGGCGGTTTCGGAGGGCCAGAAAGGGTTTCGGCGTTGATGCCGGGAATCGGCACCACCCCACAGGGGCACTGACACAGACCATCTGGGCCGATCACTCCTTGGCTGGGTTGCTCACAGCTGCAGGGGCAGGGCTGGGCAAGCGCGGCAGGGGTAAGCCACAAAGGCAGCAGTAAAGATGGCAGTAAAAACAGGGAAAGCCGGGGAGGAAACATCAACGCGAGGGGATAAACAGAGTGTTGAAAAGGTCCTAGGGCAAGACAGGAGTGGTTACCGCTAATTAAGCCGCCGGTTGGGCCATCACCTCCTCGTAGCCAGCGCGGCGCTGGGAGTCGAGGTGTTCGAGATGTTTGCGTTCGTTGTAATAGAGCTCCTGAAAGCGCAGGGCGTCGCTGTTGAGTTCGCTGAAGAGGGCCTCGATGCGCGATTCCATATCGCTAAGCGGTGCCAGGCCTGAGGCCGTGGCCCGGGCCTCCTCCCTTTCCTGCTCCAGAAGCCGGGCAATACAACGCTCCAGGGTCTCAAGACGCTGACTGCTCCAGGCATCGAGCAGATGCCGGCAGCGTTTGACACTTTTCTGGCGCTCGAGAGATGCCGTGGCACCGCGCAGCTGAAGCAGGGGCTGGCTGAAAGCCATGCGCTGCAGCTCATTAGGCTCCAGCAAGGGCGTCAGCCTGGAGAGCAGGGCGCTCTGCTCCACCACCAGCTGATCGCCCAGCAACCGAGGCAAATCAAGATCGGCGAGGTCTGAGCCGGGGTCGTGGCCGCGGTTGATCGCCTCGAGCCGGCCCACACCGAGGTTGACCTCCTCTAGGCCGCTAATCGCAGCCCAAAGCAGGCGGTGGTGCTTAAGGGCGAAATCGTCGAGTTCGCGCTGCCGCAACTCCACCCGGATCGCACTGCGGTAGCCGGGGCAGTGCAGATACATCCGCAACACCTCCGCTTCAGCTCGCTCCCGCAGCCCAGCCTCACCCGGCAACTCCCACTTCTGGGAACGTCCATGCCAGCGCTGGCCTTTGACCTGCTGACGCAGATCGTCTTCCAGCTGGATCGCCAGACGGGCCTGACCACCGCTGAGGCGCTCGGCCACCCGCTGCAGGTAGTGGCTGCGCACTGCGCTCTGGGGCAGCTTGCCAAGCAGGGCAACAAGGGCCGTCACCGCAAGCTGGAACTGGTCGGGACGGGCTAGATCTCGACCCTCGAGCACCTGCTCGATTTGCCAATCGAGCCAGAGCGGCGCCTGATCAAGCAGGGCCCGGTAATCGCCGGCACCCTGGCTCTTGAGGAACTCATCGGGATCCTTGCCGGAGGGCAGTTGCAGCACCCGCAACTCCAGCTGGCCCTGCAAGGCCAGCTGCTCCACTTCGCCAATGGCCCGTTGGGCAGCGCGCACTCCGGCGCCATCGCTATCGAAGTTGAGCACCATCCGCCGCCCCTCGCAGCAGCGGCAGAGCTGGGTGATCTGCTGACTACTTAGGGCAGTGCCAAGGGACGCCACCGCATTGGTGATCCCGGCGGCGTGCAGGGCGATCACGTCGAAGTAACCCTCCACCACCACGGCTCGGTCGTCCTTGCGGATCGCGGCCGCGGCTTTATCGAGACCAAAGAGATGCTTGCCCTTCTCGAACACCTCAGTCTCCGGAGAGTTGAGGTACTTGGGCTCGCCGCCATCAAGGCTGCGGCCACCGAAACCGATCACCCGCCCCTGGCGGTCCTTGATCGGCACCATTACCCGGCCGCGAAAGCGGTCGTAGAAACCACGGCTGTCCTGGGAACTGGCGCCCTTGCGCGGCACCACCAGGCCTGCTTCCTCCAGCAGCTCCGGCCCAAGCCGCTCAACCTGCTGCAGGTGGCTTAACAGGCCATCCCAACGGTCGGGAGCAAAGCCGAGCTCGAAGGCTTCCAGGGTGGCTTCACTCAGGCCGCGACTTTCGCGCAGATAGGTGAGAGCGGCGGCACCCTCAGGGGCGCGCAATTGGCTACGGAACCAACCAGCCGCCAGGGTGAGTACCCGGTGCAGCTGTTCGCGGCGCGAGAGCTGCTTGCGCAGCCGCTCCTGCTGGGGGCCATCGAGGGTCTCGATCGGCAGCTGGTATTTGCGCGCCAGCTCCAGCACCACATCGCTGAAGCTCTGGCGCTGGTGCTCCATCAAAAACTTGATGGCATTGCCGCCGGCACCACAGGAGAAGCAGTAGTAGAACTGCTTTGCCGGGGACACCGTCATCGACGGTGATGTGTCGTCGTGGAAGGGACAGATGCCTACGTACTCACGCCCCTTCTTTTTGAGCACTACGTGCTCGCCCACCACATCAACGATGTCAGCCCGCTCCTTGACGGCCTCAATCGTGCGGGGGTGGAGACGCGGCAGGCTCAAGGAAGGGGCTATTTGCGGTGGACGCTGAAGCGAAGCCTGATTCTGACCAGGAGAGGCAAGCCATGCTCGGCATGGTTGCCAGTGCCCTGAGCTTTTCGCTGATGGGCGTCTGCGTCAAGCAGGTGGGAGGGCGCATTCCCGCTGCCGAGGTGGTGTTCGCCCGGGCGATTGTGAGCGTGGCATTGAGCTGGTGGCTGCTGCACCGAGCCGGGATTCCAGCTTGGGGCAAAAGGCGCTGGCTACTGATCTGGCGCGGAGCGATCGGCACGGCCGCCCTGCTGTGTGTTTATGCCGCCCTAGCGGCCTTGCCCTTGGCTGCGGCCACGGTGCTGCAGTACCTCTACCCGCCGTTCACGGCCCTGCTGGCCTGGCTGATGCTGGGTGAGCCAATCGGTAAGCGGGTGCTGGCGGCCATGGCCCTGGGCTGGCTCGGGGTGTTGCTCGTCGCCCAGCCGGCCGGGCTGCTGCAGGGCGGCGCAACCCTGCCGCTTTTTCCCGTACTGATCGCCGTTACCGGTGCCCTATTCACCGCCCTTGCCTACGTAAGCGTGCGCTCCCTGGGCACGAGCGAGCACCCGCTGGTGATCGTTTTTTACTTCCCCTTGGTGGCCCTGCCCTTGAGCCTGCCGCTGGTGGCCCTCAATCCCGTGCTTCCCACGCCAGCGGAGCTGCTTTGGCTGGTCGGGGTTGGGGTCTTCACCCAGCTTGGTCAGGTGTATCTGACCCGCAGCCTCACTGCCCTGCCGGCGGCGAGAGCAACGGCGATCAGCTACGTGCAAGTGCTATTTGCCGGTGGCTGGGGCTGGTTGCTATTTGGCGAGTCAATCGACAGCTGGACCATCGCCGGGGCTGGCCTCGTACTGGCAGCCACCCTGGTGAGCCTTAGCCACAGTCGGCAACAGAAGCGGTCTTAGCCTCAGCATGGGCGATAACCCGGCGGCAAAACTCCACCAGCTCCTCCGGCGTCATGTCGTGTTTGGCGTCGTTGGTTCGCCAGGCGCAGATAACGAAATTTGGCTCGGGAAGATTGGAATGGTGATCGATTGTGGGAAGTAGGGCGTATAGCTTCTTGTGTGCGCCGCTTCCAGCTTCAGCTTCCCGGTTGTCGTAGGTGCCAATCAGATGCCAGTCGAGCTGCTCGCCGGTCCAGTGGTCCAGGCCGCCCGATGCAACCACGGCGTTGTGAATGGCGATGCGGTATTCCTGCACGTTGCTGCTGCCGCCACGTTTCTGATCCCGCTTGCACAGGGTGACAGCCTTGCGCTGCACCCAACCGGGGTAGGTGCGGGCGGCTGTCTCAGGCAGCCAGGCAGGTGGGCTCGTATCCATCCTTCAAGTCTTGCTGATCAGCCCCTTGCCTTGAGTGGTAGCGGGTCGGTGATCCAGGTCTGCTGGCCGTCAGCGCCGGCAGATGGGGCAGGGCCCACGGGGCGGGCCAAACGCCAGCTTTGGCCGCGCTCGCCCCGCTGCAGAAAGAGCTCAAAGGGACTGTCCACCCGGATCGGATCGCCAGCGAGGCGCCAGTCGAACTGACCCTCCAGCCGCAGCCCCTTGGCCTCACCGATCCCGATCGGCCGCTGCTGAGCCACCCGCACCCGACTCACCTCCGGCATGCCGCCGGCATCTAGGGCCAGAGCATCGGCGATGGCGCCCTGGGTGAGCTGAATCTGCAACTCAAGCGCCTGCAACAACACCGATCGCGGCGGCTGAGCGGTAGCACTGCAACCAGTGAGCACCATGCAAACCATCAACAGCAATGGCAGCAACCAGGCGCTCAACCGAGGAGGCAGCAGGGGCTGGGCATGGCTGAACACGGCGGGCACGATGGGGAACCTATTACTGACTCCATGATCGGCTGGCTGCAAGGGCAACTCAACCATCCCTGGCAGCAGGACAAGCGCTATGGCCTGCTGCTTGTGTGTCAGGGGGTGGGTTACGAGGTTCAGGTGAGCCAGCGGCAATGGCAGCAGCTGCCGCAGGAGGGCAGTGCGCTGGGGCTGCACACCCACTTGGCCATCCGCGATGACGCCTGGATTCTCTACGGCTTTGGTGAGCGCCACGAAAGGGATCTGTTTCGAGAATTGGTTGCCGTCAGCGGCGTTGGGCCCCAGATGGGCCTGGGATTACTGGGAGTGATGGATCCCAGGGAGTTGGTGCAAGCCATCGTGCAGACCGATCTACGCAGGCTCTGCCAGGCACCCGGGGTGGGAAAGCGCACCGCCGAGCGCTTGGCTGTTGAGCTGCGGACCAAACTGCAGCAGCGGTTTCTGGGGCAACTGGAAAACCACGGCGATCCGGATTCGCTGGCGGACGGCCCCCTGCTGCCGGCAGAAGGCCGTGATGAAGTGCAGCTAACCCTGGCTGCTCTGGGCTACGAAGCCCTTGAAATCCATCGCGCCCTACGCGCCGTAGCCGCCGTCGGCATGGGGGAGTCGGCCGGGGCAGAAGATTGGATCCGAGAGTGCTTGCGCTGGCTATCCCGCCCAATGGACTGAGACGGCAATATCAATATCCGCCAGAAGGTATGGTGGGAACTTGCACCGTAGGTCCCCAAACCGGGCCCAGCCTGCGTTTTATTCCCCAGCCCATGCCGCTCACCACCACCAAAAAACAGGAACTGATCAACGGTCACCAGACCCATGGCACAGACACCGGATCGGTGGAAGTCCAGGTGGCCATGCTCAGTGAGCGGGTCAGCCAGCTGACCGGCCATCTGCAGAAAAACAAGCACGATTTTTCTTCGCGCCAAGGCCTGCTCAAGATGATCGGACGCCGTAAGCGCCTGCTTGGTTACCTAAATGGCATCAGCAAGGAGCGCTACAGCGCTTTGATCGCCAAGCTCGGTATCCGGGGCTGATCGAGGCAGCCATGGCCGGAAAGGGAATGCATGGTCGCGCCCAATCGGGCAAAGGCAACCCAAAACCGCCCCGGCGTTCCGGTCCCAGCCAGCAGGTAATCCCTGATGCGGTTGCCAATCGCATGGCGCGCCGAATTGCAATCGGCACCGGCATTCCCACTGTCATGGGCATGGGCGTATTTGTTGGTAGCTACCTGTTAGTGAGCCGCCAAATTTTTGACGTTCCACCCAGTGCCACCTTGGCGGCATCGGGTGGATGTTTTTTTCTAGGGCTGTTGGGCCTGAGCTTTGGTGTGCTTTCCGCAAGCTGGGAAGAGAAGCCAGGCAGCCTGTTCGGCACCGAGCAGATCGGGCTAAATATCAGCCGCTTGCGCAGCTCCCTGAAAGCAATGCGACAGGATCCGCCCAATCGATGAATAGAAAGAGCTCCCAACGGCTGTAGCAGGGCACACAAAACTAAGTGATCCTCATCACAATGCAAAGAACGAATAATCTGGGATGATATGATTTTTGTATGCCAAGAAAGCTATTAATTCAAATACTTTTCATAGGAGCAATTACCCTATCGCTTGCCCATCTTTTTGATTTTCAGATCGAAAGCTTTCTCAAGTTAGAAAACCGAAAAGAGCCTGATTTGATAAAACTGTTTAGGGTGTGGGGATTCCTCGGCACCTGGGTTCTGATAGCGATAACAGCTCGGCTACTAGCTGAGCCTGACAGGCCAGGAGCAATGATGGGATGGACACAACATCTCTACCGAAAGGAATGGCTTCTAGTTACCTCTCCCTTGATATCCGGTGCAGCCGCAGAGATCGGGAAACTTTTCATCCGGAGACTACGCCCGCACGGTGAATTCTACTATATTTACAGAAGCTGGATAATAGATCCATTCAGCAACTCCGGAATGGGCCTTCCAAGCTCCCACACGGCAGTTGCATTTGGAGGCAGCACAATTCTTCTCCTGCTATTTCCAAAATTAAGCACTCCAGCAATCGTCATGGCAGTTGGCTGCATGACAACGAGGGTATTGAGCGGCGCCCATTATATGAGCGATGGAATCGGTGGAGCCCTAATCGGCATCATTTCCGGCCATTTATCAATCAAAGCATATGACTATTTCAAACGAAAGTCACAAAGCATTGGAGTAATTAGATTCAACCCAGCCTTTCTTCTTAACCGCGAGAACAATTAGAAATGGAGCATACTATGGAGAGCGCTCACACCAGGGAAGTATATAAGCTTCAGGCAGGGTAGCAGCTTTAAGAATGATATAAGCTTCAGAAACAGTTCAAATGCAAGGCGGAAAGCAACAAATAAAGCGCATGCTGATGCTAAGCGGCCACCATGGCTGAGCTGACCCGAGCCTGGAAATCCGCCGAGGCAAGTGTGTCGAGCGCCGAGGCGACATCGACCACACAGAACTGTGGACCAAGCCGCACAAAGCGTATCTCATCATTGTGCCGAACCAGAGCCACCACAGGTACTCGCAGGCCAGCCTGGTCCTGGGGTGGCTTGTGGCGATGTAGGCACTCGCGCAGGCGGTGCTGAATGGCGATGTCGGCGGCCTGATCGGCAGGCAAATCGACCATCAACAACTGCAGATCGTCAATGGAGCGGCAGTCTTCGACAATTAATTGCACTCGATCATCGCGGCGATCTACCGAGGCCCACACCAGCAAGCGCGCATCCACCATTAGGTGGTCGGCTAAACGGGCATAGCTTTTAGGAAACACGACCGCCTCACAGCTGCCGGTTAGGTCCTCAAGCTGAAGCACGGCCATCCGGTCGCCCTTGCGGGTGTTCACCTGGCGCAGCTCAGGCACCATCACAATTGCGCTCACTTTGGCCTTGTCGGCCATCTCGTCGAGATTGCCCAGGGCGACCGGCGACAGCAACTTCACCTGCTGGGCCAACTGCTTCAGGGGGTGGTCTGATAAGTAGAAGCCCACCAACTCCTTTTCCAGGCGGAGTTTTTCGGTTGGGGGATAGTCGCGCACCGGAGCCGCCTTGGGGGCGGTGCTGATATCGCCCAGGCCGGTGGCATTGGAACCCCCAGCAGAGTCGGCTGCGGCGGTGGCGCCAAACAAATCAAAGAGGTTGCCCTGACCGCTGGCCCGATCCTTGGCACGGGAGCTGGCCCAGTCGATCACCAGATCCAGATCCGCCATCAATTGGGCGCGATTGCCCAGAGGCTCGAGGGCATCAAGTGCTCCTGAATGGATTAGGGCCTCCAAGGCGCGGCGGTTGAGCTGCTGTCCAGGAATGCGATCGCATAGCTCAGCTAGGGAGTTGAAACCACCATCGCCAGAGCGGGCCTCAATCAACTGTCGAATCGCCCCATCACCCAGATTGCGAACGGCCGAAAGACCAAAAAGAATCCGATCACCAACGGGTGTGAAATCGATGCCAGAAGCATTTACATCAGGGGGCATCACCTCGACACCCATTGCATTGCAGTTTGCGATATATCGCTGCACCTTGGCCGAGTCTCCGGCATTGACTGTGAGCAGCGCCGCCATGTAGGCAACTGGATAGTGGGCCTTTAGGTAAGCCGTCTGATAGGTCACCGCGCCGTAGGCGGTGGAATGGCTCTTGTTGAAACAGTATTCAGCAAACAAAACCATCTGCTCAAAAAGTGCCTCCGCTATTCGCGGTTCGACGCCACGTTCCGTGGCACCACTAACAAAAAGCCCTTGGTGTTTCTCCATCTCACTTTTTTTCTTCTTACCCATCGCCCGCCGCAGCAGGTCTGCTTCGCCTAGGGAGTAGCCAGCCAATTCCTGAGCGATCTTCATGATCTGCTCTTGGTAAACCATGATCCCATAGGTCTCCTTAAGGATCGGCTCAAGCTTCTCGTGGGCTACATCAATTACCTCCCTACCGTGCTTGCGATTAATGAATTTTGGGATCAGGCCTGCATCAAGCGGACCGGGCCGGTATAGGGCCAAAATAGAAGAGATGTCCTCAAGCGATGAGGGCTTGAGATCGCGCACAATCTGGCGCATGCCACTGGATTCAAGCTGGAAGATGCCCTCCAGATCACCACGAGCAAGCAGGGCATAGGTACCCTCGTCATTAAGAGGGAGATCATCAGGATCAACCTTGATGCCGCTATATTGCTGCACAAGATCGACAGTTTTATCGATCATTGTGAGGTTTTTGAGGCCGAGAAAGTCCATTTTCAATAGACCCATCGACTCCACATCTTCCATGAAGTATTGAGTAATCACCTGGCCATCGTTGTTGCACTGCAGGGGGACCAATTCATCAAGGGGCTCCGCTGCAATCACCACACCAGCCGCATGCACGCCAAAGGTCTTGTTTGTGCCCTCAATACGCATTGCCATATCAACCCAGCGCTGTACCACTGGGTCTTTTTCATATTTCTCGCGAAATTCTGGAGCCGGTGATTCGGCTCCGATCATTTCCTTGAGCTTGGCAGGTTTGCCCCGCACCACAGGGATCAACTTGGCCAGGCGATCAGCATCGCCATAGGGAATATCAAGTACGCGGGCCACATCCTTGAGCACCGCTTTTGATGTCATGCGGTTGAAGGTGATGATCTGGGCCACCTTTTCTTCGCCATAGCGCTTAGTTACATAGTCGATAACTTCGCCACGCCGCTCGATACAGAAGTCCGTATCAATATCCGGCATCGACTTGCGCTCAGGGTTCAAGAACCGCTCAAAAAGCAAGCCATTAGTAACCGGGTCAATGTTGGTGATACCCAGGGCGTAGGCCACCAAGGAACCCGCAGCTGAACCACGACCCGGCCCCACAGGTATGCCGTTGTCCCGGGCGAAGCGGATGTAGTCCCACACCACTAGGAAGTAGGTGGGAAAACCCATCTGCTCCATTACCTGAAGCTCAAAGGCGAGGCGATCGCCATATTGGGGCTCGAAGCTAACGTCATCACTCAGGCGTAGGCGCTGCCGGAGGCCCTGCTCGGCCACCTCAGTGAGATAGCTCACCGCTGTGTGCCCAGTCGGGATCGGGAAGCGGGGCATCTGATAGCGGCCGAGGATGTCGTAGGCCTCGACCTTTTCAGCCACCTTGGCTGTGTTCGCAACAGCCCGCTCAATCAGCTCGGCAGGAAGGTGGTCATTGAACAGGGAGAGCATCTCTGCCTCCCCCTTGATGTATTCCGTACCCGTGTAGCGCAGACGCTTCACGTCGCTGATCAACTTGCCTGTGAGTACGCAGAGCAGCGCGTCATGGGCTTCTACGTCGTTGGCACTTAAGTAATGGGCATCATTGGTGGCGATCAGTTCAATACCCAGCTCGGCACCGAGGCGGGCAATCCCGGTGTTAACGATGCGGTCTTCGATGCCGCCATGATCCTGGATTTCCAGGTAGAAGTCGTCGCCAAAAGTTTGTTGATACCAGCTGGCAACCTCCCGTGCCGCATCGGGCCGGCCGTGCAAAATCGCCTGAGGAATTTCGCCTCCCAGGCAGGCAGTAGCCACGATCAAACCTTCGCTGTACTGGCTCAACAATTGCTTGTCGATACAGGCACGGGCAAAGATGCCTCGGCCGCGCATGCCGCGTAGGTGGCTGATGCTGGTGAGCTTGACCAAGTTGCGATAGCCGACCGCATTTTTGGCTAGCACCACCAAGTGGTAGCGGCGCTCCTTTTTCTGCTGAGGATCATCAATGGAGCCATTGATGACATACATCTCATTGCCGATGATCGGCTTGATCCCGGCCTTGGCGCAAAGCTTGAGCAGCTCAATGGCGCCATACATGACGCCGTGATCGGTGAGTGCCAGGGCTGGCATGCCCAGCTCCACGGCCCGATCCACCATCGCAGGCAACTGGCTCGCCCCGTCTAGAAGGCTGTAGTCGCTGTGGTTGTGGAGCGGAACGAAGGCCAAGGGCAGGTCTAGCCGGAAGGCATCGGAAGCCTCCCCAAGCTAGGCGACCACGCAAGATCCGGTGTCATTTGCGCGCCAGAGCGGCGCAAAACCACTAGATCTGGGGTCAGTCCCTAGGGCACCAATGGGGCCACTGGCCGAGCCTGCATCACCTGAGCGGCCTGTTCGTAGTGGTGGGCCACCTGAAGCAGGCGCGGCTCTTCAAGCACTCCCGTGATCAGCTGCAGACCAATCGGCAGGCCCTCGAGATCAAAGCCGCAGGGCACATTGATGGCAGGCAGGCCAGCCATGTTTGCCGGGATGGTGAGCAGGTCGGCGAGGTACATAGCCAAGGGGTCGTCGCTGTGGGCGCCAAAGCCAAAGGCCGTGGTGGGCGAGGTGGGGGTGAGCAGCACATCCACTGCCTCGAAGGCTCGGTCAAAGTCTCGCCGAATCAAGGTGCGCACCTGCTGGGCTTTCTTGTAGTAGGCGTCCACATATCCGGCCGAGAGGGCGTAGGTGCCGATCAGGATGCGGCGCTGCACCTCGTCGCCAAAGCCCTCAGCCCGGCTGCGGGCCGTCATCTCGGCAAGGCTGGTGGCATCCGGGGCCCGGTAGCCGTATTTGACACCGTCGTAGCGGGCCAGGTTTGCAGAGGCCTCTGATGGCGCGATTACGTAGTAGGTGGCGATGCCGTCGTTGAAGCGGGGGCAGCTCACATCCACCAGCTCGCAGCCCAGGGCCTCCAACTGGGCGGCAGCGGCCAGCACAGCAGCCTTCACCTGGGGATCAAGGCCCTCAGCTTCGAAGCACTCGCGCACCATGCCCACCCTCAAACCAGCAACAGGTTGGTCAAGGGCGGCGACGTAATCGGGCACGGGGGCCTGCAGGCAGGTGGCATCGCGCGGATCCGCACCGGCGATCACCTGCAGCAGCTCGGCCGCATCCGCCACCGAGTTGGTGAACGGGCCCACCTGGTCGAGGGAGCTGGCAAAGGCGACCAGGCCGTAGCGGCTGACGCGGCCATAGGTGGGCTTCAATCCCACCACCCCGCAGAAGGAGGCGGGCTGGCGAATCGATCCGCCAGTGTCGGAGCCAAGAGCGGCGATGCACTCGCCTGCAGCCACCGCGGCGGCGCTGCCACCGGAGCTACCACCAGGCACCCTCTCTGGATTCCAAGGGTTGCGGCTGGGTCCGAAGGCTGAGGTCTCGGTGGAGCTGCCCATGGCGAACTCATCGAGGTTTGTCTTGCCAAGCAAGACAGCTCCCGACTGCCAGAGGCGGTCGGTAACAGTGCTCTCGTAGGGGGGGACGAAGTGCTCCAGCATGCGACTGGAGCAGGTGGTAGGGACCCCCTTAGTGCAGAGGTTGTCCTTGATTGCCAGAGGAATACCTGCCAGGGGTGGCAAATCTTCTCCAGCAGCGAGGCGGGCGTCGATGTGGTCCGCATCAGCCCTGGCCCGCTCGGCAGTTATCTCCAGATAGGCGTGAACGGTGGGATCAACCGCCTGGATGCGGGCCAGATGGTGTTCGGTGAGTTCACGGGCTGAAACGTCACCATTGCGCAGCTGCTGACGCCATTGAGCAATCCCCTGTTCGCGCGAATCAGCGATCCCCATCAACCCTGTTGCCAGTTGGATTGGACGCTATCAGCCAGCGGCAACGGCCACTAGCCCTCAGTCGAGCTCGGTGAGCGGTTCGCCCCGTCGGGTGCGCAGTAACTGGTGATCCAGAGAACCCGGAGATTCGGCCCGGAGGTCGTTCAAGAAAGCCGGCAGATGGCTTTCCAGGGTGCCGCGACGCACGAAGGGGCCAAACCAATAAACAGCGTTGGGAGAGTGGGTTTCTACCCGTGCCCACCAGGCCAGGCCCAGACCATTAGCGCAGCTGCGCACTGGCCACAGCAGGGGATTCATGGGGCAGGAGCGGCTTGTATTCCATTCTGCCCGCCGTCGGTACCGTGGCTTGGGGGTTGAGTCACAGTTGAATATCCCCAAGGAAACCAGATTTGGCGGCTGGCTCCATACCCAGGTCAATGACCGGTTCCTGGTTGGCCTGTTCCTGGTTGAGCGTGATCGCTGCAGCAATCTGCTGCTCTGCCGATAGCCCTGACTGATCATCTGGCTCGATTTCCGGCATTACCTCTTGCTCCAGCTGGGGCTCCTGATCGTGAAGAAGCTCAGGGGAGCTATCCGGCTGGCTTGTGGGCAGTTGCTGGGCTTCTGCAGAACTCGCTTCGGTTGCCGTGGGATCTTCCTCAGGCTCCGGGCTGGCGGCTGGAGCGGGCAGCTGGGGGCGCACCAAGCGGGGCGCGGGCTGGGAACCGCTCAAACCCTTCATCCAGCCACGCCGTGCCACCTCATAGAGCAGTAGGGCGGTAGCTACAGAGGCGTTAAGGCTTGGTGTGGCGCCACGCAGGGGGATGCGCACCAGCTGATCGCAATTGCGTCGGGTGAGCATGGAGAGACCATCCCCCTCAGAACCGGTGACTATGACCAAAGGCCCAGCTAGATCGGCCTCCTCCAGGCTGACGGTGCCCTCGGCTGCCAGACCCACTACCCGATAACCCTCCTGCTTGAGGGTGTCGAGGGCGCGGTTTAGGTTAACCACCCTTGCCACGGGCAAGTGCTCAAGAGCACCTGCCGCAACCTTGGCCACCGAGCCGGTAAGTCCAGCGCTGCGGCGCTGGGGCAAAACCAGGCCATGGGCACCCAGGGCTTCGGCACTACGCACAATTGCGCCGAGGTTCTGGGGATCAGTAAGACCGTCGACCGCCATCAGCAAGGCCGGCTCACCAATGGTTGCGCAGCCCTCCATCAGGGTCTGCAGATCAAGGGTCTCAGCTGCCGCTGTTTGCAGGGTGATGCCCTGGTGCACGGCACCTCCGGTGAGCTGACCCAGGCGCGCCCAGGTGACCTCCTCAACCAGCACGCCCGATGCCTTGGCTTCTCGCAGCAGCTGCAGAAACTTGGGGCTGAAGCGCATTTCTGGAGTGCACCAGACGCGATGAATCGGTCGACCGCTCTCAAGTGCCGCCTGGGCAGGATGCCGGCCCCAGATCAAATCGGCACTGGGATCGACGCTGTGGCGCTCCGCATCACCACTTGGGGGCAGGGTATCGGCGTCGACGATCAGCGGCTTGCCAGCAAACCTGCCAGGCGCTGGGCGGCTCCCCGTGTCAAAACGTCGGCCAACAGGGCGACCATCAGGGCGACCGGCCCCTTCAAAGCGACCCCCACCTTCATAGCGACGGCCATCTGGGCGACCTGAGTCGGGACGGCGGCCCTGGGGACGACCTTCAAAGCGGCGGCCGGGTCGCCGCTCGTAGGGCTTGCTGTCTGAGCCAGAGCGATCGCTGGAAAAACGGGGAGCAGGCGGACGGTCGAAGGACGGACGCTCGCTGTCACCACGCCGTTCAAATGGGCGGCGCTCGCCGCGACTACTGGGGCGGTCGGCTGGCCCATCGCGGCGGGGCTGGAAGCGGGATACACCCCGGGGGGCGGGTCGTGCACCGGTCTCTCGCCGGGGATCCCGATCTCTTGGCCCTTCACGGCCCTCACGGCCTTCTCTTCCCTCACGGCCCTCACGGCCTTCACCGGCTCCATCGCGGCGCCATTCAGGCTTGGGACCGCTGAAGCGGGGAGGACGGCCAGCCCCGCGGGCGCCGCCCCCCGTCCGCTTCTCGGGACGGCGTTCAAATCGTGGGCTCATGGCGTTGTCTGCAGGTTATGGATCGATCTCCTGCAAGTGATCTAGCAGCTCGGCTAACCGGGCAGGCTCGTGGAGAAACAACCAACCAAGCAGGGCCTCAAGGCCCGTTGCCTGGCCGTAGGCCGCCGCATCCCCCCGCCGGGGGCCCCTGCCAGCCCGATTGCGGCCCCGGCGCACAAGGTCTCGCTCCGCATCCGTGAGCTGTTGATCAAGCTTCTCCAGTGCCAGAGCCTGGGCGTCGGCACGCACTACCTGCACAACCTCCTGGTGCAGGGTGTGGGAGCGGCCTGGACGCTGACAGCGCTGCAGGCGGTGATGAAGCTCCCAGACCGCATCACCAAGCCAGGCCAGCTGTAGCGGGCCTAATTCGGCTTGGGGAGGATGGGGGGCAAGGCCAGCTAGCCAGCTCGAAGCGGGCCGCAGCTCAGCCTTTCCCTGCTCAAGCGGCGAGGTTGCCAAGGGCTGTTTCGAGGTCGGGCTGAAGGTGCAGAAATTCTTCTAGGCGCACCAGCTTCACGGTTTGAACAACCCGGGCATTACCCACCACCAAAAATTTCTGCTTATCGCCGTTGCACTGCTTAGCAAGCTGGACCAAGGCGCCAAGACCGGACGAGTCGAGGAAGTCGATGTGGCTGAGGTCGATCACCAAAGGCTGACCATTGCCGCGGTGAGAGGCCACAAATTCGCCGAACTGTTTGTCGGAGTAGGCATCCAGCTGGCCAGTGAAGCGGAACAGCTGGCAGTGGGCCTGCTGCTCGAAGCCTCCTCGCAGGGAGACAGTCAATCGCTGCAGGTCGTTGATGGCTCCAGTCCTCGATCCGTTCTGGGGCGAAGTGTAGGGAGCAATTTTGCCGCTGCAGAAGACGCAACAAAAATGCGTCAGCGGCGGCTGGCCATCAGGGCGGCGAAGCGCGCGAAGTGATGGTCGGCGTCGTGGGGGCCGGGACTGGCCTCCGGGTGGTATTGAACGCCAAACACCGGTGCCTCAAGCAGCTCCAGGGCAGCCACGGTGTGGTCGTTGAGGTTGTGGTGGGTTACCCGCACTCGGTCGGCGGGCAGGGATTCGGGCACGAGGGCAAAACCATGGTTTTGGCTGGTGATCTCCACCTGCCCTGAGCTGCCGCAAGGGTGATTTAAACCGCGATGGCCGTAGCCAAGTTTAAAAGTGGTACCTCCAAGGGCCAGCCCCAGGATCTGGTGGCCAAGGCAGATGCCAAACAGGGGGAGATCGGGCAGGGCGATAAGACTTTTGGCGAGCTCAATAGCGGAGCTAACGGCGGCCGGATCGCCGGGCCCATTGGACAGGAACACTCCCTCAGGTTTGTAACTGAGAACCTGCTCCAAGCTGGCATCGGCTGGAAGCACGGTCACCTCGCAGCCGTGGGCCGCAAGACGCTCAAGGATCGCCCGCTTGATGCCGAAATCAATGGCCACCACCCGGTAAGGGCAATCGGGCTGGGATTGCATACGGGCATCAAAAACGACCCCACAGGGTTGATCCCAGTGATAAGGATTAGGGGTGGTAACTGATGCCGCCAGGTTTAGGCCCTGCATCGAAGGGGCCGAGCGGACTTGATCAAGCAGGGCCGAAGCCGAGGTGCCATCACTACAAATTGCGCCGTTGATCGCGCCGCCATCACGTAAATGACGCACTAGAGCTCGCGTATCAATTGCTCGAATTCCAACTACGCCATGGCGTAGAAGCCAGCCATCTAGATCACCCTCTGAGCGCCAGCTACTGGTACAAGGTGAAAGCTGGCGGGCAATCACCCCACGCACGTGGGGGCGATCTGCCTCCTGATCGGCGGCGTTGATCCCGGTATTGCCCAGTTCGGGGTAGGTAAAGGTGACCAACTGCCCGGAATAACTCGGGTCGGTCATGACCTCCTGATAGCCGGTCATGCCGGTGTTGAACACCACTTCTCCGATGGCCGTGCCCCGGGCCCCGAAGGACTCACCCCTCAGCACGGTGCCGTCGGCCAACACCAGCAAGGCAGTGGCAGCGGGCTCGCTCACGGGTTCAGGGCAGTTGCTTTGATCATCCCGCAACGGGGGCTGGCAGGGCGGCGCGCAGCCGCTCTAGAGCTTGCCAGCCAGCTCCATTGGCAATGGCCTGCTGGGCCAAGCTCAGACCAGCGGCGACTGAGTCGGTCAAACCAGCGGCCCACAGCACCAGCGCTGCGTTGAGGGCCACCACATCAGCCTGGGCGCGGCTAGCTCGGCCCTGGAGCACGGCTTCGAGGATGGCTTGGTTGGTGGCGAGATCTCCACCTGCCAGATCGGCGATCGGGGCAAGCTGCAAGCCCAAGGCCTCAGGGTCGAGCTGGTCGCTGCTCACAACTCCAGATTTCACCAGTCGCAGCGAATTAACTCCAGCAAGGGAGGCCTCATCAAGGCCGCCCTGACCATGCACAACCACAGCTCTGCGCAGCCCCAGCCGGGCCAGAGCCTCAGCCATCGGATCGAGCAGATCAGGCCGGGCAACCCCGAGCACCTGGGCCTCGGGACGCAGGGGATTTACCAATGGGCCCAGCAGATTGAAAACAGTCCGCACCCCCAGGCTGCGGCGCAGGGGGGCCAGCCCCACCAGCGCCGGATGCCAACCAGGAGCAAACAAAAAAGTCACCCCCGCACTTGGTAAGGCACCAATCACCTGCTCCTGGGGGGCCTGCAAGTGAATGCCCACTGCCTCCAGCACATCGGCTGATCCCACCCGACCACTGGCACTGCGGTTGCCGTGCTTAGCCACGTTGGCGCCACAGGCGGCAGCCACAAACGCCACAGCCGTTGAAATATTGAAGCTGTCGGCCCCATCGCCACCGGTGCCACAGGTATCGACAAGCGCGATAGAAGGGCGGGAAGCCGGCAGCGGACAAGCTTCTCGCAAGACCTCAGCCATGGCTGCAAGCTCCTCGCCATTGACTCCCTTGGCTCGCAAGGCGGCCAGCAACCCTCCCGTAAGCACTGGATCGATCTGTTCGCTTAGCCAGCCCTGCATCAGCGCGGTGGCCTGTTTGGCCGACAGCGACTCGCCATTGAGCAGCTGGTCCAACAGGGCAGGCCAGGACTGAACAGTTGGCATAGCTAGTAAAAAGCCCGGGTGCAAAGCACTCCGGGCCGGGTGATGGGGACCTATCCACTATCACCCGAAGAAGGGGTAAATGGCGATGACTGCCTTGGCAAAGTGTCAGGTCTGCTCCTGGTCAGCGGTGTCAAAGCTGGAGCCCACCGCCTCACTCGCCGCTGGTGCGGGCCGAAAACCCTTTGCCCAGATTGCCTGGGTGCGGCTGTGCAGATCTTCACGGCTAATTCCCCACAAGCGCAGGGTCTTGGCCAAATCTGAGCTGAGATCACGGGCACCGGGAAAGGCCTCGTAGCGCATCAACAAACGGGCGGCATCAACCAGGTGGTGGTCGGCTGGCACCTCAGCGGCAAGCAGCCGATCCACCACCTCGCGATCCGTGGCGTAAAGGGGATGGCTTTGATCATTGCTGCCGGATTGAGATGGAGCGGAAGCCATGGCGCAGCTGTTGCTGAGGCCAGCCTGCCGGAAAAGCAGCTGCCTAGGTTGGTGGACCTGTGAACACGGCCCCTGATGGGAGCCATACGGCTGGATCTGATCCGTCGCTACCTGCGGCCCCATCGCAAGGTGGTGTTAATCGGCGTCGCCGCCCTTGTGGTGGTGAACCTGCTGAGCGTCTCCATTCCCCTTTTGGTGCGGCGGGTAATCGACGACCTGCAGGATGGTTTCGCTCTTCAAGACGTGCTGGCACAGGCGGCGCTGATCGTCGCCCTGGCAACGGTGATGGGGGCGGTGCGGCTCTACTCACGCATGCTGGTGTTCGGGGTAGGCCGGCAGGTGGAGGCCGAGCTCAAACAACAGATTTTTGATCACCTGCTCAAGCAGGAACCCGGCTGGGTGCAGACCACAGGCAGCGGCGAGGTGATCAGCCGAGCCACCTCCGACGTCGAAAACGTGCGCAGGCTCCTGGGCTTCGCCGTGCTGAGCCTCACCAACACGGTGCTGGCCTACGCGCTCACCTTGCCAGCGATGCTCTCCATCGACGGCTGGTTGACCCTGGCGGCTGTGGGGCTTTACCCCCTGATGTTGATGGTGGTGCGCCTGTTTGGCGGCCGCATGATGCGCCAGCAACGCCGCCAGCAGGAGGCATTGGCCTCCTTAAGCGACCTGATCCAGGAGGACCTCTCCGGCATCAGCGCCATCAAGATCTACGGCCAGGAGAGCACCGAGCAGACCGCCTTCGCCGGTCGCAACCGCATCTACCGGGATGCTGCCCTGAATCTGGCCCGCACCCGCAGCACCCTGTTCCCGCTGCTGGAGGGCATCTCGTCCATCAGCCTGCTGCTACTACTCGCCTTGGGCAGTGGCCAACTTGAAAGTGGCCGCCTCAGCATCGGCGACCTGGTCGCCCTGATTCTGTTTGTGGAGCGGCTGGTGTTCCCCACTGCCCTGCTTGGGTTCACCCTCAACACCTTCCAAACCGGCCAGGTGAGCCTGGAGCGGGTAGAGGAGCTGCTGCGACGGCGGCCCTTGATCGTTTCTTCAGCTTCACCAACTCCCCCAGCCAAGCCCGGTCGGGGGGCTGTGGAGGCCCGCGGCCTCACCGTGCGGTATCCCAACGCGCCTCGACCAGCCCTGGTGGACGTCAGTTTTGAGCTTCATCCCGGCGAACTTGTGGCAGTGGTGGGGCCCGTGGGCTGCGGCAAAACCACCCTGGCCCGTGCCCTAGGGCGCATGGTCGAGCTCGATCCCGGCCAACTTTGGCTCGATGGGGTCGACATCACCGCTCTGGATTTGGCTGAACTGCGGGGCCAGGTGGGCTTAGTCCCCCAAGAGGGCTATCTGTTTACCGCGAGCCTGGCCGACAACCTGCGTTATGGCGAGCCGGATGCGCCGTTTGAGCGGGTCGAGGCAGCAGCTCGCCAGGCCAGGCTTGAGGGCGACATCAAGGGATTTCCCGACGGCTACCAGACCCTGGTGGGGGAGAGAGGCATCACCCTTAGCGGCGGCCAGCGACAACGCACAGCCCTGGGGCGGGCCCTACTGGTTCGCACCCCCCTATTGGTGCTTGATGACGCCCTAGCCAGCGTCGATAACACCACCGCTGCCGAGATCCTGCGCACGATTCGCAGTGAGCAGGCCAATGCCCAGTCAAATGACCAAGGTCTGGGTCGGACGGTGTTGATGATCAGCCATCAGTTGTCGGCGGCTGCCGCCTGTGATCGAGTGCTGGTTTTAGAAGAGGGCCGGCTAGTGCAGCAGGGCCACCACAGCGAGCTCGTGGCTGAGCGCGGCACCTACCGTCGCCTTTGGGATAGGGAGCAGGCAACGGAACAGCTGAGGGCGGCGGGCTGATCTCAATACTTGTTGAGCTGTTCAGCCAAGTGACCTAGATGGGGCTTAGGTGGATGGTGTCGCCTTTTGCGTACCACGCCTAGGAGCATCCATGGAGCCAGTTGCCCCGATTACCGGCTTGCCCTACCGGCTGCGCTGCACCCTGACCTTTGGCGACATCTACGGGCAGATTTTGATCTGGATGCTGGTGATCTTCGCCAGCCTGGCGGCTGGCTTGGCCTTGATGGGGGCCAGCAAGCCGATCTTTGCCCTTGTGGGTGTGGGCCTGATCCTGGTGCTTTCCCTGCCGTTCCTTCTGTTCGCCTTCACCACCACTCTCCTTAATCACATTGCCTTTGAGCCCGACGCGGCAACTAAAGGGACTGTCTAGGCTCCGATTTAATTGCAATTAGCAGCGTGTTCGGCCTGTTTCAGGGCACCCCTCAGGCCCAAGCTCCCCACGTCGTACTGGGCACCCCAATTGATGCAGCCATAAAGGGCGGCCAGTCAGAGGCGGTTTTCGGTTGCGGCTGCTTTTGGGGAGCCGAAAAGGGCTTTTGGCGCCTGCCTGGCGTGGTTACAACAGCCGTGGGCTACGCCGGTGGCTCAATCCAGCAACCCAGCTACGACCAGGTCTGCTCTGGACGCACGGGCCACAGCGAGGTTGTGCGGGTGGTCTGGGATA
This sequence comes from Cyanobium usitatum str. Tous, assembly GCF_003011885.1. Lineage (GTDB taxonomy): Bacteria > Cyanobacteriota > Cyanobacteriia > PCC-6307 > Cyanobiaceae > Cyanobium_A > Cyanobium_A usitatum. The sequence goes on from NZ_PXXO01000002.1 coordinate 168,435, forward strand.
CGGCCCTGATCGATTTCAGCGATTTGCTGAAGCTGTTCTGGGAATGCCACGACCCCACCCAGGGGAATCGCCAGGGCAATGATCGGGGCAGCCAGTACCGCTCGGTGATCTATGCGGATGATTCTGGTCTGGTGGCCCTAGCAGAGGCCAGCCGCGACGCCTACCAGGCCCTGTTGAGCAGCGCTGGCTTTGGGGAGATCACCACTGAGCTGCGCAGCAACCAAACCCTTTGGTACGCGGAGCCATATCACCAGCAATATTTAGCCAAACCCGGCAGCCGGCCTTACTGCTCGGCCCAGCCAAGCGGCCAAAGGCTCGGGGAATTTGCGGGCTCGGCCTACAAGCTCGATCCACGGGTGTGGTCTTCCTATGACTGGACGGTGGCCCACTGCGTGTTGCGGGGGGAGAATGCCCCAATTCAGCTGGCCTGAGCATGTCCATGCCGCTGCTTGCCCTCGCCTTGCTCTCAATGGGGTCGCCCTGGTGGGAGGACTACGGCATCACCGAACAATTCATCTGCCCCGATCAGAGCCGGGTCACCCTGGAGCGCAATGACGCCCAAGCCTCCCTGCTCACCGGACGCTTCCGCTCCACCATGTTTCGCGAGGCCTCAGACCTACCAGGCATCCGTTATCGCAACGAGCAACTGACCTTGGTGCTCAGGGGCGATGTGCTGACTATGGAGCAGCAATTCAGAAGGTTGGAGTGCCTGCGCACGGACCAGGTATGAGCAGGACAGAGCTGTGAACCCCTTACCGGATCGCCTGGTGATTCTTTGGTTGCTTATCACCCTGGGGCTCTGCTTTGCCCTGATCTTCTGGAGCGTCAAACTGAACCCGAAGCCCGAACCCCAGCTGCAATGGCGCGATAGGCCCTCCGGTCAGCCGACCGGTCAGCCATCCGGCAGGTTGAACGACCCCAAGGCCCCCCTGCTGTGAGCAAGCTCGAGCCCAGGCCACGCAACCGCCCCCTGCATCCTCTGCCTAAGGGGCTTGTGGAGCTCTATGGGTTGCTGGCCGTGTTGTTTGTGCTGGTGCCTGAGTGGATGGCTGGCGGCGCCCTGATGAGCTTCTCAGCCAATCGCAAAGGGTCGGACCTGCCTGCGGCCTCAGCCGTATGGAGCCGCTTGCCCGAATTGCGGCTGGCAGGCCTGGGGGTCGGTGAACTGCGGCAACTAGCCCGTCGCCTGCGGGTTCCTGGGTATGCAGTTTTGGGACGGGAGCGACTCACAGAACGGCTGATACGCCGGCTGAAACAGCGCAAAGCGCTGTGGTAACTTCGACCTGCCGGGGCGTAGCGCAGCTTGGTAGCGCACCACTTTGGGGTAGTGGGGGTCGCAGGTTCAAATCCTGTCGCTCCGATTTCGACAATTCACCGATTGCCAAGGTGACCTTCTTCCATGCCGGCTTCCCCAGCCGGTTTTTTTATGCCGCTCCGCCGCTTGCCAATAAGGGCATGCAGGCAATCAGGGCAACCTGGTGCTCACTTTTAGGCGTTCCAACCAGAGATTGACGCGACGTCGCAGCCGGGGCGGCACCTCCTGCAGCAGCTGACCCAGCTCATGGGCGCCGACCCTGCGCAGATCGCGCACATCGACCCGCCAAAGCCCCTCGGCTTCGCGGATCAGCCGCGCCCAAGTGCGCACGGCCTGCCAGCGGAGCAGCCGCTGCCGCGGCATCCGACCAGCCATGGATCCATGGCAACTACCAACTCAGCCTGTGGCAGCCACGGCCAAATGGCGATAACGCGCCGTTCGGCTTCGGAGATTGGAAGAAAAACCATGACGTATGGGCACCAGTTCCGGGAGTTCAGGCCACTTGTGAATCGGCCTCCACCCTCTGCACCTCAAAAGCCAGGGATAGGGCCTGGCGCTCGCTTAGTCGACGACTCCAGGCGCCTCGCACCGGTTCATTCCAGCGAAAGCCTGCCTGTTTGGCCTTATGCCGTTCGGCATAGGGAAGATTGGCCCGATAGAGCAGCTTCGGCTCCATAGCTGCATTCAAGAGGTCTTCGAGGTTGGCGCAACGCTCCAATACTTGAACTAGATAAGTGCAATCGGTGAGGGCCCGATGGGCAGCCCACACCGGCACCCCGTAGGCCAAGGCCAGATCGCGCACCGAAGGGGACGTCCTCAGGTGTCGCTCAGGCGGCCACTCGATATCGTCCATCGAGCAGATCCATGGCTTGTCAATAGCCGGCAGCGGTCCCAGCCCAAACCACTTGGCATCAAAGGCTGCGTTGTGGGCGAGCATCGCATCGGCGCCGGCGAGCAGGGCAAGGAAATGCTGGAGGCCCGCCTGCCAGGGCTGGGGGAGTCTGGTCACTTCAGCAGCAATGCCATTGACATGCTCCGCCGGGTTGGCAGCAGCTGGCAAAAGAAAGGAAACCTGGCTCAATACCGACCTACTGGGTACATGAAACAGAACTGCTCCAACCTCGATGCACTGGGCTGAAACCGGCTCCAGACCAGTGGTCTCGGTGTCCAGGATCAGCAGGTTGCTAGGTGCCGATCGCGGTTGTGGATCGCGGTTGGAAGGGCTGGGATCACGGGCCACAACCTGCTTGGGCTGGACCGCTGGGCTCAAGGCCGGGGTTGCACTCACCAGGCTCAGCAGGTCGCTCTGCTGCCAAAGGCTTGGCTGTTCCTCAATCGGGCCAGTCACATCTGCCTGCGTCGCTCAACCCATCGTCCCAGCCCACCCTTGAAAAACAGCTACGACTTGGACTACGACTACGGCAACCAGGACAGCTGCCTAGGGTGAAAACGGTTGCCCAATTTGATTTACATGGCACTTGCCGCCGGAGATCGAGCCCCCCTCGTTGCCCTCAGTGATCAAAACGGTGAGGGGCGCCGCAGCGATCAGCTAGCCGGCAAGGCATTGGTGCTGTTCTTCTATCCAAAGGACGACACCCCAGGCTGCACCGCTGAAGCCTGTGCCTTCCGTGACAGCTACGCCGACCTTCAATCCCTGGGAGCTGAGGTGTGGGGTGTCAGCGGCGACGACCAGGCCAGCCACCAGCGCTTTGCCAGTCGTCACGACCTGCCCTTCCCGCTTCTGGTGGACCAAGGCAACGCCCTACGCAAAGCCTTCGGAGTGCCGAATGTGCTGGGGTTGCTGCCAGGCCGGGTCACCTACGTGATCGACCGGGAAGGCGTAATCCGCCATGTGTTTAACAACCTCCTTGATGGCGCAGCCCATCGCAACGAAGCGCGGGCGGCCTTGCAACGCCTCGCCCTCTGACCATGACGCTCTGGCGGCAGCGCGGTGATATCTGGCAACTGGAGGCCGAGCGACCCAGCCGCGGCACGGTCGAATTCATCGGCGGCAGTTACCTGGCGGCGACCCCCCAGCTCAGCTACCGCCGGCTTCTGGAAGCACTGGCGGCTAGGGGCTGGCGGATTCGGGCCTGGACCTATGTGCCTGGCTTCGACCACCAGGATCAGGCCAATACCGCCTGGCGGCGGTTCCGTCAGCTGCGTGATGCGGATGGTGAAGGGGGCGACTCAAGCAGGCTGGTGTTGCGACTTGGCCACAGCCTGGGCTGCAAGCTGCACCTGCTGGCACCTGATGGGGGCCGGGGCGGCGCCGGCCTAGTGGCCTTGAGCTTCAACAACTTCTCAGCCGAGCGCTCGATACCACTGCTGGCGGAGCTCGGTCAGCAGTTCAACTTTCGCAGCGAATTCAGTCCCTCACCGGAGGAAACCCTGCAGCAGGTGGCGCGCACCTACCTCCAACCCCGCAACTTATTGGTGCGCTTCAAGCGCGACCAGATCGACCAAAGCCAGCGGCTGCTGGGGGTGCTGCAAGGTCGTGCTGGAGATGCCAGCCTGCTGAAGGAATTCCCGGGCGATCATCTTGCCCCCGCTAGCGCGGGGCTGCGACAGAGCCTGCTGGGCCAGTGGGCCGACGATCCCGCTAAAAAAAGATCCCTGGATGGCATCGCAGCCGCGGTTGATGCTTGGGCCAGCGGGTCCTAAATGCTGAGCCGTCCCTACGGGGGTAGACAATTGTGGTTATCAGTCGGGGAATTGCTCCGACGCATGAGCCAGCCTCAATGGTCACTTCGATGGTTGCTGAGAGCTGGGTCCAGGTAGGAGCCTCTTCGTTAAACGACACCGGCCAGGCCCTTGAGCAGGCACTGCAGGCTCTGCAGTGCCCCCAGGATCCCAAGCTGATCGTGGCCCTGCTTGCGCCAAATTTTGATCTGGCGGCGATTGCCGAGCAGCTCCATGGGACCTTTCCCCATACGCAGGTGATTGGTTGCACAACATCTGGTGAAATCACCCCAGGTGGCGCGGTGGCCAATGCCCTGGTGCTTTGGGCCCTGGGAGGCTCGGCAATCGAGGTAAGCACGGGTTCCGGCCAGGGTGATGCGCACGGCCTGCGCCAGGCTGCAACCGAGGCCGCCCACTGCCTGGACCATCTTGAGCAACGGGCCAATACGGTCTTGATAGTGCTCTCCGATGGCCTTTGCGGTGATCAGATGGATGTGGTTCGCGGCGCCTACGACGTAGCAGGAATCGACGTTCCCCTGGTGGGAGGCTGCGCCGGCGACTATCTAGCGATGAGCCGAACCCGGCAGATCCATGGCCGTAGGGTTATGACTCAGGCAGTGGTGGCAGCAGCAGTTAGTTCCGACCGCCCCTTAGGCATCGGCGTAAGCCACGGCTGGACCCCAGCCAGTGACCCTATGTTGGTCACTGGGAGCAAGGGAAACATTCTGTCTACTTTGGAAGATAAGCCAGCACTAGATGTATACCTCGATTTCTTCAATCCGGAAGATATTGTTCGGACCGACCCTGCCGCATTCGCCAATTTTGCCGCGACTCACCCAATTGGAATACGCCGGCGAGACAAAATCGAGATGCGTCACGTCACCGGCTTCAACCCCGATAGGCGAGAACTGATCTTGGTGGCAGAGGTTCCCCAGGGAGCCTTGGCCTTCCTTACTGAAGGCAATTTCGATTCTGTTCTTAATGCGGCAGCCCAGTCCTGCATTTCAGCTGTCGAGGCCCTAAACGGGTTTCCGCCGGCTGGCTTACTGCTATTCGACTGCGTCTCACGAAGGGCAGTATTTACAGAAGAGCGCGTACATGAAGAAACTGATTTAATCACCAGCAGTTGCGGAGCCGTACCGATGGCAGGGTTCTACACCTATGGAGAAATTGCTCGCACCAAAGGCGCAGGAGGTTTTCATAATCAAACCCTTGTAACTCTGGCGATCGGCTAATGGAGACCACCTCCTGGTCCCTGCACATGCTTTCGGAGATCCTCTCAGCTTTCTCCACGGAGGATCCAGATAATCTCCGCAATGTGCTCAACCGGGTGGCAGAATCCGTTGATGCCGAGGTGGCTGCAATCATCTGCAATCGATCGATTGACTGGTGCATCGGGCTATCAGAAGATGACCAGCAACTACTTCTGGAGGAATTAAACAACCAACCCAGCGATATCACTATACGATCAGGTATTTTACGCACCTGTTGGGCTCCTATGGGGCCGATGGACCTGCTGTTTGTGGGCCGCCTCGGCGAACGCTTTGACTTGGAGGAACGTTCCCTGCTTCGGGCTATGGCTCGTAGTATCGAACTAAGTATAAAAATGCTTAGGGCTGTTACATCGGAGAGAGAGGCACGTAAGGACGCCCTTCTTCAAGCAACTCATGACGCCCTTACTGGACTGCCCAATCGGCGCATGGTGCTGGACCGCCTGCAGGCGGCGGTTGATCATCTGTCTGTAGATAGCTCCCTTTTGACCGCGGTGCTTTTTATCGATATTGATCGCTTCAAGTGGATCAACGATGCCTATGGACACAGCGCCGGCGACCAACTACTAATTCACGTCAGTCGTGTCCTAAAACACGTAGTTCGCCATGACGATCTAGTCGGTCGTCTATCGGGAGATGAATTTATCGTTATCATCCGAACAAGCCACCGAGATGATGCAGGTCAATTGGCCAGCCGGATTATCGAGGAAATCCGCCAGCCCGTGAATGTTGCTGGCTCAGAACTCAGCCACACCGTGTCGATCGGCATCAGCTTTGCCCACCTAGGAGATAGCCCATCAACTCTGCTGGAAAATGCCGACATGGCTATGTATCAGGCAAAGGCCTTAGGCCGTGGTCGCCACTCAACCTTTCATTCGACCATGCGTCTGCAAGCCCAACAACGTATCTCTCTAGAGGAGGCTCTCGGCAACGCGGTGCAAAACGGGGAAATCAAACCCTTTTTACAACCCATCTTCCGCCTCGATGACAAAACCCTCACAGGCTTTGAAGCCCTGGTTCGCTGGCAACATCCCCAACTAGGACTGCTGATGCCAGCCGCATTTCTGGAACAAGCCGAGGACAGTGGCCTGATCCAGGAGATCGACATGTGTGTGTTTGCGAGCGCCTGCGCTGTTATCGCTAGTTGGCAGCAGATTCACGGCCTAGGCAATCTGAGGTTGTCTTCAAACCTGTCTGCCCGCAGTCTTGCCGACCCACGGGTGAAGGTACATATCAAAGAAATCCTAGAATCAACAGCAATCAATCCGGCTAGTGTTTACCTAGAGATTACAGAAACAACCTTTGTTGATGACATTGAATCGACAACGGCAACTATCAACGCACTGCGAGATCTTGGCCTGCGACTGGCAATTGATGATTTCGGCACGGGGTATTCATCATTGCTATACCTAAAGCGCTTCCCGGTAGGGGTTCTTAAAATTGATCGCTCATTTGTAAGCGGATTGGGAAAGAATCCAGAAGATGAGGTGATTGCAACCACAATTCTCACTCTCGCCAAGGCTCTCGAACTGGAGGTAGTGGCTGAAGGAGTGGAAAATGAGGCCCAGATGAAACGCATGCGCGAACTGGGTTGTGATTACGGCCAGGGTTATTGGTTTGGACATCCGATCACTATTGAGGCAACGGACGTCGCCTTCATCGAACCGCTTCGCCAGGCCCCCTTAATCCCCTAAACCCTTAGGGCATCGAGTACGGAACGGTCCTCCAAGGTGGAGGTGTCACCAGTTACTTCCTGGCCAGAGGCTAGGGCCCGCAGGATGCGGCGCATGATTTTGCCGCTACGGGTTTTGGGCAGGGAATCGGTGAAACGAATTTCATCGGGCTTGGCGATCGGCCCGATCTCTTTGCCCACATGGGCCCGCAAATCGGCAATCAGGGCGTCGTCGCCGCAGCGACCCGCCTCCAGGGTCACAAAGGCCACAATCCCCTCACCTTTGAGATCATCGGGCCGGCCCACGACCGCCGCCTCAGCCACCGTGGGATGGCTCACAAGAGCACTCTCAATTTCCATCGTGCCGAGTCGGTGACCACTCACGTTGATCACGTCATCAACGCGGCCCATTACCCAGAAATAGCCGTCGGCGTCCCGGCGGGCGCCATCACCGGCGAAATACAAGTAGGAGGCATCGGCGGGTCTGATCTCCTCCCAGTAGCTCCTGCGGAAGCGCTCCGGATCACCATGCACGGTGCGCATCATCCCTGGCCAAGGCCTACGCACCGCCAGGTAGCCACCGGCATCAGCCGGCTGGGAAACGCCGTCCATGTCGACAATGTCGGCGGCGATTCCCGGCAGGGGCAGGGTGCAGGAGCCGGGTTTGGTGGGGGTGGCGCCGGGCAGGGGGCTGATCATCACGCCGCCGGTCTCGGTCTGCCACCAGGTGTCCACCACCGGGCAGCGGTTATGGCCGATCACGTCGCGATACCACATCCAGGCCTCGGGATTGATCGGCTCACCAACGGTGCCCAGGATTCGCAACGAGCTCATGTCGTATTGATCCGGCACGGCGCGGCCGCTCTTCATGAAGGCCCGGATCGCCGTGGGGGCGGTATAGAAAATTGTGCAGCGATGCTTCTGAATCACCTCCCAGAAGGCGCCGGGTTTGGAGGGCCGCGGTGCACCCTCGTACATCACCGTGGTGGCGCCATTGGAGAGGGGCCCGTACACGATGTAGCTGTGCCCGGTGATCCAGCCCACATCGGCGGTGCACCAGTGGATGTCGTCATCGCGGATGTCGAAGATCCACTGGAAGGTGAGGTGGGCCCAGAGGTTGTAGCCGGCAGTGGTGTGCACCACCCCCTTGGGCTTGCCGGTGGAGCCGGAGGTGTAGAGCACAAATAGGCGGTCCTCACTGGCCATGGGCTCGGCGGGGCACTCGGCGCTCTGCCCGTCCACCAGCTCGTGCCACCAGTGGTCCCGGCCGGTAGCCATGGCGCAGTCGCCCTTGATCCGCTGCACCACCAGCACATGCTCAACGCTTGGTGCACCGCCATTTGCCGCGAGTGCCTCATCCACCGCGGGCTTAAGGGGCACGGGCTTGTCCTTACGGAAACCGCCATCGGCGGTGATCACCGCCTTCACCTGGCCATCGATCAGCCGATCCCGCAGGGCATCGGCTGAGAAGCCGCCAAACACCACCGAGTGGGGGGCACCAATGCGGGCACAGGCCAGCATGGCAATGGCTGCCTCAGGGACCATCGGCATGTAAAGGGCAACTAGGTCCCCCTTGCCGATGCCAAGTGCCTTGAGGGCATTACTCGCCTTACACACCTCGGCATGAAGTTGGCGGTAGGTAAAGCTGAGACTGTCGCCGGGCTCCCCTTCCCAAATCAGGGCGGTCTTATCGGCCCGCGGGCCAGCGAGATGGCGATCGAGGCAATTGAAACTCAGGTTGGTGGTGCCCCCTGCAAACCACTTGGCGAAAGGCGGATCACTCCAATCGAGCACCGAGTCGAAGGGCTCAAACCAGTGCAGCTCTCTACGGGCCAGGTCGCCCCAGAAGGCATCGGGATCAAGATCAGCCTTGCTGCATAGGGCCCGGTAGGCATCTAGAGAGCCAATGCGGGCCGAGGCGGCCAGCTCAGCTGGGGGCGCAAACAACCGCTGCTCCTGAAGCACCGATTCGATCGTCGGGCCCGTTGTGGCATCAGGCATGGGTGGCAGACAGGCGGATGCTGACGGGCGGTTGCTGACAGGCGGGCTCTAACGGGCGGTTGCCATAGAAAAATTAAACCAGCTGGCGCCGCAGTCCCAGGCTCCTTGCACCGGCATGTAATGGGCCGTCGTGATGCAGGATAGATACATGGGTCCTGCCGCCTGCCTGTTCGATCTCGACGGCCTGCTTCTAGACACCGAACCACTGCAGGCCAGGGCTTGGCATAAAGCCGCCGCCCACTTTGGTTGCCAGCTCGGTGCTGAACAGTTGCTCAGGCTGCGGGGCCAGCGCCGGTTGGATTGTGCTGCCTTGGTATGCCGCTGGATCGCAGCTTCAGGCTCCAATCCCCCGAGTTCTGAGGCTTTGCTGGCCGTGCGCCAACCCCTGGCCGATGCCTTGGTGCCCACCGCTGCCGCAATGGACGGCGCCGCCGAACTGGTGCAGATGTGCAGGGATCACCAGGTCCCCATGGCCCTCGTCACCAGCAGCACCCAGGACGCGGTCCGGCGTAAGGCTGCACCCCACCGATGGCTGCAGCTGATCGAGGTAAGGGTTTACGGCGATGATCCAGCCCTGGCGGCGGGGAAACCGGCGCCGGACCCATTTCTGCTGGCAGCTAAACGCCTAGGCCGCAATCCCGGCGACTGCTGGGCCTTCGAAGATTCAGCCGCCGGCATCGAGGCCGCATTGGCCGCCGGTTGTCAGGTGTATGCCCTTCTCCCAAGCGACGCAGATGCCCAGGCCACACCAGCTGGAGTGACCCGCCTCAATTCCCTCAGAGATGTGCGCTGGTAGCTGGCTGAACAGCGTCAGTAGAGGCGACTAAGGACGAAATCAGGCAGGGCCCGCAAGGCGCTGCGCGGTTCGGAGGGGACTAGCCATTCCAAGGATTGAGCTGCTTCCTGGGCGAAGCCTTCAGCCAACGCCCTGGTGCGGGGAATGGCCTCGCAACCCCTCACCAGTTCAAGAGCTTGCTCGAGATCACCTTCCTCGCAAAATTCGCGTTCAATCAAGCCGGCCAGGGCAGGGCGCTCCTGGAGTGCATAAAGGGCTGGAGCGGTGAGATAACCGGAGGCCAGATCGCTTGCAGCTGGCTTTCCAAGCTGCTGATCACTGCCAGTGAAATCGAGAATGTCGTCCACTACCTGGAAGGCCAAACCCAACTGGCGGCCAAAGCGATAAAGATCATCGAGCTGGGCCCCTGGCAAACCGGTAAGTACGCCAGCTGCCCTAGCGCTATTTGCAATTAGCGAGGCTGTTTTGCAGTAGCTCTTTTCGAGGTATGTCTCGAAGCTCTGGCCGGTGTCGTAGCGGAAAAGGCCCTGTTTCACCTCGCCGTCTGCCAAATCCATGATCACCCGGCTGAGCAGCTTCACCACCTCGAGATCATCGAGATTGGCCAAATGCCAGCTGGCCTGGGCAAAAAGGAAATCCCCCGCAAGCACCGCCACTCGATGATTGAAACGGCTGTGAACCGTGTCAACTCCACGCCGGGTTGCAGCCTCATCGACAACGTCGTCGTGGACAAGCGAAGCCGTGTGGATCATTTCAGTGATCTCCGCCAGGCGGCGGTGGCGGGGCCCCAGCTCACCGTCGGGGGCTACTGCCCGCGATAGCAAGAGCACAATGCCGGGTCTCAGCCTCTTACCACCTGCAGCAAACAGATGCTCTGCTGCAGCCTGCAAAATTGGATGGCCAGCTCCTATAAGGCTGCGCAGGTCGGCCAGCAGGGCATCTAGGTCAGCCTCTACGGGCTGGAGCAGCTCTGCAACCGTTGCCACAACACCTCCGCCGTGGCGTGATCCTAGAAGGCTCGCCCCATCGACCGCAGGTCTACCCTCTCAACAGCAGGCCGATAACCCAACCAGCGGCTCGCCCCGTCGGCAAAGGCCTCCGCAGATCCACTGACGCAGACCCGGGTGCGCTCGGCTGGAGTCACCACCTCCACCGCTGCGAGTTCGCCCTCCGGCATGCCGCCCATGCTTGCCAAAAGGGGCCCTAGGCGCCGTACCGCCGATTCAGCTGGATCAACGAGCCGCACATGGGGTGGCAGCAGGGCCGTGAGCAAGGGGCGCAACATCGGGTAGTGGGTGCAGCCCAGCACCACCGTGTCGACACCCGCAGCGAGTAGGGGCTCCAGGTATGCCTTGGCTTCCCCTATCAGGGCTGGAGACTGGAGATCACCGGCCTCGATCAAGGGCACGAAGGTGGAACAGCCCACCTCGAGCACAGAGGTGTGGGGCCGGCAGGCATGGATTGCCCGCCTATAGGCACCGCTGGCGGCTGTAGCGGGAGTTGCCAACACCCCCACGCACTCGCTGTTTAGGTCGGCAGCAACACTGTCGATCAGGCCCACCACGGGAACGCCGGCCTCTGCCACGGCCACATCAAGAGCGAGGGCATTGGAGGTGTTGCAGGCCATCACCAGAACCCCGACCTGTTGGTTGCGCAGCCAGCCCACCACCTCAGCGGCAATGGAGCGAATATCGGCGACGCTGCGCTGGCCGTAGGGAACTCGGGCCGTATCCCCGAGATACAGGCAGGAGGAATGGGGATAGCGCTCCTGAAGCCTCCGCAGCACCGTGAGGCCCCCCAAGCCGCTGTCAAATAGCCCCACCAAAGCGCTCATTGCTGACCCTGCAGGGCGTTAAGAATGCCAGCGCTCAGGGCTAAAGCCATGCGACGACGAAAATTGGCATCGGCGAGGCGCCGGGAATCGAGTTCACCGGTGACAAAGCCCATCTCAACAAGGGCGGAGGGCATCACCGTGCGGCGGATCACGAAAAAGCGTCCGGTGCGCACGCCGCGATCAGGACTGCCAGGGGAAATGGCCACCATTTGCTCCTGCAAGGCCGCAGCCAGGCGACGGGAGGGCGATCCCGCACCCTCAAAGAAAAAGGTCTCGATGCCATTCACATCGGGACGGGCCATGCTCAAGGCGTTGGCGTGCACGCTCACAAACAGATCGGCACCGCTGCTGTTGGCCAGGGCCACCCGGGGAGGCAGGTCAACGTCCACCTCTGAGGTGCGTGTCATCAACACCTGGACGCCGCGGGCCTGCAGTAGCCGGGCGATTTGCAGACAAACATCAAGCACTACGTCGGTTTCCCGTAGGCCACCAATGCCGACGGCACCTGGATCGGGGCCCCCATGGCCAGGGTCGATCACCACCTTGAAGCGGCCCCGGGGCACAACCGGCAAGCCATCGGCGGAGAGGGGCGTAGCTGCGGTGGGGAAGAAGGTCTGCTGATCGGCGCCAAAGCTGGCAACAGCATCGAGGTCTCCCTCGCCGAGGCCAAGCCCAGCTTGGTTGCCAAGACCCGGCAACTCCATGCGCCAGCGGTCCCGGGAGGTGCCCACCAGGCGCAGGCCAGAGGGATCGAGCTGGGTACCTGGCGCAAATTCCAGAACCAAGCGGGTTGTGAAGCTATCTGGACGACCAATCCGTACCTCACGCAAGGCACCACTGCCTCGCACAGTGCGTGTGCGCGATGGGGCACCGGGCAGGTCTACCCAGACCCGGGGGCCCCTAAAGCCAGTACCAGCCTCAAAAAAGGCCTGGGGGCGTACATCGATACTGGTACGTAACTCCAGCTGACCGCTGCGGGAAACGCGCCAGGCTGCGAGGGAAGAAGCCCAGGCCGGTAGATCGGCCATCAGCAAAGCAACCGCTGCCAGAGCAGCACTCCAGCGGAATCTGACGGACCAGGGCATCGGGACAGTCAGAACAGGGCCGGCCGGCGGTGCCTCAGGCTGGGCATCTGGGCCCTCACCCTCTGGGCATGGCCCGGATCGATCGGGGCAATGGCAGCGCTGACACTCACGCCGGCATCTGCCAGCACCGTGCCCCAAGGGTCGATTACCAAGGCATGGCCGTGGCTCTGCCTGCGTCCGTAGTGCTGGCCCGTCTGGGCGGGGGCGACCACGTAGGCAGTGTTTTCAATCGCCCGGGCCTGCAGCAGCACCTGCCAGTGGTCCTTGCCGGTAAAAGCGGTAAATGCTGCGGGCACAAACAAAACATCAGCCCCTGCCTGGGCTAGGTGGCGATAAAGCTCAGGGAAGCGAACGTCGTAGCAGATCGACAGGCCAATCCTGCCAAGACCGGGCACATCAACTACAGGGGGCAGGTGGTCTCCGGGCTGCACCGTGGCCGACTCCCGATAGGTGTTGCCGTCGGGTAAGTCGACATCGAAGAGGTGGATTTTGTCGTAGCGAGCCAGCAGCTGGCCCTCCGTTCCTACTAACTCAGCGCGGTTGAAGGTCTGCCCCGGTTCAGCTGGGACGGGAAAGCCCCCACCTAACAAGGTCACTTGATAGCGGCGCGCCATCGTGACAAGAAAGCTGCTGCAGCGCTCCGCCAAGAATGGGGCCAGCTCAAGGCGCTGCTCGTCCTCCCCCATGAAAGCGAAGTTTTCGGGGAGCCCAACCAACTCAGCGCCGCGACGGGCAGCCAGCTCGATCTGCTCTTCCGCTGAAGCGAAATTCGCATCCGGATCCGGGGTGCTGGTGAGTTGCACAGCTGCCGCCAGAAAACTGCCCACTCACTGCCCCAACCAGTGCGTCAGACTTTAAAGGAAGCGCCAAGAGGCGGTTCGCGCAGCAGGGATCAACTGGCCTTCAGCACCCCGGGTTCGGCCTGAAAGGGCACTAGTTGCAGGCTGTCGACAGCTGCGCAGCAAGCAAAATCGGCGTCATGGTTGCCGAGATTGATCAGGCGCTGGCCGTGACTTGCAGTGCGCAAGCAGGTCTCGGTATCGAGGTGCCACTGCTGCCAGAGAGCAAGGGCCGCCAGCATTTCGTCGTTGCCGAAGCTCACACCGATATGGGGAGCCACCGCCATCTCAATCGCCGCAGAAGCAACGGCACCAGCAGCGAGGCTGTCTTCGAGGGAGTAATCACCCTCCCAGCCACTGCCCACGATCCAGACCCGGCAGCACTCCTGATCAAGCAGACGCCGTGCAACGGCGGTGCGGTTGGGGAGACAGGCCGTCAGCAACAGAGGCACCGACTTAACGGCCGCTAAGGAGCGGGTGCCATTGGTGGTGCTCATGAATATGCGTTTGCCACCCACCAGCTCGGGGGTTACGGCAAGGGGAGAGTTACCCAGGTCGTAGCCCGCCACCCTCTGGCCGCCTCGCTCACCGGCACGCAGTCGCTGCTGCGCCGGCCAGGCAGCCGCTGCAGCTTCAAGCTCCTCCAGGCTGGCGAAGGCCTCGATCGCCTCAGCTCCGTTCTGCAAGGACCAAGCAATCGTGGTCGTTGCCCGTAGAACGTCGATAACTACGGCCGCATCTGGCCCACCCTCCGCCAGGGAACTGACGGGTGGCACGCATTCAGAGGAGTGGAAGTAGGAAATTTGCATAGCCGCGGCCCCAGTTCAGGTGCGTCACAGTAGTCACCGCTCATAAAAGTCGATGCCGAATAAGGGAATTAGTCAACGCAGTCGCCGGGATTTGCGCGGCTTCATCGACCTCCTGGAGCAACGGGGTCGGCTGAGGCGCATCACCGCGCCGGTGGATCCAGACCTGGAGTTAGCAGCGATTGCCGACCGGGTACTGGCAGCTGGCGGCCCGGCCCTGTTGTTTGAAAATGTGATTGGCTCCACCATGCCGGTGGCCGTGAACCTGCTGGGCACCCAAGAGCGGGTGCTGTGGAGCATGGGTATGGAGCAACCAGAGGAACTGGAACGGCTCGGCGAGCGCCTAGCGCTGTTGCAGCAACCTCGCCCCCCCAAGGGGGTCCGGGAGGCAGTGCGCTTTGGTTCGGTGCTGCTGGATGTGCTCAAGGCCAGGCCCGATCTCGACCTAACCCCCCCTTGCCACCAGCAGGTGTTTAAGGGCGAGGCAGTGAACCTTGACGCCCTGCCCCTGCTGCGGCCCTGGCCCGGCGATGGCGGCCGCATCATCACCCTGGGCCTGGTGATCACCAAGGATCCAGAAACTGGCACACCCAATGTGGGCGTGTACCGGCTGCAACAACAGTCGGCGAACTCAATGACCGTGCACTGGCTGAGCGTGCGCGGTGGCGCCCGCCACCTGCGCAAGGCGGCGGCGATGGGCAAAAAACTTGAAATCGCCATTGCCATCGGCGTGCATCCGCTGCTGGTGATGGCGGCCGCCACGCCGATCCCGGTGCAGTTGAGCGAGTGGCTATTTGCTGGCATCTACGCCGGAGAGGGCGTCCGGCTCGCTCGGTGCAAAACAGTGAATTTGGAGGTGCCGAGCCACAGTGAGGTGGTGCTGGAAGGCACTATCACCCCTGGCTCTGAGCTGGCTGACGGACCATTTGGCGACCACATGGGCTTCTACGGCGGCGTCGAAGATTCGCCCCTCGTCCAGATCCAGTGCGTCACCCAGCGACGTGATCCGGTGTACTTCACCACCTTCAGTGGCCGGCCCCCCAAGGAAGACGCCATGTTGGCGATCGCCCTAAACCGCATCTACACGCCGATCCTGCGCCAGCAGATCCCTGAAATCGTCGATTTCTTTCTGCCGATGGAGGGGCTCAGCTACAAACTGGCAGTAATTGCCATCGATAAGGCCTATCCAGGCCAAGCCAAGCGGGCGGCGATGGCCTTCTGGAGCGCCCTGCCCCAGTTCACTTACACCAAATTTGTGGTGGTGGTGGATAAAAGCATCAACATCCGCGACCCGCGCCAAGTGATCTGGGCGATCAGTGCCCAAGTGGATCCGCAGCGGGATTTGTTTGTGCTCGAGGACACCCCCTTTGACAGCCTTGATTTCGCCAGCGAGCGCCTGGGCTTGGGCGGCAGGCTGGCGATCGATGCCACCACCAAGATCGGTCCAGAGAAGCGCCACCCCTGGGGCGAACCGCTTAGCCGTCCTGCCGAGCTGGAGTCCAGGCTCGATGCCCGTTGGGCCGAGCTTGGCTTGGCAGATATCGGCAACGACGAGCCAGATCCAGCCCTATTTGGTTACACCCTGGAGCATGTGCTGGAGCGGCTGGCGGGGCGGGCAACGGCTAAGGCGTGATGCTTTCTCGCCAGGCCAGCCATGCTCTTAAGGCCCTGTTGGAGCTGGCAGCAAGGCCCTTGGAGTGGCAGTCAACCCACTCGCTGGCCAGGACCCATGAGCTACCCGAACCCATGCTGGAACAGCTGCTCCTGCGCCTACGCCGAGCCGGGCTGCTGGATGCGAGGCGGGGTCGGGTGGGCGGCTACCGACTCACCAGGCCTGCGCGGGACATTTCAATGGAGCAGATTTTCGCAGGGCTGGGCGAAGCTTTATTAGTCGGCGAAGCCTTGAGAGTTGGCGAGGCTCCGCAAGAAAGTGCAAATCGGTCCGCACCGCCGGAGCCCGCCAGCTCACCAGCCGATCAAGTGACCAATGCATTGCAGCTACGGCTAGAGCGGGTCCGGCAGAAGGCGCTGGCGGAACTCAGTCTCGAAGACCTGCTGTTCGACCTGCGCAGCGCCGTGGCCGGATCCGATGGCGAGGGTGGGGTGATGCTTGGTTAAGCCATGGGCCTCCTCACCGTTCATTGCTGGAGCAAGCCGATGACTCCCGCCATCGCTATGACAATCGGGGGCAGTGATTCCAGCGGCGGCGCCGGCATCCAGGCCGACCTCAAGACCTTCACGAGCATGAAGGTGTACGGCTGCTCGGCCATCAGCTGCGTCACCGCCCAGAACACCAAAGGTGTCAGCCGCGTGGACGCTCTGTCGCCAGAGGCCCTGAGCGCCCAAATCAGCGCGGTGCTCACAGACCTGCCGGTAGCGGCCCTTAAAACCGGCATGTTGCTCAACGTCGGCCTAATTGAGGCCACTGCTGCCGCCCTGGCAGCGCTGACGATCCCGAAGTTGATCGATCCGGTGATGGTGTCGCGGGCAGGTTCAGTGCTGCTTGAACCCAGCGCCATCGCTGCCTACCGGCTGCTGCTACCCCAAGCCGAGCTGCTCACCCCCAACCTGCATGAAGCCCAGCTGCTCAGCGGAGTGACGATCGAGGCGGCTACCGATCTGGAGGGGGCGGTTGAGCAAGCGGCACAGAGGCTGCTGGAGCTGGGATCAGCAGCGGTGCTGGTCAAGGGCGGCGGCCGGCCAGAGCTGCGCGGCCGCGACTACCTGCTGCAGCGCCATGCCCCTGGCCAGTGGCTCAGCCACGCGCCAATCAGCACCACCCACACCCATGGCAGTGGCTGCACATTGGGGGCCGCGATCACCGCCCAGCGGGCCCTCGGGCTATCCCTTCAGGAGGCCGTGATCGAGGCCAAGCGCTACGTGGAAGGCGGCTTGCGCTCCGCCCTCGCCATTGGCGCTGGTCACGGTCCTCTATGCCACTGGCACGCCTATGGATCAGTCGGGCAGCGGCGCGCTCCATAGGATCGGCCAACTGCCGTCACTGCTTCGTGGCCCATTCCGCCGCTAATTCCGCCCCGCTCAGCCTGCCTGGCGGCGGCACTCTGGTGGGAACCGTGCAGGTACCCGGGGATAAATCAATCTCCCACCGAGCCCTTTTGTTTGGGGCTATCGCCGAAGGAGAAACCCGCATCGAGGGCTTGCTCCCAGCGGAGGACCCGCTTAGTACGGCTGCCTGCCTGCGGGCCATGGGCGTGGAGGTATCGCCGATTCAGGCCGGCCAGCCAGTGACCGTGCAAGGCGCTGGCCTTGATGGCTTCCAAGAACCAGGCGATGTGCTCGATTGCGGCAACTCGGGCACCACCATGCGGCTGATGCTGGGGCTGCTGGCAGGCCGGGTTGGCCGCCACTTCGTGCTCACTGGTGATGGCTCCCTAAGAGGCAGGCCGATGCGGCGGGTCGGAGCTCCCCTGGCCCAAATGGGTGCCCAGATCGGTGGCCGCGGGGACGGCAACTTCGCACCGTTAGCGGTGCAGGGCCAGCCCCTGCGCGGCACAACCATTCACACCCCGGTGGCCTCAGCCCAGGTGAAGAGCGCCATCCTGCTTGCCGCCCTCACCGCTGAAGGTCCCACCACCGTGATCGAGCCGGCCCAGAGCCGCGATCACAGCGAGCGAATGCTGCGGTCCTTCGGCGCCGAGTTGTCTGTGGGCGGTGCGGGCAACACGGTGGTGACCCTGATCCCGGGGCAAACGCTCAGAGGTCAAGCGGTGGTGGTGCCAGGTGACATCAGCTCCGCCGCCTTCTGGCTGGTGGCAGGTGCCATCACCCCAGGCGCTGAGATCACAGTGCAGAACGTGGGGCTCAACCCCAGCCGCACCGGCATCCTCGAGGTGCTGGAGCAGATGGGCGCCCAAATAAGCGTGCTCAACCGCCGGGATGTGGCCGGAGAGCCGGTGGGAGACCTGCGGGTTTGCCACGGCCCGCTGCAAGCCTTTGATATTGGTGGCGAACTGATCCCCCGGCTCGTGGATGAAATCCCAGTGCTGGCTGTAGCCGCCTGCTGCGCCGAGGGCATCAGCCGCATTCGTGACGCCGAAGAGCTGCGGGTCAAGGAAACAGACCGCCTCGCGGTCATGGCAAGACAGCTCGGTGCGATGGGCGGCCGCATCGAGGAATTCGCAGACGGCATGACTATCAATGGCTGCACCGAACTGCACGGCGCAGAGGTTGACAGTGAAACCGACCACCGGGTTGCCATGAGTCTGGCGGTGGCGGCCGGCATCGCCCGGGGTGACACCCTGCTGCACCGGCCGGAAGCGGCAGCCGTCTCCTATCCGGGCTTCTGGGACGACCTAACCCGCCTCAAGCAGCAGGCAGGTTGATAGGTAGTCCACGTAGATTCCCGGCGAGTCGTTATCGCCTGCCCATGCTCGCCGTTGCCGTATTGGCCGCAGGGAAGGGCACCCGCATGAAGAGCGCCCTACCCAAGGTGCTCCAGCCCCTAGCCGGCGCCACCCTGGTGGAGCGGGTACTGGCGAGTTGCGAGCAGCTTCAGCCAGAGCGGCGCCTGCTGATCGTTGGCCACCAGGCCGAGCGGGTGGAGCAGCAGCTGCAGGGCCTAAGCGACCTGGAATTCGTGCTGCAGCAGCCCCAGAACGGCACTGGTCACGCCGTGCAGCAACTGCTCGAACCGCTAAATAACTTCAGCGGCGATCTGTTGGTGCTCAATGGCGACGTGCCGTTGCTACGCCCCCAAACCCTTGCGGCCCTGCTGGAGCAACACCGCAGCAGTGGCGCTGCCGTGACCCTGCTCACGGCCAGGCTGGACGATCCCAGTGGCTACGGGCGAGTATTTGCCGATGCCAACGGCTCCGTCAGCACGATCGTTGAGCACCGCGACTGCAGCGACCAGCAGCGTCTCAACCACCTAACCAACGCCGGTATCTACTGCTTCAACTGGGCCAAGTTGGCCGAGGTGCTGCCCAAGCTCACCACCGACAACGACCAAGGCGAGCTCTACCTCACCGATACGGTGGCCCTGCTCCAGCCGGCCATGCACCGAGAGGTCGCTGATGCTGACGAAATCGCCGGTATCAACGACCGGCTTCAGCTCAGCCAATGCGAGACGGCTCTGCAGGAGCGGCTAAAGCGCCACTGGATGGCTGAGGGTGTGAGTTTTGTGGATCCAGCTAGCTGCACCCTTAGCGAAGACTGCCGCTTTGGTCAGGATGTTGTTGTTGAACCCCAGTGCCATTTTCGCGGCAGCAGCTCCATCGGCGATGGCTGCCGCATCGGGCCTGGCTGCTTGATCGAAGACAGCAGCTTGGGAGCAGGTGTGACCGTGCTCTATTCAGTGCTGCGCCAAGTGCAGGTGGCTGATCACTGCGCCATTGGCCCCTTCGCCCAGCTACGTCCCGGCACCTCATTGGCAGAGCACTGTCACATCGGCAATTTTGTGGAAGTGAAGAACAGCAGTCTTGCCAATGGCGTGAAAGTAAACCATCTCAGCTATATCGGCGACGCAGATCTGGGCACTGGCGTTAACGTGGGAGCAGGCACAATCACCGCCAATTACGACGGCGTGCGCAAGCACCGCACCGTGGTGGGAGCCGGTAGCAAAACCGGGGCAAATTCCGTGCTTGTAGCACCATTGACCCTGGGCGAAGACGTCACCGTTGGTGCCGGCTCGACGATCACTAAAGACGTGCCGGCCGGCTCGCTCGCCTTGGGCCGTGCTCGCCAACTCGTCAAGGAAAACTGGTCCAACCAGTTAAACCAGCCAAGCCCTCCAGCCCCATAGGCTGCGCCAATCTTCCCCAGCTTTTATGAATCGCGACAGGCGTCCTGCAGCTTCACCAGATAAGGAGGGCTTTCTCTACGAGCCGGTAGAACGGTTTGGCGAAAGCATGACCAGCCCCAAACCCTGGAACAAGGCTGCCCTGGCCGGGGTGGAATTATTAAACGGACGGATGGCAATGATGGGCTTTGCCGCAGCAATCGCCGGCGAGCTTCTCACCGGCAAGGGCATGGTGGGTCAGCTGGCTGCCATGTTGCATTGGTATCTGGGCTGAAAGCAGAAAGGCCCCGAGTGAACCACCACCCAGGACCTTCGCCCGAAGGCACAACATCGTGAAATGCTGCTCCGCAGCCATCATGGCCGATGGCGTCGAGCCCGGCGAGCCCTATTGCCGAAGCTGGGGTGCCCTATTAGAGAAGCGGGATCAAGCGCTCCAAAGCAACACCCCGGCTGGCCTTGAGCAGAAGCACATCTCCAGGCTGCAGCCATTGCAGCAATGGCTCTGCCGCAGCCTCCGGGCAATCCACCTGCCTTAAACGCGATAGGCCAGTGGCCGCCGCAATCATGGCTGCCCCTTCCTCGCCCTGGTCCACGATCACCAGCCCATCAAGGTCTAGTTGCCTTGCCCGCTCGGCCACGCTGCGGTGCAGAGCGAGACTCTGCTCGCCCAGCTCGAGCATCGTGCCGAGCACCGCGAAGCGGCGGCCAGGCTGCTGGGCCAGCAGCTCCAAGGCGGCAAGCACCGCCTCCGGTGAGGCGTTGTAGGTCTCGTCAAGTACCAGCACGCCATTTTGCTGCAAACGGCGGCTGCGTCCTCCGGGTAGATCCACCTGCAGGGGCCGCCAACGCTGAGGCTCAAGGCCGAGCTCCCGCGCTACCGCCATGGCAAGCAACAGGTTGCGGGCGTGATGCACTCCCTCTAGCGGCACGGGCAGGGCCACTCCGGCCAACTCCAGAATCTCCCCCTGGCAATCAAGGCTGCCCACCAGATCAGCGGCAGCTTCATGGCCTTCTCCCTGCAGGGCAACCCGCACTACTCGGCCAGACCACACACTGGCAAGGGAACGGTCCAGCAGGGGATCACCAGCCGGGATCACCACCAAGCCATCGGGCCTTAAACCAGCCACGATTTCGCACTTAGCCGTTGCGATTGCCTCGCGACTGCCAAGCCGGCCGATGTGGGCTGTGCCGATGTTGGTGATCACTGCCACATCGGGGCTGGCGCAGCGACTCAGCCGTTCGATCTCACCGAGGCCCCGCATGCCCATTTCCACAACCAAGGCCGCCTGATCAGGCCCTGCGCCAAGCAAGGTCAGGGGAACGCCTACGTCGTTGTTTTCGTTGCCGCTGGAGGCCCAAATCGGCCCAAGCGGAGCCAGGGCACTACGGATAAGTTCCCGCGTGGTGGTCTTACCGGCAGAACCGGTCACCGCCACCACTGGCGCTGCAAGCTGCAGGCGACAGAGACCCGCCAGTTCCTGGTAGGCCTGCAGGGTGTCCTGCACCAGCCAGAGGGGCACGTGAGCTGCGGCGGCAGCAGCCAACACACTTGCCTGGGAGGCTGGCGCAAGGTGGCCCGCCTGGGCTATGAGGGCGGCGGCACCCGCCTCAAGGGCAGCGGCAAGGAAGCCATGGCCATCGAAGCGCTCGCCAATCAACGGCAGAAAAAGGTCGCCGCCGCTCAATTGGCGGCTATCGGTGCAGATGGCCTGGGGGGCAAGCTTCAGCTCCGCCTGATCCACGGCCAGGGGGCCGGTGACGGGTTGACCCCACAGCTCCTGCAACTGGGCTAAACGCAGACTCATCGTCGGCAGTCGGGGGCGATGCGGAGGATCATGCCTGAGGAATTGTCTCCGCCTCCAACAGCACCATGCCGCTACCCACCCTGGCGGCCTGAGCCAGCAGATTGCTGCCAGGGGCTACCAGGCGCAGACGCTCGTAACCCAACTCACGGCTGCGCTGCAGCCAGAGATCGGCTTGCTGTTGGCGTCGTGGCAATGGCAAGCCTGCCCAGGTACTCACCAGCTCCAAGTCGAGCAGCCCCTGCTCGGGGTGGGGGCGGGCAGAAGAAATACTGCCATCGGGGTCATCGTTTGAGAGCAGGGCCAGCAGGGGGTCGAGCTCAAGGCGCACGGCAGGGGCAGGCTCTGCAAGCTCAGGAGGCTCAGGGGAGCTTGGCGCTGAACCAACAGAGCGAGCAGCTGGCTGGCCTAGGGCCTGCGGGAGCGGCAGGTCAGAACGGGGGGCAAGTCGTTCAGCAACATGTTCAACAACTGGTTGAGAGGCTGAACTATCCGCAAAATCAAAAGTGGTGGGGGTGGGGCTAGAGAAGAAAGTCTTTATCAGCAGCGTCAGCGAACACGCCACCACTGCCAAGCCCAGGGCTAACAACACCGGCCAAAAAAAAGCCGCTAGTGCTTGGGGCCAGAAGCCAGGCACCGATAAGTCCCCCTCGCGGTTGCGGCGCACCAGCTCCCTCAGCTTGAGCACCGTGCTGGCAAGGGCGGCACGCAGGTCTCCTGCAAGACGGCCCCAAGGTTCTACGTAAGGGGCCGGATAGGGAGCTGGCGGCTCCGAACGGCCCGATCTGTCGGGGGCTGAGGTGGGTGGCGTCACCAAAAGGGGTTCAACGACGCTTCAGCAGGGAAGCCAGGCCCCGCCGGCTGGGGTCCGCATCTTGACCCTGGGAGAAACGCTCAACGGCGGCAGCCTCAGGCGTTGGCTCCTTTACCCCGCAGACGTCGCGGTACATGGCGTCGTATTCGAGCGCCGAGCGGGCCCAGCTGAAGTCCACGCCCATGCCCCGGCGCTGGAGTTCCTGCCAACTGGCCTGATTGCGGTAGGCCTCCCAGGAGCGCACGATCGCCGTGTAGAAGTCGATTGGTTCATAGCGGTCGAAGCCATAGCCGTTGCCGCTGCCAGCCAGGGGGTCGTTGGGGGGCACGGTGTCCACCAGACCACCCACCATCCGCACCACCGGAATCGAGCCGTAGCGCATCGCCAGCATCTGGCTGATACCGCAGGGCTCAAAGCGGCTTGGCATCAAGAAGGCGTCGCTGCCGGCATAGATCAGCCGAGAGAGAGCGTCGTCGTAGGTGAGGAAAACGGCGAAGCGGCCGGGATGGCGCGCTGCCATCTGCCATAGCCCCGACTCATAGGTGCGATCCCCCGTGCCCAGAACGACAACCTGGCTGTCTGTGTAGGCCAACACCCGATCAGCAACCTGCAGCAGCAGGTCGACACCTTTTTGATCGACTAGCCGGGTCACCATTCCCATTAGGTAGGAACGGGGATTCACAGCCAAGCCAAAGCGCTCCTGCAGGACCTGCTTATTAATGGCACGGGGGGCTAAATCCGCAGCCGAAAACTGGGCTGGCAGGCTGGCATCAGTGGCTGGATTCCAGTCTTCGGTATCAATGCCGTTGAGAATGCCGCGCAACTTGCCACTGATGAAATTCAGCAAGCCATCTAGATGCTCACCGTATTGGGGCGTGCGGATCTCCATCGCATAGGTGGGAGACACCGCATTGACCCGATCTGCATACAGCAAGGCCGCCGCCATCGTGTGGTCCCCTTGCATATACCAGGGACACCAGGTAATCCGATCAAGCTTCCAGCGCCAAGGTCCCTGATACTTGAGATTGTGGATTGTGAAAACGGTGCTGATCTCCGGGTCTTGGTGCATCCACACCGGCAACATCCCGGTGTGCCAGTCGTGGCAGTGCAGCACCTGAGGTTTCCAGTGATGCCAGCAGAATTCCGCAGTCGCGCTGGCAAAGAAAGTGAAGCGCCAATCCTCGTCTTCACCGCCGTAGATGCGCTCCGGATCGAAAACTGGATGGCCAACTAAATAGAGAATTAGGCCGTTGGTGGGATGGCGGGCTTCAAAGACAGCGAAGTCATTGCCCATCGTGTGGCCACGCCAGATGGGCTCGGGCGAAACCTTCAACTTCGACCACAACTTGCCGTAACCCGGCAGGATGATGCGTACGTCGTGGCCTAAGGCAGCTAGGGCCGGGGGCAAAGAGCCCACCACATCACCCATGCCCCCGACCTTGATCATCGGCGCGCATTCGGCCGCCGCAAACAAGACCCGCATCCCAGAGTTACCGGAGGTGGGCGCAACTCTACGGTTGGCGCTAGGGCAACACCGTCACGGGCGTGCCCATCTCCACCAAGTCGAACAGTTCCCGCACATGCTCATCCAGTAGACGCACGCAGCCGTGAGATACGGCCTGCCCCACGCTGTGCCGCTGGGGTGTGCCGTGGAAGCCAGAACTGACGCAACCCTTCACCACAAGGTGCTCGCTGCCGTTAAAGCCGGCGCGGCCCTTGCAGTCGCGGTGAAAGCCAATCCAACGGCTGCCGAGGGGGTTGGCAGGTCCAGGCGGGATGCGTTGGCCGGTGGCTGGGTGCTCCCAAGTGGGGTCTACCGCTAGCTCGATAACCGAAAACTGACCCACCGGGGTCTCCCAGCCCGGCCGGCCGACACCCACCGGGAAGCGTTTGCGCTCCTGGTTGCCCTCTATTACAAATAACTGGCGCTGGCGCCGGTCAAGTACGAGCCGACGCTGCTGAGATGGCTCCACAGCTGCAACAGCAAGGGGTGGCGCAAATAAGTCGGCTCCCACAAGCAGGAGCGGAAGCATTCGCAGCAGCCCCAACCAACCCACTGCCCTGAGATGAAATCTGTTTGTTTTCAAGGTAGCCAGGGTGCATCGGAGAAGTCCGGCGGTCGCTTCTCAAGGAAGGCATTGCGCCCCTCCTGGCCCTCCGCTGTTCGATAAAACAGATGGGTGGCCTGGCCGGCCAGTTCCTGAATCCCTGCCATGCCGTCGGTTTCAGCGTTGAAAGCAGCCTTGAGGCAGCGGATCGCCGTGGGGCTGTGCTGCAGCACCTCGCGCGCCCAGCTGATCCCCTCCGTCTCCAACTGATTTAGGGGCACAACCCCATTCACCAAGCCCATGGCCAAAGCCTGGTCGGCCCCGTATTGACGGCAGAGAAACCAGATCTCCCGTGCCTTGCGCTGGCCCACCAGCCGGGCCAGGTAGCCGGCGCCAAAGCCGCCATCAAAACTGCCCACCCGCGGTCCCGTCTGGCCAAATACGGCGTTCTCAGCCGCCAGGCTCAGATCGCACAGCAGGTGCAGCACCTGGCCACCACCGATCGCGTAACCGGCCACCAAGGCAATCACCACCTTCGGCAAGCTGCGGATCAGGCGCTGCAGATCCAGCACATTGAGACGGGGCAAACCCGACTCGTCGAGATAGCCCCCATCGCCACGCACGCTTTGATCGCCGCCAGCGCAAAAGGCCCAGCCACCATCAGCCGCTGGGCCGGCTCCGGTAAACAACACCACCCCAACCCGAGGGTTGTCGCGAACTCGCGAAAAGGCGTCGCAAAGCTCCTGCACGGTGCGGGGCCGGAAGGCATTGCGCTTTTGGGGTCGGTTGATCGTGATGCGGGCGATCCCCTCCTCGCACAGGTCAAAAAGAATGTCCTCGTAGGAGCCGGCGGGCTGCCACTGCACCGCTGACGGGGTCGGGGAGGAAGGGCTCAAGACTGCATCAGGGCTTGGGCAGCCATTCTGCGCAAGGTCTGGCGCCTGAGTGCATCGGCGCGGCGATCGCTCACCAGCTCAAGCAGTGCCAGCGGCTGATTCAGCGCCCAGTCCAGCTGGGATGGCAAGTCAGCGAGCTGCTCCACCCTGCGCCCCGGCACGCCATGGGCTGCAGCCAAAGCCAAGTGATCAAGCTGCTGGGGCATGGCAAACAGCCTCTCGAAATCCAGGGCCTGCTCAGGCGTGGTGCGAATTGGCAGCTGCTCAAAGATGCCTCCACCGCCGTTGTTGATCAGGATCACGGTGAGTCGCCCCTTTAGTTGGCGCTGCCAGAGCCAGCCATGGCTGTCATGCAGCAGGGCCAGATCACCCGTGAGCAGCACCGCCTGGCCATGGGCCTCAGCGACCCCGCAGGCGATCGAGAGGGTGCCATCGATGCCTGATGCCCCTCGAAACCCATAAACCGCTCGCCAGGGGGCAGCGGGGTTGGCGAAGCTTTCCCAATCGCGCACTGGGCTGCTGTTGGCAAGCACCAGCGGCAAGCCGGCAGGCAGCAGGAGCCCCAGTTGGCGCGCCAAACAAAGCTCGTTAACACCGATTTCAGCTCCATCACCGCTGGCCAGCTGCTGATCAAGCCAGAGTTGTAATTGCAGCTCCCGCTGGCGCCAGCGAGACCCAAACCGCAGGGCCTCGGCGCTGGGGCCGCCGGCCCAAAAAGATGGAGGCAAGCTGGCGCTCCAGCCGGCCAAACCGGCTGCGCTCTGCTGGCATCCGCTGCCGTGCCATCCGCTGCCGAGCGGATCAAGACATCTCGGCTCGCCCTCACTGACAAGCCACTGGTGAGCGTTCTGGTCGGCCAGCCAGCGCTGCAGGCGGCGGCTGGCGGGCACGGGGCCAAGGCGCAGCACCTGGGCTGAACGCAGCTTGGGTTCAGGAGCCTCGAGCAGTAGGTCGTAGCTGCTGATCAAATCGAGGTCAGCCAAGCCCCGCAGCCCGCTGAGTCCATCTGCCAGCACGGGCCAGCCCGTGCGCCGCTGCCAGCGCAACAAAGCTTCCACATAACCCGGCCAGTGCTGGGGCAAGCCGCGCCAGGGACCAGCCACAACCACCCCTGGCTGGCCTGGATCGGGAGCGGGGCTGAAGGGCGTTGCCCGTATCCCTGATCCAGCAGCCCCCAGGGCGAGCTCGGCCAATGACGGTGGAGTTGGTTCAAGGGAACCGTCGGCAATTGCCTCAAGCAGCGCCGGCCCGTCCGCGTGTAGAGGTTCGCCAAAGGGAAGGTTGAGGTGCACTGGCCCGGGGGCCAGGCCAGGGGGCAGGGTTGCAGACCATGCCTGGCGAGCCAGGGCGGCGATGGCAGCGTCCGTCATGGCAGCCAGTCCAGTGCCATCGCCCTGGCCAAACCAGCGCACACTTGCGGCCAGAAAGCTTTCCTGGTTCACGGTCTGGTTTGCCCCACAGCCCTTGAGCCGGTTGGGGCGATCAGCACTGATCAGCAATAGGGGGATGGCGCCATAGTCCGCTTCCACCGCGGCGGGCAGGAGGTTTGCCACAGCGGTTCCCGAGGTGGTGACAACCGCAACTGCTTTTCCAGTCGCCCTGGCCAATCCCAGGGCAAAAAAAGCGGCAGAGCGCTCATCAATGGCGGTGTACAGCTCCAGCCCGCGCGGCTCGAGCACGCCCAGGGCCAGGGCCAGGGCACCGGAGCGACTGCCCGGACACAACACAGCCTGGCTGAGCCCCTGGCCCATCAGGGCCTTCAGCAGCAGCAGCGCCGCCTCGAGATTGCGACGGGCCAACTCCACGCCAGGGCGGTTCAGGATGGATTGAACCAGTCTCCCCTGCTCCCTTGTCGTCCTCGCCCCGCAGCAGCAGTCCCAGCCTGGTCGAAACCCTGCGCCGCCAGGTTGTGCCAGTGCTGGTATGGGTGTTGCTGGCCCTGGTGCTGCGCTGGGCGGTGCTGGAACCCCGCTGGATTCCCTCGGGATCAATGCTCCCGGCCCTGCAACTGCAGGATCGGGTGCTGGTGGAGAAGCTGCGCGCGCGGCTGCATCGCCCCATACCGATCGGCACCGTGGTGGTCTTCCATCCCCCCACAGCCCTGATAGCCGCTGGCTACGACCCCAAGGCAGCCCTGATCAAGCGGGTGGTGGGCCAAGCGGGTGATGAAGTGGAGGTGCGCGATGGCGTGCTTTGGCGCAACGGCAGCAAGGCGGCGATCGATTGGTCAGCCGAACCGATGGACTACCAGCTGGAACCCCTCACGGTGCCCCCAGACCATCTGCTGGTTTTGGGAGACAACCGCAATGCCAGCTTGGATTCCCACCTCTGGGGGCCCCTGCCTCAAGAGGCCTTGATCGGCACGGCGGTGCTTCGCTACTGGCCCCTTAATCGGTTTGGCTGGTTACGGATCTCCGCCATGGGCCACCCCCCTTGTACGACGAATGACCTGGGGTAAGGTGCAATATGGATGCAGCGCACGCCGGCGATGTTCAACCCGGAGTTCCTGACCACCGATAACGAAGCAATCAGCGGTAACTCGTTGATTCAGTACTTGCAGGAGCAGTCTCCTGATGTGCTGCAAAGGGTTGCTCGCTCAGCCAGTGGCGACATCCAGGACATCATTCGCCACAACGTCCAAGGGCTGTTGGGGATGCTCCCCGGTGAGCAGTTCGAGGTCAAGATTCAGACCAACCGAGAAAACCTGGCTGGCCTGCTCGCTTCGGCGATGATGACCGGTTACTTCCTGCGCCAGATGGAACAGCGCATGGAACTGGATACGAGCCTGCTGGGCTGCGGAGATCTGGACGGCGACCTCGATGCCGACCCAGGCGAGCTCAGGCTCTGAGTTAGTTAAAACTCAGTATTCCCTAATCCAGAATCCCCTAATCCAGAAACCCTGGTCCAGGCTCCGCGGGCTGCTCTGGCACCACTCCAAAGCGCAGGAGGGTTTTGTCAATGCCGCTCAGGTAGGCCCAGCTGCCCCTATCAGGTGCCCAATCTCGCCCTTCCAGGCAGTCTGCAAGCTCCCCTAGTTGCTGAGGGCTGCAGGCCACCGGAGCATCGTAATGGGCTGGCACCAGCCAGCGGATCTCGGATTGGCCAGCCAAAGTGCGGATCCAAGTCACCAGGGCGGCCCGGCAGCGGGGAAAGACCAGCCGCTCCAACACAGGCGCCACCAGCAGTGCGGCCTCAGGGCCGGGCACCAAACTCCGAAATTCAGCCTGCCAGCCCTCCTGCCAGCGGAAGGGATAGAGGCCGAAATAGGCCCGCGGAGAGCGCACCCCCGCGGCCAGCAAGCCGGCAAGCAACTCCCTGATGCCAGGCACCTGCAAATGATCTGGGCGGAGATAGGAGGCAAACAACACCAGTCGCTGCCAGCCCCGTCTGCGGCAATCAGGAGTGTCGAGCAGGGGCGCATCACCGCGATCCCTGGCATGGAAAAGCAGCGGCGTTGGATCGGCATCAAATAGCTCTGGGGGCTGCTCACTGATGGCCACTAGGGCATCGGTGAGCAGCAGGCAACCGCTAGCGCGGTGCAGGCAGGCCGCCTCCATGAAGGTGCCCAGGCCTAGGTCTAGGGGCCCGAGCGGTAGCCAGTGCAGCTCATCGGCATGGGGAAGCCCCTGCTCAAACAGCACCCGGGTGCGCTGGGCCGGGAAGCCCAGCCAAGCCAGCGGCAGCGGCAAGGGGAAGCTCCACTGCCGTGGTGTCACCCACACCTGAGCAGCGGGGAACGCCCTTGCCATCGCCGGCACCGGCAGCTTGTGCTCGAGGCCAGAGCTGGTGGGTAGCACGATCGTGCAAACGGGCCCGTAGCGGTGCTCCAGCTCGGCAAGAGCTGCCCGCACCTCTCCAGTGGGGGGCACGGGGGCATAGAGCAACAGACCACCCCGCACACGCACCACCGTCATCCGGATCGGCACTGCCACGTAAAACACCCCCTGGAGCTGCTCGAAACTCCAGACCTGGCCGGGGATCAATTCACGCACCAAGGTGCGGCGACGTCCGTAGGGGTAGAGCGGCAACAGCGGCCACCAGGGCCAGCTCTGATCTGCGCCCGGCGCAGCTGGATCTCGGCTGGGGAGCTGGTTCACCTCAGGCCAGCAGCACCAAGCTGACACTCATCACCACCATTCCTGCCGTGAGGCCAGCAACCATCACGTGGTGATGGGCCCCGGTGCGCTGGGCGGCAGGCAGCAATTCGTCGAAGCAGATGTAAACCATCAATCCAGCAACGCTGGCAAAAACCAATCCCATCACCGTGTCGCTGAGGAATGTTCTTAAAAAGACGTAGCCCACCACTGCACCGATGGGCTCGGCAAGCCCTGAGGCGAAAGACACCCAAAAAGCAGTGCGGCGGCTCCCAGTGGCGTAATACACCGGAGCTGAAATCGCCAGGCCCTCGGGAATGTTGTGGATGGCGATGGCAATGGCGATGCTGATGCCAAGCCTGGGACTTGAGAGGGCGCCAACAAAGGTGGCCAAACCCTCCGGAAAATTGTGGATGGCAATCGCCAGGGCTGAGAACAGTCCTGTGCGCAGCAAGGTCTGCGACTGGGCCCTGGGCAAGTTGGCCTCAGGGAGGGTCAGATCATGGCTGGGTAGGGCGTTGTCGATCAAGGCAATCACCACCATGCCAGCAAAAAACGCCAGCACGGTGACCGCATAGCCCGTAGTGGCTCCAAGCCCAAGGGCCAGCGCCTGCCTGGCCTTAGGAAATATCTCCACAAAGGAGACAAAAATCATCACGCCAGCCGAAAAGCTCAACGACAAACTGAGCAACTTGGGGCTGAATCGCCTCGACACCAGGCCAAGCAAACTGCCGAGCCCGGTGCAAAGGCCGGCTGCCAGGGTGAGAAGAAAGGCAAACAGCACCCGCTGATCGAGGGCAATCAAGGGGTTGGCTCCGCTGCCATCAGATCTGAGCCGTCCATGCCGGCAGGGGGCAGGTTGCGAAGCCATTGCCGGCCCTGCTCGAGAAAGGCAGGCCAGTCGAGTTTTTCAGCCGCCGCTGCCTTGGCCACCAACAGGGGTGCCTGGCGTTTGATCTCGGCGAGATCCGGCTCGCTCACCCCCGCCGAGAGGGCCAACATGTCAGCCATGGACCTGGCCACAACCCGGGTGAGATAGGCGGCGCTGAGCGCCTGCAACGCCCCCCCCACCAGCCAGGTGGCGCCATGCAATTTGACCAGGCCAGTAAGAAGCTGGCTGCTCCACTCCACCACCCCCTGGGCGAGGGCTGCCTTGGCGAGCTCGCTAGCGGCGGCCTGCAGTTGCTCGAAGGTCCAGGGGCAATCCCAGAGGCGAGCCATCTCGCGCAGCATCAAGCCATTAGCCACCGCCAGCACCAGCAGGTCGAGGCTGGGCAGGGGCGCCGCCACCACCCCGGCCGCCACCAGCCATTGGGTGCGCCGCTGAAGTGGCAGAAAGTGCTGCCGCCGCAGCTGCTCAAGCTCGCGCTGCCAAAGGCCATGCAATTGTTCAAGACGACGCAGCTGGCGGCCGCTGCGCAGCTCCGCTCCGGCACTGGCGAGCTGGCGGGCTAGGGGCGAAATGCTGGCTGTAAGCGTCGTGGGCAGGCCATTCCAAAAGAGCAGACGCTGGGAGAGATCCTGTCCAAGCTGGGAGCGCAATTCAGCGGCAAGAGCTTCGAGAGTCTGGTCAGCTCTGTTGAATTCCACCAGCAGCCAGGCGGGCTGAGCGGCGGGTAGGGCCTCGAGCCAGCGCAGATCGGCAGCTGAGAGAGGCGTGCGCAGATGGTGGATCAGCAGGTCGCAGGCAGCAAATGCTTCAGGCCAAGACCAATCGGTACTCCAGGCCGGCAGGGGATGGGCCCAGTGCAGCTGAAGTTTCTCAGCGCCACGCAGGGCCTCGATCAGATCTGGTTGCAGAGCCAGAGCCGGAGGACAGGTACCCACTAGGGCCAACTGCAAGCCCTGCCGATCCAGCTCCTGGCGCAGGGTTGCCAGTTGGTTCTTGCGCATCCGGCTGGCTAGCTCAGTCTTGGCTGGGGTTGACTCCCCTGCCAAACGTAAAAACTGGCCCTCAAGCTGCTCCAGGCGCCCCAGCCAGCCGGGCACATCCGTAGGGGCTGGCCCCCGGGGTTGGCGGCGGCGCAGCAGCGAAGCACCCAGGCCCAGGCCCGCCAAGGTGAGGCCAGAGGCGATGGGCAGGTGGCTCAACCGCAGCAGCCCATCGAGGGCAAACCAGCCCATGACCCCGGTGCCGATAGCCGGCAGCCAAGGTTTGAGGGTCGTGGGCATGGCCTGGCGGACCATGGCTAACCCGGCGAGCTGGGGGAGGGTCACCGGCGGCGTCAACGGCGCTGGACAAGCTGATGCATCTTTAGCTCAGCCTGAGACGCTGCGCAGGCGGCAAATGCCAATAGCTTGGGCGCGAGTCGGGGGTCTGCCTTGCCAGCTCCAGGAGTATTGGACAACCCAATGGAGATTCGCCAGGACACTCGCGAACAAGTGAAGCGAGTGTTGCTGGTAGCCCTGGCCGTAAACATCAGCATGACGCTGTTGAAATTGCTCCTGGGGCTATTAAGTGGCTCACTAGCCGTGCTGGCGGATGCCATGCACAGTGCCACTGACGGATTTTCAAGTCTGTTGGGACTGGTGACCAACGGACTTTCGGATCCCGAACCAGACCGGGACCATCCCTACGGGCACCACAAGTACGAAGCGGTGGGTGCGCTGGCTATTGCAGCCTTCATTCTTTTCACTGCCTTCGAGATCCTGCAGGCCGCCTTTGAAAGGCTGCGCACCGGACTCCAGCCCTTGCGAATGGACAGCCGGGAGCTACTGGTGCTGCTGCTCGTCCTCGGCATCAACATTCTGTTGGCTAGCTACGAGCGGGCCGAGGGGCGAAGGCTTGGTAGTCCGCTGCTCAAGGCCGATGCGGCCCACACCAGCAGCGACATCTGGACAACGGCGGTGGTGCTGGTGGGCCTGGCAGGAGCGCTGTGGCTCAACCTCAGTTGGCTCGATGTCGCCCTAGCAATTCCGCTGTGCTTGCTTCTGGTGCGGGTGTGCTGGTCGGTGCTGCGAACCAACCTGCCCCAGTTGGTTGATCAGATCGCCATTGCTCCGGAGGCCATTCACCAGGTCGCGATGGAAGTTGCGGGGGTGCTCAACTGCCACGACATCGCCAGCCGCGGGGTGCTCGGCCAGCAGGTGTTCATCGACATGCACATGGTTGTGGACACCAATGACCTGCCAACGGCGCACCGGATCACCGAATTGGTGGAGGAGCACCTAGAGGCCCGGTTTGGTCGGGTGCGCTGCACGATCCACCTCGAACCCCGGGAATACGCCAGCGCCGCTATCACCTTTAAGGGCACCCATGGCTGAGCACCTGCCGCAACTGACACTGAGGCAGCAGGCCCAGCTGCTGGATTGGGCAGTGGAGCTGCAGGCTGCTCCCAATTGGGTTGGCAACCTGCCGGTGGCCCTGCTTGAGCGCTGTTGGCTGAGGCTGCGCCGCATATCACTGGAGCAGCTCGCCCTGGTGCTGCCGCCAGATGCCAGTGCTGAAGCCCCGGAGCTGGTGCGCTATCGGGCCTGGATCGCCGCCGGACAGCCGGCCTGGTCAGCCCAGTT
This sequence comes from Cyanobium usitatum str. Tous, assembly GCF_003011885.1. Taxonomy (GTDB): domain Bacteria; phylum Cyanobacteriota; class Cyanobacteriia; order PCC-6307; family Cyanobiaceae; genus Cyanobium_A; species Cyanobium_A usitatum. The sequence goes on from NZ_PXXO01000002.1 coordinate 201,661, forward strand.
GCGCTGCTGGCAGGAATTCGGGCAACCGGCCTGCCAGGAGGCGCTGCGCCACTTTTGGGGTCACCAGGAGCGAGGCAACCACGGCTGGACGTTTACTGCCTATCTGGAGCTGCTTGGGACCTATAGAAACCAGTTTCAACCAGGAACCGTGCGGTCCTTGCCCCTGATCGTGCTAGCTCGCAGCGGGCAGCGGGAGCCCCATCGGCTGCACTGGCTCACCCCCCCTTTGGCCAGCCGATGCGGCACACTTGCCCCTGACTGCACAGGCTGAGGCGATGGCCGACGAAACCACCCCCTCTCAATCTCGCGATGACCAGGGAGGGCGCGCCGGTGGCGGCCGCCCGCCAGGCAACCGCGAACCCGGCGGATTCCGCATCCGGCTCAGCGACAACGAGATGCGTGCCGCCAGAGCCATTCAGGAGGGTTTCGCGCTGCGCTCCACAGTGGCTGCCTTGGGCTTCGCCATTCGCACGGTGGCCCAGCTGCTCGAGGATGGAAAGCTCGACGAACTAGTCGCTCAGCAAAGGGCCCAAGCCGGTCCCCGGGGTGATGCCCCCCGCGCGGAGCGCCGGCCGGGGGGTGGCGAGAGCCGGGTGATCCGCCAGGAGCGGGCACCTCGAATCGATCCCTTTGCTCGCCCAAGCAAGCCACCTGCTCCCGTGGCAGAGCCCATCGAGACCAACTCTGAAGAGGCTGCCGAGGACGAGCAAATCGAAGCTGCTGCCGAAGAGCTTGCCCCCGAGAGCACTGGGAGCCCCGAAAACTCTGAGAGCACCGAGAGCTGAGTCCCATGGCACGGCCGAGGGTTTTGTCTGGGGTGCAACCCACTGGAGCTCTGCACCTCGGCAACTGGCTGGGCGCAATCCGTAATTGGGTTGATCTCCAGAGCAGCCACGACACCTTTTTTTGTGTGGTTGATCTTCATGCGATCACAGTTCCCCATCAGCCAGCCCAGCTCGCCGAGGACACGCTCTCAACAGCAGCTCTCTATCTCGCCTGCGGCATAGATCCCGATTGCTCAACCGTGTTCGTGCAGAGCCACGTGAGCGCCCACTGCGAACTTGCCTGGCTGCTCAACTGCGTCACCCCACTCAATTGGCTGGAGCGGATGATCCAGTTCAAGGAAAAGGCAATTAAACAGGGAGACCAGGTGTCTGTGGGCCTGTTGGATTACCCGGTGCTGATGGCTGCCGACATCCTGCTCTACGACGCTGATCTGGTGCCAGTGGGGGAGGACCAAAAGCAGCACCTTGAACTCGCCCGCGACATTGCCCAGCAGCGCATCAACGCCCGTTTTGGCAAGCGCAATCCAGACGGTGAAGTAATTCCTGTGCTCAAGGTGCCCGAGCCCTTGATCCTGCGCGAAGGGGCCCGGGTGATGAGCCTCACTGATGGCAGCTCAAAGATGAGCAAAAGTGACCCCAACGAGGGCTCGCGGATCAGCTTGCTGGATCCGCCGGAACTGGTGGTTAAAAAAATCAAACGGGCCAAAACCGACCCCACCATGGGGCTGGAATTCGGTAATCCGGAGCGCCCGGAAGCAGACAACCTTCTGGGGCTCTACGCCCTTCTGGCCGGCAAAAGCCGCTCGCAGGCGGCCGAGCAGTGCGGCGCCATGGGCTGGGGCACTTTTAAGCCCCTGCTGGCAGAAGCTGCCGTAGAGGCCTTAAGGCCCGTCCAGCAGCGTTATCAGGAGTGGCGGCAGCAGCCAGGCGCGGTGGCTGAGGTGCTGCGCAATGGCCAACACAAGGCTGTGGCCGTGGCCGATGAGACCCTCAAACGGGTGCGGGAAACACTGGGTTTCTTGCCGCCCGCCTAGGAGCTTTCTCGGCACTTCAGGTCGGCAAAGGCTGGCCCTGGCTCCAGCCCCAGAGCCGCAGCAGCCAGTAGCCAAATGCGAGCAGCGCTGCGGCACAGGCCAACTGCAGCAGCCGCCGAGACGCCAGGCGGCCACCTAAAAGAGTCCAAAGCCCAAGGGCCAGCGCTAGCCCCACCAGCACCGGGCCAAAAGCGTGCCACTCCATGGCCTGGGCGAGGTCGCCATGCAGGGTCGCCAGCACGGAGCGCGTTAAGTAGCAGGTGGGGCAGGGTATGCCCGTGAGCTGACGCAGGGGGCAACTCCACAACCCCATGGGCAGCGACGCTCCAGCCGCCAGCCCCAGCAACAGCAAAAAACGTCGCTGTCTCAAGGCTCCTTGTAGATCACCCGGCCCCGCTCGTCATTGCCGACATCCAAGAGCTCAGCATGGAGCAGCCTTTGGATCTCAAAGCGCACCTGGCGACTCTCCACCCCAGCCGGCAACTCCATCTCGACGAGGGCGTCATTGAGGGTGAAGCCCAGCTCACCTCTGCGCCTAGCCAGATGAACTAGCTGCCGCTCAACCGAGAGGGTCGAGCCTGATAACACCAAAGGCCGGTTGGCCTGGTCAACCAGTTCGGGCATCAACCAAAGATCAACCAATTGGCCCACGAAGCAGAGGCCAAAAGTGAGCAACCAGAGAGTGCCGCTGAGGGGCTTGCGGTTGTAAAAGCGATGCACTCCACACACTCCCACCAGGCCTAGGGCCCAGAGGACGTAGCTCAAAGCCAGGTTGCGGCGCTCGCCCATCACGGCAGGGTCACCCCATGCCGGCGCATGGCCGCCGAAAGATTCCACACCGACAACATCAGTTGATGCCAGGGAGCCAGGGTTTCCATCTCGAGGGCCATTGGTATCGGAGCCGCCTGGCGCAAGCTGGTGGCAGCGCAAAGTTCCTTGCGGGCCTGCACCAGGTGATCGCGCAGGATCAGCTGCTGGTCTTGGGGCATCACGGTGTCCGGACAGTGATCTAGCAGCAACAAACCCCGTTCAAACCAGGAACTGAAGTCGTCGAGCAAGGACCCAAGCAGCTGATCAAGCAGGACGCCGGGGGATTCATGCTCGGGTGTTGGAGGAGAAAAACCCATAGATCCAGCTTAGGAGCGCTGGGTAGGATCGACATTCGCCTTAGTTAGCCGCGCGATCAGTGCCCGTGAACCCAAGCAGCTCCGAGCCCGCACCGATCGCCCTGCCCAAAACCAGCGAAAGCAATCAGCTGCTGCGCATCCGTCACTCGATGAGCCATGTGCTGGCCATGGCTGTGCAGAAGCTCTTTCCCCAGGCCCAAGTCACCATTGGCCCTTGGACCGAGAGCGGCTTCTATTACGACTTCGACAATCCCGACCCCTTCACCGAGGCCGATCTCAAGGCAATAAAAAAGGAGATGGGCAAGATCATTGGCCGGCGTCTGCCGCTTGAGCGGATCGAAGTAAGCCGCAATGAAGCCGAGGCCAGGATCAAAGCCCAAAACGAGCCTTACAAACTGGAGATCCTGGCGGGGATCCAGGAGCCCATAAGTCTTTACACCCTGGGCGAGGAGTGGTGGGACCTCTGCGCCGGGCCCCACGTAGCCAACACCAGCGAGCTCAACCCCAAGGCCTTCGAGCTTGAGAGCGTCGCCGGCGCCTATTGGCGTGGCGATGAAACCAAAGCCCAGCTGCAGCGCATCTACGGCACCGCCTGGGAAACAGCTGAACAACTGGCGGAACACAAGCGGCGCAAGGAAGAGGCCAAACGACGGGACCACAGACGCTTGGGCACCGACCTGAATCTGTTCTCGATCGAGGATGAGGCCGGGGCTGGACTGGTGTTCTGGCATCCCCGCGGGGCGCGGATGCGCCTGTTGATCGAAGATTTTTGGCGTCAGGCCCATTTCGCAGCTGGATACGAACTGCTGTACACACCACACGTGGCTGATATCAGCCTGTGGAAGACTTCCGGCCACCTCGACTTCTATGCCGAGAGCATGTTTGGCCCCATGCAAGTAGATGAGAGGCAATACCAGCTCAAGCCCATGAACTGCCCCTTTCACGTGCTCACATACGCAAGCACCCTGCGCAGTTACCGGGAGCTGCCAATTCGCTGGGCCGAGTTGGGCACCGTTTATCGCTACGAGCGCCCGGGTGTGATGCACGGCCTAATGCGGGTGCGCGGCTTCACCCAGGATGACGCCCACGTTTTTTGCCTACCAGAGCAGATCAGCGATGAAATCCTGCGCATCCTCGATCTCACAGAGGAGATCCTTTCCACCTTCGATTTCAAGACCTACGAAATAAATCTCTCCACCAGGCCGGAGAAATCAATCGGCGAAGACGCAGTGTGGGAATTGGCAACCCAAGGCCTGATCGAGGCCCTCGATCGCAAAGGCTGGGCATACAAGATCGATGAAGGCGGCGGCGCCTTCTACGGTCCCAAGATCGACCTAAAGATCGAAGATGCCATCGGGCGAATGTGGCAGTGCTCCACCATCCAGCTCGATTTCAACCTGCCAGAACGTTTCGAACTGGAGTACGTAGCCGCAGATGGCTCAAGAATGCGCCCGATCATGATTCACCGGGCCATCTTCGGTTCGCTGGAGCGGTTTTTCGGGATCATGACCGAGAACTACGCCGGCGATTTCCCCTTCTGGCTGGCACCCGAGCAGATCCGGCTGCTGCCCGTTACCGATGAGGTGATGCCCTACGCCGAGCAGCTACTGGAGCAGCTCAAGGCCGCTGGCATCCGCGCCACCCTGGACCTTTCCGGCGAGCGCCTCGGCAAGCTGATTCGCAACGGCGAGCAGATGAAAATCCCCCTGTTGGGAGTGATCGGCGCCAAGGAGGCTGAAACAGGTGCCGTGAGCCTGCGCAGCAGACGCGAAGGCGAGCTCGGCAGCGTTGCCGTGGCCAACCTGCTGGCTGCAGCAGTGACGGCAAATGCCGAGCGGGCAGCCGGCCTGGGCCTGCCGGCGGTCCCTACACCCGGTCAGTGACCACCCTTCTAGCTGGGGACATCGGCGGCACCAAGACCCTTCTCGCCCTGTATCAGCTGCAGGCCGGGGGTGAATTGAAGCTGCTGCGCAGTGAGCGCTACCAATCCGCCGACTGGGACGACCTGGCCCCAATGCTTGACAGCTTTCTGGGTGTTGGCCAGCCCACCCCAGCTGCCGCCTGCCTGGCGGTGGCAGGGCCGGTGGTGGCGGGTCAGGCCCAACTAACCAACCTTCACTGGCAGCTCGATGGCAGCCAGCTGGCTGCGGCCTCAGGTGTAGGGCGGTTTGAGCTGGTCAATGATTTCGCCGTATTGATCTACGGGCTGCCCCACCTCTCCTCAGAGCAACAGGCGCCAATACGCCCGGGGGTGGCGAGGCCGGAGGCGCCCTTGCTGGTGCTAGGTGCGGGAACGGGTCTGGGGGTGGCCTACGGGGTACCAACCCCAACTGGGCTGGTAGCGGTGGCCAGCGAGGCCGCCCACGCTGAATTCGCCCCCCGCAGCCAGCAGGAATGGGAGCTCAAACGGTGGCTAGCCCAAGAGCGGGGCCTGGAGCGAGTCTCGATCGAGCGGGTGGTGAGCGGCACGGGCCTGGGCGAAGTGGCGCGCTGGCTGCTTCACATCCGCCACCCCGGCGGAGACCATGCCCTTTCCCCGCTAGCCGAAGGGTCGGAACTGCCCGCTGCCGTGGCAGCCAGCGCTGCCCTAGGGGAAAGCCTGGCCTGCGAAGCCTTGGAGATCTGGATCGGCTGCTACGGCAGTGTGTGTGGCGATCTGGCCCTGGCGGGTCTGAGCCGGGGAGGGGTGTGGTTGGCCGGCGGCACCGCAGGAAAACTGCTGGAAAACCTGCGTTCGCCCACCTTTAACCGGGCATTCCTTAATAAAGGTCGGCTAGAGCCGGTGCTGGCAAGCATGCCGATCACGGCCGTGGTTGATCCGGCCATTGGCCAATTCAGCGCGGCCTGCCGGGCGCGCATGCTGCTGGCCTGAGACACTGGGCGCAGCAGAAGTTGTCCCATGGTGCGCCCCCGGGTCGGACAAGGGGTTGAGGTTCACGTTCCCGCTACCACCGCCAATGTGGGCCCAGGCTTTGACTGTCTGGGGGCTGCCCTGGATCTCGACAACGTCTTCCAGATGCGCTGCATCGAGGGAGGCAGCGAGCGCTTTGATCTGATTATTGAAGGCAGCGAAGGTGCCCACCTTCGCGGTGGGCCCGACAACCTGGTGTATCGCTCGGCTCAACGGGTGTGGAAAGAAGCTGGCGAGGAGCCGGTGGCCCTTGAGGCAAGAGTGAGACTGGCGGTGCCACCGGCCCGAGGTCTAGGCAGCAGCGCCACAGCGATCGTGGCTGGGCTTATCGGCGCCAATGCACTGGTGGGCGAGCCCCTCAGCCGCGAGAAGCTGCTGGAGTTGGCCATCGATATCGAAGGCCATCCCGACAACGTTGTGCCCTCCCTGGTGGGGGGACTGTGCATGACAGCCAAAGCGGCGTCCCACCGCTGGCGAGTGGTGCGCTGTGAGTGGTCGCCCCTGGTACAGGCCGTGGTGGCAATCCCCGCTATCCGGCTCACCACCAGCGAAGCAAGGCGGGCCATGCCCAAATCAATTCCGGTGGGGGATGCGGTGATCAACCTGGGCTCCCTCACCTTGCTGCTGCAGGGGCTGCGCACCGGCAATGGCGACCTGATCACCGATGGCATGCACGACCGCCTGCATGAGCCCTACCGCTGGGGCCTGATCCACGGTGGCAAGGCCGTGAGGGAGGCGGCCCTAGCCGCGGGAGCCTGGGGTTGCGTGATCAGTGGCGCCGGTCCAAGCCTGCTTTCCCTGTGCCCCAAACCAGCAGCCGAGAACGTCAGCAGGGCGATGGTTCGGGCCTGGCACCAAGCCGGGGTTGAGTCCCGCTCTGAGGTGCTGGCCATCCAGCAGCTGGGCAGCCGCTGGGAGCACTTGCCAGACCAGAAGCCCGCTGCCAGTGAGTAGATTTACTCAGTCGAGCAACCAGGGCTGATAGGTTGGTTGTCGATTTGAACTGAGCCTGACTTCGGCCCTGTTCAGCGAATCACCAGATCTGCAATCGGGCCGTGATGGACGTCAACATGCCCCTGCTAGCCGCGTCCAGCCTGGGCGTTCCAGCAGCGGAATCGGCCTTTCCCTGGCTGAGCCTGATCGTGCTGCTGCCAGCAGCAGTCGCCCTGGTAATGCCCCTGCTGCCAGGAGATGGCAGCGACCCCAAGTGGCCCCGCACCCTGGCCCTCGCCACCCTGGCGATTGACCTTGGCCTGATGCTGTTCTGCTTTAGCAGGCACTTCGATGGCTCCAGCAGTGATTTGCAACTGGTGGAAAGGGTCAGCTGGGTGCCGGCCATGGGCCTGGAGTGGTCCCTGGCAGCTGATGGCCTTTCCACGCCGCTGGTGCTGCTCTCAGGCCTGGTAACCCTGCTTTCGGTGGCAGCCAGCTGGAACATCAAGACTAAAACCCGCCTCTATTTCGCCCTGATGCTGGTTCAGGCCTCAGCCCAGGGCCTGGTTTTTCTCTCCCAAGACTTTCTGCTTTTCTTCCTTGCCTGGGAGCTTGAGCTGGTACCGGTATATCTATTAATCGCAATCTGGGGTGGCAAGCAACGTCAATATGCGGCCACTAAGTTTATTTTATATACCGCCACAGCCTCCCTGCTGATCTTGTTGAGCGGCCTTGCTCTTGCCTTCTCAGGCGACAGCTTCAGCTTCAACCTCTCAGAGCTCGCCAGCCGTTCCCCCGGTGGCACCTTTGGCCTGCTCTGTTATCTGGGCTTCCTGGTGGGCTTCGGGGTGAAATTGCCAATGTTCCCCCTCCACACCTGGTTGCCCGACGCCCACGGTGAAGCCAATGCGCCCGTATCGATGTTGCTGGCAGGGGTGCTGCTGAAGATGGGTGGCTACGCCCTGCTGCGCTTCAACGTGCAGATGCTTCCAGAGGTGCATCTGAGGTTGGCACCAGCCCTAATTGTGCTGGGCATTGTCAACATCGTCTATGGCGCCCTGAATGCTTTTGCCCAGGACAATGTCAAACGGCGAATTGCCTGCAGCTCCGTGAGCCACATGGGTTTTGTGCTGCTCGGTATTGGTGCAGTAGATGCCCTTGGCATCAGCGGCGCCATGTTGCAGATGATCAGTCATGGCCTGATCGCAGCTGCCATGTTCTTTGTTACCGGCGTGTTTTACGAACGCACCAAAACCCTTTCAATCCCCAACATGGGCGGCCTCGCCAAGGCCCTGCCGATCACCTTCGCCTTTTTCCTGGCCAGCTCTCTTGCTTCCCTTGCCCTGCCAGGCATGAGTGGCTTTGTGAGCGAGATCACGGTGTTTCTCGGCATCACCGCCAACGACGACTTCACCATCGGCTTCCGTGTGATCGCCATCGTGCTGGCAGCGATCGGATTAGTACTAACTCCTGTTTACCTGCTCAGCCTCTGCCGCCGGGTGTTCTTCGGTCCCAGAATTCCGGCCCTAGCTGTGGTGGGCGACATGCGTCCACGGGAGCTTTTTATTGGTCTCACCCTGCTTATACCAACCCTGGCGATTGGCTTTTGGCCGCGGCTGGCAATCGATGTCTATGAGGCCTCAACCAACGCCCTAGCCCAGCAGTTGAGTGCAACTGCCCTAATTGCCATGGGCCGGGCCAGCGCCCTGGGCTAACTCACAAAGGCTTGCTGGATCGGCTGGAATGGGTTCACCAAATCACCCATCCATGACCCTGAGCGCACCCCTGCCCTTGCTGGTTGGTCAGGGTCTTCCGCCCTTCGATGCGATCACGCCGGAGCAGGTAGAGCAGGCGATCCCTGCCTTGCTGAGCGATCTGAACGAATCGCTCTCCGCCCAGGAAGCCAGGCTTGAACTGCGCTTAGGCGAATCCGAGTCGCTCAGCTGGGAGGAGGTTATGGAGCCTTTGCACCAGCTTGGCGAGCGGTTGCGTTGGAGCTGGGGTGTGGTGAGCCATCTCAATGGCGTCTGCAACACACCAGCCCTGCGGGAGGCCCACCAACAGCAGCAGGGGGCCGTGGTGCAATTCGGCAACCGCGCTGGGCAATCGCGTCCGATATATCGGGCTCTCGAGGCACTGCAAGCCAATCCCAGCCAGCTCGATGCCACCCAGAGCCGCATCCTGGCGGCGGAGCTACGGGACATGCAGTTGCGGGGTGTGGGCCTGGAGGGGCAGGAGCAGCAAGCCTTCAACTCCGCCTGTGAGCGGCTCGCCGAACTCGCCACAGCCTTCGGCAACCACGTGCTCGATGCCACAAACGGCTGGAGCCTCACTTTGAACAGCGAAGACGAATTGGCCGGCCTACCAGCCAGCCTGCGGCAGCTGCTGGCCCAAGCTGCCACTGATGCCGGTGAAAGCGGCTGGCGCCTGGGGCTAGATATGCCGAGGGTGGTGCCCTTTCTAAAATTCAGTGAGCGCCGGGACCTGCGCGAAAAGGTCTACCGCGCCCAGGTTGGTAAGGCCGCCAGCGGTGAACTGGATAACAATCCCCTGATTGCCCAAATCCTGGAGCTGAAGTTGAAGCAAGCCCAGCTGCTGGGCTATGCCAACTGGGCCGAGGTAAGCCTGGCCTCGAAGATGGCCGGCTCGGTGCAAGAGGTGGAAGACCTACTTGAAGACCTGCGCGCTGCAGCCTTTCCAGTGGCCCAGCAGGAGCTCGCCGCCCTTGCTGCCTGCGCCAGCCGCCACGGGGCACCAGAGGCAGCTGAGCTCAAGCCCTGGGACGTGAGCTACTGGGCAGAGGTGCTGCGTCAGGAGAGCTTCGAGCTCAACAGCGAGGCCCTCAGACCCTGGTTTTCCCTTGAGCAGGTATTGAAGGGGCTGTTTGTTCTTTGCCAGCGCCTGTTCGACATACAAATAGTGGCCGCAGATGGGGAGGCGCCGATCTGGCATAGCGACGTGCGCTATTTCCGAGTGCTCGAAGCCCGTAACGGGGCGCCCCTGGCCGGTTTTTACCTTGATCCCTATAGCCGCCCTGGCAGCAAGCGCGGTGGTGCCTGGATGGATGAATGCCTCGGCCGCTCCCGAAGCGCCACCGGCGAGCCCGTGTTACCAGTGGCCTACTTGATCTGCAACCAGAGCCCACCGGTGGGGGACACCCCCAGCCTGATGACCTTCGACGAGGTGGAAACCCTCTTCCACGAATTTGGTCATGGCCTCCAGCACATGCTCACCACGGTGGAGCGGCCCCAGGCCGCCGGTATTAACAACGTGGAGTGGGACGCGGTAGAGCTTCCCAGCCAATTCATGGAGAACTGGTGCTACGACCGGGCCACCTTGATGGGCATGGCACGCCACTGGCAGAGCGGCGAACCGCTACCGGAAGCCGAATACCAAAAGCTGCTGGCAGCTCGCACCTTCATGGCTGGGGGGGCCACCCTGCGCCATGTGCACTTTGCCCTCACCGATCTACGCCTGCACAGCCAGTGGACCCCCGACAGCGGTGAGAGTCCGGATCAAATGCGCCGCCATATCGCTGCCACCACGACGGTGCTGGAGCCGATAGCCGAGGACGCCTTCCTTTGCGCCTTCAGCCATATTTTTGCCGGCGGCTATGCGGCCGGCTACTACTCCTACAAGTGGGCCGAGGTGCTCAGCGCCGATGCCTTCAGCGCTTTCGAGGAGGTGGGCCTGGAGAAGGAGGAGGAGATCGTCGCCACCGGCCGCCGTTTCCGCGACACCGTGCTCAGCCTGGGTGGCAGCCGCTCCCCAGCTGAGGTGTTCGAAGCCTTCCGAGGTCGCCAGCCAAGCAGCGAGGCGCTGATCCGCCATTCCGGGCTGGTGGCCGCCTGATGGCCACTCCTGCACCGGAGCTGGTGGCGGTCGCCGAGGCCTTCGCCCTGCCCGGGGTTGTCTCCGCGATTGCGCCCCTTGGTAATGGCAACGTCAACGACACCTACCGGGTGGACACCGCCAGCGGTGTTTGCTTTGTGCTTCAGCGGCTAAATACTGCTGTGTTTCCCCAGCCGGAGCTGGTGATGCAAAACCTGGAGGCGCTCAGCGCGCATGCCGAGCAGCATCCTCTGATCGGACAACGATGGGAAGTGCCTCGGCTAATCGCAAACCGCCATACCGGCCGACCCTGGCTATTGGCAGAGGGCCAATTTTGGCGACTACAGAGCTACATCGAAGAGGCCGTGACGGTTGAGGCGATCACGAACCGGGAGCAGGCCCGCCAGGTAGGTCGCGGCCTGGGGCTATTCCACTTGCTGATCAGAGAGCTGCCCCCAGAGCAACTAGCCGACACCCTGCCGGGTTTCCACGTCACACCGACCTACCTGGCGGCCTACGACCAAGCTCTGCTATGCAGCCCAATAGGTCAGGACGATCGGGAGCAATGGTGTGCTGCATTCGTAGAGCAACGCCGCGAACTGGCACCGATCCTTGAGGACGCCAATAAAGCGGGCCTTCTGCAGCTGCGGCCTATTCACGGCGACCCCAAAATAAACAATGTGATGCTCTGCGCCCACACGGGAACTGCCGTGAGCATGGTGGATCTAGACACAGTTAAACCAGGCCTGGTGCACTACGACATTGGTGATTGCTTGCGTTCAGCCTGCAATCCAGCGGGGGAAGAAGCCTGTGAACCTGATAGCGTCAAATTTGATCTCGATCTCTGCGAGACCCTCCTGGAGGGCTACCTGGACGCGGCAAGAACATCCCTAAGTGATACGGACCTAGATTACATCTACGTGTCGGTAAGGCTGATCAGCTTCGAGCTAGGCCTGCGCTTCTTAAGTGACCATCTAGCTGGCAATGTCTACTTTCGTACCACCCATCCCAACCACAACCTCGCAAGGGCTTTAGTGCAATTTCGTCTCACCGAAAGCATTGAGGCCCAGGAAGAACAGATCCGGCAGATTGTGGCAAAACTGCGATGAACAGCACCAGCTTCAAATTAATTCCTTATGCAGCCGAAATGCAGGGAGAACTTGACCTCTACTCACTCCATGGCCAACTCAGCGTAGCTGAGAATACTCTGCAGATCACATTCCAGCTTGAGGGCGAACTAGCCAAGTTGAGGATTGCTCGCAGCAGCGGCCCACCACTGCGACAAGACCTTCTTTGGCAAGCAACCTGCCTGGAATTCTTTCTTGCCGCTGCAGGTAACAGCGACTACTGGGAGTACAACCTTTCGCCCGCCGGTCACTGGAACGTTTATCACCTAGAGGGCTACCGGCAGGGGTTGGCCGAGGAACCTGCCTACAAGCAACTCCCCTTCAGCGTGATGGGCGATGACAAACAATTAAGGTTGAGCCTTACTTGCGCGCTGCCACCAGCGCTGGGCACCCACCGGGCAGCTGCGGGGCTCGAAGTTGGGGTGTCCGCCGTGCTCCAAAGCTCCAGCGGAGAGCTGGCCTACTGGGCCGTGGCCCATCCCGGCAGCGAACCTGACTTTCACCACAGATGCGGGTTCTGCCTCAAATTTGCCTAGTGATGCCGGCTGCGCCGCACCGCCACAACCCCGTCAAAACCAGACACCGGGGCCTGACATTTGCGCAGTTCAATGCGGACCGGCACCGGGCCATAGAGCTCCTCGATCCGTTCGAAAATCCTTTCGCTGTAGTGCTCCAGGGTTTGGCAGCTCAGGCTGCGGGCCTGCTGTTGCAGGGCGGTGATCAACTGGCTGTAGTCGAGGGTGTCGCCAAGGGCATCACTGCGGCCAGCAGCACTGAGATCCACGCCCAATTCCAGATCCAGCTCAAACCACTGGCCATCCCTGCGCTCGAAATCGAGCACCCCCACATGGGCCCAAAGCCGCAGGCCACGCACCTGAATCGCATCGCTCACGGTCCAGCCATTGCAAACGGGAAGGAAGCTCACAGGGGCAGGGGGCGATGGCTGAACTGGCGCACGCCGCTGGCGTAATCGGCGGCAACATGGCCCTCGCCGCGCAGCCGGTAGCGGTAGGTCACCAAACCCTCCAGTCCAACGGGGCCGCGGGGGGGCATGGTTTGGGTGGAGATGCCCACCTCGGCGCCAAAGCCGTAGCGGAAGCCATCGGCGAAGCGGGTGGAGCAGTTGAGGTAGACCCCGGCGCTGTTTACCGCAGCCAGGAAGCGGTCGGCTGTGGCGGCAACTCCGGTGCAGATCGCATCGGTGTGGCGCGAGCCGTAGCGGGCGATGTGCTCGAGGGCGGCATCCAGATCGGCCACCACTTTCACGCTCAGGATCAGGTCTGAATATTCGGTGCTCCAGTCGTCCTCTGAGGCTGCATGGCTCACACCCAGCGCCATGGCGGCAGCATCGCCGCGCAATTCAACCCCGGCGGCCCCGAAGGCCAGCACAGCCCTGGGCAGAAAATCAGCAGCTATCGACGCGTCAACCAGCAGGGTTTCGATCGCGTTGCAGGCTGCCGGGTATTGGGTCTTGGAATCCAGCGCCACCTTCAGGGCCAGCTCAAGGTCGGCGGCCCGATCCACAAACAGGTGGCAGATGCCATCGGCATGACCCAGCACTGGAATACGGGTGTTGTCTTGGATGAAGCGCACCATGGCATTGGAACCTCGGGGAATGATCAGGTCCACTAGCCCATCGAGCTTGAGCAGCCCCAGGCTTTCCTCCCGGCTGGTGAGCAGCTCAAGGGCATCGGGGTGCACCGCACTGGCGGCCAGGCCACAGCGCAACGCTGCATGAATGGCCTCACAGCTACGGCTTGCTTCGCGGCCACCCTTGAGCAGGGCGCAGTTGCCGGAGCGAATTGCCAAGGAGGCGATCTGCATCACCGCATCTGGCCGCGCCTCAAAGATCACGCCCAGCACCCCTAGGGGCACGGTCAGCCGCTCCAGCACCAGCCCCGCATCTAGCTCGGTATGGAGCTGACGGCGGCCAACCGGATCGGCAAGCTCCGCCACCTGGCGCACACCTGCGATCGCCCCTGCCAATTTGGGACCATCGAGCTTGAGCCGGGCCACCAGAGCCGGCGCCAGCTCCTCGGCAGCCGCGGCCTCAAGATCGGCCTGGTTGGCCGCCAAAATGGCTTCACTGCCCTGCTCTAGGGCTTCTGCCATGGCCAGCACGGCCTGACGGCGCTGGCCATCGTCGAGTTGACCAAGGGCCATGGCGCAGCGGCGCACCTGGGCGGCCCGGGCCAGCAGGTCTGGGGAGGGATCAGGAATCATCAAGCCATCATCCCAAGCTGGGCGCCAAACGTTGCAGCGCCAGGCGAGCCGCCCCCAGCCTGCCGGCTCCGTTGCCGAGGCTGCAGCGACGAATCGTCAGACCCTCACGGCTGGCTGCCTGCACCCGCCGCTCCACCTCCTGCCACACCGCTGGCAGGAAGTGATCGCTGGCGCCGCTGAGGCCACCACCAATCAGCACCAGCTCCGGAGTGAGTACATAAAGCAGCGAGCTCAAACCTTGTCCCAGCAGCTGGCCATAGGCCCGCCACACCGCCAGGGCTTCGCCATCGCCGCCAGTGGCACGGCGGCAGAGTTCGGCCGGATCCACGCTGGAGAGGCGATCGAAGCCACGGCGACTGCAGAACGATTCCAGGGAGCCGTTGTTACCGCTGTTGCAGGGCGGACCAGCGGGATCGAGGCCTATCAAACCGGGCTCGGCGGCCGCCCCCCGATGACCTGTAAACAACTGGCCATCAAGCAAAACCGCTCCGCCTACGCCCGTGCCCAAGGTGAGCAGCAAGACATCGCCAACTCCGCGGGCCGCCCCGAGCCAGTGCTCACCGAGCAGGGCGCAGTTGCCATCATTGGCCAGGGTCACGGGGCGCTCCAGCAGGGGCTCGAGCCAATTGGCCAAGGGCACATCCAGCCAACCCGGCAGGTTTATGGCGATGCGCGCCACCCGGCCGGCCTGGTCGCTGGGCCCCGGATGGCCCACCCCAACTCGATCGGCCAGCCGCTGAGGATCTAGTTGCTGCACCGCCGCCACGATCGCCGTTGTCACTGCACCAGGCACCGCTGGCTGGGGCGTAGGCACCTGCAGCTCCGCCAGCAGATCGCCGGCTTCGCTGAAGCGCCCCAACTTGATGGCACTACCACCGAGATCCACCCCGATCAACTGGTTCATCGGAATCGCTGCATCGAAATAAACAAGCTCAGAAGCGGAAAAACAGCTGCAACTGGGTCTGCCAGGCACCCTGGGCGTCGACGGCCCCTTGCAGGTTGAGCAATTCTGAGGCTTTGAAATTCAGATTTAATTGGGGGGGTACGTCGGAGCGGTTGGGGGCAGCCAACACGGATGCATTGAAGCGTTCCGAGAGATCAAGACCTATCTCAGCTCCCAGCACGAGCTGGAGCGGCACCCGGCCTGATCGACGTGCGGCGCCACTGGAGACAGCTTGATTCACGTAGGTGGGATAAAGGGCAAAGCTGAGTCGCTGGCCGAAGGCATCGCCGAGGGTGCCGAGCAGGGGCGAGAGCAGGGTTTGGCCTAGGGCGGTGGCGAGAGCAGTGCCGCCTGCCGATCCCGCCAGGCCGGCCAGAGTATTGCCGCCGATCAGGGCCAGTAGCCGATCTTCCGAGAGCGGTGGCGAACTGCGCAGCACCAGGTTGTCGGCAAGCCGGTCCGCCGGGCCGCTCACACTCAGGAAAACCCGCACCAAGTTGAGCTGGTCGAGGGAGTTGGTGGCACCAACCGCCTGAAAGTCTTGCAACGACAGGCTGCCGGCGGTCCCAATACCACTGGTGGTTGGCAGGTTGTCGGAGACCCTGGTACGAAGGGAGATATCAAGAAAAGGAATCAATCCCATGGAGGGTGTGAACACCGCAACGTTTGGAGAGTCGGGGTCGAGTCCAAACGTGGTGGTGAACAGATTGAGTCGCCCGTTCAGCAATCGCACCACACCCTGCAAGCGCAGGCTCGGATCCAGCCGCCCATTGAGACGCAGCAGCCCACTCGTACCAAAACTTGCCAGGTTGGGAATACCCACCTTCAGGTCGGGGCCCAGCTTCAACCTCAGGTCATCGAAACCCACAAAGCTGGCGTTAGGTACGGAGGCACGCAGGGCCTCACTAGCGTTGCTCTCCACATCGGGACCGAGCAGTACCAAGGGCTGGTCGTAATTCCAGCGGGATTCGAGCAATTCAGCGGCGCTAGTTACCGGTGCCGCCAAATTGGCTTCACTGGCCAATCGGGCGGGCTGAACGTTGACGCTGCCCCGGGTAATAGCCAACTCCCCGCCGATATCAAGGGCAGCAACGCTGCCTCCGATTTGAAGGGACCCATCAGCCACGGCCTTGATCCGGGGCATGGCAAAGGGCACCTTTTCAAGCTCAACCTTCAGGGTGGCGTCTTTGCCATCAGCTGTGGCCTCAGGGCGAAACAGCCCCAGGCTTCCGCTACCACGCACCACTCCCTTATCTCCCACCTTGGCGTTGAACTCCTGAAGCAGGAGCTGCTCAAAGTCGAACAGCACAGTGGCATCAACGTCACGAACCTTTTGGCCGATGAACTGCAACTGAGCACCCCGGAAACGCAAAAATCCGTTAGCGATCGGCTCTCTGACGCTGCCGCGCACTAGCAGTTGCAGGTCGCCGCTGCCCTGATTCCACTGCAGGGCAGGCTGGGCAAGCCCTGCCAGGAAACGCAAGCCGTCGTCACGACTAGCCAGGCGCAGTTCAAGACCCTGCTTCCCCGGATCCAAGGGCACAACACCCGCCAATTCGACGCTGCTTGAAGCCCCGGCCGCCCGCAAAGAAAGATCGAGGAGCAGCCTGGCCTGCTCCAGCTCAATGGTGCTCCGCTCCAGCACCAAAGCCGTTTCCCTTAGGTAGCCATCAACCAGGCTGATGTTGAGGGCAAGCTCAGGTTCGGGAGTGCCGAGGCGGTAGCGCCCCTGCAGAGATAGGCGGCCCCGCAATCCGGCGGGCACAGGGGTAAGCAGCGCCAACAGCTCAAGGGGCAGGTCGGCCAGGCTGAAATTGCCAGCCCCTCGCCGCAGGGGCCCGGTGAACTTCACCAGCACCGGCACAGAGGTAAGGGGCTGGTCCTGGTTTGCCTCAGGCAACCACAGGTGGGCGCGGGCCTGGAGGTCGGCGCGGGCTTCCAGCAGGCTAGCTCCGTCAAGGCGCAGGTCTGCGTCGATCTGACCTGCCAGCCGCTGCAGTCGCTCCTGGGGGCTGCTTTGCCGGTCACGCTCCAGCCTGGCAGCGCTCAGCTGAGCTCTAGCAAGCTCCAAGGCCCGCAGTTGGTCCTGCACGCTGCCGCTAAAGGTATCGATCAGGAGGGTGCCGATATCGCTGGCCCGGCCCAGGATCGGCGCGCTCCCTCCGCGCCACTGGGGCCAGGCCCTGACCAACTGCTGCAAAAACAGCGGCGGTAATCGCTCACCCTGAAGGCGGGCTCGGAAGGCGCCATGCCACACGCCACTCCAATCGATGGCAAGGTTGCCCCCAGCAAGGGGAGAGATAGCTCCTTGGACTGAGTAGCGACGCTTGGCATAGCGGATATTCGCCTGGGCCGATTTCCCCCAGACGCCCAAAAACACCGGCCGATCAAGCTGGGCGCTACCGCTAAAGGCCAGGGGTTGGAGTTCGAGCAGGCCCTTACCGCTCAGCCGGGCTTGCAGGGGTTGCCGGCTCGAATTTGGCCCCAGGGCTAACTGCAATCCATCGAGGGGCAACTGGAATGCCTGCCAGCGGTAGCCCCGAGGGCTGCCGTTGAGTTCCAGAGTGCCGCCGTCCCGGTCAAGGCGAAGTGCACGGGGGACCCAACGGGAATCGAGGCGGGCCGTAAGCACCCCCACCGGCGCTGGGGCGATGGCTTGCATGCGTAGGCGCCCACCACCAGCCGGATCACCAAACCACTGGCCCTGCCAGTTTTCCCTCAAGCTGAGGGGGCCGGCACCGGGCTGGTCGATCCGGAGATCCAGGTCTGGCTTCAAGGCTTTGAGAGGGCCCCGAACCCGGCCAGTGGCCTGCAAGATTCCCTGCAATTGGGTGCCCACAAGCAGATCGAGCCGCTCGAGGGGGTAGCGCTGCAGCTCCAAGTTGAGATCGAGCTGGCCTGGCACCAGCCCCTCACCGGACCGCAGGCCCAGGGGCAACACGCCACGGGCGGAGAGGTGGGCACTACTGAAACGCTGCAGCACTAGGCGCTTGTCGCGCCAATCCAAAACCGCATCCCAGCGACCAAGCAACGGGTTACTGGGCTGACCAAAGCGGGCCTGGAGCTGGGGCAGGCGCCACGAGCCGCTGGCCGTCACTGAACCGCCCACTTGCTGGTTCAACACCCAGGCGGGGGTGCCGGCTTGCAGGGGGAGGTCACCGGGCCGGAGCTGCCATTGGCCCGTCAGATCAAAACGCCTGGCCAAGCTCCCCTTGAGCCTTAGCCAGGAGCGGCCGCGGGCCAGCTCAAACTGGCGCAACTGAAGCTGGTTTCGCTGCCACAGCCCCTCAAGCCGCAGGGTGCCCTGCAGACCCTTGCTCCCCGGTGCTCCCCAGCGCCAAGCAGAGCGGTCCAACTCGAGCGCCTGACCGCTGCAGCGCAGTTGGCTGGATGGCAACTCCAGTCGGGATACGCCGGTCGCAGGCCGCCAGCGCAATTGGCGCAGCTGGGCTCCACCTCGACAGAAGGGCTGGCGATCCCTCCAGGCCAAGGCGAACGTGCCATCTGCGCGACCCGCAAGCTGACCAGGCAGGCCTAAGTGGCGCTGCAGAGGGGCTAGCTGCAAGGCCTTTGCCCGCAGGGTTCCATCCCAGCGCTGACTCTGCCAATTGCCCTTGAGCTCCATGGCCAGCTCGCCAGCGGCCACCTCCGAGCGCAGCCAAGCCGCCAGTTCAACCTCCCGGCGATGGGGCCGCACTGCACCACGGCCCGTGAGGCGGAGGCTCGCACCGGAAGGCTGCAGGTTGAGCAAGGCGGGATCCACCAGGCGCAACCTGAGATCCAGGCGCGGCGGCTGGGTGCTTACAGAAAGGCGCCCTGGCACCCAATACTGACCTTGGGAGTTGCGCCGCAACTCAGCGCGCACACCAGCCAGGCCTACATGCACCACTGGCAACCGCTGGCGCAGGCTGGCTAGCGGATCCACGCTCACCAAAACCGAACGCACCAAGACTGAGGAGCCATCCAGCCGCCCAGGGGCGATGCGACTGGGGCCAATGCGCAGACCACCCCAGCCCAGACCCTGATATTCGCCAAGCTCAACGGGATGGCCAGCAAGCTGGCTGAGCGGCTGCTCAAGCCGAGGTCTCCAGTGCTCGTAGAGCTTTCTCAGGGCCTGATCCCCGCCCCAGGCCAGCAGAAGCAGGGCACCGCAGCCGCCTGTAAACGCCGCCAGCAAGCGGAAGCTGCCCTGGCCCTGAGGCGAGGGTGGGGGTGCAAGTGAAGGCGAAGCGGGGACTGGCCCAGGGTTCTGTTCTGGCAACTCCGCCATTCCCGTGGGCTGCCACCCCTGCGACGGGCGCAATATAAAGGCACTAACCCAAACATCCAGCCCTATGGCCGCTGATCCAATCCTGCTGACAGCGGGCAAATGGCTGGGGGCCGCCAGTGGGGTCCTGGCTTTGACCACGATTGTTGGTTATCTGAGCCGCTGGGGGATTCGCTTTCGGCTGGTTGGTGTCACCAGCTTCACGGCCCTGCTCGCCGTTTCCTGCCTGGCCTTTGCGGTGAGCTACGCCCCTCGGGTGCAGCTAGCTGGGGCCGTGAGTGTGCCGGTGGTGTTTGACAACGGCATCGACTTGGTGGTGGCAGCAGCGCCAGACGGCCTAGCGGATGGGGCCGCCGCACCCACAGTTCAGCAAGTAGCCCAAAACCTCAGGGGTAGCGGCCGCAGCAGCGCCGACAACCTGGTGCATGTTCGACTGCGCCGCGTCGAGACGATCGCCCCGGGGCTGAGCAAGCCAGTGGTGCTGGCAGAAGCCACCCGCAGCCTGACAAGTGGTGATGTTGAGCTACAGCCCTAGCCATGTGGCAACTGCCGATTCACTTTCAGCGTGAACAACGCCAATTGGAGCTAGCCGGCATCGATAACTGGCCCCAACTCGCCGGTCTCCAAGACCAGGACCTGCGCCGGCTCGGCCGCAGCGGCGGCGCCAGCGAGGCCCGGCTGATCAAGCTTCGGGGCCAGGCCCGGCTAGTCGTGGAGGTGGGACTCGAACCGGCAGAAGCCGCCCTGCTGCTCTACGCCGGCATCGCTAGCAGGGCTGGATTGGCGGCCAGTGATCCGCACCAACTCTTGGTACAGATGGGCCGGCTGCAACGAAGCCTCACCGGCATGGCCTCCCCCCTGCTCGATCTGACCACCTTGAGCGAATGGATCCGGCGCGCTCAGCGCCGCCCCACGAACTGATCCAGAGCAGCCACCAGCCGCCGCCCCTGGTGGCTCAAATGGAGAAGCTTTGGGGCTGCATACGTTGTCAAATCTCCACTCCCCCCCCATTAATTCGACCTGCGGCCGTTACATCTTCGGCCTGGCGCCGCTTCTGCTGATCAGCCTGGCAGCCCTGTGGTCACCTGCCCTGGCCCAATCCCAATTGCTTGAGTCCGTGAAGCAAAACCCTGCGAGGGCGAAGGCGCTTTGCAGCCAGTTTCAGGGCTTCAACGCCCAGGGGCTCTCCGCCACATCCAGCTCGGCCGTGAGCCAGATCGCCCGCCAAGAAAACCTCAGCCCCATGGATTCTGAGGTTATTATCACCTATGTGATTGGGCTTTATTGCCCCGATGTGCGCTGAGTGAGCAGCCCGGCGCCAAACCTTTTGCAGGTTCGATGGCGAGACGAGGCCATGGATTGCCGGGATGGCACCCAGCTGATCAGCCGAGTCTGGCAACCAGCAGACCAAGGACCATGGCCGGTGCTGCTGATGCGACAGCCCTACGGCCGAGCGATTGCCTCAACTATTACCTATGCCCATCCCAGCTGGTACGCAGCCCATGGCTTTCTGGTAGTTGTTCAGGATGTGCGCGGTCAAGGTGCTTCCCAGGGGACGTTCCAAGGTTTCGAGCAGGAGTTATCCGATGGAGCAGACACCGTCCGCTGGGTTCGCAAACTTGATTGCAGTAACGGAAGAGTCGGTTGCTATGGATTTTCATACCAAGGCCTGACCCAACTGCTAAGCGACGATCCGGCGGCCCTGCCCGACTGCCTGGCACCGGCCATGGCTGGTTTGGACGAGCGCGGCGACTGGGCTTGCGAGGGAGGAGCCCACTGGTGGGCCCTAGGCCTCGGCTGGGGACTGCAATTGGCAGCCCTGCGCTGCAAAAAACTTGGGGACGATGCCGGCTGGCAAGCGATTCGCCGCAGCCTCGGCTCGGGCAACTTTCTGGCTGAAGGCTTGGACCTGCTCAAGCGCCATGACCCCCAAGGCATGGCCTGCCGCTGGCTGCAGCTGCCGGCAAGCGAGGCCCCTAGGTGGGTTTGCCACCAACCAGTCGCAGCTCTATGGCAGCGCCCGATGCTGCTGATCGGTGGCTGGTATGACCCCCATCTGCGCGGCATCTTGAACCTCTTCGAACAAGCTCGCGCCGCAGGTGGCTCGCCGCTGCTGCGCATTGGCGCCTACACCCACCTCGACTGGAACGGCGGCCTTGATCGGTTGCAACTGGCCTTCTTTCAGCACCATCTTCAGGATCAAGCCGCTACAGAAGAACTCAGCGCTGCAGTTCTTGTAGAGAAAGACCCACTTACAAACGGCAAAAACTCAAGCCGCCGTTGGCGGGCCCCCAATTCAGACAGCAGCCCCCTGAGCTGGGGGCTACGCAGTTGTGGCCTGGCCACAATCGACGCGGAGGAGGGCGAATTGCTGCTCGATCGATTTGGCAGCGGCGAGGTCGCCCTGGTGCACGATCCCTGGCGACCAGTTCCAGGCCGGGGCGGCCACCTTGGCCTCGATCCAGGCCCGTGTGAACGCGGCGACCTGGACCGCCGTAGTGATGTGATCTGCTTCAGCAGTTCACCACTCAGCACGCCCCTGGAGCTGGAAGGTCGGCCCCTATTGACCATTTCTGTGCGGGCCGACCAACCCAGCTTTGACCTTTGTGCAGCTCTCTCGGTGGTTGATCCCGAGGGAAGGGTGCTCCAACTGAGCACGGGCGTGGCCAGGACCCAGCAGCTAGCAGGCGAAAAATCGTTGCTGCAAGTTCAATTGCAGCCCCTGCTAGCTGAGCTCTGCCCCGGGGAACGGTTGCGACTCTCCCTAGCGGGAGCGGCCTGGCCGCAGATTGCCGTAAACCCCGGCGACGGCCTCGAGACCTTCGGGCCTACCGGCCCGCACCATCGAGTGATCACGCTGGAGCTTGAACTGGCTGATTCCCAATTGCAGCTACTGCCACTCTTGGGCGGCAAATTTGGGGCACACTGAGCCAAATGTTTGTTTTTGCGATGTCGCTGCGCCACCTGCGCCCTGTTCAACAGCCCCAGGCCCTCAGCCGCATGGCTCTCGGCATGCTTGCGCTGGCCACCGGCCTGAGCATCACCATGGCGGCACTGCCAGGAACATCAGGCAGTGCGGCTTTGGCCCAGAGCCAGAGCGGTGGTGTGGATCGCCCAGCCCTCAGCGTCGAAGCAGCCCGAGCCGCGGCTGATCGGATCTTGGCAGCAGTAAAAAGCCGAGATGCCAACCTGCGCTACAGCCAATTCTCAGAGGAACTCAAGGCGGTTAGCAGCCCTTCGATGGTGGCGGAGACAATGCGCACCCAGCCGAAACTGTTGAGCTGGACCCTGCTCAGCGTGCAAGGAGGTTTGCGCAACACCACTGTTGAGGCCAGCCTCACCACAAGCATGGGCAAGCGAGAGCTGTTCATCGTGCTCAACCCCGAGGGCAAACTCGCTGGTTACCACCTGGATGTAACCGATGAGGCGCCCGGCGCGGTTGCCAAGAGATTTGTCACCGCCCTAAGCAGTGGCCAGTTCATCTCAGCGCGCAGCTTTTTGAGCCTGTCACTGCAGAAGGAAATCTCCGCGAGCAGCCTGCAGGTGCGCTGGCAGCAGCTGCAACGTCAAACCGGCGAATTTGTACGGATCCGCAAGGTTGTGGTGGCCGAGGGCGGCGGCGACCAGCGCCTTGTACTGGTAAGTAGCGATTTCAATCGTCTTAGCGATTCCCTCTTTGTGATCCTTAATGCCAACAACGAAATAATCGGCATCGACTTTCCCAGCGATCCAATCACCCCCAAGCCGGTGCGCTGAGCCCTAAGACGCCTAAGCTCGCCTTCCGATCGCTGCTGGTACATGTCCTTGCTCACCCTTAACTGGATGGCGGAGGATTGCCAGCGGCTGGCTGAGTGCCGGCACGACCACCCGTTTGCGGTGCTGGGGCCCCAGCCCCTCGAATCGGGCGGATGGGTGTTGCGCGTCTGGATGCCTGAGGCAGAGCGAGTTGAGCTGCTGATCGATGGCCAATCGCTGCCGATGGCCACTCCGAATCACCCCTGGATTTTCGAAGCCCCTTGGGGCAGTGATCCTGGTACTTCCTATCAGGTGCGGGTCAACCGCGGCGGCATCGAACACGTGCAGCCCGATCCCTGGTCGTTTCGCCATGAATGGATGGGCGAATTGGATCGCCTGTTGTTTGCAGAGGGCAACCACCACCACATTTGGCGCCGCATGGGTGCCCACGTGGTGGAGCACAACGGCGTCAAGGGCGTTCAGTTCTGCCTCTGGGCCCCCAATGCCCGCAGCGTGGCGGTGCTGGGCAATTTCAACGGCTGGGATGGCCGCCACCATCCGATGCAGGCAAGGGTGGGTGGATCCTGGGAGCTATTCATTCCCGGGCTTAAGCCAGGTGAGATTTACAAATACGAGGTAAGAGCTCAAAACGGTCACTGCTATCAAAAAGCAGACCCCTATGGCTTCCGCCATGAGATTCGTCCCAACAATGGCTCGATCGTGGAGTCCCTTGCGGGGCACCTATGGCAAGACTCGGGCTGGATGCAGGAGCGGGATAGCCGCAACCCCCTCGACCAGCCGGTGTCTGTTTATGAAATGCATCTGGGCAGCTGGATGCACGGCGCTGCCGACCAGCCCTACATCGAAGCTGACGGCACACCGCGCCCGCCGGTGCCTGCAGCCGATCTCAAACCGGGCGCTCGCCTGCTCACCTATCCGGAGCTAGCTGATCGGGTCATCCCCTATGTGAAAGCCCGCGGCTTTACCCACATCGAGTTGATGCCCATCTCGGAGCATCCCTTCGATGGTTCCTGGGGCTACCAAGTCACGGGCTGGTACGCCCCCACCAGCCGCTTTGGCACCCCGGATGAGTTCCGCGCCTTCGTGGATCGCTGCCACGCCGAAGGCATTGGCGTGATTCTCGACTGGGTGCCAGGCCACTTCCCCAAAGATGCCCACGGCCTGGCCTTCTTTGATGGCGCCCATCTTTATGAGCATGCCGATCCGCGCATCGGCGAGCACAAGGAGTGGGGCACCCTCATCTTCAACTACAGCCGCAACGAAGTGCGCAACTTCCTTGTGGCAAACCTGGTTTATTGGTTTGAGGAGTTCCACATCGACGGCATCCGCGTAGATGCGGTGGCCTCCATGCTTTATCGCGACTACCTGCGCCCAGATGGTGAATGGTTGCCGAATGACCATGGCGGCCGTGAAAACACCGAGGCCGTCACTTTCCTGCAACAGGCCAACCACGTGCTGTTCGAGCACTTCCCTGGAGCACTCTCGATCGCCGAGGAATCCACCACCTGGCCCATGGTTACCCAGCCCACCAATATTGGTGGCCTCGGGTTCAACCTCAAATGGAACATGGGCTGGATGCACGACATGCTCGATTACTTCGAGCTAGATCCCTGGTTCCGCCAGTTCCATCAGAACAACGTCACCTTCTCAATCTGGTACGCCTTCACAGAGAACTTCATGCTGGCCTTAAGCCACGACGAAGTTGTGCATGGCAAGAGCAACCTCTTGCACAAAATGCCTGGTGACGACTGGCAAAAATTTGCCAACGTGCGGGCACTGCTGGCATATATGTGGACCCATCCCGGCAAGAAAACCATCTTCATGGGGATGGAATTTGGCCAGAGGGCTGAGTGGAATGTATGGGGCGATCTGCAGTGGGAGCTGCTGCAGCACGACTCTCACCAGGGGCTCCAGCGTCTCGTCGACGATCTCAACGTCTTCTACAAATCGGAGCGGGCTCTCTGGGGAGACGATTTCAGTGAATTCGGCTTCCAGTGGATCGATTGCAACGACAATCGCCACTCGATCATCAGCTTCATGCGACGTGAAAGTGCCACGGGCAAGTGGCTTGTGGTGGTGGCCAACTTCACTCCCCAGAGCCATTCCCACTACCGAGTGGGCGTGCCGCTGGAGGGCTTCTATGAGGAAGCCTTCAACACCGATGCTGAGCGCTATGGCGGCAGCAACCTGGGCAACCTGGGCGGCAAATTCACCGACCAGTGGGGCATCCATGGCTATGACCAATCCCTGGATCTCTGCCTACCACCCCTTTCAGTGCTCGTCTTCCGTCGGGACGAAATCCGCAGCCAGCAGTTGGATGAAGACACCTGTGACGAAGCCACCGATTCCGGGGCCCTGCTCGGGTAAGTTCTCGCTTCGCTCTGCTTGCAACCATGACCGAAGCCGCCCCCCTGCTGCTGCGCGCCGCCCGAGGTGAGCAGGTGGAGCGGCCCCCGGTTTGGATGATGCGCCAGGCCGGGCGCTACATGAAGGTGTATCGCGACCTGCGCGACCGCCATCCCGGTTTCCGCGAGCGCTCGGAAAACCCAGATCTCTCCTACGAGATCTCCATGCAGCCCTTCCACGCCTTCAAGCCCGACGGCGTGATCCTCTTTTCAGACATCCTCACGCCCCTACCGGGCATGGGGATCAACTTCGACATCATTGAGAGCCAGGGGCCCCTGATCCAGGACCCAATCCGCAACCTTGCCCAAGTAGAGGCACTGCGGGCCTTGGAGCCGGCCGAGAGCATGCCGTTTGTGGGTGAGGTGCTCACCCGTCTACGTCAATCTGTTGGCAATGAAGCTGCTGTACTCGGCTTTGTGGGTGCCCCCTGGACCCTGGCCGCCTATGTGGTGGAGGGCAAAAGCAGCAAGAACTACGCCGTGATCAAGGCGATGGCTTTCAAAGAGCCGGAGCTGCTGCACAAGCTCCTAGACCACTTCGCCGAGTCAATTGCCACCTACCTGCGCTTTCAAATCGATTCCGGCGCCCAGGTGGTGCAGATGTTCGATTCCTGGGCCGGCCAACTCAGCCCCATGGATTACGACAGCTTCGCGGCGCCTTACCAGAAGAAGGTGGTGGATCTGGTTAAGCAAACCCACCCCGATACCCCCTTCATCCTCTACATCTCCGGCAGCGCCGGCGTGCTTGAGCGCATGGCAGGCACAGGGGTAGACATCATTTCGCTCGACTGGACCGTGGACATGGCCGAGGGCCTGGCCCGCCTACCCGAGCACATTGGCGTGCAGGGCAACGTGGATCCCGGATTGCTATTCGGCACCCCAGCGGCCATCCAGGCCCGGATCGACGACACCGTGCGCAAAGCCCGCGGCCGCAAGCACATTCTCAACCTGGGCCACGGCATCCTGCCGGGCACTCCAGAAGAAAACGGCCGCGCCTTCTTTGAAGCCGGCAAGAGTGTGATGGAGCGCATCGGAGCGGCGGCTTGAGCAGCCCCGCGGCAGGATCCCGGCCCCAGCGGATCCTGATCACAGGGGCTAGTGGCTGCGTTGGCCAGTACATCACCGAGCAGCTTTATCGCCACAGCGATGCGGAGTTGCTGCTCCTGCTCCGTGATCCAGCCAAGCTCACGGTTGTTTCTGCAGATGATCCTCGGGTCACCCTGCTGGTCGGTGACCTGCGGGAGCTAACGCCCCATGCCGGTGCAATCGCCACCGCTACTCGCATCATCCACACGGCCACCGCCTGGGGCGATCCCCTAAGAGCCCAGCAGGTGAACGTAGAAGCGGTTAACCAGCTGCTGGCTTTCACCAGCCCTGTATGGCTGGAGCAGGTGATCTACTTCTCCACCGCCTCAATTCTGGATCGCCAATTGCAGCTGCTGCCCGAGGCAGCGGAATTTGGCACTGAATACATCCAAACCAAGGCCCTCTGTCTGCAGCAACTGGAGGCCCACCCCCTGGCCGCCAAAATTGTGGCCGTATTTCCCACCCTGGTATTTGGGGGTCAGGTGGGCCCGGGCGACCGCCATCCCACCAGCTATCTCACCGCCGGAATTAGGGAGGCAACCCGCTGGTTGTGGCTTGCTAAGTGGCTACGCACCGAAGCCAGCTTCCACTTCATCCACGCCGCCGACATAGCCCTGGTGTGCGCCCATTTGGCCACCCAGCCCCATCACCCCAATCCGGAACCAAACCAGGGAGCTCTGCGGCGCCTTGTTCTCGGCCAGGCGCCCATCAGCATCAATGCCACCGTGACCCAGCTCTGCCGTTGGCGCCGCAGCTGGCAGCCACCCTTTGGGATCGACCTGCAAGGCTGGTTAATCGAAGCCCTGATCAAACTTCTACGCATTGAAGTCAATGCCTGGGATCGCTTCTCAATTCGCCAGCGCCACTTCGTGCACGAGCCGGTGAGCCCACCAGAACGCTTTGGCCTGGTGAGCTACGCACCCACCCTCCAAGCGGTGTTCGAAACCGCTGGCCTGCCGCACAGATGAGTAAGCACAGGCATGGCTGGCTGGTCGGGAGGCTGCTGCTGGGCTTCCTCGTGTTCACGATGCTGCTGGGCAACGACGAAGGCTTTCTGGTGTTCCAACCCGAGCAGCTGACGATCAACGCCGGCGACACAGTGAGCTTTGAAGTGCGGGGGCTCGGCCCCCACAACTTGATCGTGGCAGGCCATCCCGAATGGAGCCATGAACCGCTCAGCTTCGCTTTGGGCGAAAGCTGGGAGCAAAAATTTGATACGCCCGGCCGCTACGCGATCTGGTGTGAGCCCCATCGGGCAGCAGGGATGACCGCTGAAATCAACGTCTTGGCACCTGGCTGATCCCACTGCACAGCCAACTTTGTGGCAATTGTTTCGAACCTGGTTGCCAGGGGTCACATCAGCCCGGTTCACGCCTTAATTTTGTCGAGTTGCCCATGCTTTTAAGCGCCCCCCATGCGCCGTCTCTTCTCTCTAATCGCTCTCTGCCTGGCGCTAGTGCTGGGTGCTGCTCCTAGCTTCGCTGCCGATGTGGCCCATGGCGGCCAGATCTTTTCCGCCAACTGCGCCGCTTGCCACATGGGTGGTGGCAACGTTGTTAACGCCGAGCGCACCCTTAAGCAGGATGCCCTAACCGCTTACCTGGCCAACTACAGCGAAGGCCACGAAGCTGCCATTGCTTACCAGGTAACCAACGGCAAAAACGCCATGCCTGCCTTCGGTGGCAAGCTCAGCGAAGGTGACATCGCCGATGTCGCTGCCTACGTCGAAGACATGTCTTCTAAGGGCTGGGCCTGATCTAAGAGCTGGTCTTCCGGGGCCGGCGTTCCTGGGCTGGTCTTCCTGACTCAATTATCCAATTAGTCCTTCAGCAAACCCCGGCCAAGGTCGGGGTTTTTTGTTGGCCACCGAAGCCGAGCGAACATCCGGGAAAATTCTGCCCGGATCTCAGTTCTGGTCTCGGCGGGCAGCCAGCACGGCCAGATAAAGCTCCTCCGGCACCTCGCGGATGTCGTATTCGCTGGGAAGAACACCGTGCACATAACGATGCACGGCCAGCCAGCAGTTGCGCTCCGGATCCCGACCCGTGCCATCAAACTCCCGGGACTCGGACGCCAGCTGCTCAATCAACGGGTCATTCCAGGTGTCGTTCACGGCAGCGATCCCCCATGCGGGGGGCCAGAGTGGGTTCAGTCTGAACTAAGCATCGGCATGGCAGCCCGTACCCCCTCGCCCCAGGCCCGACTGCTGATGAGCATGGATCCCGTGGTGCTGGGACTCGCCATCGCCGGGGCTGGGCTGCTGGGAAGCTTCCACGGCCAGGCCCAGGCTCAGGCCTTGCCTAAGCCTCCCTGTCCACTGGTGGTGCCCGCCAGCCAGAAACTGCTCCAGCCCAGGCGGATCCAAGCCAATCAAGTGCAGGCAAAGAACGCGATGGGCTGCCTTTCCCCCGCCGACGCGATGTATGGAGCGGATGGCTGTCCGCTGCGCATGTGCGGCGCCGATGCTGGTGTGATTCAGCTGCCGAAGAACTAGGCCCACCAGCTCGGGGGAGGACCGAATCAATCCGGTCGGTTCTCCTCGCTGCTGAATTGTCACAACGGACATACGGTTAATCCAGCAGCTCAATCGAGGCAAGTGGCCATGCATCCCACCGCCGAACTTTTCACCGAAAAAGCCTGGGCCTCCGTGGTGGCCGCCCAGCAATTGGCGCAGCAGCGGCGTCAGCAGCAGATGGAAAGCGAGCACCTGCTCGCCGCCCTACTAAGCCAGCAGGGATTGGCAGGCCGCATTCTGGAAAAGGCGAGCGTGGATGTGGGCAGCCTCAGCCAGAAGGTTGACGCCTGGATCGCCGGCCAAGCCAGCCTTAGTGCGCCCCCCGACAACGTCTATCTCGGCAAGGGGCTCAATACCGTTCTTGACCAGGCTGAGGAGCTCAAACAGTCCTACGGCGACAGCTACATCGCCATTGAGCACCTACTTCTGGCGCTAGCGATCGACGACCGCTGCGGTAAGCAATTGCTATCTCAAGCGGGCACAAACACCAACAAACTCAAAGAAGCCGTACAGGCCATCCGCGGATCCCAAAACGTGACCGATCAGAACCCCGAAGGCACCTACGAATCTCTGGAGAAATACGGCAGGGATCTCACGGCCGCTGCCCGCGAGGGCAAGCTCGATCCGGTGATTGGCCGTGATGAAGAGATTCGCCGCACGATCCAGATCCTCAGCCGCCGCACCAAGAACAACCCGGTGCTGATAGGAGAGCCCGGTGTGGGCAAAACGGCGATTGTGGAGGGGCTGGCCCAGCGCATCGTCAATGGCGATGTGCCCCAAGCCCTGCAGAACCGCCAGCTCGTGTCCCTGGATATGGGCGCCCTGATCGCCGGTGCCAAGTACCGCGGTGAATTTGAGGAGCGGCTCAAGGCCGTGCTCAAGGAGGTCACCGCCTCCGAAGGCCAGATCGTGCTGTTCATCGACGAGATCCACACGGTGGTGGGGGCCGGCGCCAGCGGCGGTGCCATGGATGCCAGCAACCTGCTCAAGCCGATGCTGGCCAGGGGCGAACTGCGCTGCATTGGCGCCACCACCCTCGATGAGCACCGCCAGCACATCGAGAAGGATCCGGCCCTGGAGCGCCGCTTCCAGCAGGTGTTCGTGGATCAACCAACGGTGGAGGACACCATCTCGATTCTGCGGGGCCTGAAAGAGCGCTACGAGGTGCACCACGGCGTGCGCATCGCCGATAACGCCCTGGTAGCAGCGGCCGTGCTCTCCAGCCGCTACATCGCCGATCGCTTCCTGCCAGACAAGGCCATCGATCTGATGGATGAATCGGCCGCCCGCCTAAAGATGGAGATCACCTCCAAGCCGGAGCAGATCGACGAGCTCGATCGCCGCATCCTGCAGCTGGAGATGGAAAAACTGTCTCTGGGGCGCGAATCCGACCCCGCCAGCAAGGATCGGCTCGAGCGACTGGAGAAGGAGCTGGCCGATCTCAGCGAACAGCAGAGCACACTCAATGCCCAATGGCAGGCAGAAAAGAGCTCGATTGATGAGCTTGGCGCGATCAAGGAGGAGATCGAGCAGGTGCAGCTGCAGGTAGAGCAGGCCAAGCGCAACTACGACCTCAACAAGGCCGCCGAGCTCGAATACGGCACCCTGGCCGAGCTGCACAAGAAGCTGGCCGCCAAAGAAGAGGCGCTTAATGCCAGCGGCAGCGATAAAACCATGCTGCGTGAAGAGGTCACCGAAGACGACATCGCCGAGGTGATCGCCAAATGGACCGGCATCCCCGTGGCCAAGTTGGTCCAAAGCGAGATGGCGAAGCTGCTGCACCTAGAGGAGGAGCTGCACACCCGGGTGATTGGTCAGGCCCAGGCGGTCACAGCGGTAGCCGATGCAATTCAGCGATCGAGGGCAGGCCTGAGCGATCCCAACCGGCCAATCGCCAGCTTCCTGTTCCTTGGCCCCACCGGCGTCGGTAAAACCGAACTCTCCAAGGCCCTGGCAGCCCAGCTGTTTGATTCCGAGGAGTCGATGGTGCGCATCGACATGAGCGAATACATGGAAAAGCACGCCGTGAGCCGGCTGATCGGGGCACCTCCTGGCTACGTGGGCTACGAAGAGGGCGGCCAACTCACCGAAGCGGTGCGGCGCCGGCCCTACGCCGTGATCCTGTTCGACGAGGTGGAAAAGGCCCACCCCGATGTGTTCAACGTGATGCTGCAGATCCTTGATGACGGCCGCGTCACCGATGGCCAGGGCCGCACGGTGGACTTCACCAACACGGTGCTAATCCTCACCAGCAACATCGGCAGCGCCTCGATCCTGGATCTGGCCGGCGATCCAGCCCGCCACGGCGAAATGGAGGCCCGGGTAAATGAAGCCCTCAGAGGTCACTTCCGGCCTGAATTCCTCAATCGGCTTGATGAATCGATCATCTTCCACAGCCTCAAGCAGGAGGAATTGCGCGAGATCGTGGAGCTGCAGGTGCAGCGGCTGGCCAGGCGCCTAGACGACAAAAAACTGGGACTGCAGCTCAATGCTGATGCCCTCGACTGGCTTGCCGGTGTGGGCTATGACCCGGTGTATGGGGCCCGGCCGCTCAAGCGGGCTATCCAAAGGGAGCTGGAAACCCCTTTAGCCAAGGGAATCCTGGCTGGGACGTTCACCAGCGGCCACACCATCACGGTGGATGTGGAGCAGGAACGGTTGCGCTTCCAGCAAAGCGAGCCGGCCAAGCTGCCGGTGCTGGTGTAGCTCACTGCAAAAGCTGGTACGAAAAGCTGCTGCGGGCCCGGTCCACCAGGTCCGTCAGTTGCTCAGGAGGAGCGGGCTCCCGTTCTCCTGCTGACACCGCTCGGTAATGATCTGCCACCAACCAAGCGCAGGTGCGGGGATCGCCAGCAAAGCGGGGAATTAGGTGGAGGTGCAAATGGGGCGCACCCTCGCCAAAAGCAATCGCATAGACCCTGTCGCAGCCGGTTTGCTCTTTAAGCAGAGCGCTGGCGTAGCGCACGGCCAGCCCCCAGGAGGCTGCCTCCTGGTCGTTGAAATCAGCCGGGCCCGCTACATGGCGGAGACTATCTAGGAGCAGCCAACCAACCAGGGGGGCGGGGTCGGGATGGTGGCGCAACAGCCAATGGGAACCACGCCCGATTTCATAGGCTCCCCGCGCTGCGGGGTCGTGATGAATTCTGCAGATAGGACAGGGGGTGCTGCTCATGGATCTAATCAAACGAATGGAGCCCTAAGAACCCAATAGGTGCAGTGTCAGCAACCGCTCGCTGCCCCTCCTGCGGTGCTCCCACAGATAAACAGCCTGCCAGGTGCCAAGTAACAGACGGCCAGCCTCAAAAGAAAGGCTGAGCTGACTGGTGGTGAGAGCCGTACGAATGTGGGCCGGCATGTCGTCGGAGCCTTCATCAGCGTGTACGTAAGGGCGCAGTTCCCCACGGCCGCTGACCGGACGGATGCCCTCCTCGGGCACGAGGGCTCGCAGGTAGCTGGAAAGGTCGCGCAGTACGCGCGGGTCGGCGTTTTCGTTGATAGTGAGGCTGCATGAGGTGTGCAGACACACCAAGTTGAGCAGCCCTTGCTCCATGCCACTGGAGGCCAAGGCGGCGTTAAGTCGGCCAGTGAGGTCGGTAAAGCCCTCGCCTGGGGTCACCACCCGCAGGGTCTCGAGGCTTTGGCGAAGCATAGAGATGGATATGTTTCAGATCATCCCTAGCATTCTGCCTAAGATAGGTTGAAACCTATCCAGTGCACCGAGAGGCTGCCATGCGCATATTACTTTTCTTGTTGATCGTTTTACCTGGCCTGGCAGCTACCGCCCCAGCCGCCCAAGCCCAGCGCCAAGTCTCGAAAATAGGCGACATCTGTCCCATGGGGTACGTAGACATGCTGAACGGCAAGTGCAGCACCCTGGGGCTGATGACATACACGGTGCAACCCACCAATGGCAAGGCCTGCGCTGAAGGGTGGATGAACGTAGGCGGAGGCTACTGCCGCAAAAAGTGAATTCTCCTAGCCACAAACACTTCAAGGCAGCCGAGTGCCCGGCTCTTACCCTTCTCTATGACGGGGGTTGCCCCCTGTGCCTGCGGGAGGTGGAGCTACTTGGCCGCAAAGACAGGCAGCGCCATGGTGAGTGTCTAAAACTCGCTTTCGTAGACATCGATCAGCCCGAATACAACCCAGATAGCTACGCCGGCATCAGCTATAGGGAAGCTATGGGGCGCATCCACGCCATTGATGCCAGTGGTGCAGTGCTGCGTGACGTCGAGGTGTTTAGACGGGCCTACGAGCTGATCGGATTGGGCTGGCTCTATGCCCCAACCCAGTGGCCCCTGCTGCGCCCCTTGACAAACCTTGCCTACGGCATTTGGGCGGATATGAGACTGCGGATCACTGGACGACCGAGCCTGGATAGCCTCTGCCAAGGCCGCAAAGATATTTGCCGCCGCGACTAACGCAGATGTAGTTGAGCTTCTTGTAATCGCGAGCCCTCGAACGGAATGAATCCGTTACTGAGCAACAGCCGTATCTCCCACAAAATCGAAGCAAAGCTGGTCTATAGGCAACTTGCTTCGCCGTCCGCTGCTGCTGGAGCGCAGACCCGAACGCCGTGAACCGTGGCGATTCTGTATGGCATCAGCAGTGGCAGCAAAGCCATACTGCTGCCGTAGGGCCCAGATTCGATCGCGGGCTACTGCAGCCGCAGTATTCCAATCGATCGAAGGCAGGGGATAGGCGCGACCGATCCCTATTCCAAGCCGAGCCTGGGTGCGGTCGTCCATGGTCCAGGGGGTGTGCAGATACACCGGGGGGACATGGGCAAGCTCTGGCAGCCAGCGGCGGATGAAGACACCTTCTGGATCGTGGTCTAGCCCCTGCTTAAGCGGGTTGTATATACGGATTGTATTGATGCCGGTAGTGCCAGATTGCATCTGACACTGGCTCCAGTGGATACCAGGTTCATAGTCAACGAATTGTCTTGCGAGATGGACCCCGCTCTCCCGCCAGGGAATCCACAGCTGATAGCTGGCTACGGAAAGCAGCATCGCCCGCATCCGGAAATTCAGCCAGCCGGTTGCGTTTAGGGAGCGCATGCAAGCATCCACAAAAGGAAGCCCCGTGCGCCCCTCTGCCCAGGCTGCCAAAAGCTCATGATTACTGTCACGCAGTCCGGCAGTGAGGGGATGGAGCTCCCTGTATTCCAGGCTGGGCTGGCATTCCAACTTCTGGATAAAATGGCAATGCCAATGCAAGCGCTCATCAAAGCGCTGCAGGGAGCGCCGCCAGGGGACTGCCGCAAGAGCCTGGCGACGGAGGCGGCTTTTTTGCACTACCTCCCGCATCGACAAGCTGCCCCAACTGAGATGGGGGGAAAGGCGCGAGCAGCTGACGTCGGCCGTATTGGGGCTAGACAACCCGGATTGGTAGGAGCGGCTGCGCTGATCCAAAAAGGAGGCGAGGGTTTTCAAGCCTTGGGCTCGCCCTCCCTTTTGCCGCCCAGGGCAGAAATCGGGCTTCAGCCCTAGCTCTTCGGCTACTGGCAGAGGACCAGGGTCGAGCCCGGGCAGCGGGGTGAGACGGAGCGGCGCACCAGTTAGCTCCTCGGCCATGCGCTCCTCCCAATGCTTTGCCCAACCTGTACGCCTACTGAGCCTTCGGGTGACACCAAATTGAGGAATCTCCTGCCATTCAATGCCGTGCCGGCGGGCCCAGTCCGCTACGCGCAGGTCACGGGCGTAGGTCCAACCGTTGCCAGTTTCCTCGTGACTCCACAAGCCAGCTACTCCAAACTGGCGATGGGCCCGCTCCAGCACCTGTTCAATCGCACCGATGCGCACCACAAGTGGTTGGCCAAGACCGGCAAGAGCCGCTCGCAGCTCTACTAGACATTCCCGGCAAAACTCCCACTGCCGAGCGGAGCTGTCTGGCTGCAACCACAAGTCTGGCTCCACCACGTAGAGCGGCAGCACTGGTCCCCGCAGCGAGGCCTCCAATAAGGGCCTGTGATCGAAGCTGCGCAGATCGCGCTTGAACCAAACGATTTGCAGCGGCCCCATGGCGTCAGAGGCTAAAACCTCATTTGCATTTTAATCAATCTGGAGTCAGCCAGGCGGCCCAACCTGGTTACGGTGGCACCTTTCCCATCTCCCCCACCTGAGCCCGCGATGATCTATCTGCTGCAGCATCTGGCCGTATTGCTGAGCCTCGCCCTGTTTCACATCGTTGGTCCGGTACCAATCGACCTAGGTGTGCACGACGGCGCCCTGGCCCCTTGTGCCACGCCAGCGCACTGCGCAAGGGCGGATTGGCCTATCCAGCAGAGGAGCGGAGATACTCCCCAGAGCGCCCTCGAAAGCCTGATTCCCGTGATTGAAGCGATGGGCGGCACCAAGGTTGTCGAGCGAGCTGAGGGCTATCTGCACGCAACCGCAACCAGCTCCCTGTTTGGCTTCGTCGACGATCTAGAGCTGTACGCAGACACTGAGCATGCAATTCTCCAAGCTCGCTCCGTCTCTCGGCTTGGCGATTCAGATCTGGGCGTCAACAGCAAACGCCTGGAAATCTTGCGAAAAGCGCTCATACCAGCTCCAAGTGCATGAAATCAGCTGGCCGCCAACCCGCTCGGAGCGAACTCCGATTTTGTTCAGGAGGGAGGCGTTTATAGGTGCTTTTGGGCGGGCTTTGGTGTTTCAGTGGCTGACTTCAAGCCATCAAACAACTGACCAAGCAGGGTTTTCATATCAGGAGGCAGGGCCTCCGGGGGAGCTGCCTCAGAAGCCAGTACCAACAGGGCACAGGCATCAACCAAACTGGATGCCTCTGATGACGTAAGGGCGACTAGGTGCTCACCGTTGCACTGCGTAATTCGCATACAGCTGCGTTTATACCAAGTTAAAGGTACTGCTTAAAGATTCTGGGCGTAACGAACCACTCCCAAATGGCCGAATCAAGGGTTCAGCAGCTCTTCAGACCAGGAGCCAGAGGAGCACCAGCGCCTGCGCTGGTGGGGTTGCCCGCCAAGTTCCAACAACTCGACTTGATGCACCTCAAAACTCAGCAGTTCAAAGTGACTGGGCATCGGTGTGGTATCGTCAAGTTCCTGGGGAAAGGCTGCCTGCAGCTCGAGGGGGATTCCTGGCTCCGGCCAGCCCCATAGGGCCCTAGCGGAAGGTGTGAGGTTTTGCCAGTGGTGCTGACGCTGCTTGAGCAACTCCGCTGAGGGAGGCTGACAGCGCCTTGAACGCAATCGAAACTGGCTTCGAGCCCGAGGCAAAAGCCAGCAAATTTCCGCTGCTGGCAAATGTCGCAGCTCGCTGGCTTTCTCACTGCGACCATCAGTGAACAAATCCAGAACGGCTGGAGCTGACCAACCCCGGAATACCAAGCTGCGCACCCTGGGAGTGCCATCGCTGGCGACAGTTGCAAGTTGCAGCCAACGGCTACTTGAGGATCTGCCCTCCCTCTGCAGGGCAGCTCGCAAAAGGGGACGCCATGGGGGAAGACTATCCATTAGGCCTCCCCAAAACGGCCAGCAACCTCAGCGGGTTGAATTGCTGGCATTGATTTGCACGTAAGCAGGAGTCAAACCTGAAATGCCTTCTGAGGGGGCAGACATTTCTGGCTTGATGCGAACGGTTGGCTTAACGAGCAGACCGGGCAGCATGCCAGCATCAAATGAAAAGCGGCCAGGACCAACTAGCAACAGTGCAAGGCTGCCGCCGAGGTAGAGAACGACCAGTTCGAGCACGTAAATATTTAGCCCAGCCGTAAGGATGTGTTGGTAAGCGGCGACTGTCATCGTGCCGGTGAGGGCGAGCGCTCCAACGGGCGTGAACAAGCCGAGAATTACCAACCAACTGCCGATCAGCTCGGAAAAGCCAGCGGCATAGGCGAAAAACAAGGGGAATGGCAGGTGCAGAGATGCCACATAGGTATTGGCAAATTGCTGGGGATCGGCAAGTTTTTCATGGCCATGGTGAATCATCATCACGCCGATAGCCAAGCGAAGCAGCAGCAGGCCAAGAGACGCAACTCCGCCTGGCTTCAACACATATGCCTCTAGAACGGAACGGATCCGTTGAGCTTGAGCAGTCGTGATCCATAGAGCATTTGCAGGGGTCTCGGCTGCAGCCGGTTGATCAGCAGGGCGGCTGAGGGCCACAAACCAAAGGGCCATACAGGCAGCCAGGAAGCCTCCAAACAGCTCAAGAAGCAGGGGGGTGGACATGGTGGGTTGATTGCTTCACCAATCCTGGCAAGCTTGATGAAGAAACGTGAAGCGCTCAGTCGGACTTGACCAGGGCCTACCCCAGAGCAATGGCGATCATGCAGGCCCTGGAGCAGTAGGCAAGTGTTTCAACCCCTAGAGCTAAAGGCGCATCGGGATGGCCGGAAGCGATGCCGCGAAGCTGAGCAAGGTTCTGGAGGCCGCTTTCCAAATGGAGCTGAAGTTGTCTTACCCGGGGGGCAGAGATTGAAGAGCAAGCCATAGAAGTGGCTGGACTCAACAGAAAAGGATTGACCTGGCAGATAAATCGCCCGCTGGCTAGCCCGATCAAACCAATCCTTGCCCTCGATGCGAAAACGGGTGAATTTCACCGTGAGCCCTGTTTCCTCGGCAAAGGCATCACGGTCAAGCGCAATTCACCAACTTCCCAGCCGAACGCCAATGCCTGAGTGCCGAGTCAGTCCACTTGCAGGTGAAGCGTCGCATCGGAGGCCGGAGCAGCGGCTGCCACGGAAATACACTTTTGTAAATTAATTAAGTTGTAGGTTAAATGCGTTTCGCCAAAAATTCACCTACTTCGTATTCAGTTCAAAAATCAAGGGGTTTGCTGATACATCTGCTCTAAACGCTCGCGGCTGAAATCTACGTAAAGCACCTCTTCGCCGGGCTGGGGAGCCTCTGGGTGAACCCTGCTGCGTCTACGAGGGGTTTGAAGGGAATCTCTCTCCTGGGAACTACGCAAGTTTTGGGACATCAGCGCGAAGGCTCCGCCAGCGATGGCCGCAAAGAAAACAAAATAGATGACAGCCAACAAGTCGTTCATCAGGATTCCGCTTTGCTGAATCTTAATATGAAGAAATATGAAACGTGGCTTTGCGGTCTGTTGATGCGGCACTGAGATCCCACAGCAGCCGGGCCAGTGGGTCGGAGCAGGCCTCCGCACTGGGTTGGCTGGTCTCAAAACGCAGCCGACCAGGCCCCACAACTCGGTTGCTCCAGTATTGAAATCCACTGGCGTGCGGTTTTGAGCCATCGGCGAGGCCGGCCAGCAGGGCGCCAGCCCTCTGGGGACTTTCGGTGAGCCGCAGCAGGTCGCGAGCAACAAAGGCGAACAGGGCCTGGCCCATGGGGTTATGGCTGCGGCTATAGCGGAAGAAGCCCCCCTTACTGCGCGGGATCACCAGCCCCGGGCTCCAGGCGAGCACCGGCAGATGCGTGCCCTGCTCCCTCAGCCGCCGCTCCACCTCCCTTGCCATCAACAGGTTGCAAAGCTTGCTGTCTTTGTAAGCCTTCTCGGCACTAAAGCTGGCGCTGCCATCCAGCATTAACGCCCCAGGGCCCTGACGCAGACCGGCAAGATCTCCGAGGCCAGCCGGGAGACCCACTTTTCCCCCGGCGCTGGTGGGGTCGTGCACCTCCGATGCGGTGACCACCAAGCGAGGTGCCTTGCTCCCAATCAACAGGGGCAAAAGTTGCTGCAGCAGGGCCTGGTGACCCAGGTGGTTAACGGCGATGGTGAGTTCAAACCCCTGGGCCGACCAGCGGGGCTCGACCATGCCGCTGTACTGCAAGCCGGCGTTGAGCACCAAGGTATCGATCGGCTCACCCTTGGCCAGCAAGGCTTCGGCACAGCGCCCGATGCTGCTCAGATCAGCCAGATCGCAGCTAGGGGTATCGATCTTGTCGCTCAGGCGCTGGCGCAGAAGCGCGGCGGTGGTCCCATCCCGGCAGGGGATGGTGAGGTGGTGACCGGCCTGGAGCAGCAGGGTTGCCGCCTCAAAACCGATCCCGGAGCTGCCGCCGGTGAGCAGGATCTTGCGTGACTCTCCAGCCCTGCGCTCCTCAACGGCCATAGCCCCTGTTCCCGGCAACACCCAATTCTGTTGATCCAAAAGGCGGATCGCCAGGCAGCCGGCTTGGCGCCACGATGGCTACATCAAGAGCGCAGCGATCCCCGTGTCCAGCACCGAGTTAGCCCCGGATTCCCTGGCTGAGCGGCTGGCGGGCGTTGCGGGGATGGGTCGGGGACGGCGCCGTTTGGTGCTTCTGCTACCCCAGTTGGGGGATTTCGACAGCCTCGAATACGCCCAGGCCCTGGTTGCCGCCCTGCCGCAGCTGGAGACTGCCGGGATCGCCGTGCTGGCAATCGGTATCGGCCAGGCTGCCGGAGCCGATCGCTTCTGTGAATTCACAGGCTTTCCCCGCGAGCTACTGCAGGTGGATGCAGACCCGCAGCTGCACCGTGCCCTGGGCCTCTACGAGGGTCTGCAGCAGATCGGCGGCCCTTGGACCAACCTGCTTTTGATGTGCGCCGGCATCGGCTCTCCCGGCACCTTGGCCGAGGTGCTGCGCGGCTACACGGGCGATCGAGCGGCTCCCCAGCGAATCGCCGACGAGGAGACCATCCAGGCAGGCCCCTTGCCACCAATTAAAGGTTCGTTCTTTGCCAGGGCTGGCGGGACCGGATTCCAGCGCCCCTTCGAATTGGCCACGGTTCGGCTGCGCAACATGGGCGAGGTGTTGGGCAACTGGCGCACCTACGTGCCCTGCGACGACTTTCTGACCCAGCGCGGCGGAACCTTCCTGCTGGAAGACGACGACACCCTGCTCTACAGCTACAAGGATCGCGGCATTCTCGGCTTTTCGGCATCCATGGCAAGGCCGCTCAGCTTCCTGGATCCTTACCTCGCCTGATTATTAACGGCATACACAGACAGCGCCGAATCCGGTGGAAGCCCACGGGTCCTCGCTGCCTGGCCCTAGCCGTCTGGCCCTAGCCGCCAGGCCCTCGCCACATTGCGTTACAGTTCCCGTAACAAACCGCAACACTCATGGCTGATTCTGCTTCCCGCTTCGGATTCGTTGAATTTGCTGAAACCTGGAATGGTCGCCTAGCCATGCTCGGTTTCGTAATCGGCCTCGGCACTGAGCTACTCACTGGCCAAGGCATCCTTTCCCAACTCGGCCTGGGTTGATCACCATGGAAACCGATTACACAGCTGCAATTTTCACCGTGATTGCCCTTGTGGTGGTGCTCGGTGGCATGACCACCTACGTGCTCAGTCGCCCAACTGATCTGACCCCGAGATCCTGATAGCCGTAACTCTCAGCATCGTTGAGCCTAATTCCTCCTTCTTCGTTGCAAAAAAATGACAAACACTCCGGCTGGCCGAGAATGGCTTAAGCATCGGGCCGAAGAATTGTTTCTATTGGAACAGCTCAAACGCGTAGAACTGTTCAACGGCCGAGCAGCAATGTTAGGTATCGCGATTGGCATCATCACAGAAGGTCTTACGGGCTCCGGTATCGCTCATCAAATCGGCCTCGGAGCTCTGATAGACGGTTACGCCGCCTGCCGC
Organism: Cyanobium usitatum str. Tous; assembly: GCF_003011885.1. GTDB lineage: Bacteria > Cyanobacteriota > Cyanobacteriia > PCC-6307 > Cyanobiaceae > Cyanobium_A > Cyanobium_A usitatum. The sequence goes on from NZ_PXXO01000002.1 coordinate 242,157, forward strand.
ACCCAGTTTCTTCCCTTCTGTTTCTGATCCTGATAGCTGCGCCATTGGCTGCAATGCTCTCAGTTTGGGCTTAAATTTTGGAATCTTAATGTTGGGATATTAAGTTTGCGTCAAGATTGCATTGCAGCGGGGCAATTTGCAGCCAAAACTTGCTGATCTCCAAGCAGCCCTTGAGGTGCCCCTGCCCCAGTTATGGAGTCAGCTTGGTCAGCGGCAGCTAAGGCCAGAGCTGATGGATCAGCCCGGACTTGATCCTCTTGATCATCAGCAAGCACTGCTTGGTCTAGCTCGCATCAATGCCTTGACCCGCAGCACTGCTGGCTTCTTTCCTGATATCCGTCGATTAGCAAAATTGAATCCCGCGCGGCGGTTGCGCCTCCTAGATGTGGCCTGCGGTGGGGGCGACGCGGTGCGTGCCATCAGTCGCATGGCCAAGCGGGAGGGGATTGATCTGCAGGTGCATGGCTGCGACATCAGCGCTGAAGCTGTCTCCCTGGCAAGTGCAGCAGCTAAGGCGGAGGGATTGGAGACTCATTTCTTCCAAACCGACGCAATCAATTCCCCGCTTCCCGGCGGTTATCACCTAATCACAACCTCGTTGTTTCTGCATCACCTCACGGAAGCCGATGCAGAAAGCCTGCTGCGCTCTATGGCCGCCGCCACCCTCGATCAGCTGTTGGTACACGACCTAATCCGCAGCCCCATTGATCTGCTGCTCACCTGGATCGGCACCCGGCTGCTGAGTCGCTCAGCGATCGTGCACATAGATGGACCACTCTCGGTGGGTGGTGCTTTTCAACTCGACGAGGTGGCGCAGCTGGCCGCATCGGCTGGCCTGGTGGGTGCCCAGATCACCCGCTTCTGGCCCGAGCGTTTCCTGCTCTCCTGGAGTCGGCATGCAGCCAACGCCTGAACTCGGACCGTTGCATATTTCGCCTTGCTGGGATGTGGTGGTAGTGGGTGCTGGACCGGCCGGCGCCCTTGCAGCCCATGGTCTGGCCAGTCGTGGCGTGCGCGTCTTGCTGGTGGAGCAGCGCCTCTTTCCTCGCTGGAAAGTATGTGGAGCCTGCCTAAGCCCCCAGGCCCTGGCAGCACTTAAAACAGCTGGACTTGGCGACCTAGTGGCGGCCCAAGGTGGCCTATCCCTTGAGCGGCTGCAGCTGGGGGTAGCTGGCCGGGTTAACCCGATAGCCCTGGGAGCTGGCCGGGTCCTGTCCCGCTCTCGCCTGGATCAGGCTCTGCTGGAAGCAGCTGTTGCAGTTGGTGCCACGGTGATGACGGGCACCCGGGCGGTACTGGGCGCTGCAGCCACCGGCTTAGAACCAGACCGGGAGGTGGTGCTGCAAAAAGGCACTGCAAGGTGGAGTGTCCGCGCCAAGGTGGTGTTGATCGCGGCGGGTCTCAGCCACCGCGCCATCGATAAGGAGGCTGAGATCAGCACCAGCATCCAGCCCCATAGTCGTATTGGCGCAGGGTGCGTACTGCCAGGGGAAGCTGCTGAGCTGGCTCCCGGGGTGTTGCAGATGGCTGTAGGCCAGGGCGGTTATGTGGGTCTTGTGCGGGTAGAGAGCGGGGAGATCAACCTGGCCTGTGCCTTCGATCGGCCCATGCTGGGCTCCGTTGGTGGTGCGGCCCTGCTTTGCCAAAAAATCCTGGCTGAAGCGGGCTTTGCGACTTTGCCTGGCCTTAAAGAATCAGCCTGGCAACTCACCGCAGCGCTCAGTCGTCGCACAATTCCGCTTGCGGGTCACAGGCTGCTGCTGCTTGGTGATGCCGCCGGCTACGTGGAGCCCTTCACCGGTGAAGGCATGGGCTGGGCTATTACCTCCTCACTAGCTGCCCTGCCTCTAGTGCTGCGCGGATTGGAGCACTGGGATGGGGCAATTGAGACGGAGTGGCGGCGCCTTCACCGCCGCTGGGTGGCACAGAAGCAGAGATCATGCCGAGTGCTGGCAGTGGTTTTGCGGCACCCCAGGATCAGCTGGGGGCTGCACAGGCTGGCGGGGAGCTTCCCCTCGGTCGCCGGCTCCATGATTGGGCTTCTGCAGCGGCCCGCCCTGCCCTGCTCGACGGACTGATCAATCATGCCCTTGTCCTTGATTGGTCTTGGCACTGCGGTGCCCCAGAGGCGCATCAGCCAGCAAGAAGCCCTGGCCCTTGCACCGCAGATAGGCAATGCCAGCCCTCGTCAACAACGGCTGCTGGAGAGGATCTACCAGCGCTCGGGGGTGATGCACCGCCACTGCATTCCCCTGCCTGACTCCGGCAACCCCTCAACGGCTGAGCGGATGAGGCGCTATCAACCGGCAGCGCTGGAGCTAGCCCTAGAGGCTTCCCGTTTAGCACTTAAGGATGCCGGTATCGAGGCCAGCGCGATCACCCACTTAATCACCGTCTCGTGCACGGGCTTTGGGGCCCCTGGCTTCGACCTGGCCTTAATCGCCAACCTGCCACTAGCCATGGATGTGGCCCGAACTCATGTGGGTTTCATGGGCTGCCACGGGGCGTTCAACGGACTGCGGGTGGCACGGGCCTTTGTGGAGGCTGATCCCAGTGCCTGTGTGCTGCTGTGTGCAGTGGAGTTGTGCAGCTTGCACTTGCAGGAGGGCTGGAACCCGGACCACATCGTGGCCAATGCCTTATTCGCTGATGGTGCCGGCGCGGTGGTGGCAGTAGCTGCCGATGGCCCTGGTGTGGGCTCAACCAATAAAACAGGCTTGCAGCTAGTCGCCTCATCCTCAACGGTGCTACCCGGCACTGAAGACCTGATGGGCTGGATCATTGAAGATCATGGTTTTTCCATGGTTCTTTCATCCAAAGTCCCCAGTCGCATCGCCGCCCAGCTGCGCCCTTGGCTGGTGCAGTGGCTGGCGGGCCTGGGGCTGACGTTGCCGGAAATAGAAACCTGGGCCGTTCATCCCGGCGGGCCCCGCATCCTTGGGGCGGTACAAGAGAGCGCCGGGTTGCAACCCGGCCAGATTGATCTCTCCACTGCGGTATTACGTCAGTTCGGCAATATGTCGTCGGCAACTATTTTGTTTGTGCTGGAGCGGCTGCGCACCTCCCCAGACCTCAACGGCCCATGCCTGGCTTTGGGTTTTGGTCCCGGTCTCGCAGTGGAAGCGGCATTGCTCATGGTGCAAAAGGCCACCTGATTGCGCTTCTGACCACTGATTTCCCATCCAGGCTTGTTGTACTACTTGTGCAACCACCCAGGCAACAAAAAAGCTCCCTTATGCAAGGGAGCTTTTGGGATTCCGTATTACCCAGCCGTAGCTGGGCTGTTGACTATCAACCGATTGCAGGTGCGGTCAGTGCCACGGGGGTGGCAGTAGCAGCAGCAAGGTCAAGCGGGAAGTTGTGAGCGTTGCGCTCGTGCATCACTTCCATACCCAGACCAGCGCGGTTCAGAACGTCTGCCCAGGTGTTCACCACACGGCCTTGGCCGTCGAGGATCGACTGATTGAAGTTGAAACCGTTGAGGTTGAAGGCCATCGTGCTCACGCCAAGTGCGGTGAACCAGATGCCAACCACGGGCCAGGCAGCCAGGAAGAAGTGGAGGCTGCGGCTGTTGTTGAAGGAGGCGTATTGGAAGATCAGGCGACCGAAGTAGCCGTGAGCAGCCACGATGTTGTAGGTCTCCTCTTCTTGGCCAAACTTGTAGCCATAGTTCTGGCTCTCGCTCTCGGTGGTTTCACGAACCAGCGAGGAGGTAACCAGTGAAC